>NZ_CP012333.1:5942500-7085000 GCF_001263205.1 Labilithrix luteola
GCCGTGTGGGAGAGTAGGACGTCGCCGGGATTATTCTTCCAAAAAGCCTGAGAGGTTTTTCCTCTCGGGCTTTTTGCTTTTTGTCTTCCGGATCTCGCATCTCGGATCTGCCCTCGGCGCCTCTCCATGGCCTTCGCGCATGGCTCCGCGAACCGCAAACCTCTCGGGGGCACGGCTGCCGACGCCGGCAGCGAGGCGGACGAAGCGTCGATAGGCGCATCGAAGCGTCCGAGCAACTCGGCGAGCGTTCTCGCGAGCTCCTGACGTGCGCGGCTTTGCCGGCGACTTAGAACCTCCTGGACGAGGCTCGACGCGTCGGAGTCGTCGTCCACAAACGCAAACGGCCTCCGAGTCCGTGAGGAGCTCGAGGCCGTCGTTGCGCGTGCGCTACGATTTTCAGCGTTCGGTGATGGGACCGTGGCCCCCGAGCGTACGGCTCGCAGCCGCCTTCACGCCCGTGCGCACCTTGCGCGAACGGCGAACGTCGAGCTCCAGCGAGGCCTGGTTCTCGACGGTGTTCTCGTTCGATTCGACCGTGTTCGTGTTCGGCTTTTCCATGGCGTTCTCCCGACCTGCGCCGATCTCTCGGCGCTCGGTGGCTCCGTGAATGGATTCGATATCGGCGCCTCGCCCCTCGTTGCGCCCAACGAGTCGAACCTTAAGCAACCTGCGTGCCGTCCCTGACGCCGACACCGGCTTTCTCGATTTGCGCGGATTTCTGCGTGCGAGGGGGAATGCTCGCTTCGTTCTCTGTGCACCCTTGGTTCACTGCGTGCACTCCGAGGAGCGTGCGGTTGCCTCGCCGTGCACGGTGCGCGGCCCGAGCGGCGTTTCGCTTTCGAAGGGCCAAGGCGCACCGGTCCACCTCGCGGTGGACCACCCTTGATTCAGCCGGCCAGCCACTCCGCGACTTTGCGGACGTATCGATGGGTCGACCGCAGCGCTTCGGGAAAACGCGCGAAGCCATCGCTCGGCGCTTCGGAGACGAATGTCGGGCACCCCGAATCAGGGGTCCAGTTGTAGTCGGCGAAGTGATGGAACGTGGACTCCGCGATGGCGCGGCCACCCTGGGAGGTAGCCGATGACGCCATCGGCCGACGCGGGATCTCTGAGAACCGGATGAGTGTCACCCACCGGTTCGACGCGCTGGAAGTCGCCATTGGAACCCGTGTGGTAGTTGGGCCACGAGATCGTGGTGGTGACCGCGTCATCGATGCACCGCCTGCTTACGTCCGGCTCCAGATTGCGCGTGTGGAAGTGATGTGCCGCGCCCACGCCGGCCAAGTCGCAGACCGAACTGCCTAGGTCCATCTGATCCCGCATGCGTGACAATCCGAACCACGAGCGCGGCCGCGAGGGAGGCAAGCGCGCCGAGCTCGTATATGCTGCCGCCCGCGATGCGCACTCTCCTCGTTTTCGGTTTCGGTCTCAGCGTAGGTCTCAGCCTCCCGCTCGTGCTCGGCTGCAACAAGAACAATGCGTCGTCCACCGACTCGAATGCGGAGTCGGGAGCGGTCGCCACGGTGGAGAACGCCGTCCCGAATGCGCCGCCCGCACCGGCCGACGTTGCGGCTCCTCCTGCCGATGCAACGAAGACTCCCTCGGGGCTCGCATCGAAGGTCATCACGCCGGGTACCGGAACGACCCACCCTGGGCCGACGGACAAGGTGAAGGTGCACTACACGGGCTGGACCAAGGCGGGGAAAGCCTTTGATAGCTCGATTGGCCGACAGCCCATCGAATTCGGAGTCAACGAGGTCATCCCGGGATGGACCGAAGGCGTCCAGCTCATGGTGAAGGGCGAGAAGCGGCGTTTCTGGATTCCTGCGGCGCTCGCCTACGGAGAGCATCCACGAGGCGGTGCACCTGGCGGCGATCTCGTCTTCGACGTCGAGCTCATCGACTTCAAGGAAGGACCGAAGCCGCCGGAGGTTCCCGCCGACGTGAAGGCACCCCCGGCCGACGCGACGAAAACGGCCACCGGACTCGCGTACAAGGTGCTTACGAAAGGCCACGGCACCAAGCACCCCACCGCGAACGATCGCGTGACCGTGCACTATTCGGGGTGGACGCCGGACGGAAAGATGTTCGACAGCTCCGTCATGCGCGGTGAGCCGACGACGTTCGGTTTGAAGCAAGTCATCCCCGGTTGGACCGAGGGCGTCCAGCTGATGGTCGAAGGCGAAAAAGCCCGCTTCTGGATCCCTGGCAATCTCGCCTACGGCGATACCCCGAAGCGCCCCGGGGCACCCGCCGGCCCGCTCGTGTTCGACATCGAGCTCATCGCGATCAAGTGAGGTCTTCGCCAGACGCCGCCGGCCGAACCGGTGGCGACCTGGCAAGCGATCTCCGTTGCGGAGTCGGCGTCGCCGGCGGCATCGGTCTCGGCTGCGTCCCTCGACCCTTTCGAGAGGTCATTGCGACGCGCGCATGAGGCAAGACCGGCTAGGGCCCATCGGATGAACCGCATCACGATGGGCCGCTCGCTGGCCGTGGCCTGCCTTCTCCCCGCCGCAATTCTCGTCGTTCTCGAAGCTTGCTCGTCGACGGACGCAGGAGCTGGCGCTGACGGCTTGCCGGGAAACGAGGCCGACACGAGCGATGGGCGTGGCGCACGCGATGCCGCGTCGGGCAAGGGCGAACGGCCCGGCAACGATGGTGGCACGACGTCGCCTGCGAACGACGCGGCGCCGGGTGACTCTGGCACTGACGCCGCCCCGAGCCACGAGCGTCGTTTCCTTTGCATCAACGGTGCAGGCGTCGACGGCGCTGGCGGCCGCGACAGCGGCGGCAACCCGTGGTTCGAAGAGCTCTGCAATGGCCTCGGGAAGGGGCTCGTCCAAGCCTGCCAAGGGAGCACGTGCTACGCGACATTCGCTTTCGAGACCGTAAGCAATCCTTCGCGGAATGCGCTGATCGCGGCGCTCGACACCAATCACGACGGACGTGTCACCCCCGCCGACACTCCATTCGATCTCGTCTTGCTCGGCTATTCGTGGGGCGGAACGAACGTTCGTGATCTCGCCAATTGGATGACGACGGACGAGCATTTCGACGCCGAACGCCGCGCGGTCTCGCGGATGATTGCGATCGATCCCTACCGGCCCGGAGCGACGATGGATATCCCAGCCAACGTTGGCCAGTTCGTCGAGTATCGTCATTCCGTCGCTCCGTCAGGGGACTGCTCGCTCATCACGTTGGGCAGTGTGGTCGTCTCGGGGCCGTACCTCGGGCTCACGCCGCGCTGCAAAGCCCCGACGGTATGCACCGACTACGACTACTCGCTTGGCGGCAAGACGTTCTTCCCAGGCGCCTTCACACCGGGGAAGGGATACATCGGCTCGGCCGTCGACCACTGCGGTGTCGTGAACGTCGCGGCCTCCGCGATCAAGCCGCTGCTCGCAGGCACCACCTTCTCACCGCTGCCCCCGACGGTTCCCGTCGCCACGTACTGACGTCGGCACCTCGCATCGCGAGACATCGACTGCTTCCCGGATCCTCGCCTTCGCCCCTGCGCCGCATGTGCAGGTCAAGCTCCACCGTGGAAGGCGTGCTGGTTCTACTTCACGGGATATGGAGTTCCCTTGGTGCGCCTCGCGGAATCGTTCGGAGAACGAGGGCAGCATCGCGAGATCTGCGACGACTTCAGCAACGTGCTCGACGACACGCTCAAGGCCGTCAACAAGGCGTGCGCCGTGTTCTGACTCGTTTGCGGAGCCGGCCGCGATATTCATCGATCACGATGGCGGCAAAGAATCGGTCGGTACGTCGTTCGCGTCGTTTCGCTGCCGCGGGGCTCGTCGCGCTGGCGCTCCCGGCTTGCGGTGGCAAGTTGGACTGGGCTGCAGCGCCGAGCGACGCAGAGGACGCGTCGCCGCCCGGCGCAGCGGTCGGCAGTGATGGCGGTACCTTGCCGGAGCCCGAGTTCCCGCTCGGGACCTTTGCACTCTGCGCGCGAGGAATGCTCAACGAGGGCGAATTCATGTCCCGCGCCTTCGTCGAAGACGGCGGTGTGCTCACGGTGACCCGAAGCGGGAATCAGCTCGACGTGCGATACGTCAACACGTATGGCGAGAAGAGCGCGTTCGAATTCGAGGCCACGAGCAACTCGCTTGCCACGATCGTTCGGCCGCAGGAGCCGGTTTTGGGATACGTGAGCGAGTGCGTCGAGGATCTCGGCGCTATCGATCTGTACCCCGCGGAGCTGACCATCTCGGCCGGAGCCCTGACGTACGACGCCGATACCGTCTTCCTCACGCTCGGAGGAACGCTGACGGATACCGATACGACGCCGTGTGGCTTGCGCTCCGCACCGGCGGAGCACTGGCTAACGTGTGAGAGAAGCGAAAGCGCGGTCCCGTCGTCGTCGCCACCCGCCCGTGCGAGAGCCAACGACTCGACGTCGCGCTTCGCGCTTGGTGACTACGCGTGCACCTCACAAATCGAAACGTTCCTGCACGACGGTGGCACCACCATGTACATGGGCAGCGGTGATGACGGCACGCTCACTCTTTCGCAGAGCGGGGCCGAAATCATCGCTACCTACGGCGGTGACAGGTTCTTCGGTGGGACGATGAACTTCGCGTTGACGACCGCCACGTCGGCGCAAGCCGAATCGAGCGGGAGTCCTTCCTTGACCTGCGAGGTCGTACCCGGCGACACGAAGTTTCCTTTGTCGCAAGGATGGTCCGGAACGCTCACCCTGGTCGAGGACACACTTTTCCTCTCGTTCAGCGGAACGATGGGCGCGAACTCCCAGTGCTCGGGCACCAAGAAGATGGGCAGCGTGATGTGCACGAAGCTCTGATGCTCGCGCGAGCGATTTGACGAAGCGCTTCGTCAGCAATTGCCGTTATCGGTCTCGAAGACCGGTTAGGCGAAGACGATACGCAGCGCCTTCGAGGAGAGCTTCGTGACGACCAATCGCTCGCCATAGTAGCGGCCCATGGCGCGCGCCATCCCGACGGCGACGTCGATGAGCCCGCGATGCGATTCGTAGTGCATGACGAGCGTATTCGGGCCCATCCACTCGAGGCGGAAGCGTGGTGGCCTCGAGTCGGCGAGATGCTTCGTCACGCGGGCGTGCATCTCGTTGATGTTCAGGAAGAACTCGCGCGCGTTGGCGTACTTGCCGTAGAGGTGCTTGTAGAGCCGGGGGCCGTAGACGTTCACCCAGTGCTCGCCAAACGCGTCGCCCGCCTGCTCGAGCGTCAGACCCAGCTTCGCGCAAATCGCCCGGATGAGCGCGAGCGCCTTGTGATCGGGCACGTCCTCGGCGAGGTGGAAGACGGTGAACTCCTCGAAGTCCGCCGCAGACAAGCATGCCTGCCAGGTGGCTTCACCGCCTGCGTTGATCACGATCTCGCGGAGGCACGTGATCACTGTTCCCTTCATGGCAAATCAGAGAAACGGCAGAGGGGGAGGGGATCGTAATGGCTGCCGCGCAACGAACGCCGCAACGTCGTCATTGTCCACCGGACCAGGCGGCCGGCCCTGTCAGCGGGTGACGACCGCGCGACGCTTTACCTCGGTCGCATCCGAAGTGGAGCCTCGACCCGCAGTTCATGGCCCCGAACCTGCACCAAGTCCGCACCATGCTGGAAGTCTGCATTCGAAGTCTCTCCGTGGAGGGGCCCTCGGACCCACCGGGGTCGGATTGCAGATCCATTGACCACGCCCATCTGGCGTCCAACGCAGCGACGGCGAGGACATCGTGGAGGAGCTCTTCAGTATCGCTCGCACTTGCTCTGTTGTTCTCCGTCGGCGCATGCGGTTGCGCTTCGTCGATTCGTGGAGCAAGCGCAGAGGCGGCACGCGGCGGGACGCCTGCGGCCGCCGAATCGGCGCTCGACAAGCTCGAGGACGTTCGAACTCAGGAGCGTATTGCTGCGGTAATGCGAGCGCCGGAGATGCAAGGCGCCATGCGCGAGCTCGGAGCTGGTCTGTCCCAAGGCGTGGTCGAGCGGCTGTCGTCGGATGAAATGAATGCACGGATCGACGAGCTTGTGTCGCGGTTCACGCGTGCCGTCGTCACGTCGGTCGAGGCAGAGGCGCTCTCGGACACCAACAAAGCTGAGCTGGAGCGGTTCGCGTCTGCGGTGACGGCCACCGTTCTTCGCGCCACCTCGACCGAGTTTCCGCATTCCGTGGGGCCCGCGCTCCACCGCGCCATTGTCGACGAGCTAGGCCCCGCTCTTCGCGAAAGCATGCACAACGACCTCGGGCCCGGCGTCGTGGCACTGCTCCACTCGCCTGAGCTGAAAGCTGCACTCGGCGAGACCGCTCACGATGTGGCGAAACATGCGGTGCTTGGCTCGAACGAGGGGCTTGCCGAGCTTGCCGAGAAGACGCGTCACAACGAAGGTGGGTCGCCGCTGGGGGTGTTCGGCGAATTCTTCGGGAAGCGAACGTGGCTGCTCGCAGTTCTCGTCACCGCGCTCGTGTTTGGCGTTCCCCTCGTGTGGCTCTGGCGCGAGCGGCGTGCCGACCGCCGATACCGCGACGAAGCCGTTCGTCGCAACGCGCGCGCCGCCGCGCTCCTGGACGCGATGGAAGCGTCGGGGGAAGACGCTTCGTCGCGACGCATTCTCGAGATGCTCCGCGAGCAGTTGGTCGCGGAACCGGCCGTTGCGCCGACCCATGAGCCCCCAACCCCCTCGCACCCGCGTCCGCGGCCAGCGTGACGCTGGTCATGACGCGAGCCCGGGTGCTAACGGTCGAGTGAGTCGTAGGCCTTCGACTCGCAGCGATCGAGGCAAGCGCGATTGATCTCGACGCAGCGCTGATCGCACAGCGGATCGTGCCGGCAGTTGTTCTGGCAGTAGAGGCCACGCTCTTTGCACGACGCGGAGCATTGCTCCATGCCTCGCACGACGCGTTGCTCTTGCCGCTGACGCTCGGCACGGGCGTTGTCGGCCTCGACCGCGGCGCCGAGGCGGCGTGCGTTCTCGGTCTGGTACCAGTCGACGAGCTCGGGACTCATCCATGCCATCTCCCCTTCGGGCGAGATGGCGTTCATGCGTTTGCGACAGCGCGCGATCATTTCCAGCTTCGCGTCGGTGGTGCGCAATGCCGGCACCGTCTTCGCGCACACCTCACCGGCGAGGTCGGGCCGGTTGGCCTGACTGTAATGGTCGATGAGCGCCGTGCCCGCGAGCTCGTTCGGCCCCATCGCGAACGATCGATTGTATTCGGAGAACGCGTCGTTCGTGCGGCCGACGTCGAGCAGTAGCACGGCCCGCCATGCGACGAGCGTCGGTCCGTCGACGCCTGCCATGGGCAGCACGCGGTCGATCGCTTGCATCGCTTCTCCGGCATCGATGACGCCGGCCTTTGCCTTCTTCTTGTAGTCGCCAGCCTTGAAGGCGCCGTCGACGGCCGCGGCGAACTCCTGCGCCTGTCGGACGCCGCCGTTCGCCGCGTGGACTCGAGCCGATTGAACGTGCTGGATGCGGCCCTTCGAGCCAGAGCACGCTGAGCACGCTGAACTTGCGGAAAGGAGCAGCGCCAAGAAGAGCAAGCGTCGCATGTGTTTGGCCGGGGTATGACACATGGTTTGGGGCCGTCAACGCACCAAGACGTGGAGGTTAACGCCCCCTCGCGGTGTTCCGCGCAAAGTTCTAAGCTCCGCGCGGGAAAAACGCATGAACGTTCATCGTCGCCTTCGCTCCCTCTCGCTCACGCCGATTTTCGTCCTACTCGCGACGGCTTGCGGGGGTGGCTCCACCAACGCGCCGCCGCCGCCGCCGTCGCCGTCGCCGAGCCCGACGGCGCCACCCAGCGTGCCCGCGAGCGCGTCAAGTGCGTCAAGCGCCCCTTCGTCCGCTGGCGGGATCGATCTCGCCGGAATGGACAAAACCATTGCGCCGGGCGACGACTTCTTCGGCTTCGCGAACGGCACCTGGCTGAAATCGACCGAAATCCCCGCCGACCGCTCGACCTGGGGAACGATGGCGATCGTCGCCGAGCGTACGGCGAAGCGACAAGCCGACCTCATCGCCGACGCGGCGAAGCAGAACGGCGCCACGGGGTCGGACGCCCGCAAGGTCGGTGACTACTACGCAAGCTTCATGGACGAAGCGGCGATCGAAGCGAAGGGTATCGCGCCGCTCGCGCCGGCGCTGTCTGCCGTCGCGGCGATCACCGACGTGAAGGGCCTCTCCAAGGTGCTCGGGAGCACGATCCGCGCAGACGTCGACGTCCTCAACGCGACCGACTTCGACACCGACAACGTCTTCGGTCTCTGGGTGGCGCAGGATCTCGATGACCCGAGCCGCTACGTCCCGTTCGTGCTCCAGGGCGGGCTCGAGATGCCCGACCGCGATTACTATCTGTCGGCAAAACCGCGGATGGTTGAGATTCGCGACAAATACAAAACCCACATTGCGAAGACGCTGAAGCTTGTCGGCCTTCCCGATGCGGAGAAGAAGGCCGCGCGGATCCTCGACCTCGAGACGAAGATCGCGAAGGTGCACGCGACGCGCGAAGACACCGAAGACGTCAAGAAGGGCAACAACCACTGGAAACGGGGCGACCTCGCGAAGCGTGCCCCCGGCCTCGATTGGGATGCGTTCCTCGCCGCCGCGCAGCTCGACAAGCAGGACGTCTTCATTGCTTGGCAGCCGCAGGCCATCAGCGGGATCTCCGCGCTGGTGAAGAGCCAGCCCCTCGACGTCTGGAAGGACTTCCTCACGTACCACGCCGTCGAGCGCCACGCCGCGTTTCTCCCAAAGGCGATCAGCGACGAAGCGTTCGACTTCTTCGGCAAGACGCTCAATGGAACGCCGCAGCAACGCGAGCGCTGGAAGCGTGCGGTCGAACAAACGGACGACGCACTCGGCGAGGTCGTCGGCAAGCTCTACGTCGAGAAGTATTTCCCGCCGAGCGAGAAGGCGCGTGCCGAGCAGATGGTCCAGAACATCGTCGCCGCCTTCGGCCGCCGGATCGACGCGCTCGACTGGATGGCGCCGAAGACGAAGGAGCAGGCGAAAGCGAAGCTGGCCGCGCTCAAAGTGGGAGTTGGTTATCCGGACAAGTGGCGGGATTATTCCTCACTCGAAGTGGTGCGGGGCGACGCTTATGGCAATTTTGACCGTGCGCAGATGTTTGAATATCAGCGCAACTTGGCGAAGTTCGGAAAGCCGGTCGATCGAAGTGAATGGGTGATGAATCCGCAGCTCGTCAACGCGGTGAACCTCCCCGCGATGAACGCGCTCAACTTCCCGGCCGCGATTCTCCAGCCGCCGGATTTCGATCCGACGCGCCCCGTGGCCATGGACTACGGCTCGATTGGCGCGATCATCGGCCACGAGATCTGTCACAGCTTCGACGACACCGGTGCGCTCTTCGACGCGACCGGAAGGCTCCACAACTGGTGGACGGACGCGGACCTCGCTCACTTCAAGAAGTCGGCTGCCGCGCTGGCGGCGCAGTTCGACGCTTACCAGCCGTTCCCCGACGCGCACGTCAACGGGAAGCTGACGTCGGCCGAGAACATTGCCGACGTCGCTGGGCTCAGCGCCGCCTATGACGCGTATCGTCTCGCGAGCGGCGGGACGGAAGCGCCCCCCGCGCAGGGGCTCACCGGCGATCAGCAGTTCTTCGTGAGCTTCGCCCAGAGCTGGCGCTTCAAAGCGCGTGAAGCGGCGGCCCGAAAGCGCCTTCTGACGGATGGCCACGCGCCGGCGCAGTTCCGTGCGGCGACGGTGCGAAACCTCGATAGCTGGTATCCGGCTTGGGACGTCAAGCCGGGGCAAAAGCTATTTTTGGCGCCGGCAGCGCGCGTCCGCATCTACTGACGAGAGACCAGCCTGCACGCTCGTCTTCCACGCGGACGGGGAGCATGTCGCACACGCCAAAGCGATTTGCTCCCCAACGCTCGGTCCGCGTCAGGTCGGACGGATACGTTCGAAACCGTTGCCGACGTGGCGTCGGAACGCCGTACTGGCGATCGCGGCACACCCTATTGGGATAACCGTCGTGCCGGCGCATCGCGTCGCCCTTTCAAACGACAGGGAGACGTTGAGCTCGACGCGTCGATGCGTGTGCACGAGCGTCACCATGGTTGAGCTCGTGGAGGACCGGCAGGACGATCACTCGATCGTTGCTTCGCTGTTGCATACTGGCTGACAGCCGAGCAAGTTACGTAGGAAGGGTGGGGCGCTGAACTCTCTAGTCGTAACGGTCCCTCGATACGCGCTGGCAAATGGCCGTGCTCATCGAGGGGCCCGTCGCAGATGCGTGCCGCCGATCGAGCGAACCTGACATGAAAGTATCGGACATCGACTTCCGGCAGATGCTGAAGTTTTCGCCCGAGACGGGGCGGTTACTGCTCGGCTCCGACCGCATGCTCCTCTTCCGGCAAGAGGCCTTCGCAACCCTGCGAAGGCTGATGATCGACCAGCTCGGTGAGAGGCTCGCGCGCGGCCTCCTCGCGCAGTTCGGATATCGCTGCGGGCTGGGTGACTTCAAGGCACTCGACGCCCAGTACCAGTGGGATACCGAGCGGGACCGCAGAGCAGCGGGCTCGGTGATGCACATGTGGGAGGGCATCGCGCTCGTCGAGGGAGGGAAGAGCGAGATCGACCCCGAGACGGGCACGTTCCACCTCTCCGGCATCTGGAAGAACTCGTACGAAGCCGAGATCCATCTCTCCGAGTTCGGCGTGGGCGACCTCCCCGTCTGCCATACCCTCACCGGCTATGCGAGCGGTTGGTGCACGGCGCTCGTCGGGGAGCCGATCATCGCGATCGAAACGATGTGCATGGGCAAGGGCGACCCGCACTGCGCCTACGAGATCAAGAAGCCCGCAGTGTGGGGGCCGGAGGCCGATCCGTGGAAGGCGGCGCTCGCCATCACGGATACGTCGCTCTCCCAGGAGCTCGAGCGGAAGCTCGCCGAGGTCGAGCGCTACCGCGCGACGACGACCGCCCTCGGGACCCCCATCATCCAGGTCTGGGAAGGGGTCTTCGTTTTGCCGGTCATCGGTGTCGTCGACGCTCGACGCGGTGAGGAGATGACCTCCACCCTGGTCCGCCACGTCGCCGACGAAGACGTCAGCTGCGTTATCGTCGATCTCACCGGCATCGACTCCGTCGACACGCGCACCGCCGACCTCTTCGTCAAGATGGCTCGCGCCGTTCGCCTGCTCGGCGCTCGCTGCATCCTCACCGGCATCAAACCCGCGCTCGCCCAGACACTCATTCACATGGGCGTGGGGCTCGAAGGTCTCGAGACCTTCCGCAATCTGAGGCAGGGGCTGGAGGGGAGCCTTCGCTCCCTCGGCTATTCCGTGACGAGGAACCGAGCAGGCACGGTTTCCTCGGACGCGGACGAAGACTGACGGAGCTCGACGTAGCCAAGGCGTCGGCCGAAGGCGACGAGCGGCGGCACGACGCCCTCTGGCGTGTGGAACCTCCTCCGCGTATCAGCAGGTATGGACCTGCGCGACAAGACCTTCGTCATCACCGGCGCCAACACCGGGATTGGCCGTGCCAATGCGATCGCGCTCGCAGAGCTTGGCATCGGAAGGCTCATCATCGCTGCGAGGAGTGTCGAGCGCACGGAGCCGGTGCTTGCTGCCGTCCGGGAGAGGAATCCAGATGCCAAGGTCGAGTTCCTTGCGCTCGACCTCGCGGACCTCGCATCGGTGAGCAAGGCTGCGAACGAGATCCTCGAGAAGGACCTCACCATCGACGCACTGATCAACAACGCTGGCGTGGCGGGCGTCCGGGGGCAAACGAAGGACGGCTTCGAGCTCGCGTTCGGCATCAACCACGTCGGCCACTATCTCTGGACAGAGAAGCTCCTGCCGCTCGTTCGGCGGGCGCCGCAAGGGCGCATCATCATCGTGGCGAGCGATGCCCACTACCGTGCGAAGCAGGCAATCGACTGGAATGCGGTCAGGCAGCCCTCCGCGACCTTCAGCGCGTTTCCGGAGTACAGCGTCAGCAAGCTCGCGAACGTTCTCCACGCCAACGAGCTCGCGCGGCGGCTGGCAGGCACGAACGTCTCCACGTACTCGCTTCATCCAGGCGCCGTTGCGAGCGACATCTGGAAGCGCCGATTGGGCGTGCTCCACGTGCTGCTTCGCCCGTTCCTGGTCACGAACGAAGAGGGGACGAAGACCCAGCTGCGTTGCGAAACCGCGCCCGAGCTCGCGCGTGAGACGGGGCTCTACTACGAAAAAGAGCGCCCGAAGCGGCCGTCGAGGCAGGCGCTCGACGTGACACTCCAGGACGAGCTCAAGGCGCGAAGCGACGAATACGTTGCGGCGTTTCTTTGATTACGGATCGTCCGCGCATCGACGCCTGCGCGCCTCGATGCCGCGCCCGAACGTGTGAATGGCCGAACCTCGAGCGGGCGGATCCGGGCGGCGAGGGATGTTAGGATCGAGCCCAAGATGGCTCAGCGCTTCCGAACGATCGCGTGGGTGGTGGTCGTCACCGCGTTCCTTCCACTGGCGTGTGGAGGGGCGACGGAGCCTGTCGGCGGTCATTCGGCCGACGGAGGCGACACCAGCGAGGTCTCCGAAATCCCGGCCACACGAACGCCATTCGAGCCCAGTTGCTGGACCGTTGGGAGAGGCGCCCAGTGCGACCCGCGATCGGTCGACGACTGCGGTCGCGGCCGCCGCTGCCTTTTTTCGCTTTCGGACCTCACCATCACGTGTGTGCCTGTCGAGTCGAACGCCGAGCTAGGCGCGGTGTGCCGCGACCATTCGCAATGCGGCCCCGGGCTCTTGTGCCCACCTTGGCTCGGGCAATGCGCGAAGGCGTGCTGCGTCGACGCGGACTGCCCAGGCAGACAGTCGTGCTCGGTGTTGGCAGGTCAACTGGGGAGCCTTGGCACCTGCCAGTAGACCGCTTCGAAAATAAACCGTCTCGCTTGTCGATCCGCCGTCCTGTCGATCGTCGTCCCGTAAAGGAGAGAGAACATGCGAAAGATCATCGTCGGGGCGTTCGTGAGCGTGGATGGCGTGATGCAGGCTCCCGGTGGCCCGGAAGAGGATCCGACCGGCGGCTTCGAGCACGGCGGTTGGGTCGCGGGATACTTCGATCAGGTCGTGGGCGAGGCGATGGGCGAGCTCTTCGGGACGCCGTACGACCTTCTGCTCGGCCGCAAGACCTACGACATCTTCGCCGAACACTGGCCGCACATCACCGATCCGAGCCAGCCGGATTATCCGATTGCCGAGCAGTTCAATCGCATCACGAAATACGTGGCTACCCATCGGCCCGAGTCGCTCGCGTGGAAGAACAGCCGCGGCCTCGGCCCCGATCCGGTGGCCGCCCTTCGCGAGCTCAAGAAGACGGACGGGCCCAACCTGCTCACACAAGGCTCGAGCGAATTCCTGCAGACGCTCTTCGCGCACGATCTCGTCGACGAGCTCCGCGTGCTCACGTTTCCGATCGTGCTCGGAAAGGGCAAGCGTCTGTTCGCATCGAGCGCGAAGCCGGTTGGCTTGCGAGTCCTGAATTCCAAGTTGTCGCCGAACGGTGTCGTGATCACCTCGTACGTGCGGGCAGGCGAGGTGAAGACGGGCTCGTTCGCGCTCGAGAAGCCCACGCCGGAAGAGATCGAACGGCGAAAGAACCTCCGCTGATCAGCTCGCCGCGTCTCCGCCGCGATCGATCGCGACGCTCGTGTCGAGCAGGTAGCCGTCGCCGTTGTGCAGGAGTACGTCGCGGAGACCGAGGCTGCGGAGCGCCGCGAGTGCGACGCGGACGCGATTCGCGGCCGAGCTTTTCTGGATTTGCTCGCCGGGCCATCCGGCGCGAAACAGTGTGTTGACGGACATCGCCGTGCCGGGCGCGCGCTCGCGCGAGGTGGCGAGCACGGCGAGCATTCGCGATGTTGCGCGGTATTTCCCGACCTGACATGGCGATTCGCCGATCGCGAACCAGGTTCCGTCCCTTGCCACGGTCACGCGCGGCGAGCTCGGTGCGTCCGCCGCGGTCGAACGAGCAGGCTGCTCCGACGCGAGCGACGTCGCGAAGAGCCGGAGCATGAGGCGCACGTCCCACGACCGCGAGGCCGGTGCGGCCGGGCCCGTCGTGGCTTCGGCGCGCAGTCGTAGCGCCTCTGCGTGTGCCTCGGGATCACCACTGCGGGCGCGCGAGGCGTGGAGCTCGAGCCTCGTGAAGCGCGCGAGCCAGATCAGGTTGACGTCTTTGGTCTCCGCGCCGATACGCTCGGCGTCGGTGCGCGCCTTCTCCGCCCATTCGAGCGCGTCACGCCTTGCCGCGACCGCCGCATTCATGGCTGCGAGCCATCCGAGCGCGCGCCGATCGCCGACCTTCGCCACGATCTCGGAGGCCTCTTCGTACCGCGTGCGGGCCGTCTCGAGATCGCCGTCTTCGTGTGCCGCGGTTCCTTCGTAACCGATGTAATAGGCGCGCCGCACCGTGCTTTTGGTCGACGCGAGGGCGCGAAGATAGTGCTCGCGTGCCTCGGATCGGTCTCCACGGTCTTGCAGCGCGAGCCCGAGGTTCGCGACGATGCTCGCCGCGGACTCTTGGTCACCGCGGGCGCGAGCAAGATCACCAGCGCGTGTGAGCGCCTGGATTGCGGCGGCGGTCTCGCCACGCTGGAGCCACACGTAGCCGAGATGACGTCGCGCGAGCTCCTCGACGTCGTCGGGGACAGGGCCGCCTTCGGCACGGAGCGTTGCTTCGAGTGTCTCGATGGCGACCTCCTCCTGGCCCGAAAAAAGGCGCACGCCGCCGGCGATGGCGAGGACTCGGCGATGCGCCGCGACGTCTCCGAGCTGTGTCGCGATCGCGGCGGCACGCTCGCTCTCCGCCAGCGCCTCGCCGACGGATCCGAGGGCGCTCAAGGTTGCCAGACGTGTGGTCCGCAGGAGAAGCAACCCGGGCGCATTGGAGACGTTGCTGCTCGCCTCGGCGATCATCTCGTCGAGCGCCGCGAGGTACGGTTCGAGGGGGCCGTAGGCGAGCTTCGCGGAACGGAGTGACGCGATCAGAGCAATCGCGCTCTCGCGCTGTCCTGCGCTGCGGAGGTGGGCGAGGGCTGCGGTCGCGTTCTCGAGATCGTCGTAGAGATCGGCCGGCGATCGTGACGCGAACCAACGCGCATGCCGATCCTTCGTGTCTCGTCGCACGGCCTCGGCGAGGCGAAGCTCTGCGAACTCGCGGATGGCGCGATGCATGCCGAGGCGCAGCTCCGCGCCGTCATCACGCGCGATCCGCACGAGCGACGAGTCGCGGAGCACGTGAAGGATGTCGAGGATCGGCGGGACGGTCTCTGCACGCGCTTCACGACCTCGCAGCTCGGAGAGATCGACGACGGCCTCCGCGGCGTGCACGGTGAAGCTCCCGTGAAACACGCTGAGCTGGGCAAGGACGGTGCGCTCCCCGGGCGTGAGCGCGTCCCACGATTTCGCGATCGCTGCCTCGAGCGACGTGTAGCCACGCGCGTGCCCACGCGGAACGCTCAGCGCGTCGGGCTGCGGACGAGCCGCGAGCTCGCGTGGCGACATGATCGCCATTCGTGCGGCGGCGAGCTCGATCGCCAGTGGAAAGCCCTCGAGCACGTGGACGAGCTCGATGCTGTCCGCGACGGCCTCGGGCGAATCCGCGAGCCGAGGGCGTGCGCGCGACGCGAGAGCAAGAAAGAGGCGGAGCGCCGGACTCGTGCTGCGGTCGCCGCGTTCGCCTGTGGTTGCGAGCGGCCCGAGCTCGTGAACGACCTCACTCGACGCAAGCCCGATTCGACGTCGCGAGGTGACGAGGAAACGCACGCGCAACGACTCGGAGAGCCAGCGCTCGAGCAGCGGCCGTCCCGCGACGACCAGATCGTCGAAGCTGTCGAGGACGAGGAGGTCATGCTCCTCGAGCATTCGCGCGATCGCCTCGGGCGCCGAACCGTCGGCGACGTCACGTGGTGCGACGCCGACGACGTTCGCGATGGCGGAGACGAGGTCCGACGCCGTGCGCGCCTCGGTCAGATCGCAGAGCGGTGGCGCGGGACCAGGTTGCGCGTCCGCGACCGCCCGGGCGAGCCGTGTCTTTCCTACGCCAGGTGGTCCGACGAGGGTGACCAGGCGCTCGCCCTGAGCAAAGAGCTCGGCCACCGCGCGGAGATCGCGCTCCCGCCCGACGATCGGCCCCTCGCGCAATTTCCGTTGCACGTTTCCGATTAGAGCATTCTTTCGCCGTCCGAGCGTGTGTTGCTCAACTCGCGTCGCGGGAGGAATCGGGGCCGGCATCGCCGAGCGCACGGCAGATACCGACCGCCACGTCGCACCATTCCCCGGGCAGGCAGGATTGAAGGAGAACCCATCCCCCGTCGTCGCAGAGCTGGAGGTCCGAGCCGACGCAACGACGACGGCCTTCCTTGCAGACGGGCGGCGCTGCGGTATCCGTCGCGGAATCGCTCGCGGCGTCGTCGCTCGTCTTCATGACGTCGGACAGACCGCCTGCATCCGTCGCGGTTTCGGAGCTTTCGTTCTCGTTGCACGCAAAAACGGACACCGTAAGGGCAGAAGCCAGCAGGCCCGAGACCAGCGCGAGTCGCCCCTTCGTCTCAGTAGACATAGACCGCGCCGCTCATGTAGCTGTCCAGCTTGCTCTGGTCACCGCCGATCCCGGTGGCGCTCGAGGACTCGAGGCGCGCGCCGACGGCGATCCGAGAGCCGTCACCGGACATCGACACCGACCCGCCGAACTCCGAGAAGGCGTAGGTGTTCGAGGCCTTCACATAGGTGTCCTGTGACCACGTCGTTCCCGTGCGCGAAAAGACATAGGCAGCGCCGCTCTGTTTCGCACTCCCGTCGTTCTGGTTACCGTTGATCCCCGTCGCGGCCGAGTCCTCGTGCTCGGCGCCGACGATGAGCCGCGCGCCGTCCGCGGAGAGGGCCACGGACGCACCGAAGTAGGCTCCTGACCACGTGTTCGATGCCTTCACGTAGGCTTCTTGCGTCCACGTCGTGCCCGATCGAACGAACACGTAAGCCGCGCCGCTGTAGAGCTGCGGTGCCGTCTTCTGATCGCCGTTGCCGTCGATCCCCGTCGCGCTCGACTGCTCCATCATGGCACCTACGGCGAGCCTCGATCCATCGGCGGACAGAGCGAGGGCGCTGCCGAAGTCGTCGAGCAAGCTCGTGTTCGACGGCTTGACGTATGCCTCTTGCGACCACGAGGTCCCCCCCGTGCGCGCGAACACGTAGACGGCGCCGGCTGCGAAGGCGCTGTCGTCGGCTTGGTTTTGGTTGATCCCTGTCGCGTTCGACGACTCGCCATCCGCACCGACGGCGAGGTGCATTCCGTCCGCCGAGAGGGTGACGATACGGCCGAAACAGTCGTTGGCCCCGGTGTTCGACGCCTTGACGTACGCCTCCTGCGACCACGTCGTCCCGGATCGGACGAACACGTATGCGGCGCCGGATTGCCTCAGGCTGTTGTCGCTCTGATTCGAATTGATGCCGGTCGCGTTCGACTGCTCGCCGTATGCGCCAACGACGAGTCGCGTCCCGTCGCCGGAGATCGACACCGACGCACCGAAGGCGTCTCCCTCGGTGGCACTGGCAGAGCCCGTATTGGAGGCTTTGATATAGGCCTCCTGCGTCCACGTCGTTCCGGCTCGGACGAAGACGTACGCGGCGCCGCTCTCCGGCGAGCCGTTGTCGGCCTGATTCCCGCCGACGCCGGTCGCGCTGGAGTCCTCGCTCAGCGCGCCGACGACGAGCCGCGACCCGTCGGCGGAGAGTGCCACCGCCGTGCCGAACATGTCACCGGCTTCGGCGTTCGACGCCTTGATGTACGCCTCTTGCGTCCATGCCGTGCCCGACCACACGAACAGGTAAACCGCACCGGCGAGCGATGCGGAGTCGTCGGCTTGGTTTTGATTGATGCCCTTTGCGTTGGAGCTCTCCCCGCGCGCGCCGATCGCTAGGTATTTGCCGTCGGCGGAGAACGAAACCGCAGAGCCGAACGTGTCGTACGTACCCGTGTTCGACGCCTTGAAATACGTCGCCGAGCCGAAGGCGGGATATCCGCCGGCGTCCGGGGCGGACGAATCCGCATCGGCGTTGGCGGTCGTGCCGGAGTCGTTGCCCGGAGGCGGATCGCTGCTCGACGACGCGTTGGCGTCCGCCTTGCTCGGGATCGGGCTGCTCGCGTCCTCGTTGCTCGAGTCCGCGCCGCTCACGCCTTCGGCGGTTGGATCTCCGGCGCACGCACCGAGGGCGAACAGGACCAACGATACGGACGACACGATTCCGAACGAACGAAATCTCATGGGAGCCCTCTATTGGCAGGTGCCCTGGCCGCCGGGCAGCGTGGCGTTCGACGGGCTGCCGCCGATGGTGCATGCCTTGGCGCCGGTCCACAGGCACCCTGCGGCGAGGCACTTCGCGGCATAGTTCGCGAGCGTGTCCGAGCACCATTTCATGTCGCCGCCGCAGACGTTGTAGGGCATGACCGGGCAGCACTCCTCGCGCGGGCCACAGCAACCCGAGACGGTGCAGTCTTGCGAGTTGGTGCACTCCCCGCCGCAGAGCGTGCAGTTTACCGGTAGCCCGTCACGCCGCTTGCATTCGCGCGTGCGCGTCTTCGTGCCACTTCCGCACGTCACGCTGCAGTTCGAATAGTCGGACCACTCGCCGTAAGTGTAGTCGCCACTTGCGTCGACCTCCGCATCCGCGTTCGGCGCCGCGTCCTCGGCGCCCGCTTCGTTCGCAGGATTTTGTGACCCGGGGATGGTCGTTCCCGTCTGCGACGGCGCAGGGGCGGCGGGGGCACCGGTATCGGTTGTAGGCTCGCCCTCCGAGGCGCAGGCGGCGATCGCGCCGAGGGTCAGTGTGACGAGCGCAACGAGGGATTGGCTTCGCGAGATCATGGGCAGGCACCTCGGTTCTCGGACGAGATCACTTCAGTGGCGGCGGAGCGATGTGCTCCAGATCGAGGCCGGCGGGATACTGGTAGCTCGTGGACTTGCCGTACCCGAGCACCTGGAGGCCGAACGGTTCGGACGACTCGATGACGTGCGCGCCGCGGCTGCTCTTGTCGTCGAGGCGGATGCGATGCACCCCGAAGCCGGACGTCCCGATGGCCGTCGCGGCGGTCTCGATCGGAGCGCCGTCGAGCGTCAGCGTCGTGGTCATTGGATGAACGGCATCGACGTAACTCGTGTCGTAATCGTCCGGCGCGAGGAATACGTACTTCGTTCGATATTGCTCGACTGCAACGAGCGAGCTCATCGAAGGATCACCTTCGTTCGTGTCCGGATCCACGGCGTTGCCGCCGAGCATCAGCGTGATGACCGCGAAGGCTTGGTCGCCGACGATCTCGAAGTCCTGTTCCACGATGCCGAGGTCGACCACCTGGCCGGCATCGATCGTGGCGGGGGCGTTCTTCGGTGCATCTTGCGGGTACGTGAGCTTCGTTCCGTCGACGTTCCCGTAGATGCGCACGACGTGCCCGGGGACAGCGCCGTAGGGGCCCGTGGGCTGCTCGACGAAGTAATGCTTGCCGAGCGTCTCTGCCGGCAGCACCGACTGCTCGAGGTGGTCGCAGGCCATGATTCCTTGCGGAACGTTGAGGCACGGATGTCCGGCGATCACCTGCACCGGGTGATCGGCGATGACCAGCGAGCCGCTCAGGTCGCTGTCGTTCCCGCTCTGCGCCGCGACCTCCACGACGTCACCCGCGTTCATCGAGAATTCCAGCGTGCCCTTGGCGTCGGTCGCCGCGAGCCCGCCGCCCGCCAGTACCTTTGCCGTCGACGACAGCTGCACCTTCACCTTCGTGCCGTCGGCGGTGGCGGTGACTGCGAAGTAGGAATTCCCGTTTGCGCTCGCGACGCCCGTGATGCGGTAAGTCCCCGTGAGGGCGTTGGTCGGAAATAGAAGCGAAGCGTCGTTCGAATAGGACAGGCAGCTGACACCCGGACAGCCGAGATCGCCGGGGCACGCGGTCCAGTCCTTCTTCGCCGGCCCGCCGACCGGTGCGTATTCGAGCGCGTTGAACTGATAGACCGTGACCGGCCGGTCCGACTTCAGGTGATAGGCGCCGCCGGCCGCGTGCACGCTCGCGGGGAGGGCAGAGAGGACCGAGCCGCAGTAGTCGGAGTCCTTCCCTTTGAGCTCGGGAACCCAGGGCAGGTAGATCTTCGTCAGGCCGTTCGGCTCGACCGTGGCGGTGCTGACTTGTGCGCCGGCGCGCTCGACCTTGATGTTGGCGGGCCTCGTTCCCGCGTTGGCTACGACGACGGCAAAGTCGAATACGCTCCAGGCAACGTTGGCCACCGGCGTCGGCCACGCGTCGCACCCGATATACGACTTCGATTTCGCGGCAGCCTCGCAGGGGTCGCCCTCGGGGGCTTCACCGAACGACGAAGTGTCGCCGCCGTCCGGCGGTGGAGGCCCGAACGACCTGCGGCTGGACGTGCAACCGCCGATCACGGCGACGCCGGTGGCGAACAAGAAAGGTAGATGGTGCCAGCGAATCATTTGACCGGTCCCTTGCTGCAATCCTGGACCTGGCATTCCCCGTTGCCACAGCGTTGGTCCTTCGCGCAGGCGTGCCCGCAGCTGCCGCAATGGGCGGGGAAGTTCTGCGTGTCGACCTCGCAGCCGTCGGGCAGCTGCTTGTTGCAGTCCGCGAAGCCGGCCTTGCATTTGTACGTGCACTGACTGTCGATGCAGACGGGGCTGCCGTTTCCACCCTCCCACGGGCCGAGGCAGTCGCCCTGGCAGCTCCCGCAGTGGTGTGGATCGTTCGTCGTGTCGACGCACTCGTTCCCGCACCACGTCAGGCCGGGCGGGCAATCACACACTTGCTCGAGCGTCGTCGAGCTGGGCTTCGTGTGACAGACCTCGTTGCACTTGTTCCCGCACGCGCCGCAGTTGTCCTTGTTCTCGAACGTGTCGAGCTCACAGCCGTCGAACGCCGGGTTCGCGGGATCGGCGACGGTCTTTTCGAGGTCGCCGTTGCAGTCTCGCCACACGTGCGGAGGGATGAGCGACGCATCGCAGATCGGTTTGCACCCGGGTAGGCCACCCGCCGGATTGGGGCCGTCGCACGTGAAGACGATGTGCTTGGTGGCCAGCAGGGCCACGGTCTCTGCCGAAATCGACGAGTCGGGACATTGCCGCCCGCACGCCCCGCAGTTCTTGGCGTCGTGATTCAGGTCCTTGCACTGGAGCCCGCACGTGCCCGCTCCGCAGTTGGTCGCGCCGTTCGGACAGGCGGGCAGCGGATTGCCCCCGATGCAGATGTGGTCGCCGCGGGGATCGACCGGAGCGACCACTCCACAACCACCGCAGTTACGTGGATCGCACGCCAGCTGCGCGGAACATCCTTTGACCGGATCGCCGATCATCGGATCTGCGCCGAAGCAGTTGCGCATCGGACCGAACGGCAGATCGTCGGTGCAAAGGAAGACGCATTGGCCTTCGAGGCAAGCTGGTCGGGTGTGAGGCGGCGGCGCCCCGCCGTCGTCGCAGCGGGTACCGCAGCCCCCGCAGTTTTCGATGTCCGTCCGGACGTTCGCCTCGCAGCCGTCGCCCGCGTCCGCGTTGCAGTCCAAATGCAACGGCAGACACTCGTTCGACGGACACTGCGGTGGCCCGGCCTCGAGTCCCGCGTCCGTGACCGTGTCCGTGGGCAGCGTCGCTCCGGCCTCCGTCTCCGTCTCCGGCACGAACCTGTCCCTCGTCGTCGCGCACGCGGCGCACACGACGAGCGCAAGGGCGAAAGAGCAGACGATCGCGCGGTCAAGCTTGCTCATTGACGGCCGGCGCGAAACCTAGCCGTCGAGCTCTTTCAGACCCCGTTAAGTCTCCGCGATCGCGGTTAAGCCGTCCGGTGGAGCGTTAATCGGCGCTGAGATCGTTCAGACGCTCCTGGCAAAGCTCGATCTCGTCGGCAATCGCGCGTGGCTCCCGCCGCAATTCGGGAGAGTCGAGTCTTTCATGCGAATTGCCGAATAGGCAAGCGGCGATGAAACCGCTCCTCGCGCAATTTCCGTCGCGTCGAGGCCTGTCCACTTCATGGTCGCGCGCGTTAGAACTGGAGGCCCTGACCGGGTTGCGCCGTCACGATGCCGAAGTTGTTTCCGGGCACGAGCGGGACGGCGATCGCCCCGTCGACGAGTGACGCGGCGTATTTGCCGGTGGCGTCGGCGCCCTGAACATTCGCTTTCCATGTGTTGCCGACCGCCTGCACGACGGTGCTCGTCGGATAGAGCAGCAGTCCAACACCGGTGTCTCCGCCGAGAAGCGTGTTTCCTCCTGGGGAGGCCGCCGTTCCGAGATCCATATTCGCTCCGGTAACCGGACTCTTGTCGAAGCCCACCGTCACTGCACCGAAGTTGTTCGTGGCAGTGACCCGCGTGTTGCGCATTCGCACCTTGGTGGTCTCGTCGCAGACGAACAGCGCCACGGTTCCGCCGTTGATGACGCTCGATTCGACGTCCACCTGGGCACCGTTGCCAGCGAAGAGGGCGACCGAATACACGTTCGAGATCGTCATCGACGCGAAGGTCAGTGTGGCGTCGTCGACGGCAATGCCCATGCCGGTCGAATCGAGGATGTCGAACCCGCGCACCGCCGCGTTGGTTACCCCGGGCGGAACGACGACTGCGACGTTGGGCGACCCGAACTCCGCCCGAGCGCTGCCACCGGAGAACGTGTAGTTGCCGGAGCCGTTGAGCAGTGTCGCGATCGCACCCTTGCCCTTGTTGGGCACGTCTCCGATGAGCGCCACATCGCTCTTGAGGGTGAGCGGGAAGGTTTCGCCTGCGGCGCTGTCGTAGTTGCCGGGCGCGACCATGATCTCGACAGCGCCCTCCGGCACCGCAGTGAGCGCGTGCGTGAGCGTCTTCCACGGACTACCTCGAAGTCCCGTGTTCCCATCGCTCCCGACAGTCACGTCGACGAAATAGCGTTGCACGCAAGCGACAGTCACGTCCGTGACGTCCTTGCCGGTGACCGTGCCGCTTCCGTTCGTGACCTCGCACTCCTGCGGCGGCGCCTCCGGTGACGTCGTGACGGTGACGTCGTAAGCGTTGCCGTCGATCACCTTCTGCGTGAACGAGAACGTGGTGCCGCTCACCGGAAGGTCTTCGGCGCCGTTGTGCAAGACGAGGCCCGTACCCAACAAGCCGGTGACGGTTCCTCCAACCGTGTACTGGTTGGTCGTGCATGTGACATCGACGGATACGTCGGCACTCTCGATGGCGCCCTTGCCGTCGACGACCGTGCACGTCTGGGACGGATTCTTGGGCTGCGTCTCGACCGTCACGTCGTAGTTCGCGCCTGCGGTGAGCTCGATCACGAAGGTGCTCGTGCCATCGGTGGAGACGGCGAGTTTGTCCTGGCCGTTGTTCTCGAGGACGAGACCGTCGCCCTTCAGTCCCTTCACCGACACTCGGACGGCGTGAAGTTGGGCCTTGGGCGGCGCATCCTCGTTGCTCCCGCCGAGGCCGGCGTCCGAGGCCGGCGTTTCGGCAGCGCTCGGTATCGAGCTGGCGCCCTCCTCGTCGGAGCTTCCACACGCGATCGTCGGGCAGAGAAGCAAGGCAAGCACGGACGCGTGACGCATCCATCGAGCAGCAATCATTCGAGCCTCCGGTAGCGAGTCACGCCGCTCAGGCCGCGAACCGCCAACCTGCCACCCTAATCAGGCATCTCCCGTCGTCTAGCGCGTTCTCGAATCGAGACGGCGCTGTGATTCACCTTCTCCATGCTGTGTTCCGCTGCCCGCTCGTCTCGAGAACTGGCACGTCGTGCGACACCTCTCTCGATTCGGGGCGACGGCGTGACGACTTCGTCACGGAATGAGCTTCGCCAGGAACATGTCGTCGGGCACGGTCACGCGCACGGTCAATGTCGACTTCGAGTGCAAGGGTCGAATCCCTACGGTGCACGAAGTCGAATACGCAAAGAGGGCGGGCATGAGGACGACGCTCTCCTCGGGGCCTTTCGAGTAGCGAGTATCGACGATTGCATCGACATTCCTCACCTCGATGACACGGCGCCGGGCACGGCCAGGTATTGCGCAACCTCGATGCGTTGTACTTCGCATGGCCAGCATTGCCGCGCTCTGCCACGAGGGCAGGGGAGCGTCCCCAGTATCGAGCTCTTCCGGACGCGTCTCGAGACTGCGATTGAGGCGTCGGCGCGAGCATGGATCCAGCGGCGCGACGTCGATCGCTCGCTCATCCCACCGACAATTGCGGTAGTACGTCGATGCCTTGATGCGTTGTCGATTGATCGGCGTGGTGGTTCTCGCGCTCCTCGCGCAAACGTCGCGCGCTCGCGCCGATGAAGGCCGTGCGAACGCGGGCGATGCCACCCCCGCAGCTCCTGCCACTTCGAACGCACCGACCCCCCGTGCGAACGCCATCGAGCGCGAGCCGTCGTTCGACAATGCTCCACTCGCGGTGCGACACCAGCGGGTGGAGTACGGCCTTCAGGTGTCGAAGATTCGTTCGCGTATTTCGGGCGCCGATCCCTGGCAAAACGGTCTCGACATCACGGCTTCGTTGGGCCTCTCGCCGCGTGTACCGTGGCTTCGCCTCGCCGGTTTCCAAGCCTTCGTCTTCCGAGCCTTCGACTCGAAGAGCTTCTCGGTGACACCCTTCTTCCAGGGCCTCGAAGGCGGTGTGAAACTCGGATTCCTGGAGCTCGGTGCGAGCGTCGGGGTATCTGCGGTATCCGTCGATATCGCGCACACGGATTGGAGCGTAGGCTTTCTTCAGCCTCGAACGAGCGCTCTCGCGGGCCTCTCGTTCCGAGACGTCCATCTGCGCGCACTCGCGTTCTCGGAGTACTACTGGCGCTGGGTTGGCCGCGATAGCGCGCTCGTCCAGGGCCTCGGAATTCAGCTTATCATCGGCGTCCCGGCCCGCTGAAGACGCGTTCTCGCGTGCGCTGGGGGGACAGGCTGAATCCGGAACTCGTGTCCGAAGCTCGTCGCTAGAACTCGTGATTCGATATCGATCGGCGAATCTGTCGACAGGCTAAGTGGGTAAGAAATGCGCCCCCCCCCCGAGGGAGGCAGGAACCCGTCCTCGTCGAGAGAGAGAGATTACTCGCCGTGGACGACGGTGCAGTACTTGGCATAGACGCCAAGGATGCTGCTGACCTCGGTGTCGACGAGCGAGACCTTGGTGATACCGCCAGCCGCCGCCGCCGCCTGAGCCGACGCGTCGCCCGTGGCGACGATGCCGAGGATCGAGGACGAGCAGGACTCGCCACGCTTCGCGCCGAGCGGGTTGCCCGTCGCGCTCTGGTGCGCCTGGCTACCGTTGTAGACGAAGCCCGTGACGGGGCTCGCAGCCATGGCGCAGCCCGACGAGAGGGCGAGGAGACCGGCGAATCCAGCGAGAGACACGATTTTGTTCATTGCTCATTCCTGTTGTTACGACACGCCCGCCGCTCGACCTTCGTTGCAAAATGAAACGAGCTGAACGGCGTGGCACGATGCCAGCGAGTGGCGTCGTGAGGCCGCATGACACGATGCGGACGCATGCTCCGTCAAGGTTTGATCTACGCTCGGGAGGATCGCGATCTTCCCCACGAGCGGAGTCCACGCGCGGGGCGAACGGCGCGGCGGGCGAAGCGCTGCACGCGAACCTTCTCCCTGTAAAATAGGCAACTCGTTGCGAGTCGCCCGGAGGGAAGGTCGAGGGCCGCGGGGCCAGGCACGAATCGCTCGTGCCGTCGATACCTCCCAACGGCGTACGTCGGGACGTTTTCGCTCGCGGGCGGCGACAAGAAATTGTCACGGAAACCGCGCGCCGTTTGAATTCTGGCACACGACGTTCGTCGAACGAAGATTTTCCTGCGAGCGTCCGGTCGCGTGTGTCGGCGGCCGCGTGGCAGTTCCGCGATTGAGATGCCGGTCGAGCAGACGAGGGGCCGCGCGGCACGCGGGTAAATCGGTAACGCGAGCTACACGCTCGTCGACGTCCGTTCACTCGTGGGCGGTTCGAAAACGAAGCTTGCGCTCATCGTCGTCGGAGCGATCTCCGAGCCCGTCGTCGAAGCCGCCGGCAACGGGGATGTCAGCGGAACCTTGCGCGGTCGTGCGTATGTTTACCGCTCCGACACGCGCGGCATCGTGTGCGTCGCCGACATCGATGTTCGCAACTCTCCCTCGATCGACATTCGCTACAGGGAGCTCGCGACAGCGGTCGACAATTCGAATCGAACGGAGGCGGCGGAGCAGAGGCTCGTTCGTGATCTCGACGTCCAGATTCGCCGCGCGCTTGCTGCCGAACTTCGTACGCCAGCCTCGCGCTGACCGGCGTCGGCCGCGCATTATTCGCAAACACCAGGCGGGCAAGGTTATATCGACAGTTACCGCCTCATCCTGGATACCGCCCCGGTGAAGGCGGACACGCTTAGCGGCGAACCCGGACAGGCAGGAACCGATGGTTCCAGCGCATCGAGCATCGGTGCGCTCTCGGCCGACGCGGGCGTCGCGGAGGACGTCCACGCTTTTTGAACGACGCTCGAGAGTAGAACCAAGCGCGCGCTCCGACCTACGCAGGGGAGCGCGCGCGCTCAGCCGTCGAGGCCTAGCCGTGGCTCAGAGCCGATACAGGTAGCCGGCAGAGAACAACAAGACGTGATCGATGTACTGGTACGACTCGTTGACGACCGTGCCAGTTCGGACGAGCCTGGCTGTGTGGTCGAGCCACGTGATGTGCGCGATCCACGCGAGTTCGAAGTATCCACCCGAATGGCGGCCTGCGATGTCGACGCCGCAGAGGAGTCCGCCGTTCGCGCCGAGCCCCGTACCATACGAATGCTGTACCGCGCGGCCTTCCCCTGCCTGGCTCGGCGCCAAGGTGACCCCCAGCGGCGCGGAACAATACCCGCCAAAAATCCCCTCTCGCGCATGCACCTCCGGCCCCAGCGACAGATCGATGCGGTAACGCTCGTCGCCAGCTGTTTCCGCCCAACGCGTGTTCCAAATGCTGAACCGCGTCAATCCCATCACTCCAAAGCGCTCACTCAGCGCATGCGAATAGCCCGCATGAAATCCAAAATAGAGGTTGCCCCCCTCGTCAGCGGCTCGCTTTCCATCAATCCAGAAGGGGCCCGAAAAAAGAGCTCCGAACTCAGTGCCGAGGAAAAGCCGTGATTGTTGGCGGGGCGGCGGGGGGGCGGCGGGGGTGACGACGACCGAATCCGCACCAGCGACGCGTCCCCACGAGAGCATGCCCAGGACAGCGGCTCCAATCAGGATGATTCGATTCCTCACGGCGCGTGCTCGCAAGTGCCCGTCATGGGCGGCAAGGTCCATTCGACGGACCAGGTGTCCAGAAGAGACGTTCGTTGGATCACGAGCAATTCGCCGACTTGCTCGAGGAGGAGCGCGTGAGGATCGGCGCGGTCGGCCCTGTCCGTCGAATCGACCTTCGAAATTTGATTCCAGAAGACGGCTGTGTCGGGCATGCCGGCAATGCGAACGATGACGGCGTCACACGCCCGCGCCGGTAGGGTGCCGGCATCGGGGTGATTGCTCTTGTCCGACGCGTCTCGCCAGTCCGAGTCGAGCGGCACGGAATCCGCGCTGGGAGCGGACCAGCACCGATCGAATACGAAGTTTTCGGGTTGAAGCAGCGATTGAGGAGCCGTCGCCACCACCGCGCAATCGGGGGGGACGTTTGCTCGGAAGAGGACCACGTCAACGTCGCGGTGGGTCAGGTTGATCAGGTACGCCGAGCTCTGGAACGTGGCTACGTCTCGGCTCGTCGCGACGCAGGCAAAAGCACCGAGGAGAGCTCCAAGCCGGTGCACGGCACGGCGTAGGCGAAAGGGCTCGCGCCCAGCGCGCTCGCATCGACTGATCCGCCAAGCGAGCGGAAGAACGGCGAGAGCCGCCAGATCCGTCCCGTCCGACCAGATGCGCCATGACAGCCCGCCGAGTGACGCCGCCCAGACGAGCAGTGATGCCGCTTTCGACGAGAGCTTGATCGCGATGAATGGAACCGCCACGGACGCAAGGCACGCGAGCCCTCCGCCACGAGACTTCGGCCGAACGAGCGACGCGACGAGGACCGGAGCCACGATGAGCCCTGCGAAGTCACTCAGCTTCCCCGTGACCGCACCGGCCATGGGGGAGCGCTTCAGCGCGAAGTCGTTCACGAGCAGGAGCGCCAGCGCGATCCACCAAAGCGGATGTGTCAGCGGGGACCGCCATCCATCCGTCGCTTCCTTCTCGCCCGTTGGCCGCCTGCTTACGAACATTCAGTCCACGGTTACGACCGCGCGAGCGATCGTTCGCTCCCCCAAGCACGGCTCGTACCGACGCCGAATTTGCGAGTCTCGCAAAGCTTCGCGCGCTCGTCCATCTCTGCAGTCGGCGAGCGAGTCGCTAAGAGACGTCGCGCGCGCTCAACGCGGTGGAGGCAGAGGCGACGCGACCGACGGACAGGACCACGTCTTGTTCGTGCAGTAACAGTCCGGCGGTTCTCCCGGAGTAGCGATGGGAGCGATCTCGCTCATTGGGCCCGTGAATCGGCACATCGCCCCTTCCTTCGTGCACGGAGCCCCCGTCTGCACCCGGCCGTTGCAGGGATTGCCGGCACCGGCGTCGCCAGGCGTCGTCGGTTCGTGCTTTCCGCAGCCAACGGAAGCGACTGCAAGGAAGACGAGGAGGAACGCGCGAGCCATCTTGGCTAGCGTACGAGAGGCCATCCATGGATGGCTCGAAATTTTCTCGATCGAAGCCGATCCAGAGGCGAGAGCTTCGAAGCGACCATGGGGCGTGCACGCCTCGTCGAACGACACTGAGCTATTCGCCAAACTCCACTCGGACGACGCGAAGCCGCTTTTCGACCGCGGCGCCGACCGACTCTCCGTAGAGCGTGTGCAGGTGGAAGGCGCGCGGGAACTTGGCGGCGAGTTGCTCGTAGCGGAGCGCTACCTCGCGCTTTGGGGGGCGAGGGCGATCGACGGCGACGAAACCGTGTGGCCGGGCCTGATCGCCGAAGCGAATGCGATAACCGGTGAGCAGTGAACGGCTGCGCCCCAACGCGACGTCCCAGCCGTCGTAGACTTCGCCTGCCACTGGGCGCTTCGCCATCATCTCTCTCGCCATCTCGTCGGTCACATTTCGTCCGTGACGCCATGGCTCGGCGTGAGAGACGTCCCGCGTGATCAGGCCCGCGGTGTCGTAGATGCGAACGCCCGTGTAGTAGCCGACGGCGCCGATGTCCCGCCCGACGAACCAGCTCGACGAGATCGGAGAGGCACTCGCCTCGAGGACGCCCCATGCCTGGGTGATCTGGCCCATGTCGTAGTTGCTCATTTGCGCAACGTGGGGTGGCTCGACACGGCGAAAGGCGAGCAGGGTGTCGTTCCACTTCTCTGCAGACTTGGGCTTTCGAAACCGGTTCTTGTCGACCTCGAGGACGCTGACGCGGTGGTCGAGCCTCGCGACCTCGGCGCTGCTCGCGGTGAGCGCGAAGAGACCCATCAGGATTCCGGCAGCGTACGGCGCGCGAGCGTCCTTGGGCATCGACCGCAACGATGCCTCGACCGCCAGGGCGATCCCGAGCGGTGCAAGGATCGTCACGGGTAGAAGGTGACGAAGACTCGGCATCCAATCGACCTCCACGTTGCACGTGAAGAGGATGACGGCCGCGGAGATGGCGAACGGTCCGAGACGTGATCGCGCGAATCCGAAGATTCCGAGGAGGACCGTGCCGACGCCGAGGACGAGGCGTTCCCATCTGCCCACGCCTTCGGCATAGAGAGGTGCCAACTTCGAGAGGGCAAACCGGGCGCCTTCGCCTTTGACGTAATACGTATTGGCGAAGACGTCGTGGTAGTACCAAACGCGGATTCCGAGAGCGGCCAGGAGTACGAGCGCCGTCGCTCCGAGGGCGGGGGCCCGTGCCGCGAGCCTGGATTTCCAGAGCGCCGGTGATGCCACGAGAACGGATTCGGCGGCGAGAACGGCAAGCAGCACGGGTGACTCGGGCCGTGAGAGCCCTAGCGCGATCATCGAAACGGTTGCCGTGATCGTTGCTCGACGCCGGCTCGAACCGCCTTCGGAAGGCGGGATATCGAACGAACGCAAGGTGACGGCCGTCCACACCAGCAGGGCGAGATGCAGTGGTGTCTCCAGGCCGAGGAGGGCCCAGGAAACGACGTACGAATTGGCGGCGAGGCAGCCGAGAGGCAGGATGGCCGTCCACGCGCCGAGGCCCATCACGTCGCGCCCGAGTCGGTAGAGGCCTACGAAGAGCAGCGTGAGGGAGGCTAGGCCGAGGAGCTTCGTGAAGAGGACGCCTTCGATGCCGAGCGCAAGGCCGACCGCCTGCAGGAGCATCCACAGTGGACTCGAATAGCCCTCGACCGCCTCACCGACGTTGAAGACTGCGCCGTGACCCGACGCGAGATTTTCCGCGTATCGAAGGGAGATGAACAGATCGTCGACGACGCGAGGAAAGTAATACGCGACGTGAACGAGCGCGCCGATTCCGACGGCGGCCAGGAGCGCCCACCGTGCGAGCACCAGCGTTCGCGCGTCGAGCGTGAGGATGGACCCAAGGCCGTCGTGCTTGCTCGAGGCGTTGGGGGAAAGGTCGGATGGCTGAGCGCGTCTCAAGGAAATTCCCTTCGAGCGCGCACCGGAAAGCTCACGGGCCTCAGCGCGCGCGCGCTGCAATGCAAGCCGAGGGCCCGACCTCCCGACGTTCGAGCGGGCTCCAATCGTGCCGATAAATGGCTCGCGCGCGATTGGAGCGTGGCACGGGCTGTGCCGTCACCGCGACGACCGCGTCAGATCGCCGGGCATGGAGCGCGTGGAACCGGCTCCGCTAAAGCTCAGCGTTGCGTAGGGAGATCGAGCTCATGAGGACGCTCGCTACCGACGTTGCTCGTTCGTCGGAGCGGGCTCCTCGACCTCGGGCAACGTTCAGGGGGCGCAGCTCGCGACGTTCGTCTTCGTGCCGAAATTCCAGCCCGTGGTGGCCTCGTTCGTGACGGCTCCCGTCGTCGGATCGAAGCTCCGTGTCGTGCGGATGAGCGCCAGCGGACGAAGTGAGAGGTTCTGCACGACACCCGACGTCGATCCTTGGAAGCGGACCGAGGAGAGAAGCGTCGAGCACCCGAGCCAGGTGGTGTCGCTCTTCGGGCCAAGCGCGGCGCTCAGCGGTGACATGACGTCCACGACGACCTCGCGCGCGACCGAGCCGGCGCTGATGCGACGGAAGGCGCAGACACCACTCTTGTCGAACGAGCTGGAGATATCGAAGCGCGTCAGGTCGGTCTTGAACATACCGCTGCCGGCACCGCCGCCTCCGGTCGCCGTGGCGTCGAACTCGATATCCAGACGATCGATGCGCATCTCGTTGGGCGGGATCGGCCACGCGGGATTCGGGCTGTGGGCGTACGGCCCGAGGTCGACCGTACCGGTGGCGTTGGCGCACGCGCATGTATCCATGCATTCGCCGGCGGCGGTCGCCGCGTTGTAGGTGGCCGAAGACGTCCCGCTCTCCACGCGCAGAGAGGTCGGCGCGATGGCGAACGTCTCCACGTAGGTGGTGCCGCCCGCGGCGAGGGTGGCGCTCTCGTGCGAGCTGAAGATCCAGTCGGCGAGCGTGACGAAGGGGACGGGCGCGCCGCCGCCGGTTGGGATCAGCGAGAGCGTCGCCGAGGGAAAGTGCGTTCCTTCGAAGAGCGCGTTCAAGAGAGCCGTTGTCTCCGGGCCCGCACGCAGCTGGAGTTCGACGGGCGCGAGCGTTGCCTTGCCGCCACTGGGGCTGCCGCCGCCGACAGGAATTGCCACCACCGCGTCGACTCCGAACGAGAACGACGTCACGTCGAACTCCGTCGCAGGGCCCGAGGGCGTTCGCTTCACGGCCAGCTTGGCGATCGTCCGGACCTCCGTGGTCACGACGCCGCCTTCGTTCTCCTTCACGCCCGCGTCCGCCGTCGCCTCCGTCGTGCCCGGCGCGCCAACCGTGCCCGGCGGTCCGGGAGGTCCAGCAGCGCCTTGCGGTCCAGGATCTCCCTGCGAGCACGCAGCGATTCCGGAGAGCGCGAGCACCACCGACGCGAACCACGAGTTCTTCCCCATGGCTCGAGCGTACCATCTTTGCTGCGATGGACTCTCGTGTCGTCGTTTTGCGGGGAAGGTCGGTGAGCGTGCCTACGTAGGTTCCGTCGCATGCTCTCACGACTCCTCGTTTGCTTTGCTGGAATCTCCCTTCTGCTCGCCGTGGCTTGCGGCTCGGAGCCGGCCGGCGATCCATCGTCCTCCTCTTCGCCAAACAGCGCGAATGCCAGGGGCGGAGCGGATGACGGCTCGGATGCCGCGCCGAACGACCCTTCGAACGACCCTTCCACGGATCCGAAGACGAGCTGCGCGGACGCGTGCACCGAAGGCGCTCGGTCGTGCGAGGGGGCGGGATTTGCTTCGTGTGAGCGCGGACCGAGCGGGTGCACCGGATGGTCGGCCATCGAAAAATGCGCTTCCGGGGAGTTCTGTTCGGCCGGAAGGTGCACGAAGAGCTGCACGAACCAATGCACCGAGGGCAGCGTGCAGTGCTCGGCGACCTCGAATGGGATCTCCACGTGCGCAAAGCAACCCTCGGGCTGCACCGATTGGAGCGCGCCCGTCGCCTGCAGCTCGCCGAAGGTGTGCTCGGGAGGCCAGTGCGTTTCGCAGTGCACGAACCAGTGCACGGTCGGCGCCAAGCAATGCTCGGGTATCGGAAATGGCGTCGCCACGTGCGTGCTCAAGCCCTCGGGCTGCACCGACTGGGATGCGCCTGTAGCGTGCGACGGGAACACGGCGTGCTCGGGAGGTCAGTGCGTTTCGCAATGCACGAACCAGTGCACGGTCGGCGCCAAGCAGTGCGCAGGCGTCGGCAACGGCGTGGCGACGTGCGTGGTCAAGGCGTCGGGCTGCACCGACTGGGACACGCCCGCGCCGTGCGATGCGAACAAGACATGCTCGGGCGGACAATGCCTCACGCAATGCACGAACCAGTGCACCGCCGGCGCCAAGCAATGCTCGGGGCAAGGCGTCGCGACGTGCGTGGTGAAGCCGTCAGGCTGCACCGACTGGGACACGGCCGTGGCCTGCACGGGCGGTCAAACGTGTGCGGGCGGCGTCTGCCAAGGCGGCGGCCCCGTGACCTGGCGGGTCGCTGCGTCGCCCACCACACAGATGCTGCGGGACGTGTGGGGAGCCAACGCGAGTGATGTCTGGGCCGTCGGCGACGCCGGCAGCCTCCTTCACTACGACGGAGCGGCATGGTCGGCCGCCAACTCGGGGACGACGGCCGATCTGGTATCGATCTGGGGTTCGAGCGCCAGCAACGTCTGGGCCGTCTCGACCACGAACGCGGAGATCCTCCACTACGACGGCACGAAGTGGACGAAGTCGACGCCGCTCGCCACCGCCGCCTTCTTCAGCACCATCTGGGGCACCGGCGCGAACGACGTCTGGGCCGCGGGCGCAATCAAGAACGGAGGCGGAACGTACAGTCAGTTCCTCGGCCATTTCGACGGCACGACCTGGTCCGCGGTCACCGGCACGGCGGCTCCCTCCATGGGAGGCTGGTTGGGGAGCGTTTGGTCGAACGTTCCCAACGATGTCTGGGTGTTCGACGGCCTCGGGAACGCTTCCCACCTCCGGGGCGGAACATGGACCGCGATCTCGCAGGTCGGCTTCAAGGCCATGGGGACCAGCCCGAACGATGTCTGGTTCCCCTACGGCAGCTACATCAAGCACTACGACGGTACGACCGTCAGCTCGGTGACCTCGCCGTTTGCCAACGGTCAGTGGTACGACGTGTTCACCCGTACCTCGACGGATGCGTGGATGGTGGGAACGAGCGGACGCGTCATCCACTTCAACGGCGCGGCCTGGTCCGTCGACTCGAATGGGACGGGACTCACGACGAGCGCTCTCTGGGGCGTGTGGGCGAATAGCTCGAGCGACGTCTGGGCCGTCGGCGACAAGGGAGTGATTCTCCACCTCGGCTCATGATCCGACGCTGTCGACTCGGCGACCGCGGTGCTTTGCCGGCGAGCCATGCGTCCTTTCGGGACGCGGCAACCTAAACACGATCGCCCGGAGCCAGATCCAAACCTGTTGACCTGAGATCCGCCGGAGATCACGGTGTCGCGAGCTTCGGAAGGCGACCATGGCGAGAGCTGCTCCACCTGGGCACGTGTCGGCGTCAGCCACGCGTCGACACGTTCGGAGCCGGCCCACAACCTCAGGCGATCGTCGAGGTCGGGGCAATCGACGCGACCTCCATGCCGCGGTACACGACTCGAAACGCCGATCGGTTTCGCGCAGTCGGAAAATCCATGGGCTACGTCAATGGGTTCTGGTTTCGCGTCGTAGACCCTCGTGGACGTGTTTGCGCGCGGAATAGCCGCCCCAACGGGCGCAGAGCAGGAACCGTCTCCTGCCCCTGCGCAGGCGAGGGACAGGAGACGAATGCCTTAGCGAGCGAGGAAGTCCGTCAGCGCGAAGTCGACCGTCCGAAACGTCGTGTTGTCGTGGTTGATCGTGAACGGCGGAATGACGAGCGTCCGACTGACCGCCGCGCCGTTGGCATCCAGAAACGTCGCCGCTCCCGTGTAGTTGTTCGGGGCGAGATCGATGTTCGTCTGGAAGCTGCTGCAGGCCGCGAATCGCGTCGCGGCCGTAGCGCCGGCGGGGTCGACGACGACGACGCGCATTTGCGTTGCCGGTCCGCACGCCGTCGGATTCGTCGTGCCGGCAATCGTCCAGTTCTGTTGCAGCGTCCCGTCGTCGTTGCTGCTGGTACATCCCATCCCACTCATGACCAGCGCTCCGAGTCCGATCGAGATCCACTTCATGTGGCCTCCTTCCTGGACATGGGATTCGCAGGGCACGTGCCATCGTTCGACGGGGTGCGTCCGGGAAGGGCATCACTTCGGCCGAGAATCCGTGGTCGCTCAACGCCGGTCCGGCGACCACAACCGTGGCGCGAGCACGCCAGGTGTATCGAGACGCCACAAGCAGCGCCCACGCGCCACATTGCAGCTTTCGACCACCGAGCGTCGACGGGGCGGATCCGGCCGCCACGGTAGCGCGCCCAGACCGAACGTCGCCAACACGCTTCAATCGCAGCGATAGCTCGTAACGCTGGTGCCCGAGTCGATCGGTCCGCCGTCGACCGCTTTGCATCCATTTTCGTCCGGCGGCCGCGTATCGTCACCGCCAAGCCGCGCGGGCGCCGCCGTGAAGTAGACACTCATCGAAATGGCATCGCACGCATATCCAGCGACGAAATCGAGCTTGCTCGTTTTGGCGATGTCGAGACCGTCACACACTTGCTTCTTGATGATTCCGTAGATGGCGGGATTCTGGCAGACGCGCCCGGTTCCGACGCTGGGGGCAGGGTCGCCGAACCGGCGGCCGCGAGGAGATCCGTTGCTGCGACGCGTCCTGCGATGAGGCCGTCGTCCAGCCGGTAGAACCGTGCTTCCTTGTCGGTCGCGGGAGACCGGGTCGGATCGCGAGGCTGCAGATCTTCGCCGAGCGGCACGAGCGTGCCGAGCGAGACGGGGGAGCCCATGGTCATCCCCACGTCTCCGAACGGAATCGCGATGCCTCGATCGAGTGAGACGACGAGCTGGTAGTCGTTGACGTAGCCTGCGGCATACGAAATCGGAAATCCGTCGACGGTCGTGTTCGGGAAGACCGACCATTGGTCGTCGCCGCACCAGCCCGGCGAATAGTAATCAGAGCCGATTGTCGGGATGGAATCCGGGCAATTCGAGCTCCGTATGCCGTTGGTCTCGACGATGCCGACCTCCACGTCGCGATCGTTCGCGAGGCCGTTGTACTTGCGAAGCACGATGAGCGCGTTCTGATGACCCAGCTGGATGCTGCTGTTGACCCCAGCGAAGTCGTCGAGGTTGAACGCGCTCGAAAACGAGGCGACTGCAGTCGCGAAATAGTTGTCGACGCCGCCGTCATCATCGCAGATCGGGGCGCCCTTGCGCACGCACGAGGGCTCGCCGCCATGGGCGGTCGTCGGGTGCGTGTCGCACGTGCAAACCTGGTCGAGATCGATGCCAAGGCGCGAGGCGCTGCCGCCACTCAGCGAGAAGTGGTTCATCGCCATCACGATTGTCGGCAGCTCGCGCGCAGGGTCGTCGTCGCGCACGGGAGGGGCGGGGAGGCTCGCGTGGTCACATGGGCCGGTCGCGGGCACGGGCACGGAGACCTCGTTCGAGTCCCCACCGTCGACGAACGGCGTCTCGACGCCGCCCTTGTCGATACGCTCGATCCCCGCGACGAACTGACATGCTGCGAGGACCGAAGCCGATGCAAACGAAGCGATCGCGATGCTTTGCCGGCGAACCATGCGTCCTTTCGGAGCGCAGCAACGTAGTCGAGCCGAACAAATATTTCTACCGGTTGGTCGACGCGCCTCCCGCGCGGAGATCGTCGCGATTCCGCGCGTGCTCCGACCTGCTCTCGGAAATCTGCTGATTGGGGCCCGTCGGTAGCGAATCTGTTTTCTAGTGTAAATTGGTCCGAGCAAAGCCTTCGAGACGGAGACGTCGTCGACGTTGCGCGCGAGGCCTGATCTCTCATTCCTGCGCATCGCACAACGCGTGGTCGGTGAGTGCGGCGGTGGCGGCGTTGGTCTTGAGGAAGTCGACCGTGCTGCTCATGGAGATCACGACGCTGCGACGCCCATCGGCGGTGACGCCCGTGCGGGTATGAAAGCCCGTCGGGCTGTCCCCTGCGTGATGCCAATAGCCTCCGCCGCACGAGAGCGGCGTCCATTGCAGCCCGAGACCATACCGCCCGTTCGGGAACTGATCATCCGGGGCCTCCACCGTCTTTTGCATCTCGGCGAGCTCCTGGGGCCGGAGCAGCTCCCCGCGTACGAGCGCTTTGAAGAACGCATTGAGATCGGCGGTGCTGCTGATCAGCGCGGAGTCCGCCGTGTGCATCGTGCTGCACTCCGTCGCGTCGATCGGGGGAACGTTCGGAATCATGAAATACGAATGCGCATGCGGGCCCGGGAGTTTCGGATCGAAGCCCATGGCATAGGTATGCAAAAGCCCGAGCCGTCCGATAATCCGCTGCCGTACCTCGTCCGCCCAACTTCGGCCCGTGATCTTCTGAATCGCCATTTCGAGCAGGACGTAGTTGGTATTGCTGTACGCCCACCTCGTGCCCGGCTCGAAGAGTGGAGCATGCTTTAGGCCATAGGCAACGAGGCCTTCGGGCGGCGTCGCGTCTTGGCAGACGCGCTCGAAGTCTTCAACGTAGGCCTGCTGCAGCTCGGAATCCATGACGTAGTCGAAGAGTCCACTCGTGTGCTGTAGCAGCTGGCGGATCGTGATCTTCGCCCCGTCGTTGCCGTTGCCCGAGACGACCCCCGGGAGCCACTTGTCGACGCTGTCCTCGAGAGACAGCTTTCCTTCACCAACCAGCTGAAGCACGACGACGGACGTGAAGGTCTTGGTCGTGCTCGCCACGCGGAACACCGCATCCCAGGGGACCGGATCGTTGCTGCCGAGCTCCGCCACGCCTGCCCGTGCGCGCACGTTTCCGTCCGGGGTTTGCACCTCGGCCAAGAGGCCCACGACATTCGCCGTCTTCTGAGCTGCTTTCAGGTCTGCATCCAACGTCGCTTCATCGAAGTGATGGGTCTCGCTGGTGCACGCGGAGACCGATGCGGTCAGCGCGAAGAGGACGGCAAGCTTGCTGCTCGCGCACCGCGTCCAATGGAGTGTGAGCAAGGAAGAGGTGAATCTTCGCATCGATTCCCGGGCCAACTGTTTCATGCACGCTGGTCGCCGCTCGCGCGCACTTCGTTCAAGGCGAGACTTCGAAATCTAGCTTCTCGGCGCGCGGACTCGCGGAAACGATCATGTTCGGCGGGCGCCGACGTCGCGTGACGAGCGTGTGCTACGACGTCGACCAGGGCGAATATGGAAGAGCTATGCCTCTGTATGCGCCGCTCCGGATGGAGAAGACTCGCTGGAGGAGCCATATCGACCGCTGCCCTCGAGTTCCCGACCGCTCGCCGACGCGGGGTTCGCGCTGCCCACTCGCGTGGTTACCCTCACACCATGTTCTTCCGCCACCTTCGCGAACGATTCGTGACGCATCTCATTGGCGACTACGTTCCGGTCCTCAACCTTGTTCGTAATCCCACGCGATGGCCGACGCTCGAGGAGCTCCACGACTACCCGGAGGAGTCCCTCGGTTATCGCGTCGCGAAGTACCTCGACGAGCGAGGCCTCCCGTTCAAGGTTCGCTACGAGAACCACGACGCGATTCACTGCATTCTCGACTACGACACGACGATCCAGGGCGAAATGGAGGTGCAGGCGTTCCTCTGGGCGAACAACGCGTCGAGCCCCGCGGGGCGCATCCTCTTCGTCGTCGGCGGCGCGCTTCTGCCCGAGCAGTGGCGAGCGATGCGCAAGGCGTATGCGCGCGGCCGCGAAGCGAATCCGATCGAGGAGGGGACCATTCCCCTCCGCCTCTTCGAGCCGCTCGAGCAGGTGCGCGAGAGACTCGCCGCCTAAGTGTCGTCGGCGATAAGGAAACTCGGCGCTCGCCGAGGGCGAAGAACGTAGACCCCCCACGCGCCCGTGCATCCATGGTCTAACTGGAGGACGATGGTCTGCCCGAGCCGCTCCACTCCAGTCCTCGTCCGCGTCCTCGTTCTCGCTGTGGGGTTGGTCTCATGCGGGCCGTTGGGCTGCACACAAGGGGGCGCGGACAGTCGTTCGGACGCGGCCCCTTCGTCGTCGGCTCGCACTCCCGAAGTGGTCACGGCGCGGCGAGCTTCGCTACCGGAACCTCGCGATGCGGCCGCGTTGCTCGAAAAGGCGATTCAAGATGCCGACGAGCTGGTCGCCGAGGTCAAGGCAAACCCCTCGGCGTTCGATGGCAAGGTCCTCACCGTACGTGGGCGTTTTACGACGAGCGGTAGGGACGCGGGGTTTCCACTCGTCCACTTCGCCGGCCCCTCGAGCAACACCGCAAAGGCCGGCGCCGCCAAGGAGGAGAACACCTGCCAAGGGGAGTTCTCACCCGGCGAAGATGGCGATTCGTATCCGCGCAACATGGTCATCTTGCTGACCGGCACATTGCACGCATCTGCCACGCATCCGAGGGATTCGCTCTTTCTGACCGGGTGCACGACCAAGCGAGAGCGCTGACGTCAGGGCGTCCTCTGGGGGCGCCCCTGCCAGTAACACCTCGCGTACGTTGCCGGCGTCACCCGCGCCAGGCGAAGGCGTAGAGGAGCTCGTCGTGCGGAGCGTCGTCGAGCACGGGGGAGGTGACCGACGGATCGGTGCACCCCATGAGCTCGAGCGTCCTCGAAACGAAGCCGGGCACGAGCGCGCCGAGCAACTCGCGCCCCCTCGTACCTTCGAGCCCGACGGTCATTCGCCGGGCCTCGTCGTCGTAGGTCACCACACGGAGCTTGCTTCCCCGATTGTTTCGCTCCCAGAGCGCGGGCGCCTTCGTGGCGAAGAGCGCCGGGGTCATGAGCTTGAAGAGAAGCCGTAGCGACGTCGAGTCCGCTGGTTCGGCAATGGTCCGACCGACTCGCTCGAGGGTGAGCCGCTGCTCTCCGTCGGTATCGCGATGATGGGATGCGATGGCTCGGAGCAGCTCCATGAGATCGTCGGTCGGGTACCAGCACGAGAGCTCCAGCGTCGCGAGGAGCTCTCGTGTGTGGGGGGGAATCCGGTCGTAGATCCCCTTTTTCGCCATGGGCGCGTACGCCGTTTCGATATAGGTGGCCGTGGAGTGAATCATGTAACCACGGCAGACGTGCTCGCTCATCTGCTCGCCCCTTCATTCTCGACGCCGCCGTATTCCCAATACGCGCCGTCGCCCACCACGAGAAGCCGCCCCGATGGCACGAACTGCCGACCGCCGGGAGCCGCGTCGTTCTGCACTACGTCGCGACGTTCCGCGAACCTTCGCGGCTGAGATGACGCCGGATGGTCGCGACGAGGACCTCTCTCTCGATCGGCTTGGTGAGGTACTCGATGCAACCGGCCTCCCGCGCGCGGGCGCGCTCGTCGGCCCCTGCGTGGGCGGTGACGGCGATGACGGGGATCTTTCGCAGTACCGGATCCGCCTTGAGGCGCCGCGTCGCTTCCCAACCGTCGATTCGAGGGAGCGATAGGTCCATGAGAATGAGGTCTGGGGCGTCGCGCGCTGCTCGCTCGAGTCCTTCCTCTCCGTTCTCGGCCTCGATGAGGTCGAAGTCGTTCGCCAGATAACGACGAACGATGTCCCGGTTCTGCGTGGTGTCCTCGACGTAGAGAACGCGTGGCAGGATTGCCCGCTCGATCACGCGCCTTGCGGCGACGAGCTGGCGCGCCTCCGCTACCACCTGCTCGAACGCGACACCGCCTTTGTGGATGATCCGCGACACGCCTTCGCGAAGGACGTGCGCCTCGCCGTCTGTCAGCTCCTTACCCGTCAGCACGACGATTGGGACGGCGTTGCCTTCCGACCTCAACGTGCGAAGCACCTCGAAGCCGTCCACGTTGGGCATGAGGAGGTCGAGCACGACGAGCGCGGGCGAGACGACGCGCGCCCTGAGGAGCGCCTCTTCCCCGCTCGCCGCCTCCGTCGTCGCGAACCCCGCAGCACGGAGGCTCCTCGACACCACCTCACGCGTTCCTGGGTCGTCGTCGACCACGAGGATATCGCCGCTGCCGACTGCCACCGATTGACGGACGACCTCGATGAGGACCTCCGGCTCGACCGGTTTCACGAGATATTCGCAGGCGCCGAAGGTGAAGCCGCGTGCGCGCTCCTCCTCGACGGAGAGGATGATGACCGGAATCGAGGCGATGTTCGGATCGCCCTTCAGGCGAGAGAGGACGTTCCACCCATCGAGTTTGGGTAGGTGAAGGTCCAGGATGATCACCGACGGTCGTTGCTCTCGCGCTGCCGCGAGCCCCGCCATGCCGTCGGAAGCCACGTGGACCCGGAAGCCGTCCGACTCGAGGTGGCCGCGAAGCAGCTGGTGGATCATCGGATCGTCGTCGATGATCAGCACGCTCGTCTCGTTGGTCTGGACGGGCTTGCCGGTGTCGCCCGTCGGCTTCGGATGTGCGCCCGCCTTCACGCGTGAAGGGTCGAGCGCATGCGGGAACTTGACCGTGAAGGTCGTGCCGCGTCCGAGCGTGCTCTTGACCGCGACGGTTCCCCCGAGGAGCCGCGTTACCTCCTTCACGATCGCGAGGCCGAGCCCCGTCCCGCCGGCGCGCCGCGTGGACGAGCCGTCGACCTGGCGGAACTTCTCGAAGATGTGCGGGAGCTGATCGGGCGGGATGCCACTGCCCGTATCCTCGACGACGATCGTGAGGCCTGCGCCGTCGGCGGTGGCCGTGAGGACGACCTCGCCGCTGTCGGTGAACTTCGTCGCGTTGGAGAGCAGATTCAGGAGCACCTGCTTCAACTTCAGGCCGTCGGTGAAGGCCTGCCGAGCTTCGGGGCTGACGGTCGCGTAGAGCTCCACCGACTTCGCCCGGAGCGCCTCGCGCACCGTTGCTCCGCAGTCCTCCACGAGCTCCTCGAGGTCGACCACCTCGTTGACGATGTCGACTCGCCCCGCCTCGATCTTCGACAGGTCGAGGATGTCGTTGATCAGCGCGAGCAGCGTCTTGGCGTTCGACTTGATGACGTTGAGATCGCGTCGCCCGTGAGGAGTGAGCCGCTGCCCTTCTTCACGGATGACGAGATCGCAGTAACCGAGGATGCCATTCAGCGGCGTGCGGATCTCGTGCGAGAAGTTCGCCAGGAACTCGCTCTTGAGCCGGGCGGCGGCCTCGATCTCCCGCGCACGAGACTCCTCGAGCTTTTTGGCGCGTACGAGTTCCCCGGCGAGGCGATCGAGATCCTCGTTCTGTTGACGCGTGATCTCCATCAGCAGCGTCCGCTGCTGGAAGCTCGCCAGCGCCTTCTGCGCGGCCGCAGTCTTGTTCTCGACTTCTCGTTTCAGCCGCGCGTTTTCCGCCTCTAGTTCGGCGATGCGCGTATTCGCGTCGCTCATTCAGCTTCTCCCGAAGACGAGCGTGGTCAACGTCGTGTTGATGTGAAAACCGCAGTACACCTCGAAGTGCGCGTTGAATCCGACGCACGGAGGCGCGTTGGCAAAGGTCTGCGAGAGTGCGCCGACGGAGTCGGTCGTTTGCGCGTACCAGTATCGTCCGCTGCAGTGGAAGACGAGCGCGGCCTGCGGGTTGGCGACGCGCTGCGCGATCTCGGTCTCGAAGAAGTGCTTGGTGTCCCGGACGAGGTCCCCCATCTTCACGAGCTCGAGCTCCGTGCCTTCTTCGAGGAGGTTGGCGAAGAGGATCGAGCCGTCGTCGAGAGGCTTCCACGGCGCACGAATGAAGTACTCGCGACCGACGCGGAGCGCGGTTGGCATACGCGCGAAGCCCTTCGGCTTTCCGAACTCGAGATCTTCCACCTCCACGCCGAGGAGCTCCGCGTAGCGTTTGGCGGCAGGCACCCCGTCGATCTCGAGCGCGCGCGTCGCCGAGCTGTCGACCTTGGTGATCCGCAGCGTCTGACCCGTGGGGTGGTACGAGTGAGCACGCAGCGCTCCCCACGGAGCGTCGGTCTTGAAGATCGCGACCGCCACGCTGTCGGTCGCCACCTCGCCGTCGACGTGGATGAGCGCGCTTTGCTTCGCCGGGTCGGTCTCGTGGTCGGACGCGCCGCCCCCGACCGCCATGAGCCCTTGGTTGCGCGACATCAGGCCGAGGAGGAGCTCGTCCTTCTTCCACTGGAAGGCGTCGTCGATCACGAGTGCGACGTGCTTCTTCGACGCCAGATCGTCGTTGCGAACGCCGAGCTGTTCGCAGGCGCGGCCCGTGGCCTTGTCGGCCGCTTCGACAGGGGCCACGCCGAGCTCCTTCCCCAGGCCGATGCCGACCTCGAAGTCGCCCGAAAGCGCTCCGAGGACGACGGAGCCACGATGGATCCCCGCGCGGTCGATCTCCCCGCCGGTGGATGCGCCGAGGAGCCTAGCGTTCGGCAAGCGGCGTCGAACGGCCTTGTTCAACGCCACATGATCGCGATCCCGCGAGGCGTAGAGCACGACCATCTTCGGCTCTACACCGCGCAACTGGCTGACGAGGTGCTCGGCGGCCTCCTCGGGATCGACCTTCGTAGTCCTCGCGGACTCGAGCTCTACGCTAGGCATTCGGCAACTCCGCTTTCTCTCAGAGGTGACTGTTGGGGTGGTCCGTGTGGCAGGTCGTGGAACACTGGTCGAACGACTCGCGTCCGCCGCCGATGTACATGTCCGTGATGGGACCGAACTTGGCGACGTGCCAGTCCGGGTAGCTCTTGTGGCAAGAGAGGCATGCCGCCTTGCTCGTGCGCTGGATGCTCTCTCGATCGAGGTGACAGGTCGCGCACTTCGAGAGGTCACCGCCGAACCGAGCGCCGGTGCGGGCGTGGACGAAGTGGTTGCGGACGGCGATGGGGCCTTCGAGCTCGAAGCCGAGCGGAACGTGGCAGCCCGCGCACACGCGGCGATCCTCGAGCGCGTGATTGATCTTTGCGGCGCTCGATTCGCCGTTGTGGCACGTGGTGCAGTTGCCGGTGTGCAAGGTCGCCTCGGTCTTTTGCGGCGTGCCGACCTGGATCTCGATGACCTTCGAGGCCGGGATGTCTTCGCCGAGATACACGCGGCGTCCCTTGACGACGGTGAGGTACGTACCCGACGGAGCGTTGTCCGGGACCTTGAACGTCCAGGTGTCGCTGACGGGCGCCGCCCACCCCGCATGGGTCGGATCGAAGGCGCCGCCGAAGAGGGCTGGGCCGGGGGGGATCGTCATGAACTGGGAATACACGCCGTCCTTCTCGATCGTGCCCACCGTCTGGACGTCCTTGTCGAGGAAGTCGGACAGCTCCTGGGGGCTGCGGATCACGGATAGGTTCGGCGACTGCACGGGACCGATCAGCTCGGCCATCAGCATGCGCTCACGATGCTTGCGGCGGTAGTACGTGGCCGTCGGGTCGAAGAACGCTCGGTAATACTGGATGCCCGCCGGGTTCCCTTCGAAGACGACCTCGTTGTATGTCGGCAGCGAGCCCGGCGCGTGCAAGCGCTTCCCGTTGCCGTCGCGGAGGGTCAGCTGGAACTTGATCGAGTCGCCGGGGGCGTAGGCCCCGTTGGCTCGCGGAGGGGTCAGCGGTTTCACGTCGATCGAGAAGCCGTAGTCCCACTCGGGGCGCTCGACCTGCTCGACGGGGATCGTGTACTTCTTGCTCGGATTCTCCGACCACTTCAGCTCGAACGCCCGCGTGCGCGAGTCGATCACGAAGTTGCGGTTGGGGTGCTCGTTGTAGCGGAGCTCGACGAGCGCCTCCTCGGAGTACTTCGTCGCGCCCGCGCAACTCTCGGGGCTCACGCAGTCGTTGGTCCACTGGATGGCGCGGTAGCGTCGCGTGAAGAAGTCATCGGCGCCCGTGCGTTTCTCCTCGCTCCCCGTGTCGAGGGTGATCGGAGTGGAGAGCGGGCGCCCCTTGTCGTCGAGCTGGCGGATCGTGACCGTGCCGTCCTTGTCCATCCACTTGGCGCCGCGGTAGAAGCGACGTCGCGTGAACGTGCCGTCCGCGTTTGCCAGGAGGACGAAAGACTGGTCGACGAGCTCCGTGCCTTGCCAATGGAGCTTCGCGAAGTCGCCGCTGGTTTTCAGTCCATCGACGCCTTCGTCGGTCGTGGCGCTGACGGCGGCGCGGAGATCGATCTGGTTGATATAGAATTTTTGCCCTTTCCTCACTTTGACGGGCACACCTGCGCCGTTGTCCACCTCGAGGGCGAGGCGGACCGCGCTGCCGGTGCCGCAAGCAGTCTGATGGTCGTTATCGTTCCCGGCGCTGTACGCCTGAGAAGCACGCGACGTCGACTCCGAAGAGTCGTCGCTCTGCGCCACGCAAGCGGCAGCTGCGATAGCGGTCACGAGCACGATGGCTCGTGTTCGATGGGCGTACCGCGTCGGTCTTGGCGAGCCCACTTCGAGATCTCGAACGTTCATTGGGAGCCTCTGGATGCTGAGGGTCTGAACGGGAAGAAAGCTTGGGCGCCAGTCCGTAACGCACGAGCATTCAGCGTGCGCGCCCCCTCACACGCTACTTGTCGAATCCATCGAAGCATCGATGTGGCGCTCGCAACATCCTCCCTAGGGAGGATGCCATACGAAAATTGGTATCCTCCCTGGGGAGGATGCCGGACGAAATTTGGGGGCGCCGGCCGACATCCGACAAATGCGACGAGTGACGCTGGAGTCGATAGATCTAGGCACGCGCCTGGAAATGTAGGACGGCTCGAATTCGCCAGTCGGTCGCTTTAATCGATTGCGCGATAAGCCATTGTGTCCCTCAATTCCGTCAATAGGGAGGGCAAAATGAGCAAGTGCAGCGGACGCTTCGCGACGGATCTCGCGAACGCTCTCGAGCGCCCGGTTTTCAATCGGCAGCTCGGCAAGGACGTGGGACGCGGCGATCTCGACTACGAGGTTTACCTGCAAACGAAGTCGCTCTTCGAGCTACAGATCAAGCGCGAGGTCGCGGCGCCCGACGAACATCTGTTCCAGGTGATGCACCAGACGCAGGAACTCTGGCTGAAGGCGATCGCCTTCGACACGATCTCGCTCGTCGACGCGTTCGACGAAGACCATCTCCACGAAGCGTCCGCGCTGCTGGAAAGGATCGTCCTCGTGCAGCGCTCGCTTGCGAGCGAGATGCGCATCCTCCAGACGCTGACGCCGAAGACGTTCCAGGCGATCCGGAGGAACTTGGGCAACGGCAGCGGGCTGGAGTCGCCTGGGTACAACCGGTTGCTCCTCGCGACCGACGCCGTCGAGCAAGCGTTCACGCGTGCGCTCGAACGAACGGGGACCTCGATCGTCGAGCTCTATGCGACGGAGCGGCAGGAGCAGGCGGGCCTCCTTCGCGTCGCCGAGCTACTCGTCGACTGGGATGAGGCCTTCCAGACCTGGCTCGTCGCGCACTTCATGCTGGTGCGCCGGACCATCGGAGTCGATCGCGAGGTGCTCGCACTCGACGGGTTCCCGACCCGCGCGCTGGCCCCGCGAATGACCGCGCCGCTGTTCCCAGCGCTGTGGGACGCGCGCGTCAAGCTCACGAAGGCTTGGGTGCGCGAGGGCGGTTACCCGATCGGCGCGCCGCGCGTCGGCTCCGGTTGTAAGGTGCATGCCCCGAACGCGACGGAAGCGGCGGCCGCGAACGGGAATTCGCCGAGCACGCAGGCCCCCGGAGTGACGCAATTTGGCGCCGACGCAGACGGTGCGCGTTAGGACGCATGGACACCTCCACGACCATGCGCCTGAGGCGCGAATACCCGCTCCTGTCAGGGTGCGTCTACCTGAATAGCTGCTCGATGGGCGCCGTTCCCCGCGGCGCGCGCACGGCCGCTGCCCGATACTTCGATGTCGTCGAGCAGTGGCGTGACGGCGTCTTCGGCGACCTCTTCGGCGAAGTCACCGAGTACGCCGACGGCGTCGCCGAGCTGATCGGCGCAGCACGTGGCTCCATCGCCATCGACGTGAGCGTATCGGCGCTGCTCGGTCGGGTGCTCTCGTCGCTTTCGTGGAGCGAACGACCACGGGCGATCACCACCGACCTCGAGTTTCCGAGCGTGCGGTTCTTGCTGAACGCATTCCGGCGTTATGGCTGCGAACCGCACGTCGTGCCGTCACGCGATGGGGTGACGATCGACGTCGAGCGGGTCGTCGACGCGATCGACGAGCGAACGCGCATCGTCGTCTTGTCCCACGCGACCTTCGCGACGGGGGCGCTCGTGGACGTCGCCCCCGTCGTGGCGCGAGCCCGTGAGTGCGGCGCCCTCGTCGCCTTGGATGCGTATCAATCGATCGGTGTCATGCCAGTCGACGTCGAGCGAATGGGCGTCGACGTCGTGCTCGGCGGCGCGCACAAGTGGCTCAGTGGCGCGTTCGACCTTGCGTTCGCGTGGGTCAAGCCATCCCTCCTCGCGACGCTCGAGCCCGCAGCGACCGGGTGGATGGCGAGTCGCGATCCACTGAGCTTCGCGCGCGCGGAGGGGTGGGCCGACGGTGCGCGCCGCCTGGCCGCGGGCACACCGGCCCTCCTCCCGGCGATCACCTCGCGTGAAGGTCTCCGCCTCGTGAAGGAGTTCGGGGCGTCCGCCATCCGCGCGCGGTCGCTGGCGATGACCGCACGCATCTTCGATCACGCGGACGCTGCCGGGATCGAGACGCTGACGCCACGAGCGGCCGACGCGCGCGGTGGGGTCGTCTCGCTCCGTGTGCCCGACGGCGCGCGGATCGTCGCCGACCTCGAGGCGGCGGGCTTCGTCTGCAGCTACCGAGCAGGACTCCGGATGGCTCCGCACTTCTACAACACCGATGACGAAGTCGACGCGATAATGGCCGCCGTCGTCGAGGCCGCGAGGAGGACGTCATGACGCCGCGAGCGCTTCTCAGCGTCCTGTACAATGCGAGCAAGGGCATCGACGTCGTCACCGCGGCCCACGACCTCGGGATCGACGCCATGCTCGACGCGGGGCCAGTCTCGCTGAGGAGGATCTGCGAAGCCACGGGGACCAAACCGAATCGAATGTACAAACTGCTCGACTGCCTCGAGAGCATGGGCCTCGTGGCGCGCTCTCAGCGGTCCGAGGAGCGGCTCGACGCGCAGTACCAATCCACGGCGCCCCTCGTACCGGCGTTCGAGGCGGTCCTCGGTCCGAGCTCGATCGAGCGCGACCGCGACCGCTACGATTGGCGATCCATCCACGGTCGGCTCCCCGCCGTCTTACGCGGCGAGTTCGCGATCGAGTCGTTCGCTTGGCCGCCGCAGACCCCCGAGCAGGTCGCCGGGTTCGAGGCGAGCATGGCTGCCGGCTGCACGCCCATCGTCGAGAGCTTCCGGCGCGCACGTGAGAAGGTCTTCGACGGAGCCGCCCGTTGGCTCGACGTCGGCGGCGGGGACGGGACGCTCGCCCTGGCGCTCCTCTCCGAGCTTCCCCAGCTCTCGGTCGACATCCTCAACCTCCCGCAGACGCGGGAGCTCGTGCTCGCCCGGGCGCGCGCGGCGGGGGTTCAGACGCGTATGGGCTTCGTCGGGATGGACTTCTTCGCGGACGAGCTCCCCTCGGGCTACGACGTCGTCTCCTTCGTGCGCGTCCTCCACGACTGGGACGAATCGCGAGCGCGCGCTCTACTCACGAAGGGCGCGCGCGCCGTCGCGCCGGGTGGTCACATCGTTGTCTGCGAAGAATTCCGTACGCCGGAACGGCTCGCCGTCCAGTTCTTCTGGACCTACTTCCTGATGGGCGTCGACGCGTGCGAGAGCCGCCTGCGGGAAGTCGAATTTTACACTAGAGTGTTGGAGGAGCTCGGGTTCGAGGACGTCCGGGTGCTGCACGGGCCGTTCGATCTGGTCATCGCACGGAAGCCTTGATCGATGGCACAATGATGACGATTGAAGCGTGACAGTTGAAGCAGCACCCGTCGATCCCAGAGGAGTGTGAGTCGTATGGCTGAAGATCTCTATCGCGTCCTTGTCGTCGATGACGACACGATGCAGCTCGAACTCCTCGAGCGCACCCTCCGCAGCGAGGGCTTCGTGGTGATGACGTGCTCGAGCCCCATCGGCGTCACGAGCATCGTGCGCTCGTTCGTGCCTCACGTCGTCCTCATGGACGTCGACATCCCAGCCCTCTCCGGCGACCGCATCCTCGCGCTTGCCCGCAAGAGCGCACCGCCGATGACGCGGTTCTTGCTCCACAGCGCGGCCGACGAAGCCGTCTTGCGCCGTCTTGCGAAGGAGGCCGACGCGGACGGCTGGATCTCGAAGAGCACGACGGGAGCCGAGCTCGCAACGCGCATCCGTGCCCTGGTGAAGGCCCCTTCGGGCGTCCGCCGATAGGAGGCTCCTGGGGTTGTCAGCGCCCCGCGTAAGCGCAATGCCGTTCTGAGAGGCAGAGACTTCACAGGAAGGTCGGAAGAGCGGAAGGTTTTTTTTTTCGCCCCGCGCCAGGCGCCAAACTGCGCTTGCTGGGGGGATTTGAATGCCCCGATGCCGACGAGCTATCGCACGATTGGCGGCTTGGAGTTTCCGTTTCGCTGAGGGAGCCTCAGTTCTCCGCCCCAAAAACTTCCGCCCTTCTGCCCTTCCTGTGAAAAATCTCGGTCGAATCCGTCGGTGTTTGGCGGATGTCTGTTTATCCGAAGGGCATTGCGCCTAGGCGGCACCGATCGCCGAAGGAATGGCGCGCTCCGGCAGCGCGTTGACGACCAGCCGCTTCACGACGCTCCCGAGTTGTCGCCGGAAGCTGCCGGTGTTGTAGCGCTGCCCGTACTTCGCACAGATCGCGCGCACCCGCGGTGCCATCTCTGGGTACCGCGATGCCGGGATATCGGGGAAGAGATGGTGTTCGATCTGGTGGCTCAAATGGCCACTCATGACGTGGAAGAGCGCGCTTCCCTCGATGTTCGCCGAGCCGTTGAGCTGCCGCAGATACCAATCCCCGCGACTCTCGTTTTCGGCCTCCTTCTCGGAGTAGATCCTCACTCCTTCGGGAAAGTGCCCACAAAAGATGATGGCGAACGTCCAAAGGTTGCGGACGACGTTCGCCGTCATGTTTCCGAGGAATACGCGCGGTGCATTGCCGAGGGCGAGCACCGGAAAGACGACGTAGTCCTTCGCGAGCTGGACGGTGGCCTTCTTGGCGAACGGTCCGCTTCGTTCCCAAAGCGTCTTCCAGGACTGCTTGCCCTGGAGTGTTTCGACGATGCGTAGATCGTGGGTCGCGACTCCCCATTCGAAGACCACGGCGAGCGTCGTGGCCGTGAGAGGTTGGAATACGTGACTCGCATTCCATGCCTGCTCGGGCGCCACACGTAGGAACGTGTATCCGATGTCCCGATCCTTGCCGAGGATGTTGGTGAACGTGTGGTGTTCGTAGTTGTGGGAGTGGCGCCAATCTTCCGCAGCGCAGACGTTGTCCCAGTCGTAGGCGTGGCCGGAGAGGCTGGGGTCGCGCGTCCAGTCGTATTGGCCATGCATGATGTTGTGGCCGATCTCCATGTTGTCGAGGATCTTCGCCGTGCCGAGCGCGATCGCTCCGGCGACGAACGAGATCGGGTCGACTCCGAAGTGCAAGAGGAGCCGGCCCGTGGCGTCGGCACGGCGCGCGAATCGAATGACGCCACGGATGTGAGCGACGTCCTTCGCGCCGAGGTCCCGGCGAACTTCGTCCCTCAGCGCATCGAGCTCGCGCCCGAATTCGGCAGTCTCTTGTTCGTCGAGTGTGCGACTGGTCATGAGGCCCTCGATTTAGAGTGAAAGAACGATGTCGCTGTGGGCACGAGACGAACACAGTCGAATGTCGTGATTAGGGTCTGCCGACAGCTCGCCGGTGGTCGTGTTCTCGACGACGCCGGATTCCTTGCGACAGACGCACGTGTTGCAAATGCCCATTCGGCATCCGCTCTTCGGGGTGTGTCCCGCCCGCTCGAGATGCTCGAGGAGGGTGAGGGAGTCGTCGACTTCCAGGCTCGTACCCGAGCCCGCCATCGTGAGACGAACCTTGCGCGCTCCGGCACGCCGATTTGTGCCGGTCTCCACGTCCGCGCGTGCGGGGGCGACGTAGAACCGCTCGGTCTTCAGGCGGTCCTCGATACCGGTCCAGGACGGCGCGAGGCCCGTCATCATGCCCGGCGGCCCGCACATGAACGTGTCGCGTTCAGCAAAATCCGGGACGGCCTTGCGGAGGGCTTCGCCGTCGAGCGGCCCGCAATGGAGAGCGAGTCGCAGTCCCAGGTGCCGAGCCGCGAGATCCGCCAGCTCGGCGGCGAAGATGACGTCGGATTCGGAGCGCGCTGCGTGGAGGAACACCAGATCCGCGATGGCGTTGCGGCTCGCGAGGTCACGAAGCATCGACATGAGCGGCGTGATCCCGCTTCCGCCGCTCACGAAGAGAATGCGTGCGGGCTGCGCGTGTGCCGGCATGACGAAAGTGCCCGCCACGGACCCGAGCTCGAGGACGTCGCCCACGACGACGTTGTCGTGGAGCCAAGAGGAGACTCGCCCCGCGCGCTTCACGGTCAGCGAGAACGTGCGACCGTCGGGGGCGGGAGCCGAGGCGATCGAATAGCACCGCCGCGTGCGCACGCCGTCGAGCTCGACGTCGACCGTGACGAACTGACCGGCGCGGTGACCTTTCCACAGACGGTTCGCCCGCAATCGAAACGACTTCACGTCATGGGTCTCGTGGATGACGTCCAGCACGCGGCCCCGCAGCGTGCGCACCGACCACGAGCGGTCCAGTTCGCCGAGCCAGAACTCCACGTGATGGTCGACCGCGAGCTTTTGCAGGAAGGGATGCATCGGAACGCCCTCCGTAACTTACGCTTGTGTAACTTACGACCGTTCGATGACGCGTCAAGTCATCGGCTAAAATTAGCGACCATTGGTGACGTAAGCTACGAAGATGTAACCTCTTCGTGGGCGAGCGCGTCCCGTGACTTCGGCGTGACCCGAGCCCTTGCGTCTCCTCGCGGCGCGAGGGTAAGAAGACGTATGAGGCTCTCCGCAGCGGCGCGCCGCGCTCAGCTCATCGATGTCGGGCGGGCGGTCTTCGCCCAGCGTGGCTTCGAGGGAGCTTCGCTGGAAGAAATCGCCGACAAGGCGAAGGTGTCGCGCCCGATTCTCTACGAGCACTTCGGCGGCAAGGAGGGGCTCTACGCCGTCATCGTCGATCGCGAGATGGAGTATCTCGTCCGGCGGATCGCGGAGGCCATCGGGACGGGCACCCCGCGCGAGCGCGTCGAGCAGGCGGCGCTCGCGTTCCTCGTTTACGTCAAGGACCACCCCGACGGGTTCGCCATCCTCACCAAGGACTCACCCGTGACCGTCGCGGGAGGAGGAATGCAGTCGCTCCTCAACGACGTGGCCACCCGCGTCGGTGATGTGTTTGCGGCCTCGTTCAAGAATGCAGGTTACGACGCGAAGGCTGCGCCGATCTACGCGCATGCGCTGATCGGCATGGTCACGTTCGTGGGTCAGTGGTGGGTCGACGAGAAGAAGCCGAGCGTCGAAGAAGTCGCGAGTCACATCGCAGCGCTCGCGTGGATGGGGCTCCGGCACTTGCCGAAGAAGCCGTCGAGGATCGGCACACCGAAGAAGTGAGAGCGCGTCTCCGGTCGTCCTGCGAGCGGAGCGAGCTCAACCGAAACCGCTTCGGGCGAACGACGAACAGGGAAGGCTGCGCGGCAAAGGTCGTGCAGTTGTGTCGTCAAATCATTCAATCTTGAAAGAAACGGGGCGGGGACAGGCCATTTCCTTCGTGCTTTTGATTGGCACGTATCTCGCTAAGTATCCAGACGCACCGCGTGAGTGGCCATCCCCCCCCTGGCCCCGCGCGGTGTTTTTATTTTGTCGACCAGCACGACTCGGCGGTGTCGTTGACGCGAGCGCGTTGCATGCTCGTTGCTCTCGGCGACGAGCAACCGCTCCCAAGCGGGCGGAGCACTGTCTCGAGAGCGTTGCGAAGGCGATGCTCGTCAGCCGCACTCAGCGTGGATGCCTGGCCGCGTGCGGGGGGCCTGGATCGATGTCGAGGACGATGCGCGGCGGAGTGATGAGCGCGTGTTCGTGCCGGCAGCGCCACTTCTTGCCGCTGCCGGCCGGAATGCCGTCGATCGTGTTGCCGTCGGCGATGACGTCGCCGTTTTCGAGAATGTAGAGCGCCGAATTGAAGAGGTGCGACGCGACGGCGTTGGGGTCGAGGCCTACGAAGTGGAGCTGCAAGTCGGGAAGCCCGAGCCACGCGAGGCCCGCGGTGTCCATCACGGCTTCGCCGGCGCGGTCGCGGACGTTGAAGAGGCGCACGTTCAGCGCGACGAACGCGCGATCGGCAAACTTCGGTTGCTCCATCGCTCGAAGGAATTCGCCCGGCTCGACGAGCTTGTAGGCGGCCGTCCAGACGATGGCGCTCGGGTTCGTCGCCGTGACGATCGCGGCGAGCGCCCTCTGGAAGGTCTGGAGCCGAATGGGTGCCGGCAGAGACGACGACATCAGGTCCGTCACGAGCAGTCGGCGCTTCGCGCGCGCGACCGCGGCAGGTGCTCCGTCCCAGTCCCGCGTTTGGCGAAGCAATTCGTCGAACTCTCCCGGCTCGATGGGCTCGTCGGTGCCGAGAATCGCGGTCTGCGCGCAGATGCCCGCGTCCTTCAGCGGGATCGGAACATCCTGGTGGAAGATGGTGACGGGGCCTGACTCGCGAACGTCGGCGTTCGGCAACATCGCGCGCAACGTCTTCAGCACCTCCGGAGAACGCACGTCGTAGTCGTTCTCGAAAAGCAGCTCGACCCCATACGTTCGACCAGTGATCTCTGCCATCTTGACCATCGCGTGAAGCCTACTACTGCGGCGACCACTTGCGTGGACCAAGGATTTCGGGGCCCACGCCCACCCTGAGCGGCGAGGGCCCTGAAATCCTCGGTCCTTTGCAAAAGTCTGTCGCGAACTCGTTTGACTATTCAATCAGCGCAACTGAGTTGCGCTGTATGTCCGAGAGCGGGCGGCGCGTGGTCGGTGAATCGAGAGCGGGCTCAGGCGACGCTCATGACAAACGCTCTTCGGCGAGCGCGCGGGCAACCGAGGGCAGGCTCGTCATGCGGGCGAGATAGGTGCCGAACCGGCCCGACACCTCGATACCGAAGTTGGCCGCCCACCTCAGCATCACGAACAAATACGGATCAGCGATGGTCATCTGCTCGCCGAGCAGGAACGGTCGATTGCCGAGCTGCGTCGCGAGCGTGGCGAAGTGTTTGACCAGCTTGTGTCGGGCCGTGTCCTTTTCGGCTTGCGTCGTGTCAGGGTAAAAGAGCGGCTTGAAGTTGCCGTGAACCTCGGTGGTCATGAACGAGGTCGCCTCGAGCGCTCGCCAGCGTGCAAGGCCAGCCGCTGGGAGCAAGGCACCCTGTTGCTCTCCGATGTAGGCGAGGATGGCGAGGTTCTCGGTGAGCACCGTGCCGTCGTCGAGCTCCAGCGTGGGAACGCAGCCTTTGGGATTGATCGTCAGGAAGTCACGACCGTCGTCCGTGCGTTTGTCCCGACCGATACTCACCAGTTCATATGCCATGTTCGCCTCGATGAGCGCGATGTGGTTGGCGAGGCTGCAGGCTCCGGAAACGTAATAGAGGATCATGAGTCGCTCCGTGGTCTTCGCGCAAAGAGCGCATCTCCTTGCTCGGCCACAACGGATTACGCGCTACGCTCTGGACGATCAATGTCACGCCGTCCATCAAACTTATCCCAGGGTCCAATCCGGCTCGACATCGCGGATGGCCGCGGCGACGTCCTCGGAGACCTGTTGAGCCTCGGGGTGCTTCGAAACGTGCTCTACAAGCAGATCGAGGCGCGCGCGCCGTGGGGGCTCGAAATGCAGGCGCGAAATCGAGCGATGCTGTACCTCGTCGCCAGCGGTCAGGCTCGTCTCGAGCTCGAGGGGCGAGAGCCGATCGTGCTCGAGCCGAAACATGTCGCGTTTCTTCCGCGCGGCGCCGCGCACGTCTTGCGTGATTCGAAGACGAGCGTGCCCTCCGCGGTGTGCGACGGCACGCGGAGCCGGCCCACCTCGACCACGCGGCGAATCGGCGGCCGTGGTGCGCGCACGTCGATCGTCGCGGCCTTCCTCGAGCTCGACCGCGCTCCGCCACCACTGCTCGGGCGACCACCGGAGGTGGTGGTCTTCTCCGGCGACGCGTCGTCGTCCGACCCGCTCGCAGCCGCAACGATCGCGCTCGTCCTCGCCGAGCTCGAGAAGCCGAGGCCCGCGAGTGTGCTCGTGCTGCAGCGTCTCGCGGACGTCCTTGTCGTCCAGGCGATGCGGATCCTGGCGGAGCAGCCCGCTTGCCAGGCACGCCAGCAACAGGGACTCGTCGCGCTATCGGATCCGCCGATCCACGATGCGCTCTCGCTCATGCATGCACAGGTCGACCACGCCTGGAGCGTCGCGGACCTCGCGGCGCGCGTCGGCCTCTCGCGCTCGGGCTTCGCTGCCCGCTTCACCGAGCTCGTTGGCGAGCCGCCACTCCAGTACCTGGCGCGCTGGCGAGTCGCCCGCGCCGCGGAGCTGCTTCGCGATACGGCCGAACCGGTGAGTACGATCGCCGAGCGCGTCGGCTACGAGAGCACGCCGTCGTTCAACAAGGCCTTCAAGCGCTGGCAAGGCACGAGCCCGGGGGCGTATCGCCGCGCGGGCTCGTTGCCGACATAGCGTGAGTGGCCCGGTCGCCTACTGCGTTGGCCGCGAGAGTTGACCGGTTCGTACCCAGTAGGAGAGGTACTTCTCGACCAGAGCGCGATCCATGTAGGCGTGCTCGATGCCGCTACCACGCAAGGCTGCGACGGCTCGAGATGCGTCGTAGACCGGCATGTCTGCGTAGAGCTCCCAGCGCGTCAGCTTCTCGTGGACCGGATCGCCGAGCATGGGGACCAGCGAACATAGGGGGTTATCGCGCGTGCGGCACTCTTCCATCAGGCGCTCGACCCAGGTCGCGTAGGGCAGGGTCTTCAGAGCATAACCACACTCTTGAAGCAGCTCGTGGAAGCGATTGACGTCGACGGAGCGCGTGGGATCAGGCGGCACCAAGTGGAACGCGCCACCAATCGTGTCCTCGCGACCGGCAATGGCCACGATTGCCTGGCTGACGTAGTCGACGGGGACGAACTCTTTGCGCTGCCTCGGCAGGTCAGGGCAGACGCCGGCCTGGATCATTCCACGTACTGCACGTCCGACGAAGTCGTCGGCGTTACCGGCACCGGTACGACTGTCTCCCATGATGAAACCGGGACGGTAGACCCGCGTGGGCAGACCAAGCTCCTTTGCCGTCCAGACGAGCTTTTCGGCAACCCACTTGCTCGCGGAGTAGCCGAGGTCGTAGCGAAGGTACTCGGTGTAGTCGTCGAGATTGGAGTCCTCGCGAACTACACGGTCGCCGCCGAAGAACCCGCTCGGCCCGAAGATCCCGATCGACGAAACGTGATGCAGGGGCTTCAGCCGTCCCGTCACCGCCAGACGGATGATCTCCGTCGTACCTCCGATGTTGGCTGCGCGATGCGCTGCATAGGTCTGCACGTAATTGACCTGGGCAGCCGTATGAATCACGGCATCGACGGAGTCTGCGAGCGACGCGAACGTGGTGGCGTCGAGGCCGAAGCGAACCTGGCTCAGATCACCGGGAACGGGGATAATCTGGCGGCCGAATTCTTCTTTCCAAAGTTCGTATTTGTTCAGTGCAGTGCGGATGCGCGCGAGTCCCTCCGAGGCGCTCTCGGCACGGACCAAGCAGCGGACATCCTTGTGACCGCGGACAAGCAGATCTCGTAGCAAGAAGGCGCCGAGGAAGCCCGTCGCCCCGGTGAAGAAGATTCGAGCATCGACACCGAGTGCCGTGCGGGACGAGCTACGATCTGCGGCGGTGAGCATTGTCCGCACGTCGTGGTCGAGAACGGCGTCGGCCTTCCAGGTCTCCGGGCCGTCCACGACGGCGCCGCTGGCATGAGCTCCCGTCGCACCCTTTTGTGCGGCGCGAACCACCGCGACGAACTCACGGAGTCGATCGCTGTCGTAGATCGCGTTCAGCGGGAATTCGGCACGACAGACTTCGCGAACCTGCAGCACCATGCGCGCCGCGAGCAGCGAGGTACCGCCGAGCGCGAAGAAGCGGTCGGAGGGGGAGACGTTCGCCACCTCGAGAAGCGCGGCCCAAATGGCGCCGATCGCCACCTCGTGGGGATCGCGAGTCTCCGAGTCAGCCTGGCTCGCGGTCTCCGATGCTGCGAGGGCCTTGCGATCGATCTTGCCGTTGGAGTTGAGGGGCATGGCCTCTCGAACCGAGATCCGATCAGGCACCATGTAGGGCGGAAGCTTCTTGGCAAGCTCGGCCTGGAGCGCGGCGGACGTGAATCGAGCGGGATCGTGCAGCACGACGTGAGCGATCAGCGACTTGTCGCCATGCGCTCGTTCGTGGACCGTGAGCGCAGCGCTCTTCACCTCGCTGAGAGTCAGGATCGTCGCTTCGATCTCCTCGAGCTCGATCCGGTGACCACGAATCTTCACCTGAAAGTCGGTGCGTCCGAGGAACTCGATCATCCCATCGGAACGCCAGGAGGCTTGATCGCCAGTGCGATAGAGGCGCACCGGACCGTCGGGACGAAGCCCTTCGACCATCACGAAGCGCTCGTGCGTGAGCTCGGGACGATTCAGGTATCCGCGGGCGATGCCATCTCCGCCGATGTAGATCTCGCCGGGTTCGTCGACACCAACGGGGCGCCGCTCTGCATCGAGAATGTAGACGAGCGTGTTGCGGATCGGTCTGCCGAGCGGCACCGAGCCACGCGTGAGGCTCTCGAGAGAGACGTCGCAGGCAGTGGAGAAGGTCGTGCCTTCCGTCGGCCCATATCCGTTGACCAAGTGTTGCGGGGCGCCGGCTTGCAGCACGGCTCGCATCGTCGTCGCATCCGCGCGCTCTCCGCCAATGACGACGTATCGCAGCGTGGCAAACGCGTCCGGGCAGGTTTGTGCGGCGAGATGGAAGAGTGATGTCGTCATGAACATCACGCTGACCTGGCGTTCCGACAACTCCACACGGAGCGCATGCGGATCGAGGGCGCGAACCTTGGGGATGATGACGAGAGCAGAGCCGTTGAGCAAGGCGCCCCACACCTCGAAGATCGAGGCGTCGAAGGACAGACTCGCCATCTGTGCGACGCGGTCGTTCGGCCCGAACTGGACGTAGTCGGTCTCCATCACGAGACGAGTGATGCTCTTCGCGACGATCTCGATGCCCTTCGGTTGGCCAGTCGACCCCGACGTGTAGAGGATGTGCGTCCGACAATCCGGACCGTTGTCGAGGAAGGGAAACGCCGAGGGATTCCGATCGATGAGATGACGATCGCTATCGACGCACAACCGCGCCCTACCGCTCGCGTGGGGAGCGTTGACAGCGTCGGTGACGACCAACGAGATCCCCGCGTCCTCGGTCATGAGAGCGAGACGATCGCGCGGATATGCGGGGTCGAGCGGCACATACGTGGCGCCGGCCTTGGCGAGCGCCAACTGCACGACGATCTGCTCCACCCGCGGGCCCATGAGCACACCGACGGGTGTCTCTTTTCCAACACCGCTATTGCGTAGTGAATGGGCGAGTCGACTCGCCCGCGCATCCAGCTCGGCGTAAGTAACGACCTCGGCGCCTGCATCGATCGCCAGCGCATGCGGACGAGCAGCGACCTGACGCGCAAAGAGAGCATCGAGCCCCACATCGTTGGGATATGCAGTGAAACTGCCAGACCAAGAGTCGTCGATCGGACGGTCGGTTGCTTTCATATGTTCCCCATGTCCTCCCTAGGGAGGAGCCCAATGGCGTCGTGCCCCTAAATCCACCGCGCACGCAAACTCAAGCATGCTAGGGCAGGACTGGGCCGACGTTATCTGGTTCGAAGGTATAACCCTGATTCGTCGACCTTCACGATTTATTCGGTATTCGACGTATTCGTCACAAGATTGCAAAGAGGCACAGAGAAGTCAGCCTCGTGTCATGTGGGACATTTGTTTCGCTCGAAGCTGTTCATGACGGCAACTCGTCGGCTACCGTGGGCCGCCCGAACGTCACCCGCTCTGGAGAAGATGTATGAATCAGGCGACGTCTGAGACTTCGAACGAGCTCCTTACGCTCCAAGGTCGGATCAATGAGCTCGAGCGCCAACTCGCAGAGGTGACGGCGGAGCGGGACGTCTTCAAGCATGTCGTCCAGAATGCTCCCGCCGTGCTGTCGCGGATCACGCCCGAGGGCGATATGATCTACGCGAACACTGCCTGCGAGCAGGTGATTGGTATGAGCTCTGACCAGGTCAGGGGGACGAAGATCCTTCCTCTCCTGTACCCCGGGGAGCTCTGGGCTCAGGTCGAGGAGTACTTCCGGATTGCCGGCTCGGGCGGCGACGTCCGCGATTACGAGATGACGATCCGCACGCACGCAGGGGAGGACCGTACCCTTGCGTGGAACTCCTACAATCGCTTCGGGCCGGACGGCGTTCTCGTCGAGGTCGTGTCGTTCGGTGTCGACGTCACCGAACGTCTGCGGGGCGAAGCGGACCGGAAGCGACTGCAGGACGAAGTCATCGAGATGCAGGCTGCAACGCTCGCGGAGCTCTCTACGCCGCTTATCCCCATCAGTAACGACATCATCGCCATGCCGCTCATCGGAGCGATCGACGGGGCGCGGGCGGACCGGATCATGGAAACCCTGCTTGCCGGGGTCATCGAAACGCGCAGTCGAACGGCGATCATCGACATTACCGGCGTGGCCACGGTCGATACCAAGGTTGCCGACGCGCTCATCAGAGCAGCCCGAGCGGTCCATCTGGTCGGTGCAGACGTGGTGCTGACGGGGATCCGGCCCGAGGTTGCGCAAACGCTCGTCGGGCTAGGCACCAACTTCGACGGGATCACGACGCGCGCGAACCTCCAGAGCGCGATTGCGTTCGCGATGAGAGGCGAACGCTCGGGCCACGCGGACCCGCGTTCCTCCCTCTAGGAAGGGGCGCGCAAACAGCCGCTATCGGCCCGTATCCAATTTCGGGAGCCGCGCGCTCACGGTTCGAACAAGCTGCGGGACAGAATGTCCCGAGCTGAGCCGTTCGCCATGGCCGGGGCGTCGATGGTGTCGTCCCGGGACGCAGAATGCGGTGTCGCAAACCGGTAATTGACAATCACGGTTGGGTAGTTCGCGAAATCGCGTGTTGCAAATGAGTGATTGACAGCTCCGGTATAGGAACATCGAACCTGCACCCTCGATGAGCTCATCGCTGATCGCGTGGTCGGCGATTCACTCGTCGTGCATCGTCGGCGGGAGCGGGCGCGCGCGTGCCGGTCGTCACCTGTCGAGTCACTGAGCGCGGAGTGAAACGAACACGCCGCCGCGCGGCTCGATGAACCAGGTGCGCTGCTCGACGAAGCCGCTCGGCGTCGTGTACCCGAAGGAAGGCGGGGTCGCGAGGACGTCGGCGCCGACGGAAGCGCCGAGCTGGAGCGGAGACGTTCGCGTGGGCCACCAATACACCCGGAGATCGAGAGAGCCTGCCGGCGATACGTGCGTTGCCGGTGGCGATGGAGAGAAGTCGGCCGCGAGTTGGGATGCCGAACGGCGAAACACCACGACCCCCGCGCCGGCGCCGAGGTCAATCTGCCAGATCTCCCCGCGTGCGACCGTGCGCGCGATGGAAACGCCAGCGGCATGGCGCGAGATCTCGAGCGCGACGTTGCCGTCCTGCGAGCGGCTCGGCAGGCCGAAGGCGCCGCGTAGGGAGGCGCACCATGCGTTTCGACAAACGCCCGCGTCGAGCGTCGCCGCGTGCGCGCCCGCCGGGCTCCACCCGTCGAGCGTCAATTGCCATCCGGCGCCGAAGCTTGGTGACCAGCGAGCGCTTGGAGCGGACCGCTGCTCAGCCGGCGTGCTTGCCTCGTCCGGTTCGCGCGGAGGCGCCGGAGCGGGGCGCGTGAGATCATCGTTGGGGATCCCGAGCGGCGCGCCGGAGTCGAGGGCGAGCAGCGCCGTGCGGACGACGAGCGACGACGCTTCGAGCATCGCCGACGAAGAGCTGGCGATCGCGTCACTCTCGCTCGCGACCGTGCGCACGAGCACGCGATCGTGAGCCGGATCTGCGATGAAGATACGCGTGTTCGCGTTCGGCTGGTGCTCGAACCAAACGACGACGGTAGCCTCGAAGTCCGAGGCGAGCTCGCGTGCTCGCGCGAGGCGCTCGGTCGTCGTCTCCTCGAGTTCGGCATCGGCCACTTTGCGGAGCTCGACGGGCAAGTCGCTGACCTGGCCCACCGTGCGCTCGTAGAACGCCTCGTCGACCGGCGCGACGGTCCGGACGAGGACTCGCACCTGCGCGCTCGTCCGGGAGGGGAGGAGCGAGACGAGCATCGCAACCCCGACCCCGAGCCTGCGGGGCAGTCCACGTCCCCGCCTCATTGCCCGGCGATGTTCCCATTCGGGTGGCATCGAAGCAAGAGCGGAGCCGCGTCGAGCCGACGTCGAAAGTCGAGCGCGCGAGTTTGTGCGCGGATGTGATGTGATGGGCGCGTTCCATCCTCGCCGGATGATTTCGGGATCGGATCCCGCCTCGAAAGCAATTGTTCATACGGAAGGCCGCAGCGGCGCTGGCAATACTCGCTCGCGCACGGTCGGATCGTCGCGCTCGACTGCCCCCGAGGGCGTCGATTTGACCGTCGGCCCTCCGTTTCAAATTCGACGATCACTCACCTCCGACCGACGAATTTCGGAGCCTACTTCTGGAAGTTCGATGACTCACGTTCGAGTTCAATGCTCGATTCTGGCCTCGATTCTGGCCTCGATTCTGGCCTCGACTCTGGCCTCGACTCTGGCCTTGCTGGGGAACGTTCCTTGCCAGGTTCGTCGTTGCGCGCGCGTTCATCTGGCGAAGGGCTTCGAGATGGGATCTCGGGGAGGAGGTGATTCCTGAACGCGAGCACTTCCGTGAGCGCCTCGGCGGCGCCGCTGGTGGGCGGTACGCAAATGGTCGAACCATTGTCGTCGACCTTTCGCGAGGGCGCCGAGGTCGTGAGCGGATCCGTGTGGCGGTGCCTCCGACGCTTCGGTGTCCCGTCGTCCGACGTCGACGACTGTTTCCAGAGTGTTCTCCTTCAGCTCCACGGGCGATGGGAGATGCTCGGCCGTCTGCCGGTCGAGGAGCTTCGAAGATATGCGTGCTGTGTGGCGATCGGCGTCGCCCGAGGCGCTGCGCGAAAGCGCGGGCGCACCGAGCTGATCTCGGAGGTGCCCGACGACCTCGCCGCACCGGGAACCCCCGAAAGCCTCGCAGAACGACAAGAAGAGCTCGCGCAGCTCGACGCGGTGCTCGCCACGCTCTCCGATGAGCGGCGCGAAGTCTTCGTCCTCTACGAGCTCGAAGGGCTTACCGGACCCGAGATTGCCAGCCACCTCGGCCTCCCCGTCGGGACGGTCGCATCGCGTTTGCGACGGGCGCGAGCGGACTTCAATGCTGCCGTTGCGCGAATTTCTGCCACGTCACGGAAAGTGTCTCGATGAGCATGTTTCCCAAGCGCTTGGTCGAAGAGCTGGACGACGGCCTCGCGCGTCGGTTGCTCCGCAGCGCGAGCTCTGACCAGCCCCCCACGCAGCTCACCGTCGCCGCGCTCGCCGCCGCGGCGAAAGCCACCCCGGCGAGCGAGCCGCCACGGTCGAGCGCCAAGTCCACGTTGAAGGCTCTTGTGCAGAGCAAAGGTGCACTCATCACGGGGGCGTTGCTGGCTGGCGCGATCGTCGCTTCGGGGGGCGTGCGAGAGTTTCGCGGAGCTGCCCAGCCCGCCGGCTCCCCTGTGTCGGCTCCGGCAACATCGCTGGAGCAGGGCCCGGCGCTCAGTCTGCCCACTGAGGGCGCAGAGGGCGTTGCAGAGGGCGTTGCAGAGGGCGTCCCCGAGACCTCTCCAGCCGATCTGCCAGACGCCCCCTCCGCGAAGCTGCCCGTGCCACGTCCAGCCCCCGTCGCTGCCTCTACGACTCGCGGGAAGGCGGCGCCCGCCGGGGAAGAGCCCCGTGTCGAAGCGAGCGCCGATCTCCTGCGCGACGCGAACCTTCTCCGAGCGCAAGGACGGTGGATGGAAGCCGCATCGACGTATCGGCGGGTCATGGAGCTCGGGCCGGAGTCGGCGGAGGCCTATCCCGCCGAGGTCGCCGTCGGCAACATCGAGCTTCACCAGGGCCGGCCGCTCGTCGCGCTCGCACATTACCAGCATGCCCTCGCGACGCGTCCGAGCGGTGCCCTCTCCGAAGAAGCCCGGTGGGGCAAGGCTCGTGCGCTTCGCGCGGCGGGCCGCTTCGCCGAGGAGCGTGCGGCACTCGAAGAGTTTCGCGCTCGCCATCCCGACAGTCAGCTCGTTCCGGCATCGACGCGGCGCCTCGCGGAGATTGGACCTTGAATATGCCGAAGAGAGAATGGTCGACGACCGGCGTTGCCAACGGAACCACGACCCGTCTGCTGTGCAGTTGCGGTTTGGCCATTGGCCTCGGCATCGTCGTGAGTGTCGATGTGTCGTGCAGCACGTCCGAGTCGTCCACGGACACCGCTGCACGCGCCGGCGATGCGGGTGATAGGGTCGCGGCTCCCTTACCGCCGTTCACGCTCGAGGTCTTCGACCGCGTGCGCATTGGCAGCAAAAGCGAAGAGCCGAACTTCCATAAGGCCGCGGCGGAGATCGACATCTCCAAGGGGCCGTTCGCGCACGCAGAGCTGATTGTCGACCTGACCTCGACCTGCTTTCCGTTCGAACAGTGGAAGTCCGAGCCTCCGCCGGCCGGTCAAAACTGGCCTGCCAGTTGCGATGCGTTCGACCGCAACTTCGAAGTGGCGCTGATCGATCCGGCGGCGAACGACGGCCCTGCAATCGAGGTCATTCGCGCGATCACGCCGTTCGGTGGGCCGCTTCACATCGAGAGGGACGTGACCGACATCCTCAACGCGCTTCACGGCAAGAGGCGGCTCGAAGTGACGATTCCTTCGTATTCGGACGTCGAAGGCAAAGTGTCCGGATCGAACGGTGGCTGGAATGTCGGCGCACGCATCGAGCTGACGCCGGGAACACCGCCGCGCAACGTTCTCGCGGTCGTGCCGCTGGTCTACGACGACAAGACCCTCGGCGCGACGCCGAGAACGTTCGACTTCACGCTGCCGGCTGGAACAAGGCACTCGCGCGTCGAGTATCTCGCGACGGGCCACGGTGGCGGCGCCGTCGAGCAGGAGGTATGCCTCGGTCCGGCCGATGAGTTCTGCAAGCGCAGGCACACGCTGAGCGCGGATGGCGTCCCGTTCGTGTCGGGCGAGGAGCTCTGGCGAACGGATTGCAAAGCGCTCTGTACCATGACGAAGGGAGGCCCCTTCGGTTCTTACTGTCTCGAAAATCCATGTGGGGCGCCCGCCAGTGTTCAAGCGCCGCGCGCGAACTGGTGCCCGGGCAGCGAGACGCCTCCGCTGGTCTTCGAACCCGAGCAGCTCGCGGTACCGGGGGAGCACGCGATCGACATCCTCGTGAACAAGGTCTCCGCCGATGGTCGCTGGGAGATCTCGGCCAAAGTCATCGCCTACGGCGACTGACGCGCAGCCGCCTGGTGGGCGCACGCGCCATCGGCGCCGAAGCTCGTCGCGTACGATTGTCGGATCGAATTCCGATTGACGAGCGATCCATCAACGTAGGGCATGCCGCAGTGGTGTCGCGAAGCGGCGCCCGCACCACGGCGTGACCTCGCGCTTGAACTCGCACGTGAACTCGCGATCGGTCCGCGTCCGTAGTCACGCGGCCCGACCGCAACACATGTTTTTTTAGATGCGGTGCGTCCTTCGGGGAGAGTGCCTATGCGATGCCAGCCTTCTGTGCGACGTCTTTTGATCGTTGCGGCTTGTCTCTGGGGGCCCTCCACCGCGCGCGCCGCCGTCAACGAGCCGAACGGGACGACGGTCCCGATGGCATCCGACGACCCCCTTCAACTCGACGCGTTCTTTGCGAGTCGCGGTGAGCCGATCAACTGGACTTCCGACGCCGCGAGTTCGCCGCATTCTTTCTCACCGCTATGTGGCTTCACGGCGTCTTTCGAGCTGAGGGGAGGCAACTGCGGACTCGCTTTTGCCTGGTACAACGAGACGGGGAGTCCGCCGCAGACGAGCGACCTCCACACGATCATCCCCGCCGGGGCGCTCGAAGGTGCGTCGTTCTCCGGCACGAGTATCAAGAATGACCCCGATTACCTCGGCGGCCTCGTCGGATTTGCGCTGATAGGCGAGCCTCAAAAGTACTGTGCTCAAAACCACTACTCGAATCCGGCGTGGAATCAGTCGTGCTCGAGTTGCAGCCCGTCTGCGCCGTGGATTACGACGCTCATTTATCCCTCGAAAAGGACGTCCAATGCCTTTTACGTTGCTTTCGAGGACGGGCCGACCAGCTCTACCGCGTTCAACAACGATGGCGATTTCAACGACGCCGTCTACTTCGTGAGCGGCGTCACCTGCGTCGGCGGCGGGCAACCGTGTGATACCGGTCGGACCGGAATTTGCGCCGCTGGAATCAGCCAGTGTTCGGCTAACGGCACGACCTGCCAGCAAGTCTCGCAGGCAGGGGCCGAAAAGTGCAATGGCTTCGACGACGATTGCAATGGTCAGACGGACGAGGGCGACATTTGCCCGTCTGGGCTCTATTGCGACAAGGGCAGGTGTGTCCAAAACTGTGCGTCTGGGGAATTTCAATGTCCAGCCGACAAGGTCTGCAACCTTGCTGGGCATTGTGTCGAGCCGAAGTGCAAAGACGTCACGTGCGAAGACGGCAAAGTCTGCTTGGGCGGTACGTGCAAGGGCCCTTGCGACGGCGTCGTCTGCCCCAACGGACAGGTCTGCCGTGTCGGCGCTTGCGTCGACCCCTGTGCCGGCATCAACTGCGGGAGCGATCAAGTCTGCGATAATGGGGTTTGTGTCGCGAAGTGCAATTGCCTGCCGTGCGCGGGGAACAAAGCCTGTGTCTCTTCGACCGGCCTGTGCGTCGAGGCCGCTTGTGCAGGCGTAACGTGCGCGTCAGGCACCCACTGCCAGGCTGGAAACTGTGTCGCCAACTGCGAGAGCGTCGTCTGCCCAATCGGACAGGGCTGCAAGAATGGCCAGTGCATCGAAACGACCACGGATGACAAGACGAGCTCTCCTCCATCATCGCCTGGTCTCGTCAGTGCGCCGCTGCCGGGGGGGATGAGCCGGACGAGGAAGAATTTGCCCCGCGTCGGAAGGCGGGCTGCGGCTGCCATCTGGTGGGTGATTCGACCGGCAACACGATGGTGTTAGCGGGCGTTGCGTGCGTGGTCGTGGCTTTGAGCCGCCGGCGACTGCGCAAGCGAGACTGAGGACGACCCATGCGCCGCTCGGGACTCGAGCGTGCATGCCCACGTGACGGTCGGCGCAGCCCGAACCGAACGCCATCTCACTTGCAGCTCGGGTTCGTGAGCTCGAACGTCACGGTGTCCACGAAGTACCCCGCCGCCGCTGCGTCGCCGGTCGACGCGGTGAATCCGAGAGCCGTGACGGCCGCCGAGGTGTCGATCGGGACGTCGGTGAAGAGCGTCGCCACCTGTCCACCTGTGGACAGACGGAGCGTCGCCGACACCTTGCCGTTCGCGACAACAGCTTCGATCGTGCGCCACACGCCGTAGACGTCCGCCGGCTCGAAGGGTCCGAGCGTCCTCACGTGCCAGTCGTACTGCCCGGGCAGTCCGCGAGCGGGATCGAGCGCGAGGATGTTGAAGGACGGCGCATCGAGGTCGTTGATGCTGGAGTTCTGCCATCCGTCGAGCGCGAGTGCATACCCGGTGACGTCTGCGGGGAGCCCGAGCCCTTGGCCGTCGCTGGCGTCGGCGCCAAGCGGACTCGTTCCGGTGGACGTGAGCCAGGTAAAGGTGAGGCCGTCGCCAACCTCCCAGTCCGCGGGCGGTTTCGGGACGTAGTAGTTGAACGTTGCCCGAAACGACGTCGCCTTGACCGTCGGTATCCAGAAGAGCCCTGCGGCGCGCGACTTCGCCCCCGTCGCGATGAGCTGTCCTGTCGATTCGCCACCGATCGAGGCGAGCTCGACCCCGCCGTACGTGGTCCATTGCGCGAACCCCGTGTCGAACCTCTCGACGAACACTGTCGGCGCGCATGCCCCGGAATCGACGGGCGCTGCATCGATGGCGGGCCCGGACGGAGACGAGGCCGGTAATGGTGAGCCACCATCGGCGATGATCTCCGAGGGCGCCAGAGCCCCGACGATATCGAGCTCACGCCCGCACGCCACCCCCAACGCGACTCCTCCGAAGGCAAGGCCGACGCGAACCCGCATGAATTCCTTCTTTAGCCTGGCCCGGATCCCGCGACAAGCTGGCGGCGATCTCGCGGCAATGGCTTCGAATGTCGATTCGCCCCAGCGAGTCGGTTCAGCACGCCTCGGCCTCGTAGAAGCGAATCCGTGACGCGGACAGACCGCTGCGTGCGGCGACTTCTCCAATTCTCATGGCTTGACCTTGAAGTTAGCTTGAAGGTTACAGTGCAACTCAGTTGCGCTGATTGAATAATCAAACGGAGTTCGCGACAGGCTTGGCCTCGGTCCACGCAAGTGGTCGGTGCAGTAGGTTCACGCTCGAGGAGACGATGCCATGACCATGCGTGCGTTCGTTCTCACGCGCTACGGCGGGCCCGATGCCGCCGAGTTTCGTGACATTCGGGTTCCCGAGCCGCGTGCCGGCCAGGTCCGAATTCGCGTGCGTGCGGCGGGCCTGAATCCGGTCGACTTCAAGTTGCGCGAAGGGAAGCTCAAGCCCATCACTCGTCTCTCGATGCCCGTCGTCCTCGGCAGCGAGGTTGCGGGCGTGGTCGACGCGCTGGGTCCAGGCGTGAGCCACTTCGAGATCGGCGACGAGGTCTTCGCGCGCGTTACCAAGGACGAGCTCGGCGCGTTTGCCGAATCGGTCTGCGTGCATGAGGAGCTGGTCGCGCTCAAGCCGAAGTCGACCGATTTCCCATCGGCCGCCGCCATTCCCCTTGCTGCTCTGACGGCGCTCCAAGTCTTGCGGGACGAGCTCTCCGTCTCGAAGGGGCAGCGCGTCTTCATCCCGGGAGGTGCTGGCGGCGTGGGAACGTTCGCCATTCAGCTCGCCAAGCACTTCGGCGCGTCGGTCGCCACGACGGCATCACCTCGCGGGAGGGCATTGGTGGAGCGCATGGGGGCCGACGTCGTGGTGGATTACACGACGACGCGCTTCGTGAACGAGCTGTCCGACTACGACTCGGCCTTCGATCTCGTCGGCGGAGAAACCCTCGCGGGGTGCTTCGACGTGGTCCGTCGCGGTGGACGCGTGGTGAGCATCGCCGGAATGCCCGAGCCGACGACCGCCACGAAAGATCTCGGTCGCGGCGCCGGCCTCGCGGCGTTGTTCTGGCTTGCCAGTTTCACGATTCGGCTTCGCGCAGCACGCAAGGGCGTGAGCTATCGCTACCTGTTCATGCACCCGAGCGGCGACGATCTCCGGAAGCTCGCTGCGCTCGTCGATTCGAAGTCCCTCGAGGTCGTCGTCGACCGCGTCTTCCCATTTGCCGAACTGCCACGCGCGTTCGCCTACCTCGAGGAGGGCCGTGCGAAGGGCAAGGTGGTCGTAGAAATGAAATAGTCGTCCGTTCGTCTGCTCACGTCAGACCGCGGACCCGAGGTCAGAGCGGTCGTTTTGCCGAGGCACTCGGCGAGGCCGTCTCGCAGATTCCGTAGCGTCGTCATCGCCGACATATCCACGCCGGCGGACACCATGGCCTGCGCGACGGCTGGACGAATGCCCGTCAGCACGCTCGATGTTCCGAGGAGCTGCACGGACCGCGCCACGCGGAGCAGCGCGTCTGCCGCCTGCGTGTCCACCAGGTCGACCGCGGTGAGATCGATGATCACGAAGCGCGCGCGCCGTGCGACCACCTCCGTGAGGAGGCGCTCCGTGATCTCCGCGCTCGAGTCCCTGTCGACGTCTCCGACGATCGGCACCGCGAGCACACCGTCCCAGATCTGGAGGACAGGCGCCGAGAGCCGGCGAATCGCCGACTTCTGCGCTTCGATGACCACGAGCTTCCGATCGAGCTCGTCGAGGGCGCGTGCCTTGTCCCCCGCCTCGCGTCGCGCCTGCTCCGCTTCGCGTTGGACGTCGCGCATGAGCGCCTGCTGTTGAACGAGCAGTCGAGCGTTCGTGAGCGCCATTCCACCGATACCGGAGGCCGCCGAGATGAACTCGAGATCCTCCCCCGACGCCGCCGACCCCGTCGAGAGATCCGCGGCGAGGATCAGCCCGACGACCGCATCGTTCGCTTCGATCGTGCAGAAGGCGAAGCCATCGCGCATGCCCGCCGGTCGCCCTGGCCAAAGCGCCTCGGCTCGCGCTGCGTCGATGGACTGAGCGCCCTTGTCCGTGAGCAACGGAGCGAAAACCGCGCGAGCACCGTCGGTCGTGAGCGCGTCGACATCCCAGCCCTGGCTTGCGGCCAGCTCGAATGTGCCCGCGCTCGATCGAAGGACGATGGCCCCGAACCGTGCATCCAGGAAGGTGAGGATCAGCGAGTTGAGAGTGTCGCTGATCTCGCGCCGATCCGTGAGCGACAGCGAGACGAACGTCTTGGTCATCAGCTGCAGGAACTGCAGCGCCTCGCTTCGCCGGCGCAGGCGCCGGGTGAGGACCTCTCGCTCCTCGCGAAGTCGCTGCAACGCCTGAACATCACTCTCGTGCGTACCCACTGTCAAAGCAGCCCGGCCTTTTGCCGAAACTCGCGTGAACGTTGCTCGATGAACTGCGGGGGAGCCATCACGAAGATGCACTTTTCGTCACCGCGCGCACGGCAGGTGATCTCCTCCGCCCGGAGCTCGACGCCGAAGCTGACCTCGCACCAACCGGCGCTGTAGCCCGCGTTCATGAAGCACACGGGGTGGTCGGACGTGATGCCGTTGTCGATGAAGGACGACGCTTCGAACGAGTACGGGTGATCGTAGACGAGGAAGTAGTTCTCGTTCGGCTGCGGCGTGCTCTCGGGGAAGATGTCGACGTTGGCCCAGCCAACGTGGGCGAAGTGCACGGGCCCGAGCGCGAGTTTCATCGTCGGGTCCGTGACGCCGAGGCGTTCGTGGAACATCTTCGCGTCGCGCATCCCGCACGCGCGCGCCAGCTTGTAGCGGATTTGCCGAGCGCCGGCCTCACCGAAGGTCTTTCGCAACTCCGAGTGGAGCTCGATCGCCAGCGAGTCCGTCCGCATCAGGAGGTAGCGCACTCCGCTAATCTGGATGTCGCCGCGCTCCGGAACGCGCTGAAGGTCACCGAAGAACGAGCCCATGATCTGCTCGGCCTGAGAGAACAGGGGCGTGAAGTTGTCTGGACACTTGACCGTTTGAAGCGTCTTGTCGCTGCTCATTGCTTCGCTCCTCCCTGCTCGTGTTCTACCTTACGCTGGCGCCACGCATGAAGGCAGCCGAAGAATCTGTCTTACGCACCGAGCCGTGATCACGCGGAAACACGTGAGAGGTGGCGTGTCTTTCGGGTGGAAACAATCATGACCATGTGTGCGCATGCATCGTCGTCGATGTGCGCCTCCGGCCTCGGTGACCTCGGTGAGCGGCGCGCGCGTCCGAGCGGTGTGCACGCACGTCGCGCCCACGTGCACGAATAGGTCGAATCAGGAGCGTGCGGTCTCGGAACCGACGAGGACACGCTCGGAGGGAAATCGTACGTGGACGGCGACCACCTCGCGTTCAATACGGCTGGGCCTTCGCCGAGTCCTCTTGGGCTCCGTGGACTCCGTCCAGCGAGCTGGACTCCGTGCACTCCGATTCAATGATCGGGGCGAGGTGACGCCTCGCAAGACGAAGGAAGAGGCGCGCATGGCGGAGGAGCGCGAGCGCGATACGGCAGCGCGGGAACGCTCGCAACGACGGCTGGATTGTCGGCTCAAGTGCGGCGCGAACTCTTCGTGCATGGATCACTGCAACCAATATGGATACTGAGCGCCGAGGAGAGCGGATCATGCTTCATCGTCTCGCCGTGACTCTCGCGTTCGGTGCTATCGCGACCCGTCTCTGGGAAATCGTGCTCGATTCGGGGCTTTCGATTCACCTTACGGTTCCTTAACGCGCGCGCGTAAACGATGCCGAACGAGCTTCGCGTGGTGTCGAGCGGATCGCTTGATCCACCCGTCCCTTCCGCCGACGGCCTCCCGCCGACCGGGCACTCCCCGAGGCGTCTCAAAATTCGACGGTTTACATGTAGGCATGCCTACTGCAAGGAGCCCATCGCCTCCCGCAAAGGACGACCATGAAGATCTGCTCGCCGTCTTCGCTTCTCGTTGCTGCCTGTCTGTCTGCCTTCACGCTGATCGCCTGCGCGGCGAACACCGAGAGCGGCGACAGCTCGACGTCGGAGTCGGCGACGACCGTGCAGACCACGCTGTTGGTCTCGGACATCGACGACACGATCAAGCGCACGCACGTTCTCGACAAGGCAGCGGCGGCCGTCAACGCGCTCGACAGCCGTGACCCGTTCGGTGGGATGCGGGCGCTTTACACGCGTTGGCACCGAGAGAACGCGCCGAGCAAGCAGATCATTTATCTGAGCGCCGCGCCTGGCCCGCTCATCGAGCTCAGCAAACGCTTCCTCACCAATTCCGAGTTTCCGGGTGACACGGCCGACGTGACGGAGTCCGTCGTCAGCGGTCGTTCGATCTTCGAATCCGCCGGAGACTTCAAGACGAAGAAGCTCCTCGAGATGTACGACGCGCAGGTGGCCGCGAAGAAAGTGCCGAACACGTACATCCTGATTGGCGACAACGGCGAACAGGACATGATCGCCTATGGCAACTTCATCGACTACGTGCGAAGCAAAGGCGGCCGCACGGACCGCATCTACTCGTTCATTCACCACGTGTACGACGTTCCGGAAGGCAGCCCGATCGCCGCTCCCCATCGCGCCTGGGTGACCGCCGGTGATCTCGCCGTGCAACTGCGTGAGCTCGGTCTCATCGGAGATCCATCGCTCGACGACGTGCTCGCCGAAGTGGCCACTGACGTGACGCACCAAGCCGAGGTCGTCGTGCCGTCGTTCATGTCGTGTAAACAGTTCAGCAGCTGGCCTTACCTCGAGACCTCCGCAGCCTCGAACGACTACGCGACGGTCGAAAGCGACGTGAAGGATCTCTGTCTCTCGGAGTGAAACGCCGCGAGAATCGACCTTCTCGCTAGCGCGCGTGCGATGATGGGTCGTTCTGGATAGCAAGCGCCGACGCCGACAGAGAGTGCCTTCGCGTCGAGGAACGGGGTATGGTCGAAGCGCCAAGATGAAGATGGCCATTCGGGCAGTTGTTTGGTTCGCCGTGCTCACGCTCCTGCTCATCGGATGTGGAGCTTCGACATCCCCTCGAGTCGCAACGACGAACGAGTCGCTCAAGGCGGTCGTCATCGTCTCCGCGAACGCGGAGTGGAACGTCGTGAAGGCCGTCTATCCCGACGTCCGAATGACCGCGACGCCATGGGGCGAGTACTTCGAACGCAATGTCGAGGTCCACGGGCACCCGACGCCGATCGTGTTCTTTCACGGAGGCTGGGGAAAGGTCGCCGCGGCTGGCTCGGCGCAATACGCGATCGACCGATGGCATCCTCGATATGTCATCAACCTCGGCACGTGCGGGGGCTTCGAGGGAGAGATCGAAAAGCATGCGGTCGTTCTTGCCGACCGCACGGTGATCTATGACATCAAAGAAGCGATGGGTGACTCGGCGCAGGCGATCGCCGACTACTCCGTCGAGCTCGACCTGTCTTGGCTCGGGGGGCCGCTACCTCCCGCGGTCCGCAAGACGCTGCTCGTTTCAGGCGATCGGGATCTCGTTCCTTCCGAGCTCGGAGACCTCGCGTCCCGTTTCGGCGCCGTTGCCGGAGACTGGGAGAGCGGGGCGATCGCCTACGCGTGTGGTCGGAACAAGCAACGTCTGCTGGTCCTGCGCGGTGTTTCGGATCTCGTGAGCCGGCACGGGGGCGAGGCCTATGCGAACGAGGCCGCCTTCATCGACGGGACGGGCATCGTCATGCGCCGCCTGCTCGCCGAGCTCCCGAGCTGGCTCGAACGATGCCCTTGAACGGCTCCCAGGGCCCCGGAGTTGCGCGTAGAGAACGATGACGTCCGCTCCGCGCTGGGAACCCTACGGCTTCAAGGCGCGCGGAACACCAGGAGCGCAGCGCTCATGGCAGGCGCCTCGTAAGCATAGGCGTTGTACTTCACGACCGCGTCGCGCGTCACGGGGTAGGGATCGGCGTGCTCGGCGTCGATGCGATGCACCTCGACCTCCGTGAAGTGCATCCCGTTGTAGATGCGGAGGCCAAAGCGCCTCGGCGCGTTCGTCTTGTTGATGACGAGCACCGTCGTCTCTCGAGCGTCGTCGCTCGCGGCGTACACCGAGGAAGGAGCCTTTTCCGGGTGCTCGACCTTGACGCTCGTGCCGGCGAAGCGCAGGCCGTTGCCGTCTGCATTTCGAACCAGCTTGAAGCCGCCGTACGGGTATCGAAGGTCGCACTTGTGTGGCCACATGGCGGCCATGTGAATGCCCATGCGCCCGAAGACTCCGAGGCTGTCGACCGTCGCGAGAGCGCTCGAGACATGCGAGCAGCCTCCCGGGAAGTACTCCGTCACGCCGAGCTTCGTCCCCGGGTAGCCCGCCTCGACGCGATTCAGGAGACGCGTGAGGATGTACGCGGGACCGTGGAGATGATCGTCGGTAATCCACGAGTGCTCGTCGAATTCCGGATCCCAATAGCTCCGCGGTCCTTGCAGAACCGCTTCGATCTCGGCGTCCGTCATCGGCCGCACCGCGTTGTCGATCGCCCAGGTGTACGTGCCGCCGAAGACGCGCTGCGGGTACCAGTGGAAGTCCCAGGTATCGAGCAGACGCGTCCCGATCGCCTCGCTCCGAGCTCGCACCTCGGCGAGGAAGTCATCCATGTACCAGCGACCGTCATCGGTGTACTGGGGCATGGTCGAGTGCCAGGACGTCCAGCCGTCGTAGTGATAGTGGTCCGGCCCCACGATGGGCGCATTGGGAGCCATCTGCTTCACGCGCTGCGCAAAACGGAGAAAGTCAGCCGTGAACTCGTCACCGGTCACGCGATGGCCGAGCACGACGCCGCTTGCGTCGACGATCGCCGCCCCGGCGCCTCGTTGGAGCATGGGGTAGTTGAAGTCGAACAGATCGGGCTCGTTGTCCGTCCCGACCATCACCTGTGACGAGCCGGACGCGAAAATATCCGTTTGAAACTGGTGGCGCAGGAAGTCGATGTGCTCGTCCGTGTAGACGACTCCGTCGTTCAGGTCCGGTGTCGCGGCGAACGGCGTCGGCTTCACGAGCTCGACGCGCCGGAAGTACTGATCGATATTCCAGCCCGGCGTCGTGAAAGGAATGTTGCTGGCTGGCGGGCCCGCCACATAGTCGTTCATGACGAAGGGCACCATCGTGCCTCGTCCTGCAGCGATGTTCGTGGCGATGATCGAACGGTCGAGCTCCCCGGGAGCTGTCGGGTTCGCGAGCGCTCCCGCGAGGAGCATGTCGTTACCCCATCCGGTCGCGAAGGAGCCATTCGATGCGTTCGTTTCCCAGTTGTACGAGTTCGCACGATCAGCGCCGCGTCGCACGAAGCTGACGCCGGCGAGGACGTCTGGCGGCGCCAGGTCACCGCGAACCGTATTCATGCCGTAGATGAGGGGCGAGATGCGCCTTCGCTCCTCGTTCGTATTGACCACGGTGACGACATCCACCACGCCCTCTTCGAATGTGTCGGGAGGAATCGGGGGTGGCGTACGGCTCGCCTCCGGTGGCGCTGCGGTCTCGGGCGCGTCGGGCCACGAGGCGTCCTCTGGCGACGGCCCAAGAGGGTTCGTCGTCTCGGAGCCAGCACCATGCGTGCCGCATGAAGCAAGGCCCAAAACCCCCGCGCCGCCGAGGAGGCCGGCGGCAGGAACGAACATCGCGGCGAGGACAAAACGTTTGGACGGCATCGCAATCCGTTATGCGGGGATGAGCACGGCGCCCGAGACGCACGCCGCATACGTCGACTTGCGTTGCGGCACAGCACCAAGACTTCGCAACTCGTGTTCCACCCGACGGGCGCAAACGTCGCTCGGGGCTTTGCCTACGATCGACTGGGTACGATCTCCACGCTGGCCGATCGCGCGATCGCTCGCATCCTCGCCCCCGCGGAAAGTTCGCGGGCGCCTCATCGACCAGGCCGAATCCATCTCGCGATCGCGGTGCTACAGCGAAACTCCGTTGCGCGGATTGAATCGTCAAACGGAGTTCGCGACAGAATTGTGCAAAGGACCGAGGAGCTCGGGGCTCTCGCCCGTCGTGCACCCCGAAATTCTCGGTCCGTGCAAGTGTTCGCCGCAGTAGTCTCCCGGCGTGCGCAAGACGGTGGCGGCGTTCGCGATCCTCGTCGGCACGTGCACGACGCGGTCTGCCAATGCTGAGCTTCCGCTCGCGCTCGATTGGAATGCGCCGAAGGAGTGTCCGCAGTCTTCGTACGTGGTGCGCCGAGTCGAACAAATCCTGCGGGGAATGACGAGCGAGGGCGTGGGGGTGGTGGCGACGGCGAAGATCGTGCGTCCGCACGTGGGCCGGCGCTACGAGCTCTCGCTCACCGTACGCTCCGGCGACTTCGAGGAGACGAAGATGGTTTCCGCATCGTCGTGCGCGGGTCTCGCGGAGGCGGCGGCCGTCGTCATCGCGCTCGCGATTCGCTCGACGGAGGGATCCTCCGAATCCGAAGTGCCGCCGTCCGCGGAGTCGGCTCCTACGTTGTCGCCGCCTGCTGGTCCGACAACGTCCGAACCACCGCCTCCATCCGTTCCGTCGCCCGTCGCACCCGCGCCCTCGCTCGGGACTTCGAAAGGCGAGGCCACTCCGGAGGCTCGCCTCGGGCCGTCGCTGGCGACCTTCGCGTTCGATCTCGGAGGCTCGGTCGTGTCAGGGGTGCTGCCCCACGCTGCGCCGGGCCTCGACGTGGCGGTCGTGCTTCGGGTCGCAGGGCTTCGCGCCGGAGCGCTCGGGACGTTCTCGCTACGCCAGACTCCTACCTATGGCGAGACGGCACGGGCGTCGTTCGACATGATCGATGCCGGTGCATTTGCCGCCTACCTCCTGCCCGTCGGGGTTTTCGCGCTGGGTCCGGCATCGAATCTCGAGGCGACGTTCGTGCGAGTACAAGGGTACGGGATTCGAACGCCGGAGGCCTCGAGGTCGGTCTGGCCAACGTTCGTGTTCGGTGCTCGGGCGGAGGCGCGCCTGACGCGCTGGATCGGCCTGTTTGCGCGGGCCGACCTCGTGTTTCCTCTCGGGGCGCCGCGGTTCACGCTCCTCACCGAGGGGGACTCCGTGGCCCTCCACGAGCCGGCAGCGTTTTCGCCACGGTTGAGCCTTGGGATCGAAATCGTCGTGCCCTGACTCTTTGATTCACGGGCGGCGTCCTCGGCGGGTGTTACCTTGCCGATGGTCGCGCGACCGGCGCAATTTCAGCTAGACGTGGTCCGTCCTCGTGCGCCGGCACCTGAGGTACCTGAGGTAGTCGGGCCACCTGAGGCAGCCAGCTTCCTCGAGATTTATCGCACGCACGCGAAGTACGTGTGGAAGTCGGCGAGGCGTCTTGGGGTCAAGCCTCCCGAGATCGACGACGTCTTTCAAGAGACGTTCCTGAACGTCCATCGTTTGCTCGATCGCTACGAGCCCCGCGGATCCATGCAAGCGTGGCTCTTCTCCGTGCTCTTTCGCGTGGTCCAGCACCATCGGCGCTACTACCGGCGTCGACCTGCGGTTGCCGCGGAGGATACGAGCGTGGACGTGGATAGCTTCGCCGAGTCGTCCGCCCGCTCACCAGACGAGAGCGCGGAAGCCAAGGAGACCGCGCGCATCCTCGAAGAGATCCTCGATGACCTCGACCCGGACAAGCGCGCGGTCATCGTCCTGGCAGATATCGAGGAAAAGACGATCAGCGAGATCGCCGAGATCCTCTCCATCAACGTGAATACGGCCTCGAGTCGCCTGCGCTTCGCGCGCGAACACGTCAACGCCGCCTTCGCGAGGCACCGCGCCCGCGACGGTTGGAGGTACAAGTGAGCACCGAACCCGAGAAAAAGACGCCTCTCGCGCTGCTCGCGGGTGCCTACGAGCCTACGGACGCCGAGATCGAGCGACAGCTCTCGAAGATCCAGGCGACGCTCGCGAAGCCAACGAGCGCCGTGCGTCCCGGAAACAAGGCGTTTCTCTTCGGTCTCTCGTGCGCGTCGATCGCGCTCGTGGGTGCCGTCGCCCTCATCCTCACGCGCGGTGATTCAAGCACGGCGGGTCATCCGATCGAGTCGCTGCCTCCGGCTCTCGCGCCGGCCACGACCACGGCGAGCCAGAATCGCGAGAGCGCATCCGAGAGCGCGCCGCAGGTCCCTTCGGCCCACGTCGATGCGCTTCCTTCGGTCGTCGCCACCACGGCGAAGAAGCCCTCGCCGCCGCCTTCCGCACCGTCCTCGCCCGACGACACGCTCGAACGCGAAGCACGCCTTCTGGCCGAAGCGGTCCGCATGAATCGACATGGAGACGGCGAGCGAGCCCTCGAGCTTCTCGAAGAGCACGCGCGCTTGTTTCCGAACGGATGGCTCGTGAGCGAGCGCGCGGCCGAACGCATCATGGTGCTCTGTAGCCTTGGACGGCGCGACCAAGCGAAGCGCGAGGCACGGGTGTTTCTCGGTGGTCGACCGAAGAGTCCTCTCGCGCATCGTGTCGAGACGAGCTGCGCGGGGCAGAGTAGCGAAGAGTAGCGAGGTACAACGACCATGAGAACGTCGCTGTCGGGCATCGCGCTCGTCACGATTCTTGCGCCACTCGTCGTGTCGTCCGCCTGCGCAAGGCAGGACGACGTTCCGATCGGAGGAGATTGCCCGCAAGGCTTGTGCGAACGGCGTGGGCCCCTCGCACCGTCGCAGGACGGGAGCGTTGACGAGGCGGACGCGACCGCGCCGAAGGTTCTTGCGTGCATCGGCACGGAGTGTCCGGCTCCGTATGCCACCTGCTGGAAGACGTCGTCGTTTCGCTGCGAGACGAACTTGATGAACGACTCCGCCAACTGCGGAGCGTGCGGGCATTCTTGCGAGGGCTTCGAGGGGCTCAACATGGTTTCGCGCTGTGTGAACGGCGCGTGCGTTCTCGAGTGCGTGAACGGCCCGAACCCACGCAGCGACGACGTCTTTCTCGACTGCAATGGGCTCATCGACGATGGCTGCGAATCGGACATCATCGCGGATCGCGAGAACTGCGGTGTATGCGGACACGCGTGTCCCGCGGGCGTGGCTTGCGTCAAGGGCAAGTGCGGATGCGGGGCCGACAGAATCTATTGCGGCAATCACTGTACGGACACACGCATCGACGATCGCAACTGCGGAGCCTGCGGAAAGGTTTGCGATTGGAGGCCGCCCTCGGCCTGCAATCCGCCCGTTCCGAATACCTACTACGGTTGCGCGGCCAGCGCCTGCGATGCGCTGAAGTGTCAAGAAGGCTTCGCGGACTGCAACGACGATCGGGACAGGGGCTGCGCGAGCGACGGCTGCGAGACGAATATTCGCTCCGATCGGCACAACTGTGGTGGGTGCGGGATCGAATGTGGTCCCCAGCAAGAGTGCCGCTACGACGAGACCGGCCCCCACTGCGCCGACAGCTGTAGCTCGTCGGGTGGAACGGAGTGCGAGGACGGTTGCCGTGATCTCGTCGGCGACCCGAACAACTGCGGGGCGTGTGGAAACATGTGCCCGCAGCCCGCCCCTCATCAGGCCTCGTCGTGTGCGAAGGGATTCTGCCGATTGGATTGCCTCCCGGGATTTGCCGACTGCAACGGAGATCCCTCGGACGGGTGCGAGATCAACCTCGCCGTCCACCCCGCAAATTGTGGAGCGTGCGGCACCGTGTGTGACATCGCCGTGGGACAGCCCTGCATCGAGGGCAAGTGTCTGATGGTCGCGTGCGGCCCCGGAGAAACCAACTGATGCGCGTCCGGTTTCATCGCAGGCTCGCCGTTTCTTCGGCGATGACGCTGGCTTCGTTCGTCGCGTGCTTCGTGAGCTGCGCGACCAACGACGAGGCCGGCACGACCAACGCCACGAACGACGGGAGCGTCGTCCCGGAATCGAGCCAGGCGGAGGTCGATGCCTCGTCGGATGCAGGCTGCGATGCCTCCGATCCCCAGTGCGTTGCGGAGCTCGTCCCGTGTGATCGAGTGGATTGGTGCTCGGTGCCGACCCATATGGGCGTGCTCAGCGCGCTCGCCGCGGTCTGGGGCACCAGCAAGGACGACGTCTGGGCCGTAGGCTCGGTCGGCACCATTCTCCATTACGACGGAGTCGCCTGGACTCCGACTCCCTCCGGCGTGCGAAACACGTTCTACGGGATATGGGGGAGCGGTCCAAACGACATCTGGGTGGTGAGCAGCTCGGACGTCGTGCTGCATGGCACTGGATTCAAGAACGGTGTCGCCGGCTGGGAGCCCGTCTCTCTCCGCGCTCCACTCTCGACCCCATCCATCCTGCGCGCCGTGTGGGGCAGCTCCGCCAGCGACGTGCGGATGGGCGGTCGTTCCTACCAGCTCATCGTCCCCGACAGGCAGTACTTCGGCTACGGCAACCAGTTCGTGATGGGCGATGCCGTCGACGGCGGCGCTTCATGGCGCCCTCTACCCGGCACGGCCACGGTGACGAGCATCTGGGGCAGCTCGGCGAACGACGTCTGGATGACTGCCGATAACAGCGCCTCCGTCTCGTACGAGCGCGGCACGATTCTCCATGGAACGCTCGGTGACGCGAGCGCCGAAGCCGGTCCACTCCAGGACCGCCTTTCGTGGGCGCCGGTCGATAGTCGATCGACGCTCACGCTGGAATCCGTGTGGGGTAGCTCGGCTTCCGACGTATGGGCGGTGGGCGCCTTCGGTACGATTCGCCACTTCGGACCCGGAGACGATCGTTGGCAGGAGGTCGATTCCCCGACGAAGGCGACGCTGCACTCCGTATGGGGAACCGGCCCGAACGACGTCTGGGCCGTCGGTGACGGCGGAACGATTCTTCACTACGACGGCACGTCGTTCGAGCCGTCGACTGCGCAATTTGCCATTGGGCGAAAACCCAATTTGAACGGCGTCTGGGGTAGTGGACCGAACGACGTCTGGATCGTCGGCGACGGAGTCGCGCTCCATTACACAGGAGCGAAGTCCGCCAAGGCGGGGGGTGACCAATGAGTCGCTTCATGGTGGCAGCACTGCTCTCCATCGCTTCCGCGATCCCCATCGTCACGCTCGGTGCGTGTTCGGGCGAAAGCGACGGGGGCGTGACCGAGAACGATGGCGGCAGCCTGCTTCCCGCGAGTGACGCCGCGTCCGCGGCGGACGTCCAGGATGCGGGACCAATGCTCGATGCGAAGGTCGAGGCTGGCTCACGCCTCTGCTCGGACGACCACTTCTGTCACACGGTCGTTCCGAAAGGTCAGAGCCTGACCGGAGTCTGGAGCGACGGCCAAGGGGCGACGTGGGCCGTGAGCAGTGCAGGCGACGTCCTGCGTTGGGATGGCACGTCGTGGAAGATCCATCGGCACGTGGCGGACACGGACCAGATCTTCTCCATCTTCGGCACCGGGCCGACGGACATCTGGGTGGCGACCGCGCTCGGACTCTTGCACGGGACAGGTCAGAGCTCGGCGTCCCTCGAGTTCGCGCCGGTCGTGTTGCCTGGTGACGAGACCGTTGCCGTCAGATCGGTCTGGGGAACCGGGCCGAACGATCTCTGGGCCGTTGGCGGTCTCGAAAGCTGGGATGCGCCGTTCGCGGTCGGGCGCGCGCTGCACTACTCGGGGCCCGAAGTGGATGGAGGCGGCGGGTGGACGCTCGATACGGAGCTCACGTCGCTCGGCATTGCGTTTCGCGCGATCTGGGGCAGCGGGGGAGGGGGCGTCTGGATTCACGGACGCCAGGCCGACGAGTTCGGTGAGTTCACCGGTGTCGTCTGGCGACGCGCGAGCGAGGCGTCGTCGTGGACGATGGTCGACCTGCCGCCCGAGCCGAGCACCCCCGATCATCCAGGACCGCAATACTTCGTCGCCGGGTCGCTCAGCTCGGATTCCTCCGTCTGGCTCGCAGGGGCCGCAGGGGGTGAATACACGCCTGCGCTTTGGCACGGCACGAAGGTTCAAGGCGGATTCGAGTGGACGTACACGAAGCGCAACTACTGGGAGCGGAGCATCGAGGCCGTCTGGGGAGCGGCGCCCGACGACACGTGGGCAATCGGATTAGCGGGGCTGGTCATGCACTGGAACGGCTCGGCCTGGGCACCGGCGATTACCCGGGTGACGGACCTCCCAGTGCCGAATCGATTCGTGGGGATATGGGGGAAGAGCAGCGATGACATGTGGGTCGTCGGTGACGAGATCGCGCTCCATCGAACGATGTCGGACAAGCCGTAATCATGATGAATCGCACTTTGTATACGATCGCCATTGCCGGATCTTTGGCAACCGCCACGCTCGTTGCGTGCAGCAGCACGGGTGACGGCGACAGGGGGTTCGACGACGGCATCGACGCCGGTGACGCGTCCCCGCTCGACGCCGCCATTCGCGAGACGAGCGCTTCCGATGCGACCATCGACCAAAGGCCCGAGTTCGACCCCTCCGACGAGCCGGTGGTGTGCGCCGTGGCGCCTTGCGCGGTGCAGCTCGTCGCGGGTGAACGCCACTTCTGCGCTCGCATGAGTGACGGAGCGGTGCGCTGCTGGGGGAGCAATGCGAACGGCGCACTAGGCATCGTGGACGACGGGTCTGGCCCTGATCCGGATACCGGAGATGGTGGCCCGAGCGCCGTCGTCGTCGGCAGCGTCACCGACCTCTCCGGCGTCACGGCAATCGCCGCGGCCGGCGCGACGACATGTGCCGTCATCGGTGACGGTGGCGTGCGATGCTGGGGAGCCGACGACATGGGCCAGCTCGGACGAGGAGGCTCGCCCGCGATCTTCGACTACGATCCGCACCCGATACCCGCGCCGGTTGCCCTTCCAGGCGCGGCTACGCGTGTCGACGTCGGACCACGGAGCGCTTGCGCGGTGCTCGCCAACGAAGAGATCTGGTGCTGGGGCGACAACACCCAGCTCCTTCTCGCGCGGAGGACGGATGCCGCGGTCGGCGAGCCCGCGAAGGCCAACCTCGGGGCCTTCGTCGTGAGGCGCACGGCAGCCGGCACGAGCTCCGGCTTCGGCGTGACGGACGGGGGCGAGTTGATTTCGTGGGGCGCCGTTGCGGGGCCTGACGGTGTCGTTGGCGGGCGCGCAGCTTCGATGAGCCCCGATGCTCGGCCGCTCTCCATCAAGCTCGGCTCGGTGACGAGCCTCGCGGTCTCGTCGACGACGCTCGTCCAGCAGGGAGGTCGTCCGCCTCCGCCGCCACTCAGGATCGCCCATGCGTGTGCGGTGACGAACGGCGAGCTCCGTTGCTGGGGCGCGAGCCGGCAAGGTGCACTCGGCACGGGCTTTCCTGATCCTGCCCCCAAGCCGACCCGCGCGAACGTGAACAGCAAGAAGGGCTGGCCTCAGCAGGTCGCCGCCGCAGGCGAGATCACGTGCGTGCGCCTCACCGACGGAACGGTGCAGTGCGCCGGCGACAACTCCTCCGGAGCCATCGGTGAAGGACCGGAGACCGACTACCTGATGTTCTTCGTTCCGGTCTCGGGCATCGACGAGCGCGTCGTCCAAGTCGTCGTGGCCTCCGGCAGTGTATGCGCGCTCGCGAAGACGGGCCGCGTCGTGTGCTGGGGGAGCAATGCCAACGGTGAGCTCGGTCGTGGCACGACCGACCAGGATCCCCATCCCGTCCCCGCGACGGTCGCGTTTTAGGAAGGTCGAAGGCCATGCTTCGCTCGGTCAGCTCTCACCGTCTCGTGTTCTGCCTGCTCGCGACCGCGGGGCCCGCGCTCGTCTCCCCCGCATGTTCGAAGCGCACCAGCTTCGACGACACCGATGGGGGCCTCTCGCAGTTCGGTGACGCCAGCAGCGATCCGGTCGCGCCCAAGGCGTGCGGAATTCACTGTTCGCCCGACCTGAAGCAGGTCCTCACGGGGTGCGAAGGCGCGGAGCAGATCGTCGCGAGCTGCAATCCCGATCAAGGCTGTGGCGACGGCGAATGCGTCGAGGCGTGCACGGCGGCGGAGCTCACGAAGGGATCGGCGGGTTGCGATTTCTGGGCGACCATGCCGGACTCGATCGAGTACCGAGGCGGGTGCTTCGTGGCGATGATTGCGAACACCTGGGATCGGGCCGTCGGCATCTCGGCAGGCTTCGGCGACACGCCGCTCGACATCTCCAAGTCGACTTACACCGTTTCGCGACAGGACAGCGATCCGGTCTATCGTCGGCTCGACGGCCCATTGCCTCCGGGACAGGTGGCCATCGTGTTCCTCGCGCAGGATCTCACGAACACGGCAACCGGCCCGATGGCGCCGACGCGATGCCCGACGAGTGTCACCCCGGCGCTGTCCGTGGATCCGACCAGACACGGGACCGGTAAGTCGAAAGCGTTCCACATCGAGACCGATGCACCGATCTCTGCCTATTCGATGTACCCCTACGGCGGCGCCGATTCGTTCATGCCTACGGCGACGCTGCTTTTGCCCGTCTCGTCGTGGTCGAAGAACTACATCGCCGTGACGCCCTTCGATTTCGGTGAGACGAGAAAGCCGCGATCGCTCCAGATCGTCGCCAATCAGGACGATACTGAAGTCCGCATGAAGCCGACCGCCGAGGTCGCTTCCGGCCCTGGAGTCGCGGGTGCCACCACCGGCGTCGTTCAGACGTGGACGCTCGCCAAGGGAGAGGTTTTGCAGTTCCTCCAGTCACCGCTGGGGGGCAGCCCCATCGAGACCAGCAAGCCTGTCGGCATGTTCGGAGGATCGGAGTGCACGGAGCTCCCGACGCCATATTGTGATGTCCTCCAGCAACAGATTCCGCCGTTTGCCCAGTGGGGGACCGAATATGCAGTCGTCCCGTTCCGGCCGCGAATGGCAAGCTTCTCTGCCGATGCGCGCGAGAAGGTGCCGTATTCGATCGTCGGAGCCGTCGACGGTACGACGCTCACGTACGAGCCATCCCGCCCGCGCGATGCTCCGGAGACGATTGGTGCCGGGGAGGTCGCGAGCTTCATCACGGATACACTCTTCGTCGTGAAGAGCCAGGATTCGAAGCACCCCTTCCACGTGAACGTCTACATGACGGGAGCCACCTACGCGGGAGGTGTCGATTCAGGCACGCGCACGTTCGGCGATCCGGATTTCGTGAACGTCCCGCCGGTGGACCAATACCTCGATCGGTACGTCTTCTTCACGGACTTCACCTACCCCGAGACCGCCCTCACCATCGTTCGTCGCAAGACCACGAACGGCTTCGTCCCTGTCGAGCTGGAATGTGCGGGCGAGCTCACTGGCTTTCAGCCTCTCGGGACGAGCGGCCTCTACGAGTTCGCGTGGATCAAGCTCACGAGCGGGTACGTCGGCCAGACGTTTTCCAAGGGCCAATGTGGCTATGGAAGACACGAAGCGCACAGCACCGGCCCGTTTGCGGTGACGGTGTGGGGAACGGGCATCGCCGCGAGCTACGGCTACGTTGGCGGCACCAGCCTTCGGACCGTCAACGACGCGCCCCCGCCGGTGGTGCGCTGACGATTCGCCTTGCTGCAGGAAGGGAACGCACTGTCGTCTGGCGACGCGCGAAGCGAAATGTGAGGACTCCGATGGCCGCGTGCGGTCCAGTCGGCTGAAAATCCGCTGCAGAAGCGGTCAATGTCGAACGTGAAAACGCGAGGAGAACGCGAATTCACGGGGGGCTTCGTTCCGAACATAGTGGTCGGCAACGGAGGACCTCGATGACGACCGCACGACTCTCGGACCTGGTGGACTTTCGAAACCGGAGCCTCGCTTCACGGTATGCGAGGCGTATTCCGATGGCGACGTTGCTCGAGTCGTACATCGACGGCGACATCGACATTCCGGACATCGACGCGCTCCTCGACGCGCGCGACGAAGTGCTCACGTTCGACCTCACCGCCGAGCACGTGAAGTTCTTCGTGACGCGAATGATTCCGGAGTGGCTCGTTCATTCGCAGGCGCAGGACAAGCGTATCGTGCGCGATCACTACGATCGCGGCGACGACTTCTTCGAGGCCTTCCTCGGCGATTCGATGATCTACACCGGCGCGTATTTCCAGGACGAGAGTGAGTCTCTGGAAACCGCTCAACGGAACAAGATGAATCGCATCGGCGAGAAGCTCGGCATTCGCCCCGAGCACGAGGTGCTCGATATCGGCTGCGGCTGGGGTACGTTGGTTGCGCACTCCGCCAAGCAGTTCGGTGCGAAGGCGACGGGGATCACGATCTCCGAGCGTGGCGCGAAGTTCGGAAATGATCGCATTGCCAAAGCCGGTGTGTCCGAGCGCGCGCGAATCGAGTGCCTCGACTATCGGGACATCCCCAAGCGCTCGTACGACCGCATCGTCAGTCTCGAGATGGTCGAGCACGTCGGAATCAAGAATCTCCCCAAGTACTTTTCGATCGTCTACGACCGCCTCGCCGACGACGGCCTCTTTCTCCTCCAGTGGTGCGGTCTACGTCGCGGCGGGCGCGAGGGCGTTCCGCCCGTGGGCATGCGGCCCGAGGACATGATCTGGGGGCTCTTCATGAACAAGTACATCTTCTCGGGCGCCGACGCGTCGCTTCCGCCGAGCGAGATGCTCAAGGCGATGGAGAAGGCCGGCTTCGAGCTCCACTCGGTGGAGAACGTGAGCGTTCACTACCAGCTCACGATCCAACGCTGGCACGACAACTGGCGCAAGAATCGCGAGCTCGTCCTCGGGCGCTATGGCGAGCGCTGGTATCGCCTTTGGAATTTGTTCCTCGCGTGGTCGTGGCGAATTGCTGCGCAGGGCACTTCGGCGTGCTTCCAGATCGTGGCGCACAAGAATCTCGACGGCTTCGACCGGCGCCGGATGGCCCTTCCCGTTGAGGCTGCTCTCGCCGCGGAGTAATGGATAGGGCGCCGATGGCTTCGAGCGAACGCAAGAGACCGCGCCAGGCGCGCGCGCAGGAGACGGTGCGCGCGATCCTGGAGGCCACGGTGCAGATCCTCGACCGCGAGGGCCTCGAAGCCGCGACGACGACGCGTATCGCCGAAGTCGCCGGTGTGAGCATCGGGTCGCTCTATCAATACTTCTCCCATCGCGACGCGATCCTGAACGCCCTGCAGAATCGCGAGTTCGAACGAACGCTCGAACTGATGCAGAAGGTCCTCGCCGAAGGCAACCTCGGCGAGGAACCCGAGAAGACGATCAAGGCCGCGCTACACGGCCTGGCGGAGCTGTACCTGGCCTCGCCGGGCCTTCATCGCGTACTGGCGATCGAAGGCCTGCGTGTCGCGAAGGCCGAGCACGTTCATGCGTTCGACCTCCGCGTCATCGAGGTCGTTCGCCACTTTCTCGCGTCGACGGAGGCGCCGATCCAGACGGAGAACGTCGGAGCGGCTGCCTTCCTCGTGTTCCAGACCGTGCGCGCAGCGATGCTCTCGTTTTTGCTCGAGCGCCCACCGGGCCTCGATATCGATCGCTTGATCGAGGAGCTCACGCGCTTGCTCATCGGCTATTTGCTCGGTCCAAGTCGCCCGAACACCAAGAAGATCGCCGCACGTCGCGTGACAAAGCGACGGTCGTAGTCGTCCGTTGGCCGTGACGCTACCTGACGTGTGAGCGGCCGCCGTGTCGCGCCCGGCGTATCACCTCGAGCCCTGAGGGCAGGCATCGACATCATCGATGCCGGGCATGACAAGAATCGATGGGCCGGTGCGTCGTCGCTTCGCTAGGGTGGCCGGTGAAAGGACTCGACCGCGTACCTGCGCGCGTTCGAGACGCGCGTCACCCAGATGAGCGACACTCCCACGAGCGACCCAAAGATGGTCCCCACGCTGCTCGAATGGATGGGCGGCATCGGCGGCCTCGAACACTTGATGGAGGTGTTCTACACCCGCGTCGCCGCGGACGAACTCTTGGAGCCCGTGTTTCGGAGCATGTCCCCCGAGCACGCGAAGCATGTCGCCGCGTTCGTCGGCGAGGTATTCGGAGGACCGAAGACGTACAGCGAGGGATACGGTGGTCACCCCGCGATGATTCGCCATCACGTCGGTCGTGCCTTGAGCGACGCGCAGCGCAAGCGCTGGGTCACCCTCCTCCTGGAGTGCGCGGACGAGGTCGGCGCGCCAGACGATCCCGAGTTTCGCTCGGCCTTCGTGGCTTATCTGGAGTGGGGGTCGCGACTCGCGGTCATCAACTCGCAGCCCGAAGCGGACGTCACGACGGAGGCGCCGATGCCGTCGTGGGGGTGGGGCGAAGTCAAAGGGCCTTATACGAAATAGAAAGAACGATATGCGTCTTTCCCGTCGCTCCGCGCTTGCGCAGGCAGGTGTCGCCCTCGCCACTGCAGGCGCGAGCGCATGCCGGACGCGGGCGTCGACCTTCGAGCCGCCGCGCAACATGGTCGATTTGACGCACACGCTGTCACCTGAGTTTCCGTTCCTGCCCGTCGAAGGAAAGACATTTCCTTTTCGCTCGTCGCCCATCGCAACCATCAAGGGCGACGGCGTCTACGCCAATCGTTGGGAGTTGACGGAGCACGTCGGTACGCACCTCGACGCTCCCTGCCACTTCGCGGAAGGCGCGATGGCGATCGAGGCGATTCCCCTCGAGACCCTCTTCGTTCCCCTCGCAGTGGTGAGCATTGCAGAGCGCGTGGCGACCAATCCCGACACGACGCTCGGCGCCGGCGATCTCATGCGATGGGAGAAGGACCACGGCGAGATCCCGGCGCGCGCCGCGGTCTTTCTGCACACCGGTTGGGACGTTCGCACGAAGGAACCGGGCGCCTTCGTGAACATGGATGGGGCCAAAACCATGCGCTTTCCCGGCTTCTCCGACAAAGCGATCGAGTTCTTGCTGGGGCGCCGTTCGATCAGCGGCATCGGTATCGACACCCTCTCGATCGATCCAGGCCGTGACAAAGAGTACGCCGTCCACAAGGAGCTCTTTCGAGCCGGCAAGTGGGCCGTCGAGTGTGTGGCGAACCTGAGCCGCGTGCCCGCGACCGGCGCGTTCGTCTTCGTCGCCCCCGTGAAGGTTGCCGGCGCCTCCGGCGCTCCCGCACGTATCGTCGCCGTCTGGTAAGCAACCGATCAGCGAGGCGACTGGCGGCTAGAGCTCAATGCCGTTCGGATAAGCAGACAGCCGTCTGGCACCGATGAATCCGACCTGAGACTTTTCACAGAAGGGCGGAAGGGCGGAAGTTTTTGGGGCGGAGAGCCGACCAATCGCGCGACACCGCGTCTGCATTGGCGCAATTCAATTCCCTAGCAAGCGGAGTTTGGCGCGTTACGCGGGGCCGATAATAAATCCTTCCGACCTTCCGAACTTCCTGTGAAAATTGTCTGCCTCCCCGAACGGCATTGACGGCTAGAGGGCGCCCGTCACCAACACCGGAACGAACTGGGCGAGTCCGAAACGCTATCGCATGCTGCATGCAGCGACCGGAGCGAGGATGACCGCGGCGACAACACCAACGAGACGCACGTTCATTCGACCGCGATATCATCGTCGCCGTCGTCTCGGTCACTCTCCTCCATCGCCGCAGGTTCAGCCCGGCTCCGAGACCGAGAACTGCAGCGACGCCACGAACGTTGGCTGCCAGGGTCGCTACCAGCCAACCGCAACGAGCATGTATTCGGGATTCTTGTGGGAAATGTAGGTCGAATAGCTCCCTACGTCGTCGTAGGGAAAGCCGTAGGCCCGCCCGTCGATCCCGTGGGTGTGCCAGAAGCGCGCGTAGTAGTTCGCCGGCGGCGAGGAATAGAACGTACTGCTGTCCTTCCAGAGATTCTTGTCGAGCAGCTTGCCCGCCGCGTCGAAGGTTCCAGCCTTGGCGCCGACATGGCGATAAATGGCTGCCGATAGATCCGGGAAGGCACCGAGGCCGTCGCCGTTCGGCCCGGGCTTGGGAACGGTGATGCCGTTCGCGGCCCAGAGCTGATCGACGAAGTCCGCATAGTACTGCGCGTGCGCGCCTCCCTTATCGAACCCGGCGGCGCCGGGCTGCACGATGCGGTAGGGCGCGAACGGAGGCTCGGCCGCCGCCTTGAACTCGTCGGGCACCTCGGCCAAGAACTTCGCGAACGTTGCCTCACGGCTCTCGGCAAAGGTCTCGTAGTCCTCGCCCACCGCCTGCTCGAAGCCGTCGGCGCAGTGGAGCTTCAGTGCGAGCTTCAGCCCGAACGCATCCACGCGCGTCGTGTTGCCGTTGTATTGCGCCGGCCCGATGGTGTGCTCGATGAAGTCGTAGTACTTGGTCTTCGACGGGTCGGACGCGCAAGTCGCGTCGCCCTTGCGACAAACGTAGAAGTACATTCGGCCCGACGCGTTCGCGGGCATGTCGTAGGTCGGTTGCTGCGCAATCGAGTGAAGCTCGTTGATCGCGCCGCTCTTGAACTGCCAGAAGATCTCGTCGTCCGCGAGGACGCCGTTCGAGCGGTTCAAGAACCTGAAGACCATCACGTTCTGCGCCGGCGGAACGTTGCTGGAGTCCCAGAAGTCGGCGGGAGCGGCGGCGTCGCCCTTGGTGCCTGCGTCCGGCGCGGACGAAGGCCCATTGCCCGTCGGACCGGTGCCCGCACCGGCGTCGTCGGTTGCGCCCGTCGTACCGCCCCCGGGACCGACGCTCGCACTGTCGCCTCCATCCGAACTCCCGCACGCACTGATGGCGAGCGTGGCGGCGATGGGAAACGCGGCGAGGACGAAACGTGCGGGGCGCCAGGCGACGCGACTCAGCTTGCTCACGTGACTTGGTTGCTATCCGTCGCCCGATCCGTGTCGAAAAGAGCGCGCGCCAGAAAAAAACGCGCGCCACGCCGTCGTCACCGGGGCTCGTTCACCTCGACGCATCGGAACCGAGAAGGTGTGCGCGGTCGACGGCCACGAAGAGAAGAACGTGATCCGCTATCCCGAGAAGCCGTTACGCTGTTTGTATGACCTCCTTGCGTTCCTGGAGCGCCTCGCTGCTCTTGACCGCGGCTTCCCTTGGCGCCATCGCCAATTGCTCCTCGAACGACGCGGACGGCGCGAAGAACGACGAGGCGGCTACGCCGAACGACGGCAAACCACCGCCGTTGCCTTTCGAGCCGGTTGCTCCGGCCAGCTACGTCGCGAAGGTGAAGAATCTGCTGACCGGTCTTCCGGCGACCGAATCCGAGCTCCGTGCGGTGCAGGCGGATCCGAATGCCTTGAAGGGCCTGATCGATACCTGGATGGCGATGCCCGAGTCGGACGCGAAGCTCATTCAATTCTTCGGGAACGCGTTCCAGCAGACCGCGATGACGGCCGAGGACTTCACCGATCAGATCGGCGACATGACCGCGGTGCCCGACGCACTCATGCCGAACCTGCGAGAGAGCTTCGCTCGAACGGCTCTCAAGATCACGCGCGAGGGCAGGCCCTTCCGGGAGACCGTCACCACGCACGAGTTCATGATGACGACGGCGATGCTCACGTTCTACGCGTTCCTGGACGTGCGCCTACGCGACGACAAGCAGAACGACAAGGACAAGCTCTCCCCTCCACGCACGGCCGACTTCGTGTGGACGGCCGTGGACGATTCCAAGCGCCACATCGACCCCGCCGACTCCGTGAACCCGCAGAGCCCGAACTACCTCACCTGGTCGGTGGGACCGTCGTCCGTCCTCGGACCGGTGGGGAGCCAATGCGTGCCTCGCACGTTTCATTCGGCGATGTACAGCAACGCCAGTGTGCACCTCTTCAAGCTGCAGTTCGGCACGTTGGGCAAGGCGCCGGTGACCGCCGACGGTTGCCCGAACTCCTACGGCATCGACCACCTCGACCCGTTCTTGAAGCCCGCCGACTTCAACGACTGGCACCCCGTGACCATCGTGCGAGCGAGCGCCGCCGAGCCCTCGAATCTCCACCTCTTCTACGATCTACCGAAGCTGCGCACGCTGAATCGGATTGTGCTCGACGTGCCTCGCGTTGGCTTCTTCTCGACGCCCTCGTTCTTCGCCAACTGGCAGACCAACGTGAACAACCTGGCACGCGTGACGACCAACCAATCGCTGATCGTCGCGCTCGGTCGGAGCATCAACCCCGAAGACATCAGGTTGCCCGTGAGCGAGACCGGACTCGACACGCAGCACGCCGATCCGACCACGACTTGCTATGCCTGCCACCGCTACCTCGACCCGATGCGCGAGTGGTTCCGCAACGATCTTTCACTGACGTACCATGAGCAGCTGAAGCCCTTCGACACGGTGACGCCGGCATCCTTCTCCTTCGGCGGCGTCGACGTGGGCGCGGTCACCAACACCATCGACGAGTTTGCCGGCATCCTCGCCTCGCATCCGCTCCTGCCCGCCGCGTGGGCGCAGAAGTTGTGTGTGTGGGCCGATTCCGCGGCGTGCACCGAGTACGATCCGGAGTTCCTTCGGGTGGTCGATGTGTTCAAGGCGGGCAACCTGGATTTCAGGGTGCTCGTGCGTGAACTGCTCTCTTCGCCGCTCGTCACCGCTGCGACGAGGACCAAAACGTTCGAGGACCGCAACCCGGTCGTGAGCATCATGAGGCGCGATCACTTCTGCACCGCGCTGGCGGTTCGGCTCGGCATCGATGCGTGTAATCTGCCAGGCGCGAAAGACGCGAAGACCTCGCGCGACGCGTACCTGCTCTCGAGCAACGTTCCCGCCGATTCGTACGCACGCGGCGCGCAAATCCCGAACTTGATCTCGGCGCCGGGGCTCTTCCATCGGTCGACGGCCGAGAACCTCTGCGAGCTCGTCGCCGGCGAGATCATCGACCGGCCCGGCTCGAAGTACCAGAGCGCGCAGAAAGACGATGCGATCGCTGACTTCGTGTCGAACTTGATGGGCCTGTCGGCCGCCGACGATCGCGCGGCGCCTATCGGTCAGATCCTGCAAGAGCACTACACGGCGGCCATCGCCGCGGGCGGCAAACCGAACGAAGCGTTGCGCTCGACCTTCACGCTCGCGTGCACGTCTCCTCTCGTCACCGGCCTCGGCCTGTAGGAGCAATTCATGACCACTCGTCGCAATTTCTTGCTCACCAGTCTGTTCGGCGCCGGACTCGTCGGCCTTCGATCGCTCGCCACGGGCCTGCCGATCTCGTTCTTGCTGAACCCTACCCGCGCCATGGCGGACGAACCGCCGCCGGCAGCGCAATTCTTGATCCTCTCGACGTCGGGCACCGGCGATCCGATCAACGCCAACGCGCCCGGCACGTACGATCTCACGTTCGCTCAGAAGGCCTTGCATCCCGCGAGCGACGCGATGGCGGCCACCCCCATCTCCCTGGGCGGTAAATCGTGGAATGCCGCGCGGCCCTGGTCGACGTTGACGACGCTCGACCGCACCCAGTTCTTCCATCACGCCACGCTGACCAACAACCACTCGGATCAGCAAAAGGTGATGTCGCTCATGGGAGCGACGAAGAACAACGAGATGGCCGTGTCGATCTATTCGGCCTACTTGCAGACCGTTCTCGGCACCATCCAGGCGCAGCCCATCGCGCTCGACCGCGAAGTCATCACGTTCGCGGGGGCCACCGTGCCGCGACTGGCACCGAGCGCCCTCACCCGACTGCTCGCCGCCGAGTCCGCGGGGCTCTTCACGGATCTCCAGAAAATCCGCGACGCCGATCTGAACCGCATCAACGACGTGCTCAAAGCGAAGGGCACCAACGTCCAGCGGAAGTATCTCGACGACTACGCCACGACGCAAACGCAGGTCCGTCAGATCCCCCAGGACCTGCAGGAGCTCCTCGCCAAGATACGAGGCAACGAGGCCGACGACCAAGCCACCGCGGCGGCCATTCTGATCAAGATGAAGGTTTCCCCCGTCGTGGTGATGCACGTGCCGTTCGGTGGTGACAACCACTCGGACGACAAGCTCGACGACGAGAGTGATCAGACCGTCACCGGCGTCGCGACGATCAACAAGCTGATGGCCACGTTGAAGAGCCTCGGCATCCAGGATCAGGTGACGTTCGCGACGCTCAACGTGTTCGGTCGCTCGCTTGCACAAGGAGCGCTGGCGGGACGCTCACACTGGTCGAATCACCACACCGCGCTCGTGATTGGCAAGCCGTTCAAGCCGGGGGTCATCGGTGGTCTCGTGCCGATCGGCGACGACCTCGGGGCGGCTCCGATCGACTCGGGCAGCGGAAACGCAGCCGACGGCGGCGACATTCCGGCGGTGGATTCCCTCGGCTCGTTCGCGAAAACGCTGGGCCGCGGCCTGGGCGTACCCCAGGCCGTCCTCGACGAAAGCATCCGCGGCGGTGCCGGCGTGGGCGGTGGCAAAACCGTCGCCGGTGCGCTCGTCGCGACGGTCTAGCTACAGCCCTCGCGACGAGCGGATTCGTTCTTCGACCGACAGCGCCGTAGCGCTTCGATCAGGGCGTATCCCACATGATGATGATCTGCCCGTCGCCGGCGCGATAGCCCTGCGTGTGCACGACATCGCTCGCGAAGCCGCTGTTCGTGTAGCTCGAGCCGCCACCGCCACCGTTCCAGACGCCACCACCGCCGCCGTAGTAGCCGCCGCCGCCGCCGCCGCTTCGCCCGGCGTTCGCTCCGGCGCCGCCCAGCGCGAGCGAGCCCGGGGTGCCGTTGCCGTAACCCGGATACGTGCCGCCCGCTCCGCCGGCGCTCTGGGTCCCGCCTTTGCCATTGTCGTTCGGGTTCGCTGCGCCGGCGGTGGGGGCATCGCCTCCGACGAGACCTCCACCGACGCCGCCGATGAGGACCGGACCATCTTGGCCCGTGCCGCCACCGCCGCCGGCGACGATGACCCGATTCACGATGGCGTTCCCGCCGATGCGAATGTCGGAGGCTCCGCCGCCGCCCGTGGCAACGAACGTACCGTTCGCGTAGCCGTTGCCGCCGCCGTTGTAGCCGCCAGCGTTCGTCGTCGTCGTCGTGCCGCCGACGTACACGTTGAGCACCTGTCCCCCTGTGACGCTCATCGTGGCCTCGACGCGACCACCGAAGGCCGATTTGCCCCCGCTGGTGCCGCCCGCCGCGCCCTGGACGTCGACGCTGAGCGTCGTGACCGTCGCCGGCACCGTGAAGGTCTGCGGCGCACCGGTGTACGCAAACGTCATGGCCCAAACGCAGTTGACCGAGACGTCGGAGACGCCGCTGTTGGTGAGCGTGCCGCTGCCCGACGTCACCGTGCAGACTTGGTTGGTCGGCTGCGTCTTCACCGTGATTTCGTAGCTCGTACCGCTCGCATTCGTCGGGAACGAGAACGTCGTCTCGCCGGCGTGCACGGTCACGTCGGCTGTTCCATTGGTGAGGACGAGGTCGCTCGCCTGCTTCGCGACGGTACCGCTGATGGCGTACGTGTTCGTCGTGCAGCTCACGTGGGTCGAAGCATCGTTGCCGCCGATCGTTCCGGTCGCCGTCGGCGCGTCGACCGAGCACGTCTGCCAGGGATTCGTGGGCTGCGTCGTCACTGACACCGTGTAGCTCGAGCCGCTCGCCAGGCTGCCGAGCGAGAACGACGTCGCGCCGCCGGCCGGCGAGGTGGTGCTCGAGCTGTTCGCGAGCACGAGGCCCGAGCCAGAGAGCCCCGAGATCGTACCGCCGAGCGCGTAGCTGTTCGTCGTGCAGCTCACCGCCACATCGGTCACCGCCGCTCCCGCCATCGTGCCCGTCGCCGTCGAGGGATCGACGGTGCAGGTCTGCCAGGGATTCGTGGGCTGCGACTTCACCGCGACCGAGTAATGCGCGCCGCGCAACACGAGGCTAGGGAAGGCGAAGGTGCTCGCGTTGACGGAGAGGTCCGCCTCGCCGTTGTCGGTCAGCACGAGGCCCGATCCCGCGAGACCCGAGACGGTGCCGCCGACGGTGAAGGCGACCGTCGTGCAATTGACGACGACGCTGCTCACGTCGCCGGCGCCCACCGTGCCGCTGCCGCCGGTGACTTCGCACTGCTGCGCCTTCGGCTGCGTCTTCACCTGCACGCCGAAGCTCGCGCCGCTGGCGATCTTCGTCGGGAACGAGAAGGAGCCATTCGCGTCGATCGAGAGCTCGTCGCCCGCGTCGTCGGCGAGGACGATGGTGCCGACGAGACCGGCGACGCTGCCGCCGAGCGTGTAGCTGTTCGTCGAGCAGACGACGTCGACGTTCGAGACGTTCGCACCGGCGATGGTGCCGTGGTCGTTGCCGACGACGCATGTCTGGCTCGGCGACGTGGGCTGATGCGCGACGACGACGTTGTAGGACGAGCCGTCCTCGCGCGTCGAGGGCATCGCGAACGTGCCGTTGCCACTGACTGCGACGCGCTCGGTGCCTTCTGTGAGCACGAAGCCCGTGCCCTCGAGGCCGCTCACCTTTCCGGAGAGCGTGAACGTGTCCGTCGTGCAGTTGACCGTGATGCTCGTCACGTCACCTTCGCCCACCGTGCCGCTGCCGCCGGCGATACTGCAGGCTTGCATCGGTGACGACGGCTGCTTTTTCACCGCGACCGAGAACGCGCTGCCCTTCGGGAGTTTCGTCGCGAAGGTGAACGAGCCCGAGGACGAGACCGCGAGCTCCTCGCCGGCGGCTGTCGCGAGGGTGAGCCCGGACCCCTTGAGCCCGACGACCTTGCCTCCGAGTCGATACTCGCTCGCTGCGATGGCGCCGGGCTCGCTCGGTGCCGGCTGCGGTGCCGCTTGCTGCGTCGCTTGCGGTGCCGTGGAGCTGCAGGCAACGGTGAGGAGCGATGTGCTCAGAACGAAGAGCGACAGGGCCGGCAGGACGTTTCTCATGGCGAGAGTAACGGCCGATGCCCCGCGCTCTTAACGGCGGATTTCGACCGCGCGTTCAGCGATTCCGCGAACACCCCTTTTGCGACCAACCCGAGCGGCGAGGAATGAACGGCAGCTACTCGGGCGCGATGCACGACGCGAGGTCGAAGATCATGAACTCGAGCAGTTTCTCCTGCGGCGTCATCGCGCCCGGTTGGCACGCGGCGGGGAAGGTGCCGCTGCCCGGGAAGTTCTCGACGTGGAAGTCTTGGAACGCGACGCGGCCGCACTGTTGCGCCGCCGGCGTGCCTACGGGCGTGTTGAACGTGAAGTGCACAGGCAGCGACCCGTACGTGGAATCGTTGATGCGGATCCACGGCCGTGAGGGGGGATTGACGGATTGCACGTCACTGCGCAGTTCGTAGAGCGGGATTTGACCGAGCGTCGTCGACGCGCCCACGATCTGGAGCCACTGCGCCAGCGCCAGGCCCTTGGGGAAGCTCGTGTCGATGTAGCCCGTCTGCGTGCTCTCGAGGATATTCTTCTCGACATCCCACTGCGCCGTGCCGCTGAAGGGCGCGACGTTGTAGAGCCACACGTAGCTGTAGTGCGAGGCAAAGACGCGCCCGCCGGCGTTGGCGTAGTTGATGATGTTTTGCTTGCGCGCCGTCGTCTGGTCGTAAGGCGATCCCTGACAAGGAAAGAACACCATGTCGTAACTGGCCAGCGTCGACGGACTGTCCACGAGCGTTGTTTGCGTCGGCGTGCCGGGGCCGGCGTTCGCGCCCGGGCTGCCGCTGCCGGTGTAGAGGTGGACGCGGCCGCCATTCGAGGGCGTGGTCACCTCGGCATCGTCGATACCAATCTTGCGCATGACGCACTCGAGTGAGTCCAGCGAGCCCGTCGCGAAGGCCATGCGCGGGATGTCTCCCTCGCTCTTGTTCTTCGGCATATGCGTCGAGGCCGCCGACACGATCGTGTTCTGGCAGGCGGCGACGGTGGGCATGACGATCTGCCGGCGCCAGCGACCGATCTGGATCACGAGCGGGATGTTCGTTCCGACCGGCACGTCCTCGAGCGTGAACGAGCCGTCCACCGCGGTGACCGTGCTGACGAGCGGCGAGCCCGTGGCCTGCGCGCCGCAAGTGTCGCACGAGATCGTGGTCGGCAACGGGTCGACCGGCGCGTTGGGCACGTAAACCAGCGCGTTGAACAGCGGATCGACGCCGTTGGGCGCGTAGACCTTGCCGCTCACGGTGGTGGTGCCACCGTTGGGGCAGTCGACCTGCTTGAGGCAGAGGTTGGTGCAGCTCGACGGGACGCTGCATACGTTGGGCGTGACACTTCCGCACGTCTGGGGCCGGACACAACCAGCGCCGCAATCGAGCTGTCCACCGCAGCCGTCGCTGACGGAGCCACAGTCGAAGCCGAGGTTCGCGCACGTCGTCGGCGTGCACCCGCACACGCTGGGCGTGCCGCCGCCGCCGCAGGTGTCGGGCGCCGTGCAGCTGCCGCAATCGAGCCGTCCTCCGCAGCCGTCATCGATCGAACCGCAATTCGCGCCCTGCTGCTGGCAGGTCGTCGCGGTCGAGCACGCGCCACTGTCGTCGCTTCCAGCATCGACGTCGCTTCCAGCATCGACGTCGCTTCCAGCATCGGAGCCGGCATTCTCGCCCACCGGGGGCGCCCCCGCTTCAGCTTCATGGTCGACACTGTCGAGGTTGTCAGGCGTGTTCGCGGTACATGAAACCGCCATACCAGCTGCCGCCGCCACGAAGAGAAGCAGCGTGCCCAATTGTCGCATGCGTGCGTCGTTAGGCTATGCGCGAAACGAATGCAACGACCGCCAAGTGCGATGCCGGCACGACCGATGTAGGGACGTGCCGGCACATGATGGTGTCCGACGGAAGTGACGCGTTATCTCGGTCCCATCTCGGTAATCGTGTGGTCGCTTCGAGAAACAGACACTCAACGACCTGAGACTCGAGGCAATTGAACTGAGCAAAATCGACGTCGCATAAGCGCCTGTTCCAAATTGGCGGAGAGGCGATGCCCTCGATGCTCAGCCAGTCGATTCGAGGTCCGTGTGTTCTCGATTCAGCGCGGGTCGCCCTCGGGGTGACCGCACGAATACGACGGCGGCGGCCGGAATTTGCCCGGCGTCATCGTAAACGTCGCGCCCATCTCCGTCGTCTCGTCACCGTAGTGGCCAACGACGTGGAGCTCGCCGGTATAGGTGCCCGGTGAGGTCTCCGTCATCGTGAACGATGTCGCCGGGCCATGAATCGGCTCGACCCAGGACCAACTCTTCGCGTCGGGAGCGGTCGTGAGCCACGAGACCTGGACGATGCCCGAAGGCTGGTTGTTCTGAATGACGCCGCGGATATCCAGCGCTTCGAGATCGTCACCCTCGGTTCGACGCGCCACGAGCATGAAGGACCGCCCGTCGACGCCGGGCTCGTAGACGGCATAGCCGCCATTGCCCGGGACCGTCCACGACGTTGCGACGCCGCCGAGATCGAGCGAGACGGTGGCCGTGCCCAGGCCGGAGGCCGCCGGTGGATAGGTGTTTACGTCCTGCATCAGTCCGAACGTGCCGAGGCCGATCGTCTCGAGCGAGAGAACGTCGTCCTTGAGGCAGCCCTCGTGCTCACCCCATTCCTTTTCAACGGGAAGCCAACGCGCAAGGACGGGGCCGCGCGCTTTCGTCGTGTCACGCGTGAGGCCGATCTTGGCAGGCAGTTCGAGCGCAATGTCGTCCGGTGTGAAGCGGAAAACGGGGCCGCTCAGTTCGTGGTCGAACCACGGGGCTGCCGGTGCCGCGACGACGGCAATCCCCACCGGCGAGCCTGCTTCGAGTGCGCCTTCCGGCACTTCGAGGGTGGCGCCGCAAAGGCTGAGTGTCGCCCCACCATCGCCGACGGTCGTCTTGACCTCGTCTCCGGGACCACACGGAACGAACGCGTCGGCTGCGTCGCTCGCATCACCCGCATCGGCGAGTGGCTCTGCCGACCCGCTGTCGAGGACCTCCGCACCGGCATCGACGTCGTTGACCGCCTTGACGGTCGCCTCATCGTCGCCGCACGCGACGACCAGGAGAGCGGAGCATGCGAGCCCACCCAGTGCCCACTGCAATACCCGCCCCAAATAGAGATCTCTCATTCACCACCGTCCGACAAAAAGTTAGGTGAAGGCAGAGCGCCTTCGCCATGGATGGTGGGAGATCGGCGATTGCTCAAAAAATCTGTCTCGCTCCGGTCGTTCTCGGCGCGGACGATGTAGGACGTTGCGAATCTCCTCGATCCGCCCGACGGTTGAGCCTGCCTGCGCCGTCGCTAAAAAAAGCGAACGCTACGTAAGATCTCCGGCCGCCGACACCTGGACGTGCATGACCCGTTCGACCGCTCCTCTGGATACGGACCGCCGTTTCTTCGATGCGCTCCTTGCCGCCGACGTGCGCGCGCTCGAGGTGCTCCTGACCGACGACTTCGTCCTCGTCGACGTGATGCGCGGAGGCGAGGTCCCACGCGCAGCACTCCTCGATGCACTCCGCTCCGGCACGTTTCACTTCGACGCCATCGAGCTCGTCGAGTCGCGCGCGCGAACGTACAGCGATGCAGCCATCGTCGTCGGTCGCACGAACATGCGCGGCCGCGCGGGCGATAGCGCGTGGTCCGTCGCGAGCCGCTACACGCACGTCTTCGTCGTCATCGACGGAGCCTGGCACCTCGCTTCTGCGCAAGGCACGTCGATCGTCGACTAGTCTGGCGACCACTTGCATGGACCGTGAATTTCGGGGCCCACGATGGGCGAGGGCCCCGAAATCCACGGTCCTTTGCACAAGTCTGTCGCGATCTCCGTTTGACTTTTCAATCAGCGCAACCGAGTTGCGCTGTAACGCAATCTCGAAGCTTCAGAGAGCGGCCAGAAATCCGGTGAACAAGACGACGAAGCCGCCGATCTCGCCGAGCATCAGGAGCGCCATGAAGCTGAGCATTGCGCCGGCCGGGAGCGTACGGCGTCCGAGGCGGTGCGGCCGCTGGAGTTGATTGTCCGTGTCGCGAAGCGCGCCATGCACGATGTATCCGAGCACCGCGGCGGCGAAGAAGAAGATGGCGACGCCCGAGGCTGCGAGGTTGACCCCGTTCGTCCAGGCGCTCCGCTTGCTGAGCTCGCCGAGCAGCATGCACGCGAACGCATAGAGGAGGGAAGCGCGGTGCGCGGTATCTACGTAGAAGGGCGCTTTTGCGTCGGCGCTCCGCGCGATGCACGCGTACTTCCACGCGCCTGTGAGGAGCCCGACGAGGAAGAAGGCGCCCGCGCCGACGAGGCAGAAGTCGGACGCGGTCATGGCCGCTCCTGAAGACTGTCGACTATCATTGGTGCAGCATGCGCCCGAGCGACGACGCACGCTTTCAAGAATCGACTGAAGCAGGGATCCGTCTGATTGTCGGCGATCAACGGCTGGCGCTTGCTGGACGTTCCCCCGAGGTCCGTCGTCACCGTCACGCCGCACCGGCGGTGATCGTCGGCGTGGACCACCCGCTCAGGCTGATCGCGGACCGTGGCCGGGTTCATGAGACTCGTGCCTCTTTGATTGCCCCTGGCTTCGCGCACGCGGTCGATTCGCGCGGCGGGCGGATCGCGGTCTTCCTCCTGCCGGCGTACGCGCTCACGGGGCATTGGGCAGAGGTTCGCGGCCTCTCGGCGACGGGCTCCTGGGTCGAGCTTGCCGAGGCCGTCGCTCACCAGCAGCTCGACGGCTTCGATCCGGTCGATCGCCTCCTCGCACACGAGCAGGTTGGCACGCGCCCCGTCGACGAGCGCTTGCAGCTCGCGATCGGCGCGCTTGCCGGAGCCCTGGACGAGAACGTGTCGATGGCGGAGATCGCCTCTGTCGCACGGCTCTCGCCGTCACGCTTGATGGCTCTTGCGCGAGAGCAACTCGGAACCTCGCTTCGACCTTATCGCCGCTGGCTCCGCGCGTTCGAAGTCGCGCGTGCGTATGCCAGCGGGGCGTCGCTCACCGAAGCGGCCCTCGCCGCGGGATTCGCCTCGTCCGCCCACCTGTCGATCGCTGCGCGCGAGCAGTTCGGCATCCGGCCATCCGACGTTCTTGCGCCGCAGCATCGCGCGCTCATTCGGACGCTCTGAGCCGATGGGCACTTCATTGCGGTGGGAGCGCCACGATGAAGCTCGCACCGTGCCCCGGCTCGCTCTCCACGCGCACGCTACCCCGGTGGGAAAGAACGACCTCGCGAACGATGTAGAGGCCTAGACCGAGGCCGCCGTAGTTCCGCGCCGAGCACGCGCGTTCGAAGCGCGCGCCGATCCGCGTTTGATCTTCCTTGGCGATGCCGATGCCATGGTCGCGCACGACGAGCTGTGCTTCGCCGCCTCCTTCGGTGGTCTCGACCTCGATGTCGATCGGCTTTCCTGCGCCGAACTTCATCGCGTTGGTGACCAGGTTTCCGACGAGCTGTTCGAGCATCGCGCGGTCCCACGATCCCTGAACGGGGTGATCGGCACGAAGGTGGACTTCGCATCCAAGACTTTTGCACATCGGCGCGTAGCCCTCGAGCATGTCGCGGACGAGCCGTGACAAGTCGAGCTCCTCCCGCTGCGGGCGGAACGTGCCCGCGCCGATCCTCGACACGTCGAGCAGGTTCCTCGAAAGGCGTTCGAGACTCTCGATGCTGTCGAGCGATCGTTCGGCGGCCGCCAGCACGGCATCGCGTTTCGGCAATGCTTCTTTGGGAATGCTTTCCACGAGGCGTTTCAGAATCTGATTCTGTATTTTGATCGGCGTGAGCGGCGTTCGGAGCTCGTGCGACGCGACCATGAGGAATTCCTCGCGAAGCTGGACCGCTCGCTGCGTCTGTTGGAAGAGGTGAGCATTCTCGATGGCGATGGCCGCTCGGTCGGCGATTTCACGAATCAGCGAGAGATGCGCAGGGCCATAGCGATGCTCCGGTGACGCCGAACCGAGCGTGATGGCGCCGAGCATTCGACCTCTCAGGACGAGAGGGACCGCGACGAGCGAGCGCGTCCCGAGACCGACGATGAGCTTCGCATGCTCGTCGTTCGTGCAGCGGGTGCGGAGGATCTCGTCGGTGAGCTCGGGCAGCAGCAGGACCTCTCCCGTCCGCATGACTTCGGCCGCGGGCGCTGTCGATTCGAGCTTGCACGGGTACTTTCGACACAGCTCCTCGAGCAGGACGTGCTTCGCTGGATCGGTGTGTTCTCCCACGAGTCGTCGGACTCGGTCGCCTTCCTTGACGTCGATGACGCACCAGTCCGCAAGCTCGCTCACGATGAGACGTGCGAGTCGCCTCATGACCTCCTCGTAGTCCAGTGACTCGGTGAGCAGCTTGCTCGCCTTCGCCAGAAACGCCGCGCGCTGCTCCGCGTCCTCGGCGAGCGTCCGAGCCGCCCGCTCCCGCTCGAGCAGCATGGCATTCTGCAAGGCGATCGCCGCTTGCGCGGCGAGAAGCTCCAAGAGCTCCACCCGATCCGAGGAGAACACCCCCGCCGCCCGGTCATTCTCGATGTAGAGAACGCCCGTGAGCTCTCCACCGTGGAGGATCGGTAGACCCGAGACGGAACGCGGTCGCGCGGCTCGTACGTAGGGGGCGTTGGTGAACATGCCTTCACGCGCGGCGTCTCGGAGGACGACCGGCGTATGCGTGCGCCACACGTATTGCACGAGGACGACGGGCAGCTTGGTCGACTCCTCGAGCGGCTCGTCGAAGAGCATCGGCGCCTCGCCACCGGCCGTGATCGACGCGACGATCCTCGCGTTGCCGTCCCTGGACAGCACCACGACGCCCCGCTGCGCACCAGCGCTCTCGAGAACGACGCGCAGCAGACGATCCAAGAGCCTGTCGAGCACGATCTCCCCCGAGATCGCCTGGCAAGCCTTGAGCACCGAAGCCAAATCGAGGGCGCTGCTGGTCGTACGGCTGGACGCTCGTGGCGCGACCACCTCAGGATGGGAAGACTCGAGCGCAAGATGCTTGTGGCGAGCTCCCCACGCGCGGAAGCCGAGCACGGCTTGGCGCTGATAGTGGCGAGCGAACTCGGGTTTGCCCTGCGCCATCCAGAAACGCCCTGCGAGCTCGTTGCCAATCGCGCGGTTCTGAACGAAGCCGCCGGCCTCTGCTGCACTGATCGCTCGATCGTAGAGCGTCATTGCACGTCCGGCGTCGCCGTCGAGACGAGCCAGCTCGGCGTCGATCAAGAGCACCTGGTGCAGGAAGTTCGCCGGGCAATGCTCCGCCCAGATCCGCATGCTTTGCTGGTTTTTCTCCATCGACGCGCGCATCACGCTGCGCTCGGCTGCGTCAGCTCCGTTCGAAATGTCGGCAAGAACGAGCGAGTGAAGGAAGCGATGCTCGGCCTCCGTGAGCACGCCTTTGAGGACGCCGAGAAGCGGGGCTGCGGCCTCGAGGCTCCGAAGAGCGCCGGTGGAATCTCCGTGGAGATACAGCGCGAGAGCTTTTGCCGTCTCGTAGAAGCAAATCGCCGACAGGCTGTGGTTGTCGCGGCACGTACCAAGGTAGTCCGCCTCGGTGAGCTCTTCGATATCGAACGATCGCGCGTCGCCTGTCGCGCCCACGAGATTGCTCATCACCAGCAGCGCGCCGAGCAGGCTGTCGGTCGCGACGTTCTGCTCGTTCTTTCGCGTGAAGGAGAGATATTCCCGCACGTCGGAGAGGAGCTGGCCGAGCTCCTCTCCGCGATGGAATCGATTGGCCGTCCTCCCGTAGAAGAGGATGTAGCCGACGAACTGGAGCTCGCCCGATGCCATACCCGCGCGTCGACCTCGCTCGTCGAAGACGTCGGCAGCCACGACGTGCTCGACCCAGTGATTGAGGAACATGCTCAAAATGAGGCAGACTTTGCATTCGAGGCTTTCGTCGCCGTACTTGCCGGCGAGATCGAGGCCGAGCAATCCGAACTCGTATCCCATCTCGTAGCGCCCGAGATTTGCCGCCAACGTGTTGCCGAAGCTCGCATATCCTTTCGCGGATTCGGGCGCGTTGCCGAACTGCATGGACAAGTTGGTCATCCGCGCGAGCACCCAGCAGTAGAGCCGGTAGTGGTTCGCGAAATAGATCGCGGTGTGGACGGTCATCAGGACCTTCATCGCCACCACGATCCGCGGGTCGCCCATCGAGGGTAGGTCGATGAGCGATCGCACGCTCCTTCCCTCGAGCCTTCGGTCGACTTCCTCGAGCTCTGCGTCGAGGGCGCTCTGCAGCGCTTCCTCTGTCGGAAACTGAATCCCCAAGACCGCGAGTGCCTTTGCGGCGGAATCCATCGCTTCTTCGTTCTCGCCGAGCACGGTCTGGTGCGTGACGAGCTGCGCGTAGGCCTCCGCGCGATCGAGGTCCCGCGCGTGCGCCAAGATCGTTTCCAGCATCTCGCGTGAGCGGCGATGGTTTCCGTTCAAATATTCGAGCTCGGCACGTTCATTGTGGAGTGCGAGCGTCAGCGCGTACTGGTCGGTCCAGTCGCCGCCGAACACGTCCATACCATTCTTGGCGAAACGAAGCGCCGCGCCGTACGCGGTTGCCCGCCTTGCTTTCCGTGCCGCTTCGAGATTCAAGCGGGCGATCTCGAGTCTCTCGTCGAGACGCTGCACGAGAGCGCGCCCTGCGTTCAAATGGTCGACGATCTCGAAGAGCATTTCCGGACGATTCGGAGCGAGCGACTGAGCGAGGAGCAAGCGCCCGATTCTCAGGTGAAGCCCCGGCCTCTTCGCGGCGTCGATCATCGAGTACGAGGCCTGTTGCACACGGTCGTGCAAGAATCGGTATTGAGCGAAGACAGGGGGCCCGGCGACATCCTGATGATCGGGCATCGAAAGCGCAGACACGGGAAAGATGAGTCCCTCGCGGACGGCTGGCAGTAAGTCTGCGTCGGTCTCGGCCGTCGACCGCTGGTGGATGAGCCCGAGCGTGACGAGGTCGAAGCGATTCCCCAAACACGCCGCGAGCTCGAGTGCGTCGACAGTCCTTCGCGGAAGACTTCGGAGCCTGCCCAGCATCAACTCCGCGACGTTGTCGGTGATGTTCGCCTGCTCGATGCTGGCCATTTCCCAGCGCCATCGGGGCAACTCGCCATGCGCCCCCCCGCGAAAGGCCAGGAGCCCTTCCTGATGCAACATGTCGAGAAATTGGCCGACGAAAAACGGATTGCCCGCAGTCTTGTGCTCGACGAGCGAAGCAAGAGGCATGGCGGTGTTGGCGTCGCAGTGCAGCGTGTCGCCGATCAGCTCGGCAAGGTGCTCGACCTGCAGCGGAGCCAGGGAAACCTCCCGCAACGGAGCTCCGCGCTTTCGCAGGTCGTTGCGTGTCGCGAGAAGCGGGTGTCCCGCGCCGACCTCGTTGTCGCGATACGATCCGACCAGCAGGAGGTGCTGCGTGTCGTCGTCGTTCACCAGGACTTCGAGTAGCTTGAGTGTCGCGCCGTCCGCCCACTGGAGATCGTCGAGGAAGACGACGAGCGGGTGTTCGGGACGGTAAAAGACACGAAGGAAGCTCTTGAACGTCAGGTGGAAGCGATTCTGCGCTTCGGGAGGTGACAGCTCGGCGACTCGACGCTGAGGCCCGATGATGAGCTCGATTTCGGGAATCACGTCGGCGACGACGCCTCCGTTCGGCCCCAAGGCCTCGGCGAGCCGTTCGCGCCAGCCTTTCAGACTCGACTCACTCTCTCCCAAGAGCTGTCTCACGAGCTCCTGGAGCCCTTGAGCGAGGGCGCTGTAGGGGATGTTCTTTCGAAGCTGGTCGAACTTGCCGGACACGAAGAGGCCTCGCCCGGCAGTGAGCGGCTTGAACAGCTCCTGCACGAGGCGTGTCTTGCCGATGCCCGAGTAGCCGGCGACGAGAACGAGCTCACGCCCGCCGCTGCGCGCGACCTCGAACGCGTCCAAGAGTTGTGTCAGCTCGCGTTCGCGCCCGTAGAGCTTCTGCGAAATGCGGAGCTGGCGAGGAACGTCGTGCATCCCCAACGGAAACGGCTCCACGCGGTCGTGCGCGTGAAGATCGTCGAGGCATCGCTCCAGATCGGCCTTGATGCCCCACGCGCTTTGGTAACGTTCCTCCGGCGCCTTGGCGAGAAGCTTGGCCACGATGGCGCCGACCGGCGCCGGGATGCGAGGGTCGAGCTCATCGAGACGTGCCGGAATGCGCGTCAGGTGCTGGTGAACGAGCGACAGCGCGTCTTCACCGACGAACGGCACCTTTCCCGTAAGAAGCTCGTAAAGCGTGACACCGAACGAGTAGTAATCGGTTCTGCAGTCGATGAGCCGGTTCATTCGGCCGGTCTGCTCGGGGGAGACGTACGCGAGCGTCCCCTCGATGACGTCCGGACTGACCATGCGTGCCCGCTCGCGGGTCAATATCGAGGCGATATCGAAGTCGATGATCTGCAGGCGGCGGGTCCTCGGGACGAGGACGATGTTCGACGGATGGATGTCCTTGTGGATGACGTCGGCAGCGTGGATTTCGCAGATGCCGTCCGCGATCGCGACCGCGAGCTCGAGCAGCTCGCAAAGCTGAAAGCGGAGGCTCGGCATCAACTGGCTCAACGTGATCGCCCCGATGTCTTCGAACGCGATGACCGGTCGATGCTGGACGACGTCGAACTGAAAGGCTCGCACGACGTGCTCGCGCTCGAGGCGGCTCGTGATTTCGTACTCGCGCCTGTAGCGAGCAAATTCCTCCGAGCGCGGCTCTTCTGACTTGAGGACCTTCAGGATCGTCGGCCGGTCCGTATGAAGTTGCCGCGCTCGATAAACGACCGTCCGCTGACTCTCATAGACCTTTTCGCCGAGCTCGAATCCCGGAATGGGCGCCATGAGGCCCGCCTTCTCCCACGCTACAGCGCAACTCAGTTGCGCTGATTGAACAGTCAAACAAGTTCGCGACAGACTTGTGCAAAGGACCGTGGATTTCGGGGCCCTCGCCGTCGTGGGCCCCGAAATCCACGGTCCGTGCAAGTGGTCGCCGCAGTACTTCGACGTAGACGTGGTCAGGGCAAGTTTCGTGCGACAAGACGTGCTTTCAAGCGCCGCTTGTCGTGATGGCGCGGAGGACCTGCCGGCATGGCTCGTGAATTGCGTGGTGCAGCAAACGCCATGGCCGAGCAGGAGAAAGGAAGCGAGCCGTTCAAAGCCCTGATCCTCATTGCCGACGACGATCCCGATCTCGTGATGGTCATGGACGAGGCACTCGCGTACCGAGGGTACAGGACAGTCACGGCGAACAACGGACTGGAAGCGCTCGACCGCATTCGGGCGGAGGTGCCGCAGCTCGTCCTTCTCGACATGAAGATGCCAGTGATGGACGGCTGGGAGTTCGCAAAAGCGCTGCGCGAAGAACACGGGCGCAAGATTCCGATCGTCGTGATTACTGCGAAGGAAGACCTGCAGCTTCGCGCGGACGAGCTCGGCGCCGAAGGCGACCTCGGCAAGCCGTTCGACACGACGCAGCTATACGAGGTGGTCGAAGACATGCTGGGGTTAGCGAGCCCGCCCAACGGCGCAGCGCCTCGCTCCGCGTCTCCCGTCCCTCAGAGAGGCTGACGCGCGATGAGCGAGGCGCGCCATATCTACGACATCGGCATTGTCGGCAACTGCGCGTACGTCGCGCACGTCGACGCGAGGGCCCGTGTCGTCTGGATGTGTCTTCCCCGATTCGACAGCAGCTGCGTCTTCGGCCACCTGCTCGATCGCGAACGCGGTGGGGAGTTCTCGATCGCGAGCGACGAGGAAAGAGTGCAGAGCGCTCGGCAGGAGTATGTTTGGAATACGAACGTACTCGTTACGACGATCGAGACGGCGGACGGAGCCTTTCGTGTCACGGACTGCGCGCCGCGATTTCGCCAGTTCGGTCGCTCGTTCAAGCCGCTCATGCTCGTGCGAAAGGTCGAGCCGATTGCAGGCACCCCTCGCGTCCGCATCGTGTGCCGCCCGCGGGGCGACTATGGGCGCGTTCTACCGAACACATACATTCAGAGCAATCACCTCCGCTACGACCTCGACGGGGAGATCGTGCGGCTCAATACGAACGTACCTCTCAGCTACATCGCCGGCGAGCGAAGCTTCGTCCTCAGTGAGAAGAAATACCTGATCCTCACGTGGGGGGCCCCGCTCGAGCGCGCGCTGGAGGACACGGCCGAAGAGTACGTCCGCCGGACCGTTCAATACTGGCAGAAATGGGTCGAACGCTGCGCTATCGGACGCTTCTACCAGCAGGAGGTCATTCGATCGGCGCTCGTGCTGAAGCTCCACCAGTTCGAGGATACGGGCGCCATCATCGCGTCCGCCACGACGAGCCTGCCGGAGCATCCCGAGAGCGGCCGCAACTGGGACTACCGCTATTGCTGGCTACGCGATGCCCACTTCACGCTCACGGCGTTGAATCGAATCGGACAGTTCGAGGAGATGAAGCGCTTCGCGCAATTCATCGAGAACATCGCCGCGTCGGCAACGCAAAGTCGATATCCGCCAGTCGTTCGCATCGATGGCGATTTCGAGCTTCCCGAGGCGATCGTCCCAATGAAGGGATACGACGGAAGCAACACGGTCCGCATCGGAAACGCCGCGGCCACCCAGGTGCAGAACGACAGTTACGGGCAGATCATCTATGCGCTGCTGATGCTCTACGTCGACGAGCGCTTTCCAAGCGAACCCCGGTCGGCATCGAAGCGCCTCATCGCGACGCTGCTGGGCATCATCGAAAGCTGCCTCGACCAGCCCGACGCGAGTCTGTGGGAGTTCCGCGAGCTCACCCGACGGCATTGTTACACGTCGCTCTGCCACTGGGTGGGCGCCAAGTCGGCGCAGAAGATCGCGCGTGCGCTCGACGACCGCGAGATGCGTCGCGCAGCAACGCGTTTGACGGCGCGCTCCGAGCGGCTCATCGAGGCTTGCTACGACGCCAGTGTCGGCGCGTACATGCAAGAGCCTGGGAGCAAGTACGTCGACGCGAGTGCGCTTCAGTTGATCATTCTGAACTACCTCGACACGCGTTCGGAGCGAGCCGCGCGCCATCTCGTGGCGCTGGAGGAGAGGCTCATGGCGGGCGGTGGCCTCCTGCATCGATACACGCACGCCGACGACTTCGGAGCTCCGGCGTCTGCGTTTCTCGTGTGCTCGTTCTGGTACGTCGAGGCTCTCGCCGCGATGGGGCGCATCGAAGATGCTCTGCGCGAGCTCGATATCCTTCTCCGCTATTCGAACGGACTCGGCCTCTTCAGCGAGGACGTCGACCCGAAGACCGGCGGGCAATGGGGGAACTTTCCACAGACGTACAGCCACGTCGGTCTCATCAACGCCGTGCTCCGGATCACGAGCAAGATCGATTATCCGGAGTTTTACTGACTTGTCGATGGCGTGTGCAGCGGGCCCGTCGTGCGCGAGCACCTGCTTTCCCTTCTTACCGGATATCCGCGATACCAAACGAAGGGGCCGGTGAGATTCCGCCCGTGCACGCACATGTCGATTGGGTGGAGGTGTTGATCCTTATACGACCAACAGCGCCGCCGCTGCCGCCGTTGCTCGTGTTGACCCAACCACCGGTACACCCCGAAATCTCGCTTCCGACCACGCCCGCCTCGGCATTCCTGACCGCAGCGCTGCCAGCGCCGCCGGAACCGCCAGTCGTATATCCAAAGAGTTGGCACCCGTGGCCATTGTTGCCGGGACCGCCCGGGGCTGGGCTTTTGCCAGGAGCGCCATCGGCGCCGGGTCCCCCCGAGGCTCGCTGCCCCGAGGCGCTGTTGGAGCCTCCTCCTCCTCCTCCGCCGCCGTTGGCCGAAATCGATCCCAAGACCGCTACCGCCGGTGCTTCGACGAGAATGCCCCCGCCACTGCCGCCTCCTGCACCGTTGGCCGCTGGTCCCGCTCCGCCGCCGCCACCGTTCGCCGCTAGAACCCCGGCGGAACCGAGCTCGATTTGCTCGCCCGCCGACAGCTGCAGCGCGCCGCCCCCTCCGCCACCTTGCGACGTGGGGCCGTCGTTCGTGGATTGCCCGTCCATTCCACCGAGCAGGGGCACGAGCGAATCGGTTCCGTAGACGAAGGCTGCTCCCGGACCACCGCCGACGACACCGAAACTTCCACCGGCGGCAATCATGGTCGAACTGGTGACAAGATCGGTATACATCCTGCTCGCTCCGGCGCCGGATTTGTCGGCCTTTGCGGAGACGTCGATCTTGCCGTCGATGCGGAGCGTTCTGGCTGCGAAAATGGCAAGTGCCCGCGAGCCAGTCACGGACAGTGTTCCAATGACGGTCAGCGCCGTGACGCGGCACACGCACGCGTCGATGCCGTCGGCTGGAGCGCTCACGGGGACGCAGTCACCGATGGCCGACGTCGACGAGCAGTCCGCCGAAGTATCGAACGTCGCGTCCCCGATCGTGCGAGCGATCCCGTTGTCGACGAGCTGGCCGAACGTGGCGCCGTTCGACGGAACGAGTCCATGGAAGTCCGTAGCGACGTCCTGCTGCGACCCGTCGACCGGCGCCGACGCGTCGATTGTCGGCGACGAGGGACCGCCATCTCCTTCGTCGCCGAGGTCAGCCGAACCATCGGTGCCGGCAGCGTCCGGACGCGCGAGAGTGTATTCCCAGTCTTCACCGACGAGGGGGCCGCATCCGGTGCACAGCATGACGAACACGAGAAGTGAGCAACGCATGCGATGTTGACGCAGCAACCGCCGCGAGGTCGCAAAGCTCTGACCTATGCCGACCGCGCGCGCAACGAGCAGGGGCACGTCGGATGCTCTGTCACAAGTTGCGCCACGAGCGCGCGCCGAAGCCCCTGCTGACCGCTGCGGGGCGGGCGAGGGGAGGAGCTTCCCGCGCTCGTCAGACTCACCGCTGCAGCTGGTTTCGTGAATTCGCAACATCGGATTCTCCTTTGAGCCCTCGGGAGCGAGGTCCCCCTCGTTGAAGTCGCGCGGCATCGGAGAATCAGTTGCAGCCGGCCACGACCATGCCGGTACACGGCAGGGAGGACGGCTGCTCGCTGCAGGCCGTGTCTGCTGCGTACACGATGACGTAGGCGCCCCGCAGGATATGGGTGTCGTAGGTGATCCGCCCGCTGGGCGGGAAGGAAGCCGTCGTTGCGGTGCCGTGCGCTTTCCCGACGAACGAGAGAGCTCCGCGATCCGTCGTACTCGTGGGTACGTCGGTACCCCGGAGCGTCACGCGTCCATTTACCCTCGCCGAAGCGATATCGATGTCGAGTGCGCCGCTGTTCGTCAGCGAGACGGACCCTCGGAGTGTTCCTGCGTTGCAGGGCATCGGCATGGCCGCGTCGTCGCAGGCTGCGCCTCCATATCCGACGTCGTAGGTCCCCGACAGAAGGCGAGTCGTGTACGTCGCGTCCGGTAGGATGTCGACGAAGACGGCGGAAGCGCTTGGCTCCCCTCGCTGGCTCGGGTCGTTCGGGTCTATCGGTTGACTCGGCTTGCTCGCTGGCGGGGCGAACGTGATGCTCGCAGTTGCGTCGACCGGGAGCGATCCGCCGTTGAGCGTCACCTTGCCCTCGATGGTCACCACCGGAAGATCGATATCGAGGGCCCCGCCTCCGTGAGACAGCGAGACCGTCCTGAGTTTGCCGCCGTTGCAGGGCAAGGATCCATTCGTGGTGCAACTCGAAGGCGCGAAGCCTACGTCGTAATTGCCAACCACGAGAATCGCCGAGTACGTGCCATTCGGCAGAATCGAAATGTTCGCTTCCCCTCCTGTCGTGGTGAACGAAAGAGCCGCGCTCTCGCTCGCGAGAATGGGGGCGCCGTTGACCGTCACCTTGCCGTTGACGCTGGCGGTTTTTACGTCGACGTCGAGGGTACCGTCGTTCGAGATCGGGACGCTCGGAAGGACGATGCCCCCGCTACGGGGAAGGGGCGAGCCCGAGGGGGCGTTTGGAACGCCGGAGTAGCCGATCGCATACGTTCCAGGGAGAAGCGCGAGGGCGTAGTTGCCGTCGGTCCCGATCGAGGCGGACGCGCCGTCCCAGAGGTTCTTCGCTGCTGTCTTTGCCGGGGAGGACGAAAAAGTGACCGAGCCACCACGCGTCGTACCGCTCATCTTCGTGCCGTCGAGCGAGACGCTGCCGCGAGCGACGACCATCGGCACATCGACGTCGAGCACGCCCGATTTCGTGAGGTTCACGCCGGGGTTGATGACTCCGCTGTTGCACGGCATGAACGTGTCGCATGCGGGCCCGGCGTGTGCGTATCCAACATCGTACGTCCCTGGAAAAAGGCGCGCCTGGTACTTCTGCGTGGGCGCTGGAATCGTCACGGCCGACGCACCGGATGTCTCCGAGAATGTGAGGATGGGGCCGAAGGGAGGGAAAGCGTGGCCCTCGAGGGTGATCTTGCCCTCGACGAGCACGGTCGTCAGATCGAGGTCGAAGACGCCGTCGGCCGTGAGCACAACGCCCTTCTGGAGGACGCGCGCGTTGCACGGCCAAGCGCCGGGAGTCCCTCCGTTCATGCAGCCGTGCGTATCCGGTTCGTAGCCGATGTCGTAGGTCCCTGGGGCCAGCGTGGCTTCGTACTGGTCGTCGGCCTTGATCGGTGCGCTCGTCCGTCCGCTGGCCCCGTTGGCCGCGCTGGCCGTAAAGGTGATCCGCCCCGCATGCGTGGCGTCCGCTTTTGCACCATCGACGGTCACGCGCCCGCCGACGTGAACGGCCTGGAGGTCGACGTCATACGTCCCATCACTCTCGAAGTCGACGCCCTTGCAGGTCGCGTAGGGATCCGCATCGCCGCTGGCATCTGGAGTGCCATCGCCGAGCGCCGCGCCGCCGTCTCCATCGCTCGTGCCATCGGCGGCGTTGTTGACCGCGCCGCTCGAGCACGCGGCGACGATGGTCATCGCGACCATCGAGCTTCCACCAAAGAACGTCGAGAGAAGCTTCTTCATCGACTTTGAGTACGAGGTCGTTCGCCATAAACTTCCTCACGTCGCCCCGCGACCGCGGGAAGGAATTCGATGCGCGCCCGTAACTCACGACATGCATCTCAAGAACGCCTTCTCTGCGCTCGTCCTCGCGGCCGCGGGCATCGTCGCCTGTTCATCTGGCACTCCGAGTGCCAGTGGTGCATCGGGAGGCTCCTTGCCGGCGGGCGGTGAGGACGAGACGGCGCGAGACGGAGGGGCATCCGACCCTTCTTCGCCGCAAGAGGGCGCTGGGAAGTGCGCGAATGACTGCGGGCCGAACCAAGTCTGCTCCGACGGTGCGTGCGTGGACCTTCCCAAGACTTGTCCGTGCCCGGTCGAGTCCTACTGCGACCTCGCGACGAATTCGTGCAAAGTCGGATGCACGAAGCACGAGGAATGCAGCAAGGGCCGCTTCTGCGACGTTGCCGCTCGCATCTGCAAGGACGGATGCCGCTCGGCGGACGACTGCGCGAAGCCGGAGAACGGCGTCGCCGCATGCAACGAGGGAACGTGCTCCGTGACTTGCGATGCCAAGTTTCATGCGTGCGGTGACGCATGCAAGTCCGATAGGGACACGACCGCCTGCGGAGCCTCGTGCACGGTGTGTCCGACGCCGGCGAACGCGACGGTGTCTTGCTACAAGGACGCGTGCGAGATTGACTGCAACACGGGCTCCCACAAATGCGGCGCGGCTTGCGCCTTGGACACGGCGCCCGAGACCTGCGGTTCGTCGTGCACGCCCTGTCCGACGGTCACGCACGGCAAACCGACCTGCGACGGTACGAAATGCGGAATTCAGTGCGACGCGGGCTTCGCCTTGAACGGAGCGACTTGCGTCGAGGACTGCGCGACCACCGGATGTGGCAACTTCGAATGGTGTGATCCGGTCTCTCGTCTCTGCAAAGCGGGCTGCGAACACCACAGCGAGTGCGCGTCCACCAAGTTCTGCAAGCTCTCGACGCACACCTGCGAGGACACGACGAGCAACAATGGAGGCTGTGGCGTGGGCTTTCGGTCGATCGGCACCTGCAGCGACGGGCGACAGATGTGCGTGAACGCGTCGTTGCCGACGGGGACGACCTTCAAGTTCAGTACGGCGTGCCCCGCTGGGTCGACGGCGCGCGGCTCGACCTACTGCAGCGGGCCAACCTACGTGTGCGTGCCCGACAATTGAACGGAGTCCCAGCCGCCCGCGCGGACGCGGACTGCCGGAGTGACGTTTGACAGTGGAGGGGCCAAGGAAGAGACATGAATAGACGTTCGATTGTCGTCCTTGGGTTGATGATCGTCGGATGCTCGAACGCGAGCCCGCCGCAGCGACCCGAGGTTCCTCCTTCGACTTGGGTATCCGTCGCCCACGGAGCGAGCGTCGACGTTGGTGTCGAGCGTGCGCTTTTCGAGCAGCCTGGGGCCGCGCACTTCTTCGTCCACGTGCGGATCACGAACAAGAGCGATGCGCCGGTCGGGGTAGATCTGCGCAACTACAACGAGGTCTTCTTCCCCAATCAATGGGGAGCTTCCGACGAGTCTCACCGGACGGTGACCGACGAGCGCCGTTTGGTCGTGTCGCCTTTGGGCGCGGAGGCGAAGGCGGCGATTGAAGCCGACTATCGTGCCGGAAAGCTGACCAACGTTCAGCCGGGGGCCTCCGTGGATTACTATCGAGACTTCAACGCTTCGAGCCGCGACGAGGTTGGTGCTCAAGCCAAAGGGGCTCGCTACGTTCTCGTGAGCCTGGATGGGCAGCTCAACGTAACGAACGGCACGAGCGCGGAGCGGGTCGTGCCCCGTCCGGAAGACGACGCTCGCGTGATGGCCATCGACGCACCCGTCGAGTGGCAGCGTGTGCCGAGCAACGCGGTCGTGATTGCGCACTAAAGGCAATGCCGTTCGGATAAACAGGCAGTCGTCAAATACCGACGGATTCCCCCGAGATTTTTCACAGGAAGGGCGGAAGGGCGGAAGTTATTGGGGCGGAGAACGGGCAAATCGCCCCTCGCCGCGTCGGCATCGGGGCATTCAATTCCCTCGCAATCGCAGTTGGGGCGCTCTACGCGGGGCGATAGTAAAACCTTCCGATCTTCCGACCTTCCTGTGAAAATTCTGCTTATCCGAACGGCATTGGCACTAAGGGAGCCGTCGTCATGCAGTCAGTCCGAGCTGCTGCTGCCGGGCCCGGTCCACGTGAAGGTCGGTCGTTCCACGATGGGGCGGTCGCCCTCCTCATGGAACCTGCCAACGACCAGTTCTGACTTCAGCTCGTCAGCTGCGATTCGATGCATCGAGCTCACCGCGAACCGGTACCCCGAATACTCATTTCCGCCCTTGAATTCGGCGACGATGGCGATCTTGTGCGGGACTCCGGGCTGGAGCGAAAGATTGAGCATCAGCGGTCGATGTGCAGCGAAGCCTGCGATGAGCTCAGCGGGCGACTGAAGCGGCACGCATTGGCGGTCGACCGTGATGCGGACGTCGGCCAGGTGGAACAGGGGACCCATGTTGTTCTCGAAGCGGACCGGAAGTGTGACGGCATCCGCGCCGCGGTAGTGTTCGAGAGCCTGCTTTGCTGCGCATTCATGGATTGGAGTCTTCGCCGGACCGGCGCATCCGAGGGCGGAGCCGACGAGTGCGAACGAAAGGAACCTGACGAGGCGCGAGCCGGACATCGTCGAACAAAGGAGCCTAGCTGCGCCCCGGATTCAAGTGGATGCGCCTAACGCGCCAGCCTGTGTTCGAGGCCGCGGAGGGGGACGAGCCGAGCGCGGCGGATGGTCACGTTCGGTCGAGAGCAACCGACAGTGACGGCAGCGCCGCCGCGCTCACCGAATCACGCTCCGGCCTGGGATTGGATCGCCTTGACGACCTGCTGTTTGACGGCCTCGAGATTGAACGAGGCGGGGGGCTGCATGGGCGGGAAGTCGATGAACGTCTGGGCGAACTTCGCCACTTCGTCTTGGACGAACACGAAGCGCCAGAACTGGTAGGCCGTCCACTGGTAGTTGTTGAGCGACCCGTTGATACCCGTTCGCTCGAAGGGGTCGAGACGAACGTTCACCAGCAGGGGCCAATCGACCGTGACGGTTCCACCGAGCCAGCCCGAGGGTTGGTCGATGAAGCGATATTTGTAGTCGCCGATCCGCACCGCGCCGAATGTCGCCTCGGCGAAGTAGTAGATCTCGTTCCTCTTGGAAGGGCCGTTGCCCGCGAGGAACGCGCGCTGATCGTAGCCATCGAGGTGGACCTTGTACCGGCGGCCCATCAGCTCCTTGCCATTCACGAGCTCCTCGACGATCTTCGGATTCCCGGCGGCGGCGACGAATGTCGGGAACCAATCGAGGCCGGACATGAGGCCGTTCTCGACCTTGCCCGCCGGAACCTTGCCCGGCCAGCGCAATACGCACGGTACGCGGAAGCCGCCCTCGAGCACGGTTCCCTTCGCCCCGGCGAACGGCGTCTGTCCGCCATCGGGCCAGGTGAAGTTCTCTGCGCCGTTGTCCGTCGTGAAGACGACAATGGTGTTGTCGGCCAAGCCCACGTCGTCCAGCTTCTTCATGATGGCGCCGACGACGTCGTCGAGCTGCGCCATGCCCGCCTCGTAGAGTGACCAGCCGTTCTCGGCCGTTCGCATGCTCTGGTATTTCTCGGACAGGTGCGTGACGATGTGCATGCGCGTCGGATTCACATAGGCAAAGAACGGCTTTCCGTCTTTTACCGATTGGTCGATGAAGCGGAACGTGTGGTCGACGATCTCGTCGTCGAACGTCTCCATCCGCTTCGAGTAGAGCGTGCCCGCATCTTCGATCTTCTGCTTACCGACCTTGCCCCAGCGCGGCTGCACGGTCGCGTCGTCGACGTCCGTTGCCCAGCAGTGGAGCACGTTGCGCGGCCCGACCTTGTCGTGCAGGTCCTTGGGGTAATTGCGATGTTCGGGGTCCTCCATCGCGTCGAGGTGGTAGAGATATCCGAAGAACTCGTCGAAACCGTGCACGGTGGGGAGGTACTCGTTCCTGTCCCCCAGATGGTTCTTGCCGAACTGACCTGTCGCGTAGCCCATCGACTTGAGAGCCGTCGCGATGGTCGGTGCCTCCTTCGGAATTCCGATCGCCGCGCCGGCCTGACCGACGGTCGTGAGGCCCGTGCGAATAGGCAATTGGCCCGTAATGAAGTTGGCACGCCCCGCCGTGCAGCTCGCCTCGGCGTAGTAGTCGGTGAAGATCATCCCTTCGCTGGCGAGACGATCGATGTTTGGCGTGCGGCCGGCCATCATTCCACGGTGATAGGCGCCGATGTTGAACCAGCCAATATCGTCTCCCATGATGAAGACGATATTCGGCGGTCGCGCGCCACCGCCGTTACCCCCACCGTTGTGCTTCTTGCTCGTCATGCCGGACCTCCAGTGTCCCAGCGGCACTGCATCCGTCGAGCCGCCTGACCGCTGCTCGGCCCACCGTGTTCTCTGCTTCTCCCGCGGACGAGCTCGCGTCGTGCACGTGATCGATGGGCACAGGCGTGACATCAAGCGGCGCGGCATGGGATGGCGCGCGAGATGCATTCGCGCGCTCGCGAGCGTTGCATTCTGTCGAAGGCGAGGCCGAGGCCGGCTCGCCTACATGAAGTCCGGAGGCCGTTCGAGGTGATTCTCGGTCCGTGCAAGTCGTCGCCGCAGTATGTTGGGCGGCCATGCGAGATCGCTCGGTGCGTGCAGGGCACTTGCGGACGCTCTTCTTCGGCCTCGTGGCAACCGTCGGTGCGTGTGGTGGCGGTGTGGAAGAGGACTCGATCCGAGCCTCCGACTTCACCACCGATGTTTGCAAAACGGACTTGCTCGAGGGGGTGACTCCGAGCGCACCGGTCGACTACCTCGAGCTGTCGAGCGTCGTCCTCGGTGGACATCCCCAGGATCCACCGAAGAGGCTCGCGCGGCGCGGAACGAAGTGCCTGACGGCGACCGACAAGGCCCGCTGCGAGACCGCGATGGCGAGCCTCGACCTCCCCAAGTCGGAGCGAGCCGACATCGTTTCCTTCGTGAAGCACTACCTCGTCTACACACGCGGAGACGAGGTCGGCGCCATCCAAACGAGCGACGAGCTTCGAGGATTCCTCGCTCCATTCGAGAACGTCAAGGACGCGGCATTGCTGCTCCGCGCGTTCAGCGCGCAAAGTCTCCACTGCTATGTCCCGAACACGCGATCGCGCGGCGACAGCTTCGAGTTTTACACCAGCACGGGGGACACTTGCGGAGGCGATGTCCTCGACAACGTCGTCCGCGTCCGACCGGACGGTGTCATGGAGGTCGTTGCCAGCGAGATCGCCGAGAAGGGCGACCCGACGTGCAGGTTCGGCCGCCGCCCTGAAGGCTACACGCCGACTCCCACACGGGCCGCGTCGATTGGCGAATATCTCGCCGTCGCCGCCGAGCTCGAAGCCGCCTCCGTGCCGGCATTCCGTCGTCTTGCGCGTGAGCTTCGCGCCCACGGAGCGCCGGCGGCTCTCGTTTCCCGCGCCGAGCTCGCGGCACGTGACGAGGTCCGGCACGCACGCGCGACCAAGCGGCTCGCCGAGCGATTCGGCGGAACGGTGACGCGGCCGATGGTCGGGAAGTTGCCGGTCCGCTCTCTTGCCGAGATCGCCGAAGAGAACGCGCGCGAAGGGTGCGTCGGAGAGACCTTCGGTGCGCTTCTCGCGACCGTGCAAGCGGCGCGTGCGACCGACCCGGAGGTGCGTCGCGAGATGGAGATCATCGCCCGCGACGAGACCGAGCACGCAGCGCTCGCGTGGGACGCTGCCGAGTGGTTCGAGCGCCTGCTCGACGACGACGCGCGCGCCCGCGTGAGGCAGGCACGCACCTCAGCCGTCGCTGAGCTCGCCGCATCACTCGATGGCGGATTCAGCTCGGCGGTCCTCGGCCTTCCCTCACCGGCGGAGATGCGCTCGCTTCTGGCGCGGCTCGAGCCGGCTCTCGTGACACTGGCCGCCTGACACGTTCGGTCCGTCGCGTAGCGGGCGAGCGCCAACGGAGGGCTACTGGATGGTCTTCATCATCACCTCGTTGTAGCGCTCGCCCGAGGCCACGCCCTTCGGCAGTGCCGCGTCGAGGCGCGCGAGATCGTCGTGGGTGAGCACGAGGTCGTCGGCACCGGCATTGTCTTCGAGGTACTTACGCCGCTTCGTACCGGGGATCGGCACGATGAAGTCTCCCTGCGCCATCACCCACGCGAGCGCGAGCCGTGATGTCGTCGTGTTCTTCTCTGCAGCGAGCGAGGCGATCGTCTGCACCAGATCGAGGTTCTTCTGGAAGTTGTCGCCCTGGAATCGAGGCGAATTCCGGCGATAGTCGTCGACAGCAAGGTCCTCGAAGCGCCGGATCTGGCCAGTGAGAAAGCCGCGCCCCAGCGGGCTGTAGGCGAGGAAGCCAATCCCGAGCTCGCGACAGGTCGCGAGAACCGAATCCTCGGGATCGCGGGACCAGAGCGAGTACTCCGACTGCACGGACGCAAGCGGATGGATGGCATGCGCTCGTCGCAGCGTCTCCGAGCTCGCCTCCGAGAGGCCGATTGCGCGCACCTTCCCGGCCTTCACCAGGTCGGCCATCGCTCCCACGCTCTCCTCGATCGGCGTCTTGGGGTCGACGCGATGGAGCTGGTAGAGGTCGATGACGTCGATGCCGAGGCGCCGGAGACTGTCGTCGCACGACTTCTTGATGTATTCCGGCGTGCCGTCGATCCCGCGTCGCATGGGATCGTTGGGGTCGCGAACGATCCCGCACTTGGTCGCGACGATGAACTTGTCCCGCTTGCCGGCGATGGCACGGCCGACCAGCATCTCGTTCGTGTGGGGACCATAGGCATCGGCTGTATCGAGAAGGGTGATGCCGAGCTCGAGCGCACGGTGAACGGTGGCGATCGACTCGGCGTCGTCACCTTGGCCATAGAACTCGCTCATGCCCATGCAGCCGAGTCCCATGGCCGAGACGGTCAGATTTCCGAGCTTTCGTGTCTTCATGCACTCAGGGATACGACTTCGAGCGCACTCGAAGTCAAGGCCGTTTGTCGCCTACGGCTGGAGTTGACTTGGAGTGCACTCGAAGTTCTATGCTCCGGGGCGTGACCGAGACATTCTCCATCAAGGATGTGGCCGCCCAGACCGGTGTCACGGCCCATACGCTCCGCTACTACGAGCGGATCGGCTTGCTTCGCGGCGTCCCGCGCGCCGCAAGCGGCCATCGCCGTTACCGCGCCGAGGACGTGCGCTGGGTCGAGTTCTTGCGCAAGCTGCACGCCACCGGAATGCCGATCCGTCGCATGCAGGAGTACGCCTCGCTCCTTCGCAAGGGCGACAGCACGATCGTCGCGCGCCAGCGCCTTCTCGACGAACATCGCAAGGACGTGGAATCTCGAATCGAAGTCCTCACGACGAACCTCGAGATGATCCGGAAGAAGATCCGTTTCTACGCACAGCGCACGGCGAAGGCGAGCTAACCGCAACCGCCGCAGTACGGCATGGGATGGCGCGCGAGATGCATCGGGCCGCTCGTTCCGATGATTCCGAGCGTCGCGTTCTGTCGAAGTCGAAGCGGACATCGGCTCGCCTACCTGAGGTGGGGCGCGGGCCCGGTGCTCGTGGTGCCGCCCGGCTGGATCAGCCACCTCGAGCTGCAGTGGAGCGATCTCGGAATGCGCCCACTCTTCGAGCGGCTCGCTTCGCGTTACGAGCTCGTGTTCTACGACAAGCGCGGCGTCGGCTTGTCGGAGCGCGAGCGCGAGGACTTCTCGCTCGCCGATGAGCTCGCGGATCTCGAGGTCGTCGTCGACGAGGTCACCAAGGGCCCCATCGCTCTGTTCGGGAGCTCGCAAGGGGGGCCGCTCTCGATCGCCTACGCGGCCGCGCACCCCGAGCGCGTCACGCGGCTCGTGCTCTATGGATCCTACGAGTCCGGCGCCGCCATCGCGCGCGCACCGGTTCGCGAGTCGTTCGTCTCGCTGATACGCGCGAGCTGGGGGCTTGCTTCAGATGCGATGGCCACGATCTTCGTCCCTCCGGAGGACAACCCGACGTACCACGTGAAGTTGAAGCGCTTCCAGCGCGAGGCGGCCTCCGGCGCCGTCGCCGCGCAGCTGCTCGCGTCGATCTACGAATGGGACGTCGGTAGCCGTTTGCCGGCGGTCCGTGCGCCGACGCTCGTGATTCACCGGCGCGGGGATCGCGCCATCGCCAGCCGGCTCGGAATCGAGCTCGCCTCGAAGATCCCTGGCGCGCGCCTGGTGCTCCTCGACGGAGACATCCATCCTCCCTGGCTTGGCGACTGGGAGGCGGTTGCGAAGCTCGTCGAGGAGTTCGTCCCTGGCGCGCGCGCCAGCGAGTTGGCCGCTGCCACGCGGGCGCCGGCGCCTTCGTCGCGACGATACGAGATTCTCCACTACGACGTCGGAGACTCGGCGGAGGTCGCCCAGTATCGCATCGGCCTCGCGCAGATCGGCGAGCCGGACGACATCTTCACTCCCGGAGCGAGCGGCCTGCTACGCCTGCCCGCGTCCCGCCTGCCGTTCGTGGAGCAGAAGATCGAGCGCGTCATCGGCCGGGCCGCCACGCTCGGCGTAGGTCTTCTGCTCCTCCCGGAGATGAGCGTCGACCTCAACTTCGGCGAGCTCGAGACCGCCGTCGACCGTCTCGCGCGACGATACGATATGCACATCGTCGTCGGCGGCTACCACGACGAGATCACACGCGCGAACGTGTGCAAGGTGTTCGGGCCGAAGGGCGTCCTCTGGCAGCAGCGCAAGCACATCCCCGCGACCATGTCCTGGGGAGGTGAGACGATCACGGAGCCGATTGAGGCGCCCGCCCCGTACGTCTCCGTCGTGGCGTCGACCCGCTTCGGCCGAATTGCGATCGCGATCTGCCGAGACTTCCTCGATCTCGATTTGCTCGTGGAGCTGAGGAACTCCGAGCCGCCGGTCGACCTGGTGCTCAACCCTGCCTTCACGCCTGTGACCGCCGACTTCACCGCGGCTCACGTCGGCGCCCGCCGCGCGCTCTATGCGTGCACCGCGTTCTGCAACTACGCCGCGTTCGGAGACTCGGAGATCTTCAGCCCCGAGAAACGAAAGCGCCGCGTCCACGCAGCGGCCCAGAAAGAGACGGTCATGGTGCGAGACATCCCGCTCTTCGCGCTCCGCGCCGAGCGCCGTGCGTGGGACGAGCGCGCGCATCGCCGCTTCATCCAGAGCACGCGCTCGGCGTGAAGCGTCGCGGCTTTCGTGGCTCCGCCATGCGGGAGAGACGGGGGCGGAGCCTCATCGCGTGTAGAAGCGGAACTTCTGGGCAGAGGAGCTGTTGGTCGGCCACGCCCAAAGCGGTTGTTGAGCGACTGCGACGTTTTTGACGAGGTCCATTCGAAATCCCACGAAGTTCGCAAACGCCACGGGGCTGAAGCCCCACGTACCGTCTTCGTAGGGGACGACGCTCCATCTCTGTTGGAACGAGCCATTGCAGTCCCATATCTGGAGTTGGGAACCCTGCACGACGGGCGCCGCGAATTCGAGGCACTTGCCCATGGCCGTCAACTGCCGCGTCGACGAGTTGTAGCTCCACTGCTGCGCGACGCTGCCCGTGCAGGGCCATAGCCACACGGGCGTCCCGTTTGCGGCGGAGCCCCACTGGACGTCCAGGCACAGGGCCGATCCGCCCGGAACGTTGCTCGACTCCAAGACGATCGATTGCCACGGAATATCTTGATTCGCGCCGACCCAATGCACGTCTACGGAGAGTGGAGGCCCAAAGGAGCCCATAGGGGGGAAGACCCAAGTAATCATGGGGTGCTGAATCGTTGAGTTCCCGCCATTGAAGTTCCAGCGAGCGACGGTGTTCGTGCGATCGAGACCGGTCGTGCCGCCCACGTAGACAGGGAGGTTCCTCGAACCGGTTCCTGAGAAACACCAGCGACCGTTCGTCGTCTCGGCGCAGGAGATGTTCTTCGCCGGCGACGCCGGCGACGTCAACTCGATCGCTGGTTGGATGATGCCGCCTGCCGATGGAATGTCGACGTTCACGGTGCCATCCGTCGACTCGTCGCCGCCATCGGCACTCGCACAGCTCGACGTCGCGCCGACCGTCAGGAGTGCCAAAAATGCGAGCGAAGATGCCTTCGATGTAATCGTCATCAAGTCCCCCTCGTTTCGGATTCCGACGTTCAACGTCGACACGTCGACACGCCGACACGTCAACAGGTCGGCAAGTCGACGGCGTTCGGCTCGTCTCATCGAGGACCGAACGTTCATTTCAATTAGGCCGGCAGCCTCTCACAAAGGAAATGCCTTGTCGACGGGCGACGACGTTCGAGCGGTATCGTTCGGCTCGGGCGCGCAACCGTACACCTTGCGGTCGCATCGTCTTCGTACCGCGACACAGGGGATGTGATCGAGATCACGCGGCGGCCTGTTTCCTCCCTCGGACGCGAGATTGGGATAGGTACGTCCGAGCTTTGCCCGTGCCCGCTCGACAGTGCTGACACGACCTCGTCAGTCCCTCCACTTACGGGCATACGCGTAGAGCGGCGCCGGCCAGGTCGGATCGTACCCTCGTCCGCCGACGGGAAGGCGAACGCGTCCGCGTGAAGCGGAATCACAGGTCGATCAAGCTTGATCGATCCACGCAAGTGAGAATCGCTGTAGAGGCATCGCGGCATCGGGAGGAGCCAATTCCAAACGTGCCGTGTACGGTGGCGCACACTCGGCGCGCAATCGTACAGGGCGCGGCCGGGCAGGGTCGGCCTATAGTCGAGGCATGTCGACCCGGCCCTTCGCACTCGTCGTGATGGCGCTGCCATTCATCGGAGCCATCGCATGTTCGTCGGACGACGACTCGTCCAAACCAAACGAATCAGGACAGAGCTCGAACGACGATTCGGGACAGACGGGGGCTGTGGGCGGGGCGCAACCGGGAGATCCGGCGCCGACCGGCGAAGGTCCTATCGTCCAAGTTACCGGTGGTCGCTACCACACCTGCGCGCTTCTAAAGACGGGAGAGATCTATTGCTGGGGCCAAGGCGCCTATCGCCAGCTCGGTGGAGACTACGGTGCGAAACACGTGGCGACGCGCGTCGAGACAGTGACGGACGCCATCGCGATCGATGCAGGCGATCGCTTCACGTGCGCGATTCGAAAGGGAGGCGCCGTCTGGTGTTGGGGTGACGATGATCACGGCCAAGCAGGGACCGCGGCGACCACGCCCTGCGGAGACTCGCAGATCGACTCGGTCTGCATCGTGACCCCACAGCCGATCGTTGGTCTCGAAAGCGGTGTCGTCGAGCTCGCGCTCGGCACGGACCACGCCTGCGCGCGACGTAGCGATGGAACCGTCGCGTGTTGGGGAGACAACGGGGCAGGGCAGGTGGGCTCGGCCACGTTCGGCGACGTTCGCGACGTGTCCGTGGTTCAGGGCGTTGCTGGCGCCACACGTTTGGCCGCGGGTGACAAGCACACGTGCGCGCTCGTCGGCTCGCCCGGCAAGATGCTCTGTTGGGGCGCGAACGACTCTGGCCAGCTCGGTCACGGCAAGATCGAAGATACCGGTTTTCCTTCGCCTGCCGAAGTCGACGGTCTCGCAGACGCTGTCGATCTCATCGCCGGCAGCAAGCACACGTGCGCCGTGCACGCAGGAGGAAACGTCAGCTGCTGGGGTTACAACTACCTTGGGCAACTCGGTAACGGCGACACCAAGCCAACGCGGACGACGAGCCTCCAAGCGGTGAACGTCAGTGGCGTGTCACAGCTCGCCGCGGGCCGCTATCACACGTGCGCACGACGAGGCGGCGCCGTCTCATGCTGGGGAGACAACAGCAAAGGACAGCTCGGCGACGGAACCACTGACACCCGCTCCGCGCCCGTTTCCGTCACGGACCTCGCGGGCGCGACGTTCATCGCAGCTTCGTCGCTCTCCGTATGCGCCGCATTCGCCGACGGACACATGGAATGTTGGGGCGACGATCTCGGCGCAGAGCTCGGTGACGACCGCGTCTCGGAGGAGCCGACCACGAAGCCTGTCCGAGTCCAGGGGCTGCCTTGATTCTCGTCGCCGTCAGCAGGTGTTCTCGTGACGTCTGCTCTAGCCAATCGAGGGATATGGTCTATTTGAGTTTGCGCCAGACTTCGGACGTCGCCGCGTCGGTCCAGTAGAGATACTTCGCGTCGACCGCGAGGCCTGTGGGCGTGCCCTGCTTCGACACGAAGGCCTCACCGCGATCGGCCACGTCCTTCGAGTCTTTGCGTCGTCGCCAGATCGTTCCGCGCCCGGCCGCGTCGGGCTGCTCGGCGACGTAGACGTACGTTTCGTCGACCGCGACGCCGGCGAGCGCGTTGTAGCCCTTGGCGACGGTCTCGGGGACCGTCTTCGTGGAGACGACCGAACGTCGATTCAGGACGCCCGAGCTCGTCGTGATGTAGAGGTTTTCCGCCGCGTCGAGGGCAAGACCTTCGATGCCCGTTGCAAAACCGCTCAGCGTTGCCTGGGTGGCCTTACCGTACGGGACGACGAGCACCTCCTGCTGTTCCGTATTCGCGAGATACATCAGGTCCAGCGTCGTCGCGATACCGCGGAAGGTCGCCGTGTTGAACGGCGTGTACTCGGTCGGACTCGCCGAGCCGTCGGACGGAGCGCATTCCACGTGGAGCGAGCTCGTCCAGCAGACCTTTCCCGCGGCGATGGCGATGTACGCGGCTCCCTTTTGCGCGGCCACGAGCGGCGTCGCCGAAACCGACGGCGCGGCATCCTTCGCTTTGCGTAGGACGGCCACACCGTCGATCACGACGAAGTATTCCTTGTCGTCGACGGCAATGCCGACGGGCTTGCCGGGCAACTGTGATGCGATGAGCACGGGCGCACACACGCCCGCCGTGCATGCTGCGCCTTCGCAGCTCTTGCCGCACGCTCCGCAGTTGAGCGGGTCGGACGTCAAATCCGCGCCACACGTCGAGGTGGCGTCGGTCGTGCCGCCACCATCGCTGCCGCTCGAGGCATCGGAGTTCGTCGTCGACGCATCCGAGCTCGGAGTCCCGTCCGAGGCGCCGAACGGACTGCAGCCAGCTTGCACGCGCGCGAGCGCGAGCACGGTGAACGCCGCCAACGCGAAGGACGAGCGACGAAGCAAGTTGGCCACCACGCGCCAGAGTGTACCCGAATTTCTACGTGGAGACCGATCCCGTCGTCCCAGATCGCGCTGCGTGCGATGACCCGGGCGCGGTCGTTGTGGTTTCTGCGAAGTCTCTTCTGCTAGTCGTGTCATCGCTCTCGATGACGCAACCGATGGCCGTAGGTGCACGAACGCCGACCCGAGCAGCGCGTGGTGCAGACCTACGCGCTGCACCCCATTCGCGTGTTGCGCGAGGCCCCGGCTTTCGCGCGTGGCGTTTCGCGTCGTGCATGTTGCTCGCGCTCGTCATCGAAGCGTCGCTTCTGCCCACGGCGATCGCTGCACCCCGCGAGTACGCCACGGCGCCGACTCCTTCATGGGTCACTCCCTCTTCTCCGTCTTCTGGCGCGCCTCGTGCGGAGACGCCCGCAAGCACGAGCAGCAGTGAGGCGGGAATCGCCGATCTCGTCATCGACGACCAGCTGCGTGTCGGCAGGACGGCGGAGCACTACATTCGTCGAGTTCGGAAGGTGACGTCGCCAGCGGGCGTGCGCTCCGCCGCCGAATTCGAGCTCTTGTACGATCCGGCCTACGAGCGCGTGACGTTGCACCACGTCGTGGTTCTCCGCGGTGACGAACGCATCGATGCGACGAAGACCGCCACCGTGCGGGTCATCGAGAGCGAATCGTCGCGGGACGAGCAAATCTACGATGGCACACGCACGATCGTTTTCCTGCTCGCCGACGTGCGCGTTGGTGACGTCGTCGAGTTCGAGGCGACGGTGGCCGGTGAAAATCCGGTCTTTGGCGGGCGCACGAATCGTCGCTGGAGGCTTGATTCGTCTCGGCCAACCGCATACCGGCGCGCTCGCATCGTGTATCCGTCGTCGCGTCCACTCGCGTTTCGTCTGTCTCGAACCGCCGTGCCGACGACCTCGCGCGAGGTTGGCGCAGACACCGAAGTCACGTGGGAGGCACATGATCTCCCGGCCGTTGTCTTCGACGATGATGCCCCGCCCTGGTTCACACCGACCATCGGTCTTTCGCTCAGCGAGTTCACGTCGTGGGCGGACGTCGCGCGGTGGGCCTCGACGCTCTACTCGTTCGACGTCCCGACGAACGGCCCGCTCTTCGCGAAAATCCGAGAGATCAGTTCCGCGCACGCGACAGCCGAAGCACGAGCGCTCGCGGCGCTACGCTTCGTGCAGACGGAGGTGCGCTATCTCGGAATGGAGCTTGGCGAACATTCGCATCGTCCGCACGCTCCAGCCTCCGTCTTCGCGCAGAGGTTCGGAGACTGCAAAGACAAGACGTCGCTGCTCGTCGCGATGCTCCGTGCGATGGGAATCGAGGCTCAGCCGGCGCTCGTCAATCCCGACCTCGAAGCGCACCTCGACGAAGAGCTGCCGTCACCGTTCGCCTTCAATCACGTCATCGCCCGTTTGCGCGTCGATGGTCGCGAGATTTGGGTCGACCCGACGAACTCGTTCGAGCGTGGGCCGCTCGGGCGTGAGCCGGTTCGTTACGGCCGAGCCTTGGTGGCCTCGCCGGAGGAAACGGGACTGGTTCGCATCGACGCCCAGCCAGTCACCGAGCCGACGACGACGGTGCACGAGACGTTCAACGTCTCCGGAGAGTCGGCGACGCTCGACGTCGTCACCAGACACACCGGAGAAGACGCGACGGGCGTGCGCCGAACGCTCGCCAATCGCACGCGTGACGCTCTCGAGCGCTCCAACGTCGAGTTCTATGCGAAGGCCTTCCCGACGGTTGCCGTGCGCAGCCCGTTCGTCGTCGAGGACGACGAAGCCACGAACGTCGTCGTCGTACGTGAGTTCTATGCGATTCCGCACGTCTACGACAAGAACGGTCGATTCGATGTCTGGGCTCACTCCATCCAGACGCTCGTGGGCCGCCCCCAAACGACACGACGCTCGTCGCCTTTGAGCCTCGCATATCCGCTCTTCGTTCGACACGAAATCGAGGTCGAAGGCGTAGAGCTCCGCCCGCTCGACGACTCCACGGTGAACGATGGCTCGATCGTTTTCACGCGTCACTCCGAGAAGCTTCCGAAGGGGCTCCTTCTCACATTCGAGCTGAGAGCGCTGACGGACGCGGTGCCGCCCGAGAAGGTCGCCGAGCACGTCGCCGCCCGGTCCAAGATCCAGGACGCCGTCGATTGGTTCGTGGTCCCGAAGATCGGCGAGCCCGTCAAAGAGAACCCCGCTCACTCCGCGGTTTCGATTGCCGTCGACGTCGTTTTGATTGTCGGCTTGCTCATTGTCGGGGCGGTGGTGCTCGTCCGCCGAACGCGCCGTGCCGGCCGCCGTTGGCGTTGGCGCTGGCGCCGCGCTCGCAGCGCAGGCGAAGTCCCCGCGCGGGCCATTCGCGTCGCCTCGCGGCACGACGCCGAGCGACGCGTCTTCGATGGCAAGTGGGAGTGTGGTCACGCGCCTCCGCAAGGGACATCGCAGGTCGCGTGGGCCTCGATTGCATTCGGCGCCGTACGGGTTACTTCGGCACGAGCGTTGTGTCCCTCGTGCGGTCAAGCACGCGTGCGCTACTTCGAGCTACTTCGAGATGATGACACTCCGCGGGACGACAGGGCCGGCTCGTGATGCCGTGACGTCGTTCGAGCGAAGAGAGCTTTCCGCATCCAACATCAGGTAGGCAGCGCTCGCGGGTGACGGGCGCGGTCGCCCAATATCGGGTGACGGTACCGTCGCCGAGTCGGAGGGCTGCGATGACGGCAACACGACGAATGGCGACGGCTGTTCCTCGCGCTGCGTCGTGGAGAGGGGTTGGGAGTGCGCCGGTCAGCCGAGCGCGTGCCACGTGCGCGGGGACTGCGCGTCAAAGCCTTGTCAGAACGGCGGTACGTGCACGGATACCGAGAGCGGACACACTTGCAAGTGCCCGGCGGGCTACGGCGGAGCCAACTGCGAGACGAACGTCGACGAATGCGCTGCCAACCCGTGCAAGAACGGCGGCACGTGCACCGACGGGGTGAACAGCTACACCTGCCAGTGCGCGGCGACCTACGAAGGAGCGCAGTGCACGAGCTGCGTCGCTGGCCGCGGGGACTGCAATACGAACTCCGCTGACGGTTGCGAGGCGCTCCTCGGGAGCGACGCCAACAAAACTGCAATGGATGCGGTTTCAAGTGTGTGACTGGGCAGATCTGTACGCATGGCGCCTGCCAGGCTTCGCCGTCCGGCCAGGTGCCCGGACCACCGATCAGCGTCGCCGCGACTCACAACCCGCTGGCGCCGGCCGTCGCGGACATCGATCGCGACGGTAAGCTCGATATCCTCGTTGCGAACGCCGAATCCGGTTCGACGACGACACCCTTTGGTTCGGTCTCGGTCTTCACCGGCAAGGGGGACGGCACCGTCGCCGCGGAGGTGAACTACCCAGGGGCCACGCTCTCCAGCAACGCCGTTGCCGTGGCCGACGTGAACGGCGATGGCTGGCCCGATGCCATCACCGTCAACGGCCAGACCAATCTCGCGACGACCACCGGGACCATCACCGTGTATCTCAATCTCGGGGCGGCTGCGCCAGGGACCTTCGGCGCGGCGACGAGCTTCACCACGGGGGCCGCAGGGTCCGTCCACCTCTGCACCGCCGACTTCGACGGCGACGGCAAGATCGACGTCGCGACGACGAGCGTCGTCACCAACCAGGTGAGCGTGCTCTTCGGCAGCGGCGCTGGCGCTTTCGACGCTCCCGTTCTCATGGCCATCACGAGCACCGGCGGCGTGCAATCGACGATCGGTTGCCGCGACCTGAACGGCGACGGTCATCCCGACCTGGTGGTGACGAGCCCGAGCTCGGCACGCGTGTCTGTCCTCTTGAACCAGGGAGATGGCTCGTTCGCATCGCCGGTCTCCTATTCGAATGCGGTGAACGGCCAGACCGCGGGTATCGCCTTCGGCGACGCCGACGGCGACGGCAAACTCGATATTCTGTCCAACGGCGCGGCGGGCGCGTACCTCTTCTTCTTCAAGGGGAATGGGGACGGCACCTTCGCGACCGGCGTGCAGTCCGCGACCGGCGCCGGCGCGGTGACCAACTCGGCGCTCGGTGTCGTCGCGAGCGACTTCAACGGCGACGGCAAGCTCGACGCCTATCTCCTACGCTCCTCCACGACTGGCGGCGTGTATCCGATGACCGGCAGTGGCAATGGCACGTTCACCGCGGGCACGCTCGTCACGACCGGCACCGCCCCCGGCCTCAACGCCATCGCCGCCGCCGACATGGACGGCAATGGATACGTAGACCTCGTTCTGACGAACAAGGGATCGGGGACGCTCACGGTCATTCCGAACTCACTCTGAGTGTTCACCTTGGCGAGAGCCCCTTTCGCTCTGCCGAAGAAGAGATTCGCGGCGCGCACAGGGCCCGTCACGATGAGTGTGCTCGTGCGCGCGTCCGCCGTGTCGCACTCCAGCGTTCCGCTCAACGTGAGCGGTCCATCGACCACGACGGCCCATGGATCGGAGCCGGTTCGTAGGTCTCCGTCGACGACGAGGGGACCGTCGATCCATCGAACCGACGTCGCTTCGTCGTTGAACGATTGGGCTTCCTTCAACGAACGCCACCACGCTCGGTCGCCGTACCGCCGCTCGAGCTCCGCCATGGTCGTCGGGGTCGCGCAATCGTCGAAGCTCGTCGTCATGATACGAGCAAGTTTACTCGATGATCGAACGCAGCCCCGTCAGGCCGTGCACGCTGGTGACGTCGGGCCGATGACCGTTTCGTTCTCACCGCAATCGGATCTGCCGCAATGCCGTTCACTACGGTGGCCTTTTGACCACGGTTAGGCGCGCTGCTCGTTTCGCCCCGCACCGCGCGGTCGCGGAAGAAGCGTTCGAGCTCGAGAGCGATGAACAGGAACGGTGTCGTGTGTCGCCGTGAATGCATTTGTTCAAAGTGTCTGACGATCGACTTGCGAATAGGTGTTCTGTGATTAGGTTTTAGATTTCGACCTCGCAGGGCGTGCGGGCGATCGGGGAGGGGCGTATGAATGGACGGGATCGGGACGATGGGGAGCAGCTCTCCGTGCATGCGTGGCAAGCGTGGCGTCGGACCGTGGCCGAGCGGGTGTGCGGGAAGGTTTGCAGCGGAGGAGAGCCGACGGAGACGACGCCAAGGCTTCTCGCGGAGCTGTCGAACGAAGAGATACTCGTCGCACTGAAATCGTTCGTCGGTGCGGAGAGGCAGTCGCTCGCGAGGGTGATCGTCTATCTCGTCGAGATCGAAGAGCGCCGGATCCATCTCGAGCTCGGATCTTCGTCGATGTTCGACTTTTGCACGCGCAGGCTCGGCTTTAGCGAGGGAGAAGCCTTTCGACGGCTCACGGCGGCGCGTCTCGCTCGGCGTTTGCCAGTGCTCCTCGATGCCATTGCGTCGGGAAGAATCCATCTCTCGAGTCTCGTGCTTCTCCGTGACGTTCTCACCGAGGCGAATGTCGACGCGATCGTCGCCGCCGCGAGCGGCAAAACGAAGCGCGAGGTCGAGGAGCTCGTCGCTCGAATGGCCCCGAAGCCCGACGTCCGAGCGTCGATTCGGAAGCTGCCGGAGCGAAGGTCGTCTTCCTCTGCCGCCTCATCGCAAGAATCGTTCACGACGGCGTCGCAGTCGCCGCCAACGAGCCGCGTGTCGCCATCGCAGTTACAGGCCATCGCGGAGCGGCGCTACAAGGTTCAGCTCACGGCGAACGAGACCCTTCGCGACAAGCTGGAGCTCGCACGGGCTCTCATGAGTCACCGAAATCCGAATGGGGATCTCGCGGTGATTGTCGAACGAGCCGTCGAGCTCCTCATCGAGAAACTCTCGAAAGAGAAGCTCGGTACAACCTCGCGAGCGCGCCTTCGCAAGTCCTCGGCGAAGCACGGCTACGTGACGCGTGCGGCCCGTCGGGAAGCGTTCGCGCGCGACGGTATGCAATGCTCGTTCGTCGGCGAAAACGGACAGCGGTGTTCGGCGCGCTCGTTTCTCGAACTCGACCACGTGACGCCCCGGGCGCTCGGTGGCAGCGGCGAGGCCGAGAACCTCCGCGTCTTTTGCCGAGCGCACAACCACGACGCTGCCGAGCGCGTGTTCGGCCGCGCGCATGTCGAAGCCCGGATCCGGACCTCCCGAAAGCGCTCTTCGCGAGCGCCGGATCGCAGCGCCCCGTCTGCTGGGCCGCCTAACTTTTCCCAGCGGAAGTACGAAAGAGAGAGAGGAGCCTCCTCTACGGCATCGTCGTCGGCGCCGGCCTTCGGTGGCCTAGCGCTCGAGGCAAGCCACGGAGCGCTCGCGCCCGAGCACGCACGGGACAACACCGTACGGAAACAGGTGCGCACCGCGCTGCTCACGCTGGGTTTCCGCGGCGCCGAGGCCGACCGCGCCCTCCTGATGATCGACCGAGAGGAGTGCGAGGAGGCGTGGCGGCGGCCGATCGAGACACTCGTTCGCGAGGCCCTCGGCATCCTCACATGACTCGTGCATGAGCGTGTTGCCAAAGTCGTTCGAAGCAGCCACCTGTCGAATTCGCGTTACCCCATCGCCGTCGATGGGCGCCCCTATCGAAAGCACGTCGCGTGAGACATGATAAACCGTTGAACATGTCCTCCGTGCCGATCGCTCCGAGCACCGCGGCGTCATCCTCGGCGAACGCGCCTGTCTGGGTATGCGTGGTGTGTGGCGTTCCGAGTTCGCCGGTCGCGGGGCCCGCGCCCTGCCCCCGATGCGGAGCAGCGACGTACGACGCGGCGGGCCGCGACCGCGCATTCGTTGCAGGGGCCGTTGCGCTCCAGGCGAGCGAGCGCAGAAAGCGCGGGGGCCTCATCGGGTTCGCCGGAGCGATTGTCCTGACCATCGGGCTTGTAGGCGCTCTCGGGCGGGCCATGGCGAACATGGCCATCATGCTCGCAGCGTGCGCGGTCTCGTACCTCGCGTGGGTCGGCGTGGACTGGGTGAGCATGGGCCCGGAGCGTCGTGCGCTCGGGGCCATGTTTCGACCGCCTCCGTTCGCCGGGCGCGTCGCGTCGAGCACCCCGGTCGTCATCGTCGGTATTGCCGTTGTCGCACTGCTCGACCCCTGCCTGCACCTTGCCGTCACCGCAGGTCGCCGAGACGCAGGTCGAGAGGCATCCGTCGGTGTCGTCGGTGTTTCCGTCGTCACACTCTTCACCGGCCGCGGAGTTGGTGAAGCCGTCACCGCACGATGCCACGCTGCAGTCCGCGTCACACGTGGCCGTATTCGAACAAATCGGAGCGACTTGAGTGATGGGCGTCGCGACCTGTTTGAAGGTCAAGAATTGAGAGTCGGGGACGCCGTAGTGGTAGTTGTTGAAGGAGTTCCCGGGGAAGGCGGCCGTTATCCGGGTCGACACAACGCCGAAGTCAAGGCGTGAGCGCCCGCGCGACACGTCCGCACAGGTCTCGTCTCACGGGCGAGGCCAACCGTGATGGTCGGGGTTGCTCACACGGCGTCGAAAAGATCAACGGCGATGTCGACCTCGAAATCGAATGCCCCACGAGATCGGAGAGACGCACGTCGCAGGCATCGGAGGATGTCCGCCGCTTCGAAGCACATTCTGATTTTGCTCGAGAGCCGTCGAAGAACTAAGACGTTCTCTCTCGCATGAGCGCATCTCCCAAACCAGGCACCGAGCATCACGCATTGCGCCGTCTGACCGGTGCATGGTCGGCACGCATCAAACACTACGAGCGCCCGAATCAACCGCCTCGGGAGAGCTCGGGCGAGTTTCTCGCGCGGATGGACATTGGCGGCCTCTTCCTATGCCGAGAAGTGAATTTCGGCATGGCGGGCTTCCAAGGACGCGGCATTACTGGTTACGACGCGTCACGAGGCACGTACGTCGGAACCTGGGTCGACTCGACATCGCCCCTCATCTACCGGACCGAAGGACACTTCGACGCACGCGGCGTGTACTGCGAACATTCGGAGGTCCCCAGCGCAAACGGCGCTTCCAATCGCTTGCGCCTCACGACCGAGGTCATCGCTCCGAACCAGATGCTGCTTCGGATCTACGAACCGGATGAAGTCGGCAACGAGACCCTGGTGATTCAGATCGAGCACACGCGGCGCCGCTTCATCGACTGACCGCGTCACGTGCTCGTTCCAACGGATCGAAGTCGGAATGGTGTCGGTCGTGCAAACGTCCGTTGACGTAACGCGGAGACGCTTTAGTCTCGAATCCATGGCACACGCGAAGGACACGGCGGGGCCGTCGGGCGTCACGAATGGACCTCCCGCCCCGGAGAGTTCGGGGACGGCAAAGCTCTCGGCTCCGGTGGCGGGGGCGCGATGCTCGCGTTGCGGCGAGGTGATTCGCCCCGCGCGAGGGGGACCCATGCAGGATCAAGATCATGCCGATCGCGACTCCTGCATCCGTTATCTCGGTGAGGTGGTCGCGAAGCTCACGGCGGCGCCGCGCATGTCCTGAGCCCGTGACTCGCTGCAGCGTTTTGTCCTACCGCTCTCGTCTCGAAGTCGCACGCGTTCGGAACGAACGTGTCGCGATCGCGGTGTTAAACAAGATGTATGGCGTGTCGAAGTCTTCGTTCGAAGTCGGCGCCAGGGCGAAGCCGAGGGCGCAGGCGAGTCGCCCGTGCGTGCTGCGGTGTGGTTGCGTTGGTCGTTGCCGGCACGCCGCTCACCGCCTTTGCCGACGAGGATTGTGGCTCGATGAGCCGGGAGGAGGTCGAGGCTCGTCTCGACTTTCTCGCGCACGTCTTCGATCGTGAGATTCACGCCATCGAGACGTGGTCCTATGTTTGGGGCAGCGTGCCTGCTCTCGCCGCGGTGGGCCAGGGCGTTGCTCTGACGCTCACGCACGATTACGGAACGCGCGTCGATCTTTCGGTGGGAATCGTCACGTCATTGATCGGTGTCTTGTCGCTCGGTCTCTTGCCATTGAGACTCACGCTTCCGATGCGCAACGCGCGATGGCGTTGGGGAGAAGCCGATCGATGCGCTGTTCTCGGCCACGCCGAAGCGACGCTCGCGCGCGCCGCAAAGGACCAATCGATGGCGACAGGAGGGCTCACCCATCTCGGCAACATTGCGCTGAACACGGGGGTCGTCCTGGTTCTTGGACTCGGGTACGACCGCTGGTCCACGGCCGCCATTAGCGGTGGTGCGGGCGTCGTAATCGGTGAACTCACCGCGTTTACCCAGCCTCACCACTTGCGCGATGCACTCGAAGGCTATCGCGCGGGAAGGTTCTACGTCCCGAACTCGAAGATCTCGTGGTCGATCGGACCGACGATTGGGAAAGACGCGTGGGGGGCCGCATTGCGCGCGTCGTGGTGACCAATCCCGTCGACGCAGAGCGAGGTCACCGACGTGAGTAAGAAAGCGAACGACGGATTCCGTCCCGCGACGTTGTGTTCGGTACTATGGGGGGGTGGAGCAGCTGCTCGTGTGGACACGCGCGCGATCGATTTCCGAGGCGATTGCCTACTCGCTGGTTGTCAACGTGCTCATGTTCTTCGCTGCACTCGCGTTCGGCGGGGCGGTCGTGCGTGCGTTTCCGAACGCCAGGGTCGCGCACCAAGGACCGCCCCTGTCGCGCACGGAGCTCGTTTTGGCGTCGCTCTGCGTAACGTTCAACTCGCTCGTCATGTTCGCGGGATGGTGGCTTTTCCAGGCAGGACTGCTGCGGGTTGACGGTGCGCCTTTCGGTTGGCGCTGGATGGTCGACGCGGTTCTGCTCGTGCTCGTGATGGACATCGCGATGTACGCCACCCATCGCGTGGCGCATTTTTCGCCGATCTATCGATTCGTCCACGAGATCCATCACCGTTACGACCAGCCGCGGCCGCTCACGCTCTTCGTGCTCCACCCGATCGAAGTTTGCGGCTTCGGCGGGCTGTGGATCGCCGTTCTGTGCACGCACGCCTTCTCGCTCGGTGGCATGCTCCTCTACCTCACGACGAACACGCTGTTCGGAACGCTCGGACACGTCGGGGTCGAGCCCCTACCCGAGTGGTGGGCCAGGGTCCCCATCCTGCGTGGCATCGGGACGAGCACGTTCCACGCGCGCCATCATCAGAATCCGACCACGAACTTCGGCTTCTACACCGCGATCTGGGATCGGCTCTTCACGACCATCGACCCACACTACGCGTCGAACTTCGCGCGACTCGTCGCATCCGCCGAGAGGCATGCCGCGCAGGGCTGCGTCGAGGCGAACGAGTGAAGGCCATGCGTACGCGTCCCCACGTCATGTGCTTGGTGGCTAGGCCTGATCGACCTTCCGCGCGAGCGGATCGAGAAGCGAAACAAGCTCCGCGAGAGCGTGTCGCGTCGAGATCGACACCATGGGCCAAAAGGCGGGGGCGTAGAAAATGGAGAACTCCGAACGAACACCATCGAGGTTGCGCGCGACGGCGAGAGTCCCCACGTCGTCCATCCCAATGCCCCAATCCGTCGACGGGGGCAGTGCCTGGAAATCGATAGCGGCCAAGATTTCCAGGGCGTTTGCGCACCACCCAGGAAGGCTCCGGGCGCGGATGCGCTGCTCACGTTTGGCCTGGTGTTCGAAATTCGATGTTTGCCAAACGATCTCGACGCGCCCGCTGTCCGCGCTCGTCACCTCGAGGCGCCAACCCCAGAGATCGGCGCTGAATCCCGTGTCGTACTGAATCGTCAGTCGCAGACGGCTCATTGTCGGTCCACCCACGCTTGGAGAGAACGTCCCCGACAGACTCGCCAAGCGTGAGCGCGAACCGGATCAGCCAGGCTTGCTGGCGTTGCGGAGGGCGGCCACCACCCAGTTGACGTGGCGCTCGGGCGCGGCGTCGGTCATGTGCTTTTGCATCATCGGCATCTCGAGGATGCCGATGTGGTCGGCGAGGTTGGTTTGGAAAGGCATGCCCTCGAGGGCAACGCCGTCGGCACGGACCTGGCGGCCCTCGATGTGGGTCTGCTGGAGCACCGCGATACAAACCTGGCGAAGCAGCTCGTAGGCGTTCTCGTCTGCGGCCACCGAGATGATCAGCTTGCCGAACGTGGGGTCCTTGTTGACGAGGATGTCGCCAGCCTCGAAGCCGCAATCGAAGCGGATCTTCAGGTCCTTGATGGCGCCGCCAAAGGTCTCCTTCAGCTTGGCGACGAGCGATGATGCCTCCGGAATCTCGATCTTGTCGAACGTGCCGGCGTTGGGGAGGAACAAGCCCATCCCGCCGTCGCGGCTGTCTTTGAGGTTCGGCTTCCAGCTCTCGGCGTTGATGCGGAACTCGCGGCCCACGTGGGTGACCACCAGCTGGTCCTGCGCGAAGTCGATGGGCTCACCGTTGGCGATGCGCATCTGCCACTGCACCAGGTTGAGCGGTTCGAGCTCGCTTCCGCGGCGGATGGCGTGCACCTCCTCGGTGACGGGGTGCTCCACCTGGATGCGGGTGTTCATCTCCAGGAAGTAGTAGCGCCCCTCCTTGTACATGAGCTCGATGGTGCCGGCGCCCACGTAGCCCACGTCCTCCGCGAACCGCACGGCCAGGGTCTGGACGCGCTCGCGAAGCTCCGGCTTGTTCCGCAAGAGCGCCGGCGGGGCCTCTTCCTGGATCTTCTGGCTGGCGCGTTGCTCGCTGCAATCGCGCATGCCGAAGTGGCGCGTGTTGCCGTAGCGATCGCGGAGGACCTGCACCTCGAGGTGGACGGTCTCCGGGATGTTCTGCTCGAACATCACACCGGCGTCCCAGCCGTTGCTCGCGATCTCCCCGAGCACCTTGGTGATCGCCGCCGGGAGTCCTTCGAGGTCCTTGACGACGGCCTGTCCGCGCCCGCCGCCGCCGTTGGCCGCTTTGAGGCGGCCCGGGAAGGTGAACGTGCCGGCGCGGTAGGCCTCCTCCACGCGCGCCTGGATCTCGGCGGCGTCGCTCGCCTCGAGCGTCACGCCCGGCGTCACCGCGGACGGATCGAGCCGCTGCACCATGGATCGGAACGTGCGTTTGTCGCCCGCGCGCTCGACCACGTCCTGCATGGGGCCCACGAAGACGAGACCGTGCTGGCGGAAGTGGCGGATGGCGGACGCGTTCTCGGCGAGCGGCCCGTAGCCCGGGTAGACGGCGGCCAGCGCGAGCTCCTGCTCCCAGCTCTCCGCGAACTTCTCTTTGAACGCCTTGAAGACCTTCTCGGTGATCTGGGCGTAGTTGGCGTACGTCTCGCGGAAGGTTCCCTGCAGGCCCACGGTGAAGCCGCCGTGCTCGCGCGCGAGGCGGACCTGCAGCGCGTTGGCGTCGTCCTGCAGGCTGTGGCAGACCACCGGCGTGAGCCCGAGGGCGATGCACTCACGGACGGCGCGGACGCCCATCTCTCCCTTGTCCGCGACGATGATGTACTTCATCGCTTTGGCGCTGACCGTGGTCGCGGGGTAGGCGTACAGGTCCGTGGTGGCGAGGTAGAGGAAGTCCAGGGCGGCAGGAGACGTACGCAGCAGCTCCTCCGCCTGCGCACGCACCAGCGCGGCGAGCTCGGTCCGCAGCTGCTCATCGACCTGCAGCAGCACCAGGAAGCGTCGCGTGTCCGCTTCGTCGAGCTGCTGGCCTAGGCGCTGCTCGGCGTCCGCCGACACGAAGGCACGGGCCCACGCGTGGTGCGCCCGAGGGTCGGCCGACAGCTCCTCCTTCAGGCGGCCGACGTCCGCGATGAGGGCCTCGACGGCCGCAACGTGCGCCTTCCCCTCGGGGAGGTCGAGAACGGCCGGCCTCCAGACGTAGCGCGCATCCCAGACGCTCCCGTTGGCGATGATGTAGCGTGTCGCTAGGAGGCGCCGACCGCGCTCGCCCTGCACCACCGTCCCGAGATCCGCGAGGCGCGCCTCGGGATGACGCAGCCACACCAGGAAGGCCTGCTTGGGGCTTACGTGGCCACCGCCTGGATTGACGATCTGGAGCGGATGATTGGTCGCACGTGCGGCAGCCCCCGGTTGCGAAGCAACGGCCGCGCTTGCAGTCGGGGAGGGGGAGGACGAAGCGGTCATGGCCTTCTGAACTCCTCAATCCGCGGACGCACGTCAAGGCCGGCGTGAATTGACGCAGGAGGCCAAATCCGGCGGTTGCTCGCCGGTCGTCACCCAGTTCGTCCGCTGAGCAAACAGGGCTCGACGTTCGCAGCGCCGTCGAAGGTTCGGGGACCTTCGGCCTCGACCTTCGTAAGCCCGAAGGATGTCCCGAGACATCCCGATCGCGATCGGTTGCCGCGATGACGGGGTCGAACGACCCAAAGTTCGGCCATTTGCATGAAAAAAGGAGGTCCGCGGACCTCCCTTTCCCTTGTGCGTGTCGTTCTTGGAGATCCCGGGACATCGGCCGGCGAGGCGCGTGACGTTTGCGATGTCCTGGGACGTCGCTCGCGCGTCAGGCTGGTGGCGTGGGCGGGGCGGGCGTGGGTGACTCGGGAGGCGGCGCGTCGGCGGGCACTCCGCTCCCTCGGCGCCCCTGCGCCTCGCGGAACTTGTCGACCGGGCGGAGGGCCCGGCGTACCGACGCCACCGCCGAAGCATCGTCCTCGGCGTGAGCGAGGAGCTGGACGTTGTACGCCGCGATGGCCGCCGTGAGCTTGCGCAGGGGCTCGTCGAGGGCGGGCGCATCGGACTGTTCGGCGCCTGCCTTCGTGATCCCGAGCGCCTCGCCGTAGGCTTTGTGGGCGTCTTGCACGGCGAGACGAAACTCCTTGCCGGCGAGGCCGTCGATCGTCGCAGCGAGCTTGCGCTCGTCGATGACGTCGAGCCGACGTTGGCTCTCGGCATGTTCGGCGACGTAGGGTAGCTTCAGAAACGCAAGCCCTTCGGGGAAGAGCAGCTTCACGGCTTCGCTCGCGCGTGCCTGCTTGTCGGGATGCTCGTCGAGCGCTTCCCAGGCGGCGATGCGATCGTGGAGCGCCGACCAGCAGATATCGAGTTTGCGGTCGAGAGGCCGAGGATCGGAGAGCTCCTCGAGCCGCACGCGTTTTCGCCACGCGCCTTCGAGAGCCTCGACCGAAGCGTGCATTCGCTTCGCGGCCTTCTTCGCCGTATTCGATGTGTCCTTCGGAACGAGCGCGAGCAGCATCTTGCCGAGGCTGATCGCGTTTGCGACGTCGAGTCGAGGCAAACGCAGGTACGCCAACGGATCGAGATCGTCGACCATGAAATCCCCCTTGGAAGTGAGGCGTTCAATCCTGCATTTCCGTCCGCAAATGGCAAGGCACCCTGGCCGGATCCTCTCAGCTCAGTCCGTGGTTCCGCGCGTGCTTCGTCGGTTCCCCGATGCAATTTGCCACATAGAGGTTCCGAGCGGGTCTCGTCTCTGAACGTCATGGCTGTAGCCATCCGACTGCGACCTTCCTGGGCCGAGACGAACGAAGACATCGAGTGCTCCCTCACGGCTGGGGCTTCACGGCCGACAAGCGGGGCCAATCAAGGTTTCTGTTGTGCCGCTCGTCGTCATCTATGCGGCTCAGCTTTTTGGCAAAGGCTGGGTTTTCGAACTATCGCGGAGTTAGGCGCGTCGTGTGATTGCCGCCGGCGAGAAGACTTCGCGTGAAGAAATGTTAACGCATCCTCCCTGGGGAGGATGTTCGGAATATGGCGCATATGTTCTTTTGTGGCGCATCGCTCGTTCCATATCTCATTGGGTATCTCATTGAGGTGTGCGTATGAAATGGAGGGTGGCTTTTGCGCTCATTAAAATGGTTGGGAATTGCCGCATTCGGTGCAGTCAGTGTCGTAGCTTGCTCGTCGAACCAAGCTGACGATGCCAGCAGCGAGCCGCTCGCTCGCAAGTCCGCTGCACTGGTCGGTGCTTCGGATGAAGGTGAATCGGTACTTCATGCTCCGGCGTCCTCTTCCTCGACGCCGTCAATGACGGTTGACTGGTCGGGCCTGGAAGGCGGCGTCTCTACGTTGGGAACGGACGCGTCTCTCGAGCTCGTCGTCGAGAACCACGAGGATGAGGTCCTGTCTGCTACGCTTGTACTCGAGATCTCTGGTCTCGGGGCGAAGCGCAGCGTCGACCTAGGACAGCTGACGCTCTCTCCGCGGGAGGTACAGCGCGTCTCCTGGTCACCTGGGAGCAGCCCGATCGCTCCGATCGGTTCGCTCGCGCGCGTGGTCCCGAGGATTTCGTACACCCGAGCGGACGTCGCGGTCCGTTTGCCGGGACGGCAGTTGTATTTGGCGTTCGCCGCCGACGGGCATCAGCTCTTCGTGTCCGAGTCGAATGGCAATGGCGTGAGACTCGCCTCGATGGGGCAGTCGACCTCGCGTGCAGTGGCTGGAGGTGGAGACGTTGCCACGCTACTCACCTCACTAGGCAATCGCCGTGGGCAGGTTGACGGTCGCCGTGTCGACAGTACGCCCAGTCTCCTCAAGATGGCTGCTCCTGCTGGTGCCTCCGCGGGTGAATCCAATGCCGACGAATTTATCGGCGATTCAGTCAGCTATCCTGAGAGCGAGGCACCGACTTCTTCCGTAGTGGCCAACGGTATTGGTGGTGGTCCCGTCATCGTCATCCCACCAATTTGCATGAACAAGCAGACGATACCGGTTTGTTCCAGGTGGAGGACAAACGGCTTCACTGACCTCGGCGGAGGAATCGGCGTCGTTCCGGTCGATTACGATCTTTCGTCGGCTCCCGCGGCGTATGCGAATGCAACGTTCTACTCGGACAACGATGTCATGTGGCAAGGAACGCTTGACGCGAACGGGTGTACGCCGAGCGTGACGTTCTGCTCGAACCGTACCCTCCGCGTTGACGTCTCGGCTTCGTCGCTCCAGAAGCCTGCGGTTACCATCAACAATACCGTTCTATTCCCGGCATCACGCCAGGTGAATATCTCCCCGTCGCGCACGTTCTCGGCTACCGTGACGCTTGCGCAGACGATCCCTTCGGGCAGCTACATTGCTAACGCCCAGCTCTGGGCCAGCAACCAGCCAGACGACTACGTCGTCCGGACCGCCGCTGTCCTTGGACGTATCCTTTCAATGCCAGACAACGGGTTTCCGACGAGCTCTGCGCCGGCTCTCGCCGTTCACACCGAGAACGGGTGCATGCTAGACGCCACGAGGTGCGACCCGCGACTATCTTATGGTTCTACGGTATACGACAAGCTGTGTGGCGAGGCGTGCGGCCGCGCCAACGACGTCTGGTACGGTCCGAGCTTGAGCGCGGTTGGCGGCCTTCACCCGACTGGTCATCATACGACGGAGAGTGCCTACTCGATTGCTCATGAAATTGGGCACTCGGTGCAATTTAGTGCTGGCGCGGATCCGGCCAATCGGAAGGAGTACGACGAGGATCGGGGGACAGGGCTCTGCGGCTGCGAACACGTGACCGACGGCAATCGGCTACACTGCCTTCAATCAAGTCACGAGCAGGCGAATGCCAATATCGAGGGATTTGCCCAGTTCTACTCCACCAGGGCGATGAACGATCAGGGCGGTGACGCGCAGTTTAGCTATTACAAGACGTTCCGACGCATGACGTACGGCGCGAATGGCTCGCTGACGCAGACGATGCTCGCACCGCCCGTTGCGATCTCTGTCGGAGCTCCCTTCACCACACCGTATACAACGGGCTGGGTGCGGAACTACTGCAACGAGGCCGGTCATAGCAGTGAGTACGATTGGCTGACGTTCCTCTGGGGCGTCAACGGAAAGCCGACGTCGTCACGTCCCACGATGAGCGAACTTCTGAGCATTCTGTCGAGTGCTCGCTCGAACTTTGGGTGGTCTGCCTTCGCTGACGCAACGACTGCACAGTATCCGCCCAATAGCGTGAAAATCTCCACGATTATGAACGCGGCTACCCTTCACGGCGTGAATCTCTGAGGTTCAAAATGTCTTTGTTCGGCACCTCCGCCTCTGTTCGATGGGCCGTTCTCTGCTTAATTCTCCCATTGAACGCCTGCGGCCGAGATCGTACGTCCCCTACTGAAGTCACTCCTGTCGACGTGCGCGACAGTGGGAGCGAGGGTGGCGGTGCCGGGCAAGGGCAACAAGATAGTTCCGCCGCTTCGTGTCCGCACGTGGAGGTGGTTCCAAAGTGCAAGGATGGGTTCTGCCTGATTCCACGCGGATGCTTCATCAAGGGGTCACCGGTCGACGAGCCTTTGCGCGCGCGCTATCGCGAAGAGGAGCACCCGGTGACGCTCACGCAATCGTTCGTGATGCAGGATCACGAAACGACGCAAGAGGAGTGGGCAGCGCTCGGCTTCAAGAATCTGGCGGGAACTCGCACGAACGATGATGGCGGCAAAGATTGCACCGAGCCCTCATGTCCTGCGTCGACGATGACGTGGTTCGAAGCGGTGCACTTCGCAAACGAGAAGTCGTCACGGGAAGGCCTACCTGCGTGCATCGAGCTACTCGATTGCACTGGGACGGTGGGCGTCGACTTCGAGTGCAAGGGTTACCGTCAGACGACCTCTTCCTATTACGAGTGCAAGGGGTACCGAATCCCTACGAAGTACGAAGTCGAGTATGCCAAGCGGGCGGGCACGAGGACGACGTTCTACTCGGGGCCTTTCGAGCCGGTGAGCGACAGGTGCATCGACATTCCTCACCTCGACGACACGGCTTGGTATTGCACAAATTCAAAGGGGACAACCCATCCGGTGAAGTCGAAGAAGCCCAATCCATGGGGGCTCTACGACATGATGGGTAATGCGACCGAATTCACGAGCTCCGATCCGTACGCTTACGACCCCGACATAAAGCCAGAGACCGATCCGGAGTCGCAGATCAATACGAAAGGCCAAATCGCTTACGTTGATGCTCCGTACTTCGCGTGGCCAGCATTGCTTCGGTCTGCCGCGCGGACCGGCGAACTGTACTACTTCATGAGCAATCCTCAACGGACCGGCATGGGGGTCGCCCTTGGTTTCCGACTCGTGCGCAGCGTTTCGCCCGAAGAGGCCGCTCGCTGGTGATGCGAGCTCTGTTCCCGGTGCATTGTCGGCGTAGTCGCTCACTGTTGGGCCGGGGATGAGATGGCGGATACAGATCAATCTCGATTCAATCACTCGACGTCCAAGTACGGGGCGGCTGTCTCAAGAATATTTGCAGAGAGGGAGGGATGACAGCACCCCGGTTCGGCACCTCGGTGCTACGGGCAATTGTCTCGTTGGCTCTCGCAATGAGCGCCTGCGGTCGAGATGCTCCGCCTACTGAAGTCACTCCTGTCGACGTGCGCGGCAGTGGGAGCGAGGGTGGAGGTGCCGGGCAAGGGCAGCAAGATAGTTCCGCCGCTTCGTGTCCGCACGTCGCCGTGGTTCCAAAGTGCAGGGACGGGTTCTGCCTGATCCCGAGCGGCTGCTTCATCAAAGGCTCGCCGTTGGACGAGCCTTTCCGCGCGCGCTATCGCGAAGAAGAGCATCCGGTGACACTCACGCAGTCGTTCGTGATGCAGGATCACGAGACGACGCAACAGGAGTGGGCCGCGCTCGGGTTCAAGAACCTCGCCGGGACTCGCACGAACGATGATGGCGGCAAAGATTGCACCGAGCCCTCATGTCCTGCGTCGACGATGACGTGGTTCGAAGCGGTGCACTTCGCAAACGAGAAGTCGTCACGGGAAGGCCTACCTGCGTGCATTGAGCTACTCGATTGCACCGGGACGGTTGGCGTCGACTTCGAGTGCAAGGGTTACCGTCAGACGACCTCTTCCTATTACGAGTGCAAGGGGTACCGAATCCCTACGATGTACGAAGTCGAGTACGCCAAGAGGGCGGGCACGAGGACGGCGTTCTACTCGGGGCCTTTCGAGCCGGCGAGCAACGAGTGCATCGACATCCCTCACCTCGACGACACGGCTTGGTATTGCGCAAATTCAAAGCGGACAACCCATCCTGCGAAGTCGAAAAAGCCCAATCCGTGGGGGCTCTACGACATGATGGGGAATGCCAGTGAATTTACGAGCTCCGACCCGTACGCGTATGACCCGGACATCAAGCCCGAAACGGATCCGGAGGCTCAGATCAATACGAAAGGCCAAATCGCTCACGTCGACGGGGCGTATTTCGCGTGGCCAACATTGCTGCGGTCTGCGGCGAAGACGGGGGAGCTGTACTACTTCATGAGCAATCCCCAACGGACCGGCATGGGGGTCGCTCTCGGTTTCCGACTCGTGCGAAGCGTTTCGCCCGAAGAGGCCGCCCGCTGGTGATGTGACCTCTATTCCCGGTGTGTCGTCGCTTGCCATTGGGCCGGGGATGAGATGGTGGATGAGATCAATCTCGGTCGATCACTCAGCGTCCAAGTACGGGCTCGCCCGGGGTGGCCACCATGGTGCTACTGGATGGGGCAGCCACACCAGAAGACCTGCCGGGGCTCACGTGGCCACCGCGGCGGCCGTAGCGCCGCAAGAACCGAAGGCAATCGACGTCGGCCAGCTGGAGACGTGTCGCCGCTCTGGTTGGTGCTGAAACCATAGCCGCCTTCTCCCGAGCACTCGGTCTCGAGACGAGACTGTGGACGCCACGTTGCAACGATGTCTAACCGTCGTGCCAGACGGCGACGATGCGCATCTTCGAGCACCCTCCTCGGCTGAACCATGCTGCGACCTACTCAGAAGGTACGAATTCATGGGGGCGCGGCTCGCAAGTGAGGGCGGCAAGCCCCGTGCGCGGTTGCTCGGCGTCGCCGCGATCGTCGCGTGGTCCATCAACGCCTTCGAAGCGGTCGCCACCATCCTCGACGAGGGGCGTTGGCCATCGATTCCGTCGATCGCTGTCCGTTTTGTGCCGCTCGCCGTCTTCCTTCCAGCCGTCCTCTGGTTGCTCGGCCCCGGGCTCGGATCGCGCCCTCGCGCCGTGACGTACGGAATCCTGTCTCTGGCGTCGATCGCTAGCACCTTCCTCAACATCGAGCTCTTCTACGTGCTCGCCGTGCTCCTGCCGTTCTTGCTGGGCGAGCACCGCGCGATGGCGTGGCTCGTACTCTGCAACGTCGTCGGCATGCCCTGGCTCGTCTTCGTGCTGAAGATCCATCCGAGCAACGCCGGCCTCGATCCGCGCCTCTCGGGAGCCGCGACGACCATGATCGCCGTCGTCTCGCACCTCGGGTGGCAAGCGTTCGCCTTCGCCGTTGGCCTGATGGCCGCGAAGGAGCGGGATCAGCGCCGCGAGACGGCCCAGCTCAACCTGGAGCTTGTCGCGACGCAGGGGCTCCTCGCGGACAGCGCGCGACTCACGAATCGACTCGAGATCTCCCGCGAGCTCCACGACACCCTCGGTCACCACCTCACAGGGCTGCACCTCCAGCTCGAACTCGTCGCGCGTCTCGCCCCGGCGCAGGTACGCTCGCCTCTCGAGGAGGCGCGCCGCATCGCGAAGCTCCTCCTCGCGGATGTTCGAGACGCGGTGAGCGCCTTGCGCACGGACGCGGTCATCGATCTGCGCGGCGCGCTCTCGACCCTCGCGAAGAGCAGTAGCGGCCCCGAGATCCGGCTCACCTTCGGCGAGAGTGTGCGCGTCGAGCGCTTCGATCGAGCGCACGCGCTCTTTCGCTGCGCGCAGGAGGCCATCACGAACGCGCACCGGCACGCGAGCGCTGGAGTCGTGCTCATCGACGTGCGGGAGACATCGTCGGGAGTCGTGCTCTCGGTGAGCGACGACGGACGCGGCCAGAAGGAGGCGCGCCCCGGCAACGGCCTCCGGGGCATGCGCGAGCGCATCGAGGCTCTGGACGGCCACCTCGATCTCGAGACAGCCGAGGGCCGTGGCTTCCGGGTTCAGGCCTGGCTCCCGCGGGATGGTGCCACGTGATCCGTATCGTGATCGTCGACGATCAAACACTGCTCCGTAACGGACTTCGGAGCCTCCTCGCGCTGGTCGCCGACTTCGAGGTCGTGGGCGAGGCGCGCGACGGCGACGAAGCCCTCACCGTCATCCGCGCTCGTGCGCCCGACGTCGTGCTGCTCGACGTGCGGATGCCCAGGCGGGATGGAGTCTCCGTGCTCGCAGCGCTCGGCGAGCAGGCGCCACCGACGCTCCTATTGACGACATTCGACGACGACGAAGCGCTGCTCGCCGGCGTGCGCGCCGGAGCGCGTGGATTCCTGTTGAAGGACGTATCGTTCGAACAGCTCGAGGCGGCGATTCGAGGCATCGCTGCCGGAGAGACGTTGATCCGGCCGACGATCACCGAGGCCGCCACGCGCTCGCCCGGCGGGCGCCGCATCGAGTTCGAACGCAGTGATCGACCGGAGGCGCTGACGCCACGAGAGCGCGAGGTGCTCCGCCTCATGGCCGGAGGCTTCAGCAATCGCGAGATCGCCGACGCGCTGGGGACGAGCGAGGGGACCGCGAAAAACCACGCGTCGAGTATCTTCGCGAAGCTCGGCGTGCGCGATCGCACGCGCGCGGTGCTGCATGCGCTCGAGCTCGGCCTGATCTGAGTCTACCCCTGCCAGAAGTCATGCGTCGAAGGCATGACTTCCGGCACATGCGCGAACCGAGCGGCGTTTCGTAGGGTGACGACCATGAGTCGCCCTCAACGCATCTCCCCTGTTCATCGCCTCGCGTGCGCTCTGGCGCTTTCGATCCTCGCTGCGCTCACCTCCCTCGCCGCCGCGGGATGCTCCTCCTCGCCGGACGCCCCACAGGCTGGAGAATTCGAAGACTTTCTCGGCCATGCCACGCACCTGGGCAGCTCGCTCTACCGCATCAACGCCACCACCGAGGGCTCCTCGGACCGCGCGACAGGTTCGTGCGTTGAGCCGGGCGCTCCCGAACGCATCTACTCGTTCACCGCTCCCGCCGATGGCATCGCTCGCTTCGCGCAAAGCGGTACGGCCCCAGCGCTCCACGTTCGGGAGCGCTGGGACGATCCGGCCACCGAGCGAGCGTGCAATGCCGACGTGAACCCGCTCACGGGCAAAGCCGACGTCTTCGTCGAGGTCCACGCCGGTCAAACGCTGTACGTCTTTGCGGACAACCAAGACGCAGAGAGCTCCGGACCGTTCGTGCTCGACTACGAGTTGCTGCCCCTGTTTCCGGATCTCGCCCCCTTGAAGGGCGTGTATCGATCGCGGGGCTACGGGCTCGTGCTCGCGATCGAGGGCGACGCCGTTCACCTCTTCGAGGCGTCGGCGCACCACTGTCTCGTATCGCTCGAGGGGCCCACTGCCTCGCTCGCTTCGGTGGTCGATCATATTGCACCTGGTCCTTCACCGGGGACCTTGGCCCTCGACATCAACGGAAGCTTCACCACCATCGTGTTCGAGCGTGTCGACGCGCTCCCCGAGCCGTGCCGCAATGGCGGGACGCCCCGAATCGGGAGCCCTGGCTACCGCGACGATGCGCTTGGCCTCTTCGACGTCTTCGCTCAAACGTTTCGCGACCACTACACGTTCTTCGATCTCCGCGGCGTGGACTGGGAGGCGAGCGTCGCGAGCGAGCGCGCGAAGCTCACGTCGACGTCGACGGACGCCGAGCTCTTCGCGAGCTTCTCGTCGCTGCTCGCGCCGCTCCACGATGGCCACGCCTCCGTGCACACGCTCGAGGATGATTTCGAGTCGAAGCCGCAGGAGATCCAGAGCGTGTTCGAGAGCGAGCACGGGGCGCTCAACCTGCCGGGAGACGTGGCGACCTACGTGCACGATCAGCTCGTTCTCGCGCGAGCGGCCGCCGACAACGCGATCGTCGGTCCGGTCGGCCGCTACCAGAAGCACCTCGTCTATGGCCGGCTCCCGGGAAACGTCGGCTACCTCCGCATCCACCATTTCATGTGGTTCCGTTCCGAGCTCGGGCTCTTCCTCGACGCGCTCGATACGGCGCTTGCATCGCTCTCCGATACCTCGCGTCTCGTGCTCGATGTCCGCTGGAACGGCGGAGGCTCCGACGTCGCCGCTGTCGAGGTGGCTCGCCGATTCGCCCTTGATTCAAGGGTCTTTGCGACCAAGCGCGCCCGTGATGGCGCTGGCTGGACGGCGACGCGCGAACTGATGGTCGCCCCGAGCGCGAGCCCCTACGCAGGCAAGGTGGCGCTGCTCGTCAGCGGCAGTACGGCGAGCGCAGGTGAGGTGTTCACGCTCGCGCTCCGCGGCCGACCGAATGTCCAGGTCATCGGGTGGCCGACGGACGGCGCCTTCAGTGACGTGCTCGAGCGGCAGCTCCCGAACGGCTGGCAGTTCGGCCTTTCGAACGAGGAGTACCGCGCCGCCGACGGGAGAGTGTACGAGGCGATCGGGGTGCCGCCCGACCTCCTCTTGCAAGGCGACGCGTATCCGCGCGTAGACCGGATCGACGGCGTAGACCGCGTGCTCGCGAACGTCCTGGCCGTCATGGCGAAGTGAGCTGCGCCTCCAAGCTGAAGGAACAACTCTAGCGTACGCGGTCGTCGGCTGTCCTCTCAGGGGAAGAACGACACGCCGACCGACAGCGTCGGGTAGCCGATGCGCATGGTGAGCGAGACCTTGTCGTTGAAGTGGAAGCGGCCGCCCGCGTAGAAGGCGAAGTCGACGCTCGTGCGCGTCGGGGACGAGCAACCGACGAGGCCGGAACAGTAGTCGTCGAAGATGCCGTGGTAGACGTAGAGGCCGGGCTCGCCGAAGACGCTCCATTTCTCCGTCAGCCAGAAGTTCCACTGCATGGCGACAGGGAACAGGAGAAAGCTCGCGCCGCATCCATAGCCGAGGTTCCGACCACCCCTGCGGTCGTAGTAGTAGCAGTGGTCATAGCGTAGCCAGTCGAGCCCGAAGCTGATCGCGACGCTGTTGTTGATCGTCTTGATGAAGCCGTTCTTGACGATGGGCACCGACGCTCGGCCGCCGATGCCGAAGCCGGTCGACGCGTACAGATTTCCCCACCCGAGGAGGGCGTGGGGCTCGAGCTCGACCGAGTAGTCAGGATGGTCGCCGGGGTTCTTGATGATGCTGTCGGCACGTGCCGGGGTCGCAGCCGTCAGGACCAGCGTGGCTGCCAGAGTTGCACACGCGACCGTTGCTTTCACCATCTCGAATTCGCCTCCTTCGGTGCCCTGACGACGTGTCACCCCCCGGACAGGCCTCCGCATCCTATGCGATCGTACTGCGTTGACGATCGTCGTTCGTCACGCGGATGCAGGGAGTTGCGGGAAGCGGGGCGCCGGCAACACGGGTGACCATGTTCGCGGCCCTTGCTTTCACGGATTCAGCTGAGGGCGACGGGAGACGATCCCGCTGCCCTCGCGGGCGTGCCTCAAGTCGGCGCCAGTGGTTTCCGCTCGCGCGCTTCGTTGGCGTAGATGCGCAGGACCGCCATCGCCATGGTCATCAACACCGGGCCGATGATGAGTCCTTTCAGGCCGAACACCGCGGCGCCGCCGAAGAGGGCGATGAACGTGAAGAGCGTCGGCACGCCGGTGTGTCGTCCGACGAGGCGAGGAAGGATGACGTACGTCGGAATGGAGGTCAGGACCACCACACCCCACGCGGCGAGGAAGATGCCGCTTCCGACGCGCCCGATGACAACGAGCACGATGGCAGCGGGTAGCCACACGAGCATCGTTCCCAGCCCGGGCACGAGCGAAGCCACCGCCGTCAGCGCGCCGAAGAACAGCGGCTCTGGAATGCCCACGATCCAGTAGCCAACCGTCGCGAGCGCGCCTTGCAGGATGCCTATCACGACGGTGCTGAGGAGCGTCGTTCGCCCCACGCGGCGAAACTCCTCGAGGAGCTTCAGGGTGTACTCGGGGCGGAGGGGAATGAGGTCCTGCGCAGTGGCCACGATCGGCCGCCACTGGCGAAGAATGAAGTACATGGTCAGCATGTCGAAGAACAGCGCGAGCACCGTGCGTCCGGTCGTCGACGTGATCGCCAGCGCGAGGCTCTCCGCGTGCGTCGCCGCGTTCTCCACCAGGCTGCGGATCTTGGCGTGAAGGTCTTCGGTCGAGACTCCGATCTTGCGCGTCTCCTCACCCACGACGAGGACGATCTTCTTCCCGGCGCCGCCTGGCCCGAGTGAATCGTAGGCCTTCGGACCGAGGACCGCTCCACGACCCACGAGAATCCACACGAACCCCGCGAACGTGAGCCCCATGGCGAGCGTCGATCCGAGCACGGTCGCGAGCGCCGCCGCCGGAGGAGACCAGTGGCGCGCCAGGCGCTCGTAGGTCGGCCGGAACGTGAACGCCATGAGCACGCCGAGGAGTATGCCCACGCCCACCGGACTCATGAGCCAGACGATCGTCACGACGGCCACGAGTGCGGCTACCCCCAACGCTCGCTCGTCGCGAGTGCGCGGTGCATTGGCGCTCGCGCCCGGAGTACCTTCGATATCGGTATTGGTCACTTTCCAAGCTCCAAAGCGAAATACCTCGCTGCTCGAAGCACTACTTATTGGCCTTGGCCTTGGCCTTAGCGTTGGCCTCCGATTCCGACCTGGAAGCCGAGCCGGCGGGCGATGCCGTCGGACATGCCGAGCTTCCGACTTCGACCAACTGAGCCACGGCGCATTCCCGCGGACGGAGCCAAGCGTCCAAGCCGAAGAAGCGTACGTGCGTTCCACCGTCGTCCCGTGCGATGCCGACCGAGAAGGGCCCCTTCGCGGCGATGACCGCGCCAAGCGAATGGTGATCTCGGACGGCGAAGCTGCCGCGCAGGGCGAGGTTGCCTCCGCGCGCGTCGAGGTCGAGGAGCGCGAGCTCATGGGAGGTGCTGATGAGCCGTACCGACGCCGCCAAGTGTGGCATGTCCGTGAGGTCCACCACGAGCCGCGACACGTTGTTTCCCAAGAGGATGGCCAAGAGGGGCCGGGCGTCGCGTGCGTCGAGGCGCACGACTCCGTCGAGCACGACCGCCGGGCTCATCTGGAGCGATGCGCGGGAGAAAACGAGGTCCGCCCGCCAGTTCTGGGTCGCCGCCCGACCGCCTTCGACGGCCACCCGGCGCATCTCGAGGTGGGTGCCGGAAAGATCGAGAGCGTCGCGCTCGGGATCGAAGCCAGCGACGCGCGCGAGGAACCGAATGTCCCCGGACAGGTGCGTCTCGTGCAGGCGAAGGCCTGCGTCCGAGAGCGCGATCTCGAAGCCGCCGTTCGCGGTTCGACGTGAGCTGCTGACGGTGACGTCCGCCGCCACGCGCGCGGCGCCGGACTCGATCCCGACTACGCTGTCGGGGGGCAAGAGGGGGGAGAGCGCACGAGCGTCGGGAAGCTCGGCCTTCTCGACGACGAGGTGGTAGTCCCCGCCGCTCAGCGAGGGGCGCGCTACGTCGAACCTCGGGTTGCTGGTGTCGAGGGCGAGGCGCTCCGCCGAGAGAGCGGGCGGTCCCGGAGGCCCGAAGCGTCCCGACACGCGGGTCAGCTCCGCGGAGGAGCCGAGCAACCTCATCGTGTTGTTCTCGAGGTCCCACTCCTCGACCTTGGCGAAGAGAGCGACGTTGCCACGAAGGTGCATCATCTTGCCCCCGATGCCCATGTCGGAGGCGCGTGCGCGGAAGGCCCCTTTGGCGAAGTGGCGTTCGACCTCGAGGTCGATGCTGGCGTCGAAGGCAGCATTGTTCCCTTCCAGCCGGAACGTCGCCTTCTCGGGGAGGAAGGCGTTGATGGCCGAAAAATCGTGGACCTTCGCGTCCTCGAAGGAGGCCGACATCGCGATCTTCGCCAGTGGGTCATCGAACTCGAAGCGCGTGCTCTTCGCCCCTACGCCGATCCGCGCGATCGACATGGCGGGCGCCGCACGCGGGTCTCGCGCGGCGACCTTCGCGATCGTCAGATTCTCCACGTCGACCCTCGCATCGTCGATCGTCAGGTCGCCCGTCTCCCATTGCCAGTCGTGAACGCTGGCATGCGAGTGGACGTGGGCGTCGAGGCGGAGGTCGCGATAGGTGACGGTCAGCTCCCGAGACTGGATGTCGAGGGTGCCCTTTGCCAGATGTTGGGCGATCACGACGTTGCAGGTCAGCGAGAAGCGCGAACGGCTGCGTGCGATCTGCATCTCGGACCCCTTCGGGAGGTACGCATGCAGAAGGCCCTGCGAGAGGACGTCCGCAGAGGGCATGGAAATCGAAACCCGAAACGCGCGCAGCGGATCGTCAAGGGCGACGACCGGCGCCTGGGCGACGAGCTCCGCCTCGTTGACGCGGACGAGCCCCGTGTCCGGTGCGGTGGCTGAGGCGAGCGTGCCGTCCGACACCTTCACCACCATCGTTACCCCATCGAGGCGCCGGGTATCGAAGTGGTACGAAGCGAGCGAGGTTCGGAGCGAGACACTTCCGCGGACGCGCATCTTGGCGATTCCGAGTTCGAGGTTCTCGGCGCGGAGCACCCCGGTCGCCGTCGCACGCTTCTCGGCGAGCCAAGCCTCGAAGTGCACCGCCGCCTTCGCGTGGCCGTCCACCAGGGAAACAGGCGCCCTGGGCGGAATGTAGCGAGACAGCTCGCGCACGTTGGCCACGTCACCTTCGGGCAGTTCGACGACGAGGTGGAGGTCCTCGAACGGATGCGCGAGGTCGAGCTCGCGTGAGTCCCCTGTCGCGAGCACTTTGGACGCGCGGAAGAGGGGGCTCCTCGCGCCCTTGCCGTTGCCTTCGTGCGACGCTTCGACCTCGGTCATCTCCGCACGAAAGTTGAGTTGATTCAGCCCGTCGGTGGGGGCGGGGGCGACCTCCGCATCGAGCGCGAGCGAGCCGCTTACACGATGGTCGCCGGAGATCAGGACCACCTTCGGCACGTTCACGACCAGGTGACTGTCTCTGTCCAATCGTCCGGAACTCACGTGCACGGCGGCGCGACGGATCTCGACCGGACCATGAAGCGTCAGGGCCACGGCCGTGGGCAGCCCGACGCGCCCGGGAAGTGTCGCGTGCGCGTCACACGCGATCGTGAGCCGATGCACAAGGTCGCCGCCCATACCCGGTCGCGGATCGAAGCGACCGATCGTGACGTCGAGGCCGCTCCCCTCGAACGCTTCGGCCACGAGATGCTTGCCCGTGGACACCTGACCGCCAAAAGCGGTGACGTGCACGGGCCCTACCTCGACGGCGCGGAGCGGTTTCAAGTAGAAGCGGCCTTCGATCCGCGCGAGCCCCTCGAAGCGTGTCCGATCGATCCACACCTCGCGCACATCCTCGGCGACGACGCCCTCGAGATGGGCCGTCCAGAGGTGGTAGTCCGCGTCGCTCCACATCTCGGGTGAAGGCTCCTTGGGCGGCCTCACTGAGTAGGGCGGGAATCCTGCGATGGGCGCGAGGCCTTCCACCTCTTCGGGGGATGAGGGAGGGGCGTCGAGGCGCTGCCGCAGGCGGAAGGAGATTCCCTTTCCGTGAACGTTGGAGGCCGCGAAGCGCTGCTTCAAGAAGCTCGAGAAAGAGACCTCGAAGGCCACCTCGTCGAGCGTGAGGCGCCACTCCACGTTCGAGTCGCGACCACGGATGGAGAGCTTTTTGGCATGGATGTGGCTCGGGACAATCGACCATCCGCGCTCGAAGTGAATGTCGATGGTGTCAGGAGTGGCATTGACGACTTTGTCGAAGAGCGAGGTGGACAGAAAGACGTTGATGGCGACGACATAGAGAGCGAAGAGGGACGCGCACGCGATCAGCGTGAACCGCAAGAGGCGAACGAGGAGCGGGCGCTTTCGCGGGGTGCCTCCGTCGTCGCCACGGTTGCCACGGTTGCTATCGTTGCCATGAGCTCTCGAGCTGGCGTCGTCGTCGCGCTCCATCCCTTTCGCACCGTGCAAGGGCCAGTCCGGCCACGCTCGCGCTCGCGCTCGTGGGCGCCGCCTCACGGTCCGGCGGCGGCTTTTGCGTACGGCCCCCTCAGGGCAGTATGTAGCGACGCGCCGCCTTGCAGATCTTCGCGACGCGCGCGGCACCCTTCTGGCGCTCGAGGCCGATGAAGCGGGTGAGGTCGACCGCGGCGAGGGTACCGCGCGCCCCGGCGATCTTCGGCGCCCAGTACTGGGCGAGCCGCGTGGGGGCCGCCTTGCAGTCCTCGGCGTCGACGACGACGTCGAGGGAGCGTGTCGACGGATCGAACACGTATCGGGCTTGAAATAGGAGCTCGCCCCAATGGCTCGAGGCCACGCTATCGAGCCCTCTTGGACCGCCGTGGGCGAGCAATCCCACAGCAGTCCCAGAGACGGAGGTCAGGGGTCGATTGCCAAGTTGATAGAGCTGCCAGCGGGCCCGTGCGAGTGGCAGTAGGTCTCCACGCTCGTCGCGGTGGCGGTCGCGGTCTGCGCGTACTCCTCGCCTTGTCCCATGGGCGCGCTCTGGTGAGCGAACGGGGCGCTGTAGTGCATCTGGTGCGCGGTCGTATCTTCATTTCGCACGACGAGCGTGGTCCCGACCTTGATGCGGAGGTTCGTGGGGAAACCATGATTGCCGCCGCCCGCACCATTCGCGATGGTCAGGACGTACTTGCTCGCGACGTTGAGAAGCGAGCTTGCGGAATGCTCGAGCGACGCGGCTTTGGCCGTGACCTGGAGTGTGGCGTTGAACCCGGACACGGGAATAGGAACGTCGACTTTGACATCGACCGTTACGGTCTTGTTGGCATCCAGCGTCGGGATATCGGGTGTGAACGTCGCCGTCCAGCCCGTGGGGAGACCGCTCGCGACGAGAGAGACCGGCCCCGAGAAGCCTGCGGAGGTCAGGGTGATGGTGTAGTGGCTCACGGTCCCCAGCGTCGTCGTGATCGACGGCGGGTTCATCGCGATCGTGAAATCCGGAGCGGGAGCCGCTTCGGCGTCTTCGCCGGAATCGGGGATCGAGTCGGCATCGGCGTTAGGGGTCGGCTTCGAGCCGCCGTCTCCGCTGGCGGTGTCCGGATCGTGGGCGATTGCGCCGTCGGCGCCGACCACGGACGCGTCGTGCTCCTTGTCGACGAGCGTTGCGTCCGAGCCGACGCAGGCTGCGATCGAGAAGGCGAGGGCAAGCGTGCCCGCCGCGAACAAGCCGCGAATGGAACGAGTGATTCGACGAGCCATGCTGCAAATCCCCCTTTGACGCGGTGCACCCGCGGCAGAGCTTGCACTCTTTACTGTCGAATCGGCGATCCGTCAAACGCGGATCGTCCCGTGATCTTTCGTCAAAGGATGCCGGTCGATCCATGTTTGCGATGTCCCGGGACATGGGGGGAGGCCCCCAGGCCTGCTGTTGCTGATGCGCGCCCGTCAGGCCGGCGGCGCGGGCGGGGTGACTCGGGGACGGTGTGTCGGCGGGCACTCCGCTGCCGCGTCGCCCCTGCGCTTCACGGAACTTGTCGATCGGGCGAAGGGCGCGGCGCACCGAGGCCACCATCGAAGCATCATCTTCGGCGTGCGCGAGGAGCTGGACGTTGTACGCGGCGATTGCCGCGGTGAGCTTGCGCAGCGGTTCGTCGAGGGCGGGCGCATCCGATTGTTCGCCGCCTGCTTTCGTGATCCCGAGCGTCTCGCCGTAGACCTCGTGGGCGAGGCCCCGCGCTAGCGCTGGACTACGTCTCGACCTCCTGAATCGGGTGGTGCTCCGCGGCAGCCTTGGTGGGCGCGTCGCGTCGCTCAGGTTGCTTCCTCGGTCGTTGGAGCCCCGGGCACGAATGGTGCTCGCGAATACGGCATGAGGCGCGTCATCGCCGCGATGGGAGCACTGCTCGTGCTCGAATTTGCAACGCCGTTGGAGGCCGAGGGAACGGCTCCGCTCACGGCACGTATCCAGGCGCCCCGCCCCTTGAGTTACGACGAATTGGAGCTCGGGCGGGCGACCCACGACGTTCGCGTGACGTTGACCAATCCGAATGCGGAGGCCGTTCCGCTCTCGGAGCTCGCGCTGCGATTCCTACCGAGGAGGGACGGCGTCGAGTATGCCTGCAAGGAGACGGTGAGCACGTCGGACCGCTGGCCGTCCGAGCTGCGACCAGGGGGAACGGTCTCCGCCGAACGCAGCATCACCTGTGACACGCCTCTGCCGGGACGCTACGACATCGAAGTGCGCGCCCACGCGACGCGCGCCGGCGAAGACGCGCAGGACCAGGTCCTCGGCAGCTTCGCGCTCCAGATCGATCCCGGAAAGATGCCGCCTGTCGCTCTCCCGTGGGACAAACACCTCTACGCAGCCGCTGAGACGACCAAGGAGATCCGACCGGGCGAGAAGAGTGGACGCTTGTTCGTCGCCGTCATCAACGGAAGCAACGACGACGTCACGGCGACGCCCCTGCGCGCCTCTCTCCGCGTTCGGCAGCGTGGAACGAAGAAAGTGGCCTGCCCCCACACGAGGTCCAGATCCCGTTTTCCGAGACGCTTCGGGCGGGACGGAAGCAATTGCTCGACGTCCCACTCAAATGCAAGTTTCCCCAGGAAGGCATCTACGACGTCGACGTCACGCTCGTTCGTGATCGCGCGCGCGTCGAGCTCGGCACGTTTGCGGTCCGCGCCATCGTCGTCCCCGTCATTCCGGTGCCGCGCCCCCCCGTGAACGACCGACAGCGCTGACGCGTGAGTCGAGCGTCAGGGCTTCTTCACGCGACCGTTGCCGCCGTTACCGCCGTTGCCGGCAAGCCCGTCGGTGCCATTGCCGCCGGCGCCGCCGCTCACGTTGGTCGTGCCGCTGAACGACACGGCGCTCACGAGGATGGAACCGCCGGCGCCGGCGCCGCCTGGCCCCGAGTAGTCCCAGCAGTCGACGGTCGAGGTGCCCATGCACTCGACGCCCGGCGCGTCCCCTTCGCCGTTGCCGCCCGTCGAGCGCAGCGAGCCGGTGGCGGCGCCTGCCGTCTGGATGAAGACGATGCCTCCGCCGTTGCCGCCGTACCCGCCATAGGGGTTGTCCCCAAAGGTGTTGTCGGTGCCGCCCGCGCCGCCACCCGCGCCGAAGAAGAGCTTCGAGAGATCGGCGGTGCCATAGGTGGCGCCAGGGTACGCGCAGCCGTCGTAAGTCGCCGTACCGGCGGTACCGTAACCGCCACCGGCTCCGCCGACACCGAAGGGAATTCCGCAGCCCTGACTGTCGCCGCTGCCACCGCCGCCGCCGCCATTCCGCGCGCGCTCCGAATTGGCACCGAGCCCGAACACCGACTCGCCCTGTTGCCCCGTCGTGGATTCGATCGTCGTGCGAACGCCGCCACGATACCCTTTGGAGGACATGTCGATCGTGCCGTTCACCGTCACGTTGCCGAGCGCCGACATCGCGAAGATCCCTCCTTTGAGACCGTCCCAACCGTTGGCCGTCAGCGTCGCGTTCGCCTCGACCACGACGTTCCTGTAGAGCGGGATCCGCTGCAGGACGACGCGCTGCGCGCCGGTGCCGACGCCGATGCCGTCGTCCTGGCCTGTCGTCGCGCCGTAGAACTTCGACTTCGACTTGAAGGTCACGACGTCTCCCGTGATGGCGGTGACGTAGAGGGTCTCGTAGTTGCCGACGTTCGCAGACGCCGTCGAGGTCCCTTGAAGGTTGATGAGCAGGACCTGATCGCCGACCTTCAGACAGCCGGCGGAGGCGGTCGAGGCGAGTGTCGCGCTGGTCGCGGTAAGAGCCGTGACGGAGTACGAAACCATGTCACCGCCGTCGGCGCAGACATGGTTGCCCGTGTTGGTCGTGCTCAGGTTGGTGTCGACGGCGAAGGTGGTCGTCACAGGAACGCAGTCGTCGCCGACGCCCGTGCCCACGTACTCGGCGGTGCAGGCGCACGTCCGACTGCCGGGGATGTTCGTGCAGGTCGCGTGCTCGTTGCAGCCGCCATTGTCCTTCGCGCATTCGTCGATGTCGATGCACGCGAGCAAGCCGTCGCCGAGATAGCCGGCGTTGCACGTGCAGGTCCGGCCGCCGACCGTGTTCGCGCAGGTCGCGTTCGCGTTGCAGTCACCGAGGCCGCCGTTCGTCGCGCACTCGTCGATGTCGGTGCACGCGAGCACGCCGTCGCCGGAGTAGCCGGGGTTGCACGTGCAGGTCCGACCGCCGACCGTGTTTGCGCAGGTCGCGTTCTCGAGACAGCCGCCGTTGTCCTTCGCGCACTCGTCGACGTCGGCGCACGTCTCGCCGTCACCCTCGTAGCCCGTCTTGCAAGTGCAGACCACCTTGCCCGCCGCGACCTCGCACGTCGCGTTCGGATCACAACCGCCGTTGTCGGACGCGCACGACGGCCCGGCGTCGACGCCACTGTCGGACTTGCCGGCGTCGGACTTACCGGAATCCACCTGGCCGCCATCGACCTGCCCGCCGTCCTTACCGGCGCCTGCATCGGGGGTGGAGACGCCAGCTTCGCCGCTCTGTTCCTGAGCCGGGTCGGAGCTCTCTGCTGCGTCGCTGCATGCGAGCAAGACGAGCGAAGCGAGGGACGGAACGAGCACGGACGCGACAAGCTTTCTCAAGAGGTCCTCTTTCTCTCCGGCGCGACGCACGAGCCGTATGAGCGTGTGGATCGGTCGGTAAGCGGAAATTTGAAATTGGGTAATCGCGCATACATCGCACTTGTCACCGCCCGGCGGCAAGGGGCCAAAACGAACCCGCCACGCCTCGGGACGTCGTGCGCGATCGAGTACGGCAAGGACCGCACGAAACACGCGGCATACGTGAGGGCTGCCACATCGCCTCACGCCACATTCTCGGCCCCAGGGACCGATCGCTTATCTTTTCGCCATTGATGAGAATGGCTGCCTTGCTGCGCTCGGAGCTCCGCCTGGTGGGGAGCGAGAGCTGCAGCAGTGCATCGCGGGCGAGATCGCCCAGAAGCGATGGCCATGCGCAGCGAGCCGGAACTCGCATCCTCCCTAGGGGGGATGGGCACTCTCTTCGACACTCGATAGTGTGTTCCGAGTGGTGGGGTTTGCCTCTGGCGTAGGTCCATTTCGCTCGACGTATCGCTCAGGGCTCCCTGCACGCGGAAGAGGGGAACAAGGATGACGGAACGTCATGATCGATCCCGACGATCCGTTTCCGTGGGGTGTGGAGCATCTCGTTCGAGCCCGCGATGGCTCGAGGTCGCGTAGGCATCGCGCCATCGGACGTGTGGAGGAGACACCGGAACATGCGAAGGCACGGCGCTATCGTCGTCGTTCTCGGGGGGATCGCCGTCGGGGCTCTCACGACCGACTGCGGGATGCAGCAACTCCCGCCGCACCATCCGATTCCGGTCCCCTCCGGAGAGCCCATCGCGTTCACGTGCGGGACCGACCCGCCGTCCGCGAAGTCCAACGCGTCGCTCGTCACCGGCGACTTGGCGGCGTGGCATCGCGAGGGCGAGGCGTTCGCGAACGGGCAGCCGATCCATCGCCATGCCGTCCTAGCGAAGGACGCGCGTGCTTTCTGGAACCCACGGCAGCGAGGGACGTTTCCTTACGCGCTCAAGTCCTCGCCCAAGCCCGACCCGTACACGCCCGTGCCGATCGGTGGCAGCTACTGGTGGGGTACCGACTATCCGGTCGTCGGGCGCGAGACCCTCTGGGTCAGTTCGCGCTTCGCGGAGGCGCCGGGCGTCGCGTCGTTTCCGTCGGCGCGAGGCGAAGCGCCGATGGGCGCGATATCCATCACGTTCCCCATCACGACGCGCGCGCTTCGCGTCCAAGTCGGTGGCGACGATGACCCTAACGTAGGCCTTGCGCTGCTCGTGGAGGGCGACGTCGCTGGCTGCGCGAAGGATCCGCCACCGCCCGCGTTGATCGATCCCGCTGGCTTTACGACCCTCTTCGTGCGGAGAGGAAGAGGAAAGGAGTCCGTCGAGGCCTACGAGCTGCCGCTGGAGGGCCAAGGCTGCGCGCTCCAGGGCAGGCGGGCCATGGTGCGCATTTTCGATCAGTCGAAGACGGCGCATGTGAACGTCGGCGCAATCGAACCGACCGATCTGCCGACCAACGCGCCGCTCGCGAGGACGCCGGTGTGGGGCTACGCCGATCTGCATACCCACCCGACCTCGCACATCGGCTTTGGCGGCCTTCAGGGCATCCACACCGTCTGGGGATCCATCGGCGGTCCGATCACCGAATACAACAGCATCGATCGCCGCCAAGGGACCAAGAACATCGCGCGCGACATGCCTCCGTGCGACGATCCACACAAGCCGTTCAACGGTCATCACGGCGGCCTCGCGGCTCCGGTGATGATCAACATGGCCGAGGGCCATACGTCGGACGACCCCGCCGATCTCGCCGACGCGAAGGTCGCCGACGTGCACGATAACGAAGGCGGTCCTTCGTTTCGCGACTTCCCCAGCTTCCGGAGCGGCGCGCACCAGCAGTACCACGTCACGCAGATCCATCGCGCGTACCTTGGCGGCCTCCGTCTCGTCTCGGCGCTCGCCGTGCACAATCGGGGGCTCGAGTATGGCATGGGCTATGTCGTCTGCGGGTCGGACGGAAAGCCGACCGTCGACACGACGGCCGACCTCGACGTGGTTCGTGCACACGTCCAGGTGATGCGCGAGCTCGAGACCCTCAACTCGGATTGGATGAAGATTGCATATACCCCCGAGGATGCGCGCGAGATCATCGGTCAGAACAAGCTCGCTGTCGTCCTGGGCGTGGAGGTCGCGCAGCTCGGGCAGGATCTCTCCCAGTCCGTCGCGAAGCAGGTCGATGAGCTCGCCGGTCTCGGCATTCGCCAGGTCGTGCTCGTCCACGGCATGGACAACCTGCTCGCGGGAACGGCGCTGTTCCAGGACCTTTACAACAGCGTCAACGATTGGCTGTACCGCCCGGCGGAGGACCGCGACAAGGTGCAGCCCCTCTCCGGTATCACGAATGCGAAGTATTTCGGCCCCGCCTCGTTCTTCGAGATTCGGACCGATCGATCGCCACTCTACGCGGGCGATACCGAAGATCGCATCCTCTTCCGCCTCGGCAACCCGCGCCGTGCGGTGATCAGCAATGTCTTCCCGCACCCCGACTCGCGCACGTACACGGCGCCGTTTGTCGACGTCCCGTACGGCTCACTCCATCCGTTCGTGAACACCGCGCCCCGCCTTGCTGCGGAGCGTGGGGTCTACGACGGCTACCCAAGCGGTCATCGAAACAAGCGCGGGCTGACGCCGCGCGGGAAAGAGTTCCTGGAGAGGCTCGTGAAGCGCGGGATGCTCGTCGACTTCGCGCACATGTCGGACGAGACGGTCAGCGGGGCCCTCACGGCGCTCGCGGGCCATCGCTGTGATGACTATCCGTTCATGATTTCGCACGCGCACTTCCGCCATCTGCCGTTCACGGGCGACTATTCGGACCGCGCGCACGCATTCGTGGAGAGCACGAGCACGCATGCGCGACGGATTTCGCAAGCAGCGATGAACGCCTGCGTCCGCGACACCGAGAATTACGACAAATGCGATAAATTCGTTCTCGAAGAGGCTCGCCGCGCGCGTGCGCAAGCACCGTGGTTCGGTCCGGGATCGGTGAGCCGCGGGAATCTCCCGCGCGAGTTCGACATCGCGACTCCGGAGGCCGTCCAGCTCGCGAAGCGGCGCGGATCGTTCGGCCTCTTCCTCGGCCAAGGACCGCTCGACGAGAAGAAGGTTGGAGCGCTCCTGCCGTTCAAGAACGACTGCGCCGGCTCCTCCAAGTCTTTTGCCGTCGCGCTGCACTTTGCGGCGCAGACAATGCCGGATCGGCCGGTCGGCATCGCATCCGATTTCTCGATGATCGGAAACGTTCCTCCACGTTTCGGCGAATACGGGTGCGGCGCGTACCTCAACGCGGGCGTCGGCAGCGCGTCGGGCGCGCAGCTCCTCGAGACTCTCCTCAACCCGGAGCAGTACCAGTTCGCGAAGCAAGAGGCGCCCGTGGCGTACACGCGCGGGACGAAGACGTGCGCGGTGGGCGAGGGCAAGCGGATGCTCAACGGTGTCGCCTGCGGAGGTAACGAACCGCTGGTTCCGGCCGAGATGGGCGAGCGCACGTTCGATTTCAACGTCGACGGCCTTGCCCACTTCGGGCTCGTGCCCGACATGCTGCAGGACGTCGCCAACGTCCTCCGCGCCGGAGACGGGGCGCGCGTCGACGACGATCTCGATCGCGTCTTTCGATCGGCCGAAGGCTTTCTCGAGACGTGGGAACACGCACGCGCGCTCGTCGGGTGCAGCCAGCCGGCGAACGAGTGCGTCGCCTCCACGATGCCCGGGCAGGACCCGCGGTGGTGCGGTGCGGCTTGCCCGATGGGATGGAATCGAGGCGCGCCCCTCCAGTCGCTGAAATCGCTCTACGGCGAGTGCGAGCTCGGCAAGCGCATCCGCCTGCCGCTCTTCGACGACACGGGCAAGCCACTTGCCGACAACGATCCCGTCTACCGACAGCACGGGGCGCTGCCGAAGGAGAAGATCTCGTGCGACCTTCCCACGCAGGGCGACTGGGCCCTCTACAAGATCGGCCCTCGTCAGGTCTGGACGTGTGGATCGAGCAAGTTCCGGGTGCTGGACTGCCCGCCGGGCACGACGCACGTGAAGGTTCGCCGCGTGCTTGACGCGACGATCGGCGACGTTCAGGACTGCCACTATCTCGCTCTGCCGCCGGAAGTCGGCAACCGCAGCGTCGTCTTCGAATGCCTCGCGGGCCCGATCGACAATGGTGATCCGGTACCCGAAGACCATCGGAGCGGCCCGTGCAAGTGAGGCGCAGGCGCGTTCTCGCCGAGTCCTTCGGCATACTGCTGCCGGCACTCGTGCTCGTCGCGACGCCGCGCATGGCACATGCGGAGCCGCTCGCGCAGCTCATGGTGGGGGCCGACGGCGATCTCGTCGTCGCAGACACGCGCGATCGCACGCTGGGTGGGGGCGTCGACGTACGCGTTGGATTCCGCTTCGGCTGGCCGCGTTCGGCGTTCATCGGCCGCGTGGTCTCTGGCGCGATGTTCTTCCAGCCGGAAGCCGTGGTCGGCTATCGCCAGCTACCGTTCACCTCCGAACCGGACGACCTGCGCATCGGTCGCGCGAGTGGCGGCCTGCGCATGGGCCTCATGCCGCGTCCTTGCGAGATCCTCTTCTTCAATCACTGGGGCTCGTCGTTCGGTCGCGAGGCGCGGCTACTCTGGGACGTGGGAACCGGTATCGACTTGCGCTCGACCTCGATGAGCTTCGGTATCCATGCAACCTATAACCATCTCTCGGATTCGGGCGCATGGCTCGAAGTCGGTCCGCATATCGAATATCGCTCGCTGCCGTAGCCTCGCCTTCATGAACACACTCTCCTCGCGTGGCCTCTCGTTGGCTGCTGCTCTCTTCATTCCCGGCGTCGCGCTCCTCGAACGACTGATTCCAAAAGCCGACGTCCGATACCATGTCGGCGTTTGTCTTCACGTAACACCCGCCGATGTTCTGACGGAGGACGAGGGAGATCCTCTGGGGCCAGTGGATCTCGATCCCGTCTTACGCGAAAAGCACTAATGTGCCGGTGTGCAAGTGCTGAGCATTCCCGGTGGACCACGCAGATGAGACGACTCGCCTACGTTGCTGGATTGGCGTCGTTGGTGATGGCGTGCGGAGCGAGCAGCGAGCCCTCGTCGAGCCGCGCACACACGCCTGGTGATACCGCGGTTCCAATTCCGCCCGAGGCGCAGCAACAGGCGGCGCGCGCGAGCGGTGTTGGGCGCCTGCTTTTCGAGTACGACAAGGTCGCGGCCGAAGGCACGGACGTGATGCTGGCCAACGCCGACGCAACCGACCGCGCGAGCCTCGGCGGCTACCTCGTCCTGCACGATGCGCTGCGCTGGTCTGTCGTCTTCTTCACGAAGGGCGACGATCCGCGCATCTGCGCGCGCATCACGATCGAGCCCGGAAAGCCGCCCGTCTTCCAGCGCGTCCGGCCCGCTGAACCTGCCAGCGATGCCGAACGCATCGCGATCCGCACCCGCCAGGCGGCAATCGCCGCCGTTCCGAGCGTGGTGCAGCCATTGAACCCCGTCGTTTTCACGGGCGCTGACGCCGTCGAAGTCCGACGGCTCGCGGGCGAGCTGGGCAGCGGACCACCCGACGAGAAGGTCATCGTCTACCTGCTCGCCGGCTCGACGCGGCCCAACGTTGCCGTGCTCGGCCGGCACTATCGAGCCGTGGCGCGCACAGACGGCACGATCGAGAAGATCGAACCAATGAGCAAAGCCCCAATCGAGATTCCAATGGCCCCACCTCCGGGCGCCAAGAGCGCCGGGCTGATGGTGAGTCATGTGCTCGGCGACTGGCCGACCGAGGCGCACGTCTTCGCTAGCCTGCTCTATCGACACCCCGTTTTCGTGATGACGGCCCGAGGCAACTTCAGCGTCGACGGCGAGCGCATCGAACGGCTTTCGCCGTAACGTCGAATCGTAGGAAAGACCGACGTGGCAACGGCTGTCGGTCGCAGAACGCATCACGAAGCGGATCCCTCGAGCTGAGAGAGGGCGAGGGTAGACAGCCCCGCCGCCCTCACGTGTCTTCCCATCGCGGCGCAACCGAGCTTGGCGAGTGCTGCGGGCGTCTCTGCGCTAATCGCCGGAGTCTGCGCCGCCGTCGGGCCCGTCGCCCGACGCGTCGAGCAGAGGCGCAGCCGCATCTTCGGCCGGGGCGCCGTAGACCGGTGACATCCTGCCGGGGTCACCCTCTTCGCCGCCACCTTCACCGCCATCGACCAGTGCCGATTGGCCTTTCTTGTCCGAGGTCGAGTCCGAACTCGAACAAGCCGATGACGCCGCGGCAATCGACAGAGTTCCGACGCCCAGCGCGTACATCGCAGCTCGGCTGAGACCTGCCGGGACACGCCGCACCGGCTCGGTCCCGAATCCGTCGGGTAGGTTGGTCTCGCAGAACGGGCAGCGTTCCTCCCCGACGCGCACGTGGCGCGCACATGAGGGACACGCCGACAGACGGCTCTTCGTCATCTCGACTCCATGGCTAAAGGGTTTCCGAACCAGATTCCAAGTCTTCTTCGACGAGGGCAAAAACGCCGTGATCGAACGGCTCACCGGGCGCGCTCTGCACGCGAACGACACGCTCTCGTTTTCCTCGCTTCTCGAGCTCGAGAGCACGATGGTGGCAATACGGGTTATTTCCAGCCTTGCCGAGCGTGACGAAGCTGGTCCACGTGCAGCCGCTCGCGCACTCTTCCGCGTAATAGCAAGTTCGACAGAAGCCCCAGAGATCGTCCACGGTCCTGTCACGCGTGTAGCGAAGAGGCTCGGCGCGCTCCCAGATGTCGAGCAGGCTCGCATCGCGAACGTTGCCGCCCGTCCAATGCTCGGTCGGCAACGATGGGCACCCCTTGATCGCGCCGTTCGCCTCGATTCCCAGCGTCGCGCGGCCCGCGCCGCACGAACCAGCATGACCGCTCACGTGATATCCGCGAAGCGTCGATTCGTAAGGGCCGAAATATCCGATGTTGTTTCCAGGTAACATTCGAACCGCGAGTTCGTCGCAGCGCTTCTTGAGTTCGGCTAGGCGTGGGAACAATTCGAGCAAGTCGTACGGCTGAAGGAGTACATCCGGCTCGTCGGCAGCGCGGCCCATCGGCACCGTGAGCTGGATTTGCCAGCTATGAACGCCAATGGCGGCAATCGACTCGAGAATGAAATCGAGATAGGGCACCGACAGACGATTGATCTGCGAGTTGCACGACACTCGCATGTTGCGTTCGCGCAGCGCCCGCAGGGCTTCGATCGCGGCGCGGTACGAACCTTTGACGCCCCGAAGGCGGTCGTGCGTGACTTCGTCGCCGTCGAGCGAGATGCTCGCACCGACGAGCCCCGCTTCATGTGCCTGCGCAACGAGCTCCGGCGTCAGACCTCGTCCACCCGAGGTCATCGTGGCGACCATCCCGTGGGCACGAATCGCACGCACGATGTCGAGCCAGTCTCCTCGGAGGTACGCCTCACCACCGATGAGGGTCACTTCCTTTACTCCAAGCGAGGCCATCTGCCCGACGAGGTCGAGCGCTTCTTTCGTATCGAGCTCGTCGGGACGCTCACGACCCGCACGCGAACCGCAATGCCGGCACGCGAGGTCACACGCGAGCGTGATCTCCCAAACCGCATAGATGGGCCGATATCGGCGATCGACGTCACGCGGCTCGCGGAGAGGGCGATGGCGCACACCGAGAGGTGCCGTTGGCGCGATGGGCAGCGCACGCTTGGGGCGCTCGCGCTGAAGCTCCTTTGCCCGGGCTTTCGCCGTCAACGGGTCGAACTTCTCCATCGTGCCGAGCGAGCGTACAAGAGTCGCGCCATCGCGAACACGCGGAACACGCGGAACACGCCCGTCTTTTCGGACACCGCTGCGTGCTGCGTGACCAGGGCTCGGTCGAGTCGAAGAACCATGATCATCGAGACGCAGGCCGGCTCAACATGGCACATCGAGAATGCCGGTCAGAAGCCTGTGTGCATTGATGTTGACGCCAATCCGAGCGCGAGGAGATCCTGGCCGGATGCGACGACTCGGGATCTGCGCGGTAACGTTCACGGTCATTCTGGCGGCTGCCTGTGGTGACAGCGACGGGACGAGCATCGGCGGGGGAGAGGACGGCGGCTCACCGGACGGTTCGACGACGTCCAGCGGTGACGCTGACGTGAGCGACGCTGACGTGAGCGACGCAGGAGCGGACGCCGACGACGCAGGCGACGCCGACGTGAGCTGTCCGATGGTCAATCCATGCACGGTGGGTGCCGTCGTGGACGGCGCCTGTGTCCAAAGCCCTGTCGACGACGGAACGGCGTGCGACGACGGGAACGCCTGCAACGGCGTCGATTCCTGCCAAGCTGGCACCTGCACGCCGGCGCATCCGGGCACGGTGGGCGACGACTTCGAGGGCAACGCGCTCGATGCCACCAAATGGAAGACGAACACGGCGATCCCGCAGGGCAACGCGTCGGTCGTCCAGAGCGGCGGCGTGGTCACGTTGGCGAACCGCGGTTATCTCGTCTCGGCGAAGCCGTTCGACCCGAAGCAGGGCGGCCTCCGTGTCACGGCAGAGTGGGCCTTCACCAGCTCGGACCTCGACTTTGTCTCGATCCTCACCCGCAGCGACGGGACGCCGGGAGGTGATCATAGCGAGACGAACGAAGGCATCGAGTGCTCCCTTTCGAGCGCTGGTCAGCTCTCCGTCCGCAAGCGAGAGGCGAGCGTTGGCTCGGGCATCGTCGAGGCGTCGGACGCGCTCCTGTTCGCAATGAACGAAGAGGTGATCCTCGAGATGTTCGACGATGGCACGAACGTCACCTGCACCGCCCGGCGCGAGTTGGACAACGCGCGCGTCTCCGTCACCTCCGCGTTCACGACCACGTTTGCCAAGAACCACGTCGTCATCCATAACCGCGAGAACGCCGACGGTACGCACACCGGCGATCTCGACAACATCACGATCGAGGGCGGCGTCAGCAAGCGGCCCTTCGCTCAGTGGACCTTCGACGAGGCGATCACGTCGACCGCTCTCGATTGGGCCGGCCCCTACGACGGCAGCTTCGGCTCGACAGCGCAGCGCGTGTCGCGAGCGAGCTTCGGCGGCGCCGCCAGCGTCGTCGGCGATGCAAACTCCTACTTCGACTTCGGCGGCGCGCTCGGCGCGCTCGGAACGAAGAACTTCAGCCTCGCTTTCTGGATGAAAGCGCCGACTCCGAGTGGCGTGTACGATTTTCTCGGCAACCGCGACTCCTCGAGCAACGGGCACTATCTCGGCATCCGGATCACGGAAACCGGTACCCTCAACGCGGAGGCCTCCGGCCTTGAGGTGGCGGGCGGCAATCTCGTGTCTACGGTCGTCGGAGACGGCACGTGGCATCACGTCGTTCTCCGGCGGAATGGGGAGACGCTGACCTGGTTCGTCGACGGTGCGCAGGTCGCGACCGGACAGATCGACGGCGTCCCGAACATCTCGAGCACGAAGCACTTCCTCTTCGGCAAGAGCCCGTTCAGCAACATCTACACGACTTACGCCACCGGCTCGATCGACGATCTTCGCCTCTACGACTACGACCTCCAAAGCTGCGAAGTCCGGAACATCTACGGCACGCCCTGAGCGCTGGCCCGCCGCGAAGGACGGGCCCTTCGCGCGAGCCTCTGGTCGAACATGCTCGGGGCCGTCAGCCGCCGAACAGACCGACGCCTTTCGCGAAGAAGAAGAGACCTGCGACGCCGATGGCCATGCTCGCCAACCAGAGCGGCCGTCGCCGCGTGAGCGCCGCGATCGCTGCGAGCGCAATCGATATCTGGAAGATGGTAACGGCGAGCGCGAATCGATGATGCCGATGGTAATGCTCTTCCCCGGCCTTGCCCTTCTCCTCCGACTCGTTCTCTAGCGCGCGCGCCTCACGCTCGATGTCCTGCCGCTCGTGCTCGTACCTATCGCGCTCGGCGCGGAACTTCGCGATGGTCTCGGGGTTCGTCGCGGTCTCGAGCTGCACCTCGTAGAGTGCCATCTTGATGTTCTTGGCTTGGTAGTACGCCCATTGGTCACTGGCCTTCGTCTGCGCGAGGATCGATTCGTTCTTCGAGAGCAGCGCTTCGCTCTCGGCCGCGCCCGACTGGAGCGACGCGATGGCGGCGAAGACCGCGATGATCGCCGTCGACAACGACAGGTGCATGATCCAGCCAGCCGGCTCACCGCCGCCGTGCTGCGCGTGCTCGACGTGCTCGCGCGTCTCATCGAGCTGTGCTTTCAGCTCGGGCGTCTCCAGATTCTCCTCGGGCATGGGCGTCCGGTCTCCGCTGATCGAAGATATCCATGAACGCGCCTTGCGCGCGTGTGCCACCGAGCCGCTGCGCGCTGTGCGCTACGCCAGAGACAGCTCTCAGCGAGCGCGCCAGTCGTGGTGGTGCGACGTCGAATTCGTGCGACGCCGGGTGGTGTGAAAATAATGACCATGGCGAAGTTTCACGAGCCAATGCGAACATGAGGAAGACGGATCATTCCGTTCTTCAGCAGACGGCGCGCTCGCCAACCAGATCGCCGGCCTTTACGTAAACGCCGTGGGCGTTGAGTGGTCGGTTCCGTTCTTGTAGGCCTTGATAGGTGCCACCGCGACGACAGACTGCCGTGCTCCGCGAGCGACCGGACCTCGTTGCGGTTCTCGAGGCGGCTTACGCCGACCGTGACGACGAGAAGGCTTGGGCCGAAGACCTCGTTCGCTCGACGCAGCATCTCTTCCCTCGTGCCACCGGTGTCGGCCTGCACATCATCGAACACGATGCGGACTTCACTCACCTCGAGATACACCGCCCCGTTGCGTTCGGTGGAGCGCAAGGCCTTGCAGCCGTCACCTCCGAAGTGGCGAGCCTCGTCGGACCGAACACATCCCGTCGGTATTATTCGCCCGACCGTCTAGCAACCACGCACTCCGAGATCGACATGACCGTCGATGCTCGGTCGCGTGAGCTCCTCGCCAAATATCGGAAAGCTGCAGGCTTCACCGATGCGCTGGGGCTGAAGGGGGAGGCCGAGCCTGGTCTCAAGTTCGTTGTCTACATGACCTTCGACGAACGCGTGTCGATCGAACGCGCCGAGCGCGAGCATCTTTCACGCGTTGCCCTTCACCTCGAAAGCGCGGTCCGGCTCCGGTACCGACCGGAGACGATGCGCGCAGTCATCTCGCCGGACGGCGTGGTGCACCATCTCACCGATGGCGCGCTCCGCGCATCCGAGCTCGAGCAACGAGTGGCGCTGATCGAGTCCGCGCGGAAGAAGAGCGCTCGCAACGATCCTGCGAGCATCGCGGTCTGGGAAGCGTTGCTCGAGGGACGGGTCAGCCTCGTCGAGCGAACGATCTCCGGCAAGCGTTACTACCTCCTCGTCGACAACCCGCCTGCACGTTGCGGAGTGCGCGAGCTCACACAACGTGAGGTCGGCGTCGTCCGCATGGCCGCGCGCGGACTCCCGAGCAAACTCCTGAGCTACGGCTTGGGCCTCTCGCCCCAGACCATCTCGCGTACGCTGTCCTCCGCGGCGAACAAGATTGGCCTTTCATCGAGTCTCCAGCTCGTACGCATCGCAGCACACTTCTCGTCCAGCCCCAGCAACGAGCTCGACGCGAACGCGCTCACCTCTGTCGAACGAGAGATCCTGGAGCTCATTCGCCAGGGCCTCTCCAACTCCGAGATCGCCCGAGCGCGAGGGCGTTCCGCGCGCACCGTCGCGAACCAGGTCGCCTCGATCCTACGCAAAACGCATTCGCCAACGCGCCGAGCCCTCGTCGCCTCGAATTCCGCTCAAGCGCGGAAGGGACCTGCGTAGTGCCCGTGTGAAACGGCGGCTTCGCTCGATCAGCTCTTTGCTTCAGCGTGCAATCCAGCCTCTGGCGTTGCGAGGTATCCTGCGCGCGTGAGCTCGAACCTGTCCTTCGAGATCCACGCACGCGCCGACGGCGAAGTCCCCCTACGGGGTCCGCACGTTGCGTCGGCGTTCCTCGAGGCGATCAACGGACGATCAGTTCGACCGAGTTTGGCGGAAGACTTTGAATCGGTTCGGGTGAGCTCGAGGGCGGGGCGGCCAGATCACGCGAGTAGCGGCTGGAGCCAACGCTCCATCGACTCCGTTTTCGTCATCGCGAATGGCGTCGGAGCGTCGAGCTGCACGAGCGTTCCGCTCCGCGTGCGTTCGACGGTCAGCCCGTCGGGAATCTTCTTCGAAAGCCTACGCGCCCCCGCGGTCGGGACGAGCACGAGCCATCCTGGCGACCGCACGTGGGAGCGAAGCCAGGGCGTCTGCGCGCGGAGGTGGGACGCTTCCGCGGCGTCCGCGACGTTCGCGACGTTCGCGACGAGAGCTTCGTAGGGAAGCGCATGCGACGCGAGCGTGCGCTCGGGGCCCTGGGCCGTCAGGATCCCCGAAACACAACCCTCGAGGTCCACACAAGCCTCGACCAGTGTGCGCAGCGCCTGCGTGATGGCTTCTTCGGGGGCATCTGCACCCGGACGAGCGATGCACGCACCGAATCGAAGTGGCCGCTCGTCCTCCTCCGACGCATTCGCGGGGCTCTCGATCCAAAAGAGCGGCGCGCCGTGTACGGGCACGAATCGGGGGGTCGACGACAGCTCGATGCTCCCACCGCGCATCCGCTGCAGACGAACGGAAGACGTTCGCGTGAAGGGGGCGGCGAGTACCTCACGCTTTGCGCCGCGCGCGGCTCGAACAGCGAGCCCGTTCGTCGGGCAGAAGGCATGCAAAAGCGCCGAAAGACGTTCGGCCACCGACTCGAGGTTCGCGCGGTCGTCGAAGGCGAGCTCGAGGACGACGTGCTGGCGCCCGCGATACGCTGCGACCTCCGGCTCGAAGCCCGTCCACGTGGGACTGCCTTCCGGAAGGACCGGCAAAGGCGCACCACTTCGGAAGACGAACAGCTCGTCGGCACGGTGTTCCATGCGCGAACGGCTAGCACGCCGGCGGTCCCGGCGCCCGTCTTGACGACGAGCGATCCGATGGAGGATCGAGAGGAGAGTGGTAGAACGCACGCATGGATGTCGAGGCACGCTTTCGCGAGATGACCACGCGCTATCTCCGTCGCTCTTGGCGCGCCGAAGACGGGCTCCCGCCAGCGGAAGTCGCGTCGGCCGAGCGGCGGTTGGGGCGGCCGATCCCGGTAGCGGTTCGCGCGTTTTATCTCAATCTCGGCGGTGTCGACGTCTTGTGCCGTATTCACAACGAGATTCGTCGTCCCGATAAGCTCGATTTTGAAGATGGGTATTTGATCTTCATGGACGAGAATCAGGACGTCGTAACTTGGGGGCTACGTTGCGACGATCTCGGGCAAGCCGACCCGACGGCTTGGCAACGCAACAATACGCCGCCCACCGAGTGGTTCAGCGAGGAGAAGTCGTTCAGCGACCTCCTGCAGAGCATGTTCGACTGGTACGAGGAATCGGGCATCCTCGACGAGAGCACGGACAGCCAGGAGCCCCCCGAGTCGTGAGGCGCCGTCTACGTAGACGCTCGGCTACATGGACAGAATGGTGGCATATACTCCCTGCGTGACGAGCGCCCTGGATAGATGATCTTTGGTATCCGGCGAGGTATAGTCGGACCATTTTGAAATTCTCCAATCGGCGTTCACGGTCGCTTTTCCTCTTTGCAACGACGATTGTCGGTCTCGTCGCGTGCGGAACCGGCAGCGACGACGCGGCACCCCAGCCGAGCGGTGATGCTGGGAGTTCCCAGACCAGTGGCGACGCCGGCACGACTCCGCCGGGCGACGACGCAGGTACCACCGATGCGGGCGGTCCGAAGAATCGCTCCTATTCGGTTCGCGGTGTCGTCACCGACGTGCGTGGCACCGGGCTGATTCTCGCGAACGCCGGTGAGTCGCTTCCGATCGCTGCTGGCGCCGCTTCGTTTGCATTCACCAAGATCGTGGCCGAGGGCGCGGCTTACGACGTGACCATCGCGAGCCAGCCATCGAACCCGAAGCAGACATGCTCCGTGCTGCACGGCAGCGGAACGGCGTCGAAGGACGTCACTGATGTCGAAGTGCACTGCGCGAACGACGTCTTCCCGATCGATGTCACCGTCAACGGTCTCGAGGGCAGCGGTCTCGTCCTCCAGAACAACGGCGGGGACGATCTCGCCCTCGCTCCGGGCAACGCCGCTGTCGTCACTGGCACGTTCGCGACGAAGATCGAATCGGGGAGCGGGTTCGAGGTGACCGTCAAGACGCAGCCGACCTCGCCGGCGCAGCAATGCACGGTCGCCGGTGGCAAGGGGACCATCGTCGCCGGCGCGGTCTCGGTCACCGTGAGCTGTCAGACCAAGCGCGCCGTCGGCGGCTCCGTCACGGGCCTCGCGGGCACCGGTCTTCGCCTGAAGAACAACGACGGAGACGAGGTGGCCGTCAACGCCAGCACCTTCGCCTTCCCCACGCCGCTTCTCCCCGGCGCGACCTACCACGCGACGATCTCCGCGCAGCCCACGAATCCGTGGCAAACGTGCACGATCGCGGGCGCGGATGGCGTCGTCGGAGCCACCGACGTGGACTCTGTCGCCGTGACGTGTGAAACCCACGAGCACACCGTCGGTGGCACGATCAGCGGCCTCACGGGCAAGAACGCCAAGTTGACGCTCAACGGGACCGTCGTTCTGGACGTCGCGGCCAGCGCCACCTCGTTCGTCTTCCCGGGCGGCATCGCGAGCGGCAAGCCATACACGGTGGAAGTGTCGACGCAGCCGTCGTCCCCCACGCAGAGGTGCACGGTCACGCACGGGACCGGCACGATCGAGGACGCTGACGTCGACGACGTCGCCATCGATTGCGCGACGAGCTCGTTCTACGTCGGCGGGAAGGTCACTGGAACGGTGGGCGCAGGCCTCGTCCTCCGCAACAACCACCGGGCGGACGACGAGATCACGATGAACGCGGCGGGGACGTTCAGGTTCGCGACCAAGTCGAGCAGCGGATCGAGCTACGACGTCACGTTGGAGAACGTGCCCGACGGTTACAGGTGCATGCTCTCGGACGGTTCCGGGACCGTGACCAGCGAGGACGTTTCGAGCGTTCTCGTCGACTGCGTGCCGGTCAAGAAGGTCTTCGCCACGAGCATGCGCTTCGGCGGCAACTTTGGCGGGCTCGCCGGCGCCGACGGCAAATGCCAGGACCTGGCGACCATCGCCAACCTCTCGGGCACGTACAAGGCTTGGCTGAGCGATACCACCGGCTCACCCTCCACGCGCTTCACGCGTTCGGCGGGCCCGTACGTCCTCGTCGACGGCACGGTGGTGGCGAACAACTACGATGATCTCGTCAGCGGTGGGATCCGGCACGCGATCGACCTGACCGAGTACGGCAACCCCGGCACCTTCGATCCGAAGGCGGCCTCGCAGAAGTACGTCTGGTCGAACACGATGGTGAACGGCAGGCTCTACCAGAGCTGGGCATCATGCAACAACTGGACGGTCACCGACGGTTCCGAGCAGGGCAATTGGGGATCGGCAGCGGCTGTCGACGCGACGTGGAGCTCGTTCGGCACCGCCGGGTGCAACTTCTTGACCGCGCCGCTCTACTGCTTCGAGCAGTGAGTTCGGTCGGGACGCAGCCCGCTCGATATCCACACCGCCCCGGCTTCAAGCCGGGCGGCAAAGCGGGCTTCACCTCGGCGCCGAGCGATGCTGGAGCGGGCCGCCTGCAGATCGATCTCAGCGCCGAAGGTGGCTACATTCTGAAAGGCGAGATCGAGGTTTCGAACTGCAATCAGCTCGAACGCAACGAGAGCTCGAAAGCCGCCTGGAGCGCCCCTCGGCGAGTGCACACCCGTCGAGGTAGGATGTCGTCGTGATCTACGTCACCGTCGAGAGGTTGGTGAAGCGCCGACCGGAGGTCGTCTGGGAAGTTCTCTGCGACGTCTCTTCCCTCACGAGCTGGAGTGAGGGCATCGTGGAGGCGACCATCGCGAGTGAGGAGAAGAAGGGCGCCGGCATGGTTGTCGCCATTGTCGGTCGGACGAAGGGAAAGAGCGTCCGCGTGAAATGTGAAGTCACCGCTTGGCGCGAGAACGCGCTGCTTGCCCTCGAAGCCGATACACCGAATAGGTCGTTCTTCCATCGCGCGACGCTCGACGCCACACCCGAAGGCACTCGCCTCGGCGTCTACGCGGAGATCATGTTCAAGGACAAGATCTCCGGGTTCCTGAAGCACCCTGGCGGTATCTTCGAACCGTCGCCCGCGGATCTCGAGCGCCAGCGCATGTACGAGCGAAGCGTGGATGCGCTCGTGAAGCGCATCGAATCCTTCTCGGTCGTGCCGTATCGCTGATCGCTACTCGATCGCAGCACGCGCAGAGTCTCGACCGATGGCCTCCGTGCAGGCACCGTCCAAGACCGCTTCAGGACCGGTCACGAACTTCGGCGTAGAGGGTCGGTGTTTGCGGCGTACACATCTCACGCATGCAAGACGTGCATCCTGCTTCTGCACCCATTGAGAGTCGTCGTCGCGATGCTCGCGAGTGGACGAGCGAGGTGCCGGCCCTCGCCGTCGGTCCACTGGCAGTCGTCGAGGCCTTGCTCAAGTCCCCAGCGAGTGTCCTGCGAGCGATTCGCGAGGAGCGTGGCGCGCTTCTCCGGCTGTCTGCGACGTTGTTCGTGTCGCTCGCGATCGTGGGACTCGGCGTCGCGTCGTTCAGCGGCGGCCTGCAGTTTCTCTTCGTGCCGCTCAAGCTGGCATTTGGAGTCTTTGCCTGCGCGGTCATTTGCCTGCCGAGTCTGCACGTCTTTTCGTGTCTCGCCGGCGCGACGCAGAGCCTGAAGGAGACGTGCGGAGCGCTCCTCATGGGCGTCGCTTTGACCGGTCTTCTTCTTCTCGGCTTCGCGCCGATCGCGTGGCTCTTCTCGCAGGCGACGAGGTCGGTCGCGTTCATGGGCGCACTTCATCTCGGGTTTCTCTCCCTCAGCTGCACTCTGGGCCTCGGCCTCGTCCAGCGCACGCTCGCGGCGATGAACTCCGCGCCCATTCGGGGGCTCCGCCTCTGGAGCGTACTCTTCGTGCTCGTCGTCCTGCAGATGAGCACGACGCTTCGCCCGCTCCTCGGTGAAGCCAGGGGCTTCGGCTTCCAAGACCGGCTCTTCTTCTTCGCGCATTGGCTTTCGGTGATCAACGCATGATGACCGCGTTGACCGGGGCCGGGATCCTGGGGCCCGCGACGATCTGCCGTCTCGACGCTCGCCTGCTCGAACGTATCTCGCGCGGCGAGCGGCTCGGCGGGGTCGCGATCTCTGCGGCCTGCACGATCGTGCTCGGAGCAGGGACCTACGGGATTGCGTTCGGCATTTGGCGCGCATTCGAGCAGGCCGCCTACTCGGCGGTGAAGCTGCCGACGCTCCTGCTCTTGGTCGCGGCCTGCACGCTCGCTTTGAGCGTCATGCTCGCGTCCGTTCTCCGGTCGAAGCTCTCGTTTTCGCAGACCGCCGTCGCGATTCTGCTGTCGCTCGCTGTCACGTCCGCCGTACTCGGCGCGATGGCTCCGATCTCGATTGTCGTGGCGCTCGTGGCGCCGCCCCCGGATCCCGCAGCGCTCGGACTGGCGATCGACCATCCGCGCGTTCTCCCATCGCTCGCCGTCGCACGAATGCAGCTCCTCCTTCACGTCGCCGTGATCGCGTGCGCCGGGATCGTCGGGGTCGTGCGCTTGCGCGGGCTTCTACGACGTCTCGGGTTGAGGCTCGTGGTGGTCAGACGCGTTCTCGTGAGCTTCTTGTCGATCCAGTTCCTCGTCGGGGTGGAGCTCTCTTGGCTGCTTCGTCCGTTCTTCGGTCGACCGCACCTTCCGCCGACCTTTTCCTGCGATGATCTTCTGAAGGGAAACTTCTTCGAAGAGCTCGCTGTGGCGATGCGGCCGCTCTTCGGTGATGCGACGTCAACCGTGCTCGCCGTCGTTCTCGGTGGCGTCGCGCTCACTGCAGTCGTCGTTCTCGGGCATGAGCCAGCGACGTACACGGAGATCGAGATCGGCAGCTCGGGTCTCGCCGTTCGTGACGCGGATGGGGAGCGCGTCGTGCCGTGGAACCTGATCGTGTCCGTGCGTCGCATCGGGCTCGACGTGCTCGTCGAGCTTCGCCCGGACGAGACCCTCGCAGGTGACTTCGTTCGTGCGGGCTGCAACGACGCGGAAGCGGCGCGCGTTCTCGCGCAACGCATCGAGGACGCACGAACGAGCATCCAGCTCGGCCCGTTTCGTACGGTTGGAGTGTGACTCCGGCAGTGGCCGGCAGAGACTTCGCGGCAGCGCCAGCCTTCGACGACTTCGACGTCCAGCGCGCCTACTACAAGAACCTGCCCGGAGCTCTTCTCTACCTGGCCGCGCGAGCACGTCGGCACGCATTAGGGAGGGGCTCGTCGTAGCCGGTGAAGCAAAGCTGCGCGGTCGACGCGGTCAGTGATACGCCCGCCCCGTTTCGGGCGCCACGGGCAGCGCAGGTGCATCGACGTAGATGGCACGGAGTAGATTTTCCGCCTTCGAAGCTTCGAGGGCGAAAGAGATTCCAACGATCCCCACCCCAAAGAGAGGAAACGCGAGCCAAGGTAGTAGGGCTGCGTTACCAGCAATGATTGCTGGTAACACTGCCAAAGCTCCGACGGTGGCGCCGGTCATCCAGACCGCCATGAAGAGTGCGACGAACGCGTGTAGCCGCATGGTCACGCCAAGGCGTGCACCGCCACGATGCCACGGCTCCACGACCACGCGGATGTTCGGCAGAAAGGCGTTCTGGCCTCTGATTCGGCGTCTGAGCTCGAACTCGGACGTCCCGCGGACGCGTCCGACGAATGGAGCGGTTCCGGTGCCACCGAAGAGCATTCCGCCCTTGTCGACGCGCTTCTTCAGCTCGACGATCGCAACCTCGGGCGACCAGCAGGTGGTGATGTCGAAAGTCCGCCAAGGGAGGAGGTCTCGCAGTTGCACGCATCTCGAGGGTAGCCCTCAGGAGATTGGCGTCGTCATCTTTGTAGGCAGGAATCCGCCAGTCGGTACGTGAATCGAGCTACGCACGACAATGTCGAACAGGCGCTCGGAGGCCGCCGTTGGCGAAAGGCGCGGTCCTAGCGGCTCCTCCACCCCAGCTCCATGCGTCCGTCGAGCGAGACTTCTTCGGCGTTGTCGTCGGGCCCGTCGGAGGCAACGCTCGGGATCTGCGCGATCCGTGCCGCGAGGGCCGGGGGAGCGGGGGAGCCTTCGGCGCGAGGCATCGACGGTGCAGCGTCCGCCCTTCGACGGGGAGGGGCGGACGGCACGGTGCGGGTCAGCTCGCGGCGTACCACTCTTGAATCGAGCGGACGGCGCCGGCGGTGGCTTCGTCTTCTTCCATCGCGGCGCAACCGAGCTTGGCGAGCGCCGCGGTGGTGAAGCAGGTGATGCCGCTGGCGAGCGCCGTTTGACGTAGCGCGCGCGTGTGGACCGTCTCGTCGTCGCCTTCGGCCGTGACGACCGCCAGGGCGATCGTTCCGGAGCGGAGGAGAGCGGCCGAGGCGCGACCGTCGTCGCTGTCTTCGACCTTCGTGTGCGGAATGCGCGAGGCGGTGAGAGCCGCCGCCGTGGCGCCGACCGCCGAGATGTCGAAGCCGAGCGAACGGAAACGGCGGCCGAGCTCCACGGCCGTCATGCGATCGCGTTCGGTGACGCTCAGCAAGACGTTGCGCGGAGCGCCGTTCGACGGACGGGCGAGCGAGGCGCCGATCGCGCGGAGGGCCTTGCCGTAGGCGCGCGCCGGCGTGTCGCCGATGCCCATGACCTCGCCGGTCGAGCGCATCTCAGGCCCGAGAGCCGTGTCCGCGCCGGGCAGCTTCTTGAAGGGGAACACGCACTCCTTCGCCGCGACGTGGCGGGGAAGGGGGCGGTCTTCGATGCCCAGCTCGTCGAGCGTCTTGCCGAGCATCACCTTGGTGGCGATGCGGACGAGCGGCAGGCCGATGGCCTTCGCGACGAAGGGCACCGTGCGGCTCGCGCGCGGGTTCACTTCGAGCACGTAGACCTTGCCGTCTTTGACCGCGAGCTGCGCGTTCATGAGGCCGACGACGCCGAGCTCGAGAGCGAGCGAGCGAACGATCTCTTCGACGCGCTCGATGATCTCGGGGCGAAGCGTGAAGGGCGGAAGGATGGTGGCCGAGTCGCCGGAGTGGACGCCGGCGCGTTCGAGGTGCTCGAGCACGCCGCCGATGACGACGCGCTTGCCGTCGGAGATGCAGTCGACGTCGACCTCGACGGCGTCGTCGAGGAAGCGGTCGACGAGGATCGTGCCGCCGCCGACGAACGAGGCTGCCATCAGCGAGAGATGCGCATCGAGCTCGGCGTGGTTGCGCGCGATCTTCATCGCCCGGCCGCCGAGCACGTAGCTCGGACGCACGAGGACGGGGAAGCCGAGGCGATCGGCCGAGGTACGAACTTCCTCGTGCGTGCGGGCGATGGCGCTCGCGGGGCGCTCGAGCCCGAGTTTGTCGAGCACCTCGTCGAAGCGCTCGCGATCTTCGGCGCGGTCGATCGCGTCGGCGCTGGTGCCGAGGAGCTTGATGCCGCGTGCGGCGAGCTCGGTGGCCAAGCGAAGGGGCGTCTGTCCGCCGAATTGCACGAGCACGCCTTCCGGCTTCTCGGCGTTGCAGACCTCGAGGACCGTCTCCAGCGTGACCGGCTCGAAGTAGAGGCGGTCGGCCATGTCGTAGTCGGTCGAGACCGTCTCGGGGTTCGAGTTGATCATGACCGCCTCGAACCCGAGCTCACGAACAGCGGAGAGCGCGTGGACGCAGCAGTAGTCGAACTCGATGCCCTGACCGATGCGGTTCGGGCCGGCGCCGAGGACGACGATCTTCTTGCGATCGCCGGGCGCCGTCTCGCTCTCGGTCTCCCACGTCGCGTACATGTACGGGGTGGTGCCGGGCATCTCGGCGGCGCAGGTGTCGACGCGCGAGAACGTCGGACGCACGCCGGCCTTCTCGCGGATCTCGCGCACGGTCTTCTCGTCTTTGCCGACGAGCTCGCCGATGCGCTGATCGCCGAAGCCGAGGCGCTTGTATTCTGCAAGCGAGGCGGCGGTGAGGCCGTCCACGCCTTCGCGCGCGATGGTGGCCTCGGCGTCGACGATGCGACGGAACTGGGCGACGAACCACGGATCGAAGGCGGTGGCCTCGGCCACCTGGGCATCCGTTGCGCCGGCGCGCATCGCGTCGACGACGAGGAGCAGACGGCGATCGTTCGGACGTCCGAGCTCGTCGAGGAGCTGGTCGCTGAGCTTCGTGCCGTTCGCACCGTTGCCCGGCTTCGTCAGACCCGAGAGCCCGGTCTCGAGGGCGCGTGCGGCCTTCTGGACCGACTCGCAGAACGTGCGGCCGATGCTCATCGCCTCGCCGACGCTCTTCATCTGCGTGCCGAGCAGATCGTCGGCGCCGGGGAACTTCTCGAACGCGAAGCGCGGCCACTTCACGACCACGTAATCGAGCGTGGGCTCGAACGCGGCGCTCGAGCCGGTGAGGTCGTTGCGGAGCTCGTCGAGGCTGTAGCCGATGGCGAGCTTCGTCGCGATCTTCGCGATGGGGTAACCCGTGGCCTTCGAGGCGAGCGCGCTCGAACGCGAGACGCGCGGGTTCATCTCGATGACGCGCACTTCGCCGTCGCCGGGGCGAACCGCGAACTGCACGTTCGCGCCGCCCGTCTCGACACCGATCTCGCTCATGACCGCGCGCGCCGCGTCGCGGAGGCGCTGGTATTCCTTGTCGGTGAGCGTCATCGCCGGGGCGACCGTGATCGAGTCACCCGTGTGGACGCCGAGCGGATCGAGGTTCTCGATCGTACAGACCACGATGAAGTTGTCGGCGCGATCGCGGATGACTTCGAGCTCGAATTCCTTCCAGCCGAGGAGACTCTCTTCGACGAGCACCTCGTGCGTGGGCGAAGCTTCGAGCGCGCGCGCCACCTTCACCTCGAGGTCGGCTTCGTCGCGGGCGATACCGCCGCCGGTGCCGCCGAGGGTGAACGACGGGCGCAGGATGAGCGGCCAGCCGAGATCCTTGCTCGCGGCGCGTGCTTCCTCGATGGATCGAGCGACGATCGCGCGCGGGCAGGCGAGGCCGATCTTCTCCATCGCGTCTTTGAAGAGCGCGCGGTCCTCGGCCTTGCGGATGACGTCGGGCTTGGCGCCGAGGAGCTCCACGCCGTACTTGGCGAGCGTTCCGTCGTCGGCGAGAGCCAGGGCGAGGTTCAACGCCGTCTGACCACCGAGCGTGGGCAGGATTGCGCTGGGCCGTTCGCGTTCGACGATGGCGCGGAGGGCCGGCACGTCGAGCGGCTCGACGTACGTGCGGTCGGCGAGCTCCGGGTCGGTCATGATCGTGGCCGGGTTCGAGTTCACGAGGACGACCTCGTAGCCCTCGGCGCGAAGCGCACGGAGACCCTGCGTTCCCGAGTAGTCGAACTCGCAACCTTGTCCGATGACGATCGGCCCGGCGCCGATCACGAGGATCCGGGAGAGATCAGCTCGTCGCGGCATGAAGAGGTGCCTCCGATTGCGGAATGCCTCGCAGCTCCGGCATGCCGAGAGCGAGGTTCAAGTTGCGGACGGCCTGCGTGGCAGCGCCGCCCAGAAGGTTGTCGATGGTGGCGATGACGACGGCATGTTGGCCGTCGCGCGAGACGTCGAGGCCGCCGATGGCCACGTGATGCTTGCCGGCAATGTCGCGCACGAGCGGCGCTTCCTTGCTGTAGTGCACCATGGGCTCGGCGTCGTAGGCCGCGCGGTAGAGCGCGTCGATGGCGGGGAGCTCGTGCGCCTCGCGGAAGGCGACCGACACGGTCACGGTGATCCCTCGGAAGAAGGGCGCGACGTGCGGCATGAAGAAGAGGCGGCAACCGAGCTGCCTCGACACTTCACGCTCGTGGATGTGCGAGGTGAGCGAGTAGGGCAGGAGGTTGTCGGCGAGGACCGCCGGATCGTTCTTCGGCGAAGGCGTGGTGCCCGCACCGCTGTAGCCGCTCACCCCGAACGCGCTCGGCGGACCGTCGAGCAGGGAAACGAGCGGCGAAAGCGCAAGTTGGGTGGCGGTGGCGTAGCAACCCGGGTTGGCGATGTGTTTGGCGCCGGCGATCTTCGCGCGGAGGCGCTCCGGTTGCCCGTAGACCCATGCGTCGTCGAAGCGGTAGTCCGCTCCGAGATCGACGATGACCGCGTCGGGCCGCGCCGCGGTGATGGCTTCGACGTAGGCCGCGCTCTGCCCGTTCGGCACCGCGAGCACGTACGCATCGAGCTTCTCGGCGGCGATGTCCGCGGGCGTCTTTCCATCACGCGCCGAGACGGACAGACGGAGATCGAATCCACCGTGCCCTTCCACCAGCGCGAGCAGTTCCTTGCCGACGTAGCCTCGGGATCCGATGACCCCGAGACTCGCCCGCTCGTTCGACGGCGTTGTCATCGTCACGCCGTCTTCGCGAGAGGTGCGTCGTGGAAGGTCGCGGCCATGCCGAGTGCGCGCTCGACCGAGGCCTGGATCTCTCCGAAGCCGGTCATTCCGCACCAGAAGACCCACCATTTGGCCGTCTTGTAGAGGCCGTCCGCGTTTTGCGCGTACCAGCCGTTCACCGGGTTCTCCGCGCGTGCGCGCCAGAACATCTTCGGGTTCTCGCGGCGCAGGCGCTGCCAGATCGAGCCGCCGATGCCTTCGCCCTGCGCTTCGCTCGTGACCGCGAACTTGTCGAGGTACGGCACGCCGTCTTCGAGCGTGAGGATCGCGGTGGCGCGGTAAGAGTCTGCAAGATACACGCGATACGGCGCCTTGTGGTCGAAGTACGCGCCGTCGAGCTTTCGCCCGAAGCACTCCTCGAGGAGCGCGCGGAGGCGAGGCGTGTCGATCGTGGTCCAGTCGTCGTGGCGCGTGACCTTCTCGCCACGACGGACGAGCGTGCCTTCACCGCGGTGCGTGAAGAGCTCCTTCGCGAGGTGCTCGGGCGAGGTGACCGACACCGACGAGGTCGGCGGCAACTCCGAGAGCAACGAGGAGATCTCGCTCAGCTTTCGGCGCGACTCGAGCCCGAAGCGCGGGTCGGCCATGAGCTGATCGTAGTCCTCGGCGAGGTTGACGGCGGAGCGAATCGCGCCGGACTCGTCGACGAGGCCGCCCGACTCGTTGAGGTAGACGATCTTGTGCGGCTTGAGCGCGTGCGCGATGGCGCGCGCGACGACGTCGGCGTGGACGACGAGGATCTGGCCCTTCGAGGTCTCGCCGAGCGGGGCGACGATCGGGAGGATGCCGGCCTGCGCCGTCTGGGCGATGGCCGCCTCGCGCACACCGGTGATCTCGCCGACGAGACCGAGCTCCGGCGAATCGTTCTTCTTCACGTCGAGGAGACCCGAGGTGAACGGACGCGCGCGCGTGCCGAGGGCCTCGAGCGCGTCGACGAGCTTGAGGTTCGTGTCGTGCAGGACGCGGCGAGCGACTTCGAGCGCGGCGGGCGTCATCTTGCGGAGGCCCTTCACCACCGGTGCGTCGACACCCGCTTGCGAGAGCGCGTGGTCGAGCTGGAGGTTTCCTCCGTGCACGACGATGGGAACGAGGCCGACCTTCTGGAGGAAGGAGAGCGACGAGGCGAGCGCGTCGAGCGAGTTGTGGATGACGTTGCCGCTCGCCTTGACGACGGCGAACTTCGGCGTGTCGACGCTCGTGTAGTGACGCAGGTACTGCTCGACCTCCTTGCGCGAACCGATGTTCGTGAGGAGACGGACGATGACGTCCTGCGTTTCCTTGGCCTGGCTGCTCGGGACCTGATTCATGGCGACACCCCACCGAGGCCGACGAGACGGCGAAGAAGAGCCTTCTGGACGTGGAGACGGTTCTCCGCCTCCTCGATGACGAGCGAACGCGGGCCGCTCGTGACGGCGTCGGTCGCCTTCACGTTGCGGCGCATGGGCAGACAGTGGCTGAAGTAGCCGTTGTCGGTGAGCGCCATCTTGCGCTCGTCGACGATGAAGTGCTTGTGAGCGTCGCGGATCGGCTTCTCTTCCTCCCAGCGACCGAAGTAGGGGAGCGCGCCCCAGCTCTTCGCGTAGACGACGTTCGCGCCCGCGTACGCCGCGTCGACGTCGTGCGTGACGGTGATCGAGCGACCCTGCTCGGCGGCGAAGTTCTTGGCCGCATCCATGTAGCGCGAGTCGAGGACGTACTCGGGCGTGGGGCAGAGCAGCGTGACGTCGAAGCCGAACTTCGCCGCTGCGATGAGCGCCGAGTTCGCGACCGCCGTGTTGAGCGGACGCGGGTGATACGTCCACGTGAGGAGGAACTTCTTGCCGTCCGTCGTGCCGAGCTTCTCCTTGAGAGCGAGCATCAGCGCGAGCTCCTGGCACGGGTGCGTGATGGTCTCCATGTTGAGCACGGGGACCGTCGCGTACTTGGCGAACTGACGGATGACGAGATCCTCGCGGTCGTCTTCCCAGCGCTGGAACTTCGGGAACGCGCGCACCGCGATGATGTCGCAATAGCGCGAGAGAACGCGCGCCACCTCTTCCACGTGCTCTTCGGCTTCGGCATCCATCACGACGCCGTCGCGGTACTCGATCGGCCAGGCGCCCTTGCCGGGCTCGAGGACGACGGCGTGACCGCCCATCTCGAACACGCCGATCTCGAACGACGAGCGCGTGCGGAGCGACGGGTTGAAGAACACGAGCGCGACACTTTTGCCGGCGAGATCCTGACGCGCAATCGTGCGCCTGTTCGCCTTGAGCTCACGCGCGTCCGTGAGGAGCGACTCGAGCTCGGAACGTGACCAATCCAGGGTGGAGAGGAAATGCCTCGGCGGCGTTGTCTGAGCAGTGCTCGTCGTCATCGTTGTTTGACCCCTGATAACCGGATCCGCCGGTGGATCAAGCAACGATTGACCCCGATCGAACGCCGCTAGAGGTCAGCCGTGACGCGTGGCCGCCGAGGGAGTGCCACCCCGAGGCGTTCGAGGTGTCCGGCGGCAGCAAACACGGTCGCTTCGTCCCACGCGTCGCCCACGAGCTGGAGGCCGAGAGGAAGCCCGTTCGCGTCGCATCCGACGGGCGCCGAGAGGGCGGGGAGGCCCGAGAGGTTGCCGAGGAAGGCGAAGCGACAGAGCCCGTCGAGCACTTTCGTATCGAGGAAGCCCGTGCGCATGTCGGTGTCCGTCACACGTGCCGCGGGGCTGACCGTCGACGGGAGAGCGAGCAAATCGATGGTTCGGAACGCGCTCGACAGCTCGTGGCGTAGGCCCGTCCGAAGGCGGCAGACGTCGAGGTATTCGGAGGCCTCGAAGCCGTCGATCGCCGAGAAGGTGACCTGGAGATCGTCGCCCATCTCGTCTCGCTTGGTGCGCCAGTCTTCTCGGACCGAGGCGCGCGCCTCGGCGGCGATGATGACGACGCCGATCGACATGGCGTACGAGGCGAGCTCGAGGCGCACGGGAACGAGCTTGGCTCCGGCCTTTTCGAGCGCGGAAAGCGCGGCCTTGCCGGCGCGGGCGACGGGCTCGCTCGCGTCGGCCCATTCCGACTCGGGAACGCCGATGACGAGCCCTCGCACACCGCGGCCGATCGCCGAGATGAACGAGCCTCGCTCGCGAGGCGGGGCGGCGAAGGTCTGCGGGTCGTTGGCGTCGTGACCGCTCATCAGCTCGAGCATGTGGGCAAGGTCGAGCGTGCAACCGGCGATGGGACCGAGGTGGGCCACCGTGCCGGTCGAGACGTCGCCCGAGCGACTGACGCGCCCCCAGGTCGGCTTGATACCGAACACGCCGTTCATTGCGGACGGAATTCGGATCGAGCCGCCTCCGTCGGCGCCGATGGCGAAGGGGACGAGACCGGTCGCGACGGCAACCCCGGATCCGGTCGAAGAGCCACCGGCGATGTGGTTCGTGTCGTGCGGGTTTCGCGGCATCACGCGCTTGGCGTTCGAGCCGTTGGGCGTCATGCCGAGCTCGGTCATGACCGTGGTGCCGATCACGATCGCGCCCGCTGCACGCATGCGCGCGACGGCCGTCGCGTCGTTCTCCTGCGGGGCTCCGTCGAGGAACGTGGTGCCGGAGCGACGCGGCAGTCCCTTCACCGCGGTCTGCTCCTTGACGAGCATCGGCACGCCGTCGAGCGGGCCGAGCGCGCGACCGAGTCGCCATCGCGCCGCCGAAGCCTGCGCATCGGCGAGGGCGGACTCTTCGCTGAAATCGCACACCGGACCGACGGACGGGCTGAGCCGCGCGAGCCGCCGCGCTTCGTCGAGGACCTTCCGCGCCACCTCGTAGGGAGATCGCTGCCCGTTGCGGTACGCGGCCGTCAGCGACGCACTCGACTCCGCCCACCCGTGCGATGTGATGGGCAGCCCCTCGCTCGGCAGATCGCGCGGCGCGCGGCCGGGATGGGGACGCGTGTCGAGCGGGACGTCGCCGCGCAGCGCCTCGGGCAATTCGGCGAGGCGATCGACGCCCAGGTCGCCACGGAGCATGCGCTGGAGCGCGCGGCTGCCCACACGGGTCTTCGAGAGGCGAGCGAGGCTGCGGAGCGGCGTACCGCTGAGGCGAGGGGAGGGCACGAGACCGTCGTAGAGCATGGGCTCACGCAGCGCCACGGGCTTCGCGCGGACCGAAGCTCATCCTGTCGCCGGAGAGCCCATTCGGTAGGGTTTCGGTACTTTGCGACGCAGCGGATCGAAGGCCACCATTGCAAGCGGCGGCCGCAAATGGCAGGTCATTGTACGTGTCCACGGCCACCACCGAAGGTATCCAGGTGACGGTTCGCGTCTCGTACGTACCCGAGCAGTCTTCGCCCCGGATGCACCGCTACGTCTTTGCTTACACGGTTCGGATCGCCAACGACGGCGGCGCCCCCGCTCAGCTCCGGAGCCGTCACTGGGTCATCACCGATGGCGACGGCCGCATCGAAGAGGTGCGTGGTCCGGGGGTGGTGGGTCAGCAGCCCACGCTCAACCCGGGCGATCAATTCGAGTACACGAGCGGATGCGTGCTCACCACGCCGCGCGGTGAGATGCGGGGCACCTACCAGATGCACCGCCCCGACGGCTCGACCTTCGACGCGACGATCGCGCCGTTCTCTCTCGCGCTGCCCTACTCGCTCAACTGAGGATCTCGAGCAATGGATGACAAGCGCTACCACGAAGTCGCCGACGCAGCCCTCCGCCGTATCGAGAACATGCTCGAAGACGTCGACGCCGAAGACGTCGATGTCGAGCGCTCGGGTGACGTCGTCACGCTGACCTTCAAGAGCGGCAAGAAGGCGGTCGTCAACACGCAGCGCCCCACGCGTCAGATCTGGCTCGCGGCCAACGCGCGCGCCTGGCACTTCGACTTCGACGAAGCCACCTCGCGCTGGCTCGACGACAAGGGGCAGTCCGTGGAGCTCCTCTCGAAGGTGGCCGAGATCGTCAAAGAGTCGTCTGGTCTCGACGTCGCAGTGAAGTAGCTCGCAAGTAGCTCGCAAGTAGCTCGCAAGTAGCTCGCAAGTAGTTCGCGATGACGACGTCGGCGCGCGCCTGATGAAGAGGTGCGCATGGGCATCGTGGCGTGAGTCCTCGAGGCGTGGACTGCACGCAACACGCTGGGGTTCCTCGATGCGAGATCCGGAATGGATCGATCCGTTCGTCGAGGTGTGCGCATTTCTGCTCGGAGGAAGGGAAGACTTCGGCGGAGGTTCCGTATCGCGTCAGTGAGGGGATGACGTCGCGATGCACGCGGCGATGCCCCGAAGGAGACCCGATGCGAATCCATGGTGCTGCCCTTGCGCTCCTCGCGGCTCTCGCGGCTGCGTGCACGACGACGACGGACGACGGTGACGTCTCTACGAGCGAAAGCGGCCTCAACGAGGTCTCTACTCCGCGTAAGGGCAACACGATCAATTCGCCGAGCGTCGATCCGACCAAGACGTACTGGGGAGCGCGGAGCCTCACCATCCTGTCGAATATCGGCGCATTGACGCCGGAGGAAGTCACTCTCGCGAAGCGCGCCGACGGCATTACGGCGAACGCGCCGCCGAACGGACGACTGGGCATCGACGAACTCGTCGAGCTGGAGAAGCGATCCGGCACACTGTTTCCGAGCGAGCGCGCCATGCTGCCGAAGCTGTGGTCACTCCTCGAGATGGCGCCGGCGACCGTCCTCGGTGCAACGGCGTCGCTCACCGAGATGGCGCGGCAGAACAGCTATTCGGTCACCAAGACGCAGCTCCCGATCTCCAAGCTCACGGGGGACGCAAAGACCGTCGCCCAACGGATCGAGCTCTCCGCGAACAGCGACGGTGATCCCGACACGATTGCGGGCATCGACGTCTTCAACGCCAATAGCGACAGCGGCTCGTACTTGCCGGGCGAGATCGCTCGATTCCGCGAGATCATGATTGCGATTGCCGCCGGCGCCGCGCCGATCCCGGCCGACGCTCAGAAGATCACCGTGGGGGTCGCGCCGGATGCGAAGACCGTCCTGCTCGATACTCCGGAGGTCTCGTTCTGGCAGCAGGACGGCCTGACGCCGCCCACTTCACTACGGCTCGATCAGCAGGCGACGCTGAGGTACGAGCCTGTCGTCCACGTGAAGGTGAAGGACGGAGCGACGAAGCTCGTCTTGATCAACACCGAGTCAGGCAGCGACTGGCAAGCCGAAAGCGGCGAGTACACCAACGCTGGCGGCGCCTACGTCGAGGTGTGGAAGAACGGCTCACGCATCGTGGTCGCCATGCCGAAGGTCGCGAGCACGAAGCTCGACATCCCGTACGGGCACGCGATCCAGTTGTCGTCGTCGACGCTCACGCAGTCTTTCGTGTCGACCATGTTCATGCAGTGGGGCGGCACCGAAAGTCGTCCGAGCATTCCGAGCGGCTCCTACCGCTTCACCAAGGATCCGAAGGCGCGTTTCGACCTGTTCGCCAACGGCCGGGCCATCCTCACCGACGGTGACGGCGCCGTGCACGAGTGCATCCCTCAAGCCACCAACTACGTCGTATCGCGCTGCGACGTCGGTAGCGGCAACGTCTGGTACTACATCTCGTTCTCCGGGAACCTCGGTCTGGCGAGCGCGTCGAGCGTTGCCCTCGGTGAGCTCTACCCCAACTGAAGTCGGTTTCGGCGACCCCGCCATCCGGGAGGGAGCTACTCCTCCTGGATGGAGACGCCGATGGCTCCGCGCAGATCCGAGTAGAGATCGCTCGTAGCGAAGCGATAGAGCTCGGCGATGCGCTCGCGAGGCGGCAGATCGGCCGTCGATTGCGGCTCGCTAAGCATCACGCGACGTGCCGGCCGGACGTCGCCTGCGAGGAGAAGACCCGCGCGTGTGCTCGACACGTCGGCCGCTTGCGACCAGCGTTTCACGTCGAAGACGCTGCCCTCCATCGTGGCTTGCGTGACGATCGCGCGGATGGCTTCGCGTTCGTCGGGTGTCATGATGGCGGCAAGGCTCGCGTCGAACGCCGCGCCTGCCGCGTCGGACGCGCCTTCGTTTCGACTCACGCGTACGGCCGCGGCGAGCAGAATGGTCAAATCCGAGATCGAAGGGAAGAACGCGCGCGCGGCAAGCTCGGGCCGCTGCTCGGCGAGGCGCTTGCCGACCACGTAGACGAGCGAGTCGGCGCGCGCCTCGACCGCCTTGGGGCTGACGAGGATCGCCCCGAACGGAGCGAGCGCGGGAGCGAAGAGAACGGGCGACCCGGGATCACCGAGGAGCAAATCCGGCACGCCGAGGCTCAAGATCTCCGCGGCGTTCGCGAACGTGGCGCGGATCTGATCGTGCAGCTGCGAATGCGCGGGCGTGAACGGCCTGCCGACGGCGTGCACCAGCTGCTCGGGCCGGAGCTGCGCGTGGCGCATGCGCGCGACCACCGGGGTCATGCGCGCGAAGAGCGTCGTCAGCGTCGGGTCGAGATCGGCCGAGAGCACGTGGCTTCTCCAGGCGTGCTCGACGATCTGCCCGGGGACGGCCTGCAGCGGCACCGGCGCGTAGTCGTCGTGGAAGCGGCGTTGCTCGGGCGTCAGCTCACGCATGCTCGCGAGCACGTTGACCGTGCACCACGCCTTGTCGAAGTAGTGTTGGCGTAGAAACAGCTCGTAGAGCTCGGCATAGAGCTCGGCGTCGTGAGGGTCTCGCTCCAAGAGGTCGCGCGTGCGCGCCACGGCCCGGTCGAGCTCGTCGGTGATGACGAGCAGCTCGGTGACGATCTTGCGCACGGCCGGATCGTCGGGACGCAGGCGTGCCGCGGCCTCCATCGCTTCGTATGCTCGCTCCGCGTCTTCGAGGCGATCGCGATAGATGAGACCGAGCTGGCTGAACAGCGCGAATCGAAGGGCCTCGTCGTCGTGACGGACGCGCGCGATCATTTTCCGATACGCGCGCTCGAGGCCTTCCCAGTCCTTGGCCTCGGTCATGACCCGAACGAGTTGCTCGAAGACGTCGAGGCGCTTCTTGTCGATGTCGAGGATCTGGTCGAAGAGATCCGCCGCGCGCCCCAGATCTCGCACTTTCTCCGCGACGACTTGCGCCATCGCGAGGAGGCTCTTCACCTTGCGCTCGGGGCTCTCTTGGATCGTCGAGATCGCGGCGAGCACGCCGGAGAGGGCGTCCCACGCTTCGAGCTCGACGTAGACGAGCATCAGTGCGTGCAAGAGCACGTTGTCGAGCGGCTTGAGCTTCCGAGCCTCCTCGTAGACGCTCGCCGCGCGTGCGGGATCCTGGGCCTTCTTCGCCCAGATCTCGCCCGTTTCGAGCAGAAGCTGGAAGCGTGCGTCGGCGCTCGGCGTGTTCCGCGCGAGATCGAGCTTGAGCCCGCAGGCGACGGCGTAGTTGCCGAGCTCGACCTGCACGTCGGCCAGCTCGCGAAGCACGTCGGCGTTCTCCGGGTCGGCGCCGAACGCGGCAGTGAGCGAACGGGCGGCTCCCTTCACGTCGTTCACGTCGCGCTGCAGCTGGGCGAGGCGAATGAGAACAGGCGCGGGGAGGCCGTCGGGGTGCTCGCCGATGCGTGTCAGCATCTTTCGGGCGCGTGCGACGACTCGCGGCGCGTTGCGGCACTGGCTGCAGACCATGATGAGGTCCGACTGCGCGGAGGCATCTTCGGGTCTCAAGTCCGTGGCGGCGAGCGAGGACGTCATCGCCTTGTCCGCATTGCCCAGCGCCGCGGAGATGCGCGTCTGCAGACGGAGCCGCGTGAAGAGGGCATCTTTGCGCTTCTCTCGCGTGGCCGCGGCAATCAGTGTTTCGCAGAGCGGCGCCGCTTCGGCCCAGCGCTCGCCTCGGATGAAGCTGTCGAGCACGGCTTCGGCGGCGGTCTCGTTCGTGGGGTCGGCTTTGGCGGCAGCCTCGAACGCTTCGTGCGCAGCGCTTTCGTCGCCGCGTTGGCGGTGCAGCTGGGCGAGTTCGACGTAGATGGCGCCACGTTGCCTCGGAGCCTCCACGTTCTTGGCGCGCTGCTCGAGGCACTTGGCGACGCGATTCAGATCGCCCGAGGCATAGGCGTGCTTCTGCTGTGCTTCCCACGCTGCGCCGTTCGTCGGATCGAGTTCGACGGCGCGCTCGTAGTGAGGAATCGCCGAGCCCGGATCGCGATCCGGGGCCGCGAGGAAGTCTCCGAGCTGAACGAACAACTGCGAGCTCATACGCTTCGTCGCGGCGAGCTCCGCGAGGCGTGCGCGATAGATCGCCATGCTTCGCCAGTCGGACTGTTTCTCGTAGATGCGCGCCAGATCGCCGAGTGCCCGTCGATGCTCGGGATCGATGAGGAGCTGTTCGCGACGCGCGGCGATGGCCGATGGAACGTCGCCGAGCTTCGCTCCGTAGACCTCGGACACGAGATCGAGCAGCTCGATGCGTGTCTTCTCGTCGGGGGCCCGTCGAGCGCGCGTCCGGAGAACTTTGGCGAGCTTCGGCCAATCGCGCAGCGCGTGATAGCAGCGTTCGAGGCCCTGGAGAGCGGCGGCGTCGTCTCCGTCGAGCTCGAGGACGCTCTCGAGGATTTCGGCGGCCTTCTCGCGGCGGAGGAACTTCTTCTCCTGGAGCTCGGCGAGCGCGAGAAGCAGCGGCACACGTGCTTCGTCCGACGAGGCCGCTTCGATCTGTCGATCGAGAGCCCACTCGACCTGGGCGTGCTTCTCCTGCGCTCGTCCGAGGCGTTCGAGCTCTCGTAGCGCGGGAATCGAGCCGTGATCGAGCCCCACTGCGGTTTCGACGTGCCGCGCCTCGTCCGGGGTACCGGCATGCGAATGGGCGAGGGCGAGGTAGAGCGCCACGCGCTCGTCGCGGCGCGTGGCTCGTTCGAGCGAACGCACGAGCAGCTCGCGCGCCGTCTTCGTGTCGCCCGCCACCATGGCTGCGTGGACGCCGCGCCGGAGCGTGACGGGATGCGATTTGTCGAGCCGCTCGATCTCCATGACGAGCGGCGCGGTTTCCTCGGGGCGACCGAGATGGTTCTCGAGCCAGTAGACGATGTGGCCGAGCAAGATGATGCGAAGCTCAGGATCGGCCGTGTGCAGATTGCGTCGTGCGCGGCTGACGAGCTCTTCGATGCGACCGACGCGACGACCAAGGCGATCGAGCGCGGTCGCTACGTCCTCGTCGCCTGGACGAAGCTCGAAGGCCTCCTCGAGCGCCGAGAACGCGCGCTCCGGAGCATCGAGCCGGTGCTCGTGCACGCTGGCGATCTTCAGGAGCAGCGTGGTCTTCTCGAGCGGCGTGGCGGCACTCGCGAGTCGCATCCGATAGAGCTCGATGAGCGCGCTGAAGCTCTCTTCGCGCTGGAGCTGTCGTTCGTCGCTGTCGGGATCGACCTCGAAGGGAAGGAGCGGCTTCGCCGGCGCCGGTGGGCGATACGCAGGAGCTGCGGGCGCGAGCGCTTTGCCCGGCAAGAGCGAGACGTCGGTGTGCGCGTAGTCCGCGTTGGGAACACGCGTCTCCGCGAGCTCGTCGAGAAGGAGGAACTCCGCCTCGCCCGAGTCGAGAACGATGGCCTCGTCCTCGATGACCGCTTCTTCGAGGGCTTCCTCGTCGAGGACTTCCTCCGCCTCTTCTTCGAGAACCTCCTCCTCCGAAACCTCTTCGCGCGCGAGCTGGCGCGGGTCGACGACGTCGACGACGTCGGTTGTCGGGTTCGGATCGGTCTCGGGCACGACGATGCCGGGAGGCACGGCGATCGAGAGCGTGTCGAACTCGTCGTGGACGCTCGGCGGGCCCTGCAGCGCCACGCGCCTCGTCACGTCGGTCTGGTTGACCGTCTCTGCTTCGCCCGGGTAGGCCTCTTCGCCTTCGGCACTCGCCAGCCTCGGAAGGGCGACGAGATCGAACGCCGTCGCTTCGTGCGGTTGCTGCAGGCGTGCCCGAAGCACCGTCTGTTGAACTTCGATCGTCGGACCGAGCAGGTCGACGCGCGTGATGCTCGCAGGCGCCCCATCGCCGAAGCTCGGCAGATCTGTCGTCTGGGGGATCGAGCTCGGCGTGGCGACGGTGTGGCCGCGTTCCGCTCTCTTCGCCTCATCGGCTCCGTCGCGCGCCTGGGCCTCACGCAACGCTGCGATGTCGATGGGCTGCGTCGACTCTTCGTCGCTCGCCATGGCGCTCCAGTTTACCAACGGAAATCGCAGCTGAAGTACGACCTCTGCGCGATCCGCGTCAGCTTCATCATCGCTTCGGAGGCGCGAGGCCTCACGACCATGTCACAAGGTCGAGCTCACGCCATGCTTCAGCCGAAATTTCAGGCAGATAGCCGAACTTCCGCTGGTCGAGGAGGAACACTGACGTTAACGTAAGGGTAAGTCTTGACGCGAAACGAGACCTCCTCTACTGACCGAATCGGCTTCCAAGTCTCACGCACACGTGAGAGTAGGACTCCGGCTCAAGCCCGCTCAAGCCCGCCTCGTAGCCCCCGTAACCCATGAGCAACGTTCGCCTCCCCATTCTCCGAGAGCTCCGAGAAGCTCGCGAAGCCGAGCCGTCCTCGCCGTCGCTGCCGGACGTGGAGGGCGAGACGCTCATGCAGGTCGGCGACCTCGCGCGCGAGACCGGCAAGACCGTCCGGGCCATCCACCTCTACGAGGAGCTCGAGCTTCTCAAGCCCGTCGCCCGCTCGAAGGGGCGCTACCGGCTCTACGGTCAGGAAGCGCTCGTCCGCATCCGCTGGATCGGCAAGCTCCAAGACCTCGGCTTCAGCCTCACGGACATCAAGACCATCGTTCGCGACTTCGAGACCGAAGGCACGAACGGCTCCGCCTCGGCGGCCATGGTCAAGGTGCGTGAGGTCTACAAGCAAAAGCTCGACGAGACCCGCGCCCAGATCGCCCGTCTCTCCGCGCTCGAACACGAGATCCTCGCGAGCCTCACCTACCTCGAGGCGTGCCGCTCGGTCTGCGAGCCAGACCGAGTGCTCCACACCTGCCAAACCTGCGATCACCATTCCCGCGAAGAAAAGGTCCCCGACCTCGTCGCCGGGTTCCGCGCTTAGTCGCCTAGTCACGTTCGCCTCGCGTTCGCTCGCGATTCGCAAGCTTCAGAAAGCGTTCAAAGAGAGCATCAAATGGCCATCAAGCTCCCCATCTTCATGGATTACCACTCGACGACGCCGGTCGATCCGCGCGTCCTCGAGGAGATGCTGCCGTACTTCACCGAGAAGTTCGGCAATGCGGCGAGCCGCAGCCACCAATTCGGTTGGACGGCGGAAGAAGCGGTCGACTACGCGCGTGAACGCATCGCGAAGCTGATCAACGCGCAGAGCGAGAAGGAGATCGTCTTCACCTCCGGCGCGACCGAGTCGAACAACCTCGCGCTGAAGGGCGTCGCCGAGTTCTACAAGGACAAGGGCGACCACATCATCACGACGGTCACCGAGCACAAGGCCATCCTCGACACGTGCAAGCGTCTCGAGAAGGAAGGCTTCCGCATCACGTTCCTCGGCGTCGGCAAAGACGGCCGCGTCGACCCGGAAGACGTCCGCAAGGCCATCACCGACAAGACGATCCTCGTGAGCGTCATGCTCGCCAACAACGAGATCGGCACCGTCCAGCCCCTCGAAGAGATCGGCAAGATCACGCGCGAGAAGGGCGTGCTCTTCCACTCGGACGCGGTGCAGGGCGTCGGCAAGGTGGAGTTCGACGTCCAGAAGATGAACGTCGACCTCGCCAGCATCACCGCACACAAGATGTACGGCCCCAAGGGCATCGGCGCGCTCTTCGTTCGCCGCAGCAAGCCCCGCGTGCGCCTCGCCGCCCAGATGGACGGCGGCGGCCACGAGCGCGGCATGCGTTCGGGCACGCTCAACGTCCCGAGCATCGTCGGCTTCGGCAAGGCCGCCGAGATCATGATGAAGGAAGGCAAGGAGGAGGGCGTTCGCCTCCTCGCGCTCCGCGAGCGCCTTCGCACCCGCATCATGAACGCGCTCGAAGAGGTCTACGTCAACGGCTCGATGGAGCACCGCCTCCCCGGCAACTTGAACATCTCGTTCAACTTCGTCGAAGGCGAAGCCATGATGATGGCCATCAAAGACGTCGCCGTCAGCTCCGGCTCGGCGTGCACGTCGGCGAGCCTCGAGCCCAGCTACGTCCTTCGCGCACTCGGCGCGTCCGACGAGCTCGCGCACTCGAGCATCCGTTTCGGTCTCGGTCGCTTCACGACCGAAGAAGAGGTCGACTACGTGGCCGACCTCGTGATCGGCAAGGTCAAGCACCTGCGTGACATGTCGCCGCTCTACGAGATGCACAAGGAAGGCATCGACCTGAAGAGCGTCGCCTGGGTCGCGCACTAGTCAGGTTGGGGGCTTGCAGCCCCCTCGAAACCTCCGGTTTCGAGCCTCCCCCCGCTCTCCTTCGCACGAACGTCTCTGCTTCAGCGCTTCACAGGTCACTACCTCCGACGAGTTCAGCGTTTCCCTGTAGCGCTTCGCAAGTTCCTCCCCGACGAGTTCAGCGTTTCCGCCCTGCAGCGCTTCGCACGTTCCCACCCCGACGGTTTCCCAAGTCTGCTCGAGAATCGTGCCCGCTGGGGTCACCCCAAATTCCGTAGCTAGAAGAAAAGGCAAGTCATGGCGTACAGCGACAAGGTCATCGACCACGCAGAGAACCCGCGCAACGTCGGCACGCTCGACAAGGACGACCCCACGGTCGGCACCGGTCTCGTCGGCGCGCCTGCGTGCGGTGACGTGATGCGTCTGCAGATCAAGGTCAGCGACGACGGCGTCATCGAAGACGCAAAGTTCAAGACCTTCGGCTGCGGCTCGGCCATCGCGTCCTCCTCCCTCGCGACCGAGTGGATCAAGGGCAAGAAGGTCGAAGAGGCCGAGTCCATCAAGAACTCGGACATCGTCAACGAGCTCAACCTCCCGCCGGTCAAGATTCACTGCTCCGTGCTCGCCGAGGACGCCATCAAGAGCGCCATCGCCGACTACCGCGCGAAGCAGGCGGCCAAGCGCGCCGCGGAGTGATCGGAAAGCATCGAAGTCTTCGAAGAGCCCAGTGGTGAAGTCATGAGTACCAGCCCTGCCAACATCCAAGAGCCGAAAGCCGAGTCGAAGAAGCTCGGCATCGTCATCGCGCAGGGAGCGGTCGACGCGATCGGTGTGCAGATCAAGAAGCGCAACGTTCCGGATACGGCCTTGCGCGTCGGCATCCGCGGCGGTGGCTGCTCGGGTTTCTCCTACGTGATCGAGTTCCACGATGGCGCCCCGCAAGCCCGTGACGTCGTTTACGACCTCGTGGCGAGCGACGGTTCGCCCGTCCGCGTCGTCGTGGACAAGAAGAGCCTGCTCTACCTGAACGGCTCGACGCTCGAGTGGGAGAAGACCCTGATGCGCCAGGGCTTCAAGTTCGTGAACCCGAACGAGACGGCGAGCTGCGGCTGCGGCACGTCGTTCACGGTCTGACCGGTCTGGCTTACGCCGTCACGCACGGGCTCACGCCTCTTAGTTTGCAAACTGCATGTCTCTGAAACGCCGCTCTCGTGAGCGAGTGTTCGTGAGCTATTCCGATGGATCCGTTCGCCCTGCTCGGCGCTCCGCGCCGGTTCGATCTCGACCTCTCGGTGCTTGAAAAGACGCACCGCGAGCTGTCGCGCGCGCTGCACCCGGACAAGTTCGCCCAGGCGAGCGCGAGCGAGCGGCGTGCGGCGCTCGAGAAGGCTGCCAACGTCAACGAGGCGTGGCGCATCGTCCGTGACCCCATCCGTCGTGCGGAGGCGCTGTTCACGGTCGCCGGCATCAAGGTCGGCGAGACCAATGAACCGAAAGCCAGTCCCGCGTTCTTGATGGATGTGCTCGAGGAGCGCGAGGCGCTGGCCGAGGCGCGCACGGCCAAGAACATGGCGAAGGTGCGGTCGCTCGGCGAGAAGATGGAGGGCCGCTCGAAAGAAGCGGAGCGCAAGCTCGCTCGCGGCATCGAAACCGCATTCGCCGGCCGCGAGGAAACTCCGGACCGCGCAACGCTCGAAACGGTCTTGCCGGTGCTCGGCGAGCTCAGGTTCTACAAGCGCTTCCTCGACGAGGTGAGCGCGATCGAGGAGGAAGAAGCTTCATGACCTCGCTGCTCGAGATTTTCGATCCGAAGGCGCCGCCGCGCGCGATCGGGATCGATCTCGGAACCACCAATTCGCTCGTGGCTTACGTGAAGAACGAGCGGCCCACGGCGATCCAGGATTGCGACGGTCGCGCGCTCCTTCCCAGCGTCGTTCATTACGGTGCGGCGGGTGAGGTCGTCGTCGGCGAGAACGCTGCGCGCCGCGCCGCCGAGAGCCCGCGCGAGACGATCGTGAGCGTGAAGCGCTTCATGGGGCGCGGCGCTGACGACCCCGAGACGGCGCGTCTCGGTCCCTACGCATTCTCCATCCCGAAGGCGGGCGAGCCGAACGTCGTTCGCTTCGACGTTCGCGGCAAGGCCATCACGCCGGTCGAAGTGAGCGCCGAGATCCTGCGCGCCCTCAAGCGCCTCGCGGAAGACGAGCTGCGCAGCGTCGGCGGCGCCGTCATCACCGTCCCTGCGTACTTCGACGATGCGCAGCGCCAGGCCACGAAGGACGCAGGGCGCCTCGCGGGACTCGAAGTCCTCCGCCTCATCAACGAGCCCACGGCCGCCGCTCTCGCGTACGGCCTCGAGAAGAAGCAGAACGGCAAGTTCGCGGTCTACGACCTCGGCGGCGGCACGTTCGACATCACCATCCTCGTTCTCGACAACGGCGTGTTCCAGGTTCGTTCGACCGGCGGCGACAGTGCGCTCGGTGGTGACGACATGGATCGCGCGCTCGCCGAGGAGATCTTCGCGAAGACCGGTCGCGATCCGAAGACGGCGTCGCCGGGCGAAGTGCGCGTCGTCCTCGACGTGGCTCGTCGCGTGAAGCACGGCCTGACCGGAGCGCAGGAAGTCGAAGTCGAGAACCCCTTCGGCAAGGAGCCGAAGAGCGTCGTCATCACGCGTGCCCGTTTCGACGAGCTCGTCGAACCGCTCCTCGCGCGAACGGGCGTCGCGTGTCGTCGCGCTCTCAAAGACGCCGAGATCAAGCCCGGCGAGCTCGACGGCGTCATCCTCGTAGGCGGCTCGACGCGTGTGCCCGCGGTTCGCAGTTACGTGGCGAAGCTCTTCGGCAAGGAGCCCCTCGGCGACATCGATCCCGATCAGGTCGTCGCGCTCGGGGCCGCCGTGCAGGCGAATCTGCTGGCCGGTCACGGCGACGTCGAAGACGTGCTGCTCCTCGACGTCATCGCGCTCTCGCTCGGCATCGAAGTCGGCGGTGGCATCGTCGACCGCATCCTTCCGCGCAACACCACCACGCCTGCTGCGGCGCGCTCGACGTACACCACGCAGGAAGACAACCAGACGGGCTTCGAGATCCACGTCGTGCAGGGCGAGCGCGAGCTCGCGGCCGACTGCCGGAGCCTCGCCAAGTTCACGCTGCGCGGCATTCCTCCCATGCCCGCGGGCCTCGCGCGCCTCGAGCTCACCTTCCGCGTCGACGCGGACGGCTTGCTCGGCGTGCATGCCGTCGAAGAAACCACGGGCATCGAGCAGACGGTGAGCGTGAAGCCCTCGTACGGCCTCGACGACGAGACCGTCGAGCAGATGCTCCTCGACGCCATCGATCACGGCGAAGAAGACCTCGCCGCTCGCCGCCTTGCCGAGGCGCGCCTCGAAGCGCATCGCATCGTCACCTCCACGAGGAAGTCGGTCGTCGCCGACGCCGACCTGCTCCTCGCCGGCGAGCGCGAAAGCATCGAAGCCGCCGTCGCGAAGCTCGAAGAAGTCGCCAAGGGCGACGACGCGCGGCGCGTCCAGCTGCACATCGAAGATCTCGACGCGGCCACGAAGGACTTCGCCGGTCGCCGCATGAACCGCGCAATTGCGCAGGCAATCGAAGGACAGAAGCTCGACACCGTCGAGCAGACCGTCGAGCACGCGAAGGGCATCGAGGCGGCCCACGCGCATGCGCCACTCCCTCCGCCCCCCGCTTCTCGCTAAGGAGGCCGCACCATGGCCATCGTTCGCTTCAAAGGCTACGCAGACGTCGAAGTTCCGGTGGGGTCGAGCATCCTCGAGGCTGCTCAGAAGGTCGACGCGCCCGAGGGCTACGCCTGTGGCGGCGTCTGCGCCTGCTCGACGTGCCACGTCTACGTGACGAAGGGCGCCGAGCTCCTCAGCGACAAGGAAGAGGAAGAGGAAGACATCCTCGACAAGGCCTTCGACGTGCGGAACTCGTCGCGTCTCGGCTGTCAGTCGAAGATCCTCAAAGACGGCGAGATCGAGGTCGAGATCACGCGCGAGAGCCTCGAAGCCTTCGAAAACGAGCACCCCGAGCACCGCGGCAAGTACACAAAACGCGCTAGCTGACTCGTGGGGACCGTCCCGGTCCCCCTCGAAACCTCCGGTTTCGAGCCTCCCCCCCGGCGCCGTTCGGCCTCGTGCTTGCGCACGAGAGGAGACGGGCGGCATCACTCTCGAGGCCTTGCTTGTCTTCGGACTTTGACGAGGTTCTCCGGTCGCCCTCGAGACCTCCGGTTTCGAGCTCACCCACGCCTCGTAGGCCAGGACTACGGAGTGCTTGGAAAGAGGGCCTCGAACTTTGCGAGGCCGTGTCGTGCGAGCCATCTCTCGAACGTCATCAGCTCGGGATGGATCGCACGCAGCGCGGGGATGTCGGCCCGATAGCCTTCGTCGTTGAACCAGCGCACGGCGTTCATGAAGCTCTCCGTCCGCGCGTGGTCGGACGCAGGCGCGTCGAGCGCAGGCGCGAAGGTGTCGAGCCCCACGTGCTCGTAGCGAATATCGCGGCCGCTCGCACGGCTCAGTGCCGCGACGACCTCTGGTCCGGTCAGCGCGTCTCCTGCGATCTCCAGGGCGACGTTCATGAATCGCTCGGGTTGGTCGAACGCGAGCCCGACGAAGACGGCGACGTCACGAAGGGCGATGAGCTGCTCGCGCGTGTCGGGACGAAGGACGGTGGCGAGCTTGCCGGTCTGTATCCCGAGCCTCGTGCCCGTGAAGTTTTCCATGAAGGACACGGGGCGGAGAATCGTCGCGGGGAGCGAGAGCGCGCGAATGCGCTCTTCGATGATCCACTTGCTGTCCCAATTACGAATTCCCGTCTTACGCTCGGCGCCTCCGACGCTCAGATAGACGAAATGCGAGACGCCCGCGCGCGCGGCAGCTTCGGCGACGTTCGTGCCGAGTCGAATCTCGTCCTGGGGGCCGTAGCCCGGAGGTGTTCCGGGATATCCCTCGGCGGTCTGGATGCTGACGACGCCGTGAATGCCCCGCATCGCTTGCTGCAGGAAAGGAGCGTCTTCCATGCTGCCCTCGACGAGCTCCATCCCTGCGCCGAGAAGTGTCTGAGCGGCAGAGCTCTCGCGATTTCGCGTGAGAGCCCGCACGCCGTAGCCGATGGCGCAGAGCCGCGTCACGACCTCTCGACCTTGGTTGCCGGTCGCTCCGGTGACGAATATCCAACCACGATTCATCGAATCCTCCGTAGTGAGCGCCTCATCGTAGAAGGAAGATCTCGGCCATTGCCGCATGGCGGAGTCCGAGCGTTTGGTCCGATCGTCCAGAAAGGAGACGACACAATCCCGTGAGCACGGTGACGCAAGGACTCGCAGGGGGGCGCGTTCGAGCGCCGATTTACAGCCGACTGGAGGTCGCGGCGCCGTGGGGCGTCCACGGCGAAACCGTCGGCACCCAGCTTTATGCGGTGACGCGCGGATCCTGCGTGCTCACGACGGCAAGCGACCGCTTCACGCTCGTTCCTGGCGATCTCGCGTTGCTGCGCCGCGGCCTCTCGCATGCACTGAACGATCCCTCGTCGATGCGCACCGTCGCTGCTGCCGAGCTCTACGCAAAACGCGGCGACAGGCCATGCGGCGGACTCCATCGCTTCGGCGGCGACGGTACGGAGGCCACGCTTGGGGCGGCATCCTTCTCCCTCGACGAACGAACCGCTGATCTCCTTCAGACGAGTCTGCCGGACGTGCTGGTCGTCAAGGCACGAGACGAGGTGACGGCCGACTGGAGGAGATCGACGTTCGAGCTCATCACCTCTGATGTGCATGGTGCACGAGTCGACCCGCTCGTTGCCGCGCACCTGATCGACGCGCTCTTCCTCGACACGCTCCAGAGTTACGCATCGTCGAACGCGACCGGCGGCTGGCTCCGTGCGCTCGACGAGCCCGGCATCGGCGTCGCGCTGCGCCTCCTGCACGAGCGCCCTGCTGCGCGCTGGACCGTCGAGGAGCTCGCACGTGCCGCCGCCATGTCACGCTCGTCCTTCGCCGCGCGCTTCACGTCGGTGATCGGGCTCGCACCGATGACATACCTCGTACGCCACCGCATGCACGTCGCGGCAGAGATGCTGGCGACGGGTAACGTCTCGACGGACGACGCGGCGAGCGCCGTCGGGTACGAGACGAGCAGCGCTTTCGTGAAAGCCTTCCGGCGTTGGTTCGGCAAGACACCAAGCGAACATCGTCGTCACGCACGCGGCCGAAGCGGATAGTTGTTCGTGCCAAGCTCGAGCGCGTTCTTTCGGGCGACGCCCGACTTGGCGCGGAAGGGCAGAGGCTCTATGTAGGCGCCGATGGCCCCGACCACTGCTTCTGCCGTCTCTAGCCGCGGCGACCGTCCGTTCTGGATCGTGAACGGCGTCGTGTCCGTGGTTGCGCTCGCGATCCTCGCGTACCTGCTGCTCCTGCGCCGTGGGTCGGGCGATCCCTCGAGCCTCGCGTTCATGCCGGCCGTGAATGCCTCGTTCAACGGTTTGGCGGCCATCCTTTTGGTGCTCGCCGTGCGGGCGATCAAGAACAAGCAGGTGTCGACGCACCAGAAGCTGATGCTCGGAGCGTTCGCATCGAGCACGTTCTTCCTGGTCGGCTACCTCGCCTACCACTACGTGCACGGCGACACGAAGTACCCGGGCACGGGCGGTGTGCGCGTGGCGTATCTGCTCATGCTCGCGAGCCACGTGATCTTGTCGATCCCGGTCGTGCCGCTCTGCCTCGCGGCGTTCTATTTCGCCTTCCGGCGCCGCTTCGACACGCACAAGAAGATCACGAAGTTCCTCTTCCCGATCTGGCTCTACGTGTCGGTGACGGGCGTGCTCGTCTTCTTGATGCTTCGCAGCGCGTACGGCTGAAGACTCGCCCGGCTCACTCGGGCCGAAGCGTGAGCAGAGCGATTTCCGGCGGAACGCCGAAGCGCACCGGAAAGATGCTCGTGCCCACGCCGGTGGTCACGAAGAGGTGGCGTCCTTCTTCGACGACGTGACCCGCCGCGAAACGCTCGCCATAGTCGGAGGGGACCACGGCTCGGCCGATGAAGGGCAGCTTCACCTGCCCCCCGTGGGTATGGCCGGCGAGCGTGATGGATGCACGCGCGTCGATGCTCGGAAAGACGTCCGGTTCGTGGACAAGCACGATCATCGGTTCGCCTGCTGGGACCGCATCGAGCGTCGGACGGATCTGCTGCTCGCGCGTGACCGCGTCGGCGAGGCCCACGATGTAGAAGGACTTGCCGTTCTTCTCGATGCGACGAACCTCGTTCTCCAGCACCACGATGCCGTTCGACTCGAGTGCATGACGGACGCGAACGCCGTCGTTCCACCAATCGTGGTTTCCGAGGACGGCGATGACGCCGAGCGGGGCGCGCAGCTCAGCGAGCTCGTGGGCGATCGGTTCGGGGGACGTGCGTGTGCCGAACTTTACCCCGTCGATGACGTAGTCGCCCGCGAGCAAGACGAGGTCGGGGTGCTCCGCGTTGGTTTTACGGACGAGCTCTTTCAGGTCCTCGAGCTGCCAGTGAGGCGAGCCGACGTGCAGATCCGAGAGGAGCGCCACGCGAAGCCCCGCGTGTTCGGCTCGCCAATGCGGGATCGCGAGGTCGACGCGATCGACGACCAGTCGTGCGGGCTCGACGAGAAAGGCCCATGCTGCGAGTCCCATCGCCACCAGTACGACCAGGGCCTTTGCGATCGCCGATGGACGGATCGACATCCCACCTGAACGGCTGCGGCGCTCTACCAATTCCAGCCCTCTTGGGGGGGACCATAGCGCCGATGAGGCTACTTGGTTCGAGCGTCGCGCCGTTTCTTTCGCTCGCCTTGCTCGGGGCCGGGCCCCTTGCGGCGTCGTGTAGCTCCTCGGAAGAGACGTCCGCGCCGTGCCAGAACGTTGCCGCCGCGGACAAGGAAGCTTGGGTGATCGGATGACCCAATACCAGGCGAACCAAAAGGATCGGCCCGTTCTCACGGAGGCCGAGGTCGAGCAGCTCCGTTCCGCCGCGTCACAGCTCGTTGGGGAGGGCGCGGTCGGAACGAAGATGATCGATGGTTGGAGGGCGCTCGCCGATGCTCACGATCGGGTCGTTGCTTCGCTTCGTCAGAAGCGGCGTATCAACTGATCGCGACGGTGTCGAACGCTCGTCCGCGTACGGTTTTCGTTACCTCCACTCGAAGAGCGACGCTCGGATCCCGCCGCCTTCCTCCGTCTCGAATTCGAACGCGCAAGCCATGCCGTTCAAACGCGACAACTTCGAAGACGTCGTCGAGTAGAAGGTGCAGCCGCGCCAGCTCATTCCACCGGCGGGGCCGGTCCTCCTGCCACGGCCGTAGCCTTCCCAGGTGATGACGTCGCCGTCCTTGCTCATGAATACGCCTCGGCCTTCGCCCTTGAAGAAGCCCGCCGAGGTCATGATCGCGGTGTAGGTACCTTGATCGTGTCCGTCGACGCCCAAGAGCTTGCCCGAACCGACCATCGAGGCTTCGTAGGACGGTAGACCCGGCTCTCCGGCAAGCACACGCATGGACGTGATCTTGCCCGAGTACTCTCCGATCTTCTCTCCCAACATGGCACACCTCCAGGTTGGAACCGATCCAGAGCGCGCAAGCGACGTGCCGTTCGAACGAGCACGCGATTCGGCGTTATCGCGAACGGTCGCCAGGCGACGAGGCGACGAGTGTCGTCACAGAGTGCCACGGCGTGCACGCGAGACACGCCGGCTCGAATCAGGGGCGCGTCAGGGGGAGGTGCCCGAGGTCGACTGGGTGGTGCCGCCGGGCTGGGACTTCGTGAGGTTCGGGTACACGAACAAGAGGCCGAGCCAGTAGAGCGTGCAGAATACACCCGTCGCGATGAAGCTTCGGCGGACGGCCGACTTCAGGGATCCTCCGCGCGCGGAAACGAGCGGGATGAGGATCGTCACGCCGAGAATGCTGATGAGGAGCGCCTTCTGCATCGCGAGCCTTCGGGGAGTGTATCACCAGGCCTTGGCCAAGCGCTGCTTGACCATGCGGCCCCAGGGGCTCGGCTCGAGCGACGCGCCCACGCCGCAGGTGTCTTTGAGCTCGAGCAGCAGATTCGGCGGGCAATTCGTGTGGAACGTGTATGCCATCCAGGGTACCTCGAGGCTCTCGGCGAGGTCCCAGAGCTTCACGATGTCGTCGGGGAGCATCTTGGCGCTGTCGTCGTCCACGGGGCCGACCTCGCCGATGAAGATGGGGAGCTTCGAGGCCGGCCGTTTCACGAGGGCGTCGAAGCGCGCCGGCCGATCGTAGATGTGCGTCTCGTAGGCGATGTTGACGCCGTCGCCCGCGGTGATCGGATGGTCCATGTAGTAGTCGAGCACGCGCCCCCATTCGCGCGTTCCCTGGACCGCGACGATGTGGCGCTTGTCGGGGCGCTCGACGCTTCGGATCGCCGCGACCGTGTCGTTCATGGCCTTCCAGACTTCGCCGTCGAGCTTGCCGTCGTCGTTGCGCTCGGGCTCGTTGACGAGGCCGAACATCACGAAGGGCATGTCGCGCAGCGCGGAGGCGAGCTTCTTCCAAACTTGTTGCGTGCGCTCGGACGGCCAGCCGAGCGGTGCGAAGCTCGGCTCGTGCCAGAGCGAGAGCAAGACATAGACGCCCTTCTTCTTGCCGACGTGTCCGACGATTCGCATCACGTCGTGGAAGTAATCGGCGTCTTCGAGGACGTTCCGATAGTGCGCGCGGCCGTCGCCGGGCCCCTTGTCGGCGTAGCTCTCGAGCAGGACGCGCACGAAGTTCGCGTGCCAGTCGTCGACGAGGACGTCGATCCGACGAAGGACCTCCTCGACGTGAGGCTTCTCCCACGAGCACGAGTCACACGAGCGCGTGTCGTGCAGGTTCGCGCCGCGTCCGTGGAAACGCTTCCCGTCAGGCAGCACGATGTGATTGCCCTCGGTCCGTAGCCAACCCGTGATCGGTCCGACGACGGGCGGAGTCTCCTCGACCGGTGCAGGTGGGGGCGACGGAGCCGGCTCGGGCAGGGCAGGCGACGACGGCGGCCTGCCGCACGCAGCGCCCGAGGTCACGCCCCAGGCTGCGATCGTGAGCGCCACGAGCGCCGCACGGCCTCGGCACGCGGCCAAACCGGAGATCATTCGCGTTGGGCGTTGGGCGTTGGGCGTGACGCGGCCGTTCGCTACTTGCCGAACGACGCGTTGAGAACGACCGAGCCGAGGAACTTCGCGCGACCGACCTCGTCGATCGTTCGACCCGCGGCGACCACGCTGGTCTCACCGATGAAGACGCCGAGAAGCGCTGCATCGACATTCTGGGCCATCGGCACGGTCGTCGCGTTCTCGGTCACGAGGCGCAAGACCACGATGCAGCGCTTGCCGCGGCTGGTGATGCTCTGGATCTGCGCGAGCATCCGGCCCATGTCCTTCAGGCCGAGGTTGCGCGCGTCGAAGACCGTGAGCTCCTGACCCAGCTCGCTCGCGAGACGCGCCATGCCATGAGCAATTTCGAGAACACCGTCGGGATCGCGCTTGCTCGAACCGATGAACGCGAGCGACTGCCAGTCATGCTGCTGGCAGCGAAGCCAGAGACGCTGCCAGACCGGGTCGAGCGTGTTCGAGCCGGCCATGAGCGAGGGCATGCCCTCGCCGCCGTCGAGGTCACCCATCGGGGCGTGCGCTTCCATCGGGGCTCCCATGGGGGAAGGGATCGCCGGCGGCGACGCTGCCGGCGCGCCGTACGCGAGGGTATCGTTCGGGCGCTTCGTCAAGACGTCGCCTCGCTTCGATGGCGATGGCGACGACTGCGACTCGCTCGCATCCTCGTCGACCTCGGAAAGGGCTCCGTCATCAGGTGGGAGTATAGCCATAACGTCCTACCGGTCTGAAGGTCGAAATCCGCGTTTTTCCGTCGCGCTCGCCGTTCGGCCCCCCGAACCCACCGCCCGATCGAGCGGGACCGGCGGAGATGCGCCCGCGCGGGGGTGCAGGGCCGTCGCATGGAACGGCCCGAGCGAAGCGCCAAGCAACCAACGTGCGTGCCATGCGAGAATCCGTCCGCCGAATGGTGTGTCTGCGTCGAGTTTGGGGCGTTTTCGCGCCGTTTCTGCTCGCCGCGCTGTGCGCGTGTGGCAGTCGAGGCTGCGGTCGCGAGCCAGCCGCGGAGGGCCAGAAGTCTTCGCTTCCCAAGGAGATCGCCTACGTTGGGCGATTCGATCTCGGGGACTCCGCCCGGTTTGCCTGGTCGGGATCGACGATCCGCGTTCGTTTCGAGGGGGCGTCGTCGATCGCCGTGCGCCTGAAGGTCGCGTCGCCCGGCTACGGGTTCAACCCGCCTGAGCTTGCCTATGCGATCCGCGTCGACGATCGGCCGAAGGCCGCCCTTGCCGTGAACCCGGGTGAGGCGCGCTACGAGCTGGCGCACGGTCTCGACCCCTCCACGCCACACGAAATTGCGCTGACCCGCGAGGCCGAGGCCTTCGCCGGCATCGACGCGCTCCTCGCGGTCGAGCTGCCCGAGGGCGGTCGTTTTCTCCCCGTCCCTCCGCGTCGACACCGCCTCGAGGTCGTGGGGGACTCGATCTCCGCGGGCTACGGCATTCTCGGAGCCAACGCGCAGTGCCGGTTCTCGTTCGCGACCGAGCGCGCGAGCATCACTTACGGCGCGCTCCTCGGGCAGGCCCTCGATGCCGACGTGACCATCGTGGCGTGGTCGGGCAAAGGCATGCTTCGGAACTTCGACGGCACCACCGAGGACACGATGCCGGAGCTCTTCGAGCGGACGCTGCCGACGGAGCCGACGAGCACGTGGAAGTTCGGCTCCCCTGCCGACGCGGTCATCGTGAATCTCGGCACGAACGATTGGTTCGGAGGCGGTGGCCGTCCGCTCGAGATCCGCGCGTTCGAGGACACCTACGTGCGCTTCCTCCATCGCGTGCGCGAAGTGCATCCGCGGGCCTTCGTGTTCGTCGTGTCGAGCCCGATGCTCGAAGATCAGATGACGCCGTCCGGTCCCGGCACCGCCTCTGAGCTCTCGCGCAAGAGCCTGCAGCGCGTGGTCGAACGAAGGCGTGCCGAGGGCGAGACGCGCATCGAGTTCGTCGATCTCGAGCCGCAGGGGCCGAACGTCGGTTGCGACAGCCATCCGAACGCAGAGAGTCATCGCCGCATGGCGGCGCGACTCGAACCGAGTTTGCGCGCGCAGCTCGATCGCTGAGACGCGCTCCGCAAGAGCTCCCGATGCAAGCACGCGCTTGGCAGGCCCGATGCTTCGTGGCCGCTCGATGTCGCTCGTGCGCACGGCCGGTTCGCTCTTGGCCACGTCGGCCGTCTTGCTGCTCGCCTCACCCGCGTGCGTCATCAAGCTGAATGACAAGAACGCGCCGCTCGACAACGGGGGCGTGACCGGCGTGTCCGCGGACTGCGAGGTGATCGTGCCGGCGGCGCGAGCCATCGTGAGCGACGGGCCTCCCGCGATCAAGTACGTCGGTCGCTACGACATGAGTGACGCGGCCGGGCCGAAACTCGACTGGTCGGGCAGCTACGTGAGCGCGCGTTTCACCGGCACCGAGGTGGCGATCAACATCAACGTGCCGGACAACATGGACACCTCGTTCATGTTCGAGGGCGTCGTTGACGGCCAGGACTTGGTGGACTTCATGGTGTCGCCCGGCCAAACCCGCTACCCGATCGCGACGAACCTCCCGCCGGGTGAGCACGAGGTCGTCGTCATGAGGAACACCGAGCCCCAGAAGGGCGTCTCGCAGTGGGCGGGCTTCGACTTCGGCCCAGGTGGCCAGCTCCTGCCCCCGACCGTCAATGCGCGTCGGATCGAGATCATCGGCGACTCGATCACGTGCGGGTACGGCATGATGGGGCCGAACGCTACATGCCCGTTCGACGTCGAGGTTCGCCCGAACGTGCGCGTCCCGGTCACCGAGAACGTGTACCGCGCGTACGGATCGATTGCGGGTCGCGAGCTCTCTGCGGACGTCGTGACGCTCTGCTACTCGGGTAAAGGCGTCGTGCTCAACTACCGCGAGCCCAAGGAAGAGCAAGAGCCGCGAACGACGATGCCGCAGTACTACGAGCGGACCATCTGCGGCGATCCCGAGGGGGCCAAGTGGGACTTCACCAAGGACGCCCAGCCACAGGTCGTCCTCATCAACCTCGGAACGAACGACTTCACCCGCGACGTCGATGCGGACACCGTCGCGGACGGCATCGATCTGCCGCGCTTCCGGGCCGGTTACCTCGACTTCGTGAAATCCGTCCGGGCGCGCCGGCCCGACGCGCACATTTTTCTCGGGGTTTCGCCGATGCTCACCGACAAATTCCCGCTGGACAACGCCCGATCGGAGATGCGGGACACCTTCGGAAGCGTAGCCGACGAGCTGAATGCGGCCGGGGACACGAAGGTGTACCGTATCGAGTTCGTCGAACAAGGCACCCGCTACGGCCTCGGTTGCGACTACCATCCGAATCAGGAGGTCCACCGCATCATGGCCGAACAGCTCGTAGGAGCCATTCGGTCGAAGACATGCTGGTGAACGTCAGCGACTCGATGAGTACGAACACGCAGCAGGCGCGCAAGGCGCGAAACCGAGGTTACGAGCAGCACGAAGGGCGACGGTCGTGAACAATCGACCCCGCACCCCGGGCGCGTCGTCGTTCCCGCCGCCGCCCGCGCCGAACGCTGCGCAAAACGCCCTCCTGCAGAAGGTCGCAGCAAAATACGGCGCCTTCGGTGCCCGTCCGGCCGACGAGGAGCTCGATCGTCGCGTTCTCGCGGACGACTTCTTCAAGCCTACGCTGCAGATCATCGCCGGCGTCTTCGTGGCGTCGCTCATGGCCGCGGTGGTCTCGCGCCCGTCGTGGGGCGCGCCCGGCATGTGGGCGAACTCGTTTCGCCTCGACAGCGTGCTCATCGTCATTTGGGGACCGCTCCTCTGGTGGGCGATGTCCCGCTTCCGCGTGTGGAAGAGCCTCCGCATCTATCTCGTGCTCTCGCTGTTCATCGAAGCGTTCAGCGAGTCGATGTTCAAAGAGATGGGCGTGGCCGACGGCGGCGGTTACTGGGACACCGTCATGTGGCCGTCGGCGGTGGCCTGGTACGGCACGCTAAAGGAGTTCGCCGGCATCCCCGGCGCATCGCTCTCGACGTTCACCCTGGTGACGGGGTTCCTGCTTTATCGAGCGATCACCGGGAAGAAGGCCGAGAACTACACGCCGCCGCCCAGGTTCGCGCGGCAGGCGCTCTACACGTTCCTCGGCGCCCTCGTGGGGCTCGCGGTCATCGGCATCTTGCGCGGTGGTGCGATCGAGCCGGCGTTCCGTCAGACCATCCACCTGATGCAGCTGCCACTCGTGGCACTGCTCTTCCTCTACGCGCTGCGCATCCCGGACGACCTTGCCTCGGTCGGAACGGCGTTCGTCGCCGCCGCCGTCGCTCGCAGCCTGCTCGTCGCCTACGTCTACTTCGGCGTTTGCATGCCGGCCGGCATCACCGCGATGCCCGGCAAGCCGGAGTGGTGCACGAACCACTCGGACAGCGTGCTCTTCGTGACCGCGCTGATGATCCTACTCAGCCACGCGCTCGAGCAACGCAATTCCAAGGTGACGCTGCGCGCGATCGGTCTCGGCGCGATCATTCTTCTCGGCATCGTCCTCAACAACCGGCGTCTTGCGTTCGTCAGCCTCGGTACCGCGCCGCTGGTCATGTATCTCGCGCTCAAGCCGAGCAAGAGAAAGCGCCGCGTGACGATCGCGCTCGCGGTGCTCGTGCCCCTGCTTGCGGGCTACGTGCTCATCGGCTCCGAGATCAACTCGTCCTCACCGCTGCTCAAACCGGCGAAGCTCGTCACGTCGGTCATGGACCAGAAGGACACGTCGAGCCAGTCGCGCGACGTCGAGAACGAGAACCTCATCTACACGCTCAGCCAGACGCCGCTCATTCCGAAGGGCTTCGGTCACGAGTACGACTACTCGCCGAACAATCCTCCGGTCGACCTCGGCGACCTCTTCAAGAACTACCGTTACATCGCTCACAACGGTGTGCTGTGGATCTGGTCGCTTGCGGGCGTGGGCGGCTTCGCGCTGCTGTGGTTCCTTTATCCGCTCGCCGGAACGCTCGCGCTACGCGGCTACCGCGGAGCTGCGACCGCACTCGAACGAAGCGCTGCCTTGAGCGCCCTCGCCATCGTCGTGATTTGCATCGTCCAGATCTGGGGCGACCAGGGCTTCAGCAGCTACATGACGCTGCTGACCTTTGGCGTCGGCTTCGCCATCGCGACCCGGCTTGCGGCAAGAACTGCTTGAGCTGAGGCTCCCCAAGGGCAAACCGGCCCCGAATGGGGGGAGGGGGCCAGGGTAGGAGCGGCAAGCGGCAAGCGGCAAGCGCGAGGGGGTCGAACCGCCCCGTTGAGCGTGCGCGGGGGCGGCCGAGCGGGGCGAGCGACTCGCCGCGACCGCCTCTCCCTGCGACCCGGGGCATGGTCAATTCTTGCGCAGTCACGCTGGATTCTCGGGAAAAGCAGGGCGTCGGTGAGGCCCTGCGCCGGCCGGCCACGCGGCAAGCGCCGGCAAACGCGCACCAGGGCGGGCCACATGGGCCCGAAATCGACGTTCCGCACTGCCGCCGCGCTTAACGAAGCGTCCCTGACGCGGGCGCGTCACCCAAACGGCGTAGTCACGGGGAAACGCCGGATAACGGTAAGCTTCGGTGAGGTAGGCACTCGTCGTGCTAACGTTGCTGCCCAAGTATGAGTCGCCATGGCGGCGTCCTCGGCCACTGAGCGGCAGGGGCGTCGGGCGGCATCGGTCGAGTGGGCCGAGTGGGCGTGGATTGGGAGTGGATTGATCGTGAACCAGCAGGCCGAGCGACGGGTGGGGACAGTCATCGGCGGCAAGTGGCGCGTTGACGCGCTGCTCGGCTCCGGCTCGATGGCTGCCGTCTATGCCGTGACGCACCGCAATGGCGCGCGTGCCGCCCTCAAGATCCTTCACCCGACACTTTGTACCGACCCGGCCGTTTGCGAACGGTTCCTGGGCGAAGGGTACCTTGCGAACTCCGTCAAGCACACGGGCATCGTCCGTGTCCTCGACGACGGCGTGACCGACGACGGGTGCGTCTTCCTCGTCATGGATCTGCTCGAGGGCAGAACGCTCGAGCAGCTCCGTCAGGACAAGGGCAACAAGATCCCGCTCGTCGAGACGCTCGACATCGCCGATCGACTCATGGATGTGCTCTCGGCCGTGCACGCGGCGGGCATCATCCATCGAGATCTGAAGCCCCAGAACGTCTTCATCTGCGAAGACAACACGCTCAAGCTCCTCGATTTCGGTGTCGCACGCGTCTTCGACCGCACGTCGCAGAGTAAGCTGTCGATGTTCGGGCTCGTGCTCGGCACGCCGTCGTTCATGTCGCCGGAGCAGGCGCTCGGCTCGCGCGACAAGGTCGATCACCGAAGCGACATCTGGTCTCTCGGCGCGACCGTCTTCACGGCCCTCACCGGCGAGACCGTGCACCTGGGGGCCAACGTGCAAGCACGACTGCTTGCAGCGGCCACCGTGAAGGCGCGCTCGATCTCGATGGTCATGCCCGATCTGCCGGCGCCCCTCGCGGCGGCGATCGACATGTCGCTGCGTTTCAAGAAGGAAGACCGCTGGCAGACGGTCGACGCCATGCGACGCTCGATTCGCGAGGCTCGTGAGAACCTCGGCCTCGGTCGTGCGATGACGATCCCGCCGGGACCGTTCTCGATGTCGTCCGACGAGCACACGCAGGTCGACAAGTTCGTGCCGGCCTTCAACGACGGCTCGATCACTCGGCACGTGTCCGCGCCCCCGGACGGATCGGGCGGCACGTTCATCGGCATGGGCCGCGAGGCCGGCGGCGCGATGGTCGGAAACGACGGTTCGGTGCCGGAGATGGTCGCCGCGACCCCGGCGATGAGGCCAGGAGCGCCTTCGAAGCCGCCGGTACTTTCTCGGCCTCCGATGGTGTCGGTTCCGCCAATGGGCGGAGGACCGATGGCGAGCGTATCGCCTCCCGCGGCGCCCTCCGTTTCCCCCGCCGGAACGATTCGTCGCGTTCCGACGTCGCCCGATACGTTTCGTCCGATGCGCTCGTCGCGTCCGGACGGACAAGACGGCAGCATCCCCGCGTACGGCAGCACGCTCCAGCGCGGGCTCGAAGAGAGCTCCGACGATCCGGCGGGGCTCGCGACGGCTCGTCGAGGAACGCTGGCGGTGTGGGCCATGGCAGGTCTGCTCGCCGTCGCAGCGCTCGGCGGGATCGCGTTCTTCGCCGTGAAGCGCGGACCGCTCGCCGGCGGCGGCGACGCCGATCCCGTTCCGACCACGCCGCAGATCGTCTCGGCGACGAGCGCAGCCCTGCCTCCGCCGATCCCGACCACGCTTCCCACGGGCGTACCTTCCGTGGTGGACACCGGTACGCCCACGACGAAGATTCTCACGCCCGAGGCCGATGCCGATGCTCCGGCGCGACCGCCGGTCGTGGCACAGCCCGCGAATCCCACGTGGCGTCAGGCCCCGCCGCGGGTCGTGACCCCGAAGCCCCCCAACACCCCGACGACTCCGAACGAGCCGCCGACGGAGACTCCCAAGCCCACCCCTACCGTGCCGCCCGACCCCTTCGGGACGCCGGACTGACTGTTCGCTTTTCGGCATGACTGCTCGCTCGGCGCGCAGTCGACCGCGTATGTGACGAGGAGAGACGATGGCTCGTATCGAGGAAGCAACCCTCTTTCGACCGGACCCCAAGCTTCAATATCCAGGTCGCCCCGGTGGCGGCGGTGGTGGTCCTGCGGGCGGGGGTGGCGGCGGGGGTGACGACGACGACGGGCCGAACATCGCGATCCGCGAACGCATCTCGGAAGCGGCGCGTTCGGCGAGGCGTCGTAAGGGGCTCTCCGCCGTCGTCATGATGATCTGCGGCGCGCTCACCGTGCTCGGAGCGATCTTCGCGCCGCGCACGTACGAAGTGGAGTCGCGCGTTCTCGTCCAGCGAACGAACACGTTCAACGGTCAGAATCAGCAGTACCTCAGCCCCGAGGAGACGCGGAACATCGCCAAGGAGTACGAGGAGCAGGTTACCGCGCGCGACAACATCATCGCGATCGTGCGTCAGAAGAACCTCGTCGAGCGCTGGGACGACATGCGCCAGCCGCATCGTCGTCTGATCGACAAGATCAATCGCAAGCTCGGCAAGGCCGGTCCGTCGGACGAAGACAAGTACGACGCGCTCGTCGGCAACATCCAGCAGCGCCTCAAGGTGTGGGTCGACGCAACGACGGTCACGGTGAAGCTCGATTGGGCGGAGCCGACGGCCGCACGTGACATCGTCGACGCGGCGGTGAAGAACTTCCTCGACGCGCGCTACCAGTCGGAGGTCGGCGTCATCCCCGCGCGCCTCAAGATCCAGGAGACCTTCGTTTCGCAGGCTCACAAGGACCTCGAGGCGTCGGCCGCCGAGCTCGTTCGTCTGACGAAGGCAAACGATCCGAACAAGCGCGCCAACGTCTACGTTCCCGCGCTTCCGCAGGGCGTCGGCAACAGGGCGGAGCCGCCGGCCGAGGCCGACCCCGCGCTGAAGGCGCGCCTCGATACCATCCGCCAGCAGATCGCCGTGCTGAACGAAGCGAAGATTCGCCGGAGCACGGAGCTCGAGCAGCAGCTCATCGAGAAGCGGCAGACGCTCGCCGAGGGACACCCGGAGATCGTCGCGCTCAAGCAGACCATCGCGGCGACCAGCGCTGATCCGCCGCAGCTCGCATCGCTCAAAGCGCAGGAGCGCGAAATCCTCGCCGAGATGAACGCGCAGCAGAAGGCGGCGCAGCAGAAGGCAGCGGATGCCGCGAAAGCCGCTCTGCCGCGCGCGACGACGCCGGCTCCGGCGGTGCCCGAAAAGACGCCGGAGGTCGCGGCGGCTACGGCGCCGAAGAATGTGCAAGATGCACAGGTTCAGTTCGACACCGTCACGGCCAAGTACCAGACGCTCGTGAAGCAGATGCAGGATCTGCAGGTCGAGCTGCAGACGGCGGAAGCGGCGTACAAGAACCGCTACAAGATCACGCAGCCTGCGGACGTGCCGACGGCTCCGAAGCGCCCGGTGGCTCTCATCGCGCTCGGCATCGGCCTCCTGGCGACCATCGCCGCGATTCTGCTCGTCGCAGCGATTGCTGATCGCTTCTCCGGCATCTTCTACGAGCCGCGAGACGTGCGCGACCGCCTCGGATTGCCCGTCTTCGCCACGTTCTCCTGACGCGGGCGACCCCGTCGTTCGCAGTGCGAGGCCGATCGTCCCTCGGGGATGGTCGGCCTCGTGGCTTTTGGAGGTCGCGCTTCGCCGGGGGCGCATGCCTCGGCCTGGCATCGGCGCTGCAACGTCGGGGGCGCCCGGGGCGGAGCAGAAAACATGCGGCGCTTTCTGATCCTCGGTGGTGCGGGCCTTGTCGGCTCCCACCTCTGTGATCGGCTTCTCGCCGCGGGGCGGGAGGTCATCGTCGTCGACGACCTCTCGAGCGGCAGCTACGCGAACGTCGCGCATTGGAAGTTCGAGCCGCGCTTCGCCTTCGTGGAGCACGACGTTCGCTCGGCCTTCGACGCGAAGGTGGACGTCATCTTCCACCTCGCGCTTCCGTCGTCTCGCGCGAGCTGCCGCCGAGACCCCGTCGGTGCCGCGATGACCTGCATCGACGGGACGAGGCTCGCTCTCGACGCCGCAGCCCGTGCGGGGGCGCGGCTCGTCATCGTGACCTCGACCGAACGCTGGGGGCATGGAGCTCGTTCGGCCGAGTCGTTCGCCCTGGACTTCGCGAAGCAGCGTGGGCTCGACGTTCGTATCGTGCGGCACGCTTCAGTCTACGGCGCTCGGATGGCGCCGGACGGAGACCACGTCGTCAGCACGCTCGCGCTCCGAGCGTTGCGTGGCGAGACCCTCGAAGGCGGTCGACACGACGCCACGGACACGTACCGCGTCGTTCATGTCGACGAGGTCGTCGAGACGCTGGTGCGGACGATCGTCGCTAGCCATCGGCCACCGCCTCTTCTGGCGGGGTACGCAGAGACGAGCTTCGAAACGATCGCTCGCATCGTGACGGCAGCGGCGCATACCACCTTGGGCGTGACGGGAACGACAATGCGGGGCAGCGTCGCCACGGTGCAGGGGAACACTGCGCCGCACGGGTCGGTCGCGTCGTTCTCGAATACCCCAAGCTTGGAGGGAGCGTTGCCTGCGGCACACGTCCTCGGTCCGCTGCCATCGGTCGAGCTCGCAGACGGCGTCGCGCGCACGGTGACATGGTTTGCAGCGCGGATCGCCCACTTCTTCGACCGTGAATCGCGAGGCGCGTTTGCGCGGACGGATGCCGCGCGGGAAACGGTCTCATAACGAGGTTGCGACAAGCTCGCGTTCGCCTACCGCGTCGACTGGCCTCGGTCTTGCTGGATGTGACGTCACGGAGGCGAACGTGAAGAAGCCATCGAGCATTCGTCCTGCGGAAGGCAGGCTCGCCGTCTTGTTGCCCGGTCTGGGTGCGGTCGCGACGACGGCGATCGCGGGAACACTCCTCGCGCGACGAGGTCTCGAGAAGCCAATCGGTTCGCTGACGCAGATGGGGACGATCCGTCTGGGCTCGCGGAAGGACGCGCGCTCGCCGCGCATCATGGACTTCCTCCCGCTGGCGCCGATCGGCGACGTCGTCTTCGGCGGGTGGGACATCTTCCCCGAGAACGCCTACGAATCGGCGGTCCATGCGAACGTTCTCGAGGGGCGTCACCTCGACCAGGTGAAAGAAGAGCTCTCGCGCATCAAGCCGATGTCCGCGGTCTTCGACCCTGCGTACGTGAAGCGCCTCAACGGTACGCACGTGAAGAAGGGAAAGACGAAGGCCGACCTCGTCGAGCAGGTCCGCGACGACATTCGCCGCTTCGTGACGCAAAACGAATGCGATCGCGCGGTCGCCGTCTGGTGCGCCTCGACCGAGGTCTACCTCGAGCCCGGCGCGGTGCATCAGTCCGTGGCCGCCTTCGAGAAGGGGCTCCTGGCGAACGATCCGGGCATCTCGAGCTCGCAGATCTACGCGTGGGCTTGTCTGAAGGAAGGCGTTCCGTTCGCCAACGGCGCGCCGAACCTCACCGTCGACTTTCCCGCGGTCTGGCAGCTGGCGAAGGAGCGCAACGTTCCCGTCGCCGGGAAGGACTTCAAGACGGGCCAGACCCTGATGAAGACCGTCATCGCGCCGGCGCTCAAGGCGCGCATGCTCGGCGTCCGCGGCTGGTTCTCCACGAACATCCTCGGCAACCGCGACGGCGAGGTTCTCGACGATCCCGGTTCGTTCAAGACGAAAGAGATGTCGAAGCTCGGCTCGCTCGAAGTCATCTTCCAGCCGAAGCTCTATCCGGCGCTCTACGAAGAGCTCTATCACAAGGTTCGTATCGAGTATTACCCGCCGCGCGGAGACGCGAAGGAGGGCTGGGACAACATCGATCTCTTCGGATGGCTCGGATATCCGATGCAGCTGAAGATCGATTTCCTCTGTCGTGACTCCATCCTGGCCGCGCCGATCGTCCTCGACCTCGCGCTGTTCATGGACTTCGCCTCACGCGCCGGAATGCGCGGCACTCAGGAGTGGCTCAGTTTCTACTTCAAGAGTCCGATGGCCGCCCCGGGGCTCACGCCAGAGCACGACCTCTTCATCCAGCTGAAGAAGTTGAAGAACACGCTCCGCTGGGTCATGGGCGAAGAGCTGATTACCCACTTGGGGAGCGAGTATTACGACTGAGGCGTGACATCGCGGGGCGACGTCCGGAGCGCGGGTGGCATGGGCCAGAGCGAAAACTGGCCGGGCCACCCGCGAGCCGTTCCATCTCCGCGAAACGAAGGACGACGATCACTTCGCGACGGCGACGTTCGTGCGCGACGGATCTCCGCTCAGCGCCTTCGCCTTGCGAATCATCTGCACGAGCTCGGCGCGCTCGGTTCGCTGGCCAGCCGACGACTGCGCGAGTCGTTCGATGTCGTCGTAGCGCCAATCGGACGCTTGCGGAGCCTTGCGGAGCTTTTCGGCGAAGCTGCTGACGGCAACGGCGAAGCGGAAGTTTTCGGGGGCGTCGTCGAAGGTGCGGAAGACGCTCTTCGGCGACATCGTGAACGCGCTCTCGACGGCGACGTCCGAGCCGCCGTTCGCGGCGTTCTTCGCCGGCTTGGCGCGCAGACGAACCGTGAGCGGGGAGGAGGTCGCCCGGGGAGCGAGCTCGACGTCGTAGAGGGCCGTCACCGAGTGCCCGGCGCCGACTTCGCCTGCGTCGACCTTGTCGTTACGGAAGTCCTTGTCGGCGATGTCCCGGTTTTCGTAGCCCATGAGGCGGTAGCGGAGCACCACGTTGGGATCGAACTCGACCTGGATCTTCACGTCGCGCGCAACGACTTGCAGCAGTCCGTCGACCTGATCGACGAACACCTTCTTCGCCTCGTCCTCGCCGTCGATGTACGAGTAGTTGCCGTCACCCTTGTCGGCGAGCTGCTCCATCATCACGTCTTTGTAGTTGCCGGAGCCGAAGCCCACGGTGCTGAGCGTGATGCCCTTGTCCTTGTACTGCGCGATGGTGCGCAGGATCTCTTCGTGGCTCGTGCTTCCGACGTTGGCGTCTCCATCCGAGAGCACGACGACGCGGTTCACGTGGCCCTTCACCAGCGTCTTGCTGGCGAGGTCATAGGCGAGCTGGATGCCGCTGCCCATCGACGTACTGCCGCCGGAAGAGAGCGAATCGATGGCGGAGAGGATGCGCTCCTTGCTGGCGATGCCCGTCGGCTCGAGGACGATGCGTGTCGAGCCGGCGTAGGTCACGAGGGCAACGGTGTCGCCTGGCTTCAGTGTTTCGGTGAGGCGCTTGAGGCTCTTCTGTGCGAGCGGCAAGCGATCCGGAGCGGACATGGATCCGGAGACGTCGACCAGGTAGACGAGGTGGACGGGCGAGCGCTCGGCGGGCGTGACGTGCTTGGCCTGCACCCCCACGCGGATCAGGTGATGGCCGCGCGCGAGAGGGGAGGGGGCGGCGGCGAAATCGACGGCGAAGGGCGTCTTCGAGGGGGCGGTCGGCTCGGCGTAGCCGTAGTCGAACGAGTTGAGGAACTCCTCGGCGCGCACGCCTTCGAACGGCGGGAGTCGTCCTTCGCGCATCAGTGTGCGGCGAGCGAACGAGTACGAGGCCGTGTCGACGTCGATCGAGAACGTCGAGAGGCGATCCTTCTTCGCCTCGACCATCGGGTTGACGCCGTAGTCCTTGAAGTGCTCGGTGCGCTCGGTACCTAGAGGGTCGGGCGCCGCTTCGGCGACGCCGACTTGACCGGCCTGCTGCGGGTAGGCCATGGGCGCGCCGGCAAACGCTTGGCTCGGAGATGCGAGCGCGTAGGAGCGACCGCCCGGCGCATTCGCAGCGACGGTACCGTAGTGGCCTCCACCGCACGCGACGAGCGAGAGGACGAAGGGAACGGCGAGGCCACACGAGAAGACGGAGCGGGTCAGGCGCATACCGCAACAACGTGGGCGTCACGTCGACCTTACAGGCCGGTCGCGATCATCGCGTGCGGGTAACGATGTCCCGCCTGCGAGGTGCGGCGAGGACCGCACCGCTCCAATCATCTTGTCGGCCTAGGACCAGCCCGGTATCGTGCGGCTCTCTCATGTTCCCGTTTTTCCCGGTGCCGATGGATGTCGGGCAAAACGTCTCCGTCCAGATCCGTGCGGAGGAGCGCGCGCGAACGGGTACGGACGTCACCGCGGAAGAGACGGAGATCAATCCGCAGCTCCGGTACGACCTCATCTGGCAGGGTGGGCAGAGCCACTTCGTGGCGATCTACCAGCCGCGATTCGTCGTCACCCACACCTTCAGCACGCCGACCATCGATCCGACCGTGGTGAGCCCGGACACCGTCAATCAGGCGGATCCGAACGACACGCCGATATCGATGCTCCAGAACTTCGGCGGAGGCCTCGAGCTCGTTCGCCCGCGGTGGCGCCTGTCGGCCTATCAGTTCGCGGCGTATGGTCCGGTCACGACCACGTCGCTTCTCGTGCAGGCGCCTTGGACGGGGGATGGTCCTCCCCCGGATCCGAACCCGATCATCCCGTCGGAGGTCACGGCGCGCTTCCAGCTGCTCTTCGCGCAGACGATGATCTTCCTGCCGATCCGTCTGTCCGAACGCGTGTCGCTCACGCCGGGCTTCATCTACAACGCATTCGGTGGCGCCAACAGCGAGTCCCGAGCCGCGATGGCGTTCACGTCGGGGCCTGGTGCGAACCTCGCGCTCGAGGTGGCGGCGACGCGAGCCGACCGTTTCATCACGACGGTGGGCGGTGGCCTCGTCAGCACGGACTTCGAAGGCGATCGCCAGGGCCCGAAGATCTACCGTGCGGAGGGCTCACAGACCTGGCGTCACTGGTGGACGCGCACGATCGCGACGGACGCCATCGTGGGCGGCACGATCGGTGGCGACGACATCTCGGGTTATGCGATCTACGGCTCGGCCTCTGCGGGCGTGACGTACGACAGCTACGGCATGCCGAAGTACCCGCCGGGTGCACCGCCGTTCGGCGCCCCCGCGGGCCACGGCAATCGCCTGCAAGTGGGCGTCCTCGCAAAGGCGCAACCCTGGCTCGACCTGTTCTCGGGCAACCTCGAAGAGCGCATGGTGGGCCTGCTCGCTGCGAACTACACGGTCGATCGCACGACGTTCCGCGGCCAACTCTCGGGCGCAAAAGTCTTCAACACGCCGCAGTCGGTCGCCTCGTACTCGATCGTCCAAATCGAGAGCAGTCTCCGTTACCGCTTCTATCCGACGCTCTCGGGCGATCTCGGCATCCGCTTCGGCAGCCAAGAGTTCGACAACGCCATCCGCTTCAGCTCGGTCACGCAGGGCACGGTCTTCCTGGGCCTTCTCTGGACCCCGCTCCCCGCGCGCTTCTAACGACGTGAACGAGCTGCCGCTCGCGTGCCCAAAGGACGCTGGGGTCCAACTGGCGTCCGACCGAGACGCGGTCGGGCGGCGGCTTGGGGTGTTCCGCTACGGGTAGCTGCGTGGTACCAAGCGTCTCGCGCTCGGAGGGAGATCCCATGCAGCTTCGCCATTCTTTACGCACCCTGGTGCTGTTCGCGGCGGTCGGCGCCATCGCGGCGGCGTGCGGCTCCGAGTTGGCGGACCCGACGCCCGTAATCACGGACGGCACGGACGGCGGAACCCAGCCCGTCGTGGACGGCGGCGTTCGCGACGCGACGACCGAGGACGCGAGCGAAGTGGACGGCGGGAGCGGCGGCAAGTGCGATACGCACTGCTCGGCCGACCTACTCAGCGTCGTCGACTGCAAGAACCAGCTCGTCATGATGTGCCCGCCGGGGCAGGGCTGCGGGGCGAACGGGTGCATGCCGGCATGCGAAGCGGCCGTGCAGGCGAAGAGCTCCATCGGGTGCGAGTACTACGCGGTCGCCCCGGATATCATCGCTGACGCGAAGGGCGCGTGCTTCGCCGCCTATCTCACCAACGCCTGGAACCAGCCGATAACGATCCAGGTCGAGCGGGCTGGGACGACGCTGCCCGACAACATCGCTTACCTGCCTCAAGGCTCCGGCCAGTCCATCACGTACCAGGCGCTCCCCAACGGGCAGCTCATGCCGGGACAGGTGGCCGTCGTCTTCCTCAGCGGCAGCCCGAGCGCCCCGATCGGGCGTTGTCCAGCGGGGGTGAACGTCGGCTACCCGCAGGACCCGTCGGTGAATCAGACCGGCATCGGCGACGCGTTCCACATCACCACGAGCGCGCCCGTCGTCGCCTACGACATCTTCCCGTTCGGCGGGGGCAACGCGGCGGCGACCAGCGCCACCTTGCTACTCCCCACGGGGGTCTGGGACACGAACTACATCGCCGTCGACGCGTACGCCCAAAGCCAGCTCGTTTCGAACGCCGCGCCATCGATGGACATCGTGGCCAGCGTGGACAACACGCACGTGACCATCGTCCCGACGGTGGCCATCGTGGGCGGCGGCGGGGTGAGCGCGGCGCCCGCGAAACAGCCGGTGGTGTACACGCTGAACAAGGGCCAGTACCTCCAGATCTCCCAACCGGCGGAGCTGATCGGCAGCGTCATCGAGGCCGATCAGCCGGTCGGGCACTGGGGGGGCGCCTCGTGCCTCAACATCCCGGCGAACGTCGCCGCGTGCGATTCGGCCCACCAGCAAATTCCGCCGCTGAAGGCGCTTGGCCACGAGTACGTCGCGGTACGCTACCGGAACCGCTTCGACGGGAAAGAGGAGTCGCCGCCGTGGCGCGTCGTCGGCGCCGTCGATGGCACGGTGCTGAGCTACGACCCAGCGCCCCCCAAGGACGCGCCCCTCGCGCTCGAGCGGGGCGAGTTCTTCGAGTTCAGGGCCAGCGGGCCCTTCACGGTGAAGAGCCAGGACGACACGCACCCGTTCTACATGGCCGCCTTCATGACGGGCTGCGCGGAGACGAACCCGGACCAGTCGGACTGCCGCGGCGATCCGGAGTTCGTCAACGTGATCCCGCCGCAGCAGTACCGCTCGTCGTACACGTTCTTCACCGATCCCACGTACCCGGAGACGAACCTGATCCTCGTCCGAGGCAAGGGCACGGGCCAGGGCCAGTTCGAGGACGTGTCGCTCGACTGCGCGGGCACCATCACCGGCTGGGCGCCCGTCGGCGCGGCCGGCGATTACGAGTACGCGCGGCTCGACCTCGTGACCGGGAACTTCAAGGGGCAGAACGGCTGCGACAACGGCATCCACACGATCAAGTCCAACGGGATGTTCGGTCTGACGGTCTGGGGTTGGGGGAGCGCCGCCTCCGGCAGTTCCTTTGGCTGCTCGGGGAGCGTCTGCGGCGGGCTCTACTCCCAGGCCGTGAGCTACGCTTACCCCGCCGGCGCCGGCGTGTGGGCCATCAACCAGGTGACCGTCCCCACGACCTCGCCCTAGAAAACGCGGGTGGAATAGGCCTGAGCGCGGGTGGAATAGGCCTGAGCGCGGGTGGAGTAGGCCTGAGCGCGCTCAGAGAGCGTCCCCCAGCGCTCAGAGAGCGTCCCCCAGCGCTCAGGCGCTTGCTCGGCTCGTTCGGACGCGCTCCCCCGACGCTCTGGCGCTCGGCAACCCGTCACCGCTGGCCGAGCGGCAGGCAAGTCGCACGAAATCCTGGGGACGAGGCGCTCAATACACGCACTGGCCCATCGTTCCGCCGGTCCGATTGTCCACGAAGACGACGGGCGTGCTCGATGCGGACAACGTGCTGCCGCCCATGAAGAGAAAGAGGCGAGCCGTTTCTCCGTCGTAGGAGGGATGACTGCCTGCAACGATGTCCGAATGCCCGTCACCGTCCACGTCTTGACCGTGGAGTGAAGAGGCCAGTTCGGATTGATGATTGGGGAGCTCGAGCTTGATGGGCGCCGTTTGTGCGGTGATTCCGCCGGCCCCTCCCGCGAAGACGTAGGCGCGTCCGAGCTCGCCGTAGTAGTTCGGCGCGCCGACGCCGATATCGTCGTATCCGTCGCCGTCGACGTCTCCGAGACCCGCGACGGCTTTGCCGAACGCGATCCTCGGGTCACCGGGCACGGGGCCGGTTTCGCCGATGAGCGCAACGGGCGTTGCGTCCGCCGCGATCCCGCCGGCGCCGCCCGAATAAAGATACGCGCGCCCCGAGCCTCCTCCTCCGCCGGAGGGATCGCCGTCTTGCGGTGCGCCGACAATCAAATCCGAATAGCCATCGCCGTTGACGTCCCCCGCGTTCGCCACCGCATGTCCGAAACTGTAATTGATGTTGGTCGGCCCCGGGCCCTTCAGAATCACGGGGCCCTCGAACGTTCCGCCCGCCTGTCCCCTGTAGATGTACACGCGGCCCGTCGAGGTTCGCTCGGCGCCGACGACGAGGTCCGGCAAGCCGTCGCCGTTGATGTCCCCCGCGGCCACACTGCATCCGAACCGGACATCTGTGGTCTTGGGATTCAGTGTCGTCGGGTTGTCCTTGAGTCCGGTTTCGCTCCCGTAGAAGACGAAGGCGAGGCCATATCCTTGGTTGGCAGAGGGATCGCCCACGAGGATATCGGCGTAGCCGTCCCCGTCGACGTCCCCCGCGGGAGCGACGGCGTAGCCGACCCCGGCGACAGTCGTACCCGCGACCGAGGCGCCGACGATATCCGGCGTCGCGCTCGCGGACATGCCCGTCGCGCTCCCGTAGAAGGCATAGACGCGTCGCTCGATGGACGAACCGACGATGAGATCGGCATAGCCGTCTCCATTGACGTCGCTCGAAGCGACGGCGTTGCCGAACCAGGACGAGCCGCCTTGAAGGATCGTCGGCATCGCGTCCTTCGCAATGCCGTTCTTTCCGCCCGCGAAGAGGTAAACCCCTCCTTTGACGGCCGTGTTGTTTCCGCTCCCCGTCGCGATCTCCGCGTAGCCGTCACCGTCGACGTCGAGCATCGAGCCCCAGCTCGTGTCGACGGCGCCTCCGCTGCGCGAGCCCACCGAGAATTCCCAGGTGCGGCTCACCGCGCCGCCCGCGCTCACACGCCAGTAGACCACGCCTTTCGGAAGCGGTTGGTCGGGGATCGCGCGCGTGCCGGACGCGTCGACCGTCGCCGTTCCGACGTGCTTCGTGCATGCGCGATCCGCGCAGAGCTCGACGGCCGCGCCGCTCGCGCCGGACGGCATTTGCCAGCGCAGTGAAGGTCGTTGCGACGTGACGGTGGTCGTCGAGAGCGGCGCGACGAGCCTCGGCGCAGGGCCGCTCGCGGCGTCGTTCGTGCCGTCGGTGTTGCTCGACGCGTCGGTGCTCCCGCTCGCGTCGCCGTTGCCGTTGCCGTTGTTCGACGTCACGCCTCCGTCTTCGCCCAGAGCGTCGCCAGGGCTCGAGTCGCTGCTCGAGCAGCTCGCAACGAACACCAAGCCCAGCGACATCGCTTGAACGAAGAGGCCAACGATTCGCCGCATCGCTCGATGGTATCTCAACCTCGCCGATCCCCGCACGACCGTTCCGAATCCAGACCGCCGGGACGGCCACCCGCCTCTACGCGGCCTTCTTCCGATCCTTGACCATCTTGAGGACGGCCTTCGCGTCGCTCGGCCGGAGCACGCCGGTCACGACGGCGAGCAGGCCGTAAAGCCCCGCATCCCCCGCGAGCCTCACGGCGGGATGGATGCCCAGGTGCGCGACCTTCCAATCCGCGGCCGCCACGACGGCGCAGATCGCGAGCGACTTCACGCTCGACAGGATCCCCCGCCGATCGAGCGCGCGGTCTCGAAGCACGGCAAGGAACGTGAACATGATGATGAGCTCGCGAAGCGACAGCGCCATCGCCACGCCGGTGCCGGCGCCGCCCGGTCCCCACTTCGAGGTGATCGGGACGGCGAGCACGACCAAGACCGGCAGCAGCACCAATCCCGCGATCGAGATGACCGTGATGGTCCAGGACCGATCGAGGATCATGAGCGCCAGCCAGAGCAGCACGTTGGCGTACGCGAACACGAAGGTCGGAGCGAGCCAGGCCAGGCTCCCCGCGGCGGGCAGGAACTTGTCCTTGATGGTGATGTGGATCCAGTACTCCGCGCCGAGCGCGAGCATCAGCGTGAGCGGCAACGAAACGACGTTCACGCCCTCGAATCCTCTTCGAAGGATCTTGTAGAAGTCGTCCTCGTTGCGAGCCTTGGCGCGGCTCATCATGGGAATGAGCACGCCGCTCATGATGGGCGAGAGCAGCGCCGACAGTCGCGCGATCTCACGGGCCGCTCCGTACCAGCCCACCTCTTCGGATCCGGCGGGCACGAGCGAGCGGAGAATGACGACGTCGATGGTCGAGCCGAGCGTCACCGCCACGTTGGCGATGAAGAACGGAAACGAGACCTTGAGCACTTCGCGGGTCGCGGCCGCGTCGAAGCGCAATTTCAGGTCCACGGCCTCCCGCGTAGCAAGGAAGAGGAACGTCGCCTTGAGTCCTTCGGCGACGACCATGGGCATGGGCAGCACCCAGAACGGCGCGTTGAACGTCACGGCCGCAAAGGTCCCGCCGCCCCAGAGCACCTTGGCGACGACGTTGGCCACGGCGAGCCCCCCGACCTTCGAGGCGGCTTGCAGCGCCTGCTGGAAGGTCTGGTTCATCGCGGTGAACAGGTACGCGATGCCGAAGAGGGCGCCAGCGATCTGCTCCTCGGGCAGCTTGTGACTGAGGCTGAAGAACCCGTAACCAAAGAGCGGCACGAGGACGAGCGCGCGCGAGAGCATCACGCCGAGGAAGAAGTCGCTGGCGTGCTTGGGCCGGATCGCGATCTCGCGCGAGATGTACGTGTCTACCCCTAGGCTCAGAAAGACCGCCAGGGAGGCCGCGAACTGGTCGCCGTACTTGTAGTAACCGTAGAAAACGGGGCCGAGGTACTTGGGGAGCTTGAACGTGACGATGAGGGCGACGCCCCACGTCAGGACCATCGACGTGGCGAGCTTGAGAGCGTTGCGAAATGCAAGGCTTCCTTCGCGCGACGCGACATGCGCCGTCCCGTGCGCCTGCCCGGCATCGGCGTTCTCGGCGTGCTGGTCGTTCTCGTGCTGCCCCGCGCGCTCGGCAATCTGTGGGATCTGTGCCTTTTGTGCGCTCGTTGCGCGCGGTCCGCTGTCCATCTTGTCTCGGTTGATCGGCGAGTCGTGGCGCCGCTTCGGCTCGGGGCCGAAATCGACCCCCGCCAACGCTACCACCTCCCGGCCACCTCGGTGCTGGTCGAAGCTGGTCGGAAGCGGGCCAAGACGACCGACACGGGCCTATCACGGCGAAGTCACCCGTTAAGAGGGTCGCTTCGGAGACGAGGTCCGCGTAGCATGTCATCCGTGCAACTAGCCCCTGGCTCCCAGATTGGAGTCTACGTACTCGAGTCATTGCTCGGGTCGGGGGCCTTCGGCGTGGTGTGGCTCGCGCGTCGCAACGACAATGGCGCGCGAGTTGCGATCAAGGTGCTCCACCCCGAGGCCGCGGTCTCGAGGGAGAGCGTCGAACGTTTCCGCCGCGAGGCGTGGGCGCTCTCGCGACTTCAAAGCCCTCATATTGCCCGCATGTTCGAGTTCCTGACCGGGCCGCCCTTCGGGATGGCATTGGTCATGGAATACATCGACGGGGAGCTCCTCTCGGATCTCTTCAAGCGGGCGCGTTTCTCGATCGAGGACGCGATTGGGCTTGGAGTCGGTGTCCTGAGCGGCGTAGCGGAAATGCAATCGGTGGGCATCATTCATCGCGACATCAAGCCGGAAAACGTGATCTTGCGGCCGAACCCGAACGGGTGGCACGCCGTGATCTTCGATTTCAACCTCAGCCGCGTGAAGAAGCCAGGCAGCAAGACCAGCAGCCTGACCTCGATGCATGCGGCGATCGGCACCGTCCCCTACATGGCGCCCGAGCAGCTGCTCGACGCACGACGGGTCACCGAGTCCTCCGACGTCTACTCGGTCGGGACAATCCTGTACCGAGCGGTCACCGGAGCCCTGCCTTTCGACACGCGTGAGAGCCTCCGCGAGAAGCTCCAACAGGAAGCGCGGCCGCTCACCACGGGACGTGACGACACACTCGCCAAGGGCTTCGAACGCGCGATTGCGAAATCACTTCGTCGTCGGCCTTCGGAGCGGTACGGCAACGCCCAGCAGATGCTGGACGAGCTTACAGGATTGGTCGCGGGAGCTTCGTAAACATGGCCGACGGCGCAGAAGCAAAACGCGCAGTACGAGCCGCAAACGCCACGAACGCCACCAGCACGCGAGCCCGACTCGCGGTGGCCGGCGTTGCGCTTGCGTTCTACGCGCTGTTCATCCTCCGAACGAGCTTCTCGATCGGTGGCACGCGGTACTTCGTCCTCTTCGAAGACGCGATGATCTCGATGCGCTACGCGCGGCATCTCGCGGCGGGCGACGGCCTCGTCTGGAACGTCGGCGAGCCGCCCATCGAAGGCTTCACGAACCTGCTCTGGGTTCTCTGGATGAGCGTCGCGCACACGCTTGGGCTCTCCGAGTCCAAGGTGTCGCTCTTCATCATGCTCACGGGGGTCGCGATCCTTCTCGCGACGGGACTCGTGGTCTCGAAGATCGCACGCAAGATCGTCGATGCGCCGTGGGTGCCCGTGGCGGTGCTCGCGGCAACGCTGTTCGACTATCCGCTCGTCTTCTGGACGCTGCGCGGCATGGAAGTCGGCGCGCTCGCGCTCTTCGTCTACACGCTGCTCTGGCTCGTGCTCGAGAACGAAGACGAGTTCAGCCTCCCGCGTTCACTCCTGATGGGGGCCCTGACGGCCGGCGCGCTGCTCATTCGCAGCGACTCGGTCGTGCCCGTGGGCCTCATCTGCCTCTATGGCTTTCTGACCTGCTCGCGCCGCTTCGTCTTCGCGGCGTGCATCGGCGCGTTCGCCGGCACGGCGGTGGGCGGGCAGACGCTGTTCCGCAAGGCGTACTTCCACGAGTCGCTGCCGAACACGTACTTCCTCAAGCTCTACAAAATCTCGGCGCTCGCGCGCATCAAGCGCGGTGCGTTCGTGGCGCTGGAAGTCCTCACGATGCACCTGGCGGTCCCCGTCAGCATCGTGCTCGCGAACCTCGGCTTCGATCGTGAGCTCCTCACGCGCTCGGGCCTCGAGAAGATCGCGAAGAACAAGCTGCTGCGCCGGCAGGTCCTTCTCGGCACGCTCTTCGCGGCGCAGATCGGCTACGCCACGTACGTCGGCGGCGACGCGTGGGAGTGGATGCTCTACGCGAACCGCTACATGTGCATCGGCATGCCGGCGCTCATCGTGCTGGTCGCCGTCGTCCTCTCGCAGGTCGTCGCCTCGGCGGACAAGGAATCGAGCCAGCTCTTCGCACGCCGGCTCTCGATCGCGCTCGTCGGCTGCGGCCTGCTCCTCGTCGCGCTGAACGTCTTCGCGAAGAAGTTCCCGGAGCAGGGCATCGCCGCCACGATCACCTTCAGCAAGAAGGCCTTCGCCATCGGCGGCGCGCTCGTGTTCGCCGGCGCGCTCCTGCGCCTGCGTGACATGCGTGAAGGCATCGCGCAGGGCCTCACCGCTCTTCGCCGTCGCGTCGGCAAGCAGCACACGGTCACGGCTGCCGCGCTCGCGCTGATGGCCATCGTGTGGCTGCCTGCGCATCTGTTGCCGTTCGCGCAGTGGGCCACGCAGAACGCCGCGCAGTACAAAGACGAGGCGAACTACACGCGCCTCGGCATCCTCATCCGCGAGACCACGCCGCCCGAGCTCCGCATGGCCGTCGCCGCCGCCGGTGCCACGCCGTACTTCGCGCAGCGCCCCACCGAAGATCTCCTCGGCAAAAACGATCGCCACGTCGCGAAGCTCGAGCCGCGCGGCGTCTTCTCGCCGGGCCACGACAAGTGGGACTACCAGTACAGCCTCGGCGAGCGAAAGAGCGACCTCATCGTCGAGACGGTCGACGTCAACGAGGCCGACGATGCGTACATCTCGAGCCTCGGCTTCGAGAAGCTCGAGAACGGCATGCGCCTGCGAACGTCGGCGCCGGTCGTTCATCGCGACATTCTCGGCCGCGAGATGACCGACGGCGCGACGCTCTTCACCGCCCTCGGTGAGCTCGGCAAGTCCTTGCCTGCGGGCCTGCTCGGCATCGACATCGTGATGGTGCTCGCGTTCGGCCTCGTCATCGGCGGCGCGTTCCGCGGCATCGTCCGAGACCACGAGTCGTTCGAGGATCTCTCGCCGATCGCCCTCGAAGAAGAGGCGCCGCTCGACGACTCCGCGAGGGCCGCCCTCAAGGGCGCCGAGGCGCGGGCGATCCCCACGCTCGACGGCATGCGCGGCATCGCGGTGCTCCTCGTCCTGATGTTCCACTTCGCGTGGACCTTCCCGGGCGACGACGGCGTGCCAGCCACCACGTTCATCGACAAGATCGCCACGCACGTCCATGCCTTCCTCTGGTCGGGCTGGACGGGCGTCGACCTCTTCTTCGTGCTCTCGGGCTACCTCATCACGCGCGGTCTCGTGACACCGTCGAAGAAGCCGCTCGGCACGCGCATGAAGAGCTTCTGGATGCGCCGTGTGCTGCGCATCTTCCCGCTCTACTACGCGTTCATCATCGTCGGCACGATCATCGGGCTCGCGCTCGGCACAGGCTGGATCCCGGGGCCGTCGTACTGGCTCTACATGCAGAACTACACGCTCGCCTTCGACGACGAGGTGCTGCGCTGGACCGCGCACTTCTGGTCGCTCGCGATCGAGGAGCAGTTCTACTTCGTCTGGCCGATCGTCGCGCTGATGGTCTCGCGGAAGAAGCTCATTCCGACCATCCTCGTGCTCGTGCCTGCGGTGGTGATGCTCCGTGGCCTGCTCGTCTTCAAGGGCGCGCAGATCTCCGCCGTCGCGGACCTGCTGCACGACACGAACGGCATCGCGAAGTTCGTTTACCGAGCGACGTTCACCCGTGCCGATGGCCTGCTGCTCGGCGCCTTCGTCGCGGTCACGCAGCGCGAAGTCTCGCATCCGGTGTCGATCGCTTGGCGCCGCCTGCGCTTCCCGATCTTCGTCTCCACCGCAGTCGCGCTCGCGGGCCTCTATGTCCTCGCGCACGGCCTCAACGACTACGATCGCCGCATCATGGGCGTGGGCTACGTCACGCTCGCTCTCTTCTTCGCGAGCACCATCTCGCTCTGCGCCGACGAGCAGATCGGCGAGAAGACCCGAGCGTTCCTCTCGTGGCGCCCGCTCGTGGCGTGCGGGAAGGTCAGCTACGGCATGTACATCTTCCACTGGCCGCTCGTCGTCCTGCTCGTGCCGCGGCTCGAGAAGATGCACGTGGGCATGCCGGTGGCCACGCAGATGGCGCTCGATACGGGCGTCATCCTCGGCTGCATCGCGATCATCTACGTGGTCGCGACCATCAGCTTCCGATTCTTCGAAACTCCGTTCTTGAAGCTCAAGGGACGGTTCCACGACTGAAGGTCGTGACGGGTGAATGCCATGAGCGTGCTCCTTCTCGGCGCGGACTACTACGGCACGCTGGCCGCCGCGCGTTGCTACGGTAAGAACGGCATCGATGTCACCATGGCGGACGACAATCCGCAGGCGCGAGGCCTCTACTCGCGCTGGGTGACGCGGAAGCTCTCGCATCCGTCGATCAAGAGTCCGAACGACCTCGTCGACTGGCTCGTGCAGTGGGGCGAGCGGCATCCCGGCACGCTGCTCTATCCGCCGAACGATCATCTCTCGTGGCTCTTCGCCGAGCACCGCGATCGGCTCGGCAAGCACTACGAGATGTACTCACCGAGCGAAGCGGTCATCGCCACGCTGCTCGACAAGTCACGTCTCCACGAAGCTTGCGCGGCCGTCGGCATCGAAGTTCCCGAGACGCACGACCTCGGTCCCGAAGGCGCCAATTCTCCCATCGTCTCTCGTTTGAAGTTCCCCGTGCTGCTCAAGCCGCGCACGCAGATCTTCATGGAGGGCGGCGTCAAAGGCATCATCGTGGAGGACCGCGCGTCGCTCGGCCCCGAGCTCGAGCGCTATCGGTCGATGGCGCGCTTCAACAAGGTCCTCACCGACAAGCACCCCGGCATCGCCGAGCCGATGGTCCAGGAGTACCTGACCGCGGCGGAGACGAACATCTTCAGCGTGTCGGGCTTTGTCTCGAAGGATGGCGAGTTCGTCGCGCGCGCCGCGATGAAGGTGCTGCAGCGTCCGCGCAAGGTCGGCATCGGTCTCTGCTTCGAGGGCCGCGAGGTCGAACTCGCGCTGCTCGACAAGCTCCAGGCCCTCTGCAAGCACATCGGCTACCACGGCGCCTTCGAGTCCGAGTTCATCGTGATGGGCGATCGCCGCCTCCTCATCGACTTCAACCCGCGCTTCTACAGCCAGATGGGGTTCGACGTGGCGCGCGGTCTGCGCCTGCCGCTCCTCGTGTGGCACGCCGCGCGGAGCGATCGCTCGATGCTGAGCCGCGAGCTCGACAAGGCCCAGAGCTGGAAGGCAACGGGCCGCGAAGTTTACTGCCACAAGACGATGCTCGACCTGGTGCTCACGCTCCAGGGCCTCTCGGGGCAGATGTCCCGCTCCGACGTCAAGCGCTGGCGCAAGTGGTACGCCGACCACCGCTCGGCGGCCACCGATGCGGTGCGGGATCCCGAAGACCAGAAGCCCGCGATGATCGACGCCATGCAGTGGGTCTCCCACTTCGCGAAGCATCCCCGCAGCTTCGTGCGGAGCTTCGTGCTCAACCGCTGAGCCTCCGCGCACTTGGCGTGCGGCCCGACTCTTGCCACACTTGAAGGCACCCGAGATGCGATTCGAAGACCGGTTTGGAAGCGAGGCCTCAGGCAGCATCCGCGTGAGCGTCGTCATTGCGACGTACAACCGAGCCGACTCGCTGAGACGCCTGCTCCAGCAGTTCGACGAGCAGACGCTCGCCCCTTCGACGTTCGAGGTCATCGCCGTCGACGACGGCTCGATGGAGGACACGGCGCGCAAGCTCGCCGATCTGAAGACGAACTACGCGCTGCGCATCGAGCGCCAGATCAACAGCGGCGCTGCGGCGGCTCGCCAGAAGGGCGTGGAGCTCGCGCGCGGCAAGATCATCGTCGTCATCGACGACGACATGCAGATCAAGCCGACCTTCCTCGAGAAGCACCTCGCGGGGCACCGTCAGGAGAACACCGTCGTGCTCGGTCGACTTCGTCCCGATGCGAAGCTCGCCGACATGCCCCTCTTCGAGCGCTTCTACGCACGTGCTCTCGCGCGCGACGGAGATGCGTATGCCTCGGGCGAGCGACCGGTGAGGGGCCACAACGTCTACACGGGCAACGTGTCGTTCCCGCGTGAGCTGTTCCTGAAGGTCGGCGGCTTCGACGCGCAGTTCCGCGCCCTCGAAGACGAAGAGATCGGCATTCGCTTCGAGAAGGCGGGCGCGCACTTCACCTACGCGGACGAAGCGGAGAGCATGCACGGGTCCGACTGGACCTCGATGAAGAAGTGGATGGACCGCGCGTACCGCGATGGCGTCTACCAGACGAAGGTCGGCAAGAAGCACAAGGACCACCTCGACTCGCAGCCCTGGCGCCACCTACCGAACATCAATCCGGTGTCGCGACCGATCCTCGCGTTCGGTCTCGCGTCGCCCGGTCCTGCCGGCCTGCTCGCGAACGTCGCGATCCGAACGGCGTCGGCCTTCGACAAGATCGGTCTCGAGCCGGTGGCTCTCGCCGGCGCCACGCTCGTCTACGGCATCCAATACTACCGCGGCGTGCGCGAGGAGACGGGCAGCGCGATCGACGTCGCGCGTGAATATCGCGAGTTCAAGCGCGGCATCGCCCTCATTGGCAAGGGCGGCGCAGGCGGCTCGCCTCTCAAGCGCATGCTCGACGACATCCGCGAAGACAACCGGATGATCCGCGTCTACCAGGAGAAGTACGACTACCGCCTCGAAGAAGGCGCGGTCATCCCCAACGCGAGTTCGAAGGAGATCGCGAGCGATGCCGTTCGCAAGATCGGCTACCAGCTCATGGTCGCCTACCGCGTGATGCGCTTCTTCCGCGACGCGAACCTCGGCCTCGGCGCGCAGTTCATGTCGCGCCTCATTCGTCACGCGTTCGCCTCGGACATCCACTGGGACGCCGAGCTCGAACCGGGCACCGTCATCGTGCACGGCTTCGGTCTCGCCATCAGCTACGCGGCCAAGGTGCGCGCGGGCTCGATCCTCTACCAGAACGTGACGCTCGGTTATGGCCTCGACCCCGACACGAAAGCGCCGGGCGCTCCGCTCGTCGAACGCGACGTCCACATCGGTGTCGGAGCGACACTTTTTGGCCCACTCGTCATAGGCGAGGGCACGAAGATCATGGCGGGCTGTGTCGTGAACCGCAGTGTGCCGCCGAGGTCGATCGTCGAGGCGCCTGTGCCGCACGTGGTCGCGCGCAAGGCGTGGCCCGGCACCGAGAACGGCGTCGCGTCCACCGACCCGTCCTCGTCGAAGAACCAGTTGGCGGGGTAGCGTGGCAATGCCGTTCGGAGAGGCAGAATTTTCACAGGAAGGTCGGAAGATCGGAAGGATTGATCAATAGCCCCGCGTAGAGCGCCAAACTGCGCTTGCTGGGCAATTGAATGCCCCGGTGCCGACGCCGTGTCGCACGACTCTCCCTCTCCGCCCCCCAAAACCTTCCGACCTTCCGACCTTCCTGTGAAAAATCTCGGGTCGAATCCATCGGTGGTTAACGGATGTCGGTTTATCCGAACGGCATTGGGGCTACGGGGCTGAGAGAATCGCGGGCGCAAGCCTGCAAACGCATCGCCAAGCGCCGCGCCTTCAGCCCTTACCTCCCGCGCGGCCCTGTGTATGATGGGCGCCCCATGACGTCTCGTACCTTCGCGTCGTTCGCGGCTTCGTTCGTGCTCGCTGGGCTCGTCACGCTCGGCGGTTGCGCAGCGACGGGGCCCTTCGTCTGGGCGGACAGCCTGCCGGCTCAGTCGGGCTCGTCAGGTGACGTCGTCATCGCCGACGGCGACATGGTCAACGTGCGCGTCTTCAACCAGGAGCCGCTCTCCACGCGCGAGAAGGTTCGCGCCGACGGCAAGATCGCCATGCCGGTCATCGGTGAGGTCTCGGCACGAGGCAAGCGCCCCGCGCAGCTCGCCGGCGAGATCCAGGAACGCCTCAAGCAGGTCGTCGTCGCGCCGTCGGTCACGGTGATGATCGAGCAGGGCGCGGAGCTCAAGGTGTCCGTGGTCGGTGAGGTACGAAACTCCGGCGTGTTCCAGCTGGAGCCGGGCGCGAACGTGCTCCACGCACTGGCTGCCGCCGGCGGCCTGAGTGACTACGCGGACAGCGACAAGGTCTTCGTCATTCGCAAGTCGCTGCCGCAGCGCGTACGCTTCCGCTACAACGATCTCCGTTCGGCTGACCCGAAGAGCATCCACTTCTTGTTGCAGCCGGGTGACGTCGTCGTCGTCGAATAGCCTACAAGCATCGCACCCTTCTTCGTCGCACATAGTCATCGGAGCGCTTAGGACGGTGGCTTCGCGCCCGTTGCGTGACTAGCATCGCTAGCGTGCGGTCCTTTGCAGTTCGCTCGTTCGCTTTTGCTTCCTCCCTGATCATTGCTTCGGTCGTGTCCCTCGCCGCGTGCGGTGGTGACGACGATGGTGGAGCCGCTGCCTCTCCCGATGGCGGAGGCACCAGCACCACCGGCAATCCGAGCACGAACCCCGGATCCAGCGGCGATTCCGGTACCGATCCCGGGTCCGATCCCAACTCGGGCCCCTCGTGCACCAGCGCCGGCGAGAGCCTGGCTCCCGGCGTCTCCGCGAAGACCATCTCGGTCGGTGGTTCGAACCGCACCTATCAGCTCTACGTTCCGTCCACGTTCGACGGAAAGAAGACCTACCCGCTGATCTTCGCGTTCCACGGCGACGGCGGCGACGGCACCGGCCTTCGCAAGAGCTTCAAGATCGAAGCGGAGACGAAGGAAGGCGCGATCATCGTCTACCCCGATGGTCTGAACAAGACGTGGGATTGCGATACGACGGCCGGCCTCGCGCGTGACACGGCGTTCATCGACGCCGTCGTCGCCGAGCTGACGAAGAACGCGTGTGCCGACGCGGCGCGCGTCTACGCGACTGGTTTCTCGCGCGGCGCCTACTTCGTCAACCAGATGGTGTGCCGGAGCAAGTCGACCTGGCGCGCGATCGCCACGCACTCGGGCGGCGGGCCATGGGGCATCGAAGGCACCGAATACGACGCCCAGGGCCAGCTCAAGTGCAACGCCAAGCAGCTCGCCGCGCTGCAGGTGCAAGGCCTCGCCGACACGACCGTACCGCCCTCGGAAGGGCAGAAGGCGCGTGACTTCTGGCGCGCGGCCGACGGCTGCCAGTCGGCAACCGAAGCCTACGATCCGAGCCCGTGCCAGCAGTACAAGGGCTGCGCGAAGCCCGAGGTCTACTGCGCGATCCCCGGCATGCAGCACACGATCTGGGCATCCGCTGCGCCGGTGACCTGGAACTTCTTCACCTCGCAGAAGTGAGCAAGTGATGCGCACCACCGTCTTCACCTCGGTTTTCGCGCGCGTTCTCGTCTCGGCGTTGCTGCTCGGCGCGTGCGGAAGCGACGACTCGACGGGCACGGTCGTCACCGGTCCGACCTGCGGCGACTCGACCGTGAAGAAGGGCTACGTCGGCAGCCAAACGCTCGCCGCGCAGGGCCGCACCTACGAGCTCTACGTTCCCGACGCCGCCCCGAGCGAAGCGACGTATCCGCTGATTCTCGTCTTCCACGGCGACGGCGGTACGGGCGCGGGGATCCGCCAGGCCTTCAATCTCGAGGCGGTCACCGGCGGCAAAGCGGTCATCGTGTATCCCGACGGCGAGGGCCGCTCGTGGAGCATCGACACCGCCGAGAGCATGGCCAAAGACATCGCCTTCGTCGATGCACTCGTCGACGACTTGGCCACCACACGCTGCATCGACAAATCGCGCGTGTACGCGACGGGCTTCTCGAAGGGCGCCTACTTCGTCAATCAGCTGGCCTGCCGAAGCAAGACGTCCTTCAAAGCCATCGCCACGCACGCCGGCGGTGGGCCCTTCGGCATCGACGGCACCGACCAATACGACGACCACGGCCATCTCGTCTGCGCGAACAAGAGCATCGCCGCCTTGCAGGTCCAGGGCCTCTCGGACAACGAGGTCCCTCCCTCGGAAGGCGAGAAGCCGCGCGAACACTGGCGCGTCTCGAACGGCTGCAATTCGAGCACGAGCGCCTATGCGCCTTCGCCGTGCGTCGCGTACGGAGGCTGCACTCTCCCCGAAGTCTATTGCGCGATTCCCGACCTGGGCCACGGCCTCTGGTCCGAAGCCGCGCAAGTCACGTGGGGTTTCTTCTCCAAATAGCTCGAAACGGCTGAACGTCGTCAGCGAGCCCAGAGAGCTCCGAGTTCGATCTCGACGGCATCGAATGGAACGGCTCGGACTCTTGCATCGTTCGAATACACTTCGACGAGGCGATAGCCCTTTGTCTCGAGCTCGAAAACCTCCAACGTGCGAGCCTCGGGGTCGACGAACCAGAGGTGCTTCACCTCGAAGGTGCCGTAGACCTTGCGCTTGTCACCTCGATCGAGCGACGCGGTGCTCGGTGACAGCACCTCGCACGCCCAGTCGGGGGCCAACTCGAAGTAGGCCTTTTCGGGGAGCTCCGGAAGGCGTTCACGGCGCCAGCCGGCCATGTCGGGAACGAGCACGTGCGGCCCTAGGTGAAGTTCGGGCTGGTGGAGGATGACCCAGCCGCCAGGGCCTCCACGGCCGCGATTGAAGGGGGGACCCAGTTCCTCGCCCAGGGTAGTGCTCGCACGTGCGTGCTTGGGGGCAGGGCGTGGATGCGCATGGAGGACGCCAAAGAGGATCTGGCCCACCATGTTCGGTGGGAGCGCGCAGAGATCGTCGTACGTCGCTGGCCGACGTGGCGGATCACCCATGCGTCTAGCGTAGCGTGTTCACGGGGGAACGGCTCATCCAACGCCGAGCTCCGATTCCAAGCGGAAGCGTGTCACGCGATCTTTCGATTATGCACGGAGGAGGCGCGGACAATAGAAAAGCGCCCCGGCCAGTGGCCGAAGGCGCCTTTCGAGTCGTGCATTCAAAGTCGGATTACTGGCCGAGGCCCGCGATCTTCACCTGGGCGGAGAAGATGCCTCCGGTCGTACTGATGTAGAGCGTCTTCGCGTCGGCTCCGCCGAAGGCAACATTCGTCGCCGGCTTTGCCGTCGTGATCTGACCCCACTTCTTCCCATCCGCCGCGAAGACCTGCACGCCTGTCTTCGTTGCGACATACACGTTTCCACCGGTGTCGACGGTGAGGCCGTCCGGCGCCGCATCGGCGGGGCCCACGTCAACGAACTTCGTCGCAGTTCCCGTCGTACCGTCTGCAGCGACCGTGAATTTGACGATGCTCGGGATCGTGGTGCCGGGCGGATCCTGGTTCTGCGTCAGCGACACGTAGAGCGTTGCGGAATCCGGCGAGAGTGCGATGCCGTTCGGGCGCTCTTCGGTGTATGCGGCCACTTGAGAGAGCTTGTTCTGCGGCGACAGGCGATAGACGCCGTTCGTGATGTTCCCGCTCTGGTAGCCGGGATCTGTGAGGAAGATCGTTCCGTCGCTCTTGCGGACGACCGCGTCGTTCGGAGAGTACGGAGGAGGCGTGGCTCCGCCGTCCGCTTGCGTCATCGCGACTGCGGTCGTGGCGATCGGGAAGGGGCCCGTCTTGCCCGCTTCGACGCGCCGAAGCTCGGCGACGCCGTGGTCATTCGAATTCGCAAAGAGAAGGGTGTTTGCCTTCTCGTCGAAGGTGATGCCGAGGGCGTTGATACTCGTCACGTACTGATCCGTCGGATCAGGCGTGCGGCCCGGCGTGTACTTCACGAGCAGCTGCTGATACGGCAGCGTGAAGTAGACGGCGTCGGTCTTCCAAACGAGACCGTCGACATTCTCGACCTCGAGCTCGCTCTTGGCGGTGGCGCCTTCGATGGGGTTCACGTTGCTCGTTGCGTCGGGGGTGCTGCTGTCCTCGGTGGGGCTTGCGTCGTTGCCGCCGCCGCCGCCGTCGTTGCCCGAGGGGTTGTTTGGATCTGGGTTGCCGTTGCCGTTTTCACCGTTCGTGGTGTCAGACGGCGGGCCGTTGTTGTTCGAGCCATCGCTGCTCGAACACGCATAGATCCACGCTCCTGAACAGAGGACCAAGGCAAAGGGCAAAAAGCGTTTCATGATGCATGCAGGGTAGCATCGCGTGCGACGTTGGGCGCGCAGCATGTTGTCGCCCAAAGGGGTGGGGTCGAACGATTTTTCGGGACAAAATAGAGCGATGGCCCGGGTCGTCCGAAGACGCTCCGGGCCATTCCCTGGTGGCCTCGTTACTGGTCACTGCGCATCCGTTTCTACGTGCAACGGAATGCCGGGTGGCCCTCTGAATCCCGAATTGGCTGCTTGGTGCGGCGCGTGGCCACCGAGCTCACTCGGAGTGTGTGGACCACGCGTCCTCTCGCCAGTTAGTGCCGCGCTCGCGGGGGACCATTCCGCTCGCTACTGAGCGATGCCGGCGCCCTTGACCTTCCCCTGACACATGTTGGCTCCGCGCGACATGATGCACCGGTCCGTCGGGAGACGTGGCCACCCCGAGGCGGACTTCCGCGCATCGATTCCCTCGGTCGGGTTCTTGTGGGGCAAGCGGATAGCGAGGGCGACGCGCGCGATCGCGAAAAGCGGCCGACGCGTATTTGAGGGAATCAGCGAAGGCTCGACATCCTCGAAATCTTTCGAAGGTGTCAGACGGACACGGTTCTCGTTCGCTGATCCTCCGTCGGGCCATCGTCGTAGCGAGGACGTTTCACAGAGCTACGCATAGGCCCCTGCTCGCAGACACGCTCGCGCGGATTGAGATACGAACTGGGGACCCGAGGTTCAGCTCTGTTGGTCGCGTTATTCGAAGCAGGCTCACGGGGGCGGGGATGAGCACCGTGACGGTTGCAGACGTGAGGCGACTCTCGCTAGGTCTCGGTCGCTATTCCGCCCTCGTTTGTCCGCTTGAGCCCGGTCCGGTCCGGTCCGACGTCACTGGATCGTTCGCAAGGCGGGGCAGCTAGGCCGGCAAACGCGCTCCTCGCTGCGACGAGTTCGGTCCTCGTCATCGGCCCGCGCAGAAAGGATATCGCATACCGCGGTTGCAACAGCACGGGCCCAATCTGCGCCTGCGCATCGCGCAGCACGAACCACCGCGGCGCGAGCTTCTTCGCCACGTTCCCCAGCGCCTTCGCCGACGCCTGTTCCTTGCCGCGAGTCTCTCCCGCGAGACCTTCCACGACCCGCTCCCGATCGGCATCGGTCTGCAAGCGCCCTACGCACCACATTCCGGCATTGCTGAGCGCCCGGTAATCGAGATCCATCGGATTCTGCGTCGCCAGCAGCACACCCACCCCGAAGGCGCGCGCCTGCTTCATCAGCGAGACGATGGCGTGCTTGGTCGGTGGATTGGCCGGATGGGGCGGCAGAAACCCGTAGACCTCGTCGAACACCACCAGGCTCCGCAGGCGCTTGCTGCCCGGCTGCGCGCGTACCCAAGAGAGCACCTCTTCGAGCAGCACGCCGAGCACCAGCGCGCGCTCGTCGTCGTCGAGATGCGCAACGCTGACGATCACCGCGGGCGTGCGGCCGTCCTTCGGCGTGAGCCAGGCGTCGACGTCCAAGGTCGCACCGGTCCGCCAGCTGGCGAACGTCGGTGACGCCAACAGCGTGTTCAACGCCGCTGCCAGCGAGCGGCGCTCGGACTTCGGCAAGAAGCTGTCGAGCGGTAGCGCTCCGACGACGTCGATGGGCGAGTCCGTCAAATCCCCGAGCAGCGCCCCCAGATCGGCCGCCTCTCCGGCGCGGAGCCGGCGCTCGGCCAGCACCGACAAGAGCACGTGCTCCTTGCTGCCCGCCGGATCGGGATCGCGCCCCACGAGGCGAAGCACCAGCGACACCGCCGCGCTGAGCGAGGCGCGCGCCGACTCCGGATCGTGATCCCAGCGCGCTGAACGACGCTCGAGCGCTGACAGCACGTGCAGCGGCTCTCCCGCGCTCGAGCCCGGCGTGAGCACGCGCACGTCGATGCCCGCGCGATACGCCGCGAGCTCCGGCTCGCCAATCCCCCAGGCCGATAGCGTTTGCTGTCGCTCCGCCGCAAGCGCCCGCGCCACCTCCTCGGCCGGGCGCTGCTCGCTCGGGGACATGACGCCCGAGATCCACGGCGCGAGCGGCTCGGGGGCAAACGATGGATAAGCGAGAAGGAGATTCGGCAAATCGCCCTTCACGTCGATGGCGAGCACCGGCACGCCGCTTCTCAGTGCCTCCTCGACGGTCACCATGAGCAGGCCCGTCTTGCCGCTGCCGGTCATGCCGACCACCACGCCGTGGGTGACGAGGTGATGAGCGGGGAGGGCGAGGGCCTCGGCCTTGCCACTCCCATCGATGGGTTGCCAGTTGCCGAGACGAAGGCGCGGTGCAGCGATCATGGTCCCCCCAAAGGCACCGTGCCCCAACTTGCGGTCGGGGCACGGCGTTCAAGCGTCAGTTGTCGGTGAATGGCGAGCCGCCCGGCATGCCCGCCTTCACGGGCGCGGCAGGCACGGCTCCTCCGGCCGGGTTCGCTACGGCCGGCGCGGCGGGATTCGCGATCCCGGGCGTGGCCGGCTGCGGGCCGTTGGCAGGCTCCGTTCCCGGGTCGTCCTTGGACGAGCCCCGGCCCCCGCGACCCTTCCAGAGCGACGGCACGAGCTTGTCGGCGCTCTCCTCGCCCCAGTGCAGGAAGGTGACGGCGCGGCGCGCCTGATCGTAGGCGTCGACGAAGAGCGTGAAGGCGCGCTGCCGATCTTCCGCGGCTTCGGCAAGCTTGGTTGTGCCTTGGCCCTTCTCGGCGAACGCGAACGTCAGGCGTTGGGAGAGAGCCTCGGCTCGGTCGAGCTCCGCGGCCTTGATGCCACTGTTGGCCGCGACCTTCTCCCAGTTCTCACGCAGGATGATGACGAGCGTGCCGAGATCCGACGCGGCGTCGAGATAGCCCGTTCCGGACTTCAGCTCGGCGAGCTTCTTGCCGTCGATGATTCCACGCGCGGCGAGCGCGTTCGCATCGGCCGCGAAGATGGTGCGCATCTTCGTGGCCTCCTCCAGCAGCACCGGCAACTCCTCCGGCGGCGTCATGATGCTCTGGTGGCGGTTGTTCGCGTAGATGAGCGCGAGGGTGTAGGGGACGATGTTGTCGTACTGCGCGATGTCGAAGTTCGGCAGCTTGGCGACGGCGCTCCGCAGCGCGTGGAGGCTCGGCGCCACCGAGAGAACCTGCGAGGTGCTCACCCCGATGTCGAGATTGATGATGAGCATTGCCGAGGCGGGAAGGGCGATGCGCGCGGGCGCCGTGGTTTCCCAAGCGCTACGGAAGCGACCAACGATCGACGGTGCGTCCGCGGTTGCCGCCGGTGTCGAGTTCTTATTCATGAAATCCCCCAACGATGCGCGAACGCCTTCGAAGCGCGCGCGACCGCACATGGTCGCTGCCGTTCGAGGTTCGCCGCACGGGGGCCAATCGACCACGCGTCGAAGAAGTTGTCAGTCGTTTATCGACTCGAGACCGAATTTTGATGAGCGACTGTCAAGGGAATTGGACAGTCAAATTTTGCAGTGGCTCGGTGTCCGGCCCCGAGTCTTCGTAAACGTGTGATTCCTCGTTTGGAGCCAGCTAGCTGGCTTCAAAGGCGCCGCAGCAGGCCATTTAAGCCAGCCAGCTGGCTCCCGGACGCGATCGGCGCCTGGCCAAAGCCAGCTAGCTGGTTTTCAAAGTCGCAATTGGCTTTTCAGAGGCCAGCCAGCTGGATTTGGAGTGCGTCAATTTCGTCTTGGAAGCCAGCTGGCTGGCTTAAACGACAATACGTGAGCCTCCGGAGCCAGCTGGCTGGCTTTGGGAGAGACCGGATGCGGTGGAAAATCCAACTGGCTGGTCTTGAAGGCCGCGATCGGCGGCGATGAAGCCAGCTGGCTGGCCTCCGAGTACCGTCGGTGCGACAAAGAAATCCAGCTGGCTGGCTTTAGCGACCTACGAGGAGCTCCTCAAGCCAGCCAGCTGGCTTCGAACGACGGCTGGCGCACGGCGGATGCGCACTGCGAGATGCGTGTCGGGGATGGCGCATTACGAGATACGTGTCACGTTGCCGACGGACGCCGGCCGCAGATTCTTGCGGTGAGATGCGGCACACCCGCAATGAGCGAAGGTGCTTACGCCGGGATAGTCGTGACGACATCGATCGTCGATGGATGATGACCATCCGCGCTGGTGTCCACTCGACTCGCGCTCGTTGCCACGCATCGCACCAAGGAGCCAGGCTTGAAGGTCTGCGTCGTCGGTCTGAGCCGAGAACGCGTCTGCATCGAGGCCCGGTAGCCAGCGTAGAGCGACGTAGAAGATTCGCGAATTCGAAGCAAAAACATCTTTCGAGGCCGTGTGCGACTCGCGACTAGCGGAGGGTCTCAATATGTTCCCTCAGGCAGCTGGAAGTTGCGGTGCGCAAATTGGCGGTAGCGAGCTAGATGATATGTCGCATGTTCGCTCGCGGATTTCCCTTGTTTCGATCGAGTCTCTTGATCGGTTTGAACGCGATTGGTGCATCATGCACCAAGAGGTGCGGCGCCATTAACAATTGATGTGTGGAGAATGAGTGATGTGAACTAATTCGAGGGAGATCCGCCGGCTCTGCCGGGGAGACAGCCGCCGTTCTACATCTCCGGCGGTATTTCCGGTTGAGAGCCCCCTTCGTGAGCCGCTGAAAGCACAGGAGGACAAGCGGCTCGATCAGCTTCGTTGAACAAGTAGCCCGCCACCTTCAGGTGGCTGCCAACCGCGGCTCGTGAGCGGCACTCATCACTGCCGCTTGCAGCGGCTCACACATCGAAACCTTCCGGCTTTGCCGGGGGATGTTTTATTCGGGGCTCACGTACACGGAGCCGCCCTCGGATTGCACTTCGTCATGTCCCGACAGTCGACACTCATCGCTCAATCCAGAAAGGGATTCTCATGTCGCTACGTCTTCGAACGCCTGCCACCATCGTTACTGTTGTCGCGTTAGCGCTTCCCGCCTGCGGGTCGGGCGATGCAGGGGCGACCGATGCAGTAGAAAATGTTGGCCGAGTCTCCTCGGCGCTCTACTCACTACCGCCGGCCCCCGTACCGTTCACACCACAGCCATGTCAGGACGCCGGCCAGTGCGACGCCGTCGATACCGCGATCCGTGCGATGAGTGCGAAGTACAAACTGCCTCGTTGGTTTTACTACGCCGTCGTGAACCGCGAATCGACGTTCGACCCAAACTCTTGGACCAACTACAACGGCCTGATCGGCCTGGGCCTCACGCAGCTTACCGAATCGACTCACACCGGCGTCCCCTACCCGATGAATCTGTTGTCGCCGAACCCGGTTACGGACCCGGCAGACCCGTCATATCTGGATTATCAACAATGGCTGTACGACAAGGGCGTCGATTATTTCTGCAACTCGTCGCAAATACCGGCGGCGCAGCGTGTGTGCAACTGGATCGACATGAGGAATGTGACGCCACTCTCAACTCAGAATGATTGGAGTGATCCGGTAAAGAACCTCGACCGTTACAGCAGCGCCTACGCCGCTCCGGCGTACAATCTGTTCCGCACTCGATATCCGGGGGAGAGCGCCACGACCACCTTGCGTCGCGTCGCATACTACTGGCGCTACGGAATTTTTGAGGAGGGCTTCCCGAACTACGATCCTTCCGACTACCTGCCCGGCGAGTACGGCTACGACCAATACGCCTCCGACTATCGATCGGCGGTCGAGGCGCAGGATGGCGTTTGGAACGGGCTTGTAGCAATCCCCCAGTCCACGTTCACGTGGATGTTCTACGGAGACTACCAGGGGAAAGACATGTGGCACTCGACCGACTCGAACGGCGGGGTGGTGGCGGGCGGAGGCTACTCTCTTAGAACCGGCTACCTCCAAACGACCCACCGCTTCGGGAACGGACCCAACTCTGTAAAGGTTACCGCTTATGGCGGGACCGCAGGCGGGGTCGCTCCCATCATGAGGGTCGTTGTCGGCGACCAAACGCTCGGCAGCGTGCAGGTCACTGGCACCAGCTCGTCTGAGACCGGGTACTTTTTCTATTACTCTCCAAGTACCCCCACTACCCAACCGATCCGCGTGGTGTTCGACAACGGGGGCGCCGTCGGTACGCAGATTCGTTCCCTCACCGTCATGTCCGTCATGGCGTGGCGTCAGTAGGGCGTCTACTGCGAAGAGAACCGATGCACTGAAGGGCAACCGCTTCTCTTCCTATCGTACAGGGGGCGCCCGAGCTCCCGCACCACTTCGGCGTGAGCCGCCTCTGCGCGCTTCCGGCTGCGGAACCTGCGCCTCCTCACCGCCCCCCGCGCGCTTCCATCAAACCTGCGGAGAATCAAAATGGGCGATGGCCCGGGTCGTCTGAAGACGTTCCCGGGCCACTCCTCTGCTTCGGCGCGCTTACGTGCGCTGCTGCGTGCCCTCTTAGCGGGTCAAATGTCACCCGTTGCTACGTGCTACGGCGCGCCACTCGACTCTGTGAATCCCGATTCATCCGGCTGCTTATTGCGCCTTGGTTGGCGCCTTGGCCTTGGCTCCGTCGCGTTGTCCACCTGGCTGCGGAGTGGTGGACAACGCGCAGCCTATTCGGCTAGTGCGCTTCGCTACTGGGCGATACCGGCGACCTTCAGCTTTACCTGCCAGATGTTAATTCCCTGCGTCGTGATGTAGAGGGTCTTCATATCGTCGCCGCCGAAGGCCATGCCTGTCGGCTGCTCCGGGACGGCGATGACGCCGATCTTCGTCGCGTCCGATTTGTAGACGTTGATGCCCTGCGCGGTGGCCACGTAGACGTTGCCGTGGGTGTCGACTTCGATGCCGTCCGGCGTCGACGTTTCCGGGTCGATGTCGACCCACTTGCCGGACTCTCCGAGCGTGCCGTCCTCGTTCACGTGGTACTTACGGATGTACGGAAGCGTGCCTGCCATCGGCTGGGTGAAGCCGACGTAGACCTCGGTCTGGTCGGGGTTGAGTGCGAGGCCGGTCGGACGCGGAATGTCCTCGAAGGAGTCCATGACGGTGACCGTCTTGTCCGGCGCGACCCGATAGATGCGGTTCGCTGTAAGAGTGTTGAGACCGTAGCCGGGATCGGTGAGGAACATCGAGCCGTCCTTCATGACGACGCCGTTCTTCAGCGAATCGAACTTCTGGAAGGTGCCTTTGTCGACGAAGCCGTTCGCCACCATCTCGGGCGCGCCGGCGTCGCCGACGGCGCTCGCCCGCACGACGTCGAGCGCGTCGATGGTGACGAGGTTGCCGGCCGGATCGACCGTGTTGGTGTTCATCGGGTTGGCCTCGGTCGTCGAGCCGTCACGAATCTTCTTGACGGTGCCGTCCGCGCGCATGCGGTAGAGCGCGCTGGCGCCGAGCGGCGTGGTGAAGAAGAGAAACTTCTGACCGGCATGCCAGATCGGTCCGTCGGTGTACTCGTTCGTCGTGAGGATGACCTTCACCTGATCGATGCCGTCGATCGGGTTCTGGTTGGGGTCGTCCGTGCCGGGACCCGGGTTCGGGTTGCCCGAGCTACCCGGCGGGTTCGGGTTGCCCGAGCTGCCGCCAGGAGGTTCGCCGCCCGGAGGGTTCGTGGTGCCTCCACCATTGTCGCTCGAGTTGCTGGAGCATGCGTACGCATACATGCCGAGCGGGAGCATGAGCAGGAAGGGCAAATAGCGTTTCATCGTCGTCGACTCCGTGGTTGAAGGTCACGCCGGCGAGAGCCGGAGCAATTCGCGCCGTGGCGCGTTGTTTCTGTTTCGGGATTCGGGAGGCGGCGAAAAGCTCTTCGGCCTGCGCCGCAAAGGTTCGATCGTCGAGTTAGCGAGCCGCGTGCCGAGCTCCAGATGTGTGTAGAGAGCACGCAAATGAAGGCGTGGGCCTTCACTTCGAGATGAGATTCCCGCTTTCTCCGCGTCCAACGCGCTCTTCGCTTTGTGGCGAAGGCGGACAAGGATCCGGCTTGCCACCGTCGGTGGACGCGTCGCCGCTCGGCGTTGCCTCGGGCAAGCCGCCAGCGTCGTCGGGCGTCCCGGCTTCCGGCGTCGGATCGACGAGCGGGGGTAGCAGCGTCGCGATGTCAGGCACCTCGTCGACGCGCGCGAAGGCGTAGCCCTTCGCCTTCAGAATGGGCACGATGTACTTGACCATGTCGACGGTGCCGCCCTTCTGAGGGTCGTCGTCGATGAAGTAGGGATCGTGCATCAGGATGATCCCGTGGCCCACCGCGTCGATCTCCTGCAGGTAGAGGTCGCCGCACTGCTGCACGGTCAGGATCAATCCGTCCGAGCCTGCCTGCCAGCAGTCCCAGTCGACGGCCTGATTCGGCCCCATGTGATCGCCGATGTCCCAATTGATGGGGCCGACGTACTTCTTCATCGGCGACCCTTCGATCGCGTCGTAGCTGCTTTCGTCGAAGTCGCCGTAGGGGGCCCGGAACATGAAGCGGTTGCTGGGCACGAAGGGAATGATGATCGCGTCCGTCTGCTGCACTTCGAGCACGGAATCCGCCGCAGAGAGTCCGTCCGTATGCGTCGATCGGCCCGTCAGCGACACGTGGTTCTGCGTGTGGTTGCCGATGACGTGGCCGTCGGCGACGAGCTGCCCGAGGATCTGCGTCTTGTTATCGTGAATCATTCGACCGTTGATGAAGAAGCCGGCGCGGATGCCTTGCTGCTTCAAGTAGGTCGATAATTCGTCAGTGCGGAGGCCTGGTCCGTCGTCGAACGTGAGCGCGAGCGTCTTCGGCGGAAGCGAAGACCCAACGAGGTTCGACGGTGAAATGGCGAGCGTGCCCTGACAAGAATTGGAAGGAGCGGAGTCGTTCTTCGAGCAACTCCAGAGGAGTGCCATCGCGGCGAACGTGCACGCACCGGCGAGGATGCGCCGCGCGTTACCGCGCTGCTTCTCGCCTGCGTCCGTTCGACTTTCGCCGTTCGTCATGAAGCGTGCGCATTGCATGGGCCGGTCCGTCCGGATGCGCTGACGTGCGCGCACGCGCGCCGATGACAAAGAGACCGCCCGTCGCGCAATCGGGACCCTCGCGACGCGTGCACAGATCCATGTGGGCGCACGCGAGAATCGCCGTCGCACGAAACAGGCGTGCGATCGCCGCCCGGATGTCCTCATCGTGACGGGTCGCCACGCAACACGGCGACGCCGCGCGACGAGGTGTATAGTCGAGCCGTCGTCGTGTGGGCCCTCATGTTGCTCGGGATCGCGCTCTCGGCTCACGCCGTGTTGATCGCGTGGCTTCGTCGTCTCGTTGGTGGGAGCCGCACCACTACGCTCGCGCTAGCTGCGGGCGCGCTGGTGCTCACGCTCGCGCTTTTCGCTCCGCGCGAGTACTTCGGGTACACGTCGTTCGAGCTGTTCGTCGTCGCCGTGGGCGCGTCGCTCTACGTCGGCCTGGTCGTCGCCATCACGCTGTTCGGCAAGCTTCGTTCGCGCGTGCGCTCGAAGCCGGCGCTCGACACGCCGAAAGACGACGCGAAAGAGCCCGCGCAGGGCGAAGCGAAAGAAGGACGGCGCGAGACGCTGATCAAGCTCGCAGGCGCGGCGTCGTGGGCCACGAGCATCGGCGTCGTCGGTTGGGGCGCCGTGCGTGGGCGCCACGATTTCGAGCTCACCGAAGTGCCCGTTCGCATCGAGGGTCTTCCGCGCGCGCTCGACGGGTACGTCATCGTCCAGGTCTCCGATCTCCACGGCGGCACCTTCGTGGGCGAGGCCGATCTGAATCGCGGCTTCGAGCTCGTTCGACAGGCGCGCCCCGATCTGCTCGTGGCCACGGGCGACCTCGTCGACTTCGACCCGGGCTTCGCTCCGATGATCGCCTCGCGCCTCGCGGACGTTGCCGCTCGAGACGGGGCTTTCGCCGTTCTCGGCAACCATGACCACTACGCCGACGCGCCGGCCGTTCTCGATGCGCTCGCGCGTGCTCGCATCACGGCCCTCGTCGACGACGCGCGCATCCTCCGCGCAGGAGACGGTGGTGGCTTCGCGCTGCTGGGCACGAACGACCTCTCCGCGCCGAGGTTCGGAGGGCGCGCCCCCGATCTGGGCCGAGCGCTCGCCGCGGCCCATCCCGATCGGCCCCGCATCCTGCTCGCCCACCAGCCGAGGCAGTTCGACGAAGCGGCAGGAAAGATCGCCCTGCAGCTGAGCGGTCACACCCACGGCATGCAGTTCGACTTCGCAGCCTCAGCGTTTCGGATCGCCCGCCGCTACGTTGCGGGACGCTACGACAAGGATGGCTCGGTTCTCTGGGTGAACCGCGGCTTCGGGGTGACCGGGCCTCCGTCGCGCGTCGGCGTCAGGCCTGAAATCACGAAGATCGTGCTCGTTTCCGCTTGAGCTCGTTGCGCGAGATCATCCCGCTGCCGGTCTTGTCCGGCTAACCTACGCGACTATACTTTCGAGCTCGAGGGTAAGGATCAAACGATGGACGTCGATAGCGTGCTGGCTCTCGCGACCCGGGCCCGTGGCAAAGCCAAGCGTGTCCTGCTCCGCGCTCCTTTCATCAAGCAGTGGTCGGAACAACGCTACTTCGCCGCCCGCGGGCGACACGTCGACGACAGGCCGTGGCTCGAACGCGGTCGCTTCGGGGTTCTCGAGGATCTCCGTCAGGGCTTCTTCGCGCAGCGTGACGGCTCGGACATGCTCCCGGCCGACGTCGTCGACGTGGCCGACCGCTTCGTCCAGCGCCTCAAGGCGGATACCTCGAACAAGCCTTGCGTGCGCATCTCGCCGGCCGATCTCGCAGCCGACCCGGCGCTCTTCAAGTGGGGCCTCTCCGACGCGAACCTCGATCTCGCCGAGTGCTACATCGGCCTGCCCGTCCACTACCTCGGCGTCGAGGTGAAGCGCGAACGGCCCGACGGCGTCGCGACCGAAGTTCGCCAGTGGCACATCGACGTCGAGGATCGCCGGATGATGAAGATCATCGTCTACCTGAGCGACGTCGACGAAGGCTGCGGCCCCTTCGAGTACCTCGATCGACAGCGCACGCGCCGCGCCGTCGCGGGCCTCAACTACTGGTCGGGCTTCGTGCCGGACGCGAACATGGCCTCGGCCGTCGATACGGGGGAATGGCTCCGCGCGACCGGTTCACGCTTCACCTCGGTGTTCGTCGACACGTGTCGACTGTTCCACCGCGCCAAGCCCCCCACCACGACCGATCGCTACTCGATGACGTTCTCGTACTCGAGCACCACGCCGTACCAGGTGTTCCCCGAGTTCATGCAGACGCGCAAGACGATGCTCGCGCTCCGCTCGCAGCTCACGAAGCGCCAGCGTCGGGCTTCGATGATGGAGTGACGGCGCCGTTGGCGTGCACGCCGTTCGCGCCGTTCGCGCCGTTCGCACTAGCCGCGTGGCTCGATCCTTTCGGGGTCGAGCCATTGGCGTGCGTACCGTCATCGATGGCGCCGTTGCTCGCGCGAGCAACGTGACCGCCAAGCGGCGCGTGTTCGCCGTTGGCCTGGGCGAGTGCATCGACGCCGGCGGCCTTGCTCGGGACGATCTTGAGCACCTTGGCCGGAATGCCGGCGGCCACCGCGCCGGGAGGTAGGTCGGTGACGACGACGGCGTTGGCGCCGATGATCGCGCCGCGACCGATGCGCACCGGCCCGAGGATGCGGGCGCCGCATCCGATGACGACGTCGTCTTCGATGATCGGGTAGCCGTTGTCTTTGGCGGTGCCGACCGTGTTGTTCCCGAGGAACTTCACGCGTGCGCCGATCTTGGCGTCGCCGCCGATCACGATGCCGAGCGTGTGGGCGAAATTGACGCCCTCACCGAGCTCGACCTGATTTCCGATCTCGATGCCGTAAAACACGGTCTGGAAGAGCCGGAGGACACGGTTGGCGCCCGGAACATGCCAGCGACGCGCGGCCTCACGAAAACGACTCGCTGCGAGGACGGCGTAGCCGTCTTGCACCATGGCAGCCACGAGTGCGTCCTTGGCCTTGGGGACAGGGGCGCCTTCGGATGGCGTGCTGTAGCGCGTGAGCGCAACGCCGTAGGCATCCGTGACGAGCTGTTTGATGAGGCCCATGCTTATGCAGTGTAGCGACATGCATGCCAGGGCTCAATTGCCCGTGGCAGTCTTTCACGCGACTGTTGCCCGTGCGTGGGTGACGCGATTGGACGCTCGACGAGCACGACCGCGCGCTGCCAGGACGAGCGTTGCGAAGCCCAACGCGATCGGGATGCCGGACGAGCCTGACGAGCCGTCTCGACCGGCACCGGCGTACGCCACCGAGCACCCGTCCTCGCTCGCAGGAGCCACTGGAGCGGCCTCCGTTGTCTTGGGCGGGGGCTCGCCCGCATCCGGCACGGGAGCGGGCGGAGAAGGCGCGCTGGCGTCGGGCTGCGCGCAATCAGGACCTTTCGGAAAGCCTCCGACGGGAGAGAGTGCGATCCGTTTCTCGGTGTCGGCGCCGTAGAGCGAGTCCTCGTCGATGCGATCGTCCGGATGGTTCACGTTCCAGAGCTTCTGGAACGCGAGCACGGAGAGGCCCGTGAGCTCGACCTTACCGTCGCCGATGTAATCGAAGTGCACCGGATCGCTCGCGCCGAGCCACTTCATCTCGTTCGCTTCCATCGCCGGGCGCCAGCCGCTGCTGTCGTCCACGTCCACCGCGAGACCCGACTCGTGGTTGCTCTTGCCCGGCGCCGCCGCAAGGCTGATGCCGCAACGACCGGCCTTGTACCACTGGTAGAGCAGGTACTGCTGCGGGAGCGTGCGCAGCGCCGAGTTGATCGTCATCGTGGTCCCGCGCTGCTGTTGTGCCTTCTCGATGGCCTTCGCCGCGGGCGTCTGCAGATAGGGGAACACGGCATCTTCGAGCGTGAGCCCGTCGATGCCGTCGATACGCTCGAGCGTGCCCGGCTGAAGGCACTGGATCTCCTCCACGAGCTGCGTGGCGAGGCCCTTCACCGACGTGGTGGAGCAGCTCGCGTCGATCGCGTCGGAGACGGGATCGGTATCGCTGAGCGCTGCACGCACGCTGTCCACGTTCTCCTCGTCGTCGGGGCGAGACGAATCGCCCGCGCCCCCGCACCCGGCGATCGAGCCGAGGGAGGCGGTCAGCAGAACGAGCGTGAGCGCACGCATGGCAAGCGCGCTCACGTCGAACTCAGACGCCGGAGCCCTTGACGACGACGCCGAAGGTCTTGGCCAGAATGTGGATGTCGAGCCATGGAGACCAGTTTCGCACGTAATAGACGTCGATCTGAACTCGTTGGGCAAACGACGTGGCGTTGCGGTCGGAGACCTGCCACATGCCCGTCATTCCGGGAGGGGCGCGGAGGATGATCTTCTCCTGACCGCCCATCTCGGTCATCTCGCGTTCGATGTAAGGGCGCGGACCGACGAGGCTCATGTCGCCGTTGACGACGTTCAGGAGCTGCGGGAACTCGTCGAGGCTGAACTTCCGGAGGATGCGCCCGATGCGTGTGACGCGCGGGTCTTTCCGGAGCTTGTGGTAAATCTCGTACTCCGCTCGCAGCGCCGGATCGGCGTCGAGGATCGCCTTGAGGCGCGCCTCGCCGTCGCCGTGCATCGTGCGGAACTTGTACGCCTTGAAGTGCTCGCCATCACGGCCGAGGCGCTTCTGCGTGTAGAAGACCGGTCCCTTCGAATCGAGCTTGATGAGAAGCCCGATCAGAAGGAGGAACGGCAAGACGAACAGGATGCCGGCGCCGGTGAGCGCCACGTCCATCACGCGCTTGGCGAGACGCGGACCCGGAAGGAGCAGCTGCTGGCGGACTTCGACGCCGAGGATGCCGCCGAGGTTCTTGGCGGGAACGCCGAGCGTGGCGAAGCCGAAGAGGTCGGGGATCATCAGCAGGTGGCTGAATTTGCCGCCGACGCGCTCGACGATCTGCAAGAGCTTCGGTCCGTCGACGCCGGGCATGGCGACGACCGCGTACGGGATTTTCAGGCGCTGCGCGAGGATCGGAGCGAGCGAGAGATCGCCGACGATCGGAACGCCCTCGACCTCGGCGAACTTGCCGCGCGGGAAGAGCGACGCTTCCGCCGTGGCGCGCGGCAGCTTCACCTGGCTCTCGGGGCCGAGGAACTCGTCCGTTGCCTTCGAGTGCCACGGCGGCGGCTGCGACGTGGGGAGGTGATCCGAGCTGATGGGGCCGCTCGGGATGTCGTTATCCGGTCCGAAGATGTCGTCGGCGAGCGCGCTGCGCTGCGAATCGCTCATGAAGTGCGCGGCGGACACGTTGACCGAGTAGACGTCCATCACCTCGTTCGTGAAGCTCGCCCGCAGCGTGCCGTGCTTGGCGTGGTCGTCGTCGAGCATCATCACGGGCTTGAGGCCCGAGCGCGGCTGCGCCTTGAGCGTGCGAACGATGAGACGGCCTGTTTTCGCGGCTCCGAGCACGCACACAGGGATGCCCCACCACGGCTGCACGCACAGCGTGTTGCGCACGAGCGAGCGGACCAGGGGCACGAGGAAGAGCGTGGCGAGCCACCACACGCCGCGCACGAACACGCCCCACTTCACGATCGGCAAGTTGCCGAGCGTCGAGAGCAGCGAGGCGCCGAGGTGCACGAGTGAGGTCGAGAAGACGATGTCGCGGATCTCGTCGGGCGTGCTCTTCGCCATCGGCGAGTAGAGCTCGAGGCCGAGGAAGGTCAGCAGGCACAATCCGATCGAGGGGCCGACGACGAGCCACGAGCTCCAGTCGATCTCGCCGAGGTCGGCGTAGGTCCGGGCCCAGTGAACGCTGCTCGCGATGATCGCGGCGAGCAGGAGCGCGAAGATGTCGGAGAAGAGGAGGGTGGCCATCGTGCGGCCGGGACGGGTGAGGACCTTGAGGCCCGCGACGTCCTTGTTTTCTCGTGCCGCGACGGACACGTCCGTCGTGACGTTGCCCGCCTTGGTGCGAAGGCGGAGCTGCTCCACGAGCGCGCGCGCGATCGCCTCCTCGCTGCAGGCCCCCATCGACACGAGGATGCGGCCGATCTGACCTCCGCGTTCCTCCTGGATCGCGATCGCCTTGTCGACCACCTCGCTGCCGATCGAGCCATTTCGGATGAGGATCTGGCAAAGGAGGGTGCTGTTCTCCTTCGGCTTGGTCGTCATCGACCCGCCGAGCAAGTCGCCGTGCGGGATGCGGATGATGGGCGGAACGATCTCGGGCTTGAGGATGCCCGCCACCATTTCTTCGGGCACGAGGGGCGGGGGCGGGGGCGTGCCTGCCGCGGGCGTGATCTTCGGGATCACGGGCGCGATCATGCCGACGAGCGTCGACGCCAGCGGCAACGGCGTGCCCGAATGGGGCGTGCGCCGGCGCGGAACGATGGGCGGCGGACTGCCCGCGATCATGGTCGCCACGGTCGAGGGGCGAGGCGGCACGGACGCCGGTCGAGGTCGCGGGGACACGGGCTCATCGTCGAGCGCCGACGGAGAAGTCGGCGGCGCTGCCGGGATCGGCCCCATCACCACGCCCGCTGCGACCGGCGATGGCCTCGGCTTGGAAGACGGACCGGCCATCGTCGCGGTCGTGTTGGCCATGCCCGGCAGGACCGGGGTATCGCCATCCCCCGACTTGGCCTCGCCCGTCGCTTGGCCCGTCGCTTCGATCGCGTTCGGCCCCGAGCGGACTTTGTGTCGTCGCCGTTCTCTCCGTCGCTACTCACGCGCGAAGTATAGACCGGGGGATCGGCTCGCTTCCAGCGCGGATCCGCCGCAGATCCGGGGCAATTCGGCTTGCGTGGCGGGGCGCTCTCCGCCATGCGCGCTGGGATCGCGGCGCGCGTTGCACTCCCGAAACACAACGACCGCCCCCGCGTGGCGCGGTTGGGCGGTCGGGCGGTCGTTCTTAGCTCGGTCGTTGGAGCGAGCGGCGATGGATCAGACGCGGAGGCCGGGAGCGGGGAACTTCTGGCAAAGCTCCTTCACCTCGCCGGCGACCTTCGCGATGAGCGCTTCGTCGGTGGGGCTCGCGACGACGCGATCGATCCACGCTGCGAGCGTGCGCATCTCGGCCTTGCCCATGCCGCGCGACGTGACGGCGGGCGTTCCGATGCGGATGCCCGAGGGATCGAACGGCTTGCGCGGATCGAAGGGGACGGCGTTGTAGTTCGCAACGATGCCCGCGCGGTCGAGGGCCTGCGCGGCGGGCTTGCCACCGATGCCCTTGCTCGTGACGTCGATCAGCATCAGGTGGTTGTCGGTGCCGCCGGTGGTGACGGCGAAGCCCTTCTCGACGAGGGCCTGGGCGAGCTCCTTGGCGTTCTCGACCACGTTCTTCGCGTAGGTCTTGTACGCGGGCTGGAGCGCTTCCTTCGCCGCGACGGCGATGCCGGCCGTGGTGTGGTTGTGCGGTCCGCCCTGGAGGCCCGGGAAGACGGCCTTGTCGATCGCCGCTGCGTGCTGCTTCTTGCTGAAGATCATGCCGCCGCGCGGACCGCGGAAGGTCTTGTGTGTCGTCGACGTGACGACGTCGGCGATGCCGAAGGGCGAGGGGTGCTCGCCCGCGGCGACGAGACCCGCGATGTGCGCGATGTCGGCCGCGAGGATCGCGCCAACTTCGTCGGCGATCGCGCGGAACGCCGGGAAATCCAGCGTGCGCGGGTACGCCGTGGTGCCGGCCCAGATCACCTTCGGGCGGTTCTCGAGGGCGAGCTTGCGGACTTCGTCCATGTCGATGCGGTGGTCTTCGCGGCGCACGCCGTAGGGCACGCTCTTGAAGTACTTGCCGGTGATCGAGACGCTGTGGCCGTGGGTGAGGTGGCCGCCGGCGGGGAGGCCGAGGCCCATGATGACGTCGCCCGGCTGGCAGAAGGCGAGGTACACGGCCAGGTTCGCCGGGCTGCCCGAGTAGGGCTGCACGTTCACGTGGATGTCATCTTCGCCGCCGATCGCCGCCGTGGCGCCGAAGAGCTTCTTCAGGCGGGCGATGGCGAGCTCCTCGACCTGATCGATGACGGCCTGGCCCTCGTAGTAACGCTTGTGGGCGTAGCCTTCCGAGTACTTGTTGGTCAGGCAGGAGCCGGTTGCCTCCATGACCGCGCGCGACGCGTAGTTCTCGCTCGCGATGAGACGCATCGTCTCGTGTTCACGGCGGTTCTCTTCATCGATGAGGTTCGAGATTTCGGCGTCGACGTCGCGGAGATTTGCTTCGGCCATGATGCCAGCGGGATACCCCACCTGGGTCGCCGCGTCACCTCTCGCCCCGACGGGTGAGCTCGTATATAGAGGAGCGATGCCGGTTGGGCTGCGTTCGTCCGCTTCTCGAGCTGCGGGTTCATCACGAATGGCCTCGGGAATGACTGCGGTTCTCGCGTTCGCGCTGAGCTTGGGCTTGCCGCGGGTTGCTGCGGCGCAGGATGCCCCGACGGCGGCCGCTCCCACTTCCGCTCCTGCAGCGGAGATCAGCGCAAGTGCGAGCTCGAGCACGAGTCCGAGCGCGGCGGCCGAAGCCGCGGTCTCGGGAGCGCCCTCGCCGGACGTCACGCCGACCTCGAAACTTCCGGCGGCGGCCGAAGACCCGACGATGCGCAAGATCGAGCACCACTACCGCAACGGCGTGGTGCTCGGGGTCGCGCCGGGCGTCGGATTCGCCGGATCGAGCGGCTACCCGAACGACGCGAAGTTCATCGGCAACCCGGACTTCTTCTCGTCGTCGCCGCTCCTCGTCGGTTCGTCGACCACCATCTTCTTGCAGGGCGCGTTCACCGACTACGTGAGCTTCGGCCCGATGGTGAACATCGCCACCTTCGAGAACGACAAGTGGCGGTCGACCGGGTGGGCCATCGGCTTCCGCGCTGACGCCTTTCCGCTCGTCGACCTGTTCCCCACGCTGGCGAACATGTCGGCCTACCTTCAGGCCGGCTTCGGCACCACGGAGCTCCGAGCCAAAGGACCGTATCCGACCGCGGACGGGTCGCAGTCGTTCCTCGGCGGTGGTCTCCACCACGAGTTCCGCGCGTTCCGCCTGCTCGGAGGCCATGCCGCCTTCGGCCCTTACGTCGAATACGACGCCATCTTCTCCAAGCCTGCCGAGCGGCATTGGTTGACCGTCGGCTTGCGCCTCGCCTGGTACGGCGGAGCTGTGACGGCCGACAAGCGCTGAAAACCCGCCGATCGACGTGACGGCCGGCGCGCCCGCCCGCGCACCGTCCCCGCCGCCCAGGCCCACGTGCAGGCCGGTGTTCAGGTGCCCCCACCCCCGGCGAACGATTCGATGGGGGCTTTCGGCCTCGATCACTGTTATCGTTCGGGGCGTGAATCCAACGGACCCGTTTGGGCTCGTAGGGCAGGTTCTTGACGGCCAGTTTCGCGTCGATCGCCTGGTCGGCGAGGGGGGCTTCAGCGTCGTCTACAAAGGCCATCACCAGGGCTTGAACGAGCCCATTGCGGTGAAGTGCCTGAAGCTTCCCGTGGCTCTCGGCACGAACCTCGTCGAGGCCTTCGTCCAGCGCTTCCGCGACGAGAGCCGGATCCTCTACCGACTCTCGCAGGGCAACCTGCACATCGTGCGCAGCATCGCCGCGGGAACCACCCAGGCGCCGGCGACGGGCGCGCTCGTCCCGTACATGGTTCTCGAGTGGCTCGAGGGCCGCTCGCTCCAGAACGACTTCACCGTTCGTCGCACGACCGGACAGAGCGGGCGCCCCCTCGACGAGACCATCAAGCTCTTCGAGACGGCCGCCGATGCGCTCGGCTTCGCGCACGCGCAAGGCGTCGTTCATCGCGACGTGAACGCGGGAAACCTTTTCCTCTCGATCACCGCCCAGGGGATCAAGACGAAGGTCCTCGACTTCGGCGTCGCCAAGATCATGCACGACAGCGCGCTGAACCTCGGGCCGCGCGCGCAGACCATGGGGCAGCTCCGCATCTTCGCGCCCGCGTACGGTGCGCCGGAGCAGTTCGACGATCGCATCGGCCCGGTCGGCGCCTGGTCCGACGTCTATTCACTCGCCCTCATCATGCTCGAGGCGATGCGCGACAGGCCGGTCAACGAGGGGGCGAACCTCGGGGCCTTCGCGCAGATTGCCATCGACGCGTCGCGCCGGCCCACGCCGCGTGCGCTCGGAATCAACGTGCCCGACGAGGTCGAAGCCGCCTTCGCGCGCGCCACGGCGCTCGATCCGAGGCAGCGGTGGCAGACGGCAACGGAGTTCTGGAAGGCGCTCACCATCGGGATGAACGTCGCCTCCGAGCGCAAGTTCGAGAAGGCCGCGCGCGAGACGCCGCCGCTTGCATCGCCGCAGCACCAGCCTCAGGCACCGCGCGGGAAAGAACTCCAGCGCACCATGCCTCTCGCGTCGTCGTCGCTCGTGAGGCCGGGCGCGCCGACCGTGCGCGCGGTCACGCAGCGTCCGCCGCCCGTCGCCGGGACGGGAACCACGCCAGGCGTGCCTCCCGTGCGCACGGGCTCGGGTAGCCTCCCATCGGGGAGTGTCTCCGTCGTCAATCCGAGCCGCGTGAGCAACGTTCCCGTGCCCGGAATGGCAGGCGCGTCGGGCCAGGGAACCTTCAAATCGGGGAAGCAGACGATGGCCCTCGCCGGTGGACCGCCGCGTCCGCCCGAGGTCATCGCCGATCGCGCGCCGCCGCGAATCGCCCAGCCGCCGTACGAGGAAGACGAGGAAGACGAGGAGACGCGCGTGAACGAGGCGGGGCCGGACATGCTCCGCACCCTCGCCCTCATCGACGCCGAGAAGGCGCAGGCGGCCCAAGCCAAGGCTGCGGCCGCGGCCGCGCAGGCGGCGCTGAACAACGTCCATCCGCCGCCGCCGATCGAAGAGGCCGAAGAGCCCACGCGCTTCAATCCGATCACGGTGCCGCCTCCCGAGGCACGTCCGACCGTCGAGCCGCCCGAGCCCCACGCGTCTCAGGCGCCTCAGGGAATGGCGCAAGGGATGGCCGCGCCGCCGGGCAATAACCCGCTCGGTGGAACGTTCATGATGGCGCCGCAGCGGCCATCGCATCCTCAGCCGGCGCCTTCGGTCTCGGCGGTCTACACGCCGCCCGCAACGACGCCTTCGCAAGGAACGGGCGTGCCCTACGGCGGCCAATCCCAGGTGGCGGCGCTTCCGCACGGCTCTCACGCGGGGCCCCCTCCGCAGGATCCGCGCTTCTCGCAGATGCAGGGACCGCAGGGCATGCCCTATGGGCAGCAGCCCCAAGGGTACCCGCAGGCTCCGAACGCGACCGACGCGTCGCCCTGGGCTCGTCACTCGATCGATCAGGCCGCGCCCTCGATGATCCAGGCGCAGCCGCCGCCGCCGCCGGCGAAGAAGTCGCCGGTGCTCGTGATCGCGATCGTGTCCTGCGGTTTGCTCGCGCTCGGCGGCATCGGGCTCACGGCCTACGCCGTGACCGCGCGTCGTGCGCACGTCCCGGCGCCCGTAGCGTCGGCGTCGGTGTCCGCGTCGGCCGAGCCGATGGCGTCCGCCGTTGCGCCGCCCGTCGAGAAGGCGGCCGAGACGCCGCCGGTCGCGACTGCGGCCGAAGCAGATGCTGCACCGGCCGTCGCCGAAGCGCCGGACGCTGCACCGGCCGCTCCGGAAGAGCCTCCGGCTGCATCGGCGAGCGCGGCGCCGTCGACGACCGCAGCGCCGACGGCGACGACCGCTCCGACGCACACGGCGCCGGCAATCACGACGGCCGCACCGGCGACCGCCGTTCCCGTGCCGGTTCCCACGCCTAAGGCGACTGCTTCGGCGGCGCCGGCTGCCGATCCGAATGCGTGGAACGAAGCGAACGCGCGCTCGCGCCTCGCGACGGCCAACGGCGTTCTCGTCATCTGCAAGAAGGGCAACGTCACGGGGCCGGGCACCGCTTCGGTCACGTTCGGCACCGACGGCACGGTCACGAACGTCACCATCGACCCACCCTACGCAGGCACCAAAGAAGGTGACTGCGCGGCAGGTCAGTTCCGTCGCGTGAAGGTGAATCCGTTCGTCGGCTCCCCCCAGACCGTGCGCCACTCGTTCGACGTCCCGAAGTGAGCCGCCCGCTCGCCGCTGTCTAAGGCCAATGCGGTTCGGATAGGGGAATCGCGAAGAGAGCTGCTCTGATTACTAGCGTCGGTCGAAGCAACTTCGTCCAGTGCCGGTCGATGGGAGGGAATGGCACAGGAAGGGCGGAAGGGCGGAAGATTCGAGGACGGTACAGAACAGATCATCGGCGCACTCATCGAGGTGCATCGTTGCCTGGGTCCGGGACTGTTGGAGTCGACGTACGAGGCGTGTGTATGCGCCGAGCTTTCGGCACGCGGCCTCCCGTTCGAACGGCAACGGCCGATTCCCGTTGTGTACAAGGGGATGCGCGTGGAGTGCGGCTACCGGTTAGACCTCATCGTCGGTGACGGTGTCCTCGTCGAGCTCAAGGCAGTAGAGCGTCTCCTCCCCCAAGTCCAAGAGGCGCAGGCGCAGGTCATCACCTACTTGCGTCTTGCCGAACTGTCGGTTGGCCTCCTCGTCAACTTCAACGCCACCGTACTGCGAACGGCCTTGCGCCGACTGACACCTCACCCCCCTAACCCCTTCCGTTCTTCCGGCCTTCCTGTGCCCTCTCTCTGAACTCAGGCCTATCCGAACGGCATTGTGTCTAAGGTGCGCCGCCGTCGGTCGTCAGGATGACTTCGCCAGGCGGCGCTCGCCGATCAGCGGAAGCATCGCTGCGAGGGCGAAGGCCGCACCGGTCAGACACACCGCCGGCCACTTGCCCTCCGACCACGCGTACGACGCGGCGACCGTACCGAGCGCTCCGCCCGCGAAGTACGTGACCATGTAAAGTGCATTGATTCGACTTCGCAGCGCGGGCGCGAGGCCGAAGATCACCGTCTGGTTCGTGAGGTGGCTCGCCTGCACGCCGGCATCGAGCAGCACCACGCCGAGGCCAATCAGCACCAGCGAATGGCCCGAGAGGGCGAAGAGGCCGAACGACGCCGCCGTCAGCAGGAGCGCGGCGACGTTGATGCGCGAGGGGCGATCTCCGGTCGCGAAGCGCCCGGCCACCGGGGCGACGAAGACACCGACGATGCCGATGGCGCCGAAGACGCCGGCCGTCGCGCTGCCGTAGCCGATCTGGGCGAGCTGGAACGAGAGCATCGACCAGAACACGCTGAAGCTCGCGAAGCCGAGTGCGCCGACGAGTGCGCGGCGCCGAAGCACGGGCTGATCACGGAACACCGTGGCGAGCGAGCCGAGGATGGCTCGATAAGGCAGGTGCGTGGCGGGCTCTCGCTTCGGAATCGCCGCGCGGAGGACACCGGCGAGGCTGGCCATCATGACCGCCGCAATCACGAACACGGCACGCCAACCGAGGACCGCCCCGAGCGCACCGGCGGCCGTTCGCGAGAGAAGAATGCCGGACAGCAGACCGGCCATGATCGTGCCGACGACCTTGCCGCGATCCTCGACGGGGACGAGGTCGACCGCGTAAGGCAGGATCATCTGAGGCACCGACGAGGCGACGCCGACGAGGAAGCTGCTCATCACGAGCGCCGGAATCGACTGCGCGCTCGCGACCAGGAGCAGTGCGGGCACCGCCGCGAGCAGCGTCGTCACGATCATGCTTCGGCGCTCACGCCCGTCGCCGAGAGGGACGAGCAGGATCATGCCGATCGCGTAACCGACCTGCGTGGACATCATCGCGCCGCCGACTGCGGCGGGCCGTGCGCTCAGCGACTGGGCCATCTCGGCGGCGAGGGGCTGCGCGTAATAGAGGTTCGCCGCGGAGAGGCCGCTCGCGACGGCCAAAAGGAGGAGCAGGCCACGTGCAGGCCTGGCTGTTTCTACCCCCGTCGTTCCACTCATCGTCATTGACTCTGCCGGTCTCTTTTCCCGCCCGAATCGCTTATAACGTCGTCGATGAACCGCGTCCGCACTGCGTTGCAGATTTCTCCGGCGCTTCTGCTCGCGATGGGGGGCCTGTCGCTCGGGCTCGGCGGGTGCGGGTCCTCGCCGGCGGCTGCGCCCAACGCAAAGGCGGCGCCGCCCCGCTCGATCGCGCCGCAGGTTTTGCCGGTCTCGGAGGAGCGCCACCTCACGAACCTGAGGCAGCTGACCTTGGAGGGCGAGAACGCCGAGGCCTACTGGTCGTTCGACGGGCGGCAGCTCATCCTTCAGTCGCGCACGGGCGACAACGATTGCGACCGCATCTACCGCATGCCGGTCGACGCCATGCTCTCCGCACCGGCCGGTTCGCCCGGCGTGTTGCCGAGCATGATCCCCGTGTCGAACGGCAAGGGCGCCACGACGTGCTCGTACTTCCTGCCCGGTGACAAGAAGGTCATCTACGCGTCCACGCAGCTCGGTGGCGACGCGTGTCCGCCGAAGCCCGACCACAGTATGGGCTACGTCTGGGCGCTCTACGATACGTACGACATCTTCAAGTCGGATGCGGATGGCGCGAACCCGGTTCGCCTGACCGACGTGAAGGGCTACGACGCCGAGGCCACGGTCTGCGCGAAGGACGGTTCGATCGTCTTCACGTCCACACGCGACGGCGACATCGATCTCTACCGCATGGACGCCGACGGCAAGAACGTCAAGCGCCTCACGAACACGCCCGGCTACGACGGCGGCGCGTTCTTCAATGCGGACTGCTCGAAGATCGTGTGGCGCGCGTCGCGTCCGCGCCCGGGCAAGGAGCTCGACGACTTCAAGCGCCTGCTCTCGCAGAATCTCGTGCGCCCGTCGAAGCTCGAACTCTGGACGGCGAACGCCGACGGCTCGGAGGCCACGCAGCTCACGTACCTCGACGCCGCGTCGTTCGCGCCGTTCTGGCATCCGTCGCAGAAGCGTATTCTCTTCTCGAGCAACTACGGCGATCCGAAGGGACGCGAGTTCGACATCTGGGCGATCAACGTCGATGGCACGGGCCTCGAGCGCATCACCTACGCGCCGGGCTTCGACGGCTTCCCGATGTTCTCGCCCGACGGCAAGACGCTCGCCTTCGCCTCGAACCGCGCAACGCCGCGCGGCAAGCACGACACGAACGTGTTCCTCGCGCAGTGGGTGGAGGACGTTCCGCGCGAACACCAGGAGAGCAGCGCCGATCGCGTCATGACCGACATTGCCTGGCTCGCCGATCCGGCGCGTGAAGGTCGCGGCGTCGGCACGAAGGGCCTCGAGCAGTCCGGCAACTACATCGAAGAGCGCATGAAGAGGCTCGGCCTCCAGCCCGCGGGCGATGCGCAGAGCTATCGACAGGCGTTCCCGGTCGTCACCGATCTCAAGAGCGAAGACAGCACGCAGGTGTCGATCGCCGGCAAGCCGCTCGCGAAAGACGATTACGTGGTGATGGGCTACTCGCCCGCCAAGGCGAACGTCACCGGAGACATCGTGTCTGCTGGCTACGGCATCGTGGCCAAGGAGCTCGACGTCGACGACTACGCCGGCCTCGACGTGAAGAAGAAGGTCGTCGTCGTCAGGCGCTTCGTTCCCGAAGGCGGCAAGTTCGGCAACACCGAAGCGCAGCGCCGCTACGGCGACATTCGCCGCAAGGCCTTCAGCGCGCGTGAGAAGGGCGCGGCGGCGCTCATCGTGGTCGACGATCCGATCGCGCCCGCGAACGCGAAGGACTGGAACGCGCCCGAAGAGGCGGTGCTTCCGGGCTTCGGGCCCGAGGGCTATTCCGACGCTGGCCTCCCCGTCGTCGTCGTGAAGCGCGCTGCGCTCCACCCGATGTTCGACAAGCTCAAGGCGAAGGCGCGCGTCTCGGCGCACGTCGGCGTGCAGCTCACGCCCATCTCCACCAACGCGTTCAACGTCGCCGGTCGGCTCGTCGCGGAGCCCAAGGACGGCAAGAAGCTCCCCGGCGTGGTCATCGTCGGCGCGCACTACGATCATCTCGGCAAGGGCGGTCGCTATTCACTGTCTCCGCATGCGAACGAGCCGCACGTCGGTGCGGACGACAATGCGTCGGGCACGGCGGTTCTCCTCGAAGTGGCACGCGAGCTCGCCGCGAAGAAGTCGGAGCTCCGTCGCGACGTGTTCTTCGTCGCCTTCTCGGGCGAAGAGAGCGGCGTCCTCGGCTCGGCCCACTTCGTCAGCAAGTGGCCGAAGGAGGGCAAAGACAACCGCATGAAGGATGTCTACGCCATGCTCAACATGGACATGGTCGGCCGCATGCGTGACAACCGTCTCCAGGTCTTGGGGGCCGAGACGGCACCGGAGTGGAAAGAGATCGTCGGGGGCGCCTGCGATGCTTCGCGCGTCGAGTGCGCGCTCTCGGGCGACGGCTACGGTCCGAGCGATCAGACCTCGTTTTACGCCGGCGGCGTGCCCGTCGTGCACTTCTTCACGGGAACGCACAGCGACTATCACAAGCCCAGCGACACGGCCGACAAGATCAACGCGGCCGGCGCGGCGCAGACCGGCAAGATTTGCGCGGGCGTTGCCCTTGCGGCCGCGCAGCGCGAGACGGCCCTCACCTTCAAGGGCGGCATGGAAGGCCCGAGCCCGCTTGGCGACCAGCGGAGCTTCAATGCGTCGCTCGGAACCATCCCCGACTACGGCGGTCCGGGCGCTGGAAAGAAGGGCGTTTTGCTCTCGGGCGTGCGTCCGGGCAGCGGCGCCGACAAGGGCGGCATGAAGAAGGGCGACGTTCTGATCAAACTCGGCAAGAGCGAGATCGGTAGCGTCGAGGACTTCATGTTCGTGCTCAACGCGAGCAAGCCGGGTGAGACGGTGCCGGCGGTCGTGCTGCGTGACGGCAAAGAGGTGAAGCTCGAGGTCACCTTCCAGGAAGGGCACCGCACGAAGTAGTCCGGTCTGGTAAGCTCGCGCCGCCATGAGCGATCCCAAGAGCGTCGAGCTTTTTGCGCGTGCAGAACGTGTGATCCCCGGAGGCGTGAACAGCCCTGTTCGCGCGTTTCGTTCGGTCGGCGGCAAGCCGGTCTTCATCTCCCGCGCCGAAGGCGCGTACCTCTACGGAGCCGACGGCGCGAAGTACACCGACTACGTCGGCTCGTGGGGCCGATGATCCTCGGCCACGCGCACCCTGCCATCGTCGAAGCGATCGTGGGCGCGGCCCGCAACGGCACGAGCTACGGCGCGCCCACGGAGCTCGAGATTCGCTTCGCCGAGAAGGTCATCGACCTCTATCCGTCGATCGAGATGATGCGCGCCGTCTCGAGCGGCACCGAAGCCTGCATGGCGGCCCTTCGCGTCGCCCGCGGCTTCACGGGGCGTGAGGCCGTGGTGAAGTTCGAAGGCTGCTACCACGGCCACGCGGACTTCCTGCTCGTCAAGGCCGGCTCCGGCGCGATGACGTTCGGCGTGCCCGATTCGGCCGGCGTTCCTTCGGCCACGGCGAAGGGCACCATCACGGTGCCGTACAACGACGTCGCCGCGCTCGAGGAGCTCTTCAAGACGCGCGGCAGCGAGATCGCGGCCGTCATCGTCGAGCCCGTCGTCGGCAACATGGGCGTCGTTCCGCCCGCGCCTGGCTTCCTCGAGGCCATCATCCGCCTCTGCAAAGATCACGGTGCGGTCTCGATCTTCGACGAGGTCATGACCGGCTCGCGCGTTGCTCGCGGCGGCATGCAGGAGCGCTCGGGTCTTCGCCCCGACATGACCTGCCTCGGCAAGATCATCGGCGGCGGCATGCCCCTCGCGGCTTACGGCGGTCGTCGCGCGATCATGGAGAAGGTCGCCCCGCTCGGCCCCGTCTACCAGGCTGGCACCTTGAGCGGTAACCCGGTGGCCGTGAGCGCCGCGCTCGCGCAGCTCGAGCGCCTCGACGCTTCCGTCTACGAGAAGCTCGAATCGCTCGGCGCCCGCCTCGAAGCAGGCCTCGTGGAGAGCACGAAGAAGCGCGGCGTCGAAGCGTGCGTGCAGCGCGTCGGCTCGATGATCACCCTCTTCTTCGGCCAGGGCCCGATTCGCAACTTCAGCGACGCGGTGAAGTCCGACACGGCGCGCTTCGGCCGCTGGCACAGCGCGATGATCGCGCGTGGTCAGTACTGGCCGCCGTCGCAGTTCGAAGCTGCGTTCATCAGCACGGCGCACACCGAGGCGGACATCGACAAGACGCTCGCCGCGGCCGACGAAGCGCTGTCGGCCTGAACGTCAACGGGCCTTGCCCGTGGCGAGCTTCATGAGGCGATCGCATTCGCGACGAGCCATGTCGAAAGGCATGCTGTTCGTCGCGATCTTGCAGCGGAGATCCTGCACCTCGAAGGAATTGCGATAAGCCTCGAAGAGAGGCTTCGCCGTGTTCCAGGCGCGCACCATCTCGGCCTTCGAATAGGCCTCGTTCGCTTGCAGGAACTTCTCGCGGTCAGCGGGTGACAGACCTGGAGTCTCGAGCGCGGCAGGAGCCGGCGCGGCTTCGGTCTGCACCTGCGTGCGAGGCTGCTGCGCCGTCGCGCGGGCATCGATGTCCGAAAGTAGACGATTGCGATCGTCGGCGACGAAGGCCGCAGGCGGCGCCGTGCGGAGAAAGTCGCCGACGGCCTTCAGGACCTCGTCGTCGGAAGCGCCGTTACGACGCTTCTCGAGAGTCGCCCTCATCAGCGTGCGTGCCTCCGGACCGAAGGTGGTCACGCGACGGTTGTATTCCGGGACCATGATGCTCGTCGGCTCGGTCTCGTGGATGCACCCGAGCGTGTGACCGAGCTCGTGGAGGAAGACGACCGCCGCACGATGGCGAGCGATGTCCTTGCGGAGCTTTCGCCGCTCGTCGTCGGTGAGCTGATTGAACGAGCGCTCGACCGCATCGTGCGTCTCCGCACTTCCGGGCGCTCGCACCACGAGGTGCTTGCCGACGACGGCGCCGCGACCGATCTCGTGGAACGATTGCGTCATACGCGGGAGCGCGCCGATGAAGCCGGCCACGAAGTCGACGTCTTTTCCCGGCTCGGAGGTCTCGAGCGAGGTGATCGCCTTGGCGGTGTCCTCGTCCGGTGCCGCGTCCCAAGGGCGCGTGGCCTCGAGCTCGAGGTGAATGCCGAGCGAGGGCTCGGTCATCTTGTTGGCGTCGTCGAAGAGGTCGCGCATGTACTTCGGCGTGTCGATCACGTGCGCCGTGAACGCCTTCGACACCAGCGCACGAACGCGCATCGTCTTCGGTCGCGAAGGCGGCGTGCTCGCGCGCTCCTCGGGCGCCGGTCCCTCGGCTTGCAGCGTCGCCGGCGTGTAGTGCGCCGCGTTGTGCTGCTGGGTCTGCTTGGCGATGGTCCGACTCGAGTCGTACATGCAGCCTGCCGACGCGAGCGCAAAAGCGGCGATGATTCCAACGGGGATGATCGATCCAAAGAGCGAGCGGACGCGCATGTGCACGCTCGCTTCTACACGGCGTCGCCGTTCGCCACATCCCCCTAGGGAGGATGCGCCTCCGGTGACACGCTCTTGCCATCGAGGTGGCTCGTCAGAATACGCCGGAGGGCGCGTCCGCTTGGCCGTCGTCGTGATCGGACGACGAAGCACGGCGCGACGACGGGCGCCGTGCTCGAGTAGGCGCCAGCGATCACGACGAAGCTATAGACTGCTCTAGGCTAGCAATCGCGAGATCGGTTCCTTCGAAATCGGGTTCAGTTCAGCACCGCATTTCCAGCTCGAACGCCGGGCTCCGGCGAAGCAGAAACTCACGAAGGTGCAGGCGGGATGGCGACGTCGAAACTTGGCCTCGCCTCGGTACGTCGCCTAGCTACGAGGGATGCTCCGCGCGCTGTGGGCGATCGCCGCCTTCTGGATGGTCCTGCTCGTCGCCCGACGCTCGGGCGCGGAGGTGCCATCGATCGACGAGCGACTCCAGGCGAGCGCTGAGCGATGGCTGCGCACGGCCGCTCCGCACGAGGGCGCTGTCGTGATGAGCGATGTGAAGACCGGTCGCGTTCTCGCCTGGGCGAGCCTCGGCGGCGGCGACCGGGTCGGCGCCGCGTTCGCGCCGCTGGCGAGCGTCTTCAAGCTGGCCACCGTCGCGGCGATGCTCGACTCTGGACGCGCCACCGGTGGGTCGATGGTTTGCTACTCCGGCGGCGAGCGCGCGATCGACTCGAGCGATCTGCGCGACGTCCACCTACCGGGCGAGGCGTGCATCCCGCTTCGCACCGCCGTCGGGTACAGCATCAACGTCGCCATCGCGAAGCTCGCGCTCCGCCACACTCAGCCCGCGGAGGTCGAGGAGAAGGCCCGCCTCCTCGGGCTCGACGGCGTCGTGCCCATCGATCGCGCCGTCGGACGCTCGCACATCACCATCCCCGACGACCCTCTCGGCTTCGCGCGCGCGGCCGCTGGGTTCTGGAACGGGCGCACGTCGGCGCTCGGCGCGCTCTTCGCCGTCCAGACCATCGCCAATGGCGGAACGCGGGTACGACTCCACACGGGCACGAAGAGTCCCGCGCGCGTCGAGGAGGGGCGCGCGATGCGCTGGGAGTCCGCCGCGGAGCTCGCACGCATGATGCAGATCACGACCCGCTCCGGCACGGCGGCGAAGGCGTTTCACAAGGGCCAGCGCCCGAGCCTCGAAGGCGTGGCGGTCGCGGGGAAGACCGGCACGCTCATCGGCGACAAGCCGACGCGCATGTACTCCTGGTTCGTCGGCTTCGCGCCGGCGGATGCGCCTGAAGTCGCCATCTCCGTATTGCTCGCCAACGACGTCACGTGGCGCATGAAGGGCAACGAGGTTGGCCGCGAGGTACTCGCCGACTACTTCCGCACGCGCGCGGCAGGGCCGAGGCGCATCGCGCGTCGCTAACACGAAGACCACTCGACTCGATCTCGCCGGCGTGATCGCTGCTGGACGTGTTCACTCCGTTGAAGCTGCTCGACGAGGGAGACGAGGGGGACGAGGGAGCGCGCGGGAAGCCGGCGTTCAATGAACGAGAAAGTCTCGCCGGGCTGCTCAGGCGCGAGTCTCGATCATGAGTACCTCTTCAAGTGGGAAGGCATCGGGGTCTTCGGCGCCCCACGGCTCCTCCTGCCGACGCTCGAAGAAGCGCAGGGTCATCGTAGGCAGCTCCGCGTCGAGACTTAGAAGGACTCGATAAGGCCCCTCGCGCTCAAGCCGCTCCGAAGTCTTACGGCTGCTTTGACACCTTGCCCGAACAATATGCTCAGCCGGCCCGTGTCTGTTGTGCCCGCGTCGTGAAACAAGTCCTCGCGCCGCCTTTCCCTGCCGCTCGCCGAGACGGTGGCCGTCGACGGGCCGGTCCTCGGCATCGACTGACCCCAGATGCGCGCGAATCGCGGGGCGACTGGCTTCAAGAGGGCGAAGCGAGCCTTCGTAGCCTCGGTTCCGTTCTAGCGGCCCACCCTCTTCGGCCGCTCATAGGCTCTGCGTGACAAGGGAGAACCCCGCCCGAGCCGAGGACGCGGGCAATGGCGTCCGACGCTACGCGTGCGGCTTCCATATCGCCAGCCAACGCCTGCACCTTCACATACTCGGCGAGCATCACAACGAACGCCGCGCGAGGCGTCGGCGATTTCGCAATCACACGTCGCGCTTCGTCACGCATCGTTGGGACGGCGGGCGTCGCAGTGTGCGGCATCACGTGTCACATCCACGCGGCTTCGCCGGGCGGCCCCCGGTACGAGGCGTCTCAACACCCTGACGAACGCGCATCGATCGGCAACGGGATTTGGCTCTGCTCGAACTGCGCTGAGAAGGCGCTCGACTCGTCGCTTCACGCGGATATGCTCCTGTCCGCCAAAGGGGGGGCGCGGTTTCTCGACGTGCGTTCGGCTTTGCCGCGCGCTCGTCGAGGTCTCCTTATTTGGTCGTTCGCGCGTCGTTCGCGCGAGGTTCGCGCATCCAATTCAAAGGAGAGACTCCATGGCTTCTTCGTTCGACGCCTCCGCCTATGACACCATCCCGCAGACGGGGGCCGCGGGCTCGCTCGCGCTCGTTCGTTCGCTGATCTCGGCGGCCCAGCCCGACGCTTCGCCCGCCGCCAAGAAGGCGCTGAAGCGCGCTCGAGCAAAGGCCGAAACGCTGCGAACGCTCTTTTCGGCGGCCGCTCCTCAGAAGGTGGCGAGCGTCACGCGCGTGGCCGACACGAACATGGATCGCGCCTGGAGCGCGCTCGAGCAATATCTCGGAGCGTTCGCCGATCTCGACGACGACTTTCACCCGCACGCACGGGAAGCGCGCGAGCTCCACGCGGTGCTCTTTCCGAACGGCACGGCGTTTCTCAAGCTGCCGTACGCCGAGCAATGGGCCGAAGGCGACGCGCTCCTCTCTCGGCTCGAGGCCGGAGACAGCGAACGAGCGATTGCCAAGCTGGGGGGCAAGTCGTTCGTCGACCAGGTGAAGACGCGTCACGCGGAATACGGCGAGGCGCTCGGCGTGACCAAGGCGAAGGCCGCCGCCGCGGACACGGCGAGCCTGGCCGAGCCGCTTCGTGAGGTGCAGCTCGCCGTGGCGGTCTATGCGCGGGTCCTCAGCGCTGCGGTCCAGAACGAGGAGCTCGATCCGAACGTGGCCGTGCAAGCCCTGGCGCCCATCGCCGCACTCCGCGTGCGACTCAAGGAGCGCAAGAAGGGAGGAGCGCCGGCCGAGGACGGCGCCTCACCCGATCCGGTGTCTCCGGAGCCCCTTCCGCCCGTCACCTGACGCGCTCCGCCGCACCGACCGGCGCGCCGAGGTTCCGGAACGTCCCAAGACGCCGCACCTACCGGCTTGCGGACGTTCCGGAACATCCACCGTGCCGCACCGCACCGCTCGGGAAGGTTCGGGGATGTCCTCGAACGCCGCACCGACCCGTTCCTCGATGTTCCGGAACATCCCCTGACGCGGGCCCCTCGCGATCAGCGAATCCTCCCGTAGACGTTCAGCGTGATCGTGCGCTCGGCGTCGGGCGGCGCGAGCGAGACCGACGTGATGGTCAGCTTGATCTCCTTCGCGTCGAGGTTCACGCACTGGTTCGGGAGCACCTGGAACAAGCCGCCGCGTGTCGCCGATCGCAGCGGCACGTCGTAGGTGTTGCCGTCGCCGCACGTGATGTCGAAGCGCCCGTTCAGACCGACGGCCATGGGCGAGTCGCTATCGATGCCGAACGCGCGATTGCGCGCGGGCGTCGCGAAGGTCGCGGGGCACGACGCGCAGCCGTTCTTGTCGACGGTCACCTTCCCGAGCGCGGCCCAGCCGACCGGCACCTGCGCGAAGCTCGTGAGCGCGAGCAGCGCGACCCCGACCATGACGAAGACAGAACAGAGGCGACGCATGAGACATACTCGTGCACGCGACGTGCCTCACCAGCTCAGCGCGCAGTGCACGCGAAGATTTGAGGCTCGAGAGCGGCCCACACGAGTCGGCGCTTCGATCGTCAAGGTGCGGACGACGACGACGATAGGCGCAGTTCGGACCAAGGCTAGCGCTCGAGAGGGGCGACGCAGCGGCGCAGAGCACGTAAGGTGGTTGGATGGTGGCGAGGATGAACCGAATGCGCACTACCGAAGATGGCCACAGACGCTGCGCTTTCGAGCGACTCGTCATCGGAGCGAGCACCGTCGGGGCGTTGCTGACGCTCATGGCCTGTGGCGCCGACGAGAAGATCTGCACCGCCGAGGCAACATGCACGAACATGGTGAGCACAACGCTCACCGTCGCCCGTTCGCGTCCGGAACTCGACGGTGCGCGGCTCGAGCTGTGTCGAAACGAGCAAGACTGCATTACAGCCGTCGTGAACCTGGTTCAGGATGCGGGGCAGGAAAGGCTCGTTTGCAACCCAGGCATGGGAGGCCCCGAGGGAAGCCTTGATTGCAGTTCATCCCTTCCAGGTGACATCTCGGGCGTCACCCTCGTCGTCAGCGTTTCGCCCAGTTCCCAGCACGATCTCGCCGACGGCGACCGATTCACGGTCCGTGTCACAGACGTGAACGCGTCGATCGTGTGGGCCGAGAAGAGCGGCTCGATCGCGAGCTACAAGACGATAGACGGAGGCTGTGTCGAAGGGTACTTCTGCCGCCAAGGCAGCTTTTGAACCGCTAACGATCACATTACCGTATCGAGCCCAATTCGATTCCGCGCAATTCCTTCAATCGGCCGGAGAACCGGGACCAAGGGAATCAAGCCGAACGCGCACAACCTCGAAGTGAGGACCGGTAGCCGCGACGGCAAATACTTCGTCGCACGTTACGGCTATTGGCCACCGGATACGCCAAGCGACGAGCTGCTAGACGGATGGAATCGGAGCGCGAGCCCGGCCCGCCCGCGCTGTGATTATTCGACGTGGCCCGCCATGTGGCCGAAGCGGGCCATCGACTTGCGGACGTCGAAGGGGTTGTCGGCGCGGGGGTAGAAGAGGGGGACTTTCCCGCGTGGCTCGAAGCGATCGATCGTGCGGCTCTGGGCGATCATCTTGCGCGTCACCTTCGGAGCTTTGACCGTGGACGTTGGGTAGACGAACGCCTGCATCTTCGGATCGTTCTCCGGCCGATCGAGGATCTCGAGCGGCACGGGGCCGGGAGGATGGAACTCGCCGGGCCCCGTCGTGACCCAGACGGGATTCGTGATGGCGTAAGCCGTGACCGGGAAAACATCCGGCGGACGAAGCGCGCCGAACTCGTCGCTGCCGAGGCCGAGCGGACCGGCGAGCGCGGCGACGGCGTCGGTGAGGAGAACCGGCGGGACCTCCTGCGGCTTCACGACGGGGAAGAAGCTCTTGTAGCCAATGGCCTCGACCACGAACCAGCTGTCGATGGGCGTGCCGCTCGCGTCGGTGGCCATGTCGAGATCGAGTGTGTCGACCTGAGGGCGTGCGGCGAGATCCCGATTGGGATTCACCTCGACGACCTTTGCGAGAATGCCGTTTCGCCAGATGTTGAGGCGCGCGACGCTCACCCACGGTGCGCTGGTGAGGCGATAGCCGAGGCGCACCTTGCCCGTCGAATTGCGGATGGTCTGCCCCATCACGCCGCTGGTCGAGTCGTCGACGTAGAAGTCGACGAGCGGTGCGTTGGTGGCGATGACGCGCCGGCGGCGCATGGCATCGACGAGAATGTCCTCGGTCAGGGCGATGGGCCGATCGTCGCCCACGTAGACCATGGTGCGGAACTGCCCGGCCTCGTCGGTGCCCGAGTGCGTGTCGCCCGTTCCGACGGCGATGAACTTGTGGCCGAGGTTCAGCAGATTGAACCAATCTTCGACGACGCCCGGAAATCCCGGGAGGCCATTGGCGCCCTTGAGAATCGTTCCGGCGGGCGGGATGTCGGCGGGCAGTTCGCCCTTGGGAAGCGCGTTGGGAACACGGAAGTGATGAATCTCCCAGAACAGCTTTCCGTTCGCGACCTCCATGGCGTCGAACTTCGACGAGAAGGTGGTGCTGCCGTCCTTGTTCTTGAAGGCGGGGCCCTTCGGCGAGATGACCTGCTGGACCAGGTTCGGCGAGGTCTCGCCGGCCGTGTACGGATCGCGGTTGTACTGCGCGAAGTAGCCGAGGACGCCGTCGCGCGGGTGGTTGACCTGGATGATCGTGCGCGAAGGACCGAGGCTTCCGAGCGCGCGCATGTCGTTCCAGATGTCGTCCGGCGGGCGCCCAGCCCAGGCGAAGGCGCCGTGCGTGACCGGCCCGGGATCGTAGCGGAGCGGATAGCCGTTGAAGTGGCCCGACTCGAGGGTCGTCATCTCGACGCCGACCATCGCGAAGAGCCACGGAAAGAGCTCGTTACGCGCGACGTACGGACCGTAATCGGTGACGTAGTTGTGATCGGTGGAGACCGCCCACTCGACGCCTTCGGCGGCAAGTGCGAGGACGCGCTCGTCGAGCGTCATCGCGCTGTCGATGCTGTTGCGGCTGTGGACGTGGAGGTCTCCGGCGATCCACCCCGTCGTGTTCACCACGCGATGGAGGACGTGCCCGATCGAACGCGTCTCGTTGGGGCCGACCACCACGTCGGTCTCTTGCAGCTCGTACTCCGGTCCGCGGCTGCTCACGATGCGGTAGCTGCCGGGACGCACGCGGAGCTCGGCGTTGCCATCCTTCGTGAAGGCGAACTGTTCGACGTAGCGGCGCGTCTCCGGATCGTCGGTGGTGTCGTCGACGAGGTCGCTCTGACGGAACTTCTCTCCGGCCTGCAGATCGAAGAGGAAGTGACGCGTGAGCTGCCCCACGTTCTCCGGGCCGTAGGTGCCGACGGCGGTGGCCTTGGCGGGCAGGGGATGCCCTTCCTCGTCGATGATGCGCACCACGATGCGCCCCGGGGCCGTGCTCGTGAGGTTCAGCGTCGTCGTCTCTCCGGCCCTGACCGTGAAGTCTTCGAACGCACCGAAGGGGCGCGCGTCGCCTTGCACGCGGAGGCTGTATTTCCCGGGCGGAAGCGTGCCGCCAAAGGAGCCGTTCTCGCGAACGTCGTACTGGGTGAAGATACGACGCCCGCTCTTGCCGCGCTGGTAGACGAGGACGCTCGTGCCCGTGGAGGGCAGGGCGCTGTCTTGGTCGAACACGAGGCCGGCGATGCGTCCGGTCTGCGTCTTGCGAAGCTGATGGATTCCATCGAGCACCGAGCCCACGTCGCCCGAGCCGAGGACGAAGTACTTCACCGTCTCGAACGTCTCGTCGGGCTTCAGCTGCGGCGGCGCGCTGTCGTAGAACATCCCGAGAAATGAGCTCGCGCTGAAAGGCACGAGGATGCTCGACTTCGTCAGCGGCACGGAGCCGTCGTCGTAGATCTCCTTTTTGCCGAGCACGAAGTTGCGGTCCGACTCCTCGACGGCGATGCCGTAGCTCGCACCGTTGCCGCGCGAGGCGATCCACTCGGTGATGACGCCGGGGAACGCCGGGAAGTCGACCTTCTTCTGGTACGACTCCTCGAGGCCGAAGCGAGAGTCGAAGCCGATGCCCGGCATGAACACGCTGCTCGTGGCACCGAAGAGCGCAACGTCGCCGACGGGAACGGTGAAGCCGCTCGTGGGGAGGCCCACGAGGCCGAGCAGCTGCGACGCGAACTGCGAGGGGAACTGGAGGGCCTTGGGGCTCACGTTCTGCACGCGGAAGCGCACCGTGATCCAAGGCGCGCCCGGCTCGAGCTCGTAGATGATCGAGTAGCGGAGCTGCGCCTGGCTGGTGAGCGACTGGAAGTCGATGTTCGAGCCGGTGACCGCGCGGTTGAGCAGTGCGGCGAGCTCGAGGAAGTCGCCGGCCTCGCCCTGGGCCATGATCTTCGCCGGCCCGCCTTTGCTTCCGTCGTCGATGACGGTCACGCGCGAGACGTCGACGGCCTGGATGAAGAACGCCGGGAAGAGCTCGCCGAACTGGTCGTTGCCCTTCGGCTCACCGCTCGAGCCGATCTCGTCGGGGCGGCGCAGATCGGCGTCGATGAGGCTTCCTCCGTACACGCCGAAGCCGCGCGAGAAGCCAGGCTTCTGGATGATGACGCGGATCTTCTCGTTCTCGATCAGGTAGTCGCCCACATCGCCGAGGGCGCGATCGCCGCCGACGAGCTGCGTTCGATTCGTCACGAGCTTGGCCGACGCGCCGCCGTTCGGACTCTCGCAGCCGGCCCAGGCCAGGGTTGCGAGAACGATGGGGAGCGCGGAGAGCGCGGTCCTCCGGCCCATCAGAACGTCACCTGTCCGAGGATCTCGAGGCGGTCGTTCGTGAGCTTGCGATCGGCCTCTTCGCCCGTGAACGTGTAGTTGAGCCAGGCTTGCACCGGCAGCTTGGCGTGGCCGGCTCGGATGCCGACGGTGTGATACGTGAGCTTGTAGGTATCGAAGCCTTCGCCGCCGCCCTTGGACCACGGATCGAAGTAGGCGAAGCGGTAGGCCGGCGCGAGGAAGAAGCCGGGCAGGTCGAAGCGGTAGGCGGCTTGCGCGTGGAAGGCGAGCTGGACGCGCTGGCTCGCACCGACGGTCGGGTAGTCGGTGGCGAGGTGCGTGACGGCGCCGAACACCTCGAGGCCGCCGGCATGGACGTCGACGTCGCCCGTGACGCCGAGATCTTCCTCGTTGTACAGGTTCGGAGGCGTGCCGACGGTTCGGTCGTTCCGGAAGCCGGCGGCGCCGACGCGCACGTAGCGCGACCAGTTGGCTTCGACGCGGCCGACGAGGCCCAGATGGCCGTTGTCGTCGAGCAGCTGGTTCGAGCCGTTGCCGTTCATCACCATCAGGTAGTAGGCGATGCCGAACTCCGGTGAGCCGATAGGCGCGCTCGGCGAGATCATGACGCCGAGCTGGCGATCGAGCTGGATGCCGGAGAGCGCGAAGCCGCGACCGGTGAGCACGCCGTCGACGCCGACCGCGCGCGAGGCGAACATGAGATCGGGCGTGCCGCGAAGCTCTTCTTCCTGGAACGGCGCTTTGAACTGACCGGCCTGGATGCCGATCCACGGCTGGGGATCCCATCGGGCGAAGGCATCGCGGAGGCGCACCGAGAGCGAGCCGAGCGGCGTGTTCGGTGAGGTGAGAACGTCGGAAGCGCCTTCGATCGACACGCGGAACGTCGCGTTGTACTCGCGGTTCTTCGCCTGCACGCCCACGCGCGCGCTGTCGAGCACGAAGCCGTTGTTCTTGCCGATGAAGTCGTAGCGATCGTCCTTCTGCGTGAAGTCGTACGCCATCCGCAGGTAGCCGTAGATCGCCAAGTCCCAGGCCGAAGGCGCGGGCTCGGCGCCGGGAGGAGCAGGCTGCGCGGTATCGGGCGACACCGACGTGGGCGTCGTTTGCGCGGTGTCGGTGGCCGCAGCCGCGGCAGGAGGCGGAGCGGCAGGAGGCGGAGCGGTCTTCTTGGCTCCGATGTCCTCGGGCCCTTCACCGTCACGCGCGGCGTGCGAGGTGCTCGCGACCGTGAGCGGAGCGAGGGCGAGAAATCCAATAGCGATGCGCCCGAGCGGCGTACGAACGAAAGTGAGGGGACTGGCCATGGGCAGCTTTCAGCGGTGGAGCAGCGTGCTCGTTCGGAGGAGAAAGAGAAACGCGCCCGTCCCCCCGACGGCGTAGGCGCCAAGATTCACGACGCGGGCAAGAGCGCTGCTCTTTGGCAGCGAGAATCGAAGGGCGGTCACGGCGAGACCGCAGGCGGCGAGCAGCAAGAGCTGGCCGGCCTCGACACCGACGTTGAACGCGGCGAGACCGAGGGCGACGGCGTGTTCCGGCAGGCGCGTCTCCTGGAGCGCACCGGCGAAGCCGAGGCCGTGCACGAGGCCGAAGGCCCCTGCCAGCGCGGCTCGCTTGGACTCGCCCTCGTCGCGCCCACTGTCACGCCCGATGTCCAGCGCGACGAGGACCAAGCTCGCGGCGATGCACGCCTCGGCGACGATGCTTGGAAAGTGCAGCCAGCCGAGCGTCGTGGCCGTCAGCGTGAGGCTGTGGCCGATCGTGAAGCCGGTGGCGGTCTTGGCGAGCCGACGTGCCGCACGGCGCAGCGAACCGCCCGTGGCGACGATCGCTTGCAGGAAGAGCGCGACGATGAAGAGCACGTGGTCGAGGCCCGAGAGCACGTGCTCGGCGCCGAGGCGCGCGTAGCGACCGACGACGTTCCATCGCGACGGTTGCCCCGGCACGACGACGCGCGGGCTCTGTTTGGTGACGACCGAGCCGGAGGCGTCTCCCTCGAGCGTCCGCAGCCGCGCGAACACCACGTCGATGTCGAGCCCCAAGCCATCGAGCTCGAGCTCCGAGCCCGTGACCCCGCGCGTGCAACGGAGCCGCTGGCTGACGGGACTGACCGGCGTGAGCGAGCATCCCGCGGGCGCTTCGAGCTTCAGGCGTGCTCCGGGCGGCGCATCGAGTGTGAGAAGGGCCTCTTCGTTCGAGACGACGTCGACGTCGAGGCGCGCCGATGGAAGACCATGCGCGAACGCGCGCGAGCTGGCGAGCAGCGCGACGAGCAACGCGAGGAGTGCCACGACGCGATGCGCGTTCAATCGACGCCGCCCCCCGGTCCGCGTGCGCGTGCGTGACGACCCTCGATGGCCGGAATGCCCTCCGGAACGCGCACATCGACGCGGTATTCCTTGCGCGCGCGATCGACGGCACGCTGGACCTCGGCCGCCTTCTTGCGCGCGAGGACCGCCGCACGAGCGCTCGCGCGGAGCTCCGCTTCGTCGGGCGCACGTCGCTCCAGCGGAACGACGACGTAATATCCCCACGCCGCGCTGATGGGCTGGCTCGCTCGTCCGATGGGCGTCGTGAGCGCGCCCTGGGCAACCGATGCTCCCGCGGCTTGGGCGAGCGTATCGGCCGTCCACCAAGCGTCGGCGGGAAGCGGAGTGGGATCCACCGCGGGCGCCGCTCCGCCGTCCGCTGCCTCCGCGAGCTCCTTCGAGAGCCGCTCGGCGCGCTTCTCGGCGCCGGCGTGGTCCTTCGAGACGAAGTACAGGGCGACGTGCACGAGTTCGGGCCCGGCTCTCCGCTTTTCGAGTTCCACGTCGATGTCGGCGTCTTCGAGGGAAGGATCGGGCACCGACTTCTCGAGCTGCGCGCGCATGCGATCGGCGACGCGGCCGCGGACGATGCCGTCACCCTCTTCGAGGCCAAGACGAATGCCCTCGCGAAAGAGCACCTCTTCGTCGACGACCGAAGCGACGACGTCCTGCTTTTCCTCAGGCGAAAGCGAATGCCCTCGATTCGCCTGCGTGGCGCGCAAGGCTGCCTCCACGCGCGCGGCGTCGACCGCGATCGCTCCTCGTTCGGGCTCCTTCGGCGCGAGCGCGTAGAGCACCGCGCCGATCGCGAAGAAGTGCGTCAGCCGATGCCGTCCGATGTCTTGCAGAGTGCGCAGGTGCGCCACGGCAGAGCATCATCGGTGGTCGGTGTGACGACCATGCGACGAGTGTGCGTCTCGACTCGTCACACGCTCGATGCGCGTTCCTCAGGGAATCGCCTGGATCGTCAGCGACCACCCCGCACTGGCGGGACAAGGTCCGTAGGGGCTGTAGACGAGCAGACCGACGTTGCGGCTATCGTCGGCCCCGTTGGCGACGGTGCCCTCTCCCCAGGTGAGGATGATCGCTTCGTTCGTGCTGCTGCCTAGCGTTTCCGAGCGCGCCGTGGGCGTCGCGCACACGAGCTGATCCCGATTCGGGTCCACGTATCCGTAGAGATCGAAGTCGTTGCCCTGCGGTACGAGGGAAACCGCGATCTTCATCGCGGCGCCGAGCGCGCCCGAGTTCTCTTCGGTGGCGCGGAAGCGAAGCCACTCCGAGCAGGTTCCCTGGGTTTTCAGGATCGCGCCGGGCTGGTCTCCCGCGAGCGAGCCGATCTCGCGCGCCGTCTCGCAGGTGTTCGACGGGAGGGCCGAACCATCCCCCACCGGCACGGGGGCCGAGGCCTCGCCGGCGTCGTTGCAGTCGTCACCGCACGCCGCGTCGCGAAGGGCGTCGCGATCGGTCGGAGCGGCCTGCAGGATCGCACCGTCCGGCGCGTAATCCTCACCCTGCAAGAGACCCGTGCTCCCGCATCCGACGATAAGCGTCAGCGGGCCGAGACCGAGCAGCGCGAAGGCAACGAAGGCGGCGCGGGAGCGTCGCATGCCCTCGTATCTATCAGCCCGGAGACCGGACGATGTGGCCGAGCCGCCGCTGTCACGGACATGTCACGCGGCGAAGCGATCAGGGAACCTTCGTGTACTCGCGGACGAGCGGGACGGTCACGATGGCGAACATCGTCGGCGTGGCGCTGTAGTAGAGGGCGTCGCCTAATGTGGTGGTCGGGCAAACGTTCCCCGTGACGATGGTTTGATCGGCGGTCCCGAGTCGGAACGTTTGCACGAACCCTGTAGGCCCGGCGCGGCCGCTCGCGTCTTTCCGCTCGACGAGGTGTGCGAGCGTGCCCGTGGTCTTCGAGGTCGTCGTCACCTGGATGGTTTCTCGCACCTGGCCGTCGGTCACGGGCGCGGAGGGATAGGCTCGGTAGGCCGTGAGGACATACGTTCCGGCCACGATCTCTCCGCCGGTGGGGCTTGGCGCCGTGCCGCTCGGATGTTCGATCGTGACCCAGCTTCCCTGTTGGACCGACGGTCCGCAAATCGGGGCGCCCCCATCGTCGGTGACGGGCGCATCCTCGTTCGCGTCAACGGCGGACTCTCCACCGTCGCCCACTGGGTCCGAGCCGTCGAATCCTCCGCTACCCTCATCGGGCTTGCCGCCATCCAGGTGAGCCGGCGAAGCTGCAGCAACGAGCGAGGCGTACTCGTCGCGGTCGTAGGCCGTGCAAGCGGAGGCCCATCCGGCCCCCACGACGATGCCCACCATCGCTCCCCGCCTGACAATCTGCGTCACGACACTCGAAACACTAGCATGGCTCGCCCTCTGGCTCGCCCTCTGGCTACCATCGGCCCTCCGCACGACGTGCAGCCATGTCGAAATTCAAATGACGAGGCACTGCCTCGGGCATTAACGAAATCGGGAAATCTCCACATGCCGCGCGTCCTAGCTTTCCGGGCCCTCCCTGCACTTCTCCTCACCTTCGGAGCGGTCGCCGCCTGCTCTAGCTCAGCCAGTTCGGACGGCGGGAGACCCGCGGCGGCGAACGACGCGGACGGAGGTACGGTGTCGGGCACGGCCTGCAAGGCAGCACCGGCCTCTCGGCCGCAGGCGGACTTCTTCGTCGACGTCTCGGAGAAGAGCGGCATCCAGAAGAACAACTTCACGCCCAACCCAGCGACGCCGATTCCGATTAACGATCACAGCCGCCTCGCGCTGGTGGACATCGACGGCGACGGCTGGGACGACGCCGTCATGCACTCGCTCTTCCCGAATCCTCAGGGAGGAGTTCCGTTCGAGCACCTCGTCTTCCTGAACAACCACGACGGCACGTTCCGCGACGCGTCCGACGAGAGTGGTCTGCGCAAGGTCCAGGCGGGATTCCTGGCCTTCGCGGATGTCGACAACGACGGTGACCAAGATGCGTTTGCCGGGCTCGACATCGATCTCACCGGGAGTACGAGCCAGATCCTGCTGAACGACGGCCAGGGGCATTTCACGCCCAAGGCGAACGCCGGCGTAGAGAAGATCGCGTACGCCGCCAACGCCGTGTTCGCCGACTTCGACGGAGACGGAAAGGTCGATCTCTTCCTGGGCAACGGTCAGTCGTCCTTCTCGACGAAGAACGCTTTCCTCTTCGGCAACGGCGACGGCACGTTCCGCGATGCCTCGTCGACCGCACTCCGTGGAACCATTCCCTCGCAGCCCACGAACGGGCTCGTCGCCTGCGACTACGACAACGACGGCGACCAGGACATCTTCGTCTCCACGTACGGTGTCTCGATTCTGAACGGCTGGAAGCAGCTCTGGGAGAACCAGGGGGACGGCACGTTCGTCAACGTCGCCGAGGCACGCGGCTTCCACGCCCTCGCCACCGGCAACTACTACAACGCGCAGACCGGCCACGGCCGCAACCCTCAGCCGTCGGGGAAAATCTACGGCGCCAACGGCTTCGGGATCGACTGCGGCGACGTCGACAACGACGGCGTCCTCGACATCTGGATGGCGACGATCAGCCACGCCGACGGTTCGGACGACAGCCGCCTCTGGAGCGATCCCACGCAGCTGCTCCTCAACGGCGGCGAGGCCAACGGGTTCACGTTCACGAACGTCTTCCTCGATCGAGGCCTGCCCTTCAACGAGGGGGACATCGACGCGGCGATGGTCGATTACGACAACGACGGCCGCCTCGACCTCGCCGTCACGCGCACCGACAAGTACGAAGGCAACTTCTCCGACGAGCAGCAGAAGGGCTGGTTCGGGCTCTTCCACCAGAAGGAAGACGGCAACTTCGAGAGCGTTGGCCTCGTCTCCGGCATCAACGATCCCACCGGGGCCGCCAAGCGCATGAAGGCCGGGCAGAACCTGGCCTTCGCGGACATCGATCACGACGGCGACGCCGATCTCCTCGTGGGCGGTCGCGATCAGGGCGGTGGCCGGCCGAACTTCCTCTTCGAGAATCGTGTGGGCCAGGACGGCCAGTGGCTCGCTATCCAGGTGCGCGGTGACGGAACGAAGGTCCACCGCGACGCCTTCGGTACGCGCGTCACCGTTCGCATCGGCAACAAGATCGTGCTCCGCGAGAAGAAGTCGAGCCGCGGCACCTACGACAGCATCGACGGCTCGACGCTCCTCTTCGGCCTGGGCGACACCGGCGCATGCCTCGACGACAAGAACCAGGCATCGCTCGAGATCCGCTGGCCCGATGGTACGGTCGACACGTACGGCCCGGACGCGTTCTCGCTCTCCACGTATCTCCGCGCCACCTACGGCGAGAAGACGCTGACCCCTGCACGCTAGTGTCCTGCCCCTAGTCTTGCCCTCTCGTCGGATCCGCGGACGGTGCGTAATGAGCGGGCTTACCCCCTAGGGGCATTGCAGAGCTCTGCCCAATGGGGCATAGCAACCGCGTCGCGCGAATATGGACGCAACCATCGTGCGCATCCGACCGACGAGGGGGCACATGAGAACTCGTACGTTACTGAATGGTCTGTTTGGCACGTTCGTGCTGCTTGGCGGATGCTCCGTGTTCGGAGGGTCGGACGGCGACAGTGACCCTGCACCTGCACCTGCACCTGCTCCGACGGCCTCGAGCACCGAAACGCCTGCGCTTCCGCCCGATGCTCCGCCCCCCCTCATCGGCGGAACACCAAAAGAAGACGAGCTGACCGAGAAGTTCGGCTTGTTCGTTTCGCTGATCGGCACACCCGACGGCGAAGGAACGCGAGCGAAGCCGCTCTCGTCGATCTCGGCGGCCATCGAAAAGGCCAAGGCCTCCGCGAAGCGCGTCTACGTCTGCAAGGGGACCTACAACGAGGCAGTCGTCATCGCGAATGCCGTCTCGGTCATCGGCGGCTTCGACTGCGCCACGAAGTGGGTGGCGACCGACGCGCGCTCGAAGATCGTCTCCCCGACGATTCCCGCGCTTCGTGCCAGCGACATCCTGAACGACACGAGCTTCGCCAACTTCGACGTCGTCGCCCCCAACGCCACGGTGGAGAGTCCTTCCTCCATTGGCTTCGTCGCGCAGAACGCGAAGCTCTTGAAGGTCGTGAAGAGCTCGATCTCGTCCGGCAACGGAATGAGCGGCGAGCCTGGTGTCGAGCCTACGCCGATCGCTCTACCCGCATCGGCGACAGGTGTCGACGGCGCTGCGGGCACCGATAAAAACGGGGGCGAATTCATCGTCATCTTTCCGAACATCCCCATGGACTTCAGCGTGCCGGGGGCCAAGGGAGGCACGGGAACATGCGGGGGAGTTACCCTCGATCCTGGCGGCGTAGGTGGCGACGGCGGCCGGTACCAATGCAAGAAGTTTACGACGACGCAGGGAGGGTCGACCATCGAGCTATTCAGATGGAAGACCTACATCGGGATCGTTCCGACGAATGGCCCTGCGAAGGCAAATGGTGGAGCCTCCGGAAGCGTTGGCCTGGACGGCGCGAGCGCGACCTCGATTGGGCAACTCGGTGCTGGCGGGTACGTTCCGGCTGACGGCACGCCCGGGCAAAACGGTGGGCCTGGCACCGGAGGGAAGGGCGGAAACGGCGAGTCGAATTTCGATGGCGCGACATGCAAGCCGGACAAGGAGGCCTACTACGCGAGTGGCGCCACGGGCCCTGGCGGGGGCGCCGGAGGTTGTCCCGGTGTCGCGGGGACTGCCGGCAAGGGGGGCGCGGCATCGATCGCGGTCCTGATGTTGAAGAGCGAGGGGCTCACGTTCGACGCTGCTGAATTGCATGCGGGCAGTGGCGGCGCGGGGGGCAAGGGAACACTCGGCGCCGAGCCCAGTGCCGGTGGCCAACCGGGGGCGGCCAAGCCCGGCGCGATCGCCGGCGTTGCGGGCGGCGCTGGCGGACGGCCGGGCGTGAGCGGCAGCGGAGCCGGCGGTCCAAGCATTGGTATTGCGCATTCGGGCGGCGCGCCCGCCTTGATCAACGGCGCCGTTGCGAAGGCCGGCAAAGGCGGTGACGGTGTGCCCGCGGATTCGAAAACGGCGGTGGGCGTCACCTGGACGTTGCCCGCCTCCGTTCCCGGCGTCGCCGAAGACGTCCACGCGTTCTGAGCTTCGAACTCCGTCTGAAAAGCGAGGCCCCCGAATCTCCGTTCGGGAGATGGAGGCCTCGCCGTCATGACCGCGGACGCTCTCGCTCAGTGGTGGTAGCTGGTGCCTTCCTTCTCATTGAGCGGCGTCGTGATCGGGTGACCTTTGAAGAAGCCGACCGACGCCTTGATGTCGTCGACGAGGATCTTCGCGAGATCGCGGCTCACGCCGTGACGAATCAGCACGCGCTGCACGATGATGTCTTCGCGGTTCTTGGGGAGCGGATAGGCCGGAACCTGCCAGCCGCGGACGCGGAGGCGATCGGCGATGTCGTAGAGCGTGAAGTTGCCCGGGTGCCCGTTCTTCTTGAGCGTCCAGCACACGCCCGGAATACCTCCGATTCCGTCGTAGACGATGTCGAACGCGCCGATCTTCCGGATCTCCTCGGCGAGGAATTTCGCGGTCTCGGCGCAGGCCTGGTGGATCTTGCGATAGCCCTCACGACCGAGGCGGAGGAAGTTGTAGTACTGGATGGCCGTCTGGCCGCCGGGGCGCGAGAAGTTCAGCGCGAAGGTCGGCATGTTGCCGCCGAGATAGTCGACGTTGAAGATCAGCTCCTCCGGCAGGTCGCTTTTCTCGCGCCACACGCACCAGCCGCATCCGAGCGGCGTGAGACCGAACTTGTGACCCGACGCATTGATCGATTTGACGCGCGGTAGCTGGAAATCCCATTTCACGTCCTCGTGCAGGAACGGCGCGATGAATCCGCCGCTCGCCGCGTCGACGTGAATCGGAATGTCGAGGCCCGTCTTCTTCTGGATTTCGTCGAGCGCGCGATTGATTTGCTCCACCGGTTCGTATTGGAGCGTGAACGTGACGCCGAGCGTGGGAACGACACCGATCGTGTTCTCGTCGCAATACTGGGCAATCTGCTTCGCCGTCATGCCGATTTGACCCGGCTCGAGGGGGATCTGGCGCAGCTCGACATCGAAGTAGCGCGCGAACTTGTGCCAGCAGATCTGCACCGGGCCGCACACGAGATTCGGTTTGGCGTCGGACTTTTTTTGCGCCAGACGGTTCTTGCGCCAGTTCCATTTCAGCGCGAGGCCGCCGAGCATGGCCGCTTCGCTCGACCCCGTCGTGGAGCAGCCCATCGTATCCGCCGCCTCCGGTGCGTGCCAGAGATCGGCGAGCATCTGTACGCAGCGCGCCTCGAGCTCCGCGGTCTGCGGATACTCATCCTTGTCGATCATGTTCTTGTCGAGGCACTCGTCCATGAGCTTGTGGACTTCTGGCTCGGACCAGGTCTGACAGAACGTGGCGAGGTTCATGCGCGCGTTGCCGTCGAGCATCAGCTCGTCATGCACGACCTGATACGCATGAGCCGCGCTGTGCTCGTAAATCGCCATCTTGTACTTGGGCATGACGACGGACAGGTCCGTAGACGCGTACACGTCGTCGTTGATGTTCGTGCTGACCTCGCTGCGCGCGTGCAAAGGCATGATGTCCTCCCGTTGTGCTTACGAAGAGCGGCGAAGCCGCGGGAGGAATGTGCGCAGCGTCTTCCGTGCGAACCACCCAAACGACTGCGACACCGGAATGCTCGTGGCGCAAGCGAGCGGGAGTGCACACGGCGCAAGCGAGCGGGAGCGCACGCGGAGACACGTTCTCGGGCGGCGCGCTCAACCGAACGCTCAACCGAACGTTTCGCTCGCAGCGCGCGATCGCGCGATCTCAGCGGGCGCCGTTACCCTGCTTCTTCACGATGCGAAAGGCGGCGCGGAAGCTCGACTCGGCCGTGGCCCACGCGATGCCGTGATGCGGCGACGGCAGAATGAGCCGCTTCCATCGGCTCGGGCCGACACGTCGAACGGCACCGTCTTCGTCGAGGCCCTCGGCGATCGAATCACGGATGGCGTCGAGCATCTCCTGCAAGTAGGTGGCATACGCCTCGATGTCGCTCGCATTGCAGACAGGCCCATGTCCGGGGACGAACCGTGCGTCGGGGAAGGCCTGCGTGAGGTCGTGCAGAGCTTGGATGTCACCCGCGAGGGACGAACCGTCGTTGTCTTCGTCGAAGAACGGATAGTACGTATTGAAGACCAGATCGCCCGTGGCGATCACGTCCGACGTTGCCGAGGGGCCCAAACTCGCCCTGGGAATACGCAGCCACGCATCACCTGCGGTGTGCCCGCGCCCCGCAAGGTGGACTTCCACCGAGCGCTTGCCGACCGGAATGATCGTGATCGGCTCGAGAGTCTTGGTCGGGAGTCCCACGCGCGGCTGACTCTCCGTTCCCCACGTCTCCGGATCGACGGCGAGCATGAGCGCCCGCGAGTCCGCATGGGCGTAGACCTCAGCGCCGGGGTAAAGCGCATTTCCCCACGTGTGATCGTAATGGTAATGCGAATTGACGATCGAGGTGACCGGGGCCGACACATTGTCGCCAATCCACCGGTGCAACGATTGGGCGCCGTCGAGCGGCCAGGTCGTACCGAACTTCGTATCGAAGACGAGAGTCTCGTCGTCTTCAATGACGACTGAGTTGCCGCCTTTGCCGAGCACCGCATGAACGCCGGGACCGAGGTCGACCACCGTTTGCTTTGCGTATGCGGCCGCCAAGTCGCCCATGCTGAGGGCGTCTGCGGAGGTGTCACCGTCGTCCGTCGCGTCGTGCGAGCATCCCACGAGGAGCGTGACCGCGAGGAGCGCGCCCGCGCGTGCGAATCTCGGGAACGTCACGGTGTGGCCCGCAGCTCGGAGGGCTGGCCGGTGAGCTTGGCCTGCATTCCATGGAGCCAGAGTTCGTGCCCATCGCGGAGCGACGGATTCATCTTGTTCTTGTAAATGAAGATGCTCGGCATGAGGCCGTGTTCGCATTCTTCGGTGATGACGTGTGTACCCTCGCTCGTCTTTCGCATGATCCAGCGATGGTAAGCATGGACGCCGAACTGGCCGCCCTCCCAAGCGATCACGGATTCGTCGTCGCCGGAGACGAGCTCGACGATCTGCATGTGCTGAACCGAGCCGAAGGTCGTCCAGCAATACTTCGTCCCGAGCGAGAGCGTGACCGCTTCGCCGGTGTCGCAATCGAGGGCGGGCCCCGAGTTCTGGTAGTACGTGTCCGAGCGCCCGGCCTGTAGCAAGGCGAGAACGTCACGTGGCGTGACGCCGACGATCTCGATCGTGTTGTGCGAGAAGACGGGGTTGGTCCGCGGGTCGTAACCTTCGCCCCACGGTCGGGCGTCGACCTCCGAAGGGTTCGACGTGAGGTACCACTCCGGGTAGTTCTCCTTCAGCCATCCCATCCACTGCAGGCCCTGGATCCAGCTCGGCATGCCCTCGGACGGAATCGACGACACGTCTTGCGTGTTCGCCTCCGGATCGGACCCGTCGTCGGAGGAGGCCGCGCAGCCACCTAGCATCATCGCTGCGACGCCGACCGCACCTACCGAGAGAACGTATCGCCAGGACATGTGTTGTATATGTGCACATGTCGTACCGAGGTTCCTTGGGCCGTCACATCCCGAAAAAGCCTGAGAAGTTGGCACGGGTGCCGGTCCGTATGGATCTCCGTCGCCCCGGTCTGGGCACCTCATGGTCCGACTCTCCGGGGGGCGCGTTCAGCCCGAAGACGGTCCGATGAACTCACCAAAGGCGCCGTCTGCTCGCAGAGGCAGGAGCTGACGTCGGACGGAGCGCACCATTCGCCTCAGGAGATTCGGCTGATGGCGAAGGCGACTCCGACTTCCGCACCGCGCTCGCCTGGCAAGTCGACGACGACGGCGGTGTCACGGGCGACCGCCTTCTCGCGATACGGATGTTCGGGAGTCGACACGCGTGCTTCGAGGAGTGGCCCGAGCACGTCTCGCTCGAGCGACGCGAACGACCGCGGCAACTCGACGACCCGAGCCGGAGCCTCCATTCCATCGTGCAACCGAAGCGCCGCGAAGAGCACCGGCTTGACCCAAGGACTCCACGGCCCATCATCGGGCGCCCACCGTCGATGGATGTCTTCGGGCGTCAATCTCTCTCCTCGATCAGAACGGCAACGTCACGCGCGTAGGCATCGACGGGAGCTCGGAAGGCGTCGTCCACGAGCGCAAAGAGTCGAGGCCAGGTGCGCGACCACTTGATGGTCCTCCATGTGGCCCGGCGCGTTCATGAGTGCCACGACCCCCGATTTGCCGGAACGACCGATGACTCGCTCCATCGCGTCGACGATGGCCTTCGTGGGATCACCCGTGGGGCGCGTTCCCGGCGTTGCGTTCGACATGTATTGCGTGAAGGCGGAGGCCTCGGTGAAGCCTCCGGGAACGTCACTGTTCACCTCCGAGATGCGCCAACCATCGGTCGTGTAGTGGAAGTCGAAGCGCATCGTCCGCACGGCTGAAGGCGTCGGCTCACCGCGCTGGAGTAGCTCGCGCAGTGGTCTCGGGAGCGCGAGCTCGTCGTGGAGCTCCGGTCGTCCGAGGAGCTCGGCTTCCATGGCGAGCGTCTCTCGGGTGAGTGCTTCTGCGAGCCGTGCGAGCTCGTTCCACGTCGAGGGCGTGATCAGCAGCGCATACGGCGTGAGCGTGGTGACGTCGCCGATCTGAGCATCCCACTTGAAGTGAGAGAGCTCCATCTTGCGTCGAATCCGAGAGAACGCTTGCGCTCCGACGCGCGGGCCGACACGAAGAGGCCGCGTCTCGGTCAACGTGGCGAGGTTCCGATGCGCGAGGCGAACCAGTCCTTCATTTCTCTTCGGAAGAGGAAGTAGAGGAGGATGCCGCCGAAGATCGAGGTGAAGCACGTGAAGACGTTCGTGAGCGCGAACAGGACGGACGACACGAAGGCGGCTTTCGAACGCCTCTGGAGGCCCCAGTGGTTGATGCCGGCCCACGCTCCCTGCACCGCGGACCACGCGAGTCCGACGAGGAGCGCCGTGGTCTTGAACTCGGCGTAGACGACGGGATCGATCCCCATCCGGCGCGGCACCGTCGAGGTCGCGAGCTGCAACGCCAGCGAGGAGAGCGTGACGAGCGTCGTCACCGCGGTCCCGAGCTGGATCAAGCCGCAGGTTCGTGCGTTCTGACGCGCCTTCTCGAGCGGATCGGGCGGCGGAGGTCCTGCATGCTCGCGGTACATCGCCTCGATGCTACGCCTCGCGAACAAAAGAAAAACACCGCGCTGGGCCAGGGGGGGGATGGCCACTCGCGCGGTGCACCCGCGTATAAAGCGAGATACGTGCCAAAAGAAAATACGGGGAATTTGGGGTCCGATCGCTCCAAAGCTTTCAGGCTTGGAAGATCCGCGGACACGATTGCACGACCATCGACGTGTCGGAAATCCGACGATCGACCCGTCGGAAGGCGGCGCGCGCTGCAAATGCATCAAGGCCCGCGAGACGCTCATCGTTGCGTCGTCGCGGGCCTTGGGGCGTGACTGAATTCGGCGTGTGACCGAACTCGAAGATCAGGCGGTGGTGCTGCCCGCTCGCCCCTTCTTCGCCGCGACTTCGGCTTGGGCCGCCGCGAGGCGAGCGATGGTGACGCGGAACGGAGAGCACGACACGTAGTCGAGGCCGGCGCCGTGGAAGAACTTCACGCTTTCGGGATCACCACCGTGCTCGCCGCAGACGCCGAGCTTGATGTTCGACTTCGTGGCGCGACCGCGCTCGACCGCCACCTTGACGAGCGAGCCGACACCATCGATGTCGATCGAGACGAAGGGATCTTTCGGAAGGATGCCGCCCTCGACGTAGGCCGGGAGGAACTTGCCCGCGTCGTCGCGCGAGAGGCCCATCGTGCACTGCGTGAGGTCGTTGGTTCCGAACGAGAAGAACTCGGCGACTTCGGCGAGCTCGTTCGCGCGAACGGCGGCGCGCGGCAGCTCGATCATCGTGCCGAAGGCGAACGAGACCGGCGTGCCCTTCGCGGAGACTTCGGCTGAGACCTTGTCGACGATCTGGCGCATGCGCACGAGCTCTTCGCGCGTCATCGCGAGCGGGATCATGATCTCCGGCGTGACCGAGTTGCCCTCGGCCGTGACGGCGGCAGCGGCCTCGAGGATGGCGCGCACCTGCATCGCGTAGATCTCCGGGTAGGTGATCGCGAGGCGGCAGCCGCGGTGGCCGAGCATCGGGTTGAACTCGTGCAGGTCCTTGATGCGCTGCTCGAGGCGCGCGACCGACACGTTCATGAGCTTCGCGAGCTCTTCGATGTGCGCCTTCTCCGTGGGGAGGAACTCGTGGAGCGGCGGATCGAGGAGGCGGATGGTGACCGGGAAGCCCTTCATCTCCCGGAAGATCTCGACGAAGTCCTGGCGCTGGTGGGGCAGGATCTTGGCGAGCGCCTTCTCGCGGGCGGCCACGTCGTCGGCGAGGATCATCTCGCGCATGGCGCGGATGCGCTCCTCGTCGAAGAACATGTGCTCGGTGCGGCAGAGGCCGATGCCTTCGGCGCCGAAGCCTCGCGCGGTGCGGGCGTCGAGCGGGGTGTCCGCGTTGGCGCGCACCTTCATCTTGCGCGCCTCGTCGGCCCAGGCCATGAGCTCGCTGAACTCGCCGGTGAGCGAAGCGTTCACGGTGGGAACGGCGCCCTGGTAGACGTGGCCTGCGCCGCCGTCGATCGTGATGACGTCGCCGCGCTTGAGCGTGACGCTGCCCTGCGGGCGCCCGCCTTCGTCGTACTGCGTGACGATGACGGTCTGCTCCTGGTAGTTCACCGCGAGCGCCGAGCACCCTGCGACGCAAGGCTTGCCCATGCCGCGCGCGACGACGGCCGCGTGCGAGGTCATGCCGCCGCGTGCGGTGAGAATACCGCGCGCCGCCTTCATGCCGTGGATGTCTTCGGGCGACGTCTCGACGCGCACGAGGATGACGGCTTCACCGGCGTTCGCACGCTTCTCCGCCTCGTCGGCCGAGAAGACGATCTTGCCCTGGGCTGCGCCCGGGCTCGCCGAGAGGCCCTTCGCGAGGAGCGTCTTCGGCGCGGTGGGATCGAGCGTGGGGTGGAGCAGCTGATCGAGCGAGGCCGGGTCGACGCGAAGGACCGCCTCTTCCTTGTCGATGAGGCCTTCCTTCACCATCTCCACGGCGACGCGCACGGCGGCCTTGCCGGTGCGCTTCGCGTTACGGCACTGCAGCATGTAGAGCTTGCCGTCTTGGATGGTGAACTCGAGATCCTGCATGTCGCGGAAGTGCTTCTCGAGCTTCTGACCGATCGACACGAGGGTCTTGAAGGCCTCGGGCATCTTCTGCTCGAGCGAATCCGTGTGGCCCGGCTTCACGTTGGCGGCGAGGATCGGGAGCGGCGTGCGGATACCCGCGACGACGTCTTCACCCTGCGCGTTCGGCAGCCACTCACCGTAGAGCAGGCGCTCGCCGGTCGACGGGTCGCGCGTGAAGGCAACGCCCGTGGCGCTCGTATCGCCCATGTTGCCGAAGACCATTGCCTGCACATTGCATGCAGTGCCCCAGCTGTCGGGGATGTCGTGCATGCGGCGGTAGACGATCGCGCGGTGGTTGTTCCACGACTCGAACACCGCGCCGATGGCGCCCCAGAGCTGCTCCTTCGGATCCTCGGGGAAGTCCTTGCCGGTCTTCTCCTTCACGATCTTCTTGAACGCGACGACGACGTTGCGAAGCTCGTCTTCGGTGATGTCGGCGTCGGTCACCTTGCGGCGGAGTTCTTCACCGTTGAGGCGCGTGCCATCGATCCCCTTGGCCTTCGCCACGCGGGCGCGGGCCTCGTCGAGAGCGTGCTCGAAGTTGTCACGCTTCACACCGAGCGCGACGTCCGAATACATCGCGATGAAGCGGCGGTACGCATCGAGTGCGAAGCGCGGGTTGTTCGTGCGCTTCGCGAGACCCTCGCAGGTCTTCTCGTTGAGACCGAGGTTGAGGATCGTATCCATCATACCAGGCATCGACGCGCGCGCACCGGAGCGCACGCTGACGAGCAGCGGTGCGGACGGGTCGCCGAAGCGCATGCCGACGTTCTTTTCGAGACGCGCCAGTGCCTCGTCCACCGCGGGGCCGAGCTCCGCCGGCATCTTGCGGGTCTGCGAGAACACGGTGCACGCCTCGGTCGAGATCGTGAAGCCGGGGGGAACCGGCAGCCCGAGCGAAGTCATCTCCGCAAGGCCGGCGCCCTTGCCGCCGAGCAGGTCCTTGCGCTTCGAGTCGCCCTCTGCCTTGCCTTCGCCGAACGAGTAGACGTACTTCATCACGCGCCCACCCTACACCAGAGTGGACGCGCGTGGTGGTTCAGCCCCGCTATCCGAAACGAGTGCGGCGGAGGCGAACGAACACCGTGACGATCAGTCGCGCTTGTTCCCGGGCCGAGGCGGAGGAGGGCGCGAAGGCAGCGACGGCAAGGGAGGCGGCGGCTTCACCGACACGCTCTTCCCAAGTGCCGCGGGCGGTACGGACGGAGTCACGTTGACCGGCGGCGGCGTCATCGAAGGGACACGTACCGACGGCGGCGGTCTCGAAGGCACGCCGCCCGCGGTGATCACGGGCTTGAGCCAACCGAGCTGACGCTTGCGTTCGTGCGGGAAGAGGCTGTCGAGCATCGAGCCGATCTGACTCGGGATGGCTCCGCGCTTGTTGCCGACGAAGGCGTCGAGATCGCGTTCGAGCTCAGCCATCGTGCCGTAACGATGCTCGCGATTGCGCTGGAGCGAACGCATGACGGCGTCGGAGACGCGCGCCGAGAGCTCGGGGATGATCGTGCGCACGTCGGGGATCGGTCCGACGTGGACGGCCTTCACCGTCTCCACCGGGCTCGGACGGTGGAAGAGGCGACGCATCGTCAGCATCTCCCAGAGCGTGGTGCCGAGACCGAACACGTCGGCGCGATGATCGAGCGCGAGCTGCATGATCTGCTCGGGCGCGAGGTAGGGGAGCTTGCCTTTCACGATGCCCGGCGAGCTCTTCGCGTGCCGCGTTCGGAACTTCGCCATGCCGAAGTCGAACAGCTTCACGTCACCGGTGAAGGTGAGGAACACGTTCGAAGGGTTCACGTCGCGATGGATGATGCCGAGCGGCTTGCCGGCGTCGTCCGCCAGCTCGTGCGCGTGGTGGAGCGCACTGGCCACGCGCGCGCCGATCCACGCCACGATCTCCGGCGGGATGCCCAGCCTGCGCTCATCACATGTATCGTACACGTTCTGGAGCGTGCGCCCGACGAGCAGCTCCATCGCGATGAACTTCTGCCCGTTCGCCACGCCCGTCTCGAGCGTCTTGACGATGTTCGGGTGATCGAGGCGCGTGAGGATGTTCGCCTCGTCGAGGAACATGTGGTCCATGTTCCCGTCGTCGTCGTCACCGACGTCGTTCCTCATCACCTTGAGGGCCACGACTTCGCCTGCTCCCGCGCGACCGAGGTAGATCGACGCCATACCGCCCGACGCGATCTTGCCGATCACTTCGTAGCGGCCGAGCGCCGTCGGTCGCGCCGGAATCGATGCCCGCGGACGCACGCTTTCGGGCCCAGGCCTCATGCTGGGCGACGGTCGCGGCGTATCCGACTTGTTGGACATGCGTGGAAGAGGGAGGGGCGGCGAAACGAGAAGCGAGAACGAGAACGACGAAGACTCAACCCAGTTTCGAGAAGTCTCCGATGCGCAGCATGCACTGCGCTCCGTAAGAGAGTAGCTCGAGTCGGCGGGGCGTGCGCGCGTCGTTCGGATCGTTGACGAGCGTACGTGTGAATACGTCGTCCAGGCGCTGGGCGAGGTCCTCGGCCTGGGCGAGCGCGGCTGTCACCGCGGCTTCCGTGTGGAGCTCGCGGGTGCTCGCATCGACCTTGCCGACCACTTCGACGATGATGGCGTCGTCGGCCTTTTCGAACACCGACTTGTCGTGCAACACCGGCTTGCTCTCCTTCGAGATGCCGGACAGGCGCTTGGCTACGATGCGAGCCTTCTCGAGCCAGGCGCGGCCCTCGGTAACCGCAGCGTACACCGCGCGGGCGCGGGCGAGGGTGTGAACCGGGTACTCGACGGCGCTAGCTCCCGAGACCGCGTCGGCCACGGAGTTCGACGTGGCGTTCGCGATGAGACCGCGGAGCCGATCGTGGGTAAAGTCGCGCAGCTTGGCCACCGTCTCCTCGCGGGAGAGGTCGAGCTTCTTGCCCTCGATGCCGTCGTACGCCCAGCCGAAGAGCTCCGAGAGCGGCAGCTTCGCATAGGCCGGGTTGGTCGCGCCGCGATCGAGCAACGTGCGAAGCGTGGCGATGCACGCGCGACGCAGTGCGAACGGGTCGGCCGCGCCGGTCGGCGAGAGGCCGACGGCGAAGCAGCCCGCGAGCGTATCGAGGCGGTCGGCGAGTGCGACGCACGCCGACACGTCGTCCTGCGCAACCGGCCCTTCCGCGCCGATCGGGCGGTAGTGATCACGAATCGCGTTCGCGACTTCGGGCGCCTCGCCTGCGGTTTCGGCGTAGACGCGGCCCATGTCGCCCTGGAGCTCGGGGAACTCGCCGACCATGAGCGACACGAGGTCGAACTTGCAGAGGTGCGCGGCGCGCGCCACGAACCCGCGCGTCTTCTCCGGTAGACCGAGCGCTTCGGCGATGCGTCCCGAGAGCTTCTCGATGCGCGTCACCTTCTCGCGAACGGTGCCGAGGCGGTTGTGGAAGACGATGCCCGCGAGCTTCTCGACGCGGTCTTCGAGCTTCGCCTTCTTGTCCTCGCCGAAGAAGAACTGCGCGTCCGAAAGGCGGCTGCGCATGACGCGGTCCATGCCCTTGCTGATGCGGGCCGGATCGTTCGCCGTGTTGACCACGGCGAGGTACGACGGGAGGAGCTCGGTCTCGCTCGTCTGCACGCAGAAGTACTTCTGGTGGCCGCGCGCGACCGAGCGGATGACGGCGGCGGGCAAGGCGAGGAACGCCGGATCGTAGGCGCCGGTGACCACGAACGGCTCCTCGACGAGTGACGCGTTCTCGCTCACGAGATCGGGGGAGGGATCGTACGTGCCGCCCGCGGCCTTCGCCGCCGCGACGATGCGATCCATCATCGTCTTCTCACGCTCGTTGCGATCGACGATGACGTGCGAATCGCGCATCTTCGCGACGTACGCGTCCGCGCTCGGGATCTCGACGGCGCCCGTCGAGAGGAAGCGGTGGCCCTTGGACGTGCGCCCGGAGCGGACGCCCGCGAAGCTGGTGTCGATGACCTGATCGCCGAAGAGCGCGACCAGCCACTGGACGGGCCGGCCGAACGTCGCGTCGCCCGCGCCCCAGCGCATCGACTTGCGGAAGGGGATCTCCGTGCAGAGTTCGGTGAGCGCCTTGCCCACGATTTCCCGTGCGTCGCGGCCCTGTTCCTTGCGCCGACCGACGACGTAACGACCCGCCTTCGTCTTGCCCGCGGCCGGCTTGTCCACGACCTGAATCGCGTCGAGCGAAAGGCCGAGCTTGTTCGCGAACGCCTCGGCAGCCTTCGTCGGCTTGCCATCCTTGAACGCGGCCGTTTCCGGCGGACCGATGACTTCTTCGTCGAGATCTGGCTGCCGTTCGGCAACATCGCTCACGATCAACGTGAGTCGGCGCGGCGTACCGACCGCCCGAACGTCACCATGCGGGAGGCGGAGCGCCTCGAGCTTGGCACGCGCGAGAGCCGGCATGGCGGCGAGTGCAGTGTCGACGAAGGAGGAGGGGAGCTCCTCGGTTCCGATCTCCAACAGGAGGGTTTTGCCCATCTTCGCTGCGGGCACGCTAGCAGACGCGACGCGAAGGAGACAGGGGCGCCGCAGGTGGTCGTATCGGATGAGGAGTTGCAGAACCGCCGCATAACCGTCGTCGCTCGAGAGCGTCTCTTCCTCCGCACGGCTCGCTCCGTTGCAAACTTCGCCGGCCCCTAGTCGTTGCGCTTGGCCAACTTAGCGGGCATACATTGGCGGACGGATGAGTACATCGGCTTCAGCTCTCGATCGCCGCAACCGCCGCAACCGCACCCTCTCGACCTTGATTGCGGTCGGGGTGCTCGGCATCGTCACGGCCGCCGTCCAGGCGGGCTGTGGTTCGGATGGCGACGGCTCGACCTTCCCGCACCCCGGCCCCGACGAGGCTGGGTCGAACGAGCCCACCGGAACGTTCGACCCCACCGGCGGTGATGGCTCGGCGTCCGACGCCGATCCCGACGCGCTCGGCGCCCTCATCCTCGACCCGCCCCAGGCCGAGATTGCGGTCACGATCGTCAACGGTACCGTCACGGTGAACGCGCCGGTGACCTTCAAGGCGTCGTACAACGGCCAGCAGGTCCCCGCGACCTGGCTCTTCGATCGCGGCGAGCTCGGCGCCGTCGACAACGGCGGCGTCTTCACGGCGAGCGGCAAGAACGTCGGCGAAGGCATCGTCACCGCCCGCTACGGGGCTCGCGAGGGCAACGCCAAGGTCAAGGTCACGATCACCAACACGCAGAACGGTGGTCCTGCCGGCCAGCCCACGACGGGTGGCTTCGGTGGTCTCGGCGGCGTCGGCGGCGAGCCGCTCGGCGTCGGTCTCTCCGACGCGGACGTGGCGAAGCTCAAGGGAACCGGCACCGCGGTACCCACCTCCGAGCTCGACTTCCTCTACCCGTACGACAAGACCGTCTGGCCGCGTGGCCTGCTCCCGCCGCTCGTCATGTGGGAGACGACGCACGACAACGCCGCGGGCGTCTACGTGAAGCTCTCGCAGAGCAATTTCACGTTCGAGGGAACGTACGCGCTCACCAAGACGAACAACGATCCGGCGACGCTCAAGCGCGTTCGCATCGACGACGCGGCGTGGGCGGCGGCGACGAGCGGCAACCAGGGCGACGACCTCAAGCTCGAAGTGAAGATCCTCGCGGGAGGCACGGTCTACGGACCGATCACCCGGACGTGGAAGGTCGCTGCGGGCGTGCTCAAGGGCACGGTCTACTACAACTCGTACGACTCTCACTTCACGACCGCGACGTCGGGCGGCGCGCCCATCGGTGCGGTCATCGCGATCAAGCCGCGCGACCCGAATCCCTCGCTCGCCATCGAGAGCCAGCGCGGCCAGTGCCACGTCTGTCACAGCGTCTCGGCCGACGGCTCCACGCTCTGGGCGCAAGATGGCTTCGAGGACAAGAATCCTCCCAGTAACTATGCGCGAGGTGCCTCGTACAGCCTGACCGATACGACGAAGCCGCGTACGGTCTACGACGGCATCAGCGACCCGACGCAGGACCGCAAGTTCGTCTGGTCGGCCCCGTACCCGGATGGCTCGTTCGCGCTCGCGAGCTCGCGCTTCGCGCGCGAAGCCTACACGGCGGGCGATTCGAAGCTGTTCAAACGCTCGGACGGCAAGGAGATCCCCGCGCCGACGTTCTCGAACGCCGTGCAGAGCGCCGTCACGCCTGCGTTCGCGCCCGACGGCCGTAAGGTCGTCTTCAACTTCTGGGAAGGTAACGCCTCGGCCGGCGTTGCCCCGGGAGCCGGTCGAACGCTCGCGGTGTTCGACTTCACCTGCGGCGCGCCCGCCGGTTCGACCACGTGCGCAGCCAACGGTCCGTACGCGTTCTCTGGGCTTCGCGAGATCTATCGCGCTCCGGTTCCCGCGGATCCGAACGGCGTGCAGGCGTATCCGGCGTGGCCGAGCTTCTTGCCGGACGGTAAGGCCGTGATCTTCCACAACACGGTGAACCATCCGCTTTGCGGCAACTGGGGAGCGAAGCCGGATCCTGACGGCACCTACACGCCGCTCCGCGACAAGACGAACAACTGCCAGATCTCGACGTGGTACTCCGCCCAGGGCGAGCTCTGGATCGCGAAGGACGCGGCAAGCCAGGCCGCTGTCCGCCTCGACAACGCAAACGGCATCGGTGGCCCGAAGAACACGCTCCATCCGGACGATAGCCGCCTCAGCTACCAGCCGACGGTGAACCCCGTCGCGTCTGGCGGCTACTACTGGGTCGTCTTCACCTCGCGCCGCATGTACGGGAACCTTCTCACGGGCGAGCCGTGGGGCGCGAAGGGCGACGGTGGCGGCAAGCAGAAGAAGCTGTGGGTCGCGGCCATTGACGCGAATGCGGGTACCGTCGTCGGAGATCCCAGCCACCCGGGCTTCTACCTCCCCGGTCAGGAGCTCGAGGCGGGCAACGCGCGCGGCTTCTGGGCCGTCGACCCGTGCAAGCAGAACGGCAGCTCGTGCGAATCGGGCGATGAGTGCTGCAACGGCTTCTGCCGCGACTCGGGCAACGGCAGTGGTCTCGTTTGCCAGGACAAGCCGCCGGGCGCGACCTGCGTGCAGGAGTTCGAGAAGTGCTCGGTCGACGCGGACTGCTGCGACCCCAAGCAGAAGTGCATCGCCGGCAAGTGCGCGCTCAAGGCGCCTGGCCCGAAGTGACGCTCGTGCGCGGGTTCGCTATACCCGCGCCATGCTTCGGTTGACGGTCGTCGGGCCCGATACGCACATCCTCTCCTCCCTTTGTGCGTCGTGTCCTCATTCGCCGGCGGGGTGCTGCGTGGCCCCGCCGCGAATGGACTGGTCGGACATCGGCCGGATCGTCGCGCATGGCGATCGTGATTGGCTCGTCGAGCAGGTGGCGAACGGCCACCTCGTCCGCTGCGAATACGGGCTCTATCTCAAGCGCGTGAAGGGGCGGGTGACGGCGGACATTCGCTCGCCGCGCATCGCGAAGTGCACGTTCCACGACGGCTCGTCAGGTTGCACCATCGCTGCCACGCGAAGGCCGGCGACGTGCAACTTCTACGTCTGCGAAAGCGCATTCGAGGAAGGCACGAAGTCCGGCGCCGCGCGCGAGGTGGACTCCGCGCGTAAGGTCCACGACGACCTCGTGAACACCTTCGTCAGCTGGGATGCGGAGCTCACACAGCGCATTCGCACGAACTGGCCGGAAGGGCCTCCGTACGACGCGGCGTTCTTCGATTGGCTCGGCGAGGCCTTCGTCGAGCTCCGCGCGCGGGCTTGAATCTCAGTCCGATCTCCGTTCGAGGACGCGGAGGAGACGGAGCGCGGCCCTGCGGACGTCGGAACCTCGATAAGCGCCAGTTCCGCTGGATTTATCGGTCGTCGACGCACGCCAAGGCCGATCATCCAGCCTGTAGGAGGCGGTAAAGCCGCCCGGACGATGGGTCTCGCTCGCCCCGCTTGTCGGGCCGATTTCACCCATGGTATTCCTTCCGCCCCATGCGTACTTCGCCGCGCTTCGGTTTCGCCCTCGTGCTCACGACCGCCGCCATCGGCCTCCTGGCCTCGGGCTGCGGAAACTCGGACGAACCGTACAAGGCGGCCCCCGCCTGGTCGGGGCGCAAGCCGAGCCTGCCGACCCCGCCGGTGCTCAACGCTGCGCCGATCAAGGTCGGTGACTCGTACACCGTCGCCGGCGCCTCGCATCAGCTCCGCTCGCGCATCCACGACAAGGACGTCACCAAGAACGCGATCACCCTCACCGGCTACATCGTCCAGGAGAACATCACCGACGCTCCGTCCTGCGCGATCCACAAGGTCGGCAAGAAGGACGCGGACGATTGCGTGAGCGAGATCCCCTCGTTCTGGATCGCCGACGAGAAGGGCGCCGGCCCCGACAAGCCGCGCATCCGCGTGCTCGGTTGGGCGAAGAACTTCGCCACCGTCCACGACGCGATGGAGAAGTACAACAAGCTCAAGGAAGTGAAGGACCCGGCGAAGGATCTCGTGAAGGACGAGGTTTGGAGCGTCGACGTTCCGTTCCCGCTTCCGGCGAAGGACGCGAAGGTCAAGATCACGGGCAAGTACGGCTTCACGTTCTCGAAGGCGTCGACGGGGCTCGTTTCGGACCCCGTCAACGGCGTCCTCACGTACGAGAAGATGGAAGTCGTGGAGCCCGCGGCCGACAAGGTCGCCTTCAAGAACCCGCCCGCGAAGTGAGTTCTCTCTAAGGCTCGCAGCCCAACGTCCCGTCCCGGACGTCGATCGCTCGAGTGAACGCCCGCGTCATCGCGACCGGGCGTTCTGCTTTTTGTGGCTCGATGCCCTGCGCCCTGCGCCCTTGCGCGTGCGCGTGCGCGTGCGCCAATCGAAGCCGTCGAGGTTTCTGAGGCACGCGGCGACGCGTTAACGGCATGCTCGCTGCAGCCTCGCATGGCTCGAGCATGCCGAGCCATTACGCGTTTCCTTCTCGTCCGTGTGCCCGAATTGCGTACGCGCCTATGTCCTTGCTCACGTGCGCGCTGCTGCTTGCCGCATGCGGATCGGACGATGCGACCCCACCGGGCAATGCCCCCGATCCGACGCCGCCCGGCGCGGTGCCGCCGTCGACGCCGCCTCCATCGCCGTCGGGCGTTACGCCACCCAGCAGCGCGCATGGGTTCCCGCTCTCGGTTCCCGCCCTCGACGGTTACACGCTCGTCGACGCATTCCCGAACGTCGTGCTGCACCTTCCGAGCGCGCTCGTTTGGCCGACGGTGGGCGGCGCGGGGCCCTTCGCTCTCGAGCGCTCGGGGCGAGTGGTCCAGATCGAAGGCGGCAACGCGCGCGAGGTTCTCGATTTCGAGCCGAGCGTCGCCATGATCAGCGAAGCAGGTGCGCTCGGCATGGCCCTGCACCCGCGCTTCGGCGACGGCACGGGGCCGATGCCGTACGTCTACATTTGGTACAACGCGAACGGCATGGTGCAGCGCTTGTCTCGCTTCACGTGGAGCGCGTCGAGTGGCACCTTCGATCGTGCCTCGGAGCTCGTGCTCCTCGAAGAGGCCGAAGTGAACTACGAGCACAACGCGGGGCGCGTCGCATTCGGGCCCGACGGGTTTCTTTATTTCGGTAACGGCGACGATCTCAATACGGAGAATCACCAACGCCTCGATCGCGCCTTGTTCGCTGGACTCTTCCGAATCGACGTCGATTCGCGTGGAGGTACCACGAGCCACGCCCCACTGCGCCAACCCGAAGGCGGATTGTCGACGGGCTACTTCATCCCCAACGACAACCCGTTCGTCGGCCGCGCCGACACCCTCGAAGAGTTCTTCGCACTCGGCTTCAGGAACCCGTTCGGATTCTCGTTCGATCGCGAGACGGGTGCGCTGTGGGTCGGCGACGTCGGAGACACGTGGCGCGAGGAAGTCGACGAAGTCGTCAGCGGAGGCAACTACGGGTGGCCGTACCGCGAGGGTGACATCGTTCGCTCGCCGCTCGTGCCGGTGATCGGGACGTTGCACGACCCGAAGTACGTCTACACGCACGCCGAGATGGGCGATCTCACCGCGATCCTCGGAGGCTTCGTTTACCGCGGCAAGGAGATGCCGGAGCTCGTCGGGAAGTACATCTATTCCGACTGGCCGTCGTGCCGGCTTTGGGCGCTCGACCAGTCGACGGGCGCAGCCAAGCGGACCACGCTGGTCGACAATCAATGGGACCACGTTCCGATGGCGCTCGCCGAGGACAACGCCGGCGAGATCTACCTTCTTCACGCAACGGGAGCTGCCAAGCTCGTTCGCGATGCAGTGCGAGAGCAGCTGCCGAAGCGCCTCTCCGACACGACGCTCTTCAACGACCTCGCGACGCTCGATCCCGCCTCGACGCTCGTTCCCTACGACGTCGCGTCGCCCCTCTGGTCGGACGGCGCCGTGAAGGGACGTTGGATCGATCTCCCAGCGGGGGCGCGCGTCGAGATCACCGAGGACGGCACGTTGACCTTTCCCATCGGAACGCTCTTCGTGAAGAACTTCGAGCTCCCGCCATCGGTCACGCCACGCGGCCGAACGCGTCGTCTCGAGACGCGCGTGATGATCGTGGGGATCGCGACGACCTACGGCCTCACGTACAAATGGAACGCCGACGGCACCGACGCCGAGCTCTCGTACACGGGAAGCGACGAGGAGATCGTCGACGACGCGGCCGGCCAGACGCGAAGCTGGCATATCCCGAGCTTCGGCCAATGCTGGTCGTGCCACCGTACGGAAAACCGCATCTTGGGATTCACCGGGCGGCAGCTCACGGCCGACGGCCCCGATCAGATCTCGCGGCTCGTCGACCAAGGGGTGTTCGAGCAGGGATCGAGCGCGAAGCTGTTGCCGCGTCTCGTGCGTCCAATGGATACGACGGCATCGCTCTCGGACCGCGCGAGCTCCTACCTCGCGGCCAACTGCTCGTCATGCCATCACGCAGGTGCGAGCTACCTTGGCGGCGAAGACACGTGGAACGCATCGCCCGGCGTCGCTCTCGCTGACCGAGGGCTCCTCGGGGCCCCTCACCACAACCCGCCCATGGCAGAGAGACTCGGGTTGAGCAACGCGCCGCTGATCGAGCCGGGCAATCCCGATGGGTCCATCTTGATGGCACGCATCAAGAGCACCGATCCGGACCTTCGGATGCCACCGCTCGGTCGAACCATGGTCGACGCCGAAGGCGCGAAGCTAATCGAGGACTGGATTCGCTCAGGCACCGGCTACTGAACTCGTTCGTCCGTCGGAACTCGATGATGGTGTGCCGGTCGAAACTCGATGACGGTGTGCCAGGTGGCACAACCCGGCTCGGGCTGTCGTCATGAGCGAGTCGGATGCGAGCGAAGTGCGCGAAAATTCGATCGGCAGAGTTGGGTATGATTTCTGCTGAGCGGTAGGTCATGAAGCAGGTCATGAAAGCCTGGACGCTCCCCGCGCTCCTTTCGATTCTCGCCGTGGCCGCCGGCTGCTCGTCGTCGCCCTCGTCATCGACGTCGCCCGAGAACGACGTCACGGTGGTGTCGTCCAGGCTCTCGCGAGATACGTCGCCCGAGGTCAGTTACGAAGAGACGGTTTCGTTGCGTGATGGAAATAGGCAGTTCGCGACGGATCTCTACGGCACGCTCCGCAACGCACCGCTCTTCGCCAACAAGAATCTCTTCTTCTCGCCGTACTCGATCTCCGTGGCTCTGGGCATGACGTACGCCGGAGCGGCGGGAGCCACGGCCGACGAGTTGGCGAAGACGATGCACTTCACGTTGCCCCGCGATCGGGTGCACGTTGCCATCAATGCGCTCGACCTCGCTCTGAATGCGCGCCCGAAGGCCACGGACACACAGTCGCCCCTCTCGCTCCACGTCGTCGATTCGATGTGGGGTGCCCCGCAGACGACGTTCGAGACGCCGTTCCTCGATACCCTCGCGGTCAACTACGGCGCGGGCGTTCGCCTCACCGATTTCGAGAAGGATGCCGAGGCGGCCCGCGTTCGTATCAACGACTGGGTCTCGAGGGAAACCGAGAACAAGATCCAGGACCTCATCGGCAGGGGAGATGCGATCTCGGGCATTACCCGGTTCGTTCTCGTGAACGCGATCTACTTCAAGGCCGGCTGGACCGCGAAGTTCTCGAAGGACGCCACCGCCCCCGGAACGTTCCACGGCGCGAGCGGCGATGCGCCCGTCGAGATGATGAAGCAGGAGAGTGAGTTTTCGTACGCCGAAGGCGACGGCTATCGCGCGATCGATCTTCCGTACGATGGCGGCCTTTCGTTCACCGCCGTTCTTCCTTCGGATCTTCCCTCCTTCGAGGCCTCGCTCGACCCGGCGAAGATTGCGAGCATCGAGGCATCCTTTGCCAGCGCCTACGTCGCGCTCCAACTTCCCAAGTTCGAGATCAAAGGTGAGTCGTTCAGCTTGAAGGAGTCGCTCGAGAAACAGGGAATGAAGACCCTCTTCTCGGGCGCCGCCGATCTGTCCGGTATTTCGAAGAGCGAGCACCTCCTGGTCGGAGACGTCATTCACCAGGCCTTCATCGGCGTCGACGAAGAGGGCACGGAGGCCGCCGCCGCCACCGCGGTCATCGGCGACGCAATTTGCGACTGCACCACGACACCGCCCAAGAAGATCGAGCTCACGATCGACAAGCCGTTCGTGTTCTTCATCCGTGACACCATGACGGGCACGATCCTGTTCACGGGTCGCTACGTGGGTGGCTGAGCGCAGGATCGCGATGTCATGGCTCGGAATCACCTTCCGAGCACGCGATTCGAGAAATTCGCCGTCCTGGATGATGGCATGGTCGATGCTTAGGTGCGCGGCCATGCTTCGTTCGCGTGAGGGTCTCGTCGTCGGCTTGTTCCTGCTCGCGACGGTCGGCTGCCGTGACGATACGTACGAGACGGTGTCGTACAAGGACCCGTCGGAGTCCGCGCTGGCCGACGACACGGCTCCGCCCATCAGTGCCTACGACGATTCGCTGACCTTCAGGAATCGGATTGGCATCCAAGTGAACAACTCGACGAAGCGCTTTCGCTTCGAGGTGGCGTCTTTTCGCGACGACGGGGAACGGAAAGACGCCGCCGTCCTCTTCCCGAGCCACGCCGCACACCTTGCGGCGCATCGGGGGGCCGTTCCGTCCGTGCAGACCGTCGGAACGTACGTCAAGCAGCTCGACGACACGATCTACGCCGGTGTCGAACGCGCGGTGCAGGACGGCATCGCGCCGACGCTCGCGCCGAAACGCGCCATCCTGAGTTTTGCCCTCGAACAGCTCGTGGCTCGTCGATCGGCGGCTTCCGACGAAGCGGTGGTGTACGTGGCGGCGGCTCTTCGTCTCGGCGGCGGCGAAGCGAACGTCCCTGCGGACCTCGAAGGACGTGTTGGTAATGCCACGGCGAGCTTCACGGCCGACGCCGCCCTCGCGAAGCCCATCGGCTTCTACACGTGGTCCGACGAGCTCCGTGCCATCTGGAGTCAAGACCGCTTTCTCCAGGTCCCTCTCGCCACGGGTGACGCCGCGTGCGCTCTCGCCGGCGCGATCGGGGCCGACCCGAACACGAAGGCGAGATACGAAGCGCTCGTCGCGCTGTATTCACGACTGACGAATCCCGTTCATTCGTCGCTCGTGGATCGCCTCGGGTCGGACACGCAGGCGTGCCTTGGCCTTGGCCCCGCGGCGTTCTTGTCGTCCTCGCGCTCGTCCGAGACGGACCTCTTCGAGCAGCTCTATCCCGGCGGCGTTCCGGCGAATGCCAACTTGATGCAGGACCTCGTCGACGCCATTCGGAACGGCAAAGTCGACCTCGCGCCAAAGCCCGAAGACGGCTGGTACCAGCATCAATCGTTCGCGCTCGAGACGCTCCTCGTGACCGACAAGAGCGAAGAGCGAAGCAAGATCGGCTTCACCGCGCGGTACAAGAAGCGTCTGCAGGAGGCCTTCCAGACGATGCTCGTGCAGCATCGCGAAACCCACGTGAAGCAGACGGGCACCTTCGATGTGTCGGGGCCTCCAATGCCCACTGTTCCGGAGTTCCGGGTGGAGCCGCTCGCGACCGTGTATGTTCGGCATGCACGCTCGTATGTCTTCCTCGAGAAGGCGCTCGATGACGCGTATGGCTCCGAGCTTCTCGATGGCGGCCACGCGGTCTCGTCGAGCGGTATCGAAGCAGAGACGCTGCGCGCACGCATTCGCCGCGCCCGAGATCTCTTCTTCGGGCTCTACATCGTGGCCGCTTTCGATATCGGCATGAAGCCGAAGCTCGAACGTGCCGGCGACCCCGCGCCTGACTCGTGGGACAAGCTCGCCAGCGCGGCGGACCAGTGGCTCTCGAAGCTGGCAAGCGATCCGATCGCCAGCGCCGACGTCCGCGTCATCGTCCCGATCGCGCAGATCGACGCGACGCACATGCGCTACTGGGCCGTCATCGGTGTACGCACCACGCTCGCGAGCTATTCGTTCATCGAGGGAACGTCGATGACGCCGCCCGTGGACGCCGAGCACGAAGCGCGTGTGGCTCTGCCGACCGAGCAATTCCTCGAGGTCACTTCGAGCCTCGTTCCTCCCTCCCGCGAGGAGTACCGGGCGCTCTGCGACGCGAATCCGACGGCCGAAGCGATCCAGGCGGCCCTCGAGAAGCGTTAGTCGATCGAGCGCCGAAAGCGAAAGCGCGCGCTCTCCCGAAGAGGAGAAGGCGCGCGCCTTCACGTCGTCGTCGCGATTATTCCTTCGCGATGTCCGTCTCGAGCGACGCCAGCTCCTGCTTGTAGTTCGCCTTCGTGATCGACTTCTCGGCGGTCTCTTCGAAGTCGGCGGGCGTCGCCAGATCGCCGTCGTCGATCGCGACGGCCGCGGGTTGCGCGGCGGCGGTCTCGACGGGGGCTGCCGACGCGACCGCGGTGGGCGCGTTCTTCGCGGCGGGATCTTCGACCTTCGCTTCTTGCTTCTTGTCTTCACACGCAGCGAGCGCGAACAGCGCCGCGGCGATCATGACGGCGCGCTTCATTTCGCACCTCCCTTGGTGTCGGCGGCAGGGGTTGGGGCGGCGCCCGATGCGGCTGCGGGAGCGGCACCCGATGCGTGCTTGCTGACCCACTTGTCGTGACGAGCTTCTTCCTTCGCGATGAGCGTGGTGACCTTGTCGACCGTGGCCGTGTCCTTTTCGGCCTGCGCGACGGTCTTGATCCGATCGAGCCGTGCGAGACGCTCGGCATGGCGACGGAGCTCCTGCTTGACCGCCTCGTCGGGGGCGCCCTTGAGCCAGCCCTTCAGCTTCTCGCGCTGCGCCTCGTGCTCCTTGGCCCGGCGACCGGCGCGATCGCTGTCGGACTTGCCCTTGTCGTTCTTGTCCTTGTCGGCCTTGTCGTTCTTGTCCTTGTCGCCGTCGTGCTTTCCCTTGTCGGCGCCGGCCTTGTCGCCCTTCTTGGCGTCGTCGGCCTTCGCATGCGGAGCGGCGTGAGGATTGTCCGCGTACGCGCCCGTCGTGAGCAGCGTGACTGCCGCGACGAGGAGCGAGCCCATCAGGTGTTTGCGGTTCATGCCCATGATGGTGCAGAGACTTTCGGGGGAGGGCAATCGACCCGACACGACGGAGACAACGAATTACAAGTCCGCGACGACTGCATCGGGCTCCTGTGGGTCCAAACTGGAAACACGAGTTTCCAGTTGCGGCTCGTCGAAGCGACTGTTTCACGTCGGCCGGGAGCGTCGGCGGCCTCTTTTGCCTTTGGCGGGTTCCCGCTCGCCGCTCCGTAGGCAGTCGGTGAGAAACTCCAGGCAGACCCGGACCTTCGGCATCGCCGCTTTCTCGCGCGCGAAGAGGGCGTGTACCAGACGCGGAGGTGCTTCGTGATCGTCGAGGACGACCTCGAGGCGGCCAGCCGCGATGTCGTTGCGAACGTGCACATCCATGAGCTGCGTGATGCCGAGTCCGGCGACTGCGGCATGGCGGATCGCGTCGACGCTGTTCGAGTGCAAGCGCGAGCTCGGTGGAACGTTGATCGGCTCGTTACCACCTCGAAAGCGGTACGGGATCGGCAAGCCCCCGGCCAGAAAGCCGATCGTCTCGTGGCGCCGCAGATCGCTCGGGTGGGTTGGACGCCCTCGTCGTCGCAAGTAATCCGGTGAAGCCACCGTGGGCATTCGCACGGCGCCGATCTTCTTGTGGACGAGCTCGCTCTCCTGGAGCGCCGCCATGCGAACGACGATGTCGATCCCTTCGGCGATGGGGTCGATGACGTGGTCGCGCACCGTCAGGTCCATGGCGAGGTCGGCGTAGCGTTCGAGAAACTGCGGGAGCGCAGGCGCGAAGAGGAATCGACCGAGGATGGTCGGCGCATCCACGCGCACGCGGCCGCGTGGGGTGGCGCGCACGCTGGCGAGCGCGAGGTTCGCATCTTCGAGCTCACGAAGAATATGCGTGCATCGCTCGTAGTAGGCCGCGCCTTCGGCGGTCAGGCCGAGGCTGCGCGTGGTTCGATCGAGGAGGCGCACGCCGAGGCGCGCTTCCAGTCGCGACAGCACGCGGCTCACGCCCGAGGCGGTGAGACCGAGGGATTGACCCGCGCGAGTGAAGCCACGGGCCTCGACCACGCGCACGAAGACACCGATTTCGCTGAAGCCGTCCACGTCAACCAATGTGCTCGATTGTTGACGCCACGGCAATGAAGCACTGCGCACGAGGTGGCTACTGAACCCGGCCCAAAAGCCCCAATCTGTCCTTCGAAAGCGGAGGACGAAGTCATGATGAACGCGCAACGAAACGAAGCAGACGTGGCCGTGCGTGTGGATCGCGTGCTGGAATCGGCACTCAAGGACAAGCGCGTGGTCGGCGCCGTGGTGAAGGTCGCGAAGGACGGCGAGCTCATCGTGAACCGCGCCGTAGGCTCGAGCGACCGCGAAGCGGGCGTGCCGATGCGCGAGCAGACGGCGTTTCGCTATGCGTCGCTCACCAAGCCAATCGTGGTCGCCACCGCGCTGATTCTCGTCGAGCAAGGAGTGTTGTCGCTGGATGACGCCATCACCCGATGGCTGCCGGAGTTCCGGCCGAGCTTCGGAAACGCCCCTTCGACCATCACCGTTCGGCACCTTCTGACGCACACGAGCGGCTTGGGCTACGGCTTCTTCGAGCCCCGCGGCGATGGTCCCTACCATGCCGCGCGAGTCTCCGATGGTCTGGACCAGCCGGGGCTTTCCATCGAAGAGAACCTGGCGCGGCTCGGAGGCTTGCCGCTGAAGTTCGCGCCGGGATCGGCGTGGCTCTACTCGCTGGCGCATGACGTTCTCGGTGAGGTGCTGGCGCGTGCGTCGGGGCTCCCGTTGCCGGAGCTCGTGGCTCGGTACGTGACCGGCCCGCTCGGAATGACGGCGACCTCGTTTGGCGCCAAGAAGATGTCGGACCTGGCAACGCCCTACGCCGACGGCACGCCCGAGCCGACGCGCATCGAAGACGGGACGGTCGTTCCGTTCGGCGACGGTGGCGTCGCCTTCGCTCCGTCACGCGCGCTGCGGCCTGACTCGTATCCGTCGGGCGGAGCAGGATTGGTCGGGACGGCGAGCGACTTCCTGCGCTTCTTGGAGGCGATTCGAACGCGGGCTCCGTTCGCGCCGAAGCACTTGCTCGATGCGATGACGGCGGACCAGATTGCTCCGTTGACCTCGCCGATTCTGGGCGACGGTTGGGGTTACGGGTTCGGCGTTTCCGTTCTTCGCGATCCGGCCGCTGCAGACTCTCCGATGAGCGCGGGGAGCTTTCGATGGGGCGGCGCCTATGGACATTCGTGGTTCGTCGACCCGCGCGCGGGAGTCTCCGCGGTGCTCCTCACGAACACGACCTTCGAAGGCATGGTAGGGGCGCTGCGGACGGATCTCGAACGGGCGATCCTCGACCAGCCGTCGGGCGAAAGACGGTCCTGAGAGACCAGTCGAGGCTCCTTCGCTCGAGGCGTGGCTGGGCGTCATCGCGTTGGCGGCGCAGAGCGGCCTCTTGATTTGGAAGCCGGGCGGGGGAGTGTCTTTCGACTTCGCTGTCGATCCGATGGTCGCCCAATGGTTCGGCGATCTGCAACGCCTCGTTCTGCCCGGTTTTCCGAAGGCTCAGTGACCCCGCTTCCCTCTCGCGAGAACGTCCGGGTCGATGGGGCCTTCGACCCGGACGTTTGCCGGCGCGAGTGACCGCGATTAGGTCGCCGCCTGGGCTGCGGCTTCCGTTCCGCCGGCGTCGAGCTGCTTCTTGTCGCGACGGAGCGCTTCGCGCAGGCCGTGGCGCAAGTTGCGCAGCGTCGTGAGGCGCGAGAAGTCGACGCCGATGTTCACGAGCGTCTGCGCGACGGCGGGCTTGATGCCGGTGAGCATGCAGCGCGCGCCAATGAGCTCCACACTGCGAACGAGCTTCACGAGGTTGTCGGCCGTCTTGGTGTCGACGACCTCGACGCCCGTGAGGTCGATGATCACGAATTGCGCCTGGGTGCGTGAAACCTCGGCCAGCAGGCGCTCGGTCATTTCGGCCGTGCGGCGCGAGTCGACGACGCCGATGAGCGGCATCGCCAGCACGTCGTTCCAGACCTCGAGGATCGGGTTCGAGAGCTCGTCGACCGCGTAGCGGAGACGCTCGATGAGCTCGGTCTTCTCCTTCTCGCTGTCGGCGAGCTGCATTGCGCGGTGGCGAAGCTCCTCGTCCATGCGTCGCTCTTCGGTCACGTCGCGCGTGACGAGGAGCGCCGCCCAGAGCTTGTCCTGTCCGTCGCGGAGCGGGGTTGCCGAGACGGCGAGCCGCCGGTTGATCTCACCCGTCGCGCTGCCGAGGCACATGTCGGAGCTGTCGACCTGCTCACCGCGAAGCGCGCGCATGACGGGCAGCTCGTCGAGCGGGTAGGGGGTCACGCCGTCGGGGCGATAGACGGTCGAGAGATCCTTGTAGCCGAAGTCCTTGTCGCTCTCGACCTGACCCACGTGATCGTGGAAGGCATTGTTCCAGAGCACCGGCTCCCTGCTGGTGCTCATGACGGAAACGCCGACCGGCAGGTGGTCGACCACCTTCTTGAGCATCGTCTCGGTGCGCTCGCGGGCGTGCTCGGCGGCGATGAGGCGTTGTTCCGTCTCTCGCTCGCTCGTCGCGTCGAACACCTGACCGAACCACAGGATGCTGCCGTCGGCCTGCACGTGTGCGGTCGACATGAAACGCAGCCAGCGCAGCGAGCCGTTCGAGAGGTTCAGTCGTGCATTCCACGTGAAGGTCGTGCCGTTCGCGATGGCGTCCTTCATCGTCGTTTCGACCGTCGTGAGGTCCTCGGGGACGATCCTCATGAACGAAGCCGTCGGATCCTTCGCGAACTCCCCGGGGGTCGTGTCGAGCAACGCGCAGATTCCGGCGCTCGCGTAAGGCCACTCCGTGATTCCGTTCGGCAGCAGCCGACACGCGTAGATGGCCCCGGGCAGGTGGGCCAACACCTTCGTCAACCAGTCTGATTGCTCCGTCTTCACTTGATCCATCGTCGAATTCCTTGTCCCCGTGGGCCGCGCATCAGCGCGCGCGGTCCTTCATTTTCCGCACGAGCGTGGTGTCGACGCGCGTACCCCCGCTGGCGCGTCTGCTGATCGTGAGTTGAGTCATCATTCGTTGAACGGCGCCGAGGCCCGTTCCGAGCCCTCGTCGCTTGGACATCGGCACGTCCGGGGTGAGCCAGCGGCCTTCGGAGAATCCGTCGCGCAGGGCGTCTTCGACCTCGGGAATGCCTGGACCGTCGTCCTCGATGACCACCTGGATGCTCGTCGGCGGACCTTGGTGCACCGTGAGCGTGAAGGTGCCGCCGCCGCCGCCATGTTTGACGGCGTTCGACACGAGCTCCGAAATGGAGGTGGCGAGCTGTGCCTGCTCTTCGCGCGAAAAGCCTTCGGCCTGCGCGATGCGCTTCGCCTCGTTGGCGAGCCAGAAGCGGTCGGCCTCGGAGCTGAACGAGAACGGCCCGCACGTCATGGGCGGCCGAAGCGGGGGCTCGTGCCGTTCGTCATGCGTGCGACGACGCAGGTGAGGTCGTCGTGCGCCTTGCCGTGTCGAGCCATGAGGTCGCTGGCAATGGCTTGCGGCGTGCCGTTGGGCGCCGATTCGGACTCCCAGCGGCTCGAGATGCCGTCGGTGTAGACGACGAACGTGTCGTCGACCTCCATCCGATGGCGCGTGGTGAGGTAGCGACGAGGCCGCTTCCCGACGATCCCCGCCACGTTCACCGGGTACGCCGGCTTGCGGAAGAACGCCCGCAGCGTGACGTTTCCGACGCCGCAGTACTGCAGCTCGCTCTTCACGTGGTCGACGCGGACGATCGTAACCGCCGCCCCACGCGTGGAGCGAAGCTGGTCGTCGAGCGCTCGCATCGTCGCTTCGATTTCGTCGGCGGCGTGACCGCGTATGTACGTCACCGCAGCCTGCGAGGCGCGCGCCGCCTCCGGACCATGACCGAGTCCGTCGATGACACAGATCAACGACGAGGCCGCGTCCTCGATGGCGACGTAAGCGTCGCCCGAGACCGGCTGGCCCTCGAGTGGGCGTTCTGCGACTCCGATGAGAAGGCTGCTCATGGCGTTCGATCGAGGAAGGGGGCTTCGTAGGGCGGTTGGACGCGCATCACTTCTTCGCCTTGGTGGTGAGGGCGAGCGCGGAGTCGACGTCCAACGTCACGCGTACGCCTTCGAGCCAGAGTCCCATGTCGACGAGTGTCTCGACGACCGCGTCGGAGAGCCCGCACACGATCGCCTCGGCGCCGACGAGCTGCGCCATCTGGGACATGCTGTGAATGAAGCGCCCGAAGTAGGAATCGCAGATCTGCACCTCGGAGAAGTCGAGGAGCACCCAGGTCGACGCGTACTTTCGCGCGGATTTCACCGCCTCTCGACGGAGCTCGATGATGTCCGAGTCCGTGAGGTCGGGCGGGACCACGACCAGCAGCATCTGACCAATCTTGCGTACTGCGTTCTTGTCCATCATCTGACTTCTCTTGCGTGAAAGCGCAGGCACACGACGCTGGCGTCGTCGTGCGCGAGGCCCCAGCGTTGTTGAATCGTCCGCGCGGCTTCGAGCGGCGCGAGCTTGGCGACGTCCATCGGGTCGAACGCCCCGTTGATTCCGTCGGTGTGAAAGAGCACGTAGTCGTGGTCCTCCACGCGCGAGAAGAAGACGCGAAACGCGGGCAACCGCATGCCCACGATGCCGGGAACCGAGGCTCCGCGACCACCGCGTCGCGGGATCTCGCGAACGCCGACATTGCCGACACCGCAGAACCCGAGCTCGCGACGTGCGAGGTCGACCTGGGCCACGGCCACGGCTGCCCCACGCGTGCGCGTGAGTGCGTCGTGGCATCGGCGCAGAATGCGGTCCGCCGGAAGCCCCGGCTCTTCGAGGAACGCGTCGATCGCCCGATCCGCAGCTTCGCGCGCGGGCTGTCCGTGCCCGAGACCATCGGCCACGACGACGGTGATGGCGGTCTCGGACACGTGCCAGGCGAACGCGTCTCCGCAGACAGGCATCCCCCTGCACGTGCGCGCGATGCCCGCGAGCTCGAAACCGGGGAACGTCTCGTGTTTCTCGAAAAGGGAGTTTGTCGTCAACGCGGCACCACGTATTTGCGGGCGACGACGCGCGTGCCCTTGCCTGGCGCCGAATCGACGCTGAATTCGTCGACGAGCCGCTTGCTCCCGACGAGCCCGAGTCCCATGCCCGTCCGCGAGCGGTACTTTCCGGACAGGACGTGTGCCACGTCGGCGATTCCCGGCCCGTCGTCGACCGCCACGATTTCGATGCCCACCCGCGGAGTGCGGAAGACCTCGAATTCGACGCGGCCCTTCTGGGCATAGACGACGATGTTGCGCGCCAGCTCCGAGACCACCGTCGCGATCTTCACCGAGTCGGGGATCGAGAAGCCGGTTTCGTCGGCCATTCGCTTGGCGCCCGTGCGAGCCTGAATCACGTCGTGCTCCGACGTGATGAGGATCTCGCGGCGCGCGCCGGGAGCGGAGCGGCTGCTCTCAGGCAGATTCACGAGCGAGCTTGATGCCGACGATGTCGAGCGCCGCGAGGAGGCTCGTGTGGAGATCGCTGAGGGTCACGATGCCCGACCAGTCGATGCCGAGGTCGACGATGGTCTCGGCGACCGCATCGGAGATGCCGCTGACGATCGTGCGCGCACCCTTGAGGCGCGCCGCCTGAATCGTCTTGTTGAGGTGGCCGGCAACGCCGCTGTCCACGAGCGGAACGCCCGTGATGTCGATGATGACGACCTTCGCGCGGTGCTCGCTGATGCCCGCGAGGACCGTCCGCATGATCTCCTTGGCTCGCAAGCTGTCGATGTTACCGACGAGCGGCATCACGAGGATGCCTTCCATCACGGGGATGATCGGCGTCGAGAGCTCGGCGATCGCGCGCTTCTGCGCGTCGATGATCTCCTGCTGGAGGCGGTCGCGCTCGATCTGCGATTGTTCGCGCTGCTTGATCTCCTCACGGAGCTGCGCCGACGCCGATTCGAGCTCTGCCGTTCGGGCCGTCACGAGGTCTTCGAGGCGCTCGCGGTTGCGGCGGAGCTCTTCCTCCTCTTCCTTGCGCGCGGTGATGTCTTCGTAGGTGCCGATGATGCCGATCACCTCACCGGCAGCGTTGCGGAGCGGGATCTTGTTGGTGTCGACCCACGAGGTCGACCCGTCGGCGCGGAGCTGGGACTCGAGGATGTGGAACTCCGGCACGCCGGATTCCATCACCCGGCGATCGATGCCGACGTACTGATCGGCCTCTTCCTTCGTCCACGGCATCTCGTAGTCGTTCTTGCCGAGGAGCTCTTCCGGGCTGGCCTTACCGGCGTCGCGCGCGAGCGCCATGTTGCAGCCGAGGTAGCGCGACTGTCGGTCTTTCCAGAACACCCGCATCTGCAGGTGATCGAGAACGCTGCGCAGAAGAGACGAGTCTTGGAGGGGATTGTTCGGTTTCTGGGCGTTGTCCGTCATGCTCGTTGGCTCGGTTCGACCGGACGTGGAGGTGGCTCACCATGTCGGTGACGTGACCCCTCGCGCGGTCCCTTGGCGTTCGAAATTGGTTTGCCTGATTTGCCTGAAGTGGGATCCGAGCCACGGTTCGTCGGCGAACGAGTCGTTGTCGAAGAGTCGTGACCGACTCTCCGCTGACTCTGATCAACTCCGACGTTCGAGAACAAGTCGCCGAGCCGTGATGCGGTCCCTTGCGAATCGGCATTGAAACGAAGCGAACGACTCGGCCTCCCCCAAGATCGCTGCCGCCATCTCAACGCGCTCCTCGCAACGTAACACACTGCATGCAAGCGCATCGAAATGCTCGCTGGCCTTGTCTCGTACTCACTCCGCTCGCTGCGCTCGCTCGTTCGTCCCTTCGGCCTCACATCCTCTGTCTCGGTGGGGCGCTCGCTGGCCGCTGTCTGGTGCTCACTCCGCTCGCTGCGCTCGCTCGTTCGTCCCTTCGGCCTCACATCCTCTGTCTCTGTGGGGCGCTCGCTGGCCGTTGTCTGGTACTCACTCCGCTCGCTGCGCTCGCTCGTTCGTCCCTTCGGCCTCACGTTGGCTCCGGTTCCCGCGTGCGGGCTCGGCGTTGCGGTAGAGGTCGATCGGCTGACACGACGGTTGGTCGCCGTGGCGATCGCCGCCACTCGTTCGTCATGACGACAAGGTGACAGCGCGCTCGGCACTCGAGAGGGGAGCGCTCCTCCTCTTATTTGCGGCGCACTCGGCCGCTCGTTCGGACGGGTGTCGTTCTTGGGGGCATGCGTCCGGGGATGTCGTCTGACGCTCGTTGGCGGAGCGTTGCGGTCGGTCTTGTGACCGGAGTCACGCGCGCTCCATTTACAACGCGCGGCGGCGATGATTAATTCGGCGACGGGTATGCACAGCGGCACCGGACTCCCGGTTGATTCTGGTACGTCGGGCAAGACGGCCCTCGAAGAGACCTTCGACGAGGGTTTCTTCGAGCTTCGGTTCTCGCCGAGCGTTGCGCTCGTCGCGACCGTTCGACGATTCGTGACCGAGTTCTACGCGCAGGTCCTCGGCAACGCGGACCTCTCGGGGCGCCTCGCGATGGCGACGCACGAGATGCTCGAGAACACCGTCCACTATTCGTCGGACGGACGAGGCGCCATCGCGATTGCGATGAAAAAGCAGCCCGAAAGCGTCGAGATCCGCATCGAGACGACCAATTCGGTCGTGCCCGATCGGCTTGCTCGCGCAAAGGAAGCTCTCGACGGCGTTGTCGGTGCCTCGGACCCGAACGTGCACTATCTTTCGCTCGTTCGTCGTGCTGCAAAGCGCACGGATGGCGGCTCGGGCCTCGGCCTTGGTCGTATCCGCGCCGAAGCCGATCTCGACGTGTCGTATCGGGTCGAGGGCGACCAACTCACCATCCGCGTCGAAGGCAAGTTCGACCTTCCCGCAGCACCCGTTTCCATTCGAGTGGAGAAATGAACGAGTCGTCCACGTCCGTGCAGAGCATCGACACCGAGGAGCTTCGCGTCGACGTTCCCGAGGTTTCGCCTCTCACCATTCGCTTCGCCGGCAGCGCCGATACGCGTTCGCTCGGGGCGATCGAGAACGTGCTGGCGCGCTTCCACGAGCGCGCACTCGAGGCCGCCGTGACCGAAGTCGTCGTCGACTTCCGCGGGCTCTTCTTCATCAACTCGTCCTGCTTCAAGGCTTTCGTTGTGTGGCTTGGCCACGTGCAGGACCTCGAGCAGTCGAAGCAGTATCGCATTCGCTTCCTGCAAGACGACGACAAGCCCTGGCAGAAGCGCAGCCTTGGCGCGCTCAGCTGCTTCGCGGTCGATCTCGTTCTGATCGAGTCCAGCAGCGCGGCTTAGTCTAGTTATCGCTCGCTTCGCTCGCTCTTCGCGCGGAGCGAGCGTGATGAGCCAGGCGTGACCAGAACGGGCGCGCGAGCGCGCGTCAGTTTGCGTCAGTTCTCGAGGCGGATGCCCACGAGCGACACGTCGTCGGGCAGTCCGCGCTTGCCCGCGAATGCGCGGAGCGTGTCGCGCACGGTGTTGCTCACGCTCCGGCCGGACACGTGGGTGTCGCGGAGGAGCGTGTAGAGGCGCTGCTCGCCGAAGAAGTCGCCGTTCTCGCCGCGCGCTTCCGCGATGCCATCGGTGAACACGTAGAGGCCGTCGCCGGGGCCGAGCGTCGTCGTCGTGTGTTCGTAGCGCATGCCCGCGCGCACGCCCATCAGCGCGCCGCGCGCCTCGAGCAGAACGACCTCGTTGCCGCGTACGAGGCACGCGGGAGGATGACCCGCGCAACCGAGCGTGAGCTTTCCCGTGCTGCGTTCGACGTCCACGCAGCACGCCGAGAACATCATCTCGCTCGAGCGGTACGTGGCAGCGATGCTCTCGTTGAGCTCGCGCAGGAGGCTCGCCGGATCGGGCGCATGTTTGAGCGATTCGTAACCGCTCTTGATGAACATCGTCGTGAGCGATGCGCGAACGCCGTGGCCCGTGGCGTCGGCCACGAAGATGCGGATCTTACCGGGCAGCTCCGAGACGACGTAGACGTCGCCGCCGACGAGACCGCAAGGCTCGTAGAGCGCCTCGATGCGTGCGCCGGCGACGGGCGGCAGGGCCATCATGAGCTGCTGGAATTCGCGGGCCTGCTGCAGATCGGCCTGCATGGTTTCATCGCGCTGCTCGACTTCGCGAAGCAGGCCGACGAGCTCGCGTTCCTGGATTTCGAGCAGCGCCAGCTCTTCGGCGCGCGAGCGCGCTCGGAGCGCAGCGGCGATCGCTGCACTCAGCTCCGCGGAGGTCTCGAGGAGGCGCGGCCCCACGGCCTCGTCTCCACCGACGACGATCAGTCCGACGAGCTCCGTGCCGTCGTACAGTCCCGAGACGACGAGTCGGTCGGAGCCGATGATCGCCACGAACGGAGCGAAGGCCTCCACCGGCGACGTCTGCGAATGCCTGAGCGGCGCGTCCGCGGAAAGCGACGTTGCGAGCACGTCGGCGCGGGCGACGACCACCGAGCGGGACGCGTCATCACGCTCGCGCGGGAGGTTCGCCACTGCCTGGACGATGAACGCGCTGCTCGCGGGATCGTCCAACAACAAGAGGGCAGGGCCGCCGCCTAGCTCAGCTGTGGCGAAGGCGATGCCTCGCTCCGAAATCTCCTCGACTGTCTCGCACCCTCGAAGAGCGCGCCTGCGCTCGTCACTTCGCTGCCGCTCCTCGAGACGGCGTTTCAGCTCTTCGTTCTGCTGACGAAGCGCAGCGAGTTCGAAGGCGAGATCGGTCATCGCGCGTCGGCGTACTTCCGGAGAGTGACCGTCGTACCCTGTCCGGGAGCCGAGACCACTTCGAAGTGGTCGACGAGCCGCCGGGCGCCGAGAAGGCCTTTGCCCATGCCGGTTCGCGACTTGTAGTTGCCGCTCAGGACGAGCTTGATGTCCGGAATGCCGGGCCCCCGATCGCGCGCAACGACTTCGATGCCTCGCTTGGGGGTACTGATGATCCGGAGGATGATTTCGCCGGTTTTTGCGTAGTGGAAGATGTTGCGCGCCAGTTCGGAGATCGCTGTCGCGATCTTCACCTGGTTGATCTCGGCGAACCCGAGCGTCCGGCACATCTCTCGACCACGCGTGCGGGCGCGCACGATGTCGTCTTCCGTGACGATCGGCAGCTCCAGCTCCAGACCGGTAACAGGCGCGCTCATGAGCGATCCGTGTTCATGCGAATAGAACTCTCTACTGTCTGCACTCGCGGCGATGAAGCGAACCCACTCTCGCCACGCTCTCGCCACCAACGTTCGTGACCCGTCACCGGTTCCGTTATCGCGTGGGCTCGTGACCGTTCGAGATGAGGGACGAGCATCGAGGCTTTGTGTTGGATACTAACAGGCCCTCCATCCGGAGCGCCCGCTTTTGGAGACGATTGGTGCGAGGTTGAGCGCCAACAACGTCGAAGCCCGGAACGAGCGCAACCGTACGCGGTGAGCGACTGTGACGGTTGGCGTGGTCGTGATGTCGACCAGCCCTCCTCAGCGCGGTCCTCCTCAGCCCGCGAGCAGCGCCTGGAGTTGCGTCGCGGCCGCTCCGCGGGCGGCCGGCGCGAGGATTTCGAGGATCGCGCGCCGTTCCCGTTCGGCCAGGCCCCCGCCGGTCTGCCCAATCCAATGTGTCGCCGCCATGGCACCGGCGCTCAGGGCGAACGCGGCGTCGTCCGATGTCGGACCGAGCATCAGGGGCTCCGGCTGGGCGGTACTCGACGCCTTGGTCAGTCGCAACGTCGCCAGCGAGAGGGCGCGATCACGGAGGAGGTCCATTGCCACGAACGCAGCGCGTCGTGCCTTGGCCTCGAAGAGCTGCCGGGTGGCCGCGCCGAGTCGCATGTCGACTGCCGGCTGGGGAAGGAGCGCGAAGGCGCGCTGCGCGAGCGTTCGTCCCGCGTGGGTCGACACGAGCGAGAGCGTGTCGTGGGTCCATACGAACGGCGGCGACGAACGATCGATCGTGGCGAGATCCGTCAGTGGTGTCCTCTGGAGGAGCTTGGTCACCGCATTCTCGAAGCGCTGGCCATCGACCGATGCACCGCTCGTGGGCAGGTCCATCAGTGGTCGTGGGGTGCGGGTCTCCTGAACGCGTCGAATTTCCGGCCAGGCGAGGAGGCGCCCCGGCGGATCCTCTCCGAGAAAGGTCTGACTCCCGGTCCACCAGCGCACGTCGATGTCCGTGCGTGTGAGCTCGAGCATTCGCGAGAGCCACGTGTGCCTCGAGAGGGCCGCGCCCACGTTCTTCGGCGCTGGAACATGGGCGAGCGTGGCTTCGACCACCTCGAGGATGCGCGCCGGGCCACTTCGACGGAACACGGCGTCGAAGCCCGGGTGGGTCGACTGCACGATGTCGTGGAGCATGGCGGCGAGCACCCACTCGTCACCGGTGGGAACCGGCTCGAACGTGTCGACCGGCGCGATCTTCCGCGCGACGCGTACGCGCGCGAGGTTCGTGCGTGACAGCGTCTCGGAGTCGGCCGGCGCCCGATTGTCGCCGATCGAGAGCGCGTTCTTGCCGCCGAAAGGCTTGCCGGGAAGCATCGTGCCGCCCAGCACGAGCGGCGCGAGGAACGTCGTGAAGAGCCGCTCGCAGAGCGCCTGCGCGTCGACCTTCGCCATCGCTCAGGACCCCTGGGGAGTGGTGCCAGGAGGCAGTTGTGGCGTGCCTTGCGGCGGAGGTTCGGGCGGCGCCACCTGGCTCAGCGCGAAGACACCGAGCGGTTCGAGCTTCAAGTCGATGGGGGCCTCTTCGAGTGCGCGCTCGATCGATTCGGCAACGAGGGGCTCCCACGATTGTGCTTCGAGCATCGCCGTTTCGAGCGGCGAAAAGGCGCTCTCTTCTACGGCCATCGCCCACGCGTTGGTATCGATGAAGAGGATTTGCGAAGGCGACGCTCCGAGCGCGCGATAGAGAACTTCGGGGGCAACCGCCGGCGTCACGTCGTAGCCCGCCGGGATGTAGAGCCCGGGATGGATCTCCACGAAGAACGTGCCGAGAGGCACTGCCTCGATGCCCGCGCTCGAGCGCAAGAAGGCGCCCTTCGGCGTGACGGCAATCTGGGTGCGCAGGATCGTTTGATGAGGCAGTGCGTACGCGATGCGACGCAGAAGCGAGAGCTGCGCGGGCTCGATCCACGTTGCGGTCACGTTCCGAAACGGCGCCGGCGAAGGCACGATGCGGAGCGGAACCCGCACCGGATCGGGAAGGTGGGTGCCCTCCGCTTTGATCTCGTCGAGGCCTTCAGTCGTGCGGAGCTCGACGCGGGCGAACGCGCGCAGATCGCCCATCTGGGGCGTCCGATCGAGCGACCATGCTTCGTCTCCGCGTCCGCGCAGGAGAACGAGCCCGTTCGGATCGAACACCGGACACGCGCGGAGCGAAACGGGATGCCTGTAACCCATCTCCACGGCCACGCCCGGCCCAGCGGGCAGGAACGTGGTGATGCCGGGCGTCTTCGCCATGAGCGGCCGCATGCGCTGCGGAAGATCGGGAATGCGCAGGATGTAGCGGCGCGTCGGCCCTTCGTCGAATGCGCTCTCCGGGGGCCATTCGCCGACGGCCACCTCGCCTTCGACGCGCGAACGCACGAAGTAGTGGATGAGGGCGGGCCCAAGCCCTTGCTCGGCGACGATGATGCGCGGTCCGCTGTCTTCGATCGTCGCGGGATCGACGTGGGGCATGAGGCGCAAGAGAAGCGCGCGTAGGCCCACGTCCTTGTCGACCTCGTAAACCTGCGTGAAGCGATCGTGGTAGAGCGCGAGAGCGGCGTCGGTCGAGAGCAGCTGCGTGGCGTCGTAGCCGAAGGGCGCGGCTGCATCGCGGTACTGGACGAAGTGACGACTCGTGCCGGTGAACGTGAAGCCGCCCACGAGGCGCGCGGTTTCGGCCACGCGATCCATGCGGTCGCTCGACTCGGCTGCGAACGAGAGCGTGATCTCGCGCGTGCCCAGCTTGCTCCGCACGATCTGGATCTGCAGGCTCGGCATCAGATCTTCGAGCGAGTGCTCGCGCGTGTACACGCTCAGCCATGCGACGAGGCGATCGAGCGATGGCAGAAGAACGAGGCCTTTGGCCCCGAGCGCAACGCCCTTGCCCTCGAGGCCGAGGCCGGGCGTGCGAAGACGAGTCTGATGAAGCGCGATTCGCTCGAGCATCGGGTTTAGGTCGCCAAGGATACGGCGAATCGGCTTCGCTTCGAGGTCGTATTGTGTGGGTTGAGGTGGTTTGCTGCAGCTCTGCTGTCTTGCGGCTCGGGCGAGGGGAGGGCATACCCGGAGCCCATGCGTCGCTCGCTTGCCCTCCTCTCCCTTGCGGCCGCTCCCTTCGCCTCGCTCGTCTTCTTCGCGTGCGGCGGCGGCGATCACCCTCCGGCGGCCCCATCGTCACCTCCGGTGACCGCAGCGAGTGCTTCGCAGCTCACGGCTCAGGCCGGTGTGGTGGCGTCGTCGGGGGTCGAGCGGAGCGCGATGGACCCCAGCGTGCCCGCCTGCGAGGACTTCTATCAGTACGCCTGCGGCAGCTGGATCAAGTCGACCGAGATCCCCGCAGACGAAGCCAGCTGGTACCGGAGCTTCAGCGTCATTCGCGACCGGAACGAAGACATTCTGCGCAACATCCTCGAGACCTACGCGCGCGGCGAGAAGGTCGCCGACACGGCCTACGGCAAGGCGCTCGGTGATTTCTACGGCGCGTGCATGGACGAGACGAACATCGACAAGCTCGGCACGAAGCCTCTCGATCCCACGCTCAAGGCGATCGATGCCATCAAGGATCCCGCGTCGCTCGCCAAGTTCCTCGGGAAGATGCAGGCCGAAGGGCAGCCCATGGTCTTCGAGCTCATGGCCTCGCAAGACTTCAACGATGCCACGCGCGTCATCGCCATGCTCTGGCAGGGCGGCCTCGGCATGCCCGAGCGCGAGTACTACCTCGACAGCTCGCCCAAGATGGCCGAGCTACGAACCAAGTACGAGCAGCACGTCGCCGCGATGCTGCAGCTTGCCGGTGAACCCGAGGCGAAGGCCAAGGCGTCGGCCAAGACGGTCATGAAGGTCGAAACCATGCTCGCCAAGGCGTGGATGTCGAAAGAAGACCGCCGCGAGCCGAAGAAGATCAACCACCCGGCGCCGCGCATCGATCTGGCGAAGAGCGCGCCTGGCATCCCGTGGGATGCGTGGCTCGAAGGGGCCGAGGCGAAGAACGTCGGCAACTTCAACGTTGCCCAACCCGACTTCCTCAAGGAGGTCGGCGCGATGATCAACGGCAAGGTTTCTCTCGCCGATTGGAAGACGTACCTCCGCTGGAACACGTTCCGCGGCAACGCGGACGAGCTTCCCGCGCCGTTCGTCGACGAGCGGTTCAAGTGGCGCAAGACGCTCGTTGGCGCCCAGAGCCTTCCGCCTCGCTGGAAGCGGTGCGTGCGCACGATCGACGGCGCGATGGGCGAGGCGCTCGCGCAGCCCTTCGTGAAGAAGACCCTCGGCGCCGAAGGCAAGTCCACCGTCGTCGGCATGGTGCAGGCCATCGAGGGGGCGATGCACGGCAATCTCGAGACGCTCGCCTGGATGGACGAGCCCACGCGCAAGGCCGCCTTCGCGAAGCTCGGGAAGATCGCCAACAAGATCGCCTACCCCGACAAGTGGCGCTCGTACGACGGCCTCAACATCAACCGCGACGAGTATCTGGCGAACACGCAGCGCGCTTCGGCCTTCGAATACAGGCGCCAGCTCGCGAAGATCGGCAAGCCCGTCGACCGGTACGAGTGGCAAATGAGCCCGCCCACCGTCAACGCGTACTACGACGCGCAGCTCAACGAGATGGTCTTCCCGGCGGGCATTCTGCAGCCCCCGTTCTATTCGAACACCGCTTCGATGCCCGCCAACTACGGCGGGATCGGCATGGTCATGGGCCACGAGCTGACGCACGGCTTCGACGACGAAGGCCGCCAGTTCGACGCCGAAGGCAACCTCAAGGACTGGTGGTCGAAGGCCGTCGACACCGAGTTCGAGCGTCGCGCTTCCTGCGTGCAGAAGCAGTTCGACGACTACGTGGTCCTCGGCGACCTGCACGTGAACGGCAAGCTCACGCTCGGTGAGAACATCGCCGATCTCGGGGGCGTGAAGCTCGCGCACCGCGCGATGAAGGCGAAGGCTTCGTCACCCGCGCCGGCAGGCGCTACGGGCAAGTCGGAGTTCACGCCGGAGCAGGAGTTCTTCCTCGGCTTTGCTCAAGGCTGGTGCGGAAAGCTTCGCGACGAGGCGCTCCGGCACCTCGTCTCCACCAATCCGCACTCGCCGCCCAACCTTCGCGTCAACGGTCCTCTCTCCAACCTCCCCGAGTTCGCCCAGGCGTTTGCCTGCCAGCCGGACTCGAAGATGGTGAAGAAGGACCGTTGCGAAGTGTGGTGAGCGGCACAAAAACAACGCGGGCGCTTCCCTACGGAGGAGCGCCCGGTGTTCCGAACGTGAAAGGAATCAGGAGGCGAGGGGAAGGTCCATCGCCTCGGGAACCTCGCCCTGCGAGCCCGCGTCGATGGCGCGCGTGTCGATGATGCGGCCGTGCGCGTCGAGCTTCGTCATGGGCTTCAGCTTGATGATGCCAACGAGGTTCATCACGCGCATGATCTGGTAGGTCGGGTCGACCTCGAACCAGCGCACCGCGAAGTTCGAACGCATCGCGTACTTGTGGTGGTTGTTCTGGAACAACTCACCCATCGTGACGAAGTCGAAGACGAGCGTGTTGCGCGACACGTCGTCGCTGTCGAAGTTGCGGTAGCCGTAGCGGTGCCCGCACCAGTTGACGATCGCGCCGTGGATCGGACCCATGAGGAAGTGGGCCGGCAAGAGGAGCCACATCCACCACTGCGTGGCGAAGAACGCGTAGAACGCCGTGTAGCCGCCCATCCAGGCGAGACGCGCGAACCAGTTCTGGCTGACGCGATCGAGCGCCGGCCAATCCGGGATGTCCTTCTCGAAGCGCGCCTCCGGCTCCTCGCGGCGATACGCGAAGGCGTCGTAGCGGTGCTTCGTGGCCCACATCATCGTGAACAGGTTGCTGTGGTTCTCGGGCGAGTGCGGGTCCTTCGGCGTGTCGCTGTACGCGTGGTGCATCCGATGCAGAATCGCGTAGCCGCGCGCCGACAGGTAACTCGAGCCCTGCGCGAAGTACGTGCAGAGATGGAAGAAGCGCTCCCACCCCTTCGACATCGTGTACTGCTTGTGCGACGCGTAGCGGTGCAGAAAGAAGGTCTGGAAGAAGATCGAGCTGACCCAGTGCGCACCGAAGAAGACGAGGATCGGCATGTCGGGGCCGACTCTACGGACGAGCGCCGCCGAACGCTTCCCACCATTCCGTCACGTTGTGCCTGGCATCGTCACGGAACTGTCAGGCCGGCTCTGCCGTGTGACGCCTCGCCTGACTAACGCGAGAGGACGCGAACGGCGCCGAGCACGGCCGCGGCCACCGTTTCGGTCCGCAGCACGAAGCGTCCGAGCGTGACGATCTCGAAGCCGTGTGCGCGCGCGGCCTCCACTTCGCGGTCGGTGAGGCCGCCTTCGGGGCCGATGGCGAAGGCGATGCCGCTGCGCGTCGTGATCGCGGCGGGGAGAAGGGCGCCGAGCTCCACCGTTCCACGCACGTCGAGGCAGTAGCGCGCCTGCGTATCGGACTTCGCGGCTTCGAGGGCGGCGGCGAAGTCGTATACGCCTTCGATCTTTGGCGGATCGGCGCGACCACTCTGACGCGCGGCCTGCTCGGCGACGCGCCGGAAGCGATCGAGCTTGTTCGCGGCCTTCGCTTCGTCCGCTTTCACGATCGCGCGCTCGGTGCGCGCGACGACGACGCGCGTCGCCCCGAGCTCCGTCGCGTCGCGCACGACGGCGTCGACCTTGTCGCCTTTGGCGAGCGCGTAGACGAGCACGAGCGGCACATCGGCCACGACCTTCGCCCCGCGCGTCTCCGAGACCGTGATCTCCGCCGCCGAGTCCGAAGCGACCGTGATGGTCGCGTCGGCCTCGAGCAGCGCCTCCGGATCGAAGGCGAGGAACGCATCACCCGCGCGAAGGCGAAGGACGCGGCAAAGGTAATGCGACGTCTCGTGCGTGAGCGTCATGCGCCCAGCCGTGAGCTTCACGATGGGCGCACGAATGGCCATCGGTGGTCTCTCGCCTCGTCTCGCTCAGGCCTTCGCTTTGCGAAGCGCGAGAAGCACCCACTCACCCGCGGACGGATCGGCGAGCAGCTCCATGTCCGGGTAAGCCGCGCGCACGTCGTCTTTCTGGGGAACGAGGATGCCGGAAAGCAACAAGAGGCCGCCCGGCGCGACGTGCTTTTGGAGCTCTTCGGCCATCGGGATGAGTACGCGCGCTTCGATGTTCGCGAGCACGATCGGACTCACGGCGGTGATCTCCTCGAGCGGCGTGGTGCTCGCCTCGACGCGATCCTGCATGGCGTTGCGCGCGGCGTTCTCGACCGTCACGTCGATCGCCTCCTGATCGATGTCGATGCAGACTGCACGCTCTGCACCGAGGGCGAGCGCTACCAGCGCAAGGATGCCGCTGCCGCATCCCACGTCGAGGACGGTAGCCTTGGCGATCTCCGGCGCGTGCGTGCGAATCGCCTGCGCGACGAGACGCGTGGTCTCGTGAAGGCCCGTGCCGAACGCGCGACCGGGCTCGAGCTCGAGGACCTTCTCGCCGGCCTTGGCCTCGTACGGCTCCCACGGCGGACGAACGACGAGGCCTTCGGCCAGCGTGTAGGGCTTGTAGTGTTCCTTCCACGCGTCGCGCCAGGCGTCGCCGACGACTTCTTCGTAGCGACCAACCAGGCCTTCGGGCAGCTCGGCGATCGCCTGTTCGGCTTCTTCGCGTGAATCGAAGCTGGCGACGAGCGTGACCAAACCGCTCGCGGCGTTCTTCTGGAGCGTGGTCTCGTCGCGCTCTTCCACGCCGGAGGCGCCGAGCTCGAAGAGCAGTCCACTGATTTCGTCGGCCTGCTCGGGCGTGACGTCGACGTGCACGAAGGGATATCGCGGCTCACTCATGATGATTCGTTCTTTCGATTCCTGACGGACTCAGCGCGAGGCCTCCCCAACGCTCACCGAGACCGTCGACATGCCGCGACCGTTCGCGGAGTTGCTGCTGCTGCTCTTGAAAACACCGGCGAGGGCGAGGATGCCGACCACAGCGGCTGCTCCGACGACGCTGCCGCCGATGACGACGGGAAGAACCCAACCCTTGCTCGGCTCGGGAACGGCGATGCGAAGCGGACCCGTCGCGTCTCCACGCGAAGCGATGAGCGATCCGCCGCCGTCCGTGACCTCGAAGTAATAGTCGATGACGGGCGGCTTTACGGCCGAGCCCGGGATCTGGACGCGCACCGATTCGCCCTCGACGTCGGCGAATTTCTCGGTGAAGTCACCCTTGGTGCCCGTGCGGAAGTAGAGCTTCACCGAGCCCGTTCGTCCGTCGGGATCGTCGAGGTGTGCGCGCAAGTCGATGCTTTGCCCCGACGTTGCCTCGGTGGGTGAGCCGTGTTTGAGAGCGACCGGCTTCTGCACGGGCTCCTCTTTCACGAGCCCCGGGCGCCCTTCGGCCTCCCACTTCTTTCGCGTTTGCGCGAAGAAGTCTCGGAAGCGAGGCGATTCGCTGGCCGGCATCTGGTAGTCCGGCTCGATGACGAGAAGGCCGCGGACCGCGCTCTCCGCCTCGTCTTTACGGCCGAGCGTGATGTAGTTCAGCGCGAGCAGTCGGTAGATCTCGACCTTCTGCTCCTTCGTGTTGCTCGGCCGAAGCAGCGCCGCGGAGAGCGCCTGGATCGACTCCTCGTACTGCTGATCGTCGAAGAGCACCTGGCCCTTCGCGACGAGGTCTTGCGGCAACGCCGGTTTGGCCGGCTGCGCGGCCTGCGGTTTGTTGCCCTTCGACTGGGCGAGCGCAGGCGTGCCGAGGCCCGTGCCGAGCCCGGTCAGGTGCACGCATGCCGCCAGCGAAATCCAGGCTCCGAAGCGCCGATTCATCGGCCGGCCAGCCTAGTGCATCGACCCCCGCGACGCGAGCTTCGTCCAGCATCGACTTTTCCAGTCTCACCGCCCAGCATTTTCAGGCCGGCAGACGCCGGTCTCCAAGGCTTTCCAAACCGGCAATGGTGAGGCTCGGATCCAGGGGTGTCCGAGCCCGCCGCCCGGCGTATGAGAAGGGGCCCCAAAATGGCGGCGTCTGCGTGCGCCCGGTGAGAATGGCGGCGAAGGCGGGGAAGCGCGTCATTTCGGTGACTCTCGCGAGACGGGGCATTGCCCGTCGAGCTGCTACGGACACGGGATCCCGAGCGACTCGGGATTTCGAGGAGGCGTTGTGATGAGGACCTCAATCGGGATCGTGCTCTTGCTCTCCAGCGTCGTCGCGTGCACGACGCACGAGACGCGGATCATCTCGAAAGACCCGAACGCGAAGTCTCCTGGTGGGGGCGACCCGACGTCCGAGACCGACGGTACCGATCCGGACGGAACGGCCGCTGCGGATCCGCAGCAGACCCCGCTCTCGCCGCTCGTCGAGGGGCTGACGATCTCCGAGATCGCCGTCTTCCAGGGCGTGAAGGTCTCCGTCGTGAAGAGCGGTTCGGCCATCACGGGCACCAAGCGCAACGCGCCCATCGTCGCGAACAGGCCTGCGCTCGTTCGCGTCTACGTGGCTCCGGATATGGGCTGGGCGTCCAAGTCGGTCACCGCCGAGCTCCGTCTCGTTTCGGAGAGCGCGACCACCCAGACGCCCATCGCCCGCGACACGAAGACGATCAGCAAGACGTCGACGGATCAAGACGCCAACTCCACGTTCAACTTCGAAGTCGACGCCGCGAGCCTTCCCGCCGACGTCACGTTCCAGGTTGCTCTGACCGCCGAAGACGGCGTCGACCCCTCGACCGAGAGCGAAGCGCGCTTCCCGCAAGACGGCACGTATGCCTCGCTCGGCGCCAAGGTGTCCGGCACCGTCCGCGTCGTCGTCGTGCCGGTGAAATACCAGGCCGACGGTTCCGGCCGAACCCCCGACGTTTCGCAGGCCCAGCTCGATCGCTACAAGCAGACGATGATGGCGCGCTACCCGGCTGCCAACGTGGAGGTCACCGCACGCGCGCCGTGGGCGTGGAACTCGACGATCGGCGCAAACGGCACCGGGTTCTCGCAGGTGCTCAGCGCGATCACCCAGCTCCGCCAGCAAGACGGCGTGAGCGACGACACGTACTACTATGGCGCGCTCGCGCCCGCGGCGTCGTTCAGCAAGTTCTGCAGCTCCGGATGTGTGGCCGGGCTCAGCACGGTCGTCGACGATGTCGAAACCGCGTACCTGCGCGCGAGCGTCGGCGTCGGCTACACTGGCGATGACTCGGCCAGCACGATGGCCCACGAAGTCGGTCACGCGCACGGCCGCGAGCACGCTCCATGTGGCGGCGCGCAAGGCGTCGATTCGGGCTTCCCCTACGCGGGCGGCAAGATCGGCGTCTGGGGCTACGACATTCTCGAGAAGACGTTCCACAATCCGAGCTCCGGCACGGACATGATGGGCTACTGCGAGAACGTCTGGGTCAGCGACTACACGTACTCGGCGCTCTTCGATCGCGTTTCGGCGGTGGCCAAGTCGGTGGGGCAGACCACGAGCGGCAAGCTCCCGTCGGGCGCGAGCGCGAACGCGAACGCGAACGTGAACGTGAACGCGCCTGCCAAGATGCGCGTCGCGACCGTCGCCGAAGACGGGTCGCTTTCGTGGGGTGGAGAGATCAGCGCCGTCCGCGCGCCGTCCGGTGGCGAGCTTCGCTCGGTGGCCTTCCTCGGCGACGCGGGCGAAGAGGTCGGCACGGAGACCGCGCACTTCTACCCGTACGATCACCTGCCGGGCGGTGTGCTCGTCATGCCGCGCGACCCGAGCGCCAAGGCGAACCTCGCGGCCGTGAAGAACTGGTCGGCCGTCCGCATCCAGGGCATCGCGCAGAAGCTCGCGCGCTGAGGCGTGCCGCTCTACTCGTTGCCCACTTCGACCGTGGGGACGACGATGACCGAGGACGCGGGCTTCGCGCCGAGCGTGGCGGTCGCCGAAGCACTCGGCGTCGCGACGACCGCGGCGCTCCCGGCGACGCGCCCACGAAGCAAGAAACCGATCCCCACCGCCGCCACGAGCACGAGCGCCACGAACCAGATCGCCGGCACACGTTTGCCACCTGCTTGGGCGCTTTCGGCAGGCGCCGACGCCCGTGCAGGCGTGGCCGGAGGAAGCGGCGGCGGCTTCACGGCGTCGGCCTTCGCGAGGAGTTCCTCGAGCCTTACCTTGTCCGGGCCGTCACCCAGATCGAGCACCGAAAGCTGGATCGTCGCGTTCGGGTTGGGCTCCTTCATGCCAAATGTCATGGAGGAGACACCCGTCGTTTGCAACCGAGATCGGGGTCCCCTTTACGACTCTTAATTGCGCGGGTTGACGTGGACGCCTCGATGTCCGGGAACACCCGCGCAGGCAGCGCGCTCTTCAGCCGGTGCGTCGTCTTCCCGTCGGCTCGTACCAGACGTGGCGCGCGGGAATCGATACGAGGAGCTCTTTCCGGGCCGCCACGGCCCTCGGTACTTTCTGTCCCGCTCCAAGGACGAGCGCGGTGAGCCTTCCTCCGTAGACGCACCCGGTATCGAGTCCCGTGGCCCATGGATGCAGCTGCAGACCCGGCGCTGCGTTGTGGCCGAACACGACGTGCGGCGGCCCCGACCATCGCGCACCCCAAAGCGTTGGCTCTCCTCGCTTGCCAGGATCGCTCACGGTGCGAATGCGCATCATGGTCTCGGGCTTTTGCTGATCGAGAGCAAGGCCCGGAATGAGACCCGCGTGAACCACGTACACACCGTGCTCGGGGAGGTCGTAGGAGAACGGCGACGTCTCGAAGAGCTTCCAGTCGACGGGCGTCATCGCCTCGGCCACGTCGCGATGGAAGGGGGAGAGCGGCTCCGGCCTGAGACCCGCAGCCCGCTCGTCGCGCCACGAGAGAATCTTCTGCTCGTGATTGCCACGGACCAGAATGGCTCCGGTCTGGCGGGCGATCTCGAGCACCCCGCGCGAATCCGGACCGCGGGCCACGATGTCCCCGACGAAGATCAGCAGGTCTCCGCTCGTGAAGGCGACCTTGTCCAGCAAGGCCTCGAGCTCGGCCCGACAGCCATGAACGTCGCCCACGATGATCGTCCGACCCCGGCTGGTTCGATGGGCGCGGGCGCTCGTGTTGTTCGTGCGTGGCTCCGGTCGGGAGCGGGGGGACGACTCCATGGACATGCTCAGCATGCGCGTTGCGCGACCGTGCGGCAAGCCTTCACGCAGCGGCCCCGCCCTATGCTCCGGTGCGCTCCGGTGCGCCCGAACGGCGCTCGCGTCGACGGCTCTTCAGCCGGCCGGCGCCGCTACAGACGCCACATCTTTTCGTCGTCCAGCTTTGCGCGCTTGGGGATGACGACGAGACCGTTCTCGGTGACGAAGAAGCGCTTGCGATCCGCCTCGAGGTTGAAGCCGACCTCGACGCCGGAGGGCACTTCGACGTCCTTGTCGATGATGCAGCGGCGGATCTTCGAGTGACGCCCGATGCGGACGCGCTCGAAGAGAACACTCTCTTCGACCTCGCTGAACGAGTTGATGCGGCAGCCGACGGAGAGAACGCTGCGGTGGATGCGGCCGCCGGAGATGATGCAGCCGTGGCTGACCATCGAGTCGGTGGCGATGCCGACGCGCGCATGCGCCTCGTCGCGGAAGACGAACTTGGCCGGCGGATCGTGGGTGACGCCGGTTCGGATGGGCCAGCGCTCGTTGTACAGGTTGAAGAGCGGATGGATGGCGATGAGGTCCATCTGCGCTTCCCAGTAGGCCTCGATCGTTCCGATGTCGCGCCAGTAGCCGAGCGCGCGGTCTTCTTCGCCGGGCACCCGGTTCTGCGCGAAGTCGTAGGCAAAGATCTCCTGCCCGTCGGCGACCATGCGCGGGAGGATGTCGTGACCGAAGTCATGCTTGCTCGCCTCGACGTTCGCGTCGCGATTGAGCTCGCGGATGAGCACATCGCTGTCGAAGACGTAGTTGCCCATCGAGGCAAGGCACATGTCGTCCGACCCGGGCATGGTCGGCGGATTCTTCACCTTCTCGTGGAAGGCGACGATGCGGCCTTCCTCGTTGATCTCGAGGACGCCGAACTCGCTCGCGTCGCTGCGCGGAACGGGGATCGCGGCGACGGTGGCCGTGGCCTTCTTCGCGATGTGCGCCTGGATCATCTGGCGGATGTCCATCTTGTAGACATGGTCGCCGCCGAAGATGCAGACGATCTCCGGGCGCTCGTCGGTGATGACGTGCTGGCACTGGAACACGGCGTCCGCCGAGCCCTTGAACCAGGAGAGGCCGGTGCGCTGCTGCGCGGGGATCGCCTCGATGAACTGATCGAGGATGGGCGAGAGGCGCCACACGCGAGCGATGTGCTCTTCCAGCGACGCGCTCTTGTACTGGGTGAGGACCTTGATGCGCGACAAGCCCGAGTTGACGAAGTTCGAGAGAACGATGTCGATGATGCGGTAACGCCCGGCAAACGGGACCGCAGGCTTGGCGCGGTCGAGCGTGAGCGGATAGAGCCGCTTGCCCTCGCCGCCCGCGAGGATCATCACCAAAACCTGATTCGGGTCGAAACTGAGCGCCTGAGCCGGCATTGGAGACGGCAGGATAGGCGAAGTCCCCCGCGTTGGATGTAGAATGTGGTCGTGCCGGACAGCCACCACGCGCGATCAGGCTCGGAAGACGGGGAGGGAAGCGATAGTCCGCGCCCCTTGCCGAATCCCTCGCCGGGGAGTGCGGCACGTGTGCTCGAGGTTGCTGCTGCGTGCGCCGGACGTGGCGTCGGTGGCGCGATGGCGACGGTCATCGAGCGTCACGGATCCGCACCCGGCACGCCCGGACAAAAGCTCTTCCTCGCGCTCGACGGAACGTGCGTGGGGACGGTCGGCGGTGGCGCGATCGAGCGCGCGGCTCTCGAAGCGTTGATGACACTCGTGCGATCAGAGGAAGGCAAACACGCTGTTCGTGAATTCAAGCTCGGCCCGGAGCTCGGCATGTGTTGCGGAGGTCGTCTCTCGGTGCTGCTCGAGCCCATCGCCGCCCTCGTGCCGTGCCTCATCGTCGGAGCAGGCCACGTCGCCACGGCCGTGGCTCCGCTTCTCGCCAAGGTCGGGTTTGCCGTCACCGTCGTCGACGAGCGCGAGGAGTGGGGCGGCGAGAGTCGCATTCCGAGCGCTCGCTGCGTGACGGGCGAGTTCGACGAGATCGGTCGTGAGGTCGACGTGCGCGGCGCGTGTCTCGTCATGACCCACGATCATCAGATCGACCAGCGCGCGATCGAGTGGGCGCTCCGTCGCGGCTTCGCCTACGTGGGCGGCGTCGGCAGCCGCGCCAAGGCTGAACGCACGCGTCAGCGACTCGAAGCGAAGGGCGTTTCCGAAGCGGACCGCGCGCGCGTTCGCATGCCCATCGGCGTCGACATCGGCGCGCGCCTCCCCGAAGAGATAGCCGTGTCGATCGCGGCCGAGCTCATTGCCTGGCGCAAACGGGGGCGCTGAAGGAAGTCGAAGTCGCGATGTTTCGTCAGCTCGGGACAGCACGTTCGGATCGACAAAATCGCCTGCTGGCGGGATATCTCGCTTTCGTCGGTGGATACGTCAATTCCGTCGGCTTCTTGCTCGTCGGCTCGTTCACCTCTCACGTGACCGGAAACATCGGTCGCGCGGCGAACGATCTCGCCGGCGCGCAGTTCGGCGCGGCCGTCGCGGCCCTGACGATGACGCTCGCGTTCTGCGCCGGTGCGTTTCTCTCGAGCGTCATGGTCGAGAGCACGTTCTTCGGCAAGACATCTCGCGCGTACGCCGTGGCTCTCGCCGGCGAGGGCGCGCTGCTCATCGCGTTCATGATCTTCTCGTCGGCCAGTTTTCAGACCCACCCTCGCGTCCGAGATGCGGAGGCGCTCTTGTTGTGCGCGGCGATGGGCATGCAGAACAGCCTCGTCACGCGTCTCTCCGGAGCGGTCGTTCGCACCACCCATCTCACCGGTGTGTTCACGGACATCGGTATCGAGGCGGCGCGATGGTTTCGCTTCTGGCGCGGTCAGGCGTCCGAACGTCTCGGGGTTCCCATCGTGTTCGGCAAGAACGTCGTCGAGCGCCCTCATGCGCCCAAGATCGTGCTTCTTGCGACGATCGCCGGAGCGTTCGCCATTGGAGCGACGATGGGAGCCATCGCCGTCGTGCGCTTGCATCACTCGGCGATGGCTTTCGCGGTGGTCGCGGTGCTCGGGTGCTCGTTCTACGCGGCGCTCAACTCGCGCGACACGCGCGGACCCGACGACGTTCGGCCGTCGCGTCGCTGAAGGCTCACGCCGTTGCCGACGGCGACTCGTGATTACTCTGCGTCACTCGCGTCGGCGTCCGCACCCGAATCCGGGATGGGGGCGCAGCCACAACAGAGAAGGCCGTCTTTCGGCGGCTCGATCCACGCATCACAGCCGTGTTCTTCCTTCTCGAGGCGCCACGCGGCCGAGGGGGGCGCCATTCCATCACAAAGCCTGCGATTGCAAGCATCGTCGCTCTCTGCATAACCACCGTAGTCCATGCAGCATGCAGGCTTCGCCGACGGTGTGCAGCAGACTCCGGTGCCACCCGGCGCGGGGGTCGAGTGCGCGCCCCCTTTGGAAGACGCGTCGTTCGAGTTCTCGGGGGACTTGACCGGCGACGGCGTGGTTTCTTCGTCCGCTCCGCACGCGCTCATGGCGACGATCGCGGAGAAGAGTCCGGCTAACGTCATGGCGACGATGGGCGTGTGTGCGGTTCGCTTCTGGAATTGCATCGAGAGAGCGAGATTGCAGTGTCTATGCCACCGCGCGGCTCGGCCCATATGCTTCGTCGCGATCGGGCGGCGTGCCAGTGTGTGCCACGCGCGACGTTGCGATCAGCTCAGTGCGGGAGGCGGAGCATGCCGCGGCCTGCGAGGAAGCCGGCGCCCGCAGCCAACGTCACGAACAACACCAGCGCAAGGCCCAGGATGAACGCGGTGCGCGGCGAGATCTGCCAGCGCCTGGCTTGGGTCCGGTGCGTGATGGCGCGCTCGGTCGACGTGCGCGGAGCGTCGTCGCTGAAGTCGTACGCGGGCGTCATCGGACGCAGAACCGGCTCGACGGGGTGGGGCGTGGTCACGACCGGCATCGCCGGAGGGGGCACCTGCTTTGATGCGACGGTCACACGATCGAGCGCATCGAGTTCGACGCTTTCGATCTGCCCGCTTTCGATCTGCCCGCTTTCGATCTGCCCGCCGTCGATCTGCCCGCCGTCGATCTGCCCGCCGTCGATCTGAACGATCGTGACTTGAGGCGTGTCGTCGTGCGGACCGACGAGGGGCTCGACTTCGACGGCGGGCGCGAGATTCGACTCGTTCGTCTTTTCGATTTTGTCTTCGAACGCCTGCTCGAAGCTCGGATCGGAGCGAACGGCGCGACGCGTGCCGCTCTTCGTTCGCTTGAGAGCTTCTTCGAGCTCCGCCCGAGAGATCTTCTGCGTGGCATACGAATCGCGCGATCGCGGGTCAGGCGTCTCGGGCGGGACGTCGACCATTTCTTTCGGCCACGCGCGGTCCTCTGCTCGCTTCACGTGAGGGACTCTAGCAGTCCTATCGAGATAGGGCTCCCCTCGTCCGTCGATCTGCGGTCACCCTGACACCACGTTTGCGAGGTCTGCCTACCTTTCTCGGTCGCCGCTCCGTGGTCCATCGGCGCTATCGTGGACCGCGTGTGGCCCCGGGACGCGAAGAAGAAAGTGAAGCTCGCGGAGGTGAAGGGACCCACCGAAGTCGACTTCGTGTCGACGATCGAAGCAAGGGGTGACGCGCAAGTGGCGAGTCCGGTCTCGGGTGTTCGCGCAGCCCTCTTCAGGATCGAAATCGTGGAACGATTCGCCGAGGATGAAATGGGCGACTCGCCCGACAGGTACGTGACCGTGGGCGGCATCGTCATCGGTGACATGCTCTCGCTCCGTCCGAAGGGTCAAGACGCGTCGATCACCGTCGCGGTTCGTCGTGCCTTTTTCTCCTTTGCAGTGCCATTGAGCGGAGGCGTGCCTCTCACGCGCGTGCCTCCGGAGCTCATGGCCATCGTGAGGAGAGCCAGCGGTCGCGGCTCGCTCTGCGTGCGTGAGTACCCGCTCTCGCATGGCGACGAGGTTCGTCTGCGTGCGTTCGTGGATCCCGTCCATTCGGTCGTGGCGAGCGGGTATCGCTCCGGGGTCCACAAGGGGTTCGTCGCGCGCGACGACCTCGGCCCCGTCCTCGTCGAGGAGCTGCACACGCCGATTCCGTTCTGACGGCGTTCTAGGCGTAGCGGATTCCATCGTTCCGGCCGCAGCGGCTCTGGCGGGCACCCAAAATCAGTCCGCGACGGGCGAAATCGTCCGCGTGTGCTTTACAGCTCGGGTCGGTCGCTGCGCCTTCGGGATAGACGTTCACCTCTTCCTCGGAGATTCCGCCCCATGCCTTCCTCGCTCCGTCTTCTGAAAGCTCGCTACGTCGGCGCCGCCCTCGTTCTCGCGGCCATCGGTTGCGGCTCCATTGCCGATCGCAACGACGGCTCGCTCGCGAAGGTCTCGGGCCAACTCCAGGGGAGCGTGCCGACCGGCACTCGCGTCGCGCTCGTGTGGCACGGTCCGCCGGGCTTCGTCGTCGCGGGAGAAGCGCCGCTCGTCAACGGCTCGTTCACGATGGATCTCTCCTCGCCCCCGCCCGATGCACTCTTCGTCTCGAGCGATGGGCCGAACTCGCACGACGAGAGCAGCGCGTCGGCCGGCAACGCGTCGGCGGGAAGCGCTGGCCCCGCCGGCACCGCGAGCATCCCTCTCCAGCTTCGCCCGATGACGGAGGTGTCCGGAGGAACGTCGAAGCCGCTCTCCGCGGCGGTGGCGGGCTTCGTCGTCTACGCCGACACGAACGGCAACGGAAAGCTCGACATCACCGCCGACCGCGCGGTACCGGCAGACGAGATCATCGGTGCTGGCAACCGCATTCTCCTTGCTTACCTTCGTGACGGCAGCCAGCTCGATCTCGACAACGCACGTGACGGTACGGGCGTCACGCCGACGCGTGGCTACAATCTTTGGTCGACGCAGGGCAATCGTTGGGTCTCGCTCTCGAGCGTCGATCTGCGCATCGACCTGAAGACGCTGCCGAGCGAGGTGTGCCATGCGGGGCCGGGAACGGCCGAAGCCGACACGATGCCCAACGCGTCGCCGCCGAGTGCCGACGACACTCTGATTCTGCGCAGCTACCCATCGCCCGACGATCCGAACCTGCACTGCGCTCCCGACGGTCAGAGCTATACGTACAGTTCGCCGTGCGAGGCGCCGCCCGCGCCCGAAGCGAAGCCCCAGGGGCTCTGCGATGGCAACGACACGCCGGTTGCCTATGGGTGCGCACCGGATACGTACGTCGACCACGGAACCGAGGGCTATTCGGGGCAGTGGCCTTGCCGCGCGGGCGAAGGCTCGACCGACGCTGGCGCCTTTGACGGCGGCCAAGCACCGGACGCCGGATTCTGATCGCGAAACGCATTCGTCCGTGGGGGGGCTCGCTGCATCCGAGGTGTCCGATGTCTATCGACGCTACGGGGTTGTCCTCGGCCGGCGAGCCCGGCTCTTTCTGCGTGACGATGCGCTCGCGCAAGACGCGGTGCAGGAATTCTTGACGATGCTCCTGAGGCGAGGAGAAGGAATGCGCGACGCCGAATCGCCCTGGCGCTGGATGTGCCGTGCGATGGATCGCGTGTGCCTCGATCTGCTCCGCCGTTCGAAGCGCTCGCGGGATGCGATGCCGCTCGACGACCTCGATCGGGTGGGACCTGCACCCGGCGTCGATGCTGCCGACCGGCGCGCCGTTCTCCAATCGCTCGAGCGTCTGAACGAGCAGGAACAAGCGATCGCGATCGGCGTCTTTGTCGACGGCATGAGTCAGGGCGAGGTGGCTGCCGAGCTCGGCCTGTCGCGTGTCACCGTGAACAAGTACGTGCAACGGATTCGCGCGGAGCTCATCGAGCAGCTCGAGAGCAATCCGTCGCTTCCCACGGAGGAGCCGTCGTGAGCGAGCATCCTTCATCGATCGCACTCGAAGCGTTCGCTTGCGGCGAGAGCGTTTCTACCGTTCGCGAGCATGTCGAGGGCTGCGCGGAGTGCCGTTCCTTCGTGGATCGCATGACGCAGGCGAGCGCGACGTTCGCAGCCGATGCGGGATCCATCGAAGCGATGCTCCAGCGCGCTTCGGCCTCCGCCGAGCGGCCGTCCGCTGCGCCCGACAACGTGGTACCGCTTGCACTCAAGAAGGCGGACAAGCGGTTGGCGCTGCTGCCGCTCCTCGCCGTCGCTGCCGGAGTGCTGCTCTGGCTGCGCATCGGCTCCGGCCCCTCGCCAGCGACGCTGGCAGACAATTCGACGGCGAAGGCTACGGACATCTCCATTCCGGGAGAGCCCGAGACTTCCTTCAAGGGCGGGCTGCTCCTTGCCGTGGTGCGCGAGCGCGCTGGCGACCAGACCCGATTCGTTTCGAAGGTCGGCATTCGTGGTGGCGATCGCCTTCGAATCGAGGTTGCACTCGACCGTTCCGCGACCATACTCGCCGGCGTGCTCGGAGAAGATGGCACGTTCTTGGACTTGATGCCCGAAGGCGTGCGCGCAGCGGGGACGCATTTCTCCGAGCAGGCGGCGCACTTCGACTCCGAGCCCACGCGAGGTTGGATTCTCGTCGGCTCGGCAGACGCCATCGCCCGTTCGAAGGCTGCGCACGCGCCTCGAGGGGACGTCACGGTGATGCGCCTCGAATGGGAAGGCCCATGAGCGTTCGGCGGTCGAGGGCGTGGGCGTGGGCGTTCGCCCTCTTGGCGACGTGCGGCGTATTCTTCGTCGCGCGCGTCGCGCATGCCGAGCCCGTTCGTCTCCTCGTCTCCGTCGGTCACAAAGACGGGCTCGCCGCCGAGCGGCCGCTCAGATACGCCGATACCGATGCTGCGCGCGTGCGCGACGTCCTCGTTTCGATGGGCGGCGTCGAGCCGAAAAACGCCGTCGTGCTCGCCGAGCCCACGGCTCCCGAGCTGTTCGGTGCGCTCGATCGGCTCAAAGCCGAAGCGCAGAAACGCAAACCCGAAGACGTCACCCTTATTTTCTATTTCAGTGGTCACGGTGATCGCGAGGCGATTCACCTCGGCGATTCGCGTGTTCCGATTGCAGACCTCTCCGCGCGCCTTGCGCAGATCCCGGCCGCACTCCGAATCGTGGTGACCGACGCGTGTCGTGCAACGCGCGACAAGGGCATGACCGCCGAGGCGGCATTTCCGATTTCGCTCGGGCAATTGCCACAAGCCTCGGGCAGCGTTTGGCTCAACGCGGCGAGTGACGGCGAGGCCGCTCAGGAGTCCGACGAGCTCCAGGGCGCGATCTTCACGCACTCGTGGCTCAACGGTCTTCGCGGCGCCGCCGACGCGAACGGCGACTCCCGCGTGACGCTCGACGAGTCATTTGCTTTTGCCCATTCACAGACGCTGCTTCGTTCTGCGAAGTCGAGCGGGGTTCTCCAGAAGCCCGAGGCGGTTCTCACGCTGAAGGAGACGGCGCCCGTCGTGCTGACGCAGACCGTCTCGCGCCTCGCCACCGTGTCGTTGCCCCCGCGCGGGATACCCACTATCTGGTCTACGCCGCCGGCGCGAAGAGCGTGATTGCGTCGATTTGGGGAGCGGGAGACCGCCGAACCGCACTTGCCGTGCCTCCTGGCCGCTACGTCATCCATCGTCGCATGTCGGGATCGGGCGGTATCGCGCAGATCGCGATTGGCCAGGGCGAAGAGCGTTCGCTCGAGGGGGCGGACTTCACCTCGGCCTCGCTCGAAGCACTCGCGCGTAAAGGCGGTGCCGCGGACGAGGAGCCTGATCACGTCGCTGCGGCTCCTGCGGGCCGTCATCACGAGCTCTCGGCAGGCTTCGCCGTCGGCACGAGCTCGCAGTACGGCTTCACGCAGTCGCCGCACGTTCGCTACGCGTATTCCTTTGGCCGCTGGGCGCTCGCCTTCGGAGGCGCCCTCGAAATGGCGAATGCCGAGGGAGAGATCACGTCGGAAAAGACGGTGACGCCAATGGGAACGGTGGCCGTCGAGCCTCGCTGGACCTTGGGCCGAACCCTCCTTCGCGTCGGCGGTGGGCTCCGCGCCGGCGCCATCATGCAGACGATCACGCGCAAGGACGCGAGCGAGATTGGCCGCGCCGGCTACCCCGCGGAGTCAAAAAATACCGCGTTCGTCTGGGGCCCCGAAGTCTATGTTGCGCTCCGACTGCTCTCCACGAGGAGCGAGTCGGTGGCCGGCCTGTTCCTGGATCTCGAGGCTCGCGGGAACCTCTCGTTCTTCCAACGTGCCGATTCTCTCGAGGCCGTTCCCGCCGTCTTTGGTGGCATTTCGGCCGGCTTGCGTTTCTGAGCACGGGAACGTTTTTCGTCGTCAGAGGACCTCGCTCGTGGTCCTCACGCGTCCGCCAACCACCGTGGCGAGTGCTTCGAGAAACGACGTTCGGAGCGGTCTCCAATTCGCGAAGCGTAGGGCGAGTGGAGAGACGAGCAGCGTAGGGTCGAACGACCATGAACGCAGCGGACTCTCCGCGCCGCAGTCGACGCAGACGAGAGGCGAACGGGGATCGCTCTCGAGCTTCGCGGCGGCGAGCATGAGCGGACCGCCGCGAAGGTGGAGGTTCGACACCTGACGATGGCAAGTCGGACAATGACCGGCGTACCCCCAACGCGCGTCGCCATGGATGTTCCACCCCATCACGAGCTCGATGCCGGTCGATGCGTGCGGATGGGAAGGGGACTCCGGCGATGCGGTCATCGCTTCGGTCGCCCGCTCGCCCGGAGCGAAGGCGATACGCTGTTTGAAGCGATTTCGAGCCTTGGCGAGCTCGAGCTGGATGCGTGCCTCGTCGTAGCCCACGGCCTCGAACCATGGTCGCAGGCGTGCCTCGGGGCTCTCTTCCGGAGCGAGGGCATCGCCGCGAATGCGCTCGTCATGCATCCAGCGAATCACCCGCTTGGCGGTATGGAGCATGGCGGCGTCTTCGAGATCGACGAAAGCCACGATTTGATACGCCTCACCCATCGGCCCAGACCCGCTCCTCGCGCATCCCCCTCGGTTCGGGCTACGCCACGCTGGAGCGGATTCTTCCCTCCACGACCTCGGAAAGTCGTCACCGCTTCGGACCACGCGGTCATCGAGCGTTCACGTGTCCGCCGCGAACGTCGGGATGATGGGATGCGATGGAGACGCGCCTGCGACGTGCTGCGGCGCGCAGAAATGGCGGAACGCTGGCCTTGCGCATGCACGGCCGTCTGTCCGTCGAGCATTAAGCTGAGCTATCGTCGTCACATGTCCTTCACGAAGGCGCCTTCCTTCGAGTTCGTTCTCAATGGCCGCTCCGTCCGGGTCTCCGGCGAGTCGACGAACGGTTCTCTCCTCGCGTGGCTCCGAAGTCAGGGACGCACGGGCAGCAAGGAAGGCTGCGCGGAAGGCGACTGCGGTGCCTGCACCGTGGCGTTGGTCGACACCAACGCGCGTGGCGAGCGCACCTATCGCGCCATCAACAGTTGCATCACGCTTCTACCGATGGTGGCCGGGCGCGAGATCGTGACCGTCGAGGGGGTCGCCCTGCCGGAGGGGCTGCATCCCGTGCAGGACGCGATGGTGGCCCACTATGGCTCGCAGTGCGGATACTGCACGCCGGGCTTCGTCCTCTCGATGTTCGAGGCGTACTACCGTACCGACGTCGGCGAGGGTGAGCGCGCGAAGGAGCGCATCGGTGATCAGCTCAATGGCAATCTCTGCCGCTGCACGGGATACCGACCGATTCGCGACGCGATGGTCGATGCGCTGGGGCGTAAGCGGCCTGGCGACGATCTCTTCCAGCTTCGTCTGAAGAAGAACGACGGCGCGATTGCCAAGGTCGACTATCAAAATGGAGAGCAGACGTTCCTGCGGCCGACGTCGCTCGACGAGCTCCTCGACCTCAAGGCCGCGCACGGCGCGAGGGCGGAGCTCGTGGCCGGTGCAACGGAGATTGGCGTTTACATCAACAAGATGTTCAAGCGCTATCCGCTCCTCGTTTCGACGGAGGGCGTGCGCGAGCTCGCGGTCGTCGAGAAGACGGAGAGTCACTGGAAGGTCGGCGGCGCGGCCACCCTGACGGCGCTCGAAGAGGCGCTCTCGGGCGAATATCCGATGATCGACAAGATGCTCGCCGTGTTTGCATCTCGGCAGATTCGGAATCGAGCAACGCTGGCCGGCAACGTGGTCACGGCTTCGCCCATCGGCGACATGCCGCCCGTGATGCTCGCCCTGGACGCGGAGATCGTTCTCGCGAACAAGGGCGGAACGCGGCGCATGCCGCTCGCCGAGTTCTTTCTCGGATATCGCAAGACGGCGCTCGCCCCGGACCAGATCGTTCGATCGATCGAATTCCCGCGGGCGCAGGTTGCTCCGGGAATCATACGCCGCGTAGAGAGCTACAAAGTCAGCAAACGCCGCGAGCTCGACATCAGCATCACGGCGGCGGCGTTCGTGGTGGACACGGACGCGGCGAACGTCGTCACGCACGCTCGCCTGGCCTTCGGTGGCGTGGCGGCCACGCCCTCACGCGCTCGCAAGACCGAGGCCTTCTTGCTCGGCAAAGCGTGGAACGAAGCGACGCTTGCCGGCGCTCTATCCGCTCTCGCCGAGGAGTTCGCGCCAATCGACGATCATCGCTCGGGCGCGGAGTTCCGGCGGAATCTCATCGCGGGCCTTTTCGAGAAGTTTTTCCGTGGTGAATCGAGCGCTGCACAAGACGCGCCGATCACGTTCGAGGGCGACGAGGAGGGCACCCCATCGGAGTGTCGCGTTCGGGAGGGCAAGGCGGATGGCCGGGCGCTCTCGCACGAGAGTGCCGTGGGGCACGTCACGGGGAGCGCGCTTTACGTGGACGACGTGGCCGCTCGTCGGGACATGCTCGAGATGTGGCCGGTGACGAGCCCGCATGCTCGTGCACGCGTGGTGTCGGTCGACGTCTCGCAGGCCGAGAAGGAGCCGGGCGTTTCGTGCGTGCTGACGGCCAACGACGTGCCCGGCACGAACGACGTCGGCGCCATTCGTCACGACGAGCCCCTCCTGGCCGCCGGCGAGGTGTTCTTCCACGGACAAATCGTGGCGGTCGTCGTGGGCGAGTCGTACGAAGCGTGCCGCCTCGCGGCCGCGAAGGTGAAGGTCGAGTACGAGCCGTTGCCTGCGGTGCTCGGTGCTCGCGACGCCGTGGCCAAGGGGAGCTTCCACACGGACACGCATACGATCGCCCGTGGCAACGTGGACGCCGCGCTCGATGCTGCTCCCTACGTCGTGGAGGGCGAGTTCGAGGTCGGCGGGCAAGAGCACTTCTATCTCGAGTCGCACGCGGCGTGGGCCGAGCCGGGCGAAGACGGAGAGATCTTCGTCACGTCGTCCACGCAGCACCCGAGCGAGGTGCAAGCCGTCGTCTCCCACGTCCTTCACTTGCCGCGCCACAAGGTGGTCGTGCAATCGCCCCGCATGGGCGGTGGATTCGGTGGCAAGGAGACGCAAGGCAACACCTGGGCGTCGCTCGTCGCGCTCGCCGCGCAGAAGACGGGGCGACCCACGCGCGTGCAGCTCGATCGGGATCTCGACATGGTCCTGACCGGCAAGCGGCATCCGTTCTATGCCAAATACAAGGTGGGGCACGACGAGCAGGGCAAGCTGCTCGGTGCTCGCGTTTGGCTCTACGCCGACGGTGGCTGGGCGCTCGATCTTTCGGAGTCGATCTGCGACCGCGGTCTCTTCCACCTGGATAATTCGTATTACATCCCGGCGGTCTCCTTCCAAGGGCGCGTGGCGAAGACGAACGTGGTCTCGCACACGGCGTTCCGCGGCTTCGGGGGCCCGCAAGGGATGCTCGTGATGGAGGAAATCCTCGATCGCATCGCCCGCCGATTGGGAATTGCTCCGGAGCGCGTGAGAGAGCGAAATCTCTACCGAGGATCGGGGGAGACCAACACCACGCACTACGGACAAGAGCTCGATGACGAGCGCATTCCGCAGATCTGGTCCACCTTGGTTCGCACCTCGCGTCTCGAAGCGCGCCGCGCGGAGATCGAGGCATTCAACGCGACGTCGAATCGAATCAAGCGTGGAATTGCCGTTACTCCGGTCAAGTTCGGTATCTCGTTCACCGCCACGTTCTTGAATCAGGCCGGCGCGCTCGTCCTCGTCTACCGCGACGGGACCGTGCAGGTGAACCATGGCGGCACCGAGATGGGGCAGGGCCTCTATACGAAGATTCGCGGCATCGCCATGCGCGAGCTCGGCGTGGCCGAGTCCCAGGTTCGTGTGATGAAGACGCAGACGGACAAAGTTCCGAATACGTCGGCGACGGCGGCCTCGAGCGGGTCGGATTTGAACGGCGCAGCGGTCAAGGCTGCTTGCGACACCCTTCGTGATCGACTTGCTCCGATTGCGGCCGAACTCCTGAGTGCCGAGTCCGCCATGCCGGTTCCAGCGAGCGCGGTAATCTTCGAAGCGGGCGTCGCGCGAGCGCCCCAGGTTCCAGGCATCACGATTCCGTTCGAGCGGGTAGCGGAGCGTGCGTACTTGAAGCAAGTCCCGCTGTCGGCAACGGGCTTCTACCGCACGCCGGGAATCGGCTACGACAAGTCGAAAGGCCGCGGCAAACCGTTCCTGTACTTCGCCTATGGCGCGGCGGTGAGCGAGGTCGAAGTCGACGGCTACACGGGAATGAAGCGCGTTCTCGCGGTGGACATCCTGCACGACGTGGGTGAGTCGCTGAATCCGAGCATCGACCGCGGGCAGATCGAAGGCGCCTTCGTTCAGGGCATGGGGTGGCTGACCGCTGAAGATCTACGGTGGAGCAAAGACGGCAAGCTCCTGACCCATTCGGCGAGCACGTATCAAATCCCCTCGATTGGCGACGCTCCACCGAGGTTCCGCGTGGACTTGCTCCAGAATGCAGCCCAGAAGGGCGTCATCCATGGCAGCAAGGCCGTTGGCGAGCCCCCGCTGATGTTGGCGATCAGCGTGCGCGAAGCGATTCGTGATGCCGTGGCCGCCTTCGGAGAAGGGGAGGTCGAACTCGAATCGCCCGCAACGCATGAAGCCATTCTCAAGGCGATACGGAAGATGGCGGCCGGCCGAGCCGCCCCGTCCTCTGCGAGGGCGGCGGAGTAGACGTCGTGTGCGGATACGTCGCGCTCCGCATGTCACGGCGCGACTGGCCCTTCGATCGCCCTCGTGTTCGCGGGTCAGGAGCCGAAGCTCATTGAGTCCACTCTCCAGCCCGGTCCTGCCGGCCCAGGTCGCGACGCATTGACGAAAAAGACGCCCACCGGCACGAAGTCCCTCCCCGGCGCCGCCGGCGAGTCCATCGCGAAGCTCGAAGTTCACTGACCCCATCGGCGCTCGTCGCCTCAGCTGCCTTCGCGCGTTCGAGCGTGGCGAGTCGCGCGCGTAGGGCTGGCGGGCTCGGCCCCCGCCACCCGTCGGTCGTGAGCCGCGGCGAGGGCTGGGGGCAGCCCCTGCCGATGGCGATCCTCGTCAGCGCGCATCGATTGGCGGCGCCGCACTCGCTGTCTCGTCCTGGGCGCTTTGCTTGGAGGGGCGCGATGACGGATCCTCTGGCCGCTCAGAGCGCTGAGACGCTTCGGCGGCTCTTTCTCGAACCGCGCCGGTGCACCTTCGGCTCGTTTCGTGTCGGCGGGTGCCTTTGTTCGCGAGTCTTCGTGCCGAATTTGCTGCGTGAGTGAATGGGGAAGAGGGAGTGCGCCCTGAGTCGATCGGCGGGGATCGGGGAGTGTGCGGACGCCAGCGGTAAATCGATACGGCACCCCTGCGAGCCCAAAGAATGTCGGGCGTAGGGAAGCGTGGAGAAGGGATGCTGCGGGTTCATCCGATTCGCCAACGCAGAAGGGCCGAAATTTCATTGTGCCGATTCAAATGACCGCGCCCTGGTCCCCTAGACGTTCACGCGATTCGAGAGCGACAGACCCGACGTGGGTCGAGCGGCTGTCACGAGGATGGCGTCAGCGCGTCCGAAACGAGGCGGGGGACGGCGCTCGCGGAAATCCATTGTGCCGTTTCATTCGGTCCCGGTCCAAGCTGAGCGCGGTGAAGTCGAGGCTTTTCTCCTCTCTGCTGATCTGTAATTGAATTTGCGAATGGTGTTGTTGTGGAAGTCCTCATTGCTGGTGTCAGTAGTGGTCGATGGGTAATTTGCCGGCTGAATGTTGAATTGTTATTGAATTGGAGTTGCTCGTGATTAAAGTGGCTGGACGATGGTGGGGCGGCGAGGGGCGGGGCGCGCCAATGGCGTGAGGGGGCGGCGCGTCTGTTGCGACGCCGCGGCTTGCAGCGAGATGGTCGTGCCGCAGACGCGTCGGCGCTCGCCGTGCAGCAGTCGTTCGACTTTCGAACGTCGGAGCAGTCGCGGCCACCTCGAGGCGGGGCGCGCAAGAACGCGGGCCGCAAGGCAGCACTTCAGCGCAAAGGATTCGAGGTTCACGGCATTCGACCCGAGCTGAATCGGAATCATCCAGTGCACGTGGTGTTGCGAGCGAAGGCGAACTCGCCTCGTCTTCGTCAGGAACGCCTCTTCAATGCGATTCGTCGACGGATCGAGAAGTCAGCGCGCGAGGGCTTCCAGGTCATTCACTTCAGCGTTCAGCAAAATCATGTTCATCTCATTGTGGAGGCGTTTGACCGCAAAGCCCTCTGGCGCGGCGTCCCGCCAGCTCGCCCAGCGCATCACCTTCGTGGTCAATGCGCTTACGCGCCGCCATGGCTCTCTCTGGCGCGATCGCTATACGCGTCGGGATCTGACGAGCCTCCGCCAAGTCCGCAACGCACTCGTCTACGTACTGATGAACATCCGCAAGCACGCCTTCGAAGGCAAGGAACGCGTGCTCGCCGAACTCACGCTCGACCCGTGCTCCACCGCTGCGTGGTTCGAAGGCTGGGACCCGCGAGCCGGCCCCATGCTCGCCGATCTCCGCAAATCCCTCGCAGCCCGAAATCTCCTCGAATCCCCAGTCGCCCGCCCGCGCACCTGGCTCGCGCGCATCGGTTGGCAACGCCACGGCCTCGTTCTTCAAACGGAACGCCCCCGCTCCTCCGTGCGGTACTTATGAAGAGAGAAGCTGTCATAAGCGATCAGCCGAATCCCGGTTCCGCATGGCGCCTCGGCGCCATGCGGAGACACTGGCAGTACTCGGTCCACTTCGTTCGACATTTGGTCTGGTCTTCGCAAGTGTCGGCTCCGCAGGTGGTGGGGCTGACGCACGTCCAATCCATCCGATTGGAACCGAACAACTCGCGGCGCCTGGGGCGAACCAAGATCTCGAGTTTCTCGGAGATACACGCCGCTAGTCTTTATCGGCCATCCAGGAGCGCAGCCTCGCGCCCTCTCGGATGAACGTTCGATCGCCGATCTCTCGAATGCCGTGCCAGTTCTGACGAGCGCGATGGAGAGTGCCGTCGCTAGAACTGCAACAAGTCTCCCCCTTGACCAATCGGGCCTACGACACCTTCGCTGCCTTTGTTTCCGAGGCCAGCACCGGCCGGTCCCGCTTTGCCGCCCTTGCCGGGCTGGCCTGATGTGAGTGTCATTGACGTCCGTTTGGGGCCCGCCTTCGTGTAGGCGATCGCCGCTGCCGGGCCTCCTGCGCCACCGCCGCCGCCGCTGCCTCCTGCGCCATGGCCCCCAAAGCCACCAGCGCAGGCGCCTGCCCCGCCGTTTGCGCCTTCTTGGCCGTTCTGTCCGGTGCCACCGTCACCACCGTCACCGCCGTTTCCCGACGTGAGCTTCGAATCCACAAGCGTCACATCGCTATCAAAGGAAGCGAGGGCAAAGCTTGGTCCACCGTTTCCTCCGCCGGTACCCCCACCGCCGCCGCACCCGCCACATCCTCCCGAGCCGCCTCCGGATGAGATGGAGGACCTACTGCCCCCACCGCCACCCCCCTGACCTGGATTTCCAATTCCCCCCCTTTGAGCCTCCGCGCCCTTCTCCCAACCATTCGCCGTCAGCGAGCCAGACGTTGTTGCTCCAGCGCCTGGAGTCCCATCCCCGCGCCCGTTGGCCCCTGCCGTTCCAGGGAGGCACGCTGATGTGCTGTTCGCACCAGCATTCGACTCTCCTACTGCGGGCGTGGCTGTGCCATCGCCGGGCTGACCAGAATTCGGCCCTCCCGCGCCGCCTCCCGATTGCGTCTTGCCATCGCCGCAGGGGTCGCATGTTGGTGCCGCGCCTCCCGTTGCGCCGCTTGCGTTTACGCCCGTGGCAGCGACGCCGGTCCAGTTGGAGTGAGTAGTGCCCGGGCGGCCAGGTGCGCCGTTACCTGACGCAACGTTGCTTCGCTTAACGGTTAGCGTCGAATTGGCGACGAGGAGGCCGATTGCCGGATCGCCGGGGGTCGACATCTCCGCAACGCCGAGCGCGTCCAGATCAGAGAGCGTGATGCCCGGCGCCTGGACGTCACGAACCGTGACGGCGATTCCCTTCGGCGGTCGGATGGTCGCCTTGGAACCGTTGCTGCTGAAGTCGGTGCAGGCAAATCCGCCGTAGATGCTCACGACATACGAGGTCGAGATGTTTTCGGTATACGTGCCCTCGCAGACATAGACACGCGGAAGACGGTTGTGATTCGCGAGGTCGAGCGCCTTGCTGATCGTCTTGACGGGCGCCTTGCTTGTACCGGCTTGACTGTCATCCCCAGACGGCGAGACGAACACACCGTAGGCGTCGACGACGCAATTGGGGGCGTCTTTCGGATCAGCGTTCGGGTCACAATCCTTGGGTGGGTCGACCGTGCTGCCGTCACCTCCGCCGTCACCACCGCTGGTGGTGGCACCAGCGCATAGGCCGAAATCGCAATCGTCACCGGCGGTGCATGCGGGAATGCCTGCGACCGCTGCCGCGGCGATCAAGCCAAGAACAACTCGACGCATCCTCTCAACCCTTCCTCAGAACCGTCCCACGAAGCTCGCTCCGCCGTAGCCAGGAGCAACGGATGGCACCAGCCGAGCGGAATCTTTCTCTTTCGACGACTTCGGCCAGAAGAAGACCGTGGCGATTGCGCCTGCAGCGAACACTCCGCCAGCAATCGCTGACACGGTGGCAATGGTGAGATTCGAATCGCGATCGTCTTTCAACGAGCGTGCGGTCGAACACGCCGCGCTCGTGACGCCGACACAGCTCGCGCCGTGCAGGAGGTCCCTCGCGTCGTCGACGTTGCCCTGGGCTTTGCCCTGGAACACGACCGCCATGATGCCACCGGCAACTGCACCGGCCGCGAGAGCGCTCACGGTGACGATGCGCGCGGTCGGCCATGACGTTTTCGAGCCCTCCGTGTGCGGGGGGTCGGTGGTGGGTGTGTTGTCGAAGACGAGTTTTACCGGCACGACCGTGCCGAGGGGGGCGTCGACGGTGACCGACTTGACGCGGCCTTCGAAGGTGGCGCTGACTTCGTGGCGGCCCGGGGTGACGGGGAGCGGTTCCTTCGGTGTCTCGTCGAGCGGCTTGCCGTCGAGGGAGAGTTTCGACCCGATGGGCGCGTCGACGTCGATTTGGCCGACTTTGCGGAGCAGGTCGGTGATGTTCTGCTTCGCCTTTTCGCGCATGGCGTCGTTGATGCGCGTGTCGTTGGCGCTGCCGACGATGAACTGGCGGTAGTGCTCGATCGCTTCGACGTCGTGGCCGGTCGCTTGCTCGGTGCGCGCGAGGTTGAAGAGCACCGAAGGGGCCTTCAAGACCGACGCGGCCTGGAGGAACTTCAGCCTCGCCTCTTCGTACTTGTACTTGTCGGCGAGCTCGAGGCCCTCCGAGAAGCGGGCTTGGGCCTCGGCCATGGCGGCGTCCTCGGCGTGGGCGAACGTCGGGAGTCCGAAGGCTAGAAGGAAGGTGGCAAGAAAGACGTGTCGTCGCATCGTCGGTCCGTCGGTTCGATACTCGATCAGAGGGCGCGGATGAAATCGTCGCGTGGCGGCGTGCTGGAAGGAGGCGCCGCGGTCGCGGGGGGCGTCGGGTTCGTCGTGGCGGGATGCGAACCTTGTGCCGGCTGTGGAGAGGGGGGCGGCTCGGGCGCTCTCGGCCGACCAGACATCGAGGCCGAGGGCGTCACCTTGTGGAGCGCCGGTGCGTCGAGATCGGGGGCGGCGGTGGCGGGGAGGATGACCGTGTCCGGAGTGGCCGGCGGAGGAATATCGTCCGGCGGACGCGCCGATCGCGTCGAAGCGCCCGAACCGCTGGCCGCCGTGAGTGTCGTCGCCGCCGTCGAAACGGCCGCGCTCGCCGTGCTCGACGAGGTGCGGGGAGGCGGATCGTCCGACGTTGCGATGTACGCGACGCCCGCGACCAGGATGCACGCGGTCACCGTCACGATGACGAGCGGTGCCCACGAAGGGAGGCCCTTGCGTGGCGCGAGGCCCTCGACGCGCTCGACGGCCGAGTTGATCTCGTCCTCCGTGTTCCGTCTCGGGACGAACGGTTCGGAGTTCTTGCTCGACGCGTAGTAGTCGACGAAATCGCGTGAGGCGCGGGCTCGGCGCGGGCTTCGGCCAGGGCGATCGAAGCCGGCGATGAGCGCTTCGGCCCCCTGACGATGCCGTGCGTCACGGGCCTGGGCGGCCGCAAAGACGTCCGTGGGCGTCACGCCGTCGCGTGTTCTCATCGGCGAATCGGGTGTGTCGTGACCCGCTTCTGCCGCGTTTTCAGCCGTCGGATCGCCTACTGCCTTCGTCATGCGACGTGGCCAGAAGGGTACCCCAGCGAATGCGCCCCGGCATCGTTTTGCGCGTCAAAATTTCCTGATGAAGTCGCTGTTCCCCGGCTTTTCGCCCGGAGAAGGTGCGGGCGACGGTGCGCTGTTCGCGCTCGGAGTCGGTGGAGATGCGGGGCTCGGCGTCGTCGTCACCGTTGAGTTCGTCGCGACAGGTTTCGCGCCCGCGGCTCCACTCGATGTGCCCTGCGATCGAGCGCCTCCGTTGGCCGCCTTGGGAGCCACCCTGGTCGTCGACTCGACTGGCGCGGCCGACACGGTGGGGGCAGATGCCGGCGCAGACGGTGCGGACGTCGCGGGCTCGGCGACGAGCACGTTCGTCGGCGGAGGTGCGGGGGCCGTCATCGGAGGAGGAGCGATCAGCGCCGATTCGACCGGCGGAGCATGCGCCGCGCGCCAGCGATGGACGACGACACCGCTCGTGCCGAGGAAGACGACTGCGGCCGTCACCACGAGAGGAACGAGTGCCGGGTTTCGCTCGGAGTTGCGACCGCGACGAGCCGTGTCCGATGCCTGCGATGCGAACGTGTCCGTGTCGACGTGTTTGGCTGCGAGTGCACTCGCGGGTGCTCCCAAGCCAACGTCGGTCTTGGGGGCGTCGAGGGTCGCCGCGTTGGAGAGCGGCGGTCGCGGCGTGGCGAGCGGCACGTTCGGCTTCGGCGCCGACCTGCGTGGCTTGTCCGCGAGACCCGTTTCGTTGCGTGCGACGAGACCGTCGAGAAGCGCATCTTCGCCGGGGGAGGTGCCATCTTGGCCCACGCCTCGGAGCGTGTTCTCCCCATGGAAGCGAGCCTCTCCCGGCACACCGACGACCGGCACTTTCGGCGGTTCCCGATTGGACGCGCGCGCCACGCCGCCCACCGTGCTGAGCACACGTGCGAGCGGTCCTTCGCTCGTGCGGTCGTTGGGATCCTTGCCGTCGTTCGCCCATTCGAGCTCGTAGAGCCGTTCGGCGAAGGCGTAAGCGTCGCGCGGGCGCTGGCGCGGATCCTTGGCGAGCGCCGATGCGATGAGCTCGACGACCGACGGCGGTACCCATGGCGCGAACTTCGAGACCGGCGCCGGCGTCTCCGTCATGTGGGCCTGGGCGATGCGCGTCCCCGTGTCGTGATGATCGAAGGGGCCGCAGCCGCACAGCATCTCGTAGAGCACGAGCCCGACGGCGTAGAGATCGGTTGCAGGGGTCGCGCGCAAACCACGGATCTGTTCCGGGGCCGCGTAGCTCCAGGTCCCGACGAAGGTGCCGTCGTGCTGGCGATCGGAGAGAGCCACGACGCCGAAGTCGATGAGCTTCACGACGGGCTCACCGTGACGCGGCGCATGGAGAAAGATGTTCTCCGGTTTGATGTCGCGATGGACGACCTGGATCGGGTTCGTGTGCGCGCAGTGCAGCGCTTCGAGCAGCTGGCGCGCGATCTCGAAGGCCACGCGCGGCGGCACGCGACCGAGAGCCCCGAGGACGTCGCGCACGGTCTGGCCGTGCAGAAGCTCCATCACGTAGAAGGGCGTGCCGTCCTGGAGCGTGTCGTAGTCGAAGACGCGGACGATGTTCGGGTGATCGAGCTGCGCGAGAACGCGGACCTCGTCGAAGAATCGCTCGCGGAACTCCGGATGGGAGCTCAGGTCCGTGCTCATCAACTTGAGCACGCAATGGATCTCCGGCGGCTTGACGACGCGATAGACGACGCCCATTCCGCCCACGCCGAGTTGCTGGACGACCCGGTACTTCGTCCCGGGCAGAACGTCGCCAGGATGGAGCTCGGGACCACGTGCGGGCATCGACGACAATGGTGCCGTGTTTTTTCCTGCCGCGCTAGACTTCGCGCACATGGTCGTCGATCGAGTCGTGCGCGGAGCGCGCGTGGTGATGCCTTCGGGCGAGAAGTCCGCAGCCGTGCATGTCGCGAAAGGCAAGATCGCCGCGATCACGGATTTCGACGACGTGCCTGTCGGCGTGAAGACGGGCGGCGTGGAGATCATCGAGGCGGGCAACCTCGTCCTCATGCCTGGCCTCGTCGACACGCACGTCCACATCAACGATCCCGGCCGCACGGACTGGGAAGGCTTCGAAACGGCCACGCGCGCGGCCGCGGCCGGCGGGGTGACCACCCTCGTCGACATGCCCCTCAACAGCATTCCCCCGACGACCACACTCGAGGGACTGCAGGCCAAGGTTCGCGCGCTCGAGGCCAAGGCGCGCGTCGACGTCGCGCTTTGCGGCGGTCTCGTGCCTGGCAACGCGAAGCCGCACGGCGATCTCGCCGCGCTCTTCCGCGAAGGAGCCCTCGCATTCAAGTGCTTCCTCGCCGAGAGCGGTGTCGCCGAATTCTCGCACGTCATGGAAGACGAGCTCCGCGAGGGCATGCGCGAGCTCGCCCGTCTCGGTGCACCTCTCTTCGTCCACGCCGAGCTGCCTGAGCCCTTGTCCGAAGGGGAGAAGGCGGCGATGGGCCTCGACCCCCGCAAATACGAGACGTATCTGCGCTCACGGCCTCGTCGCGCGGAAGACGCCGCGGTCGATCTCGTCCTTCGTCTCGCGAAAGAGACGGGAGCGCAGGCGCATATCGTTCATCTTTCGTCCTCCGATGCACTGTCCACCGTGCGCCAGGCGAGAGATGGCCGAGTTCCGCTCACGGTCGAGACGTGCCCGCACTACCTCACGTTCGCTTCCGAAGAGATCCCCGACGGCGGCACGGCCTACAAATGCGCGCCGCCCATCCGCGAGAAGGACAACCGCGAAAAGCTTTGGAACGCGCTTCGCGAAGGCCTCGTCGATCAGATCGTCACCGATCACTCCCCGTCGACCGTCGAGCTCAAATGCAGCGGTTCGGGTGACTTCATGAAAGCGTGGGGCGGTATCTCGTCTCTGCAGATCGGGCTCGCGGCCATCTGGACGAGCGCGCGCGAGCGCGGGTTCTCCGTGACCGATCTCGCCTCGTGGATGAGCGCAGCTCCTGCCCGGCTCGCCGGCCTCACGGGGCGCAAGGGAGCGATCGCCGTCGGCTGCGATGCCGATCTCGTCCTGTGGGACCCCGACGGCCAGCACTCGATCGACGCGACCTCGCTCGAGCACAAGAACAAGATCACGCCGTATCAAGGTCGCAGTCTTCGAGGCGTGGTGGAGCGCACCATTCTTCGCGGAGAGACCATCTACGAACGCGGCAAAGGCGAAGAGCGCTTCCGGCAAGCGCCTTCCGGCCGCTGGTTGAGGAGAAGCTAGTTTCGCCATGACGAACACGACGACGAGTGGAGAGCTGACGCAGCTGGTCGATCTCGCGGCCGAGCGCCTCGGCGGATCGGTGCTGTGGGCCTCGGATGACTTCTTCGCGAGCAAAGACAACCTGCTCAAGCCCGAAGAAGCCATCTTCATCGAGGGCAAGTACACCGACCGCGGCAAGTGGATGGACGGCTGGGAATCGCGCCGTCGTCGTGACCACGCCTTCGCGTCCGCCGGCCCTCATCCCGAACACGACTCCTGCATCATCCGGCTCGGGCTTCCCGGTGTCGTGCGCGGCGTCGTCGTCGACACGGCATTCTTCAAAGGCAACTACCCCCAGGCATGCTCGATCGAAGGCGCAAGCATCCAGGGCCATCCCGATCTGGCGACGCTCCTCTCGGAAGAGATCGTCTGGACGGAGATCTTGCCGCGCGTCGATCTGAAGGGGGACTCGAAGAACGTCTTCATGATCGCGAGCGCCCAGCGCTTCACGCATCTCCGCTTCCACATCCACCCCGATGGCGGCGTTGCCCGACTTCGCGTCTACGGCGACGTCATGCCCGACGCTCGCTGGCTCGGAAAGAGCGAACGCCCGCAGCTCGTCGACCTTGGCGCTGCCGAGCACGGCGCGGTCGTCGTCGCCTGCAACGACATGTTCTTCGGCTCGCGTCACAACCTGATCATGCCGGGCCGCGGCGTGAACATGGGCGACGGTTGGGAGACGAAGCGCTCGCGTCGTCCAGGCCCGGATTGGGTCGTCGTGCGCCTCGGCGCCGAGGGGGTTCTCGAGCGCGCCGTGCTCGAAACCACGCATTTCAAGGGCAACGCGCCCGATACCTGCGCGATCGAAGTCGCCCACGTTCCGCCCGGCGCGCCCGATCCCGACGGCAGCAAAGACGAAGGATGGACGCCGCTCCTCCATCGCACGAAGCTCCAGCCCCACACCACGCACGTCTTCGAAGACGAGTTCGCCGTCCACACGCCCGCCACACACGTACGCCTACGCATCTGGCCGGACGGTGGCGTGAGCCGTCTTCGACTCTACGGTGTGGCAACCGACGCCGGCCGCGAAACCTTCGGCATGCGCTACCTCCGTGCGATGCCCGACCCGGAGCTCGATTCGGCGCTTCGCTCGTGCTGCGGTTCGAATGCGTGGGTGACGAAGATGCGCGAGGAGCGCTCGAAGAATCCCGGTGTCTTCTCGACTCTGAGCTCGCTCGCCGAGAAGGCCTCCTCGATCTGGAGCGCGCTCTCCACCGGCGATCACGACGAGGCCTTCCGCGCTCACCCGCGCATCGGCGAGAAGAAGGCTGAGGGGCCGCAGAGCAAGACGGCTCAGAGCTGGAGCAGCAAGGAGCAGTCGAAGGTCGACACCGCGAGTCAGGTCGTTCGCGACGAGCTCCGCGCGGCCAACGAGGCCTACGAGAAGAAGTTCGGTCGCATCTACATCGTGTGCGCCACGGGCAAGAGCGCCGAGGAGATGCTCGCCATCGCCAAGGAGCGCATGAGCAACACGCCGGAGATCGAGCACCGCCGCGCCGCCGAGGAGCAGCAGAAGATCACCGAGCTCCGTCTCGCCAAGCTCGTTCGTCGTTAGGCCGAACCAGGAACCACGATGCGATCGATCTCCACGCACGTTCTCGACATCACCCGTGGCCGTCCCGCCGAGGGCGTTCCCGTCGTCCTCGAGAAAAAGGAAGGTGGCGCCTACGTTCGGGTGAACGCGGGCACCACCGACGCCGACGGGCGCATCAAAGAGCTCGTTCCAGAGGGCAAGCTAAGCGAAGGCATCTACCGGGTGACGTTCGACACGGAGGCTTATTTCTCCGCGCAGAACGTCACCGGGTTCTATCCAGAGGCGAGCATCGTCTTCACGATTCGCGACGCCGCCGCGCACTACCACGTGCCGCTCTTGCTCAGCGCCTACGGCTACTCGACGTACCGCGGGAGCTGAGCGCGAGCCTCACTGCTCGAGGAAGGGCACGATGCGCCGGAGGAGCGCGTCGAACGAGGGCCTGTAGCCGTAGTTCGCCGCGCTCGGATCGTCGAGCTGGATCGGGCAGATCGAGCCGATGATGCCGCTCTCGCCCATGCCCTTGGCCACGCGGAATTCACGCGGCGTCGGATAGGCCTTTCCCTTCGTCTGCACCGAACCGCTGCAGACCGGCGAGGTGGTGGGGCCGTTGCAATCGCATGACGGATCCCCGCCTGTACACGTCTTCGGAGATGGAAGCGTGAAGGTGCAGGCGTACTGGAGATCGTCGTTGTCCGTGTTCCACTCTCGGCCATGAATCGGATCGCTGTTGTCGGCGCTTCCCGGAAGCGGGAGACCCGCACGCGGCTCCACCGACTGCACCATGTGTGGATCGATCCCCGCGTAATTGTAGCCGTCCGGATTCGCGCCGAGGATGGGCGCCCATGCCGTCGGCGTGATGCGTGAGCTGACCGGGTTCTCGAGGTCCGTGTAGAGGAGTTGGTTCGGCACGCCACCAATCACGAGCAGTGCGACCTGTTCCGGTCTCCTCGGTCCAGCCGGCAGCTTGCAATAGTCTCCGCCCGGGTCGGGGAGACTTCCAGCGAAGATCGGGTTGCGGCAGCGCGGAATCCCGTCATAAGGCTCGACTCTACCGTCGCCGTCGGTCGTATGTTCGTTGCTGCGCGCCGGCACCCGCGAGTGGGTGAGCGCATCGACGTAGCGGTTGATGGGATACTGAGGATCGACGCCGAAGCGTTGCTTCATGTGGTGGTAACGGACATTGAGCGAATCCTCGGTAGGACCGTAATAGCCGCCGTTGATGTGGCAGGACGGGTCGGCCTTGATTGCCTCGCAGGCAGGATCACCCGTGATGCACGAGTTGACGAAGCCACACGAGGTGCAGGCGCCGCTCACTGGATCGGTCGCACACGCGCTCGTCGCGCGCGGTGCCGTCGTACCGAGGCCCGTCGGGCGCGCGACGATGGAGCCAGGGAAACTCGTGTTCGAGAACGCCCAACCTTGGCCGCCGATCGATCGGGGGTCGGGGGAAGAATCGTCTTCGTCCGTGAGCATCACGATGGCGAGGAACGAGTCTGGACGAAGAAAGTTCTTTCGCTGCTTGAGGAGATCCGTGTCGACGGCCGTTCCGTAGTCGGCGAGGCCATTCGTCGTTTTGACGTTGACCCACGGATCGGGAGCCGAGAGGAAGTGGTAGAGGGATTCTAGTTGGGCCTCGAGTCCGCAGCCCGTCTGGTCCATGTCGTTCACGAGCGCTTGGACATCTTGCTTCAGGATGTTGGCGTCGGTGATCGGTGACACTGAAGCATTCTGCAGCCGCGTCAACGTCTCGACGGTTGCGCTGGGAAGTGCCCACGGGAAGAATTGGAACTCCCTCATCGCCACGGTGTCGGGCGCCGAGGTGCTGGTGAAGAGCCTTCCATGATCGTTGGTGCGGTCACCGTAGGCGCAGACGTCGCCGCCGAACCCTCCGAGCGACGAGGAGATCGCGCCAACATGCATGTCGTTGACAGGCATGAATGCGGGCGCCGTACCAGCCGGGCATCCGTAGCGGTTCGCTTTGGACTGCCTCGGATCGGAGAGAGCGCCCGAAGGGATCCCACTCGGCGAAAGGCACGGCGGGCGCACGAGCCCGTCGATCAGCGTGGCCGCGGAGTTCGCGAGAACGGACTGCTTGTCGCCCATCGACGCCGAGTTGTCGATGACGAAGAGGAGGTCCACCTTCCCTGAGGGAATCAGCTCGGGCCAGTTCTCCACATAGGTTCCGTCGTCGTCGCCGCCGTCGCCGTTCCCGTTCGGAGCCGAGCCGTCGTCGTTGGAGGCGCCGCCATCGGCCGTCTCCAGGACGGTGGAGATCTTCGCACAGCCAAGGCCCATGCTGCCGACAACAAGCAGAGCCGTGATGATCCCAGACGCGAATACTTTCGACCGCATGACGGACAGGGCCCTCGAATCTTGCGAACGGCTCATGGCGGATAGCAGGATTTTTTCTTGAGCCATTCGTCGTGCGCCGTGGCCCTCTCGGACGTGGCGTACGCCCCAAGCTCCAACCATGGCTCGGCCGCGATCCATGTGCTAGATGCGCGGCTGGTGGGAACGCTCTCTCGGTCCCTGGCGGATGCGGATCCGTCCAACACGCCCAGCACGCGAGCGCTGAAGGTCGCCGGAGAAGACGCATCCGGATCGCAGGACGATGCCCGGCTCGTGCTTCGTGCACGCGAAGGCGAGCGCGTCGCGGAAGAGCTTTTGTATCGGCGCCATGCGCCCTCGGTTCTCCGGCTGGCGACGCGTCTCCTTGCGTCGAGTGACGACGCGATGGACGTCCTGCAAGACGCCTTCGTGACCGCGTTCGAAGATCTCGCGGAGCTTCGCCAGCCAGGCGCGTTTCGGACGTGGATTCATCGCATCACGGTGCGCCTCGTCCATCGTCGGTTCCGTCGACGCCGCCTCTTGCGCCTCCTTGGTCTCGACCGAGAGCGCGATGAAGTCTCGCTCGACGCCTTGGCTGTCGAGTCGGCATCTGCCGAGGCCCGTGCAGAGCTGCGATGGCTCGATGAGGCGCTCCGCAAGGCGACCGACGCCGACCGCATCGCGTGGTTGCTCCGTCACGTCGAAGGGCTCGCGGTGGACGAGGTAGCCTCGGCCTGTGGCTGCTCCCCGGCAACGGCGAAGCGTCGGATCGCCAGCGCTGATGCAGTCGTTCTCCGTCATCTCGGAGCCGCGAAGGAAGGCGGTCGCCGGTGACGCGCCTTGCCGATCAGCTGACGAGCGAGGTCGACGAAGCGGCCATCGATGCCGCGTGGAACGCGATCGGTCCAAAGCGAGTGCGCGCGCGACGGCTGAAGCGGGCGCGCGTGGCCGCGCCAATGGTCGTCGTTCTCGTGGCGCTGCTCGTTTTCGGCCTGCGTAGCCTCGGGCACCCACCCGCGCCAGGGCCTCTGGCGATGGCAGGTGGCGGAGCGATGCCAGCCCTCTTCGAGACGATTGCGCCGAACGTCTTTCCCTTGGACGACGGTTCACGCCTCGAGCTCCACGAAGGCGCGCGCGTTTCGACGAAGCGAACGGACGGCCATCGCGTAGTCCTCGGACTCGAGCGCGGAGGCGCTACGTTCGACATCAAGCCCGGGGGCCCGCGCATGTGGGTCGTCGACGCCGGCGATGTGACCGTGCGCGTGCTAGGAACGCGCTTCTCCGTCGTTCGCGACGCATCGGACGACGTGCACGTCGTCGTCGAGCGTGGGAAGGTGCTCGTCGAGAACCCGCGTCTCGCGGGCGGTTCGGTCATCTTGGTCGCCGGGCAATCGGTGGACGTGCATGCTCCCACGGCGTCCGCATCCCTCGAGCCTTCGGTGCCCGTCGAGGAGGCCGGTACGAGGGCGCCCGATGGTGTGGTCACCTCCGACGAACTGCCGACGCCGCCGGCGAGCGCGCGTCCGTCGGCTCCCGCCTCCACGCCGAGTGGGGCGGTCGCGACCGCTGCGGTGAAGGCCGCACCCTCGAGTACGGCAGTCGCAGCCGCGTCCGCGCCGGTCGTCGATCCCATGGCAAGTGCCGACGAGGCGAGGCACGCCGGGCGTCCGCGCGAGGCCGTCGAGATTCTCGGGAAGCTCGTCGCGCAGCGCGATCCGCAGGCCGCGCTCGCCGCGTTCACCCTCGGAAAGATCCACGCGGACGACCTCGACGATCCGTCGACGGCGGGCGACTGGTTCGACCGTGCCACGAAGCTTGGCCTGCCGGGAGCGCTCCAAGAAGATGCAAGCTCGCGCGTCGTCGAGTGCTATGCGCGCGCTGCGCGCAAGGACGATGCGAAGGCTGCCGCCATTCGATATCGAGAGTCGTTTCCTCAGGGACGACATCTCGAGCGCGTGAGGGCGTGGGCAGCTCGTTGAAGCGTCAACGTCGCATGCGATGGACGCTCGCGTGCCTCGGTGGACTCCTCCTCGTTTCGGCTGACGATGTCGCGTCCGCACAGGTCGAAGTTCACGATACGGGCTCCAAGGTCGACGCCCGAAAGCTCGATGCTCTGGTCGCGCTGGAGCTCGGCGAGCAGGGAACGTCGATCGACGTCGTGGTGACGATCGCCGACGACGCTACGAGTGCCGAGCTCGTCGTTCGAGACGAAGCGCTGAGCGCCGAACGACATGCGGTCGTCGATCTGAGCGGAGTCACCGACGTCGAGCGCATCATCGCGCTTTCGGTCGGCGAGCTCGCACGGAGCGCAGGCGAGCCTCCGCCGCCTCCGCCTCTTGCTCCATCACCGCCTCCGTCTCCGCCGCCACGTGATGCGGCACGTCCGGAATCGTCAAGGCCCGTCCGAGCGCCTTACGTCCTCGCGCAGATCGGCCTCCGGACCATGTTCTCGGGCGGAGCGACCGTTTTCACGCCGCGCGTGGAAGGCGGTCTCTCGCTCTCGCCCTCGTGGCGTGCCGGGGCCTTCGGCTACTACGGGCGAGCCTCCGCCGACGACGTTCTCGGTTCTGTGGCAGTCGACATGGTCGGGGCAGGCGTTTCGACCACGTTCGATTTCGTACGTAGCGACCGCGTCCTGGTCGGAACCGGACCGCGTCTCGAGCTCGGTTGGATGTGGGGCCGCGGGGAGGGAGTCGGCGCATCGACCTCGTCGACCCCGACGTTCGCGGCAACGTGGGAGCTGCAGGCCTTCACGCGGATCGTCCGCTCGGCAGGCGTCGTCGTGGCGCTCGACCTCGGGTTCGCCGGGCCAGCGCTGGATCTCCACGCGAATGACGCGAGCGATCGGAGCGTGCTCAACCTGGCCGGCCCGTACGCTGGGCTCTCGCTGGGGCTCGGCATCCTCCCCTCGCGAGTGCCCTGAATCCGTCGGCGCCCCCCATCCCAAAGCCGCGCTGCGAATACGAACTTGAGACGCAGGCGATGCTTGTCTTGGAGCCGTGTCGCTTGCGCGTCTCACGACCGCGCGTCTCGCCAGCGTGCGTGAATTGCTGCTGAGTAGACATCCAATCGACACACGAGGCATAGTCGATGCAATGTCTCCGGCGACCGTCACCGAGTGGCTCAATCTCTGCGTCCGCTGGATGCACGTGATCAGCGCGATCATGTGGATCGGCAGCTCCCTCTTCTTCAACTGGCTCGACGCCCGCATCGAGGTGAACGAGCGCACGAAGGCGAAGGGCATCGAGGGCGAGCTCTGGATGGTCCACTCGGGCGGCTTCTACGACGTCGAGAAGACGCTCGTTGCGCCCGCGCAGATGCCGGAGAAGCTCCATTGGTTCAAGTGGGAGGCCGGCTTCACGCTTCTGACCGGCTGGCTCCTCCTCGACATCGTCTTCTTCCAGGGCGGGGGCGTGACGCTCGTCGACCCCAACGTGTCGAGTATCTCACCGGCTGCGGCCACGGCGCTCTGCGTCGGTGTGCTGGTCGGCTCGTGGTTCGTCTACGACATTCTCTGGCGCTCGCCGCTCACGAAGAACATCTACGTCGGCGCCGCGATCACGTACGGGATCGTCATCGGCGTTCTCTACTTCCTCTCGCACACGATCAGCGGGCGCGCGGCGTTCTTGATGACCGGTGCGATGATGGGAACGTGGATGGCCACGAACGTCTGGGTGCACATCATCCCCGCGCAGAAGGGCCTCGTCACGGCGGTCAACGAGAAGCGAAAGCCCGACGCCAAGCTCGCCAAGCAGGCGAAGACGCGCTCACGGCACAACAATTACATGACCTATCCGGTCGTGTTCATCATGCTGAGCAACCACTTCCCGGGCGCGTACGGGAACAAATACAACTGGGCGATCCTCGCGGGGCTCGTCGTGGTGGGCGCGGGCATCCGTCACCTCCAGAACGTGAAGAAGGAGCTCTCGCCGGCGATTCTCATCGGTGCGCTCGCGATCTTGCTCACGGTCACGCACTCGTCGCTGACGTCGTCGGCGTCGTCGGCCTCGGCCGACAGCGGGGATGCGCTTCCGACCGGGCCGCTCACCGTGAGCGAGCCGAAGAGCCAGGGCGGCCCCGACCACGTGGCCAACGAGAGCGTGGTCGGCACGCTCAAAGGCACCGTTCGTTTGAACGGCACTCCGCCCCCGCCGAAGGAGCTGAATCTCGGCACCTGCACCACCGATGCGAAGGGCCCGGTCTACTCGGACGCCGTTCTGGCGAAGAACGGGTTTCTCCAGAACGCGTTCGTCTGGGTGAAGAGCGGCCTCGACAACTACAAGGGCGCGCAAGCTCCCTCCGCGCCGATCGTGATGGACCAGAAGGGCTGCCTCTACAGCCCCCACGTCATTGGCGCGCAGGTCGGCCAGAAGGTCGTGTTCCTCAACAGCGATGCCGTGCTTCACAACGTGCGCGCCGTGGCGGAGAAGAACGCACCCTTCAACGATCTGATGCCCACGAAGGACATGCGCCTCGCGAAGACCTTCGACAAGCAAGAGGTCATGGTGCGCGCGAAGTGCGACGTGCACCCGTGGATGAGCGCGTTCGTCGGCGTCGTCTCGCACCCGTTCTTCGCGGTCTCCGGCAGCGCGGGCGAGTTCAGTCTCGTGAACGTGCCGGAGGGCGAGTACGAGCTCGAGGCGTGGCACGAATCGTTCGGGCGCCTGACGCAGAAGGTGAAGATCAAGCCGCGCGAAACGGCGAACGTCGCGTTCGACTTCCGCGTGGAGTGATCCGTTCGACGACTCTTCAGTCCGAGAAGTCGTTCGTCATGTAGAAGCGGCCGCCCACGTCGACGAACCCCACGCCGACGCGGCGGAACTTCGGATTCATCATGTTGTCGTAGTGTCCGCCGCCCGGGCCCTCGTCCATCATCAGCTTGAGCATGATGTCGATCTGCTTCTTGCCGTTGGTGGTGGCATCGGGATCGAGCACGGGCACACCGTTCGGATCGCCCTGATTTTCCGCGCTGCGTGAGCCGAAGCCGGGCGCGCCCTGAGCGTTCGCCGCGAAGTTCGCGTGAGGAACGTGATCGCGCGAGAGGCGCTCGGAGCCGGCACGGGCGAAGCTGCTGATCTTCGCGTCGTAAAGGACTGGCTCGAGACCTTTCTGCGCGCGGTAGGCGTTGATGCGCTCGACGTTGTAGCGGGCGCGCTTGTCGCTCGGCCACGGATCGGCGGGGCGGGCAGGAGGTGGCGGCGCTTCGACCGTGCGGCGTGTCGTTCGTGTGGTCGTCTTCTTGACCGAACCGTCCGGCATGCGCTCGTAGGTGACCTTCTCCTCGACCACCTCGCCGTCACCCTTGGCGTTCTTCGAGCTCGGACTCTTGCCGCCGTGACCGCTTCGCGCGTGGTCGGACGGCCCGCACGCCAAGAGCATCGTCACGCAAGAGAAGAAGACGCTTCGAAGAACCATCGCCTGCGATGCTAGCGCTTTGCGTCGTCCCATGGCCACGCATGCGCGAGAGCGCGACCATTCGGACGCACGCGTTCAGGTCGAACGCGCCTCGACGATCGCTGCGAACGATCGCGAGCGAAGCTCGTCCAGCGAAAGCCCCGTGGGCTGCACGTCGTTCTCGTCGAGCGCTCCGCACGCAACGCCGCGCAGGAAGAAGTTGAGCAGGCCCTGGCCCGTCGCCGCGTCGTCGAAAACCTGACCCGAACGCGTGGCCTTGGTCGCGCGGTCGACGAACGTGCGAAGGCGCGCGGACATCGCGTTTCGCTCGCCGAGGAAGAAGGCGTAGAGCGCGCCGTAGCGCGCGGGCAGCTGCGCGGGATGCAGATCCCAACCTTGATAGATGCCCATCGCGAGCGCGCTCCGGACGTGGCGCGCGTGGAGGCGCCAAGCGCCGTGGACGTCGCTCTCGTTCTCGGCCGCTTGTCGAGGATCGAGCGACTGGCCCGCCGCTGCCTTGTGGCGCGGAAGAGGAAGAATGGTCGTGGCGCCGTCGACGACCGCGACCGGGCCGTCGCCGAGCGAGAGCTGCATCAACATGCGTGCGGCGTCGCACGCGGGATGGTCGAGCCGCTGCTCGGTGGCGCTCACGCCGAGGCTCGCCGTGAGATCGTAGGCGCCGAGGTGCGCAGCCACGCAACGACCGTTGGCCGCCGTCACGAGGGCAGGCAAGGCCACGCTGCCGTCCTTGGCGACGAGCGACTTCGGCGACTCGACCATGAGCTCGATGCCGATCGTCTTGGGCGCGAGGCCGTTTTCGCGCTCGAGATCGTCGAGCAGCGAGGCGAGCGCCGCGACTTCGTTCGGTGCCTCCACCTTGGGGAGGGTTACCGTGAAGCCCAAAGGCAGTGCTGCCGACGATGCTTTGGCGAGCGTCGTCACGAAGAGGTCGAGGGTTCGGATCGCACGTCGTGCCGTCGCGGTCGAAAGCGCCTTGATACGCATGCCGACGACGGGCCCGGGCGCTTGCGATGCCTTCGCGAGCTCGGTCGCGGCGCGTTCGGCGTCGGCGTCTTCCTCGGCGTCGGGGCGCGGCCCGTAGCCGTCTTCGAAGTCGATGCACATCGCTTCGAGTGGTGCGTTGGCGAGCTTCTCGCGGACTCTCGCGGCGACGATGGAACCCTCCTTGCCGGCCCCGACGAGCGCTCCGAAAGCGTCGTCGTCCTTTCCCCACGTGGCCATCGCGTTCGCCGCGAGTTTGCCGAGCTTTGCGGCCGCGTCGGCCTTGTAAAGGTGGGCGCCGCCGTACAGCACGTGGACCGGTCGCCGCGCGCCGGCCGTCGCAAGCGTTGGGACGGAGCCGAGCAGGGCAAGGGCGGCTTCGATACGTGCAGAGGGAAGAGAACCAGAGACCGTCATCGCGAGCTGTTGTAAAGGATGCAGACCGTCGTGACAAACCGGGTCATCCACGGAGACTGTCTCGAGGTCCTACCGCGCATCGCGGACGCCTCGGTGGATCTCGTCTACGTCGACCCCCCGTTCAACACGGGCCGCGTGCAGCGTCGCGAACGCCTGCGGACCATCCGCGACGAAGAAGGCGGCGACCGCACCGGCTTCATGGGTAAGCGGTATCGGACGGAGCGCGTCGCTCGCGACCCTGGCTTTGCGGATCGCTTCGAGGACTACCTCGCGTTTCTCGAGCCGCGCCTGCGCGAGGCGCATCGCGTCCTCAAGCCGACGGGCAGCTTCTACTTCCACATCGACTATCGCGAGGTCCATTACTGCAAGGTGCTGCTCGACCGCATCTTCGGGCGAGAGGCCTTCCTCAACGAGATCATCTGGGCCTACGACTACGGCGCGCGCTCGAAGAAGCGTTGGCCGGCCAAGCACGACAACATCCTTTTCTACGCGAAGAATCCGGCGAAGTACCACTTCGACCTGAGCGAGGTCGACCGCATCCCGTACATGGCGCCCGGGCTCGTGGGGCCCGAGAAGGCAGCGCGCGGCAAGCTTCCCACCGATACGTGGTGGCACACCATCGTGAGCCCGACCGGCAAGGAGAAGCTCGGTTACCCAACGCAGAAGCCGCTCGGCATTCTCCGTCGCATCGTCCGCGCGTCGTGTCCGAAGGACGGGCTGGTCCTCGACTTCTTCGCGGGCAGCGGCACGACGGGGGCGGCGGCTCTCGAGACCGGGCGAAACTTCTTGCTGGTCGACAAGAGCGCAGCGGCCATCGAGGTCATGCGCCGCCGCTTCGCCGAGCTGCCCGTCGAGTTCGACGTCGGCGAGTGACCGCGTTCAGCTCCGCTCGGGGGGCGGTGCGTCGGCGAGGGCGAGCACGCCGGCCCCGGTGATTCGGTAGACGATGGCCGTCGCGCCAGCGTCGCGTTCGTCCTCTTCGCCGTCGGGTGCCTCGCCGTATTCGCCGGTCGCCTCCACGAGACCGAGTGAGCACAAGCGATCCATCGCGTCGTATTCGTCGGTCGCAAGCTCCGCCGAATCGAGGCCGCCGTGGTCTTCGTCCGAGAGTCGGACCTCGCGAAGGAGCGCGTACTCGGCAGGCGAGAGTGTGGGCAGCGGCATGCCCTTCCCATACCGCAAAGGGCGAACATCGGTCGGCCGACCGTGTCGGGAACGAACAGGCTGTTTCGAGTTCCGACAGCCGAGTCCGCTGGCGGACACGCCCTTGGGCCTTCCATCTTCGACGTGAGTGCCTATTTTCTCGATGTTCTCGCGGAGCGTCGCGCGATGGCCGTCTCGGCACGGGGGGTGCAAAGAGCCTCGACCAAGATGAGCGCAGCGACCTGCCCCAACGCGAATGTCTACGACGTGAGCATCGACATGCCTCCGTCCGTTCGGGTCGAAGGCTTCCTCGAGTGCGTCGAAACGAAACGACGCGACGCACTTCGGCTGCGCTTCGCCGCGATGGCGATCGGTCTGGTCATGGCGGTCTCCGGCTATCTGAGCTCGACGAACGCGAACCGCATGCAGGCTTCCGGGCCGAGCCCTGCGGACACGAACGTGGTGAGCTCGATCGCAGGCGAGCGCTGACCAATCCACGGTGCCCAGCCCTCGACGCCCCGGCCGTCGTCCAGACCTCACTGTCGGTCGATTCCGCTGACCGAAGAACTCACTGTCAGTCAGTTCTGCGGATCTCTCGGGGATCACACAGCTCTCATCTCGAGGCTCGGAGCCGAGAGCTCACTGGCGGTCAGTTCTTGAGAGGCTCGGGGGCTCACTGTCGGTCAGTTCTTGAGGGGGCCGAGAGCTCACTGTCGGTCGGTTCTCGTGCGGGTGAGTGTCGCGCGGGGCGTGCGGCCGCGCTCGCCGGCGACGCTTGACGCTGAACGGATGCGCAGCTCTTGTTGAGGTGTGTTCCCGCTTTGGGCTCGCAAGACATTCGACGAAGTCCGTCGCCTCGCGCGGCCGATGCGCGCGTACCTCGAGAGGCACGAGCGCGGTCACTTGGTCATGCGCTTCGTCTTCGATGACTCGGCGCCCCTCGATCATCGGCGCGTGCACGTGATCGGAGCCGACGGCGTCGTTCGCAAGTTCGGTTACGCGCCCTTCTCCGAACCTCAGCGCATCGCGCTCGGGCGCACGGAGGGCGTTGCCCTGCGTTTGCTTCGCACGTTCGACGACGGCGCATGGGTGCGGCGCGAGCAGTTGGGCGAGCTCATCGCAGACTGCCGCGCACACGAAAGCATGAATGGCGTGGCCAACGTTCTCGATATCGCGAATGGCCTCCGAGACGTTCGTGGGATCTGCATGTGGGGGCCTTCGGTGATGAACGATCCGTGGATCGGCTACCACTGGGCAGTGAAGGTCGACGACGCCGTCACGCGCACCGGCGCGCCGCTCTTCGAGCCCTATTTGCCGTAAGCCGTCGTCTCGTTTTCGGGCTGGGGAAGGATGCCGAGGCGCACGTAGATCGGCCTGACCTCTTTGCGGAGCGCCGGCAAGTTACGGAAAAACAGCGTCACGACTGCGAGCGTGACCACGCCCCCGACCCGCACGGCGGTGGGCGCCCCGAAGCGATCGCTGATGGCGCCCGCCGCGAGGCTTCCGAAGGGCACCATGCCGAAGAACGCCATCGTGTAGAAGCTCATGACGCGGCCGCGCATGTTCTCCTCGGAGAGCGTCTGCAGCAGCGTGTTGCTCGACGCCATCGTGAGCATCATTCCGGCGCCGCACAGAGCGAGCAGCGGAACCGAGAGCCACAGCGATCGTGACAACGAGAACGCGATGAGGCCGAGGCCGAACGTATAACCGCCGGCGACGATCACGCGACCGAGCCCACGAACGCTCGAACGCGACGCGAGCCAGAGAACGCCGCCGATCGCGCCGACGCCGACGGCGCCCATCATGAGACCGAGCGTGTGCGGGCCGCCGCCGAGGACCTTGCTGGCGAAGATCGGCATGAGAACCGTGTAGGGCATGCCGCTGAAGCTCACGACAGCGAGCAAGACGAGCAGCGCGCGAATCGGCGCCGACCCGGCGACGTAGCGGAAGCCCTCGCCGAGATCCGAGACGAACTTGGCGTGCTTCTTCGGCGCCTCGCGGGGCGCAAGCCGCATGGCGAGGAGCGATGCGATGACGGCGACGTAGCTGAGCGCGTCGAGGCTGAAGCACCAGCCTTCACCCACCAGCGCGATGAGCACGCCCGCAATCGATGGTCCGAGCAGACGCGCGGCGTTGACCATCGACGCATTGAGCGCGATGGCATTCGAGAGATCTTCGCGCGATTCGACCATCTCGACGACGAACGCCTGTCGCCCGGGCGTATCGAACGCGTTGATGAGTCCCTGGAACACCTGCAAAACGAGGATGTGCCAGACGGTGATGAGGTGCGTGAGCGCGAAGAACGCGAGGAGCGCCGACTGGATCATCGCCAGCACTTGCGTGACGACGAGCACACGGTGGCGATTGGTCCGGTCGACGACGACGCCGGCGAACGGCGCGAGCAGGAACGTCGGGATCTGTCCGGCGAAGCTCACCGTGCCGAGCAGCAGCGCCGAGCCGGTGAGCCGGTAGACGAGCCAACTCGTTGCCACGCGTGTGATCCACGTGCCGATGAGCGACAGGCCCTGGCCCATGAAGAACAGACGATAGTTCCGCGAACGGAGCGCGCGGCCCATGTTCGCGAACGCCGTCGTCTTGCGCGCTTCCGAGGCCACGATGCGACCATAACGTTTCGAACGCATGGCTGCACGAACGAGCCGACGTCATCGCGCATGAGCTCTGCGTCGGCGATAGCGGCGCGAGGAAGGCGCAAGGAAGGCGCAAGGAAGGAAGGTGACGAAGGTACGTTCGTGCTCTATCGATGCTCGTGCTCGATGCTCTACCATCGCGAGCATGCGCCTCTTCGGCTTCGCATGTGCCTTGGTTGTCCTCTCGTCGATCGCAGCATGCTCCTCGTCGGACGGTTCGCCCGGCTCGTCGCCAGCAGGAACGTCGACGACGACCGGCGTGTCGAGCGATGGGAAGCTCTACGGTGATGCGCACGACGGCATCTACAACCTCGGCCCCGTCGATTGGGCGGAGACGCAGTGGCACAACTCGTGTTCGCCGTACGACTCATCGATCCCGCCGATCTACGGCAACTACCTGGCGGGCCTCGAGCTGACGTTCAACGGCAACGGGCAGCTCTGTGATGCGTGCATTCAGATCACGACGAAGAAGGGAAAGTCGCTCGTCGCGCGCGTGGTGACGACAGGCGTGACGAACCACAAGGAAGACATCGATCTCAGCCCCGAGGCCTATGACGCGCTCTTCAGCGGCGAAGAGCCGAGGCTCATGACCTGGCAGCTCGTGTCGTGCGCGGAGTCGGGCACGCTTCGCTATCAGTTCCAGACCGGCGCGCACGTCGACTGGTCGAGTTTCTGGGTTCGCAATCCGCGCATTCCGATCAGCAAGGTCGAAGTGAAGAGCAGCCGTCACGACTTCCGCGAGCTTCGTCGCGAGACGGACGGAACGCTCAACGACGACAGCGGCTTCGGGCCGGGCGAGTTCACCATTCGTCTGACCGGCATGAACGGTCAGGTCGTCACCGACACGTTCCCTGGCTTCTCGCCCGGTGAACTCCTCGTCGGAAAAGCACAATTCTGATTTGCGCCGTGGCGACGTGAAGCCGGACGGTGTGAAACGCGTGTGAATCGGCGGCCGAGCGCTGGCGAGCGGGCATGCCCGTCGCTACGTGAAAGTCATGCCAATCGTTCCGCTCGCGCTCGCAGCTGCTGTCGGTACCACCCTTGCGTATTCGAGGATTGCAGCTGGTCGGCGCGATGGGATCGCGGTCACGTGGCATCGCATTCCCTGGCGTGGAGAGCGATCCGCGCGGGTCGTTCAGCTCACGGACATCCACGTCGGACCGACCACGCCTCGTCGCGTGCTGTCGCGCGTGGCGGATGTGGTGCGGACGCTCGACTGCGATCTCGTTGCGCTCACGGGGGACTACGTCAACGCGTCGGTTTTCCACGTGCACCGCATGACCGAGCTCGTGCGCTCGTTGCCTGCGCCGTGCGTGGCCGTGCTCGGCAACCACGATCACTGGGCGAACGCCGATCGGGTGCAGTCTGCACTCGAGTCGGGCGGCGCGCGGGTACTTCGCAACGAGTCGACCGTCGTGGAAGGTCGCCATGGTGCGCTCACCATCGTTGGTGTGGACGACGGACGCTCGCGTCATGCCGACGTCGTTCGCGCTTTCGCGAATGTCCGTGATCCGGAGCGAGCGCTCGTACTCACGCACTATCCGAACACGGCGGAGGAGATCGCCCCGATGCGCGCGCCGCTCGTTCTCTCGGGCCACACCCACGCCGGACAGATCGACGTTCCGCGCGTGACCGCCATGCTCGCGAAGCTCACGGGGCACCGTTATCTCCAAGGCTTCTACCGCGTGAGCGAGACCACCGAGCTCTACGTGAACGCCGGTATCGGGCATTCGATGCACGGCTTCCGCGCAGGGCGCACGTGTCCGGAGATTGCCGTCTTCGAGCTCGATCCCGAGGCGGACGAGCGCCGCTCGACCGTGCTCCGCGCGGCCCTCTGGGACTGAAGGTCGTTGCTAGGCGGCCGCCGCGGCCATCTCGAGCTCCTTGAAGAGCCCCTGGAGCTCGGGTCGCGTGCGGAGTGGGCTGCAAAAACGGGTGGTGAGCTCGTAGAGCTGGGTCTCGAGGAGATCGGCTTCCTTGCCGTGGCTCTCGATGCGGCTACGACACTTGGCACGCTCTTCGTCGAGGTCGCGTTCGTGAGCGGAGAGGGCCGAGCGTAGCTCTCGGATCTGGAAATCGAGATCGCTGACGTTGCGGTTGGCGTTCTCGATGCCTTCTTGCGCGCGCCGCTCTTCGGCGCGGAGCAGGCGCCACTCTTCGACGGCATCCGCCGCCGCACTGTAGGCCCGCGCGAGATCGGACCACGGTTCGACGAACGCCGAGCGGCCTTCCCAATACAGGACTTCCTTGTGCGCTTCGAGGAAGCGCGCGCGAGATGCTTGGGTGGCCTCTTCGGCGCGCGCCAGCGCCTCGGTCGAGTCGCGCAGTTCTTCTTTCGCCCGGGAGACGTCGACGCCGAGCTGGTGCACCGCGAAGCCGAGCTGCGCGCGTTTTTCGCGGCCGCGAAGGTCGATCTGTTCGAGCGCGTTCTGCGCTTCGAATCCTTCGTTGCGGAGCGTGACCACGCGCCGTGTGAGCTCGTTCACCTCATCGAGAAGCGACGTGAGGTTGCCCGGTGCGAGATCTTTGCGACCGAAGGCGCGCGCGAGCATCTGCTCGAGCACGAAGATGCGGCGCGCCCAAGGATCACCGGGACCCTCGCCGAGCGTGATCGGGGCGGGAACACTGAGCGGCTCGTCGCTTGCATCGGGCGGGGCAGGGGCCTCTCGCTCGTGGAGGATGGCTTGGAGATCTTGGTGGATGCGGTGCGCATCGACCGGGCGATCCTTCGGCTCCTTGGCGAGCATCTTCACCACGAGCTCGTCGAGCGCTTGCGGTACGCGCGGATTGCGCGAGCGAAGCGACGGCGGCGGCTCGTTGATGTGCATCGCGAAGAACGCGGTGATGTCGTTCGCGTCGAACGGCAGGCCGCCGGTGAGCATCTCGAAGAACACGACGCCGAGCGCATAGAGATCGCTCGAACCGCTCGTGTCGGCGCCCATGATTCGTTCGGGCGCCATGTATTGGGGCGTTCCGAAGAGCTCGCCCTGTCCGGTGAGGCGTGAGTCGTGGCGGCTCTTCGCGATACCGAAATCGAGGAGCTTCACGAGATCGGAGCCGTTGTCGCGCCGGCAGAGGAAGATGTTCTCCGGCTTGATGTCTCGGTGGATGACCTCGAGATCGTGCGCTCGGGCAAGTCCGCGCGCGATCTGGATCATCAGGTGGAGCGCGCGATTGATCTCGAGCGGGCCGCGCTCGATGAGGGCCCCTAGCGAGCTGCCCTGCAGAAGCTCCATGACGAGGAAGCACGTGCCGTCTTCCGTGTCGCCCTGGTCGAAGATCTCGATGATGTTCGGGTGCGCGAGCATCTGCGCACTGCGTGCCTCGCGGCGGAACCGTTCGCGAACGACGGGGTCGGTCGCGAGCATCGGGTTCATGATCTTCACGGCGACGAATCGGTCGACGAGCTTCTGGCGCGCGCGATACACCGTCGCCATGCCGCCTTCGCCGATGACTTCCTCGAGGACGTACCGCCCGGCGAGCAACGTACCGATGCGCGGATCAGGCAGATCGGCGAGCTCGAGTCCGTCCACGAAGCAAAACGTCGCTTCGTTCGGATAGCGCATTTTGCACTTCGTGCAGGTCTTCACTGGATGGCCGTACGCGCGACGAGGGGGTGGCGATTCCGATGATACACGCCCAGCGCTTCTCCTTCTCCCGCGCTCGCGGCTAAACTACGCGTGCTCACGTACGGTGACCGACGAGAGACGGCCGACCGGATGCCTGGATGCCTGGCGAGCACGACACGGATGATGGTTCCCTACTCGAGCGTTTTCCAATCATGCACTTTCCGGATCCCGATGACCGAGGCCGCCCACATGTGCGTAAAGACGCCGTGGTTCCGCCTCGATCGCTGATGCCGCCCCCTGCTCGCCCGCGCAAGCGTTGGGGCCTGCGCTTGGGGATCGCCGCGGCCATTCTCGCGTCCGTCGCGGGGGCAGGCGTTTACGGGCGCGTGCGGTACCTGCCAAACTCGGCCGTTCTGCCTGGGCTCTCGATCGATGGCGAACGCGTGGCCGACCAGGCGTCGGACGCTGAGGTTCGTGCGCTCGTCGAAGGCCGAGCTCGAACCTTGCTGGCTCGTAAGGTCCAGCTTGCCATGCCCGGGGCCGAGAAGCCGGTGCTCGAAGCCACCCTCGGGGACCTCGGGTTGAAGGTCGATGTCGACCAGACCGTCGCCGTTGCAGAGCGCATCGGCAAGACGGGCGATCTGCTCTCGCGCGCCGAGGCGGCCAAGACCGCTCGCGAAGGGGGCATCGACGTGCCGCTCTTGACGGCGATCGACCGCGCCGTGGCCGTGCCCGTCCTCGAGAAGCTCAAAGAGACCGAGGACACGCAGCCGGTTTCGGCGCGCCTCGACCTCGAGAAGCACGCGACCATTCCCGAGAAGGAAGGTCACTACATCGACGTCGACGCGACACTCGCACGCCTCGAGGCGTCGGTTCGTACGCCGGCCGGCGGTGAGAGCGCTGCACGGTTCGAGCTTCCCCTGGGCACGTTCGCGCCCCGTGTGTCCTCCGCGTTCCTCAAGAGCCTCGACATCAGCACGGTCGTCGCCGAGTACGAGACGCACTTTTCGCGCGGTGGCGAGCAGCAGCGGCGCGGAAAGAACATCGACAACGCCGCGCAGAAGCTCGATGGCCTCGTCATCTCGCCGGGCGAGCTCGTGAGCTTCAACGAAGTCATCGGCGAACGCAGCGAGGCCAACGGCTTCCAGAAGAGCTGGGAGATCTTCAAGGGCGAGATGGTCGAGGGCATCGGCGGAGGCACCTGTCAGGTGGCCTCGACCTTCCACGCGGCCGTCTTCTTCGGCGGACTCGACGTGCTCGAGCGCCTCCCGCACTCGCGTCCGAGCGCGTACATCCCGATGGGGCTCGATTCGACCGTCGTCTTCCCGGCCGTCGACCTGAAGGTGCGTAACCCGCATCCGTTCCCCATCGTCGTCCACGCCAAGACCGAAGGCGGCAAGCTGCGCGTCGAGCTTCTCGGCAAGATGAAGCCGGTCGAGGTCAGTTTCGGCCGCGAGCTCGTCTCGACGATTCCCTACAAGCGGAAGGTCGTCGAGGAGGCGAGCCTCTCGGGCAAGAAGGTGCTGGTCAAGCAGCACGGCATCAAGGGCTTTCGCATCAAGCGGTCGCGCATCCTTCGTTACCCGAACGGCACGACGAAGAAGGAAGAGGCCACCGACCTCTACCCGCCGACCACCGAGATCTACCACGTGCCCGTCGGCTTCGACGTCGCGCAGCTCCCGCCCGTTCCCGAAGCCGGTGAGGACGCTGATCTCGGCGGCAACCCGTCCGCGGCCCCCGCCGAGGCGCGCACGCCCACGAAGCCCACGAACACAGCCGCCGCAACGGCCTGCACCACGTGCGAAAAACCGGCCGATGGCATCGAATTCGTCGACAGCCCCGGGGCGCACGCGCCCACGAACGCCCAGTCGAACCCCACGAAAACCATCTGGGTCGGCCGGCACTGACCCGGCGTCTGGCGCGGCGAGGTGCACCGAATTTGACGCCTCCTTCATGAAGTGCGCATGCTCGTGCTCATGAAGAGGCCTCTCCGCTCTTCCCGCACGTCCTGCCTCGCGTCCGTCCTCGGCCTCGCGTCCGTCCTCGGGCTCGCGTTCGTATCGGGGACGTTCGCTCCCAGCGCCCACGCGGCTCCCCCGGCGCCGGCCGCACGCCCCTCGAACGGGAAGGCGGCCGCGGGATCGAACAAGGGCTCGAAGACGAACGCGTCGTCGAATTCCTCGTCGTCGTCCTCGACGAAGGCCACGCGGCCGCCGGAGACGACCGTTCGTCGCTCGGTCGCGGGCGGCCCGACGTTCGACGATACGGCCGTCGGTGCCGACACGCCGGAGCTCCGCGCGCTCTACGCCGCCGAGCGGGAGCTCTTTCCGCCGGCACAGAGCTCCACCGTGACGGCATGGCCCGACGAGCTGCCGTTTCCGGTCGCCAGCAGCGAAGACCGTCCGCGCGTCCACGCTTCGGGGCTGCCTCCAACGCCACCGGCAAGCGCACCGGCCCTCGCCGAAGGCGGGCGCGATCTCGCGTGGCTCTCGAAGCTCGACATGCCCGACCTGCCCGTTCGATGGGACGCGCGCGTCGTTCGCTACCTCGAGTTCTTCAAGGACGATCCGCGTGGGCGCACCACGCTGACGATCTGGATGCGCCGTTCGGGGCGCTACCGCGATGCGATGAAGAAGGTTCTTCGTCGCAAGGGGCTGCCCGAAGATCTCGTGTGGCTCTCGATGATCGAGAGCGGTTTCGATCCGGCGGCGCGATCACCCGTCGGCGCCGTGGGCCTCTGGCAGTTCATGCCCGAGACAGGGAAGATCTACGGGCTCAATCAGGATCGCTGGGCCGATCAGCGCATGAGCCTCGTCTCGGCCACCGAGGCGGCCTCCGATTTCCTCGCCGATCTCCATCGGCGCTTCGGCAGCTGGGATCTCGCCATGGCCGCTTACAACATGGGCTACGGCGGTGTGCTCTCGGCGGTGCGCAAGTACAACACGAACGACTTCTGGGCGCTCTCCAAGCTCGAAGGCTCGCTGCCTTGGGAGACCACGCTCTACGTTCCGAAGATCATCGCGGCGTCGATCGTCGCTCGCAACCTCGCCACGTTCGGCTATCGCGAGCTCCAGATCGAAGCCCCGCTCGAAGGTGAAGACGTGCCCGTCGGGCCGGGGGTTGCTCTCGCTACCGTGGCCACGGCTTGCGGGGTGACCACGAAGGAGATCGAGCAGCTCAACCCCGAGCTCCGGGCGTCGCGCACGCCGCCTGCCCAGGCGGACTGGCCCGTGAAGGTTCCCGCCGGTAAGGGTGCACTCTGCACGCAGAGCCTTGCCAAGAATCGGCGTGAAGCGCCGGGCACGGAGCGCTACGTGGTCCGCTTCGGAGAGTCGCTCGAGCAGATCGCGCAGGCTCGTCACGTGGCGGTCTCGAAGCTCGTCGAGCTCAACGCGATTGGTCAGGGCGAAGTCGTCCGCGGTGGCACGGTGCTCCTCGTGCCGAAGGGCGACGGCGTTGTCGCCGAGGAACGCAAGGACACTGCGTCGAAGGACAAGTCGGCCTTCAACGGCAAGCCGATGGTCGTCGTTCCGCAGGACATGTTCGTCTACCCCGATCGCCGTCGCGTGTTCTATCGCGTCCAGGTCGGCGACTCGCTGCGCGAGATCTGTTCCACGTTCAAGACGACGCCCGACGAAGTGCGTCGCTGGAATGGCGTCGATCCGCAGGCACGTCTGGTCGAGGGCATGACCGTCCAACTCTTCGTGCCGCGCGATGCCGACCTCACGGGCGTCGTCGTTCTCGGCGAGCCGGACGTCCACACCGTGGTCGCCGGTACCGACGAGTTCTTCCAGCACTGGGACGACAAAGGTCGCCGCCGCGTGGTCGTCTCGGCGAAAGCCGGCGACACGCTCGAATCGATCGGCAAGAAGCACGGCGTGACGACGGGCCTGATGGAGCGCATCAACCGACGCGGCCGTAACGAGGCTCTCGTCCCGGGCGAATCCATCGTGTGCTGGGTCGCCGGCCCCGGCAACCAGGCGACGCCCAACGGCACCGCCGTGTCGGCATTCCCCGAAGCGACGCCGCCTCTCTCGAACCCGCCGAACCCCGAGCTCCTTCCCGCACTCCCCTGATCTCGTTCGTTCTCTGCATGAGCGAATGGTCGACGACCGTCCGTGACGGGCGTCGTCAGAGAGCTCTGCGGGAAGACGAGCGACCGAGCGCGACGCATTCGGCTGTCTGAAGAGCACGACGTCCTCGTTCGGCCCGCGGCTACGACACGGTGAGCGGTCGTCGCGAGGCCGAACTGTCGAGGGGGCAGAGTGATACTCGACCGTCCCAGGCGGCCCGCCGAGCACGCCGAGGGCGGGGGCTCTCGAGTTCGAAGACGGCAGGTGCCTTGCAGCGTCGACGAGCGCCGGGGGTAACATGCGAGTGCGATCCATTGGGCTGTGCACGAGCCTGGCGCTGTTGACCAACGCGCCCTGGCCTGCGTCGGCGGCTGTGCTGGACGACGCAGGGCCAACGCCCGACGGTGGGACCTCGGACGGAGGCGCATGGAGGAGCCCGTTGCCCCCGGACGATGGGCATCAGCTAGAGCGCCGCCAGTGCTCTCTTGGCCCGATCGCCAGCGGCTGGGGGCGCGACGACATTCATCCGACGCTGCAGGGCGTCGTCCGTCAAACGAACCCCACGCAGAAGGGACACTTTCACTATTTTGCCGAGCCGGGCGATATCTGGCCCGCGTCCCGGTGTGGCGTGGCGAACCTGACCCCGCCGATCATCGAACCCGGCGTCGAGTGGCACTACAGCGCGTACAAATTCACGAACGCACGGGCGACGGACGCGTGCGTGACCATCCAACTTTACTACTACGGCTGCGGCTTCACGGAACCGTGTCCACCCGAGATCACGTGCAGGGGCCCCGTCTCCTCGGGCATCTGTGGTGGCGTCGGCGCCTTCGAGGTCGCCGTGTATCGCGACGCCTTCGACCCAAGCGACATTCGGAAGAACTACCTTGCCGACTCGACCCGCATCAACGCCGGCTTCACTCAGGATCACATCGAGCTGACGGTCCGCGCCGCGTCCGATTTCGTGATCGTGGTGTCCACGCCTCAGCGGGGAAGCACCGTCGGAAACGGGCTCGGATACGACCCTTACTTCGATCTCTGGGTCGTGGGCTGCGCGGAGACCGACGGCGGTGCTCCCGCCCCGAGTGAGAGCCCGCCCGCTCCGGGAGCCGCGTCCGATGACGACACAGTATCGGGGCCAAGCGTTGGTCCGGCTCCCCTCTCGTCGACGGAGGCAGCGGGCAGCGGATGCGGGACGTCGGGGACGAGGACGTCGGCGGTCAGCCTTGCCGCCCTCGGGGTCACGGCGACCGCCTTGGTGATTCGGCGCCGCCGCACGAGCAGGAGAACGCAGTGAGGGCACCTTCGCCCGCGCAGAGCTGCCGAATTCAAAGATAGCGCCCCGCCGGCTGAGCCTGCGAACGCAGTCACGCATTCCGCGAGGCCGCGTGGAGGCCAACTACTCTCGTGCGAAGCACGAGTGCCACCAGGCGGTTCAAAACCGAAGGCTTCGAGATACCAAGACGTCTGTAGGTGGCCACGAGGCGAGCGGCGGGGTCTTCGTCGCGCTCATAGCGCGACGTCGCCGAAGGTGAACCCGCCGCGGGCAGTGGGGCCCCACAAGGCTAAAACGTGTACTGGGCGCCGACGCCGAGGATGAGGGCGTGGGCGCTGTAGTCGCCGCCGTTGATGGCTTCGGTTTGCGTGGGGTTGCCTTTGACGGGATTCACGCGCGGGACCATCGCTTCCGAGGGATCGACGGTGGTGCTGCCGAGCATGACGAGCGCGGCGACGGCGTCCATGCGCCAGTGCGGAGCGACGTGGACGCTGCCGCCGGCGCCGATGGTGAGCTTGTTCGCGTCGTAGGTGAGGGCGGTCACCCATTCGCGCGGAATGGCGCTCGTCTCGTAGTTGAGGCCGAGGCGGAAGTCGGTGCGGTTCGAGGGGAAGAGGGCTCGCGTCGAGTACTCCGCGCCGAGGCGGAAAGAGTTCGAGTCCTGGAAGTTTCGCGGCATCGAGATCGGAGCGACGCCGAAGGGGCTCGGGAAGCCGGTGATGTCGTAGAGGCGAATGTTCTCCGAGCGGATGTCGATCGACTCGTGCACGCTCCAGAACTCGCGCACGTAGCTGCCTTCGACGCGGATCGAGTTCTCGTTCCCGAGGTCCGTGCGGTACTCGGCGCCGAGGCGGAGGATCGGCGGCAGCATGAACTTCACGCGTGCGTCTTCACCGTCCTGATACGCCTTGTCGAAGGGAGCGGCCGTCGGCAAGCGAACCTGGATGGTCGCGGGCGCGTTCACCCAGAAGGGCAGCTGGAACGATGCGCCTAGCCGGATGTTCTTGGTGACCTCGCCGATGACGCCGAGGTTGCCGCTCGGCGCGATGATCGGTCCGACGCTCAGCTGGCTGAGCGCGTCGTACTGCGGGTCCTCGGGGGAGGAGATGAGGCGGTCGGACGGGCTCGCGCTGAAGACGACCTTCGACTTGAAGGTGCCGACGAGCGTCTGGACGCCGAAGCCGATGCGAAAGCGTTCGGTCGGCTTCCAGGCGAAGTAGCCGCCGACGACCGCGAGCATCGAGCCGTCGAGCGAAACGAGCGAGTAGCGTTGCGGTGAAGGCTGACCGTCGATGGTGAGTGGGTAGCTGGCGATCGACGAGTACGGCGCGAAGACGCCGAAGGCGAGCGTGTACTGCTTCTCGCTCCCGAAGTTGTAGCTGCCCGCGATGGTCGGGATCGGCAGGAACGGCGTCGTGCCTTTGACCTTCGGATAGGAGTAGTTGCGCAGCGTCCCGTTCGCGTCGACCACCTGCGTCTGTCGCGTGTACTCCGCGGAGAAATTCATCCACGAGAAGTCGGCGAGAAGACCGCTGCCCGCGTCGGCGAGGCCGGCGGGGTTGTACCAGATGGCTCCGAGATCATCGGCGCCGGCCACGAAGGCGCCGCCTCGACCGAGAGGGCGCACGCCGCGATCGGACGTGTAGAGACCGGCGGCGTGTGCGGTTCCCTCGCTACCCACGAGACTCGCGACGCTCGTCGCAACACTCGCAAGAGCCAGGAGAAACGAGAGACCTTTCAGGCCCACCCGCCGTGATCGGAATCTCACACTACGGGACGGTAACAGCCGAAGAGAAGGCAATGTCGACATTTCCTCGCTCGATCGCCGGAAGTTCGTGAGGGGCTCGTCGCCGGTCGCTCAGAACTTCGTTCCTTGGCGAATGACTTCGTAGAACTGCTCGAGGCCGCGCTCTTTGTTCATGAGGAAGTCGACGACGTTCTCGGTGACGTTGCTGTAGTCGTCCTTCGCTAGCGTGCCCTCGTAGGGCTGCGTGGGGTCGACCCGGTTCACGTCGGCCACGACGTCGATGATCACTTCGAGGGGCGACTGACCCTTGAAATCCCCGTCGTTGATCGGCGTCACGAGGTTGGCGAGCGCGAGGCTCAGGACCTGGTTCGGATCGATCTCCCGGCTGCAGATCTCCTTGCCGTGATCGTCGACGTATCGCCCGCTCACCCTGGCGAGCAGGGCCATTTGGGCGTCGACCAGGCTCTTCTCGATGACGCGTCCCTTGGAGTCCACCTTCGAGGCACCGAAGGCCGCCGAGAGCACGTGGTAGAGCGGAACGAGGTTTTGCTCGTCACGAAGGAGCTGGAGGAGGTCGTTGGCCGACGCCGCCGTGCTGGCGAGCGCGTCGTTCTTCGAGCCTTCGTCGAGCAAGTAGGTGAGGAGCAGCCCCATCTGCTTGCGGCCGTCAGCGTCGCGACGAATCTCGTCCATCATCTCGAGTCCGCTCGACATGAGCGGCCCGGTGAACGTGGTCTCCGCCTTCTGCGCGAGCTCGTCGCGTGCCCAGTCGCATCGCTGGTAGGGCGGCGAGAACGACTTGGGGCAGTGCGCGAGCAGCTGCGACCGAATCAGGTCGACGACCTTGGGCATGAGCGTCTTCATCATCGGGTTCGCGAACACCGAGGTGCTCTTGCCGCCCGTGACGCCCATGAACTGATCGACGAGCTGCGAGCGCGCGCGCCGGAAATTCTCGCGGCGGCTCGTCTCCTCGGGGTGTGCTTGCTCGTACGTGTCGTACGCCGCGTCGATCGCCGAGAGGGCGTTGGTGAGCAAATACGCGGGCGTGACCTGAGCGATCGGCGTGCCGTCGTTCTTCTGCGTGCCCGTGTTGCCCTTGCGATCGGTGAGCTTGAGCGTGTTCTTCGCGTAGTCCGGATCGAGCGCTGCGCGCGTGGCAGCGGCCGCGACGTCGATGCCGCTAACGATCTTGGCGCCGGCCGGCGTGCACACGCCCTTGGCGTCGGTCTCGTCGCAACGCTTGATGGGCGTCAGCTCGAGGGCCTTCATGAGCTCGCTGAGCGCCGGAACGAGATCGGTCGCGAACTGCTCGGAGATCAGACCTTCGTACGCGTTCAGCCCCCCGCGCGCGCATTGGCCGCCGCCGGGCTGACGGCACTCGTCGGCGCTCGCCTCGGCGTTCAAGTAGTACTTGTTGACCGTGTTCGAGAGCTCGAGGAACAGGTCTTCGCGCTTGTGTTTGACGAACGCGCTGAGGACGGGACGAATCGCGTCGTAAAAGCCGAAGTGCTCCCACGTGAAGATCGTGCCGTGGCCGCGCTGCTGCAGCCACTGGCCGTCGGGGCAATTACGAAGGCCGTGGACGATGCCGTCGGGCGAGGCGTCCGGTGAATCGGGCTTCGGATCGGTGATCGTGCGTTCGGGGCAAACGCTCGTGCCCATCACTTCACCCGACAGATCGCCGATGAAGTTGCGGGTCTGCGTGTTGACGTTGTCGTTTGGGAAATCGAAGAAGACGAGGCGGTTCAGCCACGCGGGCTTGGCGGCGAGGGTGGTCGAGCCGCCATCGGTCCAGAAGCCGGTGAGGTTGCTGGAGTTCTCCATCAGGTCGACGGTGGCCTTCCCGATGCCGGCGATACCTTCTCGAAGTGTGTTGTCACGCAGGTAGAACGCGCCTGGGGGCGGGTTTTCTCCCGGCCGGATCGCCTGCGCGTTGGCGATCGAGTCGAGGTAGAACGCGGCGAGGTTGTCGATCTTGAAGACCTCGCATTCTCCGTAGGAGCTGGAGAAGAGCGGCATCGTCACGCTGATGCTGCCGAGCTTCGCGTGGACCTTTGCGCCTGGCTTGTTGCACGAGGCAACGCCGGTCGTGTCGGCGATGAGGCCGAGGAAGCGAGCGAGGGCGCTGCGGTTCTTGCCGGTGTAGTGGTCGCCGCGATCGACGGGCGTGATCATCTCGCCGGTGCTGTTCGTGGTCTCGTTCCACGTCGGCCCGTTGAGGTTGTTCTTGTCGTAGACGATCGAGTCTTTGACCTTGGCGTAGTTCGCGAAGACCGAGCCGAGGTTCGCGGAGTTGGGATCGCCGAGGGCGATGAGCATGTCCTCGAGGAGGCGCGGCTCCTTGGCGATCTTCACCATGGTGGCGAGCGTGTCGTCCCAGAAGGTGACCTCGCGCGCGATCTTCGCCTCGGGATGTGCGTGCGCGATGTCCATCGCGGAGATCATCGAGCCAGTGAGGCGTGCGACCTTGGGCTGCTGGTTCGTGAACAGCTCCTGCGCGAGCCCGAGCGTCGCGTCCATGTTCTGGTCGCCCATCAGCGTGCCGAGCGCGTACACGAGGTCGATCATCGGCGAGTCCGTGGGGATCGCGTCGTAGGTGATCGAGCCGGTCTCGTAGGACTTCTGCTTTTGCTCGCGCGGGCCGACGGAGACGTACATGCCGCCGACGAGGTCCATCAGCGTCTCGTGCCGAGCCTCGGGGTCGGGGTTCACGAGCGGCTTCATGTCGACGAGCATCTGCGCCGCGTACGTGTGGCTCGTATCGACGTAGTCGTAGAGGAGCTTGTTGTTGACCAGCGCGCGCCCGAGCTCGTCGCGGGTGGCGTTGTCCGCCGTGATGCCCGAGACGGGGAAGGGCGAGGGCGCGATCGAGCTGTCGTTCGTGACGAAGCGTCCGACGGCGTCGACGTCGGGAAGGCCGTCTTGGTCGGAGTCGACGAAGGGTGCGGGAACGCTTCCTCCGGCGAAGGCCGCGTAGCCGCGCGAGTCGCGGCGGACGATGTAGCGAGAATCGCCGCCGCCGAAGCTCGCATCGGTGGCGAAGAAGATCTGGTCGAGCATCTCGACGTTGTCGCGAGGCCTCGAGATGATGGTGCGGTTCGCCTGGGCGTCGGGGGTGGCGACGAGGGCGGGCGCGATGGGGTCGGCCTTGCTGTCGCGCAGCTCGTGCTGCGCCGCTTCGAGCATCTTGTTCAGCGCGGCGTTGGCGATGCCGGGAACGGGGATGCGATTGCCGTCCCCGTCGTGCTTCGGCTTCAGCTCGTACGGATTGGAGTCCGCCGAGAGCAGGCGGAGCGTCGAGTTCGCCAGATCGCGCAGCTGCGGATACGCCACGATCGGACGCGTGGCGCCGAGCGCCGTATCGATCGGCCGGTATCCTTGCCGTGCCGACAGGCGGGCCCACGCGGACTGCGCCTCGTCGGACTTCTTGAACTCGTCGAAGACGCGCGCGAGCGACTCGGTCGACTGAGGAAGCGTCCCGTCGTTGTAGAGGTCGCCCATCTTGCCGAGCATGTCGGCGACCTGGTCGGTCAGAAGACCCTCGGCCTTTTTTTTCGGGGCCTGGCAGGTTTTCGTTTCATCAGGATTGGCGAGATCCTTGATGGGAATGTTTCGTTCCGGGAAGCTCGCGTCGAACGCCTGGATCAATTCGGTCCGCCGGCGCGCGAGCGCTTCGATTCGACCGACGGCGTAGGCGCGATTCTTCTTTTGAGTCTCGATCGAGACTCGCCTTCCCTTCGTGTCGATCGCCTGCGGATCCATCGGCGGAAGCGCCGATTCGTCGACGGTGTCCGCGTAGGCGCCCTTCGGCGTGGGCTTGTGGCAGACCTTGCGGAACGATTCGCCGGTCATGTCCTCGCGCAGGGCCTGGGCACCCACGCGATCGCAGATGACGCCGAACATCTCTTCGCCGACGGTCCCGCGCTTCGGGAGCGTGCGCGACGTATCGAATTCGTCGGCGCAGGCCGGCATCAAGATGCAAAGGGAAGCCAGCCCAGCCACGCTGAGAAAGCTGACGCGACGCGGCGCCGCGAGCGATTCGGAGAGGCCGATGGAGGATCGCGCACGATCCATTCGTGATGGTCTAGACTGCGCGCTCGTTTCCTTACCGGCTAGAAATCTGCGACGACGTCGCATCATTGCCTCCCTCAATTCACTCGATAAGCGAAAGGCGCGCCATGCTCGAGAAGACCACCGCGGTAATCCTTGCGGCAGGTCAGGGGACTCGGATGAAGAGTTCCTTGCCGAAGGTTTTGCACCCGATCGCGGGCCGTCCGCTCGTCCACTACCCCGTGCGCGCCGCGTTGGAGGCGGGCTGCGGGGAGGTCATCGTCGTGGTCGGTCACGGACGAGAACGAGTGGAAGGTTACCTCTCGACTGCATTCGGCGCTACGGGTCGTGTGACGACCGCGTTACAGAAAGAGCAGCGCGGAACGGGTGACGCGGCGCGTTCAGGACTCGACGCGGTGCGTGCCGATGCCGAGCGCGTACTCGTCTTCTACGGAGACGTCCCTCTGCTCACCGCCGCCGACGTGGCGGCCGTCGCCGAGGCGCTCGACGCCGATCCCCAGGCCGCTGTCGCGATGGCGACCTGCACTACCGACAACCCGTTCGGGTACGGGCGGGTCATGCGCGATCCATCGGGACAAATTGTCGAGATCCGTGAGCAGCGGGATCTTCGCACCGACGCCGAGCGGGCCATCAAGGAATGGAACCCCGGAATCTACGCAGCCGGGGTGGCCTTCCTCAAAGAGGCCCTCGCCTCGCTCACCCCGAACAACGCGCAGGGCGAGTACTACCTTACGGACATCGTCAGCTTCGCCGCCGGTCGCGGCCGCAAGGTGATTGGCGTTCCCTCCCGTCCGGACGTCATGGATGGCGTCAACGACCGCGCGCAGCTCGCCGATCTCGATCGCGTGATGAGCGAACGCATCCTCCGCAAGTGGCGGACGGAGGGCGTCACCGTCCGTGAGGGCGCCCGCATCGAAGACGCCGTCGTCATCGGCAAGGACGCCACCGTCGAGAGCTTCGCCGTCCTCCGCGGCGAGACCAAGGTCGCTAGCGGGGCTGTCGTCGACGTCGGCTGCGTGCTCACCAACGCGGACGTCGGCGAGGGCGTGACGCTCAAGCCATACAGCGTCGTGACTGACGCGATCGTCCGCGCGCGCGCCCAGGTCGGGCCGTTCTCGCATCTCCGTCCGGAGAGCGACATCGGCGAAGAGGCCCACGTCGGCAACTTCGTCGAGTTGAAGAAGACCACGATGGATCGGGGCGCGAAGGCGAACCACCTCGCGTATCTCGGCGACGGCTTCGTGGGCGAGCGCGCGAACGTCGGTGCCGGCACCATCTTCTGCAACTACGACGGCTTCTCGAAGCACATCACGCGCATCGGCAAGGAGGCCTTCATCGGCTCCGACTCGCAGCTCGTCGCGCCGGTCACCATCGGCGACGGCGCGTACGTGGGCACCGGCACGACCGTCACGCGTGACGTGCCGGCCGGAGCGCTCGCCATCGGCCGCGCCAAGCAGGAGAACAAGGAAGGCTACGCCGACCGCCTCCGCGCGCGCCTGAAGGCCCAGAAAGAAGCCGCCAAGAAGGGCGGCTGAGGCTTCGTAGACGCGCGGACGTCGCCTGCCGCCGAGCTTGCCGGGAGGGGGAAGAGCTCGGCCGCAGCGGACGTTCACTTGGCCAAAGGGTCAACTTTTGGCAAAGGTGGAGCATGGACGCGCTTCGTATCCGCGGCACGGGTAAGCCACTCAAGGGCAACGTTCGCATCAGCGGGGCGAAGAACGCCGCGTTGCCGATTCTCTGCGCAACGCTTCTCTCGGACGGCGCGAGCCGGCTTCGCAACGTTCCGCGGCTGCGCGACATGGAGACGACGTCGGCGCTGCTTCGCTTCCTCGGGCGCGACGTCTCGTTCGACGCGCCGGAGATTCACGTCGCGGCTGGCTCGCAGGTTCGCCCCGAAGCTCCTTACGAGCTCGTGAAGCAGATGCGCGCGAGTGTGCTCGTTCTCGGCCCGCTGCTCGCGCGCTTCGGTCGCGCGAAGGTGTCGCTGCCCGGTGGTTGTGCGATCGGCGCGCGCCCGATCGACCAGCATCTCAAGGCCCTCGAAGCCATGGGCGCGAACATCCGCCTCGAGCGCGGTTACGTCATCGCCGAAGGCCCGGGCGGCGGTGGGCGCCTGCGCGGCGCGGAGATCTCGTTCGATCTTCCGACGGTCACCGGCACCGAGAACGTGATGATGGCGGCCGCGCTCGCCAAGGGGCGCACCACGCTCGTGAACTGCGCGCGCGAGCCCGAGGTCGAAGAGCTCGGTCGCATCCTCAACAAGATGGGCGCCGAGGTGAACGGCGCGGGCACCGACGTGATGCACATCGTCGGCGCCGAGCCGGGCGCGCTCGCCCCGTTCGATCACGCTATCATCCCCGACCGCATCGAGGCCGGCACGTACATGGTGGCCGCGGCGATGATCGACGGCGGCGACGTCCTGCTCGAAGGCGCCGAGCTTCGCGACATGGAAGCCCTCGCCATCAAGATGCGCGCCGCGGGCGTGGAGATCGCCAGCGAAGGGCAGAACGTTCGCGTTCGTCGTAACGGCCCGCTCCGCGCGGCGAACATCACGACGGCTCCGCACCCCGGCTTCCCCACCGACATGCAGGCGCAGTTCCTCGCGCTGATGAGCGTCGCACGAGGCGAGAGCGTCATCAGCGAGACCATCTTCGAGAACCGCTTCATGCACGTTCCCGAGCTGCAGCGCATGGGCGCGAGCGTCGTCGTCCGCGGCAACACCGCGGTCGTGCAGGGCGTGGGCAAGCTCTACGGAGCTTCGGTCATGGCCACGGACCTTCGCGCGAGCGCCTCGCTCGTCATCGCGGGCCTCGCGGCCGACGAAGAGACGGAGATCCGCCGCGTCTACCACCTCGATCGTGGTTACGAGTGCATCGAGCAGAAGCTCGGGGGACTCGGCGCCGACGTGAAGCGCGTGCGCGGGGCCGAGGCGTGATTTCGCGCGCGGCTCTCGTGATGGCCGTTCCCAAGGGACGTACCCTCGGACCCGTCTCGAAGCTGCTCACGAAGGTCGGCGTGACGGCCGCGCCCGATGCGAAGGGCACCGTTGCGCCGCTCGCCAGCGTGCTTTCCGAGGACAGCCGAGCGCTGATCCGACGCGCGTCGTTCGCCGGTCAGCCGCTCGACATGCTGCTCCTCAAACCGGACGACGTTCCCACCTACGTGGAGTACGGCGCCGCGGATCTGGGCATCGCGGGACGTGACGTTCTCGTCGAGCGCGAGGTCGACGTCTACCAACCCGTCGATCTCGGCATCGGCAAGTGCCGCATGGTCGTGGCCGGCAAGGCGGGCGATCACTCGGTTCCGGCCGGTCGCATGCCGCGCGTCGCCACCAAGTTCCCCCGGACGGCCGCCGCGCATTTCGCCCGTAAGGGCATCCAGGTCGAGGTCGTGAACGTGCAAGGCTCCGTGGAGCTCGCGCCGCTCGTGGGCCTCGCCGACTACATCGTGGATCTCGTCGAGACGGGCACCACCCTCGTGGAGAACGGCCTCGAGGTGAAAGAGGACATCGCCAAGGTGTCCACGATGCTCGTGGCGAATCGTGCGTCCTACAAGCTTCGTGGCGACGTCATCGGCGCCCTGGTCTCGGGCTTGCGCGACGCACTGACGAAGCCCTCAAGCTGACCCGCCATCGGTCATCGTCGGCGTCATCGGTGTCGGCGCCGAGGACGCTGCCCCTTCGAGCCTGACGAGTGGCCGCCACTTTCGTATCGCGGCTCGGCCGATGCCTTTGACGCGCATCAAGTCTTCGAGGCGCTGAAAGCGCCCTACTCTCCGTCGCAGTGCAAGGATGGCTTCGGCGCGTTTGGCCCCGACGCCAGGCAGTCGGCGCAGATCCTCCTCGCTGGCGGTGTTGAGGTACACCGGATCGTTCGGACTCGCGCGCCGCCGAGATCCGGCGACGGCTTCCCCAACGCCACCGTCACCAACGTCCGGCGCCGGTGGAGGCGGAGGAGCTGGCGACGAAGCCGGCGCGGGAGCGGGGCCGCCTGCGGACTCGGACGCGCCCAAGTACGCCGATGGCGTCGCGGGAGCCGATGCGGTCGCGGATGCGGTCGCGGATGCGGATGCGTTCGCGGGCAACGACGCCGTGGCCGAGCGTCCGATCCATGCAAGCACCAAGAGTGCAGCGCCGATCCCGCTGGCCCGAAGGATCAACGGTGTGAACGTCGAAGCGCGCAAACGTGCTCGTAGCGAAGCGATCTTTGCCGCGCAGCGGGTGAGTCCTTGGAACTTCGTTGCCTCCATCGGCGAGCCTCCCTCGCCCGCCACCTAGCGAGGTTCACGCCAGATCGCCGTTCTCATGAATCCGCACGTTTGCGAAGACGAACATCCGGCCCGGCCAATTTCGACCCTGGCCCAGGCCACAGGATCCGACACACGATCAATCCTGAGGCCCAGGCCACCCTCTCACGTGCTCTGCAACTGCGCGAAGGCGCGGTCGAAGCGACCGTTCTCCAAATCTTGGTGCCGTATCCAGAAGTAGACGACGCCCATTCCGCCCCAGGTCACGCCCATGGCGGACTGGAAGAGCAAACTGAGGTCCCGCATTTCGCGGACCAGCCGTTTGCCATTCGCCCATCCCTCATCTTCCCGACGAAATCGCTTGTTGCGATCTTGCTTGAGCACCGCCTCGAAGCGAATCTCGCCGCCCTGAACGCCGTCGGCATACCCGAACAGCTTGCTGCCGATGTGCTTCCCGCGGATCTTCCGGCGCAGCTTCGGGTAATTGTTTCGGTCCCTCATCGTTTGCAGAATGGGCTCGATGGAAGGAATCGTGGGGCACTCCTGACCATCGATTTCCTCGAACTCGGGCAATGTCCACGTGCTCTCGAGCGCGAGGGGCGCCTCTCGATAGACTGCGAACGGAGAGCGCACGGTCGTTGGCGGAGAGAGTTTGAGCGTCTCGACCTTGGACGTGTCCGTGTAGATGACGCGTGAGCGATCGGGCGCTTCTCCACGATCGTAGCCCGTCAGCATTCCATCGAAAAAGAAGGAGAGGAGTCCTTTCTTCGGCAGCAGCTTCGCCGCTTTGAAACGCGAGAGGGCCCTCAGGTCGAATTGACCCGCGAACATGAGCGGGATGCCATCGACCGTGGGCCATTGGGCGTTTGCAGGCATGTCCGGCAGCCCACCGACGCGGGAACTTCCCGCCGCGAGCTTTCCCCGGCCACGCGCGACGGTGACGCGAACGGCAGGCTTCATGAGCCGCTTGAGATGGGGCTTCAGGTGCCCGAGCTTGTTCGCCGTGACCGCCTGGAAAAGTTCGGTGTCGGTCATCGAAACCACCTCTGGGCGACTCGAAACGTCGCGGGCGGGCTGCGTTCGCTGCCACGTGGCCGTCTGTCGCTTCGAGGCTACGACAGGCGACGTCCTCAGACGTCTCGCGAAATCGTCAGAGCCATCCCAACCGCGCACACGACCATGCGGTAGACTTCGCAGGCGCTGCCGCGTCATCGGCGGGATCTGTAGGCGCTGGACGGTCGCCTCGTGGCTCGTCCGTCCGCCGTGGGGACGCCGACCGCAACCCCAACCATACGGACGACCGTGGGTTTGTCGGCAGCGGGCAGCCCGTGCTAGGGCATAGGGACCGAAAACGCGGAGCGCCCGAAGATTCGGTGTGAAATCGCGGAGGAGAAGCGCATGTCCGACGACCTTCGGCACGACTCGCACGACCAACACGACGAGCATCTCGCACGTATCGAGCAGGAGCTCTCGCCCGCCACGGGAGCCACAGGACCCGGCGGAGTCGGTCGCCGTGCCTTCATCGGTACGGCTGCCGCGGCTGCCGCTGCAGTGACCCTCGCGTCGCGTGAAGTCGCCGCCGCCAATGCGCCGAAGAACCTCGCCGCGTCGCCGCCCACGGGCTTCTCGCCGTTCGCGGCGCCCGGCAAGATCGTCAAGGTCACCAAGAAGGACAGCCTCAAGCCGAACGGCCTTTACCCCAAGGACGACGACGCGAAGGCCATGCTGGAGAAGGCTCTCACCGAGCTGACCGGCAAGTCCGACCTCCCGACCGCGATCGGCCAGTTCGTCCACAAGGACGACATCGTCGTCGTGAAGCTCAATGGCATCGCCAAGCAGAACATGGGCACCAACAAGGAGCTCGTTCTGCCGTTCCTCGAGGCGATGATTCAGTCCGGCGTGAAGCCCGAGAACATCACGGTCCTCGAGCAGTACGGCGACTTCCTCGCCGGCACGCGCGTCAACGCGGGCAACGTGCCGAAGGGCGTGAAGGTCGCGACGCACAACAACAACAACGCCACGATGGACTACCGCCTCATCCCGGGCACCGGGACGAGCACCAAGTTCGTGCGGTTCCTCACGGAAGCCACGGCGGCCATCAGCTTCTCGCTCATCAAGGATCACTCGATCTGCGGCTACACGGGTCAACTCAAGAACATGACCCACGGTTGCAGCATCAATCCGCACGACTTCCACGTGCACCACGCGAGCCCGCAGATCGCGCAGATGTACGCGCAGGACGTCATCAAGAGCCGCGTCCGACTCTGCATCGGCGACGGCTTCAAGGTGATGTACGACGGCGGCCCGCTGTGGAAGCGCCCCGAAGCGGTGAAGCCCCACGAGTCCATCTACGTCTCGACGGACCCCGTCGCGATGGACGCGATCGGCTGGGACATCGTCGAGAAGTTCCGATCGGAGAACAAGCTGAAGTCCCTCACGGACGCCGGCCGCGAACCCGCGTACATCAAGGCGGCTGCCGACCTCGGGCTCGGCATCTTCGACCGCTCGCAGATCAAGGTTCGCGAAATCACGATCTGACGCGTTTTCGCGAAGTTCCGATCGCTCAGAGACGAGGGCACCGGTGAGCTCCGGTGCTCTCGTCGCGTTTTGTGTCCGTGCGCGCGTCTTTTCCGGCGCGTAGCGCGAGCGTGCATTACGTTCGAGCCAGGGGGCGGCATGCAACGCATTGGCTCGAAAATCCTCGTCCTGGGCGCTCTCTCCGCGCTCTACGCAGTGGCCTGCGCCCAAGGATCGGACGACGGTCAGGTCGCGTCTTCGACGGACACGGTGTTCGGCGATGGTGGAGGACCGACGGCCGATGGTGGTTGCACCGTTCTCTGCGGGGCCCTCGAGGTGTGCTCGGGCGGAAAGTGCGTTTCCAAGTCGGCGGACGAGGATCACGACGGCTATCCCGCCGCGATCGACTGCAACGACAAGGACCCCACGATCCATCCTGGCGCGACGGAGGTCTGCAACGGCAAAGACGACGACTGCAACGGAAAGGTCGACGATCCCTTCGACATCGACGGCGACGGATTCCCCACGTGCGCGGTCGACGGCAAAGCACCGGATTGCGACGATCGGGACCCTGACGTCCACCCCGGCGCGACGGAGGTCTGCAACGGCAAAGACGACAACTGCAACGGCAAGATCGACGAAGGGTTCGATGCCGACAACGACGGTTACTACGTGTGCGTTCGCGGAACTCTCTCCGCCGACTGCGACGACACCGACCCCGCTGTGCACCCTGGCGCGACGGAGGTCTGCAACGGCAAAGACGACGACTGCAACGGAAAGGTCGACGACCTACCCGCCACGCTCAGCGGTTCGCTGACGACGCCGGTGAACCCTCACTGGGTGCTCGCGGGCAACGCATCGTTCTCGAATGGATGGGCTCAGCTCAATCAAGACGTCAAAGAGCAGACGGGCGGTCTCTTCTGGAACGCCGCGTACAGCTTCGACACCTTCGAGGTGAACGCAACATTCTGGATTCAGGCGAAGGCTGACGGTGCAGACGGAATGGCCTTCGCCTGGCTCGCGGGCTCGAACATGTCAGCGCTCGGCGGCGGACCGGTCTACGGGGTCGGCGGTTTGACCGGCTACGCGGTTGCCATCGACACGTATCAGAACCCCGGCGAGCCCGCCGTCCCGTACCTCCTCGTCTTCGATGCGACGCATTCTGTCCCGCTCGCCACCACGTCGATCCCCAACGTGCGCGACGGCCAGAACCACCTCCTCAAGGTGCGTCTCGAAGCAGGGAAGGTGAGCGTGTGGGTCGATGCCATCAACCGGATCTCCGCCTTCGCACTGCCGGGCTATATGCCCTTCACCGGCCACTGGGGGTTCACTGCGGGAACGGGCGGAGCCAGCGAGACGCATTGGGTCCGAGACATCACCATGTCGTTCCCCGACGGACAGGGGTGCGTGCCGTAAACTCGGGCCGGCGCGCGCGAAAAACGGTAAGCTCGCGCCTTCACCGTGGATCCGAAAGACCCTCGTCATCTCCCGCAACCTCAGCTGCCAACGAGCCCCACCGCGTTCCAGGCGGGCAGGCCGCGTGACTCGAGCCCCGAGCGCGCCACGGCGATCGATCTCGAGGGGTTCCACTCCGCGCCCAGCAACGATCGCGCGTGCCTCGTCGTCATCTACGGACCCGAGCTGGGCAAGCGCGCCTCGCTCGGTTCGACCGTGTTCGAGATCGGCCGCTCGTCACGCGCGGACCTCGCGATCGATCAAGAGAGCATCAGTCGTCACCACGCGCGCATCTCGTGGGATGGCAAGAGCCACGTCATCTACGATCTCGGTTCGACCAACGGCACGTTCGTCAACGATCAGAGTTGCAAGGAGCGCGCGCTCAAGGACGGCGATCAGGTCAAGCTCGGACGATCGATTCTGAAGTACATGGCCGGTGACAACATCGAGGCCAACTACCACGAAGAGATCTACCGGCTGATGACGATGGATGCGCTCACGCAGACGCACAATCGTCGTTACTTCAACGAAGCGCTCGAGCGCGAATACAACCGCTCGCTCCGCTATCGACGTGCCCTGTCGCTCATCCTCTTCGACATCGATCACTTCAAGAAGATCAACGACACGTACGGCCACGTTGCCGGCGACAGTGTTCTGCGTCAGCTCGCGCTCGTGGTGAAGCCGCGTCTTCGCACCCAGGACGTGCTCGCGCGCGTCGGCGGAGAAGAGTTCGCTGTCCTGCTCCCCGAGGTCGATCTCGTCGGCGCTCGCATCGCTGCGGACAAGGTTCGCAGCCTGGTCGAAGCAGCCCGCTTCTTGGTCGACCACAAGGAGTTCGGCTGCACGGTGAGCGTTGGCGTGACGACGTTCGGCGATAACGTCACCTCGGCAGGGATGCTCTACGAGCTTGCGGATCAGAACCTCTACGCTGCGAAAAACGGCGGACGTAACCGCGTCGCGGGCTGAGTAAGAAACGCCGCAACGGCCCCTTGCGCCGTGCGACGCCGGACCTCGACATGATGGCCGCTGCGGCTTGCCGAGCCTGGGCCGGTCGTTACAATGCCCTCTGTGGTGGGCAGTGGTGGAGGGTGAACACCCGCAGGACGGGTCGCCGCGGTCGCCGGCGCCGTTCGACTCGACCGACGCGAGCGCGAACGGTGTGCTCATCGTCGAAGACGATGACGAGCTGCGTGCGCTCGTAAAGCTCGTCCTCGAGGAGAGCGGGTACGGCGTCATCGCGGCACAGAACGGGCAGGATGCGTTGCGGCTGCTCGGGGAGCGCGAGCAGCGGGACGGCGCCAAAGAGCCCGACCTCATCTTGCTCGACATGCGGATGCCGGTGATGAATGGCTGGGAGTTTGCTCGGCGCTATCGCGAGAACGGACATCACGCTCCCATCGTGGTCCTGACTGCCGCCGTTCATGCCGCCCAGTTTGCCGACGAAATCAAAGCGGACGGGTGGCTGAGCAAACCCTTCTCGCTGAACGAGCTACTCGACGCGGTGAAGTCTCATCTCTCTCATTCCCCGCGCTGAAGTCTGATTCTCGTTTCTCCGTCTCTCGTTTCTCACTCTCGCTGCCGTCGGCTTCGTGAGCAAGGAAGGCAAGGGGAGCGCCTTCATCGTTCGCCTTCCGATCCACGAAGAGCGCGAGAACGGCGAGCTCGGCCGAGGGCGAGGGACGTCACGCGAGCTCGTGAGCGGTCTTTGCCGTTCGAGCTTGTCGTGAGCGAGGGCATTGGCGATCGCATAGCGCGGGCATGCTGATTGCGAAGTCCCAGTTCGGCTCGAGAGGAGATGGAACATGAACTGGGACATGCACTGGCTCAGCACGGCCTTCGACGGCTTCCTCGGGTTCCTCCCGAACCTCGTCGCGGGTCTCATCATTCTGCTCATCGGTTACCTCGTCGCGAAGGTACTCGGACGCGTGACATCGACCGTCCTGCATCGCGCCGGGTTCGACCGCTTCATGACCCGTCTGGGATTCGTCAATCGTGGTGAATCAGACGTGGCTTCGGTTTGGACGGGGAAGGCGGTGTTCGCCGTCATCATCCTCGGAACGATCATGCAGGTTGCACGTACCTGGAACCTGACGTTCGTGGCCGTGGGCTTCGCGCGGATCATCGCCTATCTCCCGCACGTGCTCGGAGCGGTCGTCATCTTCGGGGCGGCCATGTTTCTCGGGAACTGGGTGCGCGATCGCTTGCTGCGTTCGCCGATCATGAACGGTGACCGCGTTGCGGCGGGCGATCAGATGCGGCTCGTCCCGTCGGTCGTGCGCGGTGCGATCATCACCATCGGTGCATTCATGGCGCTCCGCGAGCTCCAGATTGCCCCTGAGATCGTGAGCACCGCGTTCACCCTCACGCTCGGCACGATCGCCGTCGCCGCGGCGCTCGCCTTCGGACTCGGCGGTCGCGACGTGGCGGGGCGAATCGCCCAGTCGTGGTACGAGCGTCGCCGGAGCAGCGTGACCTCGACCGATTACTTCCCGTCGTCGGGTGGCCCCTCGCCTCGCGGGGCGTGATCGCCTCTCGACCATCCGGTGACGGAGTTCGCCGCCGTCGTCGTGCCGCATGTCGGCCGGCGACGTGCGGCGATGCTCATTGTTCCTGGCACAGTCCGCACTCGGGGAGGGGCTGGCCTGACCTGAGCTGACTGATCCAGAGCCGAATGCGCTCGCGCTCCTCGAAGGTGAGGGGCTGATCGCCGTACGAGGATAGGGGTTGGAGCGTCGGGTACGGCATCACCTGGCCGAGCACGTAGTTGTCGAGCACCGTTCGCTCCGCTTCGCTCGGCGCGTGAGGCGTGGAGACGAGCGGCTCGTAGGGAGCGGGCGCGGCGGTCGTGGGCGCGCCTGGGCACGTGACGCGCGGGGCCGGAAGCGGATTCGGAGGTTCGTTTGCGATCTCCACCTTGTACTGGAGCCAGCTGTTGCCCGGATTTCCGGGGTCGATGATCGGCATGTCGATGCCGAAGAGGCGACCCGGAGGCGTTGGCGTGCCGAACAATGCCCCGGTGTTCGAGCCCTGAGCGACGCGCCCGCGTGCGGTGAACTCGATACCGCTCGAGCTATCGAGCACGAGGCTTGCCGCTGCGGCCTGGCTCGAGCCATGGCACGACGGGGCACTGCACTTGGCCACGAAGATCGGAAGGACGTCGCGGCAGAGATCGATCGTGGGCTCGCCGATGCCGACGCCGTTCGGTTCACCGACGAAGAAGCCGATGATGCGCGTCTGATCCTCGGCGAGCGTTGCGCCATCGATGGCACGAACGCCGCCTGAGTCGGAGTCACCTTGGGGGATGCCGAGGATGAGCGTGTACGACTGCCCCTTCGTGAGCCAAGGCGTCGTGGGCGGCGCGAGCGTGACCGTGCGCGCGACGGGGTCGTAGACGACGACGGGCGAGAGACTAGCCGGTAGCGGCTGGTGGTTCGCGTCGACGATCACCATCGACTGACGCGTCACGGTCGACGGCAGCAGATACCGGTCGAAGCCGATCTGAATGACGCCGTCCTCGGGCATCGGCGTGTTGGGACCGACGTTCACGCCCGTGATGTGGATGGGCGGACCGAGGAACGGCTGATTGTCTTGATGGCCCTCGTCGCAAGCCGCAACGCAAAGGGCCAGAATCGCCGCAACGCCAGCGGCGGCTAGCGGGGCGAGGAAGGGGACGCGAAAATGAGAGCGCTGACGCCGACGATAACGAGCGAGGCCTTCGGGCCTCAGCTCTCCGAGTACATCGCGAGCTGCTCTTTCATCACCTGCTCGTTCACGCCCGTACGGATGTGCTCCTTGAGCACGTCCGCTAGGGTGATCAGCAGATCGTCCACGCCCTTGTCCTCGATCAGCTTCTGAAGGAGTGCCTTCGCTTCGCGGCTTTCGTCCCCGCGGAGGAACTGGCGCACGGTGTCCAGCCCGATCTCTCCCTGGAAGTCCAGGTACAGGTTCTCTAAGAGGTACCGTACGAGTTCTTTCACAGGGAGCCTCCTTCGTCGCGCGAGCGCGATTCCACCAAGAACGACAAGTGAGTAGGGACCTGACCGTATACCGTTCGCCGGCCTCCGTAGGCAACACCGAAACGGACGGATGGTCGCAATTTCCTGAGTTTGCGCGCGGATTTTGAGGTGTAGACCTCGTTTTTTCGCGGGGTTCGGGGGCCCGCCGGGCGCCGTCGTCGCGAACGCTCGAGCCAACGTCGGTCGGGTGTCGAATTTCGTCCTGTTTCTGGGGCCCTGGCCGAACGGCAGTCGGCTCCGACGGCGAGCGCGGCGAGCTCATCGGCACCTCTGGAAGACCGAAGCGCCCGGCTCGTGGCAGACGTAGCAAGGTCGAGGATTACGGCGCAGCTGCGTTCCACAGCCGCCGATGAAGTTGCCCGAGTGGGGGTTGAAGCCCGCGCCGATCCCCTGACCGCCGTGGCACACGACGCAGTCGCGCTCGATGTGACAACTGACGCATGTGTTGAGGTTCCGCATCGCCTCGTACGCGTGGTGGCCGAGCTGGCGCGGCGCGTCGCTCCACACGGCCTTGGGCGGGTGGAATCGGCCCGAGTCACGAACCCCCGGCGGCCCGCTCATCGAGACCCCCAGGCGCATGTGACAGGTGAGGCAAAAGCTCTGCTCGCGGTGGCAGCTCGTGCAGCGCTGCGTGGCGAGGCGAGCCTCGATCGGGTGCATGTTGAGGTAGTCGTTCGGGTGGACGCTCCGCGGTCGGACGCGGCCGTCGTGGCAGGCCACGCAGAAGTCCTCCTTGTGGCAGTTCCCACAGAACTGCGAGTCGTCCGCCGCGACCTGCCGATGGCGCTGGATGAAGTCCGGCGTGTGCTCGGCGTTGTGCATCCAGCGCGGGGGCTGCATCACGCCGCTCGGGTACACGGTTTTGATTCGCCCGCCGATCGCCGAGCCGCCTTTGAGGTGACACGTCTCGCACGCGCTCTTGGCTTCACCACGCGAGGCGGAGTCGGGGTGCTGATGGCAGTTGAAGCAGCCGCGCATCCTCGGCAGCTGATCGCGCGTGGCGAGCTCGAGCTCCTGCACCTCGCCGTGGCACTGCTGGCAGCCGATGTTCCGATCGGCGTGCTTCTTGTGGTCGAAGACCATGTTGGGGCGCGGGATGTCGAAGCGCGCGACCCGGTTGCCATCACCTTCGCGGTAGCCGACGTGACAGAAGTTGCACTTGCCGTTCTCTTCGTCGCCCGGCTCGACCTTGTTCGGATTCGCGTGGTCGGTGCCGTGGCAGCTGTCGCAGGTGGTGCCTTTGGGTGTGAGGCGATCGCTCGACGACTGGCTCGTGAGCGCGTTCGGGTGGCACGTCTTGCACGCGAGCTTCTGATCGCCGACGTGGAACTTGTGGTTGAAGCGGATGGTCAGCTTCTGGGGCGGGAAGATCGCCTTGCTCGGCCCGCGGTCGTCCACGTCGGAGCCGGGAGGAAGCCATTTTTTCGGCACGTCCGCGTTGCCTGGCATCGGCGACATGCCCGCCGCGTAGGCAGCCGCCGAGGCGTACGAGAGGGGAGCGGTCGCATCGGGGACCTCCGCGGATGCACCGGCTTCGGCCCCGGCGTCGTCCGCGCTTGCCTCCATGCTCGCGTCGCTCGGTGGGGCTGCATCGCTGGCTTTACCGGTCTGCGCGAATGCGGGGCCTTGGAGGAGCGCCGTGGCCGTCGCGAAGAACAAGGCCAGGGCGAGCCAGACGCCGCTGAAGCGAGCGAATCCCGAGCGGATCATTTCGCCACCGCCAGCGTGAGCCACAGCATGACGCGGAAGCGCTGCCCGGCGAGTCGGTTGATGTCGTGTTCGAACTCCGCGAGCGCGAGCGAACGCGGAAACAGCTTGTAGCCGGCGCCGAGCACGTACTGCACGCTGACGGCGTCGCGCCCGGGACGGAGCTTGTCGTCCCATCCCCAGACGCCCGCGCGCCCTTGCATCACGTAGCGTGTCTCGAGGATGCGTTCGGCGTACACGTCGCCGCCGATGCGATCGCCCGTGCTCGCGAAATCGCCTGCGCCGCGCGCGCCGATGACACCTTCACCCCAGCGGTAGCGAGCGGAGAGATTGCCCCCTCCCATTGGATCGACGCCGCTCGACGGATACTGGTTGGCTTGCGGGAGCCCGTTCGGCGACGAAGGAAACGTCGTGTTCTCGGGGCCGGTCTGCTGGCCGAAGAAGCGACCGCGGAAGCCGCCTGCGACGCTGAGCTTGTCGGTCGCATCCCAGTTCGCGCGCAGCGAGAGATCGTTCATCGGCATCGCGAGGAAGAAGTTCCAGATCGAGTCGGCGTCGAACGTGGGCACGTAGAAGTCGTAGTCCGTGCTGACCGTGACGCGCTTCGAGACGTACGCGTCGACCGACGCGAAGACCGTCGCGAATTTCGTCAGGTACATGTCGTACGAGAAGCCCGCTTTGACACCACCCACCTTCGCCAGCGAGGCGTCCATCGCGTAGCCGAAGCGCTCCTGCGAGAGGCGCGTTCCGTCGTAGATGACCGGATTGCGAAAGCCGTTGAGGAACGGTGAGACGTTCGACGTGCCGGTGTTCTCGACACGCCGATACGTGAAGCGGCCGTGGAGCCACGTGAAGCCCGTGCTTTCGATGGCGATGCCGTACGCCGGGGCGATGACGTTCGGCTGGAACGATGCCCACTCCGCAGGGGCGTATCCGGCGCGGTCGCCGCGCCAGACGCCGTCGCGCTCGAAGCGAGGCAACGAGAGAGGCATGCCTCCGCGCTGCTCGAGGCCGCCGTAGACTTCCGCGGCCAAGTAGTAAGGCGATGTGACCTTGACGAGGCCGCCGTCGAACGACCACCAGCCAAGAGCGTCCACCACGTACTGCCGGCCGACGCGGAAGCCGAGCCAGCCGTCGAGGAAGCGACGGCCCTCGACGTAGCCGTACATCAGATCGACGGGCCCACGCTGGAAGCCCGGGACGAGACGCCCGAAGTTCGAGACGTTCGTCTCCTCGGGGCTGGCGCCGTAGTCGGCGTCGTAGCGCAGGCGGATCCGGAAGGAGAGCTGCGGCGCGCGCGGATCCGTCGGCCGGTTGAGCAGATCGTAGACCGAGGCTCCCAGTGTGGTCGTCAGACGCCGTCGGGAGATGACGGTCTCACCGGTTGGGCTTCGCATCTCGTAGAACTGGGCGGCGGTGTCGCTCGTGATGTCCGCGTCGAGCGCGTGGGCCGTGGTCGGGCACGCGATGCTCGCCAAGACGGCCATCAAGACGGCCACCAGCGACGTCCCCGCTCTCACGCCGTCCACTCGCAGACGACGCCCAGCGAAAAACGCGCGAGCGTTCGATCCTTGGAACCGGCCTTGCGGACGTGCGGTCATTCGCGAGCGTGCCGTGCTTGTTTGAGCGGGCTGGGCTGGCTGGGCGGGCTGGGCGGGCTGGCGAAGACTGACCTCGTGCGCCAAGAAGACCGCTTTTTTCTTAGGGTCCCCCACGGAACCGCGCGTGCGGGCGCGAGAATAGGAAGCTGCATCCTCGTGTCAACCGTCGGCAGAGCTACCCGTACGCTTTGTAGAGATCGGCGGTCGGGAGCGTCCCGTTCTTGACGCGCTGTGCGAAGGGGTGGCACCCTTTTTGTTAACGTCGTGACGGAAGCTGCGCAGCGATACCGCGTCATCGAGAAGCTCGAGTCGGGCGGCATGGCGGAAGTTTTCCGCGCCGAGAGCGAGGGCTTGCAGGGGTTCCGCAAGCAGGTCGCGATCAAACGCGTTCTGCCGCACCTCTCCGAGAAGAAGAAGTTCATCTCGATGTTCTTGGACGAGGCGCGCCTGTCGGCGCAGCTCTCGCACTCGAACTGCGTGCAGGTCTTCGACATTGGCGTCGGTGACAACGCCTTCTTCATCGTCATGGAGTTCGTCGACGGGGCGAACCTCAAGTCGATCGCCGAATCGGTGAAGAAGCAGGGGAAGGACTTCCCCGTCGCAGCCGCCGCCTGGATTGCCCACGAGATCTGTAAGGGCCTCACCTACGCCCACGAGCTGACGGACCAGAGCGGCGTCCCGCTCCAGATCGTCCATCGCGACATGTCTCCGCCGAACGTGCTCATCACGAAGTTCGGCGAAGTGAAGATCGTGGACTTCGGCCTCGCGAAGGCGAGCTCGCAGCTCGAACGAAGCGAGCCCGGCATCATCAAGGGCAAGTTCAGCTACCTCTCGCCCGAAGCGGCGATGGGCCAAGAGGTCGACAGCCGCACGGATGTCTTCGCCGTGGGCATCATCCTCTGGGAGCTGCTCGCCAGTCAGCGGCTGTTCTTGGGAGACACCGACTTCCAGACGGTGAAGAAGGTGCAGGTCGCGCAGGTCCCGCCGATCTCGCAGATCAATCGCAAGGTCCCGCCGGAGCTCGAGCGCATCGTCAACAAGGCGCTCGCGAAGGATCTCCACGCTCGCTACGCCACGGCACGCGAGCTCGGTCAGGACCTCGTGCGCTTCATGTTCACGTTCGGTCAGCCGATCAGCGGCTACGACATCGCGACGATCGTGCAGGGCACGATGCGCGAGAAGCAGCGCGTTCGTCAGCCGCAAGGCTCGATCATCGACAAGCTCATCGAAGAGGCGCTCTTCGAGTTCACGTCGCTCAAGGAAGATGGGCAGCCCGAGTCGGGGTCGCCGATCAGCGCTGCATCGGCGCCGCTCTTCGGCGACAGCTTCGTGGATCCCACGAACTGGGCGAAGGAGATCTCCATCAACGAAGTGAAGCGCCCCGGCTACGACCCGGTCCGCGCGTCGCTTCCCCCCGAGGTCTTCGAGCAGGGCAACCTCTCCGCCCTCGAAGACGCCGAGCCGCTTCCTGCGTCCGCGCCTCCTTCGGCGGGCGCGGTGCCGGCGCCTCCCTCTTCGCGCGCGGCCGTTGCTCCGGCCTCTTCGAAAGGCACCGCTGCTGCGGCAGGCGGCAAGAGCGGCGCCGCCATCGGAGTCGCCGTCGTCATCGCGCTCGTGATGGCGGCCGGCGCGGCCTGGTTCACGGGATTCATCCCTCATTAGAGTGGGGGGCAAAGCCCCCCCTCAAAACCTCCGGTTTTGAGCCCCCCGCGGCCCGCGGCGGGTCGCCTTCGGCGCGTCGCGCTACGAGCGCGACGAAGAACCCGCCGCTCGCGTGGAGGTGACCTGCGTGCGTCTTGGTCTCTCGAGTGGTGACCTGCGTGCGTCTTGGTCTCTCGAGTGGTGACCTGTGAGCGTCTTGGGGTCTCGGTGCGGCGGCCGGGGAGGAGACCACGTTCGCTCGTTGCGAGATGTGCGGTGCGTTGACGCGGCCCGGCCTTGGATCCGCGGCGCCATCCACCACTATCGAGCTTCCGACGCGCCCGGAACGCTTCCGACGTGCTTCGCAAGGTGCCGGTACGGCCCGGAAGGGCTTCCGACGCACGAATCGAGGCTCACCGACGTGCCGGGCAATGTCGGCGACGCGAGCGCCATGGGCTCCCGTGCGTGAAATCAGGTCTCCGGCGCGCTCACCGGTACGCTTCGGCACGCGTCGGAAGGTTCAGTGACGCCGCCGGCCGACCATCCCGCGCGCGTCGGAGGGTCTAATGACGCCGCCGACCGACCATCGAGCTCGCGACGGAAGGTTGCCAGGCGCGCCACCCGACCATCGAGCTCGCGGCGGAAGGGAGGCCGGCGCCACCGTACGCCTTGGCCTGCCGACGCCGCCGTTAATCGATGGCGGAGGTGACGTTCATGTTCTTCCAATAGAGCGTGATGTAATCCGCGTGTTGGAAGCGGCGTGCTTCGCCGTGGAGAACGTTGAAGAGCGCGTACGCCAGCGGACGGCGCCGAGGCAAGGTCTCCGAGAGTGAGACGCCGAAGTTGCCATAGCCCTCGACGAGCGATGGCAGGTACTGGGCGACCGCCTGGGGGCCGAAGCATTGCTCGAAACGTCGATAGATGCCTCGCACGCGCGAGGTCTCGAGCAGCTCCTCGTGGAGCGAGGTGCGCACGCCACGCTTGTGGCGCTCGCCGAGCGCCGTGAGTGCACTCGTGAGCTCGTTCGTCAGCGCCGATTCGAGTCGCTGGTACACGCGCGCGGAGACGATGCCGGGCTGCGTGAGCATGAAGAGCGGTGCGGGATGATGCACGAGGGACTTCGCGATGGAGTCGGCGATGTCGTCGTACACGCTCTCGAGCAGGGCCTCGTCCTTCCGAACGTCCTCGGGGAGCATCGTATCGGGACACTCGGGGTGGAGCAGAACGTCGTAGATCGAGAGCATGACGACGGCGCGACGCGGCCCGACCGGCCCTCCGCGAAGGAGTTCCCGGTGGATGCCGCAGGCCATCGCGTAGGCCTCGGCCGCGCTGTACGACTCCGCCTCGTCTCGCGTCCGGGCGAAGAGCGCGTCGAACTGCGCCACGCCGTTCGGCTTGCGAGGTCGCTTTCGTTTCACGGGCGGCGTCCCTGCGCCAGGCGGAGGACTGAACTGCTCGTCGGCCCAGTCGCGAAGCGCGTGCGCCGTCGGACCCAGAGATTCGAGGGGGGATCCCATGATGCCGCCCCACTGGCCGCGCGAGGCTTCGAAGAGCGAGAGGAGCTCGTAGGCTTGCCGGCGCACGCCGGCCGGAACGGCCGCCGACGAGAAGTACGTCACGGTGCCGAGGACGAGCCTCGACTGCTCTGCCCACGCAAACGAGGCCTCGGCGTTTCCCTCGTCTTTCTGGGCGCGCGACTCGAGCGCGAGGTACAGGGCGAACGCTGTCGCGTGCGTTCCGAGGAGGCGGTCATCCGTCTGGAGCCGTGACAGGAGCCAGTCGCGCTCGGCCTTCGTCGCGTTCCCGCGGTAGGCCAGTGCGAGTCCTGCTAGCAGGCACGCGCCCGCCCGCGTCTCCGCACTGGACGCGAACAGCAAACAGAGGTGGGCGAGCACGTAGACGAGCTTCGGTCGACCTAGGCGCGCCAGCCGAACGAGAAGCGGCCAAGGAAAAAACAAGAAGCCGCCGCCGACGACCCCGAGCAGCGTCGTCTGGGCGAGAGCGCGGAGGAGAACCTCAGGTGGGTGCTTTCCCGCGGGCGGGTCGAAAAACGGGAGCGACGACACGAACGTGGCGATACCCCAAATGCAGACGAGCACGCCCCACGTGAGCATCGTGCCCTTGAGCGAACCGGCTTTCGATCGTCCGTTCAGTCCTCGCACGAGCAGGACGAGCAACAAGGCGAGCGCCGCGTGCGGCATCACAGCCCCCGATAGCGGATGAGGAACGCGTCCTTCAGCGGCGCATCGAGCGGCTCCTTCTCCTCGCCGGAGGGAGGCACGAAGAGCTTCGCGATCAGGCCTTCCTTACGACGCCGCTGAGGATCGCGCAGCACCGAGAGCGCCTCGCGCACCATGGTCGCGTCGCGCGGATAGGTTCCGAGCGGGCAGGTGTAAGTCCGGCCTCGCTCGGCGCCGAGCTCGAGCAAACCGAGCAACTTGCGTCCCTGTCGTTCGACGTCGCCCGGCGTTGCCTCCGGCGCGAGCTCGAGCACGTAGAACGGATTCCGCGGATTCATCGCTCGACCCCCGAACCGTGCGCGCGGAGGCGGTCTTCTTCGTCGGGCGGCAAGAGGTTCGCCAGCGAGAACGCGAGCTGGCGCACGCGCTCCTGATCGCCCCGTCGCAAAGCCTGCTCGCCCTCGGAGACGATGCGGGCCGCCGCCCGCGGGTCACGACTCTCGGCGACACGCGTGGACAGATCACGGAACCATCGGGCGACGACGTCCGGATCGCGCGTGGCTGCGGAGTTGCCAAGCTGCTCGATGGTCCGCAGCCGCTTGCCGAAGTCCGCCGCGCTCTTCGTCGCGCGAGCGCGCTGCAGGCTTCGAACGGCCTCGTCGAGCGTTCGTCGCTCGACGTCCGTTCCCGTGCGCGATACCCAATTGGAAACCCAACCGATGACGTCCATCGCTCGCTGATCGAGGTCGGGCCACGTCTTCGTCGCCTCGACGTCCGCGAGCGACGCATCGACGTCGATGAGGAGACGGCGAAGCTTCTCGAGAGCGTCCGCGTCACCACCGCTCGCAGCTTCGAGCTCCGAGGTCGCGATATCGAGCAGGCTGTCGGCCGAGACGAGCTTGGGCCGGGCCGCGGCGTCGACCGAGGCGTCGGTGTAGAGCTCCTCCGTCTTCGCGCGGAGGTGACCGAGCTGGAGTTCGAGCTCCTTCAGAGGTGCGTCGGGCGAGACCAAGTTGAGCGTGCCCGGGAACGAGACTCCCCGATCGACGATGTGGGCCGTTGCCGAAAGCTTTCCGCCGCGATCGAGCTCGAGAACGACGTCGATCGGCGACCCGGCGGGCAGGACGGACGTGATGGCGTCCGCACGAACCTCGATGGTGCCGACGAGCCGACAGAGATGCGCAAACGTCACCTCGCCCTGGACGATGGGCACGCTGAGCGCGTTCACCTGCTGCCCCGGACTCACGGAGAGCACGGTGCGCAGTCGGAACGTCTTGCGTGACGGCAGCGGCGCGCCGCGTTCGAAATAGACGGCGACGGTGCCGTCGGCGAGCGCGATGCCGATGGTTCGCGAGAGCGGAGGATCGGCGAGGGAGAGTCCGTGCCTCATCGTGAGCTCGCCCGGCTCGAGGGCCCGCTCGTTGCCCGAGGCATCGAATCCCGAGAGTCGGAACTTGCTCGCCGAGCGCGGACGGAGCTCGAGCTGCGCCACGAAGGAACCGTCTTCGTCGACCTTCTCCCGCGCGCTCTCGAATCCGCCGCCCTCGCGGAGCGCGCGAACGCTCACGATGGACTTGTCCTCGAGCCGACCGACGACGAACGGATAGAGGTCTCCCGAGACGCTCGGATACTGGAGCCACACGCGCGAGCCGCCCGGAGTCTGCGCGGTCGCTTTGGATGCGGACGCACCCGGAGCGGGCGAAGGCGCGGGACCTCGCGTCGATAGGTCGTGCTCGGCCGCGAACAGCGCCGCGCCTTCCGCCACCGCCGTCATCGGATCGATGTCCGTCAGGAGCGACACGCCGAGACGCTCCTCGAGGCGGCGTCGCAAGAGCGGCATGACGGTGGGCCCACCGACCAGGACCACGTGCCCCAGCTGACGCGGCGCGAGCCCTTGACGCGCGAGCAAGCGCTCGCAGACCTCGACCGACCGATCGACGATCGGCAGAACGAGGCGCTCGAACTCGTCGGCCTCGATGGCCACGTCGACGAGGATCTCCTCGCCGAAGGCGAGCAGCGGCTCCGCGAGGCTCACCGCGCCGCCCCGCGCGGCGCCAAGCTCGATCTTCGCATCCTCGCAGGCCACGCGCAGCTTTCGCAGCATGGTCGCGAGCGCGGGATCGGCGCGCCGGAACGGACGCCCGTGCATCTCGCCGAGCCGCCCGAGAACGAAGTCGAGCAGCCGCGCATCCATGTCGCGACCGCCGAGGAAGTTGTCGCCGTCGTGATCGACGACGCGCAAGACGCCTTCGCGTGTCTCCAGCATCGAGACGTCGAACGTGCCGCCGCCGAGATCGTAGACGAGCCACGGAGCCGGCGTCTCGTCGCGCTTCCATCCGGCGGTGAGCGCCGAGGCCACGGGCTCCTGGAGGTGCTCGACCCGCTCGAATCCGGCGAGGCGCGCAGCCTCGCCCGTGGCTCGAATCTGCGGCAGCTCGAAGAGCGCGGGCACCGTGATGACCGCCGCCGTGGGGGCGAAGCCGAGCGCGCGTTCGGCATCGGCCCTGAGCGCGGAGAGCACGAGCGCCGAGAGCTCTTCGGGCGACTTCTCGCTCTTGTTCGCTCGGAATGACAGCTTGCGGCCAGAGCCCATGAGGCGTTTGAACTCGCCGCGCGTGTTCTCGGGATCCGTCTCGAGGAATCGTCGAGCGCGCGAGCCGACGGTCACGTTCGCTCGGCCGTCGATGCGCACCACGCTCGGCAGCAGGATTCCGCCATCGGACGTGCGAACGGGCGCCGCACGCTCACCATCGGAGAGGACCGCGACGGAGTTCGTCGTTCCGAGATCGATTCCGAGATACGTCACTGACATCGCGTGCATGGGCTAGCACGATTCCAGCAACTCGCCTCGTGCGGGAGGTACGGATTCGCCGAGGTGCTCAGCACGTGTGGCCACCGCATTCCACGAAGCGTCGGGCGACGCTGGAGGACCATGTGCAAGGTGGTGCGCAAGCGGGCAATGCTTTGCACAGATGCGCAAACCGAGTTTGGCGTAACGCTGCGTTGTTTTCGCGAATCGATGCTCGTAAGGATGGATCTCAGAATTGCCATCCAAGACCAACCGTCGTCGCAACATGAAACGCTCTGTTCTCCGATGCGATGTCGACGCTCGCGGATTTGCCGTCGTTGTTGAGGCTCGCGCTCGAATACTGGCCGATGTCGGCGTGCAGGCTCAGCTCGAGGGCGCGACCGCTCGAGTCGCGGAAGTGGTAACCGGCGCCGAGCGCGAGATCCGCCGTCGAATAGAGCACCGCCGTCTGCTTCGTAGCGGTGAAGAGTTGGACGTTGAAAAGCGAGACGCCACCCTCCAGGTAGGCGCCCGATCGCCGGGTGTCGAACGCGTACTGCGCGAGGACGGGGACATTGACCGAGGCGGCGCCGCATTTGTCTTCGTCGCCCGACGAAGAACGGCCGGAGGTGACGCAACCCTTCATCAGTTCGCCAAAGCCCCCGTCGACCCCCACGAGCAAACCGAAGTGCGGCGTGAAATAGTAGCCGCCCCGGAATGAAAGGGAGACCTCGAGCGCGTTCACGGTATCCGCCTGCCTCGATACTGCGCCCGCGAGAAAACGCATTCCGGCGCCGCCAAAGAACGTCGCTCCCTTGTCTGAATCAGTCGTGGTCGTTGTGGTCGCTTGTGCCTTGTCGGCCGCGGGACGCTCAGAGGTCGTCAGGGGGGAAGCCATGCCAGGCGGCGCTTCGACCGCAGGGGCCGATGCCGCAGGGAGCTGGGGAAGGGGCTCCGCCGAGGCGATGAGCTTCGTGGACTTTGCCACGTTGCGAGGACTGTCGACGGAGCGTGCGCCCTCCGCATGTGCGCTCGAGCCGACGGTGGAAACGGCCGCGAAGGTCAGGACGGAAGCAGCGAAGACGGCGGTGCGGGTGTGCATGGTGCCTCCCCCATCGGACGGTCCACGCAGGAGTTGCCAAAAAAAACGCGCCGGCGCCGGCGCCCGAAGTGAGTGGGCTTATGGCGACGCGATCGAGCTCGTCGTGGACGACAAGGCGCGGGGCAAGCGCGGGGCGATGAACGCCGTGCGCAACCTCCGCGTGAGTGGGTACGGCACGTGGGCGAACTTCGCTTTCAAAGGTACGCTCGACGGGATCGACGACGGCGAACGCGCGATTTTCGAATCGCAAAACGCGACGGTGATGGGAGCGGGAGGCGTTCGTGGATTCGACGTGGGGCGAGCCTCGGCGCCATCGGAGCAGCTCGGCGCGATCGACTTCTGCGTAGGCCTTCGCTCCTCCTAGACGTGCGTTCGTTTGCGCGCTTGGGGTTCTTCCGCTAACTCATGCGATCGTGCGCTGTCGTCGGTTCGTCGTCGTTTTGCTCGCTGGGCTAGGCCTGGGATGTCCGCTGGCGGCGTCGTCGCCCTCCGAAGGCAAGTCCGGCCCGTGCCCCACGAACATGGCGTACATCGCGCCGGAGGGGGCGAGTGCGTACTGCATCGATCGCTGGGAGGCGCAGGTCGTCGAGGTCGACGGCCGCAAGGAGCGGTCGCACGCTCCCACGACGCCCGTCACGAATCTGCTGGTCAAAGCGGTGACGCATAGCGGGGTCGTCCCGCAAGGCTACATCTCGAAGAACGAGGCCGAGGCCGCGTGCAAGGCGTCGAAGAAGCGCCTTTGCACGGGCGACGAATGGGAGCGCGTGTGTCGTGGAAAACATCCGACCACGTTCCCGTACGGCGACGAGCGCAAGTCTGGCTACTGCAACGACTCGGGGCGCGCGCCAATCGTGTCGCTGCATCCCGGCATGGGCGACGAGGTCTATGCCTCGGCCGAAGCCATGAACGACCCGCGCATCAACCAGACGCCGGGCACCGTCGCGCTCACCGGCTCGTTCTCGAAGTGCAAGAACGGCTACGGCGTTTACGACATGGTCGGCAACCTCCACGAGTGGGTTTCCGACATGCAGGGCTCACGCGGCACCTTCCGCGGCGGCTACTACCAGGACACGCATCTCAACGGCGACGGCTGCAAGTACCGCACGGTGGCCCACGATCCGAGCTACCACGACTACTCGACCGGCTTCCGCTGCTGCGCCGACGTTAGGTAACGTGGGGGGTCGCCTTCGGCGCGTCGCGCTATGAGCGCGACGAAGAACCCGCCGCTCGCGTCGTGTGAGCTGCGTGCGTCTTGGTCTCTCGGTTGGCGACCGGGGAGGACACGGTCTGCTCTGGTGAGGTCGTCGTAGGAGCGCGACGAAGAAGCCGCCGCTCACGGAGTGTCGACCGGCGGCTTGGTCTTCGAATCGTTACTGGCAGTCGACCGGCGGCTTGGTCTTCGAATCGTTACTGGCAGTCGACCGCTCTTCCTGGGCGGTTCGTGACCACGCAGCCCGACTTCTTGCAGGCGCGTGAGAAGCCGAAGACGCCGCCCTGGCAGGCGAGCTCCGTCTTGCCGTCGACCGAGCACGCCAGGAAGCCGGGGATGCCGCAAGGATCGCCCTCGAGGGCGATGCTCTCGTCGCAGGTCGGCGCGTCGTCTTTCGAGTAGCAACCGAAGCGGCCGCGGCAGAAGCGGTAGCTGTCGAACTTACCGTCGCGGCAGATGACCATTTGCTTTTGGTCCTCCGTGCACGCGACGGCGCCCTGCTTCTTGCACGGGTCGCCCTTGTTCGCGACGGACGTGTCACACGACACCTGCTGCCCGAGAAGGCTGCAGCCTGCCTTGCCGCGGCACTCGAGATAGCGCTCGAAGTGGCCGCCTTTGCAGAGGAGGGCTCGCTTCTTGTCGGGCGTGCAGGCGTATTGCTCGTCGGTCTCGCCCATGCAGGGCGCGCCTTCGGTTCCCACGGAGGTGTCGCAATTCGTCTTGTCTTGGTACTTCGTGCAGCCGAGCGGGCCGTTGCACGAGACCTCGACGAACTTGCCGCCCTGACAGCTGAGGGCGCTCTTCGGATCCTCACAAAGCGCTTCGTTCGCTTTGCAGGCGCTGCCGACGGTCTTTTTGCAGCCGGGCGAAGCCGCGAGGGCAAGGGCCATCGCGGCGAAGAGGACGGCGGGCCGAATGCGCGCTTGGGTCATGAGCCTCCAGGATCCGGACAACCGTAGAAGAGTTCGAGCACGCGCGTCATCATTCCGGGATCGCGCGAGCCTCCGAGCTCTCGAATCGAGTGCATGCTGAGCATGGGGTTGCCCACGTCGACCGTGCGGATGCCGAGCAGCGTCGAGGCGATGGGCCCAATCGTCGATCCGCAGGGCAGGTCGGTGCGGTGGGCATAGTGCTGGACCGGCACCTCCGCGCGTGCGCACAGATCGCGGAAGAGAGCGGCCGTCGAGCCCGAGGTCGCATAACGCTGCTGCGCGTTGACCTTGATGACCGGGCCGCCGTTGAGCACCGGCTTGTGACGCGCTTCGTGTCGCGACTCGTAGTTCGGGTGGACGGCGTGGGCCATGTCCGCCGAGACGCAGAGCGAGCCGGCGAGCGCGCGGTGGTAGTCCTCGCGTGAACCTCCGCGGCCGAGCACGATGCGCTCGAGGGCGCGCGGAAGGAAGGTCGAGTTCGCCCCGTAGGCCGTCTCGCTGCCGACTTCTTCGTGATCGAAGAGCGCGGCGACGGGCACGAGATCGTCGGCCATCGGCTTGTCGACGGCCGCGAGGATGCCCGCAATCGCGGCGTGGGACATCGCGAGGTTGTCGAGACGTCCGGAGAAGAGGAACTCGCCGTCGCGACCGCCCTGCGTGGGCGCGACGACGTCGTAGAGCATGAGATCGCTGCCCGCGATGCGTTCGCGCGGCACGCCCATCTCTTCGGCGAGCATCGTCGACAGGTCGCGTCCACCGTCCGAGGCGAGGCCGAAGATCGGCGCGAGGTGCTCCTGCTTGTTCAGGACGAGCCCTTTGTCGTTCACGTCGCGATCGAGGTGGATCGCAAGCTGCGTGACGCGGAGCATCGGATCTCGGAAGCGCACGAGTCGCGTTTCGAAAGGAGCGCCGGCGTCTTGTTTCAGAAAGACACGACCTGCGAGCGAGAGATCGCGATCGAGCCACGAGTTGAGGAGCACGCCGCCATAGACCTCGACGCCGAGCTGGGCGTAGCCCTCCTTTTTGTATTCGGGCTGGGGCTTGAGGCGAAGGTTCGGGCTGTCGGTGTGCGCGCCGACGATGCGGAAGCCCGAGATGCGCTTGCCTTCGGGGATGACGAAGGCGAGCAGGCTCGAGCCTCCGTGCGCGAAGACGTAGCGGCCCGGGGCGAGATCCGCCCAGGAATCGGTCTCCGCGATGGGCGTGAAGCCCTTGGCGCGGAGGCGGGCCGTTGCGCTCACGACGGCGTGGAATGGCGTGGGGGAGTCACCGAGAAACGAAAGAAGATCGGTAAAGACGGGGTCTGCCACGGGGGGCATCCTACAGCGCAACGCGGTCACGCCGACCGAGAAGCTCGGCGCAGCTTGCGCGAGGTGATGAGCCGAGCTAGTGACTCATGTATGAGTGACGCTGCGAAGCGCGAGCAGGAAACCTCGGAGAATTCGACGGCCGCCGAGGTCGAGAAGATCGAGAAGAGGGAAAGCGCGATGCCGCCTCCTCCGCAAAGCGGAACGCGACCCGCGGGGGCCGTGCGCGGCACCCCGCTGAGCGTTCTCTGGTTCGAGGACGAGGTCGACGAAGCGGAAGCCGGCGGCAAGACCACCGGCTGAGTTCGTCAGCGCTTCGCCTTCTTGGCGGGCTTCTTCGCGGCAGCCTTCTTCGCAGGCTTCGCCGCCGGAGCGGACTTGGCGGCTTTCTGCGCGGCCGGTTTGGCTGCGGGCTTGGCCGCCTTGGGCGCGGGCTTGCTCGCTTTCGCTTCGGGCTTGGAGGGCTTCGCCGCGGGCGCGGGTTTGGAAGGCGTCGCCGCAGGAGCCGGCTTCGAAGCCTTGGCCGGGGGCGGGGGAGGCGTCTTCACCGCAGCGACCTTGGGCTTCGCTGCCTTCGATGACGACGGAGGGGGCGGCGGCGGAGGCGGAGCTTTCGCGTCCGGCTTGCTCTTCTTGGGTGCCGGAACCTCCTTGGCCTCCTCTTCCTCTTCTTCCTCCGCGAGATCTTCCGGAGGAGGCGGAGGCCTGCGGACGGGCGGAGGCAGACGCGGATCGGGCAAGTACTGGCTGAAGTAGGCGCGCATCGGCCCGAAGTACTTGTCGTTCCAGGTTGCGCGATACGTCTCGCCCTGGCCTTCGGGAATGTCGGTATGAAGCACGGTGGCGCGCGTGCTGCCGCCGAGCGCTTCGAAGTACACCTCGACGCGCGAGTCCGGAGCTTCGCGAGGGAAGTCCGTCGTTCGCCACGACATCAGAATGCGGCGTCCGAGGTCGAGGGCGACGAACTTCCCGGTGATGTATCCATCCCAGGCGGAGAACTTGGCGCCTACCTCGTTGCTCACCTTGGCAACCCCGCCCGTCATGGCGGAGTGCTGTGCGCTGTCGAGCCACGCGTAAAACAGCGTCGTGGGTGCGACGGGGATGGTCGTCACGACCCGCAGAGCCTCCTTCTTCATGGACATAGAGTAGCCCGGCCGTGGGCTGCAGACCTAAATTGTGACCGCAGGTCGTGCCTCCACTGACCTCCGCGGCCGATCAGGAACGTCGGTCTTTCGGACGCACCGGCCTTCCGGCCTGGCGAGGGAGGGCGCGGACGGGATAAAGAAGCGGGAAGAGAGGTCATTGATGCAGCGTGTCGAAGACCCGGTCTCGCTTCTCCAGCTCCTGAAAAATGGGGCTCCCGAGGCCCCCGCCATCGCCGCCCCCGGCCGGCCGGCCACCACCTATGCCGAGCTCCGGGCCCTCGCCGAGCAGGTCCGGGGGGAGCTCCGAACCGCCGGTTTGGGGCGAAACGACACGGTCGCCATCGTCCTGCCAAATGGTCCTGAGATGGCCACGGCGTTCGTGACGATGGGGGCAGCCGTCACGACCGCGCCCCTCAACCCCGCGTACAAGGCGGAGGAGTTCGACTTCTACCTGACCGACCTGAACGCGAGCGTGCTCGTGCTTCCGCGCGGTGTCGATTCGCCGGCTCGCGCCATCGCCGAGCACCGCGGCATTCCGATTCTCGCGCTCGATGCGGGGGAGGGACCTGCAGGCACGTTCCGACTCGCGCCCGAGTCGAAGGTGACGCGATCGCCGAGCACCGATGGACCGCTCGAGGCCGACGACGTCGCGCTCGTACTCCACACGTCGGGGACCACGGCACGACCGAAGCTCGTCCCGCTCACGAGCGCAAACCTCTGTGCATCGGCGCGTCACATCCACGAGACGCTGTCCCTCGTTGCCGGCGACGTGTGTCTCAACGTGATGCCCCTCTTCCACATCCACGGGCTCATCGCTGCAGTGCTGGCGACGCTTTCGGCAGGCGCCAGCGTCTCGTGCACGCCCGGCTTCGATGCCCTCAAGTTCTTCGGCTGGCTCGAGAGTGTGGGGCCCACGTGGTACACGGCCGTTCCGACGATGCACCAGGCGATCCTGGCGCGCGCGGCCCGCAACGTCGCCATCGCGAAGAATGCGCGTCTCCGATTCATTCGATCGTCGTCGGCATCGCTCCCTCCCCAGGTCATGAAGGAGCTCGAAGACACGTTCGGCGCACCCGTCATCGAGGCCTACGGGATGAGTGAGGCCGCGCACCAAATGGCGTCGAACCCGCTGCCGCCCCGCGCTCGCAAGGCAGGCTCCGTGGGCCTCGCGGCAGGGCCCGAAATCGCGATCATGGATGATGCCGGCGCGCTCCTTCCTGCCGGTGAAGAAGGCGAAGTCGTCATTCGTGGTCCCAACGTGACACGCGGCTACGTCGGTGCGCCCGAGGCCAACGCCAAGGCGTTCACCAATGGCTGGTTCCGAACGGGCGATCGCGGAAAGCTCGACGCCGAGGGCTATCTTCATCTCACCGGGCGCATCAAGGAGCTCATCAACCGAGGCGGCGAGAAGGTGAGCCCGCTCGAGGTCGACGCGGTGCTCATGGATCATCCCGCCGTCGCGCAGGTCGTCACCTTCGGCGTTCCGCACGACAAGCTCGGCGAAGAGGTTGCCGCGGCCATCGTCCTTCGCGAAGGAATGACCGTCACCGAACGCGAGCTCAAGGATCTCGCGGCCAAGCGGCTTGCAGCCTTCAAGGTGCCTCGCACGATCGTCTTCGTCGAGACGATCCCCAAAGGACCCACGGGCAAGATGCAGCGCATCGGTCTCGCACAACGTCTCGGGCTCACGTCGTGAAGATCTGCATCTTCGGCGCGGGCGCCATCGGCGGCCATCTCGGCGCGAAGCTCGCGCTCGCCGGCGTCGACGTCACGTTCGTCGCGCGCGGTGAAAATCTCCGCGCCATTCGCGACAAGGGAATCACGCTCGTCGAAGGCGGTGAGCGCAAGACCGCCCATCCTCGTTGTGTGGCGACCGCGGGCGAGGCCGGGCCTCAAGACTACGTTCTTCTCACGACCAAGGCACACTCGCTCGTCTCGGCCGCTCCCGAGGTCGCCGCCCTCCTCGGCGACGATACGGCCATCGTGTCGGCCATCAACGGCGTGCCCTGGTGGTACTTCCACGGGCTCGACTCTCCGCATGGTGGTCGCGTGGTCGAGAGCGTCGATCCCGGCGGAGCGGTCTCGCGATTCCTCCCGCCGGCTCGCGCCATTGGTTGCATCGTGCACCCTGCCGTCGAAGTGACGGAGCCGGGCGTCGTCGTCCACCAGTACGGCGATCGCTACGCGCTCGGTGAGCCCGACGGAACGAAGAGCGAACGCGCAACGCGCCTGTCGAAGGTCTTGCACGACGCAGGCTTGAAGGCGCCTGTCAGCACGCATATTCGCGACGAGCTTTGGATCAAGCTGTGGGGCAACATGGCCTTCAATCCCGTGAGCCTTCTCACGGGCGCCACGCTCGATCGTATTGTCGGAGAGCCCGGTTCACGCGGCGTCTGTCGTCAGATGATGGTCGAAGGGAAAGCCGTGGGCGAAGCGCTCGGTGCGCGTTTCGGCATCACCGTCGATCGTCGGCTCGACGGCGCAGCGGCGGTCGGCGTGCACAAGACGTCGATGCTGCAAGATCTCGAGCGAGGTCGTCCCATCGAGCTCGACGCGCTCCTCGGGGCCGTCGTCGAGCTCGCCGAGGTGGCCGGCGTGGACGTTCCGACGTGCCGTATCGTCCTCGCGCTCGCGCGGCAGAAAGCGTCCGTCGCGGGCGTATGAGAGCGCCGTGAGCGCCGCTCAGGGGGCGAGGAGATCCGGTTCGGATAGTGACTTTCAGCGCTTACGCTTGAAGGCGTTCGGATCGAGAGCGTCGAAGTCGCGATCGGCCGTTTCCTGGTCGAAATCCTCGCGCCGCTCGAGGATATCCATCATGTGCCGCGCCACGACGCTCGCGAGTGCGTGCACCGTCGTGTGGCGATTGATGCCCGCGGCACGGAAACGGTCGTAGGCCGCCACCACGGGACCATGCTTGGCGGCGAGGCGATTCTCAACGGTGACGTGGATGGTCGCGTGGGCGTGGGGATTCTGACCCACCGGTGAATTGGTCCGCCGATGGGCCTCTTCGACCAGCGCGATGCGCTCGCTCTCGTCCATGGCAAGCCACGCTTCGGGCGCGGGCGGATTCTCGACGTCGTAAGGGGCGCTCATGGTCGTTGCGAAGGATACTCGTCTCTACTTCGTGGCGATCGCCATTCGGCGCACGGCTTCTTCGAGCAGCGTTCGGGAGGTTGCGAGATTGAGCCGCGCGAAACCCTCGCCGTTGGTGCCAAATGCCAGGCCACCCGACAACGCGACAAGGCCGCGCTCGAGGAATACCCTCGCAGGATCCAAGCCGAGGCCAAGCTTCCCGCAGTCGATCCAGGCGAGATAGCTCGCGCGCGGAAGCTCGTAGCGCGCGTTCGGCAGGTGCTCGCTCAGCAGTTGGGAGAGGAGGTGCCGATTGCGATCGAGGATCTGCATCGTGGTCGTCAGCCACTCGCCTCCGTGCTCGAGCGCTGCACGTCCGCCGAGAACGCCGAGATGCCCAGCATGGTAGGGAAGGTCGGGAGGCAACCGTTCGAGCAGCGCCCTCGGCGCGTCGTCGCACGCGACCATCATCGCGGCCTTGAGGCCGGCGAGGTTCCATGTCTTCGACGCCGACGTGAGCACGATGCTCTGGCGCGCGGCCTCGGCCGACACCGTGGGGAAGGGCACGTGCGTCGTCTCCGCGTACGTCATCGGCGCGTGAATCTCGTCGCTCAGGACGAGCACGCCGTGATGCGCGGCCATCTCTGCGACGCGGGCGAGCGTCTCGCGCGCGTGGACGACGCCTGTTGGGTTGTGCGGCGAGCAGAGGACGTGCGCCTTTGCGCCGGCCGCATACGCCCGTTCGATCGCGTCGAGATCGAGGGTGAACCCCCCGGATTCCGTTCGCGCCATGGGCGTCTCGACGACCTTGCGATGGAGACGCCGAATCGTGGCGGCGAACGGAGCATAGACCGGAGGATCGATGACGATGCCGTCTCCGGGGGCGGTCACGACGTGAAGAAGCTCGCCGAGCGCCGTGACGACGTCGGGGGCCACGCGCACGTCGCTCGGTGCGACCGCCCACGTCCACGTGCGGAGCGCGAACCCCGAGAAGGCTTCACCGAGGCCGCGTGGATCGGCATAGCCGGCGTCTTCCACGTCGAGAGCATCGCGCAGGACGCGCTTGACGGGCTCGGCGATCGGGTAATCCATCTCGGCGACCCACGCCGGGAGCACGTCGTCGGGGAACGCTCGCCACTTGGCGCTCTGACGCTTTCGGAGCTCGGCTTCGGTTACGCGATCGAACGGATGCTCACCCACGCCGTCAGCTTGGTGCGAAGGCGCGCGCTTGCCAAAGAAAAAAGGGCCAAGCGCGAGCTTGCCTCAGGCGCCTGCCGGGCCTTTGCTCGCGCTTCGAGAAAGGCTGATCGCCTGCCGATCAGTTGCCGGGCTCAGTTGCTCAGTTGCTCAGTTGACCGGGTTGACGTGTCCGCCGCCCGGGTTGCAGCCGTCGGCGGAGGCCTGAATGGCGGCGAGGGCCGCAGCAAACACGGCGGGGTCTCCGTTGCCGACATTCCAGTGACGACACGGTCCGTTTCCGTCTCCGCACGCGTCGGTGACGGCGCCCACCGGTTGGCGCTCACGATCGGCCTGGCATGGGCCACCGGAAATCTGGCCCGGCCAGGTTCGGAGCGCGCCATCCTCGCGAAATCGTTCGAGCGCGGTTTCGGTACGCGAGTCGCAATGAAGCGCCGTCATGCTCTCCATCGCGCATGGCTCGGTGCTCGTCGGTATCACGGCTCATCCTGTGCGCGTCGAAGCGCACGTCCTTCGTGGTGTGCCGTCGTTCGAGCTGGTGGGACACGCCGAAGGGGCGGTCCGCGAGAGCCGCGTTCGGGTGAAGAGCGCGCTTGCGCACGTCGGCGTCGACCTCAACGAATATCGAATCGTCGTCAACCTCGCGCCGGCGGATCTCCGTAAGCGAGGAAGTTCGTTCGATCTCGCGATTGCGCTCGCCACGCTCGAGGCGCTCGGCGCGGTGCCCGCGGGATCACTCGGAGAGGTGCTCTTCCTCGGCGAGCTGTCCCTCGATGGGAGTCTGCGCCCGATTCGCGGCGTCATCGCCCACTTGCTCGGCGCGCGAGAGCGAGGCGTCGAACGCGTCATCGTCCCCGCGGCGAACGAAGCCGAGGCGGCGCTCGTCGACGGAATCGAGGTCGGGATCGCCGCGACGCTGGCCGAGCTCGTGGCGTCGCTTCGCGGGGAAGGCGTGCTTGCCCATGCGCGTCGCAGCGCGAGCCAGGCGCGCTCGGCCATACTGCGTGACGACCTCGCCGACGTTCGTGGGCAGCTCGTCGCCCGGCGCGCACTCGAAGTGACGGCGGCGGGAGCCCACAACCTCGTGTTCATCGGTCCGCCTGGAGCGGGCAAGACGATGCTCGCCCGTCGCTTGCCGGGCATCTTGCCGGAGCTCGCGCCGCACGAGGCGCTGGAGGTGATGGCGATTCACAGCATCGCCGGCATCGGTCGCCCCCATCAGCTCGGCGTGCGTCCGTTTCGTGCCCCTCACCACACGGCCAGCGAAGTCGCGCTGGTCGGAGGCGGCGAGCAGGCTCGCCCCGGGGAGGTCAGCCTCGCGCACGACGGCGTTCTCTTTCTCGACGAGCTCGCGGAGTTCCGGCGCGGCGCTCTCGAGGCGCTGAGGCAGCCTCTCGAAGACGGCTTCGTCACCATCGCTCGGGCCCAGGTGAGCGCCACGTTTCCTGCCCGTCCGATGATCGTCGCGGCGACCAACCCGTGCCCTTGTGGCCGTCGGGGGGACAACACGAATCGCTGCGTCTGTCGCCCCGACAAGGTGCGTGACTACCGCGCCCGACTGAGCGGGCCGCTGCTCGACCGCATCGATCTGCACGTCTCGCTTCCGCCGGTCGACGTCATGTCGCTGCAGGTACGGGCGTCAGGCGAGCGAAGCTCGGTGGTGCGCGCGCGGGTCGAAGCGGCACGACGCATCCAGCTCGAACGCCAGACCGCGGGCAAGGCATCGCGCGCGTTGAATGCTCACCTCGCGCCTGCCGATGTCGACGTCGTGTGCGTGCTCGACGAGCCCGGACGCAAGCTGCTCGCCTCTGCCGTCCAACGTCATGGCCTCTCGGCGCGGGCGTACGGGAAGGTTCTGCGCGTTGCGCGCACCATCGCCGATCTCGGCGGGGCCGAAAAGATCCACGCCGAGCACGTTGCCGAAGCCATCTCCTGGCGGCTTCTCGATCGCGACGTCGCCGGCACCACCAGTCACGCGGCCTGAGTACGTCCACACGGAAGAGCACTCGCCGCTTCCGTCGTGGCTTCGAACCCATCGGCGAGACCGAAGGAGAATCGCATGCTCGAGCAGATCACGGAGAAGATGAAGGTGCTGAAGGGCGTCATCACGACGGTCGAAAAGCAGTTCGGAAAAGGCGCCATCATGGCCCTCGGAGACGAGGATGGCACCGAGCCCATCTCCACCATTTCTACGGGCTCGTTCGCCCTCGATCTCGCGACCGGCGTCGGAGGGTATCCGCGCGGGCGCGTCATCGAAGTCTACGGCCCGGAGTCGAGCGGCAAGACAACGCTCGCGCTCCACGCCATCGCCGAGGCCCAGCGCGCAGGTGGCGTTTGCGCGTTCATCGACGCCGAACACGCCATCGACGTGAACTACGCACGCAGCATCGGCGTGGAGACGGACAAGCTTCTCGTCTCCCAGCCGGACACCGGCGAGCAGGCTCTCGACATCTGCGAGATGCTCGTCAAAAGCGGCGCGGTCGATCTCATCGTGGTCGACTCCGTCGCGGCCCTCACGCCGCGCGCGGAGATCGAGGGCGAGATGGGCGATTCGCACATGGGCCTGCAGGCTCGACTCATGAGCCAGGCCCTGCGCAAGCTCACCGCCGTGGCGCACCGCACGGGCACCACGCTGATGTTCATCAACCAGCTGCGCCAGAAGATCGGCGTCACGTTCGGCAACCCCGAGACGACGACCGGTGGCAATGCGCTCAAGTTCTACGCGTCGATGCGCATGGAGGTGAGGCGCATCGGCCAGGTGAAGGTGGGCGACGAGCTCGTCGGCGGTCGCACGCGCGTGAAGATCTCCAAGAACAAGGTGGCGCCGCCCTTCTGCGAAGCGGAGTTCGACATCCGCTACGGCTCGGGCGTCGACAACATCAGCGAGCTGCTCGATCTCGGACTGGCCCGTGGGCTCGTCGAGAAGAGCGGCAACCACATGACCTTCGCCGGTGGTGCGCTCGGCAATGGTCGTGAGCGCTCGCGCGAGGCCCTCTCGCAGAGCCCGGAGCTCCAGAGCACCCTCCGTCAGGCGATTTACGCGGCGGGCCCCGTGCGCCCTGGCCGTCGCTCCGAAGGCGACGCCTGACGCGCTTCGCGGCGGGACGACGTTCCGGGCTGGCTCTCGGCACGTCGTCCTGCCGCGCTGGGACTGCTTCTCCGCTCGAAGCTCGAACTCGAAACGACCGGGACGGCGGCGCTGGGACCGTCGCCTCGGTCGTTTCGACCGCGCCCAGGTCAGGAGGCTAGGGGCCTGAAAAATGCGCGGCCATGCATCGGGGCCTTGTGATGGGAGCCCGACCCGACTAGCGCAGAGGGCATGCACGTCGTCTCCGTCAAGGAGGCCCTAGAGGGCAAGGTCGAGGTTGGTTCGAAGGTCGAGGTCCGTGGCTGGGTGCGCACCCGGCGAGACTCCAAAGCGGGCATCTCCTTCATTCACGTTACCGACGGGAGCTGCCAGGCTCCGATCCAGGCGGTCGCGCCCAATACCCTCGGCAATTACCAGAACGAGGTTCTCCACCTGACGACGGGCGCGTCGCTCATCGTCCGCGGAACCCTCGTTCAGAGCCAGGGCAAGGGCCAGGCGTTCGAGATCCAGGCCGACGAAGTCGTCGTTCTCGGTCTCGTCGACGATCCGGAGACGTACCCGCTCCAGCCGAAGCAGCACACCGCGGAGTTCCTTCGCGAGCAGGCGCACCTGCGTCCGCGCAGCAACTCGTTCGGCGCCATCACGCGCATCCGTCACGCGGCGGCGATGGCGATCCATCGCTTCTTCACCGAGCAGGGCTTCGTCTGGGTGAACACGCCGATCGTCACCGCCTCGGACGCCGAGGGCGCGGGCCAGATGTTCCGCGTCTCGACGCTCGATGCGTTGAAGCCCCCGCGCACGCCCGAAGGTGGCGTCGACTTCGGGCAGGACTTCTTCCGCAAGGAGGCCTACCTGACGGTCTCCGGGCAGCTGAACGTCGAGGCGTACTGCATGGCGATGTCGAAGGTCTACACCTTCGGCCCCACGTTCCGCGCCGAGAACTCGAACACGACGCGGCACCTCGCCGAGTTCTGGATGATCGAGCCCGAAATCGCGTTCGCGAACCTCAGCGACGACGCCGAGCTCGCCGAGGCCTTCCTCAAGGCGATCTTCAAGGCCGTCCTCAACGAGCGTCGGGACGACCTCGCCTTCCTCGACTCGACGGTGGGCAAGGGCATCGTCACGCAGGGCGGCCTCATCGCGCGCCTCGAGGCGTTCGTGCAGTCGTCGTTCGAGCGCGTCGACTACACCGACGCGATCGAGATGCTCAAGAAGTCGAAGAAGAAGTTCGAGTTCGCTCCCGAGTGGGGCAACGACCTCCAGACGGAGCACGAGCGCTTCCTCGCCGAGGAGCACATCGGTCGCCCCGTGGTCGTCATGAACTACCCGGAGCAGATCAAGGCGTTCTACATGCGCATGAACGACGACGGCAAAACCGTCGCCGCCATGGACGTCCTCGCGCCGGGCATCGGCGAGATCATCGGCGGCAGCCAGCGCGAAGAGCGCCTCGACATGCTCGATGCACGCATGCGCAAGATGAACCTCGAGCCGGAGCACTACGGCTGGTACCGCGATCTGCGCCGCTACGGCTCGGTTCCGCACGCTGGGTTTGGTCTCGGCTTCGAGCGGCTCCTCGTCTACATCTGCGGACTCGGAAACATCCGCGACGCGATCCCGTACCCGCGCGTTCCGGGCTGGGCGCAGTTCTGAGACCGCATCGACATGTCGCTCCCCGCGCGCGGCGCAGGCTCCTAGAGCTGCTCAGTGCCGTGCAGCCATCGATCAGGGCCCGAGTGCTCCACGAGTGTGTGGAGCTGGCGGGCCCTCGTCGTTTTTATTCGGCGTCGGTGTCTTGCGGCTTCGGCGCCGCGATGAAGCCCTGGTCGATTCCGCGGGAAATCACCTTCGCGGTAAGGCGACCGAGGTTGGTCGACGCCTGGCCGATGGGTGCGAGGCGTCGTTCGACGGCGCCTGCGGTCACCCCGTGGGCTCGCCACGTGCCCCCGTCCGTGAAGAAGTTGTGGAGCGCGGGCTGCAGGCGGTCCATCGCGGCGGCAAAGCGCGCGTCACTCGTCGCCTTCGCCTCGAACTCGTCCCAGAGTGCCCTGAACTCGCTCGCCTGATCGGCGGGCAGCAGGCCGAAGATGCGGTCGGCGGCTCGGCGTTCGCGCTCGGCCTGATCGACGACGGCGCTGGCGTCGAACGCGAACGTGTCGCCGGCGTCGATCTCGACGACGTCGTGGATGAGGATCATCTTGAGCACGCGCACGAGGTCGATCGGCTCGTCGGCATGTTCCGCGAGGACCACGGCCATCAACGCGAGCTGCCACGTGTGCTCGGCGTCGTTCTCCACGCGAGAGCGGTCGAGGAGCGACGTTCGACGGAGCACGGTCTTCAGCTTCTCGACTTCGAGAACGAAGGCGAGTTGCTCCATCAACCGGCGTTCGCCGAACAAACTCTCCAGATGGTCTGCCGTGATCTTGACCGACATCGCGTCTCCTCCGCCTCGTGCGTGAGCGGGAGGATACGCGACGCGTGATGCAGCGTCATGCTTCGCCGAGCGCTCGCTCGGGCGGCAAGCGGGAGCGTTTCACCACTCGACGAGGTACGTGCACGATTCGCCGCCCTTGGCTCGGCACGGCTTCGCTTCGTCGTGGGAGACGCTCGCGCGCGTCGAGAAGTGCGCGAGGACCCCTTCGAGGATTCCGGCGTCGAGCGAGCACGGATAGGGGGTGTCGCAGACCATGCTTCCGCGTCCGTCGCTCGCGGACGTCCAGTGGTAGCCGCCGAGCTTCCCGCGCGCGTTGGGATGGTTCATGTGAAAGGCGTGGTCGAGCGACGCGAGCACCTTGGCCGCCGAGTCGAGGCCAGGCGGGAACGTCGACTTCTCGAACACCAGCACGCCCATCCGGTGAATGAACGATGGGCCGAACTGCTCCTGCAGCTCTCGAATGGCTTCGAGGAAGCGAGGCACCGGATAGAGGCCGTCGCCACCGGTGTGCAGATCCTCGACACCGAGATGGCGCTTGATGACCCTCTCGCCGCGCGCCTGATACGCGCCGAACGCCGCCAGGAGCGGAGCGATGCCCGAACGACTGACACACACGCTCGTGTCCGAGAAATCGAACGCTTTCACTTAGGCCCCCAAGTCTCGCGTGGCGTCACGCTGACGCTTCACGCATACGACCCAGAGTCACACTCTATCAGTGTCGCAGCGTTACCCGTCAACACGCCCTCGTTCGCGTTGATGGATTCGGGCATCTGTCCGGGGCGGCGGCAAATTGGCGCACTGGCCGCGCACTGGCCGCCGCGTCCGCATACCGGCCTACTTCGCGGCGTCGAGGCGCGGGCGGTCCCAGCGCGTTTTCAGATAGGGCCAGAGGGTTTCGCCCATCGAGGTGATCTGGCGGATGTGGTCGCCGGCTAGGACGCCTTCATAGCCTTTGACGTGGAAGCTGCCCTGGTCGACGCCGTAGAGCGCGTGCATCGGCCCAGGGCCGGTGGTGTCGAGAGGGATCTTCGCGCTGCCGGTCATCTCGAGGAGTTTGGCGACCGTTTCGGTGACGCTCGGGTAGCCGCTCGTGGGGATCGAGGAGTGCGTGATGGCGAAGAGCTTCTCGTCGCGCGAGGCGGAGTCGGCGATGCGGGCGAACTTCTCGAGGGGCGTGACGTTCATCCGATGCTTCTTCTCGTCGATGAAGGACGTGAAGAATCCGTCGGCGAGGAGGACTGCGTCGATACGCTCGACGTTGACGGGGTCGTTCAGGATCTTCGAGATGGAAACGAAGCCCGCGCTCCACGCGGAGAGTGCGATGCGACCGAGCTTGGCCCCGTGGGCGCGGGTGCTCTTGTCGATCTCTTCCTCCGCGGCGGCGACGAGGTCTGCGAAGGCGCGCGGATCCTTGAACGCGTTGCCGTAGGCGTCCGTCCCGACGCCGTGGTTCACGCTCACGACGGCGGCGTCGAGCTTGGTGTGTTCGAGGTTCGATTCCTGGAGTTTGCCAAGGCCGTGGAAGTGGACGATGAGGTCGTAGCGGCCGGCGCGAGGTGCAAACCAAGGCGGGAGAAAGAGCTCTGCGCCATTGCCGAGGTTGGCGCGATAGGGCGTCGTGTTCTCGAATTGCGTGGGAGTTTCCACGACGCTGATTCGCGGCGTTCGAGCGTGCGTTCCCACGTCGGCTGGTCGCGCAGGCGGCTGTTCACGTGAGCATGCGGCGGCGAGAGTCATGAGGCCCATCGCCAGCCGGCCGGCCAGCCTCAGGAGTGGACGTGCGTTGAGGCTCACGGGGCGCAATCCATCGGCTCGAGCGTTCTCGCGGAGGCGCAATTTTCTGCCTTCCTTTTAGCTTTCTCGGTGTTGCCGCGCGCGTTTCCTACGTCTCCCCTGAGGCCAATAGGCAGCAGGGTGATGAAACGCCGACTCACCAGAAACCCCCGTCCAAACGGTCCTGCAAAAGCCGTTCAACGGAAATTCTGACGGAACTCCGTCCCACGGCAAGGCGCTGCATCCGGGCATCACCCTTGCCTATGGTGTGGCGGTGGGGCCGAGGGCGAGAGAGCGCAGGCTCTCGCGATCGTCCAACGCGTCCGCCTCGATCCCTAACTCGCTCCGACACGCATCATGCGGTTCGGAAACGGGCCGAGAAACGCAATCAGCCGGTTTCTAAAGAACGCTTTCGAGAAAGCAAAGATGGCCAATCCGAAAACTCCGCTGCCTCGCCCGCTTCCACCACCGCGTTCGCCGCCGCTGCCTCCGATGCCGCCGCAAGGTGCGCCGCCGAGCGTGCGTCCTTCGGGCTTCGCCGCCCGCGCGCCGAATGCGCCGCTTCCACCGGCCGTTCCGCAAGCGGCGCCGCTCCCTACGAACGTGGCGCCGGCCAGCGTGGCGCCGGCCAGCGTGCCGGGCAGCATGCCGATGCCGGGGTCGGTGCCGATTCCTTCCGGCCATGGCCACGTCGTGCCCGAGCCGCCCGGCGAGCCGCGTCCACCCGCGCAGACGGTCCACACCGTTCGTCAGCTCATCGAGTCGGTGGCGATTCCTCGTGTGACGGTGACGGTCGAGCGTGAAGGCGGTATCGCCGTGCAGCGAACCATCGTGCACGACGGGGATCTCTGCAAGATCGGCTCGCATGCGTCGAACGACGTCGTGCTGCGCGACCCGATGGTGTCGCGCTTCCACTGTCGGCTCGTTCGCGAAGACGGCCTCTGGCGGCTGCGCGATTCGGGATCGATGAACGGAACGAGCCTCGACTCGGTCCGCATTCGCGACGCCGATCTCCACAGCGAGGGTCTTCTCTCCGTCGGCGAGTCGGTCGTCCGCATTCGCGCCGGCGCGCCTCAGAAAGAAGATTTCGTTCCGATGCTCCCGTCGTTCGGTGCGCTCGTAGGAACGAGCTTGCCGATGCGACGCCTCTTCGCCCTGCTCGAAAAGATCGCGCAGAGCGACATCAACGTTCTCATCGAAGGCGAGAGCGGCACCGGCAAGGAGCTCGTCGCCACCGAAATCATGCAGCGCAGCGCGCGCGCGGACAAACCGTTCGTCGTCGTCGACTGCGGCGCCATTAGTCCGAACCTCGTCGAGAGCGAGCTCTTCGGGCACATTCGCGGAGCCTTCACCGGCGCCGATCGCGATCGGATTGGAGCGTTCGAGGCCGCCGACGGCGGCACGGTGTTCCTCGACGAGATCGGCGAGTTGCCCATCGAGCTCCAGCCGAAGCTCCTGCGCGCCCTCGAAGCGCGCGAGATTCGGCGCGTCGGCGAGACCAAGGCGCGCCGCGTGAACGTCCGCGTCATCTCCGCGACGAACCGCGACCTCGAACGCGAGGTGAACAAGGGGCGGTTCCGCGAAGACCTCTACTTCCGGCTCGCTGTCATCAGCGCACGCGTGCCCTCGCTCCGCGAGCGCCTCGACGACCTCCTCATCCTCACGCGCACGTTCCTCCAGCAGCTCGGCGTTCCCGAGGAAGAACGCCTCTTCCCGCCGGCCGTGATTGGCGAGATGGCCAAGCACGATTGGCCGGGCAACGTGCGCGAGCTACGCAACTACGTCGAACGGAGCGTCGTGCTCCAGTCGGTCAACCTCACGCTCCGCCGCGGCATGAACGCCTCGTCGGCGGGGCCGGTCAACGGGATCGATCTCTCGGTTCCGTTCCGTCTCGCGAAAGACGCCGTCATCGACTCCTTCGAGCGCTCTTACCTCTCGCAGCTCCTCGAAGCGGCGGGCGGCAACATGAGCAAGGCGGCTCGCATGGCAGGCATGGATCGCATGTACCTGCACCGCCTCGTTCAGAAGCACGGTCTGCGCGGAGGTAAGGGGAACGTGGGCGATTCGATTCGCCCGTCACCGTTTGGCGCGGCGCATGGCGATGGAAGCAACCAGTGAGAGATCGTCCTTGCCGAGCTCGCCCGTGACCACCAGCACGACGAAGTAGGCGAGGACGACCATCACCGCCGCCACGGGCGTCACGAGCTTCGAGAAGACGGGCATGTGGCTGCCTGCGAAGAACGCGAGCGCCACGCAGAGACCTACGCGGAGGGCTGTCTTCAACGGCACGAACGCGCGCGCGACACGCTTCACCGTCGCGGCGGACACGACGAGCGCCACGGCAAGGGCGACGGTCGTGGCGGTGGCCGCGGAGATGAGCTGCGGCGCACCGAAGTCCGCGCCGGGAATGACGACGAAACAGACGGTGGCGAGGAGCCCAAGGGCCATCGCGGTCATCGCCATGGCCACGCGCTCGCGCCCCAAGCTCACGAGCACGGTGGTGGCGAGGCCGAACATGGCGAAGCAGGTCTGACCAAGGGCCAGCACGTGGAGGGCGGGAGCGCCCTGCTTCGCGATGTTCGCGCCGTAGGCGAACTTGATGAGCGACTCGGGCATCGCCAGGACCACGGCGACGAGCATTCCGCAAATGATGGCACCGATGCGGCTGCCGCGGGCGACGAGCTCCGCCACGCGTGATTCGCCCTCTTCGGCCCGCGCGCGCGCGAGCATGGGAAAGAGCACCTGCGTCACGCTGAAGAGCAGCTGATAGGGCAGGAACGCAAAGAGCTGCGCTGCGCGATAAGCGCCGACCCACTCGTTCGATGCCTTGCTGGCATCGGCCAGGTTCGCGTTCTGCGCCGCGAGCGACAGGTAGCGACCGAGCAGGAAGATGTCCGCCTGCATGAGGCCGTTGGTGAAGAGCTGCGCCACCATCACCGGCACGATGAGTGACACGTACGCGCGCGCGGCGGGAACGCCTGCCGGCCGTGCACCCGTCCAGCCCTTACCGGTGCCTGCCCAACGCAAGGCCACCGAGAAGACGCCCGTCGCGGCGAGCACGGCGCCGACCGCTGCGCCGAGCACACCCGGGGACGTACCGAGCGAGGCCGCCAGCGCACCGGCGTTCTTCACGAACAGCCATCCGAGGCCGAGCAGGCCCAGCGTGCGCAGCGTGGCGGCGATCATGTCGAGCGCCGCCTGCTTCGTGAACATGCCGCGGCCGTTCAGATAGCCGACGAGCGGTGCGTAGACGCCGTAGACGGCGAGCACACCAGTCATGACGAGAAGCGGCGAGAGCACCTCGGGGGCTTGCTGGAAGTGCGCGACGAACGGCGCGCTCAGCGCGAGGAGCGCCACGAAGATCAGCGTGACCACTCCGTGAACGCGGAGCGTGGCGCGAAGGGCCTCGCTCGAATGCGCACCCGCCGCGGCCACCGTGCGACTCACGCCTTGTGTCGAGCTCGAGACGACGACGTTGTTGAGCACGTTCGACACGGCGAGCACGCGCGAGAGCGCGCCGTAGTCCGCCTGCGAAATGAAGCGCGGCAAGAGCGCTTGCTGCACGAGCCCCGTCACGATGAAGAAGACCTTCGCCGCGAGCACGGCGAGTCCGCCGCGACCCGCACGCTTCGCTTCGTCTTGCTTGGGAGCCTTCGTTTCCGTCATCGTTGGTTTCCTGAGAGCGGCGTCGGACGAAGCGCGACCGCGGGCGAGGGAAGGAGCAGCGTTCGCCCCGTATCGTGCAGACTGCACGTTCCCGGTGTGCGTTCGAAGACGTGGATCGGATAGCCCCCCGAAGCTGCGCGTCGGTCGCCGACGTAGAGTGTGTCACCGCGCCAGGCGAGACCTTGCAGGTCGTAGCCGGCCGTGGCGAGCAGCGGACTCTCGATGCCCTGCACGACCGCGCCGCTCGTCGGATCGAAGGTCACGACCGACGTTGGGTTCACGTCGTGGGCAGGACCCGCCACGATGGCGACCCCGCATCCGTCGGTGACGGCGACTTCGGACACACTCGCTCCGAGCGCGCGTTCGGTCACGAGGATCGAGCTCGTGCTGGTCTTGGTGTCGAAGCGCTCGATACCGGCCAGATCTTCGTCCGCCGCGTCGAAGTTGCGCGGCTCGGCGAGATAAAGGACGCCGTCGTGCTCGGCCATGACGTTGAACGGGTTGCGTCCCGCGAGCTCGATGGCAGCTTCGACGGTGCGCGTGGCCACGTCGATCCGGAGCATGAGCGACGGCTGCTTGGCCTGCATGTACGCGGTGCCGCTCCCGGTATCGTCGAGGCGTTCGAGGGTGACGAAGGCCTTGGCACTGCCGTTCACGTCGACGATGCGGATCGACTCGGCCTGCGGGTTGCCGTCGGCGTCGTAGCTCGAGAGATCGATGCCGGGCCCATCGAGCTTGCCGTCGCGCAGAATCGCGATGCGACCGACGTTGTAGAGGGGGAGGAACACCGAGCCGTCGGGGGCAACGGCGGCGTCGTGCGGGTTGGCGCTGGTGATGGTTCCCGTCTGCGGGTTGCGCGGCCCGAGATCGTGCACGCTCGCCTTGGCAATCGGCGTGGCACACGTGGGATCGAGCTCGAAGACGAGGTCCTGCGTGCGGGCGATGAAGAAGGCGCGGCCGTTCGAGAAGGACAGCTGCGGATCGGCCCCCAGATCGACGCCCGTCGTTCCGGCGCTGAGCTCGCACCCTGGCGCTCCGCACACGACGCTCGACTGGTAGTCGCTCGCTGCGACGAGGAGCTCCACGCTCGCGCAGTCGGTCCGAAGCGCCGCGGGCCCGCTCGCCGACGAACACGCGCCCGACAGCACGCTCAGGAGCACCGAGGCGCCGAGAGACGACAGTAGAGCGAGGGGGCGAGCACGTGCTTGCACGGGGTGGGAGGTTCAACCCTCCCCGGCGCCCGCCGTCAACTACTCCATGTGCTTCGGATCGAGCAGCTTGCCGTCGGGCGTCAGCCCGGCCTTCCTGCGCCGCTCGTCTTCCGAGAGGCCCGGCTCCACCGGCGGAGGCGTCGTGTCTCTCAACAAAACTTCACACGTCGTCACGCCCGGTGCCCCGGCGCGGATCTCGATGGCGAGCTCTCGCTTGGGATCGGTCTTGGCGTGCACGTCGATGAAGCGCGTTCCTACGGCGCCCGCCGAGACGGTTCCGTCGACCACGCGCGCGCGGAAGTAGTTGGCGACTTGCTCGGGGCGCAGCGTGGTCGAGGTCGCGTGGACGACGCCCGGAAAGCCGCGCGCGATGCCCATGCCTTGGGGCAGCTTGAGGCCGAACGCGACCTCACGCCCTTCGGGAAGCTCACCCGGCGCGAGCCGATCGACCGGCATGGCCGACTCGACCGGTGCGGGCTTGGCGGGCTCCACCTTCTTCTTGCAGCCTCCGAGCGAGAGCGCGGCAGCTCCGAGATAGAGGCCGCTTGCGAGAGCGCGACCGGTAATCAATCGACGACGAGAGCCCACGAGTCGATGATCGTCGGAGTACGCGGCCGCGGCAAGGCGACCGTGAGCACTTGGACGTTGCGGGGATTCGCGGCCGAGGGTTTGGCGACGGGAATGTCGAGCGAGTAGTTCGTGCCCGTCTGGCTGTTGACGCCGTAGTGGGTCATGCCGAAGAAGTCGGTCGAGACCGCGCCGCTGGTGTCGACGCAGTTGAGGCTTTGCTTCACCGCGACGCCCGGAATGAGCGACGGGTTGACCGGGTCGGTCATGTCCGCCTTCTGGGTGAAGGGCGTCGGCGGATACTTGTACTTTCCACCGGACCCGAGCGACGAAGGATCCTGCGGGACGACGTAGTCGACGCCCCAGACGTACTGCTTCGACTTCTCTCCGCAGACGTTGTTGATCGCCTCGGGCACGTAGGTCGCGAAGTAGAGCGTGCCGTCGAAGACTGCCATCGGACCGGTGACGCGTTCACCGTTGTTGAGGCGCGTGAACCACTTCACGCTCGCCTGAACCGTGTTCCCGAGGCCAAGCGTCGGTCGACCTTCGACGATCGAGAGCACCATGTTGTAGTCGTTCGTTGCGACCAGGTTCTCCTGATCGCCCGTGGCGACGTTGAGGACGAGGTTCCCCGTCTGATCGAGCGAAGCGACCGGCGGAACGGCAACCGGGCGACCGGCGCTGGCCGATCCGGTGCCGCCGAAGGCCGGGCTGAAGAGGTCCTGGAAGAGGTTCGCCTTCCACTGCGACGGGTTCGGGTTGCTGAGATCGACGCGCCACATCGTGCCGTCGGCGTCACCGATGAAGACCTTCTGGGTGATGGTGCCAACGTCGGACGGGTAGACGATCGGCAGACCGACCATCGGCGAGTCGAACGGCGAGTCGACGACCTTGCTCTGATCCTTCAGCGACTTCGGGGCGTCCGAGAAGCGCGCGAAGTGGCGGATGATCTCACCCGTGTCGAGGCGCACGACGGTGATGCTGCGTCCGCCGACCGGAGCGGCGCACGACGTGCCCCACTGACGAACGCTGTTACGGGGCGGGTAGGCGTGGTCGCTGAGGTCGGGGTAGGTGCTCGCCGAGTGCGTGGTGCCGAGAGCGCGCGCGCAGGTGCCGGTCTTGTCCGGCGGGCCGTCGGTGCCGCCCGGCAGGATCGCGACGCCGATCTCGCGAGCACCAGCGCCGTCACCGGGGTCGAAGAAGAGCGTGGTGACGGCGGGCGTGCCGGTCTGCTTGCCGAAGAGCGAGACGAAGCTCTTGTGGTCGCTCACGCTCGTGCGCGATGCGGGGAGCGTTTCGCCGGTGACCGAAGGCGCGTCGGTGAGCTGCCAGAGGAAGTGCGGACCGCGCTTCACCGAGCCGGAGTACGTGTCGGAGAAGGAGACGTCCGAGAGCGACGCGTACGCCGGCGGATCGTAGTTGGTCGAACAGTCGGTGCCGTTGCACGCGACGTCGCTGACGTTGAGCGCGTAGTAGCCGGGGCCGTTCGAGCCCATGCCGGCGACGAGGGTGGTGTGCCACTCCTTGCCGGCGTTCGCGCCGTAGAGATCGGTGCGAACGCGATCCCACACGACGTCCTTCACGATCGGCGAGCCGTCGAGGAGGATCTGCTGGCCGGTCGGGTAGTTCGAGGCGAGGCGCGTGAGAACCGCCGGCGGCACGAACGACCAGAGCTCGTGGCGGCTCGTGATCGGAGCTTCCTTGAGCGAGTTGAAGGCGTGGAGCACGCCGTCGGTGGTGGCGACGAAGAGCGCATGCGGGCGCGTCGCTCGGCCCTGGGCGAAGCTCCGATAGCCTTCGTCGCGCGACAGGGACATCGGCGGCGAGACGGCGGCGGGGCTCGAACGGAAGATCGCTCCGAGCGCGGAGCATTCCGGAACGCAGACGTCACCCGGGGTGACGGCCGCGCAGTCGCTGTCTTGCGAGCAGGTCGTGGCCGCGTTGATGGCGCACTTGCTCGCGCCGAACGAGGGGCAGCGCACGTTCCACTTGTTGTAGCCCTGGTACGTCGGGACGGTGCTCGCGGCCGCCGTGAAGCCCCAGATGACCTTGTTGCACTCGTCCTTGTTCAGTTTCGGGATGACGTCGCCGCTCAGGTCGCGCGAGCGCTTGCACGTCGAGTCGTCGATGCCGAGAGCCTCGGGCGGAAGGGGAGCGGTGTCGTTGTTGAGGACGCCGAGCTCGGTGCCCTTGTACGCATCGAGGCCGTCGGTCGGCGTGGTGACGAACGGTCGGATCGAGCGGCTCGAGTCGATCGCCGTGCCGTTCGTGTAATCGGCTTTCACCGTGATGAACCGGCGCTGTCCGTCGAAGGACTGACGCGCGACGTTCTGATCGAACGCGTCACCCTGGGCGGGGTCGAACGTCTGAGGCTGCGGGGCGCCGCTGACGCAGACCTGGCGCGTGCGGTCGATCTGACCGGACCACGGCTTGCGCGGGTTGGGAACGAACGCCGCCGTGTAGCTCGCGGTGATGTTGCGCGTTCCGCTTGTCGAGGTGGACGTCGCGATCGACGAATACGCCGGGACGGTACGAGTGCTCGCCGTCTTGGTGATGTTGGCGAGGACGCGGCCGAAGGCGGCGACGAGGTCACGCTGCGATTCGGCGAAGAAGGGAGGCGCGGTGCCGTTCGAACCGAAGTAGGCAATCTCGTTGAGCTGGCAGCACGCGTCGGCGGTGGTGCCGACCGCCGGAGGCGTCGTGCGGCAGTAGGTCGACATCGCGGAGCTGCTGCCGCCGAAGCCACCCGGAGCCGTCGAATAGAACCAGTTCGAACAGCTGTTGTCCGGCGCGGTCTGGAAGCCCGCCGGGAAGCCGTCGCCCGTCGGCGAGTTCGTGCCGTTGACCGAGAAGCCGATGACGAACACCGGCACCGAGTGGTGTCCCGTGCCCGTGTAGAGCGTCTTCGCGATGTCCCACGCGATCGACTGACCGCTACCGGTGGGCGTCGAGCCGGGGTACGGGCACTGGCCCGTCGGACCCTCGCAGCTCGTGCGCATGTTGAGGTTCGGCGCGCCGTCCGTGAGGAGGATGATGTACTGGTCGCGGCAGCCGCCGGTGACGTACGGGTCGGCCTTCTCCGGACCCTTGGCGTTCTCCCAGAGATAGTCGCGTGCGTCGTCGAGCATGCCGTCGATCGGCGTCGCACCGTAGGGACGCGAAGCCACGAGGACCTGCTGGATCTGCTCGTTCGTACGCTCGATGTCGGTCAGCTGGGCAAACGCGTCGTTGAAGGGAACGAGGCGCCCTTCCCAAGGCGGAGCACCCCAGTTTCGAGCTCCGACCTCGAAGGGGCTGTTCGTGGCGCATCCCACGGGACGGCCCATGGCCACGTTGCCTGCGCTGCCGTAGGGGAACGGCGTCGAGCGGATGTAGCTCCACTGGCCGAGGAACGGCGACGCGTTGATCGTGGTCGTGACCGGCGAGAGCTGCCCGACGCCGATGCCCGGATCGACATCGCTGTCGAACGTCATGAGGGCGAAGCGGACGTAGTCGCGCGCGGCGTCGAGCTGGCCGTCGTCGGCCATGATGAAGTCGCAGGAATTCGTGGTCGAGACGGGGATGGCCGAGCCGCCGCCCGTGCCGGGGTAGTTCGCCTGGATGTCCGACCACCTCAACTTGCGGAGCGCATCGTTGGGGAACGCGTCGGCGGTGAGGCCCGCCGGATCGGTGCTCGTCTGGTTGAGCGGGCCGACGCCGATGCCGCCGCCGCCCGGCAAGCGCCAGGGGCCCATGGCACACGCCGTTTGCGCCGTGCCGCCGGCGAGCGGGCGGTGGTACGGCATGAAGTAGTCCGTGTCGTACGGCTTCTGCGTGCCGATACGGTACTCGTTGACCAGCGCGCCGTTGTTCGCGCGGTCCATCTTTCCGCAGCTGTAGTAGGGCTGGAGATTGCCCGCGAGCGCTTGGAGGAGCACACCCCAGCGGTTCGGGTTCGACTGCACGCCCGGATTGCACGCGTTGGCAGGGTTGTCCGACGGCAACGACCCGTCGGTCATGCGCTCCATCGAGCCGGAGTTGTCCACCAGGAGCAGGACGTTCGGCAGCGCCCTCTGCGTGGTGCCTGCGGACTGCGCGCGCGCCGACGAGGGCGCGAGGACCGACGCGATCAGGGCGCCCGAGAGCGTGATGAGTCCGCGCGCTCGCATGCGTCGCATGGGATTTCCTCCTCGCTGATCCATGGCTCTACTGATTCAGGGGCCCGATGATGAATCGGCCTCGGCCGACCTGCATCGAGTCTCCGTTGTAGGGCTGTGCCGGGGTCGACACGCCGTTGATTTGGATGATGCCGTAGGTGCTCACGGAGACCATGGCGAACTTCAAGCGCAAGTTGATGTCGTAGCCGGGAGGCGGGGGAGCCTGCGTGGGGTTCGTGAGCTCGATGATCACGTCGCCGCGGAGATCGCCGTCGCCGAACGACTGCGCGGTGAACACCTCGCGATCGCCCCAGTTCTTCTTCAGCTCGTTGGAGGTGATTCGAACGCACGACTTCGCGCGGATGGTGCCCCTCACGCCAGCCTGGTTTTTCTGGGCCGAGAGGCAGTTGTTCTCCGAGGCCGAGAGGTCGGTGCTCGGGTTGAGCATGCGTGCGTTGACGATGTTGTCGGCGTTCGCGAAGGTGACGTAGTCGGCGGTGGCGACGGCGGCCATCTCGGTGGTGTTCTGAGCCTGCACGGAGCGGCGGTAGTTGCTCGACGCACGGATGTCTTCGGTCGTCGAGGAGAGGGCATAGGCGCCCATCACCGCCAGCAAGCCGAGGGTGGTGACCACGACGAACATGACGGCGCCGTCGCTTCGCTTGCGCGCGCGCGCTCGCCGCTTCGCCAGCGAGAGTTTCGCGCAGTCCTGTCGTCGGGCTTCCATCGTCAGGTGATCTCCGCGGACTAGTAGTTCATGCGCGCTTGGTTCGTGAGCGCGACTTCCGAGACGAGCGTGCGGACCCGGGCAAAGCGCGTGCAAGCGGCAAGGGCGACCTCGTCGATGCAATAGCGGTAGAGGAAGCCGTCGGCGGGACCGGGCAGATTGAGCTTCCGGTCGGGCATCGCCGCGCGCGTGGCGAGACGGAAGCGAACCGAACGGATGCGGTGCGGGCCAGGCGTCGAGGCCGTTCCCGAAGAGACGCCGGTGCTCGTCGTCCACCTCTGGTTGTTCTCGTCGTCTTCGAAGTCGAAGCCCGTGTTGAGGGGGAGCAGCGGCGACTGATCGACCGTGAACGCGAAGCGCAAGTCGACGGCGTATTCGGACACGAGCTCGGGCGAACCGACGAGGGCGCCCGTGGCGTCGATGTACTGGCGGAAGAGGTCGTATTTCGCATTCGCGTCGACGTCGGGATCGAGGCGCGGGTTGGCGACGCGCTGGATGCTCCATCGCACCGTCTGGAGCGGCGCAATCTGAAGCTGCTCGAAGCCCTCGAAGCCGCCCTTTTGGCCGGTATCTTGCGCGCTGAGCACCGGGGTGCCGAGGTTCGAGTTCGCGAGGTCGAGCCACGCCTGACCGCCGGCGACGCCCGCCGCGGCCACCACGACGAAGTGCGTCTTGCCGCTCGTGTCCGTCACGCGCGCCGGGAAGGTGCGGCCTGCGACGGGCAGGAAGGTCTCGCTCAAGATGGCGGTGGCCTCGGCGTCCGAGCGCGGCGTCGCGCCGTCGGGCATGAGAAGCATGCGCATGACGGTCGGGTCGTCGTTGTTCAACGTGAAGCGTTGCGGACCGATCGTACCGGGGCCGATGGTGCCCAGGTACTGGTCGTTGCTCGTCAGGTTGCCGGTGATGTCGAGCGCCTGGGGCCGCAGCCCGTTGCTTGCTGCGATCGGAAGCGAGGGCGCCTCGGGGCTTGCCGCCCTGTAGAGGCGAAGGCCGGCGAGGTTGTTGAGCGCCGTGTAGCGCGAGCCGGTGTCCGTCGCCGGATCGGGCGCGGTGCGGTCACGCGCGATGCCTGGATCCCAACGGATGTTGCCCGTGCTCATGAACGAAGCGCGCGTGAGGTCGCTCGTGAGGCGGCTGGCGGCGAGGCGAAGCGCCATCTCCGCAGAGGTCGTGCGGACCTGCTCGTGGAAGGTGTTGGTCGACGTCTTCGCGAGCGCCACGACCGCCATCGTCACGATGAGCCCGGCGACGAGCGACACCATGAGCTCGGGCAGCGTGAAGCCACGCTGCTGGCGACGGTTCTCGCGAGCGGCACGTGCGACGCGCGCGATCACGAAGCGACGCATGCGCGTGCGGATCATCGGGCGTTCCTCCGGACGATGGAGGTCAGATAGAGAAAGTGGGCCTGCTGGGTGGTGAGGGCGCCGGCCGTCGCCACCGAGCAATCGGTGGGCGGCCCCTGCTCGAAGCGCGGCCAGAACACGCGAACCTCGGCCCGGATCGGGCTCGTCGTCGGGTTGTTCACGGGATCGAGAAAGTCGAGCCGGTAGTTCACGCAGAAGAAGATGTCCTTGGAACCTTCGGGGAGCTCGCGTCCGAGCACGTCGAAGGCGTAGCTCTGACCGAAGTAGTTGTTCGGCGGCGCGGGCGGCTGCTGCCAGCCGACGTTGGCGCCGAGCGGGGTGGGCAGGGCGCTGGCAAACCGAAGCCAGGTCGTGTTCGTGGTGAGGTTGCTGTTCGGATCGGCGCTGTCCGGCTTCGTCCAGGTCATCGCGTCACGCTGGAGGCGTCCCATCCACTGGTTGCCGATCGCCGTGGCGATGTCGAAGCGACGCGCATCGGTGTTGCCCTGAATGGACACCTTCTGCATGCCGATGACGCCCGCGGCGCCGATCGCGAACAGCGTCATGGCCACGAGGACCTCGACGGCCGTGTAGCCATCGCGACGCGCGCGGCGACGAAGCGTGCGGACCATACGGCCGAAACCAGGGGCGGGGCTCTTCATTGCGAACGGATCCGCGTGGCGCCCGTGGGCGTCATGATGACGTTACGAACGAGGCCAACGGGACGGGTGCTTCCAGCCGGCTTGCGCTGGAAGGCGAGGTTCAAGTCACCGGTGAAGGGCTGGGTCGTGGGCAGGTTGCCGACGGCCGCCGCGACGGTCGCGCCTGCGCTGAGGTACACGCGGCCGCCCGGGGTGAAGCACATGGCGACGGCGGTTTGCGCCTGGCCGTCGACCGTGAGCACCGTTTCGAGGCCCGCCTTCACCTGGAGCGAGTTGGCGCTCGCGTTGAGGTTCTCGCCGCCGATCAGCGGGTTGAGGGGGCCGCCGCCGGGGACCTGGCTCCAGCTCCCGGGGATCTTGCAGGGGCTCTGCGGGCGCCCCTGAGCGTTCAGCCCTTCGTACGAGAGGATGCTTCCTCGATCCGTCACACCGTTCGAGGTGATCGTCACGAGCTGAGCCGCACCGCGCGCCAGCGCCCGCGTGCGCGCCACGTGAATCACCTTCGCGAACATGTCGGCCTCGCGGAAGGCGAGGCGATCTTCACGGGCGGCGGCCATGTTCGGCACCGCCATCATGGCCAGCATCGCCACGATGAGGACGACGACCATGAGCTCGAGGAGGGTGAAGCCTCCCGCCTCCCGCCGAGCCTTGGCACGGCGAATCACACGCACGTGCGCACGGACACTCCCGCTCGCGCGGCTCGCGAGGGGGGTTGCACCGTCCTGTCCGAGGCCGGAGAACCGGGGAATCACCCCACGATGACGTACATCGAGCGTTCGCACCCGCGCACGGTCGAGCAAGGGGCGTGCCCCGCGGACGCGCTCACGCGAGGCTCGAAATTCCCGCGTCCGCTCCCGGGGACCCTCGAATCCTTTGCGGGGCTACGAAAAAAGTGCGAGCGAGGTGCGTGTCTCTCCGCCAAGGGCGCCTTTGCTCCAGCGTGGTTCACCCCCGCCGCCGAGCGATGTATGACACGCGGCATGTCGAAGGCCTCACTCTCCACCCTTTTTCTCTTCGCCGCGGTCACGGTCACGGCAACGGTCGTCGGGTGCAAGGAAGACAAGCCGAAGGAGACCCCCCCGCCGCCTCCGCCCCCTGCGGCCTCGGTGGCCAAGGCGGGCGCATGTTCGTCGGGAGGCGGTGAGCTCACCGACCCCGTCTCGGCGCCGTTCTTCCCGAAGACGGTCGCCGGTTACTGCGTCGATCCGCAGGGCGAGGTGAAGACCTATGGCGAGAAGGGCAAGCTCTCGATGGACGAGGTCTGCACGACCGCGTTCGACGGCGAGTGTGAGGTCTACAAGCGCTTCGGCCTGAAGCGCGTCGTGTCACTTCATTATGTGGACGGGAGCGGCAAGGGCGGCAGCGTCGAGGTGAACCTCTCGCAGTTCGCCGATCCCGCGAGCGCCTACGGCATGTACACGCTGCGCGTCGTCCCGGCCGATCCGGTCGGTGAGTCGAGCCCGCGCGTGCTCGATGCCGGCGCGGCCGCAGCGTCGGGAACGGGACGCGCCTACGTCTGGCGTGGGCCGTACGTCGCCGAGCTGCAGTACATCAACGAGCAGGAGTCGCCTGCCGAGCTCGCGAAGTCGTCCGACGCGATTCTCTCCGCGGTCGCCAAGGAGATCGGCGATCGGCTCCCCGGACCGAAGGAGCTCCCCACCGCGGCGAAGGCGCTGCCGACGGCGCATCGCGTTCCGAATGGCATTCTCTTCTCGCCGAAGGACGTCCTCGGTGCGACGAACGTTGGCCCCGCGGCCATGGGCTTCTACAAGGACGGCGACAAGCGCTGGCGCGTGCTGTCGATCGTGAAGGACGACGCCGACCAGGCCAAGGACGCCTTCAAGACGCTGAAGTCGAAGCCGGGCACCCTGCCGATCTCCGGCTTCGGTGACGAAGGCGCGCACATCGCCGTGCCGATCTCGGAAGGCGGCGGCGGCAAGGCGGCGGCCGGGCCGAAGGTGGAGTTCTTCATCGCCCGCAAGGGCAACGTCGTGTGGGGCGTCGGCGACGAAGAGTACGTCGTGCGCGAATCCAAGGACGACAAGGGCCGCGTCTCGAAGGAGGACGCGCAGACGCAGATGAAGGCGCTGCTTGCGGCCCCTGCGCCTACGGCGGGTTCGTCGTCGGCTTCGCCTGCGACGCCTTCTTCGGCCGCCCCGGCTTCTTCTTCGAAGAAATAGCCGCCGGCGCATCGGCCACGGTGACCTTCGGGTAGAGCGAAACGCGCTCGAAGCAGGCCTCCTCGATCCTCCGGTTCTTCCTGACGAGCGTGCTCGCCTCGATGAACCGGGTGGTCACCGGGTCGTGGTAGCCGCTGGCGTCCGGAAGGTCGGGAATGTCGGCGCGGTGGTAACGCACCACGCGCCGCATGAGGTGGTCGCGCGCCCACTTGCCGACGAGCGAGGCGAGGCCGACGATGGCGGCGCTCTCGTCGGCGTCGCGGAGGAAGGCGAGGCGCCCGAGCCCGTGCACCTGGTATTCGCTGCGCGCGCGCGTCTCCATGAGCGTGGCGCGGAGCCAGCCGGCGAGCGGACCGAAGCGTTCACCGTAGAAGCCGAAGCCGCCGACCTTTCCGCAGAGCGCGTAGATGTCGGCGCCGCCTTCTTCGCGCGCGCGTAGAGCGAGTCGTTCCATCGTGTGGAGATCGACGTCGAAGCGCGAGAGCCCGCGTCCCGCCGCTTCGTTGAGGCGGCGCGTGCAAACGACCGCGACGCGAACGCTCCGAATGCGGACGCCCTTCTTCTCGAGTTTCTCGAGATCCTTCGCGCAGGCCTTCAGCGTGTCGTCCGTTGCGCCGAACGCTTCACCTTCGGTTCCCCAGCAGAGGTCGGCGTGGTGTCCGGGGCAGGGCTTACGAAGCGCCTCCTCGGGGTCGAGCATGATGTGGCCGAGGAGCTCCTGAGGCGTTCGTGCATTTCCGCCCGCGCGCGCAGAGATGACACGGGCCCAGGCCTCGCCGAGAGCACTGTCGTCGAATGCAACGAGCTTCTTCGAATCGCCCATGCGCTTGGCGAACGAGCCACGGGTTTTCGAGGAGACCCACTTGGCGCCAGCCTCGTCGACCTCGGCCAGAACGCTCGTGACGATGAGCGGGCCGAGGCGAGGCCCCATGCCGTTTTCATCGATTCCGACGTAAAGGTTTCCAGTCCACGGCGGAGAGGTCTCCTGAGCCGTGTGTGAGCGGCTGCTCGAGGAGCCGGACTTTCGAGAGGCGGGGGGCACGGCAACGGCGCTATCCTCGTCGGACTGCGGTTGCAAGCATCACGCGCGTGCGACGCACGCGGTGGCCATGCGCGCGGTCGGTCGAGCGTCGGGAATGGTCACGCTCTCTTGCTTGCTTCACACAGCACGTGCGTTGCTACGAAGCGAGGCACGGGTTTCGCTTACCTCATCCCACACGGCAAAAGAGTGTGCGTCAAAAGCGTGTCCGAAGGTGACGGCCGTTGACGGATGGAAAACCGATGTTTAAGGTGCCCCGCCCTTCGGATCAGCGATGTACGCTCCGGGGCTAACCTCAGCCCTTGCCGAAGAAGGACGAAGGCAGGTCGCGAATGAACAAGCAACAGCTCAAGAAGTTCAAGACGCTGCTCACCGAGAAGCGCGACGAAATCGTCAAGAAGGCGAAGCAGACGCTCGAGGAGGACATGGCCCTCGATGCGAACGACCTTCCGGACGAGATGGACCTCGCCTCGAGTGAGTATCTGCAGTCCTTCACGTTCCGTTTGCGCGGTCGTGAAAAGGTCTTCCTCGACAAGATCGAGAAGGCGCTGCGCAAGATCGAGGACGGGTCGTTCGGCACGTGTGAGGAGTGCGGCGAAGAAATTTCGACCAAGCGCCTCGAAGCACGTCCCGAGACCACGCTCTGCATCCGCTGCAAAGAGGATCAGGAGCGCATGGAGAAGGACTACACCTGAGCGTGTAACGCCGTCGCTTCGCGCGTGAGCCCAAGCCCGCGCGCGAAGGCATGACGGAATCAAAGCAGGCAGAGTCGAATCTGCCGATCAAGGTACGAAATCATCGCCGCGTAGGAGCGCCTCCTGCGTGGCGATGCTTGTTTGGCGGCCTTCGCACAGTCTTGGCGTCGCCGCCGCGAGGTGAACGATATGGGCGAGCATCAGTTTCAGGCGGAGGTCGGTCGCGTCCTCTCGCTGGTCATCAATTCGCTCTACAGCAACAAAGAGATCTTCCTGCGTGAGCTCGTGTCGAACGCTTCGGACGCGCTCGACAAGCTCCGGTTCCGTTCGATCACCGAGCCGGCGCTGCTGGAAGGTGACTCGTCGCTGGTGATTCGGCTCAAGGCCGATCGCGAACGCGGCGTCCTCGTCATCGAAGACACGGGCGTCGGCATGACGGAGGCGGAGCTCGTCGAGAACCTCGGAACCGTCGCGCGTTCCGGTTCGCAGGCGTTCGTGCAGAAGCTGGAAGAGGCGCAGAAGAAAGACGTCTCCATCATCGGCCAGTTCGGCGTCGGCTTTTACAGCGCTTACCTCGTCGCCGATCGCGTCGAGGTTGTCTCGCGCGCAGCCGGAACCGACAAGGCGTGGCGCTGGTCGTCGTCGGGCAAAGACACGTTCGACGTCGAGCCGGCGGAGCGCGCGTCGCGCGGCACGTCGATCGAGCTGCACCTCAAGGAAGACCAGAAGAACCTCCTCGACGAGTGGGCGCTGCGCGATCTCGTGCGCCGCTACTCGGATTACCTCGCGTACCCGATCGAGCTCGAATCGGTGAAAGACGGCGAGATCAAGCGCGAGACGCTGAACAAGGCGAGCGCGCTCTGGCAGCGTTCGAAGAGCGAGATCACGGACGAGCAGTACGACGACCTCTATCGACACCTGACGCACGACTTCGAAGCCCCGCTTGCACGCACGCACTTCCGCGTCGAGGGAACGCTCGACGTGGTCGGTCTGTTGTGGGTGCCCAAGCACCCTCCCTTCGATCTCGACGATCCGCGGCGCCGTCACGGCGTGCAGCTCTTCGTGAAGCGCGTCCTCGTCATGGACGACTGCGACGCCGTTCTCCCGCAGTGGCTTCGCTTCATGCGCGGCGTGGTCGACTCCGAAGACTTGCCGCTCAACGTGTCGCGCGAGCTGCTCCAGGAATCGAACACGCTCAAGACCATCAAAAAGCAGGTCACGAAGCGCGTCGTCGACTTGCTCGACGAGGTCGCGAAGGACAAGCCGGAGGACTACAAAACCCTCTGGAACGCGTTCGGGCGCATTCTGAAGGAAGGCCTCGTCGTCGACGCCGACTGGAAAGATCGCTTGGCGAAGCTGACGCGCTGGCCGAGCACGGGCGGTGAAGAGCCGATCTCGCTCGAGGCGTACGTCTCCGGCATGAAAGAGGGCCAGGAGGCCATCTATTACGTGACCGGCGAATCGCGCGACGCGCTCGCGGGCTCACCGTACCTCGAGGCCTTGCGCGCACGCGGCTACGACGTCCTCCTCATGACGGACGCCGTGGACACCTGGGCGGCCGAGGCCATCGCGGAGTTCGACGGCAAAAAGCTCGTCAACGCGATGAGCGCGAACGTCGCGCTTCCGAAGACGGAAGAGGAAACCAAGAAGACGGAGGAGGCGGCGAAAGATCTGGCGCCGCTGCTCGACGTCGCGAAGAAGGCGCTCGAGGGCAAGGTTCTCGATGTCCGCTTGTCGAGCCGCCTCACGGACTCGCCGGCGTGCCTCGTGCTCGCCACAGGGGCGATGCCCGCGCACCTCGAGAAGGTCCTCCGCCAGAGCGGCAAGGACGTCTCGCGTGGAAAGCGCGAGCTCGAGCTCAACCCGACGCACCCGGTGGTGCAGAAGCTGGCGGAGACGGCGAAGGCGTCACCGTCCGATGCGCGCCTCAGCGACTGGTTGGTCGTCCTCTACGAGCAGTCGCTCCTCGCCGAAGGAAGCCCGCTCGAAGATCCGAACGGCTTCGCGCGCCGCCTCACGTCGCTGCTCTCCCAGGCCGTCGCCGCCACCTGAGGAATTCTCGGGTTGCCACCGAACCTCCGGACTTCGCGCTACGGGCGAGCCGAGCGAAGGAGCACCGGGGGTTCGGGGCAGTCGGTGGGGACGTCGTAGTCCGCGAGGACCGTAGGATCGTCGACGGCCACGCGCACGCGGCGTTCTCCAGCGTCGTTGAGAACGCGATCGAGTCGCGGCGCCGACGTGGCCGAAGCGTAGACGGCGAGAAGCTCGCCTCGGACGACGACCGGGTGGCCGCCTCGTCCTCGAAAGACGGGCGTTGCGGCTACGGCCCCGCGTTCGACCGCGCCGAGAAGCGACTGGAGCGTTGCTGGCGCGACCGGCAGCATGTCGACCGGCGTGACGACGACGTGCGCGCTCGGGCGATCTTCGATGGCCAAATAGTCGAACGCCACGGCGAGGGATTCGGCCTGCGTGCGCGTGGACGCCACGAGGATACGAAGGCGAGCGCGAAGCTCGCTCGACGATGTGACGAACAGCCGCTCGACGTCGCGCGCATCGGCAGGACGGACGACCACGGCAATCGTGCTGCAGTTTGTTTCGTGTAATGCGCATGCATGCCGATCGGCGAGCGGACGGCCTCCGAGCCGCAGCAGTGCTTTCGAGCAGCCCATTCGCCGACCTTCGCCGGCCGCCAGCACGATGCCGATGCGCTCTGTCATACCGGCAGTGTCCGGATGATGGGAAGGTCGCGCACGCGCGTCCCGGTCAGCGCGAAGATCGCGTTGGCGGCCGCCGGAGCGACGGGGGGCACTCCAGGCTCGCCGACGCCGCCCGAGAGGGCGCTGCTCTGGACGATGTCGACGTGGATCTTCTTCGGTGCTTCGCCGATGCGCATGAGCCGGTAGTCGCGGAAATTGCCTTGCTCGGTGGCTCCGTTCTTCATCGTGATCTCGCCGTAGAACGCGTGCGACAGAGCGAAGATCACCGCGCCCTCGAATTGGGAGCGCACGCGCTCGAGATTCACGATGACGCCCGGATCGGCCACGCTCCACACCTCGTCGACGCGAATGCGGTCGCCGGGGCCGCGAATGACCGAAACCACGACGGCCGCGTAGGTGAGGAAGCTCCGGTGGACAGCGAGGCCGAAGTAGCGGCCGTCGCTCTTGCGATGTTGCCAGCGGCACTGCTCGGTGACGCGCTCGATGACGCGGCGGTAGCGACCGACGTCGATCGGATGCTGATCGAGCGACTGACCATAGTTCGGCAGGGCGTCGACCCCGAGCTCTTTGGTGCCGACGATGCGGGGCGGGCCGAGGATGTCGAGCAAGTTGTCGCGCGGGTCGAGGTTGCGCGCGAAGGCGAGCTCGTCGATGAAGCTCTGTACGGCGAACGCGTGATAGATGTTCGCCACCGAGCGCAGCCAACCGATGCGCACGTAGGCGTGGGCCTCCACGTTCTCGGCGCGCACGTTGGGGATGGCGAGTGGAACGTCGAGTACGCCCTGCTGCAGCTCGCCGACCTCCGACGAGTTCGTGGCCTTGAAGAGCGAGGGGATGGGGGGATAAGCCGTGCGATGCTCCCACGCGATGACCTTGCCGGCGTCGTCGAGGCCTGCCTCGAGCCGCTGCATGCTGACCGTGTGGTAGTAGTCGTGCTGCACGTCGTCTTCGCGGGTCCATTGCAAGCGAACGGGCGCGCCCACGGCACGCGAGACGAGGGCCGCCTCGGCCACGTAGTCCGGCATCGATTTGCGACCGAAGCCTCCGCCGAGCAGGGTGACGTGGATCGTGACCTTGCTCTCGTCGAGCCCGAGCGCCCTGGCTACTTCGGTACGGGCGGCCTGCGGGTTCTGCGTGGCTGCCCACGCCTCGCACGACGTCGCGTCGGCGCGGGCAATCGCAGCAGGAGGCTCCATCGTCGCATGGGCGAGGTGGGGCACGTAATAGACGGCGTCGATGCGACGCTTCGAGTTGGCGATCGCCGCGGGCGCGTCGCCCACGTTGCGCACGACCCGGCCAGGAGATTGAACGTCCTCCAGAAGCTTCTGCCGGAACGCGCGCGAATCGTAGGTGCCGTTCTCGCCCGGCTCCCACGCGATGTCGAGCTGCGAGCGGCCGCGCATCGCCGACCAGGTGTCGGTCGCGACGACGGCCACGCCGCCGAGCGCTTGGAAGGCGTAGGGCGGCTTGGGGACGGGGAGAGGCACGACGCGCTTCACCCCGGCAACGGCGAGAGCTTTGGAGTCGTCGTAGCGCGCGACTTTCCCGCCGACGGTCTTCGGGCGTGCCACCACCGCCACGAGCATTCCTGGAAGTTTGACGTCGGCGCCGTAGATGGCGCGACCGGTGACGATGTCGGGGCCATCGACGAGCGGAAGTGCCTTGCCGACGTGGCGGAGCTCCGAATTCGGACGCAGCTGGATGTCCGTCCTCTTCGGCAGCGGAAGCTTCGCCGCGGCGGTGGCGAGCTCTCCGAATCCGAGCGAGCGCTTGCTGGCGTCGTGGAAGACGGCGTGGTCACGTGCATCGCAGCTCGCCGCGAGAACGCCCCATTTCTTCGCCGCAGCCGCGACGAGCATCATGCGGGCGGCGGCGCCCACGCTTCGGAGCGCGTCGTAGAAGCCGCGTACGCTGTGCGAACCGTCGGTGTTCTGATCGCCGTAAGCTTTGTCGCCGTCGGCCTGGACGATCTTCACGTGGGCCATGTCGGCGCCCATCTCGTCGGCGATGAGGACGGGGAGCGAGCTACGAACGCCTTGACCCATCTCCGAGCGCGCGCAGACGATGCTCACGAGACCGTCGGGAGCAACGTGGACGAAGAGGTTCGGTCGAAACCCTTGGCCGGCGTCGAGCGTCTTCTTCTCGGCCTCCTTGTCGACCGGATTGGGCTTGGCAGGTTCCTCGGCATGCGCGAACGAGCCGAGCGCGAGGCCGGCGGTTCCGAAGCCGAGGCCCAGCAAGAACGAACGGCGAAGCAGCTGGATCGAGGTCGTGCTCATGTCACTCCCCGGTGATGCCCGCGGCCTTCTTCACGGCGGCGCGAATGCGTACGTAAGTCCCGCAGCGGCAAAGGTTGCCCGCCATCGACTCGTCGATCTGCGCGTCGATCGGCTTCGGATTCTTCGCGAGGAGAGCGGCGGCGGTCATGATCTGTCCGGACTGACAGAAGCCGCACTGAGGCACGGCGAGATCGAGCCACGCCTTCTGGACAGGGTGCGAGCCGTCCGTCGACAGCCCCTCGATGGTGGTGACGGTCTTGCCCGCGGCTCGACGCATGGGGAGCACGCAGGTGCGTACGGCCTCGCCGTCGAGGTGGACGACGCATGCTCCACACAGCGCCTGCCCGCAACCGTACTTGGTGCCCGTCAGGCCGAGGACGTCACGCAAGACCCAGAGGAGCGGCATCTCCGGATCGACGTCGAGGTCGTGATCGACACCATTCACGCGTACGCGAATGCTCATGGCCTTGCCTCCCGGCGGGGACACGCCGCGCCGCTCCTCGCCCACGCCGCCATCAATGCGCCGAATTGCTGCTGCGTTCCAGGCGCGGGAACGCGATCGTGCCCTGGCGCCCATCCCCACGCCACCAGCGCGTCGTGCGCCGAGTGCTCGACGATCTGCTCGAGATTCTTTCCGCCGTTGCGCTTCGTGTCCTTGAGCTGCTCGCACAACTGCTCGGGCGTGCGCCCCACCCATGCCATGCTGATCGGCGCGAGATGCCATTTCGGTGCGCCCGGCACGCGTGCGAGCTCCACGTTCGCGTCTTGATGGCACGACGTGCATTCGAGGCCGGGAACACCTTTGTCGGCGGGGCCGCGCACGACGGGAGGATCATGGGGTCTGTCTTGATCGCCCTGCTGAGGCGTGTCTCCCGCCGGATGGCAGTTCTTGCAACGCGGGTGGAGCATGACGCGGGATGCTTCGAGGAAGAGCGCACGGGAGCGCTCGTTCTTGTCTTGGATCGCATCGAACACGCTCGGCGCTCGAAGCTCGCCAGCGGCGACGGCGGGCAAGGGAGGTGGAGCCGCGGGATGTCCCCCGCAGCCGAGCAGAGCGAGCGTGGCCAACGACGCGGTCCAAGGCGCGCGCAGCATTCGCCAGTCATACGTCGAGCGCTGAGCGACGACGAGATGGCAGGGCGCCGCATGCTCACTGAGGCTTTCGCGCTCGTGCGTTCGCGTTTGGTCGCGGGAGCGTTCGCGCGACGGCCGACCAGTCGAGATCGCCTTTGCCTTCGGCGATGGTGGCGATGAAGCGATCACGCAACACGCTTCCGAGCGGCATGGGGACGTCGACGGACTCGGCGGCTTCGAGCGCCAGCTGCACGTCTTTGAGGCCGAGGCGCACCTTGAATCCGGCCGGACGGAAGCGGTCTTCGGCAATCATCGTTCCGTATGCCTCGAGCACCTTCGAACCGAGGAGCGAGTTCGCGATATCGAGGTACGTCTTGGCGTCGATGCCGTGTTCTTCGTTCATCGCGATGGCCTCGCCGAGCGTCTCGAGCATCACGGCGAGTACGAAGTTCACACCCAGCTTCACCACGTTCGCCTTCTTCGGCTCGTCGCCGAGCACGTGGACTTTGCGCCCAACGACGTCGAGGAGCGGCTTCACGCGTGCGATGCTCTCGGGGGCGCCTGCGGCGAGGACGACGAGCTGCGCCTTCTCGGCGGCGTCGGGGCGGCCGAGCACCGGCGCGGCGACGTAGCCATGGCCGGCCTTGCGATGTGCGGTCTCGAGCTTCGTCGACATGGCCGGGCTGATCGTGCTCATCGAGACGTGGACGGCGCCCGGGGCGAGCCCGGCGATCGCGGCGCCCTCGCTCGAGAGGAAGGTCGCCTCGACCGCCGCGTCGTCGGCCAGCATGCTGAAGACGACGTCCGAACCTCGTGCGGCCTCGGCGGGCGAGCCCACGGCGCGGAATCCTTCGAGCTCCTTCTCGAGCTCGTCGGCCTTCGATCGCGTGCGGTTGAACCCCTTCACCCGGTGCCCCGCGCGGACCAGGTTCGAGGCGATTCCGTGACCCATGCTGCCGAGACCGACGAAGCCGAGATTCATCGCGCGTTCCTTTCGTGAGTCCGACCGGGGAGGACGCGCGTGGACACGCAATCGGCGTGCAAGGATCCGGACGACGGCTCGAGCACGCGTCTTACGTCGTCTGTTTCGCGTGTGGCTCGAGGTCGCGACTGAGCTACCTTCGCTGCGTGGCTCCTCGACTCCCTAGTGCTCGACTCCCTAGTGCTCCGGGGCCCGAGCCGATCCCCGGCGTGGGCACGGTGTTCCACCTCATTCGCTATGGGCGCGATCCCATCGGCGTGACCGACCGGCTCTTTCGCGAATATGGCCCGATCGTCTCGCTCGTACGTGGGCCGGTTCGCATCTTCAGCCCTGCGGGTTGCGCCATGGTGTTCGCCACCGGCGCAGGCGTGAACCGTCAGATTCTCACCGAGCACGATCGCTATCACATGTGCGCGCTGCCGGGCGCGCTCTACCCGAGCGACGAAGTCCTCGCCGAGGCCGCGGCCGCAGACAAGCGCTGGCGCGCGACACCGGAACGATTGCAGCCGATTCGGCGCACGCTGACCGGCCTCTTCCACGTCAACGGCGCGGAGCATCGTCGCCACCGGCGGCTTCTCATGCCGGCGTTCCACAAGACGCGCATCGACGCCTATCGCGACGAGATGGTGGCCCTCACCACGAAGGTGCTCGACGAGTGGCGCGACGACCAGGTGCGTGACGTGCTCGAGGACATGACCGAGCTCACGCTGCGCATCGCGACCAAGACGCTCTTCGGCGAAGACGCCGGCGAGCAGGGCGTTCGCCTTGCGCGCATGTTCCAGGAGTGGCTGGTGACGAAGTTCTCACCGGCGATGCTCTTGCGGTTCGACGCGGGACCCACGGTCTTCCGGCGCTGGCTCGATCTCACACGCGACATCGACCAATGCACACTCGACATCGTGCGCGCCAAGGTTGCGCGCTCCAAGAGTCAGAGAGACGTCGCACCCGACATGCTCTCGAGCCTCATCGCCGCGCGCGACGAGGACGGCTCGGCGCTCGACGAAGACGAGCTCGTGGGCCATGCCGGCGTGATCTTCGCCGCCGGTCACGAGACCAGCACCAACGCGCTCGCTTGGACCTTGCTGCTGCTGTCGCAGCACCCCGACATCGCCACCGACCTCGTCGACGAGCTTCGCGGCGTGCTGCGCGGTGAAGCGCCGACGGTGGAGCAGCTCGGAAGCTTGCCGCTCCTCGATGCGGTGGTGAAGGAGAGCCTTCGCATCCTTCCGCCGGTGCCCATCCATCCAAGGCTCGTGGCCAAGGACTCCGAGCTCGAAGGCCATTCGCTGCCGGCGGGCACCGAGCTCTTCTTGAGCATCTACCACATGCACCACGATCCGGACGTGTTCCCCAGGCCGCAGCGCTTCGACCCTTCACGGTGGTCGAAGATCAAGCCGACGGTCTACGAGTACAACCCGTTCAGCGCGGGCCCCCGCATGTGCATCGGCGCGTCGTTCGCGACGATGGAGATCAAGATCGTGCTGGCGATGCTGCTCCAGCGCTTCCGCATCGAGCTCCTCCCGGGCGCGCGCGTCGATCGACGCGTCACCATCACGATGGCCCCGAAGAACGGCTTGCCGATGCGCATTCGCCGCGCGGACGATGCCTGGGGAGGCGGCCCGCGCGATCTGCGCGGCAACCTCCGCGAGCTCGTCGACTTCTCGTAGGCGTCGACCACGCCTCTATGCACTTAACGGATGCGGATGCACCGACCCAACCGTCGGGCCGGTGCATCTCACGCCGCTCGGTCATCCGACGTTGGGCGCCGCCGGTTTCGGCGTGACTCCCGCGGTCAGGTCGCGAGAGCGCTCAGGACTCCGTCCCAGAGCGCGATCCTCGCCTCGATCGCCGACAAGGCAGCCCCTTCCGCCACCGCCGCCAGGCGCTCGGAAGACGCACATAGTTCGTCGAGTAGGCGCGAGGCGAGGGGGCCGTGCGACCCCTCATCGATCTCGATGTGTCGTTCGAGGTAATAGCGGAGCCGCGTAGTGCTTGCCTGCTCGCGTTCCAGCGTCACGAGCAGCTCCCTGAACATGTCCGGGATGATGGCCTCGCGGCCGTGGAAGAAGGCCGCCGCCACCGCGACCGGCGGCGCCGCGCGGTCGAGCGCCAGACTCAGCGTGTGACGCGTGAAGCTCGCCGCGGCCTCGGGCGCGCGCGACGATGCGAGCGCCGACGCCGGCTCGACGCCTCCGTCGAGTTGCTCGAGAAAGCCGAGGATGGGGCCCCGGTCCGCGCCCGCTTCGCGCATGGCCTCGAGGTAGACTTCGAAATGCGAAGCGTGCCCCCCGCTACCATCGTCGTCACTCTCTTCGCCCAGCACGATTTCGTTGATCAGCCGAGCGAAGCCGCGGTGGGCGGGCCGGCGCCACGGCAAGGTCACGGTCGTGAACTCGATCTGGAGCCGCTTCAGCAGGCTCATGAAGTCCCATACCGCGAAGACGTGATGCTCCATGAAGACACGTGTGTCGTCCGGACCGAAACGTCGCGCGAAGAGGGGATGCGAGAGGAGTCGTTCGCGTGCGGCGGTTACACGAGCGGTGGTGGGCATGACGATGACGCACGCTAATCCCTCGCGTCCGAAGTTCCCACCGGAGCGAGCCGGCGCTCGACTGGTGACAGCTGCCGGTCGAAAGGTATCGGTGAGGAACGAGCGATATCGCGATCACGGGCGCGGCGACGAGCTCAGCCGAAGGCGCTCGGGCGACGCTCCAGTCTGCAACTCAGCGCGGCGGTGTCGGCACACGCTCGCAGCTTCGGAAAGGGCTGACGTTGCTTGCTTCGCTCGTGAAGGCAGGCGCGCGCTCACCGTCCGCCGCGAAGGTCGTAGCCTCGAAGCGTGCCGGGCTGCGGGAAGTGCTCGACGAGGAAGTCGCGGAAGACGCGGACGCGTAGAGGCAAATGCTCGCTCGACGGCGTGACGACAAAGAGGGCGGGGCCCACTGCCCAGAGATCCGGCAAGACGGGGATGAGTTCGCCGGCGGCAACCAGGTGCGCGCCGACGAGGTCGGGTAAGAGTCCGATCCCCGCGCCGGCCACCGTCGCCCGGCGCACGAAGGAAATGTCGTCGGAACCAACGCGCCCGGTGACGATGACGTCACTCTCGAGCCGCGCCCCGCGTAGACGCCACCGACAGCTCCCGTTTTTCGGTTTGAAGAGCACACACGGATACTTCTTCAAGGCGGCGGCCGATTTGGGAGTTCCGTGTTCGGCGAGATAGCTCGGCGCCGCGTAGAGACGAAACGTCATCTCTTGAAGCTTGCGCACGACGAGCGACGAATCCGTCTGTCGGCCCGCGCGAATGCCAAGATCGTAACCGCCGGAGATGAAGTCGGGCGCGCGTGGCGACAGCTCGACTTCGACGTACACGTCGGGGTAACGCGCGCTGAACGCTGCGCAGATGCGCGGCAGCACCTCCGAGCCGATGTCCGTCGGCGCCGAAACGCGTAGGCTCCCCCGCGCGCTCTCTTGTTGCGCTTCGGTCGCGTGGCCCGCAGCGTGAAGCTGGCCGAGGGCTGCGGCGGCGCGCTCATAGTAGCTCTTGCCCGCCGCCGTGAGCGCCAGTGAGCGCGTCGTGCGGTGCATGAGGCGAACCGAGAGCGCGCGTTCGAGCCGCGCCACGCGCCGGCTCACCGTCGACTTCGGACTCGCGAGGCGACGCGCGGCTTGGCTGAAGCTCCCTGCCTGGACCACTTCCACGAACGTCGCGACGTCGTTCAGGTCGAGCTCGTGCATGCTCGTTGTTCGGCTCACGGGCACCGTTCCATTCAGGGAACAGTATTGTGATTCGTGTCGTCTTGTGCGGCAAAAGCAACAAGCTAGGGTTCCCTCGACGGCGCGCTCACGCTTGGGCGCGTTGAACCTCGAAACCTCGCCTGCGTAGCTCGAGCGCGCTCGCACGCGCTCGCACGCCTTCGCGCCGACTCCGTACGAGACGGATCAGGACGCCTTCGCCTTCTCCAAGGTGGGCGCCGACGTTCCGTTCCCTCGTTCGGGGCGACGTGGACGCGCGACGAAAAGGAAGATCATGTCGAACGCCTCCCTCGGCCGCTCGCTGCTGGCAGCGGCCATTCCCAACTACGTCGTTCCGGCAGTGATGAGCGGCACGTCCGCTTTCGTCCTCGGTGACGCGCGGCTCTTGTCTGCGTCGTACTCGACGATTGCCGTCCCCTCAGCCATCGCGGGGGTACTCGTGACGCTGCTTCTCTTCGAAAGGACACCACCAAAGACAAACGCGCAGGCTTTGCGCTTTGGCCTCGCCATCGCGCTCGGTGCGCTCACCATCGCGGCGTTCGTCGCCGGTGCGCTCGTGCTCTCGGGGCTCGCCCCTTCGACGCTACTCGGTGACGCTTGCCCCTCGGCGTTCATCGGAGCGGCGATGACGGTGCGCGCGTGGAGCCGCCGAGCGGGAGCACGTGGCGCATGGATCGACGCGAGCGCGAGGCTTCCTCTCCTCTCAGTCTCGACGATGGCGGTGTTCACGACCGGATGTGTCGGCACGGCGCCGCCGTTCGGAGATCGAACCGCCATCGGCCTCCCCGCGCGTCCCGTCGAGGGCGCCTCGCCGACGACGTTTCGAGCGTACGACACCGTCGTCGGTATTTGCTCCGAGTGGGCGAACCTCGCAAGCACGCGTTCGGCGAGCAGCCGACGGCAAGCGGCGACGGCTGGAGCGTTGTCGACCGTCGCAGGCGGCCTTGCGTTTGCGTCGGGCGCCGTGACGGGGGCGCTCGCCGGGCACGCGAGCGGCGATGGCGACAAGGACAAAGCGACGGATATCGGCCTCGTGGGTGGTCTCGTGACGATGGGCTTCGGCGTCGTCGCGACGATCTCGGGCATCTACACGACGACCCGCGCGAGCAAGATTCGCGAAGCCGACGCGGCCGGCGCGGCGATCGAGCGCGCGATGTCCAGGCACACCCTGACCGCGCTGGCGGATGCACCTACGACGCGAGACGCGGCGCTCGCCCGAGAAGCGGTCGCGATGCTCATCGAATGCACGGCGACCGCGCGCGCGTTCGAGCCCGAGCTGCTCGACGTATCGCGACTATCGCCACACGAGGCACGTATCGCAGCCATCGTGCGCGATACCCCGTCGGGTGATCCAGCGCTGCCACGTCGCCTCGAGGAGGCGCTGTTTTCGAAGGGAGAGGAACGATGATGATCGCAATGATTGGAGCCACCGGAACCATCGGGCGACACGTTCTTGGGAGGCTACTGGGAAGGAATACCCCCGTTCGTGCGCTGGTGAGGGATGCGCGTCGCGTGCCGTCTCTGGATTCATCTCTGAATTCGTCCCCGGCTCTGTCCGCGAGTCCTTCTTTGGATTCTTCCGTCCACTTCATCGAAGGCGACGCTGCCGACGAGGGAGCACTTCGAAGGACCTTCGAAGGGGCCGAGAAGCTTTTTCTCGCGATGGCGAACGGTCCCGAGCAAAAGGCGCTCGAGCTTCGTGCCGTCGCCGTGGCGCGTGAAGTCGGGATTCGCCACATCGTCAAAGTCTCCGCGCCGGTCGTCGGTCCGGACGTGCCCGTCGCCATCGCGCGTATGCACTTCGAGATCGAGCAGGCCATCGAGCGCTCCGCAATGGGCTTTTCCCACCTGCGGCCCTACGGGTTCATGCAAAACACGCTGGCGCTCCTGCCTTCGATTCGTGCGACGGGCACCTTCTTCGGGGCGGCGGGCGATGCCCCCCTCAATCGCGTCGACGCACGCGACGTCGCCGACGTCGCGGTCTTCGCTCTCACGAAGCCGGAGCCGGAGCAAAGGGCATACGTCGTCACCGGGCCAGAGGCCATGACACACGACGACCTCGCCGAGCGTATCTCCGCGCTCGGTCGGCCCGTGCGCTACATCGATCTTGGCCCGGACGCGTATCGTGCACACTTGCGACGGCAGCCGCTTCCGGATTGGCTCGTCGAGCACCTCGTGGAGATTGAGCTCCTGGCGCGTGTCTATCCCGAGATGCCGAACGACACCGTGCTCCGCACCACGGGCCACCCGCCACGAACGACGGAAGCCTTCCTTCGCGAGAACGCGGAGGCGTTCCTGGGCCCGCACGAGGGCTGAGCGTCCAGAGATAGCCCCGACGGAGCGATGTCTTCTACTGGCTCGGCGCTTGGACTTGCTGGCGCGCGTACTGGGTTGGCGGCATACCGACGTGACGCGTGAACGCGACGCTGAATGTACTCGCCGAGCTGTAACCGACGCGCTCGGCGACTTCGGCGACGGAGCCGTCTCTCTTGCGCAGATGGTCCTTTGCCAAGGCCATGCGCCAGCCGAGCAGGTACTCCATCGGGGCGACGCCCACAGCGCGGTTGAAGCGCTCGAAGAACGTGGAGCGCGACAGCGCGGCCGCTTTTGCCAATTGGGCTACCGTCCACGCCTTGGTCGGCTCCTCGTGCATTCGTCGTATCGCGACCGCGAGACGCTCATCGCCGAGGCCGCGCAAGAGGCCTGGTGAAGCTGCCGTTCCGGCCGTGGAGCGCAGCGCCTCGATGAGAAGCACCGACAGAAGGTGAGCAAGAATGACCTCGCGTGCGGGCCGTCGCTCGCGACACTCGTCTCCGACGAGCTGCACGAGCGTGCCGAGCCTCTCCTGTCCGCGAAGGTGCACGAGCCGCGGGAGCAGCGACACGAGCAGCGCGGCATCCGGTGAGCCGAAGACGCAATAGCCGATCACCATGCGAACGTCGGGCGGGCCACTTCGAATGCCATGCCGGAATTCGCCGTTCGGCAGCGCGACGGGCGTCGTGTCCTTCGCCGGCGGCTCGAGGCTGGAGGCCGTGAAGTCGTAGGCCGAAGGAACGAGGACGAAGTCGCCCTTCTGAAGCGGCATCGGCGCGTCACCGGCGGCGGCAAGCCGACACGAACCGTCGAGGACCAGGCAATAGAACAGTCGCCCAGCCTCGGAGCGCCGAACGCGCCACGGACCTCGAGCGCTGACGAGCTTCGAAAACGGCGTGCCGGGCTGGAGAAGCGAGACGACCTCTGCGAGGGGATCAACCACGGCCGGACTCCTGCAAATGAAACACGGACTCCCTGTTGTAGCACGTCCGGATCGGGCTCCGTATGGTCTCCCCATCGAACCGTCACGACAGGAGCTCGCATGAAAACGATTCTGATCACCGGCTGCTCGTCTGGATTCGGCCTCGAAACTGCGCGGTACTTTCTCGAGCGCGACTGGAAGGTGGTAGCGACGATGCGTACGCCACGCGAAGGGGCGCTACCCCGCTCCGAACACCTCCGCGTGCTCGCGCTCGATGTCACCAATCCGGAGAGCATTCGCCGTGCGGTGGCCGAGGCAGGTGCCATCGACGTGCTGGTCAACAACGCAGGCATTGGTTGGCTGAATGCGCTCGAAGGGACTTCGATGGATATCGCACGCGAGGTCTTCGAGACCAACACGCTCGGCACGATGGCGATGACCCAGGCGGTGCTGCCTCAGTTCCGCGAGCGCAAGGCTGGCGTCGTCGTCAACGTCACTTCTAGCGTCACGCTGAAGCCGCTCCCGCTTCTCTCCGTGTATACCGCAAGCAAAGCTGCGGTGAACGCCTTCACCGAGTCCCTCGCTCTGGAACTCGAGCCATTCAACGTACGCGTGCGGCTGGTGTTGCCGGGGCGCGCGCCCGACACTCGCTTCGGGGAAAATGCGCGGTCTCGCATGCAGGGAGGCTTTCCCGACGCCTACGGCGACATCGTGCAGCGTGTCTTCGCGGGATGGCAGAAGGATTCGTCTCCGCTCACGCGCTCGCAGGACGTGGCGGAAGCCGTGTGGCGCGCGGCAACGGATCCATCGTCTCCCCTTCGCATTCCTGCCGGCGCCGATGCTGTGGCGTTGGCCGAAGGAAGCTGATCTAGGCGCGCGACTTGCGCGACGCACGCCGCTTCCGCGCAGCCGGCGGTAGCCACCAACAGAGCGAGCATCGCAAGCCAGAGCCAACGCACCGCCGTCGAGCTAGCAAGTGCACTGCCAGCGCCGTCGGACTGAGGCTCCGCGGGGATTGCTCGAATTGAGCAGTTGATTGCTCAATTCGTGCAAAACCAGGCATCGCAGCTGCGCACTCGGGCGCAGGTAGATAAAAGAAGGTACAAGGAACGTACGCGTGCGGTTCATTCCGACGCGATCGCGCGAAAGCGAATAGCTCCTTGGACAGCCTCTTAGGAGCAACTAGTCATTCTCTTCGGGGCAAAAATGAAGATTCGCTGGACTGTCGCTTTGCTGGTTGTTGGCTGTGGCGTCTCACCGGACGCCGATGACCCGTCCCCGGTCGACGGCGTCGACGGCGTCGACGGTGGCATTCCGTCGACCGATGCAGGCCCGACATCGACACCCGATGCGGGGACAGAGCCGGAGCCATCCTTGCCGCCATGCGCGCTCGACGGAGGCGTCGGCGATGCGGGACTCGACTGCAGTGCACCCTCGAGCTGTGACCAAGTCACACCGGTTCGAGACAACGCGGGTGTCGTCGTTTGCGACTTCTGGGCAGCGCTGCCGAAAGCGCGTTGGATCGAGCTTCGCGGCACGCACTTCATGGAGCTTGCCGCTCCTCTGATTCCACCGGGAAAGTATCTCGGGAACGAGAAGATCTCCGCGATCGTCGATGCGTACTCGGATCCGACCTACGACGAGAAGCGCGAGAAGGCCTTCTTCTACGGAGGTGGCCACAACGACGGAACCGTCAACGCATTGGTCGAATTCGATCTGAGGCGATTGACGTATGCGCTCACGATTCCGCCGACACCACCGATCTATTACCCGCCGTCGTACGCGGCAGGAAACGGCGGCGGAGGACCTGGACCGCTCGTCTATCCTTCGGGTGCGGCGCCCGGTTATTTCTCGTCCACGCTCACGGATCCGCTGGATCTCCCATACAAGGCTCCGCAAGACGCGCCGGGCACGACGCACATCTACGGATCGTCTGCGATGGGATCGGATGGACTGATTCGCTACTTCTATGCGCAATATCGCGAAGTGGACGTCGTCGCGAAGAAGTGGTCCCACTTGGGCGACGTCGACCTCGGGGCGCAGCTCGACGCGCTCGATTACAGCCACGAGCCGCTGCAACAGGGGACGATGGCCGTCTACGATGCCGTGACGAATCGATACTTCGTTACCCTCGTGCCCGGAGACGCAGGCATCAACAAGCGTCACGCCCTCATCCGATTCGATCCCGTGACACGGAAGATCGAACAGCCCGTCATTCCCGTTCCGACGGGGTCGTCGATGGATCTCTTGATCGTCGGCCGTAAGATTTACGGCTTCGGAAGCGGCCAGGGTTACCCGAACACGGATACGAGCGCGGGCTTCGCCTACGACATCGACAACGGGACCGTTGACCGGGTCCTCGTGGTTGGCGACACCTACACAATAGCGAGCAGCAACACGCAGGAGGCGGCACCGTCGTTCTACCATCCAGGACTCGGCAAGATCGTCCGGTGGAACTATGGGGCAAGCGTCAGCTCAGTCTACCTTCTCGACCTTACACCCTCGGGAGGGGCAGGGACTGCCGCCGATCCACACAAGCTCCAGCAAACCAAGATATCGGTTGCCGGCAAGCCTCCGAATCCAGTTTTGAATTACCGTCGGCTCTTCTTCGATACCGACATCGGCGTCGCGCTCGTCTTGCCGCAATCGAACAGCAACTGGTTCGCGCTCAAGTTGTAAGTCCGACGCCTCGCGTTACGCTGGTCCGACCCGAAGCTGCCCTCTCGAGAGCTTCGGGTCGGCGCGCGGTTTACGCAATCAAGCTTCAGTACCAACGTAGGAACGGAACAGCGGCCTCCTTGCCCTGCTCACACCGCGTCCGCTCGATCACCTCCCGCGGAGCGACTGCGAGAGGGCGAGTACGTCGGCGAGAACGCCGGCGGCCGTGACCGCGCCTCCGGCTCCGGCCCCCTGCACCACGAGCGGGTACTCGGAGTAGCGCTCGGTCGTGAACGCGACGAACGCCTCGCTGCCACGCAGGCGCGTAGCGGGGTGATTGGCCGGCACGCCGATCGGAATGACGCTCACGGACGGGCCGTCTGCGCCCTCGGGCTCGATGCGCGCAAGGTAACGGAGGACGAGCCCTTCCGCGCGGAGCCCTTCGATGCGTGCCTCGAAGGTGGCATCGTAGCGCTCGAGCGCGGCGAAGAACGCGTCGACGTCGTCGTACTCGAGTAGCTCGCTCGGGACGAAGGGCTCGACCTTGACGTCGGATAGATCGAGCTTCACGCCGAGCTCGCGCGCGAGGATGAGGGCCTTGCGGGCGGCGTCCACGCCGCCGAGGTCGTCGCGCGGGTGGGGCTCGGTATAGCCAAGCTCTCGCGCGGCACGGACCGCTTGCGAGAGCGGCACTCCGCGCGAGACCTCGTTCGACAGGTATCCGAGCGTTCCGGAGAGCGAGCCTTCGACGAGGAGCACTCGATCGCCGGTGCGCACCAGGTTCTTGAGCGTCTCGATCACGGGCAGGCTCGCGCCGACCGTCGTCTCGTAGCGGTAGGCGCGGTGCGCGCGCCTCACGCTCTCGAACAGATGGCGGCGCGCGTCCAGCGGGAGTGCGAGCGGTTTCTTGTTCGCGGCCACGACGTGGATGCCACGCGCGAACGCGCGCTCGTAGACCGTCTCCATCCCGTCGGCGGCCGTGCAGTCGACGAGCACCGGCACCGGCAATCGCTTCAACCGATCGAGCAGGGCATCGATGTCGAGAGGAGCGCCTCCGGCGAGGAGCTCGCTTGCGCGCGCGGGGTCGATCCCGTTCGCATCGAAGACCGCGGTGCGGCTGTCGGCGAGGCCGGCGAGCCGAAGGTCGAGGTCGTGTTGCTCGCGAAGCTTCTCTCGCTCTCCAGCCATTTGCTGGAGCAGGCTTCCGCCTACCGTCCCTTTGCCGAGCAAGAGCACGTTGACCTGCTCGCGCGCCAGATTGAACGCGGCATGCACCGCGCGGACCGCCACCGCGGTCTCCTCCGCGTCGACGGCACACACGATCGCGCGCGAGGTCGCCCCCTGCGACGAGGCTCGAACGTTGACGCCAACCGCTCCGAGGGCCGCGAAGAACCGACCTGCGACGTTGGGGGTCTGGCCCATCGCCTCGGCGACGAGGGTGACGAGCGTGATCGGGACGAACACCCGCGGCGCCGCGAGATCCCCGCGCGCGATCTCGGGTTCGAGCGTCCGGCCGATGATGGCGGAGGCCTTCTCCGCGTCGGCGGCCGCGACGGCCAGCGCGATGCCGTTGCCGCGCGGCGCCTGCGTCTCGAACCACACCGGCACGTGCTCGGCTGCCAGCGCGGAGCCGACGCGCGCGCCGATCTTCGCATACTCGGAGCGCTGCGAGCCTTCCACGTCGATGAGCGCCATTGCCTCGAGCGACGTGATGCACGTCGGCTTCGCCGTGTCTCGCGAGCCGTGCGCGTCGACCCGCGTCCCCGGATCCTCGGGCCGCAGCGTGTTGCGGATGCGCATCGGGATCCCCGATTCGATCAGCGGGACCATCGTGCGCGGGTGCAGCATGCGGAGGCCAAGGCCCGCGAGCTCGAGGGCCTCACCGTAGCTCAGGTGAGGAACCGGGTAGGCCTCGTCGACGAGGTCGGGATCCGCCGTCATCACCCCCGAGACGTCGGTGAAGATGGTGACCTCCCCGGCACCGAGGCCGCGCGCGAGGAGGGCCGCCGTGTAGTCCGAGCCGTTGCGGCCGAGCGTCGTCGTACGGCCGTCCGCGGTCGCGCCGATGAAGCCGGTGTGCACGTGCACCACGCCCTGCTTGTCCGCTTCCGTCCACTCGCGGGTGAGCTCGCCGAGCCGGCGGGACGTGGGGGCCCAGAGCACGGTCGCATCGCTGAAGCGATCGTCGGTGACCGCCCACGTGCGAGCGTCGATGGCCCTCGCCGCGACGCCCGTTGCCTCGAGAGCACCGGCGACGACGACGGCGCTCAAGCGCTCCCCGAAGGAGAGGATCTCGTCGCGTGCATCCGCGCGGCCGACGGCTTCGCGGTCACCGGCCGCGAAGATCTTCCGAAGCGGCGCCGTCGCGGTCGCGACTCGATCACGGAGGCCCGCGGCCGTGGGACCGAGCGCATCGGTGACGGTCTTGACGGCAAGCTCTTCGACGCGATCGACGATCGAAAGGGCGGCTGCGAAGTCTCCTCGTGCGGCGGCGGCCGTCGCTTCGACGAGCTCGTCGGTCGTGTCGCCGAGGGCGCTCACCACCAGCGCGATGGGACCGCGCGCGCGCTCCTCGCGGACGATGTCGAGCGCGCGGCGAAGGGGCTCCGGGCGACCGAGCGAGGAGCCGCCGAACTTGAGGACGTGGAAGGGGCGTGTCACTGCGAGGACTCCGGATGTGTTGGCGACGACGTGGTGGTGGTGGCTGCGTGCGCGCCGCGTGCGAGCGGCAGAGTGAGGGCCCGGGCAACCGCCGGGCGGAGCTGGTCCCATTCGATGAGGAAAGCGTCGTGACCGTGCGGGCTGCGTACGGTCACCCTCTCCACCGGCAGTCCCCTTGCTCCGAGCGCTGCGGTCCAGCGATCGGTCTGTGCCGGCAGATAGAGTTGATCGGTATCGACGTCGATGCCGAGCGCGCTCGCACGAATGCGCGAGAGGCCCCACGACTCGCCGGCGTGCGGCGCCGCGAACGGGCGCGGTGCACGGGCGAGGTCGTGGTGGTCCATCGCGCCGAGCAGACACAGGTACGAGCGAGCGTCGAAGCGGGCGCGAAGCTTCGCTCCCTGGTGCTCGAGATAGGTCTGCATGCGATACGGGTGGGGCGCCGACCAGTCCGGCGCTTCACGCTCGTCACCGCCGACGAGCCGCCGACCCTGGGTGAGGTCGAATCCGCGCTCGTTGCGATACGTGATCATCGCGAGCTGCCGCGCGAGCTCGAGCCCACGCGAAGCGTCATCCGGCCAGTCCGGATCGGCGAGCACGGTCTGCCGGGCAACGTGGTTGAAGGCGATGATCCAGGGGCTCGCGGCATCGGTTGCGCAGAGCGGGGCGACACGCGCGAACCGATCCGGCGCGAGGGCCGCGAGGCAGAGCGACACCATCCCGCCGAGCGATCCCCCGATGACGAGATCGACCCGCTCGATCCCGAGGGCGTCGAGCGCGAGGAGGATGCTCGACGCCTGATCCCACGTCGTCACGGTGGCGGGCAGCCGAGGGTCGTCGTCTCGAACGGGAAAGCCCTCATCGCACGGACCGGAGGTGCCGTAGCAAGAGCCGAGGAGGTTGAAGCAGACGATCCTGACCTTCGCAGGATCGAGCGGCGCACCGGGACCCACGAGGGGCTCCCACCAGCCTCCCGGGCCGCCGGGACGAGCATCGCCCGTGAGCGCGTGAACGAGCAGCACGGTCGGAACGTCATCGCGAAGGTCCCCGCTCGCTCGTGGGGACGGTGCGCGATCGAGCTCTGCCGCCGTGCGCCGGACGACCCGCCACGGCTGCGGGTCGATCGGCGCTGTGATGCGTGCGAGCCGCTCGGCATCCCCGGTGGGCCCCCACGCGAATCCGCGTACGACGTGTCGAGCCACCTCGCCGCCAGCCTCGAGGCGCAACGGGGGCAGCGAGAGCTCGAAGTGAATCGGTAGACTCGTGGGCACGCCGCACCTCAGGTCGCGCGGAGAGCGCTATCGAGATCCGCGATGATGTCGTCGATGTGCTCGATGCCGACCGACAGGCGCACGAGATCGTCGGTCACGCCGGTCGTCGCCTGCTCTTCGGGGGTGAGCTGTTGATGCGTGGTGCTCGCCGGATGAATGATCAGCGAACGCGTGTCGCCGAGGTTCGCGAGCAGCGACCAGAGCTTCACCGAGTTGATGAGCTTCTTGCCGGCATCGCGTCCGCCCTTCACGCCGAAGGTGACGAGGCCGCCGTTGCCGCCGTGGAAGTACTTCTTTGCCAGCGCGAACGAGGGGTCTTCCTCCAGGCCGGGGTAGCGGACCCACGCGACGTTGGGGTGCGATTTGAGGAAGCGGGCGACGGCGAGTGCGTTCGCGGCGTGGCGCTCGACGCGCAGCTTGAGCGTCTCGAGCCCAAGGATGAACGCGTGCGAGTTGAACGGGCTCAATGCCGGTCCGAGGTCGCGGAGCAGCTCGACGCGGGCCTTGAGGATGAAGGCGAGGTTGCCGAACGCCTCGTGGAAGACGAGCCCGTGATAGCCGGGGTTCGGCTGCGTGAACTCGGGGAACTTGCCGCTTGCCCAGTCGAACGTCCCGCCGTCGACGATGACGCCGCCGATCGAGGTCCCGTGGCCGCCGATGTACTTGGTGGCGCTGTGGACGACGATGTTCGCGCCGTGCTTCAGGGGGTTGAAGAGGGCCGGCGTCATCGCCGTGTTGTCGACGATGAAGGGGATGCCCGCCTCCTTCGCGATCGCGGCGAGCGCTTCGAAGTCCGGAACGTCGAGGCGCGGGTTGCCGAGTGACTCGACGTAGAGGGCGCGCGTCTTCGGGCCGATGGCCCGGCGCACCGCATCGTGGTCGGCCACGTCGACGAAGCGCGTGCGGATCCCGAGGCGCGGGAGCGTGACCTTGAAGAGGTTGTAGGTTCCGCCGTAGAGGCTCGAGCCGGAGACGATCTCCTCGCCTTCGCGGAGGATGGTGAGAAGCGCCAGCGTCTCGGCGGCCTGACCGGACGCGACGCCGAGCGCCCCGACCCCGCCTTCGAGTGCGGCGATGCGCTTCTCGAAGACGTCCGTCGTCGGGTTCATGATCCGCGTGTAGATGTTGCCGAACTCCTTCAGCGCGAAGAGCGACGCGGCGTGATCCGCGTCGCGGAAGCGGAAGCTCGTCGTTTGGTAGATTGGCACTGCGCGGGAGCCCGTGGTCGGGTCCGGTTCGTAGCCCGCGTGCAGGGCGAGGGTCTCGAAGTGCTGGGGCTGGGGCTGCGTCATGGTCTGGTCTCCTCCGACGGGGCGGGCACGTGGGTCGTGAGGGACATTACAGCATGTTGATGCAATGTCTATCATGTTGGACACTGCTCCGCTTGAGCGGAACCTCGCCGGCGAGGATGTAGGTAAGAGGGGCGCGGGGCCGTGCCGCCTCCCAGCCGCGCCGTGGGTGAAACGAGGCAAAATTGGCGGAAATTCGGGGTGAAATTTGCGTCCGTGACGAGGCCTTCGAGATGCCGGTTCGAGCGCGTTGGGCTTGGTTCCTGGAGGAATGAGCACGAAGGGCGGTTCATGATCATGAACGTATCGACGCTCCTCTGTCGGACTGAAGGCCTGGGGCGCGTTCATCCGTCACTCGCTCGCTCGTGTGACATGCGCGGCCCGAGCGACGAGCGACGAGCGAGCCCCTTCGCAGGATCTGCGAACGCCGGAGTGTTGGCCCGACGGTCGGTTCGCGGTCGACTCGAAGGGACTCGTTCGCTCTTGCCGCGGGCGGCGAGTTGCGATGTCGTTGGAGGCAATGTCTTCGGTACGCCCCGGGAATGCCGCGGCAACGTCGCTGTCGCTTCTTCCAGTGCTAGCCATGGCACTCCTCGTCAGTGCCTGTGCGAGCGACTACTGCTTCGAGGACGGCTACTGCATGGAGAGCCCGAGTACGATTACCTACCTCCTGCGCTGGGCGCTCGCGGTGGTGCTCGGCATCGGCGCCGCGTTCATGGTTATCGTTACGCTTGCGCTGGCCGGCAAAGGGCAGGGCGCGGGGGCGCTCGGCGCGCTCCTCGTGACGGCCTTTTTGACTGGTCTGACGTTCTCGGTCCAGCCAGGGACGGCGACCCCCTCCGAGGTGATGAACAAGCAGGTGGCGGCGTACAGCAAGAAGATCGCCGCGAACAAGATTCGTGAGGCCGAAAAACGGAACGAGGAAGCCGCGCAGCGCGCGAACGCCGAGGCGGAGGAACGCGCGAGACTTGCCAACCAGGCGGCGGAGCGCGAAGCGCGAAAGCTGCGAGAAGCGTCACCGTCCTATCAACTCGAGATGGCACGCACGTCCCAGCAGAAGCTGAAGGCTCGTCTCGACGAGATGCTCAAGACGCGAGCCGCGTGGCAGTCCGAATCCACCAATCTCCGGCGCACCCTCGCCCCCGCGCTCGCCAAAACGGGAGCCAAATCCCACGAGGAGCTCCTCAATCAGACGGAGACCCAACAAGACACGATCAACTTGCTCAATCGAGCCGCCAACCTGCACGTCTTGCTGAGTGAGCTCGAATCCATCGTCGCGTCTACGAAGCGGTCACTGTCGGAGCTCGATCAGCAGGTGTGGAAGCTACAAAAGGTCGTCGAGCTCAAGCGCGTTGCCTCGCCCGAGGAGGCGGAGGCGGTGGCTCGTGCGCTCGAGAAGGCAACGGAGCTGGCGACACGGCAGCAAACTCCGTCGAAGAAGGAAGACATCGCTGCCGCCGAGTCTCAGTTGTTCACCGAGATTCTGGGCAAGCGCGCGGCTGGGGGCATGCGATGAGTGCAGCGAAGACGGCGCGCGACGACGAGGAGCTCGAGCTCGAACGGCGTCTACTCCACTGCCTCTTGCTCGAGCACGACGGCTTGAACATCGAAGACGTGGCGAGCGAGCTCGGAACGGATCGGTTTGCGGCCGAATCGTTGCTCCACGACGAGCTCCGCGCGGGCGTCGTCGATCTTCGAGTCGAGGACAGCGTCTACGTCTCGTTGCGCAAGACAGCTCCGGGGCCCTCTGCGGCAGCGCGCGAGGCTTTGCAAGTCGCGAGGCGACGACGCGCGACGTCGGCACACCAAAGACGAAGCCTGTTCATCGGCATTCCTGCCGGGTTGCTCGTATTCGGCGGACTCGGCTTCGGCATTTCGCGACTACCGCACACGCGTCACGCCGAGAGCGCTCAGCCGGCGGCCCCCTTGGCGACCGAGCGGCCCGCTGAGCAGCCGCGCGCCGTGAACTCCGATGATGGCGCGGACCAGCGCGTCGAGGCCCGCCTCCTCGCCGAACGTAAGCGCCAGTGGACGGCCGACCTCGCGGATCGCGAGCGACGCATCACGACGCTCACGAACGACGCCGAGTCGAGCGGCTGCCCGGCGAAGTGGAGCGCTGGAGCAACGTGTTACGTGAGTCATCGAAATATGTCGAAAACGGAATTCGACGAAGAGCGCGCAGCCTTGGCAGCCGAAGCCGTCCAACTCCGCGCCCACCTCACGGATACTCCGTAATCGCGAGGGCGCTGGCGACGTCATTCATCGCTCATTTTTGCACGTAGCACTGGTGGTCGCCGATCTTCGTGCTGACGCCCGGCTGCGCATCTCCGTGATTTTGGCCGCGGAGGAGGAGGTACCGTCCCGTGGTGTTCGACCCGAGAAGGCCTTGCCATCCGTCGTACGCTCCGTCGAGGAACAGGACCACCTGCCCCGAGGTGCGGATCATTCCCGTCTTGCCGCTCGACGTGTACGAGCCGCCCGAGATCGTGAACCGGGGCAGCATCGAGGGGACGAACTGCACGGCGCCCATCTGGTACGTCAACATCAAGCAAGCGTAGTTACCGTCGAGCGAGCCTGTCACGCCGCCGGCGTTCGCGCCGCCACCATTGTTCGTATTGGCGTTCGTATTGACCTTCGCCTTCGGTTGGTAGTCCATCTTCACCTCGCCCGACCCGCCAATCACATGGGTCGTGACGTGCCCGACGCCGACGCCTTTGCTCTGTACCTCGCACGTAAAGCTCGTGTCGGCGTGCTTCATGATCTTTCCGTGGAAGCAAGGCACCGTCAGCTGGGGCGAGCCCATGCGCGCGGCGATTCCCGTGAAGGTCGACGCGAGCTTCCCACCCTCGAGGATCACGAACCCTTCCTGGAGCCTGTACTCCATGCCGCTCGGACCGTTGGTGACCGTGACCTCCGCCGGATCGCCCTCGTTCGGCGGAACGACCGCGCGCGAGAAGGAGCCCGACGAAGGCGGGGTGATGGGGCACTCGACGTGATCGAGCGGCACGCCATCGCTCCGGAGAGCCGTCTCCAGTTTCACCGCGATCGGCGTCCGATCAACGGTGCGGTCGCTCTCGGCGGTCGGCGTGGCGATCGTCGGACTCGCCGCATCGGCGCCATGGGTCGCCGCGCCCATGCTGGCGAGCATCCCGCAGACGAGGCATCCCGCTCCGCCGATCACGACGATGACGACGATGACGACGAGCGCAATGGCCGCGCCGCTCGGGCCCGACCTCCGAGGAGGCGGCCCGCCACCGTACGAACCATAGGGACCTTGCGGTCCACCGTATCCGCCAGCGCCGTATGCAGGAGGTCGAGGTGGAGCGTAGCCAGGGCCTTGCGGGGGATAGTGCATGGATTCGTGGAGTGATCGCGCGCGCCGCACAACCAACGAACCAACCAAACATCGAGCACGCCCAACGACAAGCGCGCCGAGGTTTACGTAAACCGCGTTGCTTCGAGAGACAGGCTTCGTGGCGCTCGGCCCGAGCAGCAGGAGGACTGCGACGAAGAGCTGGCACGCGAGTCTGCGCACGGCCGACTCCACGAGGCGTGTCCGTTTACGCACGGGGCGAAGTGACCCACGTGCACACGGCCCGCGTGCCGATACAGGACGCATGCGGGCCAGCGCCGGGCCCGCGAGCTTCGCGGCGGGCGGCCGAAGGCGCGTGCAAGTCGAGGTTCGTCTCTCCGATGCGTCGAACGGTGAAAACGGCGGGAGTGGAGGAAACGGCGGCTCGGGCTCGAGCGGCGCTCCCGGCGGCAGCGGTGGTCAGATCGTCCTGCGCGTCAGCGAGTACGACACGCATCTCCTCCTCTTGGTTTCGCACGACGTCGAGGCGGCGAGCGGCGGGAAAGCGGGAGCGAACGGGCGCGGTGGAAAGGGCGGAGGCGGCGGCCTGGGTGGCGACGGACACTCGTGGTCCGTCACACGCACCGAACGGGACTGGCTAGGTCACGAACGGATTCGTCACGAACATCATTCGAAGCCCGGTGGCTACAACGGTCGAGACGGGCACGACGGCTCGGACGCGACTACGCTGCTTTACGACGGACCGCAAGGGCAGCGCGGCACGTTCACCATCGCGGTCGTCGAGCGGGACGGCATCCACCATTACGCGGATCGCTACGACCTGAAGCTCGTCGGATTCCGACACCGGAACGAAAACGGCGACGGCATCTACGAGCCGGAGGAGACGATCTACGTCACCGACGTCGAGGTGCAGAACACAGGCAAGATGCCGACCCCCGCGCACCACGACATCGTCATCGCGATCGTCGAGACGGACTGGATCGCGCCAGCCGAGGCCACGCTCGTCGTGCCGCGCTCGCTCGCGCCGGGCGAGCGCCATCTCTTTCGTGGCCTCGAGCTCCCGTTCAAGCTTCGCGTCTTCAACCCGCAACGTGCCGGAGCCGCGCTCAAGAAGGCCGAGACCATTCGCCTCCAGGCCTCGCTCCCGCGAGTGCGCAGCGTGTTCGAAGGTTTCGCGGTGACCGAAGAGGCGATGCAGATGGGGCGCATCGCCGTCCGTTTCCCGCTCGAGATCACGCCTCTCACTTCACTCTTCTCGCTCGCGCCCGGCGAGGCCGCACGCCTCCAATGGAACGTGATGAACGTCTCGGAGCGCGCCGTTGGCTTCGAGACCGACGAGCCGCGCGCCGTCTCCGTGAACATCGTGATGGCCGGCGGCGATCTCCAGCCGAATCAGATTCACCTCTTCGACGAGCGAGGTACGCACGTGCCGCTCGATCGAGGATTCGCCCGCAGCGTGGCGCGCATCGACGCCAAGCACGGCAATCCGTTCGAGCTGACGGTCGCCGTCTCCGAGGACGCGCCGCCGCACGCCTCTGCGCGTCTGGTCCTCGCCGTCCAGCTCGGCCATTTCGATGCGCCGAACAAGCTGCGTCCCATCCAGTTCCAGGAGTTCGTTGTTCGCGTCGGCGAGGCCACCGAAGCCCGCCAGGCCGACGTGCTCGTCGTGGCGAACAACCGGAGCGACAAGACCGAGATCGAAGCGTGGCGCGAGGTCATCGCCTCGTTCGGCCTGTCCTCGGCCGTCTTCGACGTTTCGCACGTGGGAAATCTGGAGATCCTTCGCGACGTCGCGAACGGCGAGCGGAAGTTCCGCATGGTCGTCCTCCTCGACAATTCGATGGACACCGGCCAGGGCCCGCGCCCGCCGACGAGCCTCCTCGATCCGACGACGACGCTCGCCCTCACCCGCGCTGGCGTCCACGTCCTCCAGATTCATTCCGGCACGGGATCCATCCTCGATCGCACGCTCGTTCCGATCGACCCTGTGACGCCGACGGAACGACGGGCGATCGACGGAACCGATCGCGAAGCGGTCGCCGCCGCCTGCGCAAACGAGCCGATTGGCGGCAACGGTGTGCTCGTGGCGCTGCAAGGCAAGTCGGACATCGTCGCGTTGCGATCGAAGTGGCTGTCGGAGTTCATCGAAGCGCGATGGCCCGAGCGCCGCTTCGTCGTCTGGACGACCGGCAATGGTGACACTGACACCCGCGACGTGGAACGCTTGCATCGCCTGATGATCCGTCGCACGGCCGACGCCGCGCGGGGCTCGCTCACCGCACTGAACGCCGACGAGCACCTCGTGCACGATGCGAGGTTCGTACGCGAAGCGCGCACGCGGAGCCTCTTCGCGGATGCCCTCCCGTTCGAGATTGCCACGTTGCTCCTCTCGCTGACGCCGCTTCCCTTCGGCGGCGGGCGCGCCCAAATTCCCGGTGGCGTCGAGGATGCCTTGGTCGCGTCGGTGCTGACGCGCCTCGCGGTCGAAATGGCCAACGTTCGTCACTTCGGGTGGGGGACCTCGCGCGAGAAGGTCGTGAGCGCCATGCCGCTCCTCGCGTACGTCGAGCAGTATGCGTTCTCCACAGCGCCTCCCCACGACGACGCCGATTTGAAGCGTTTTGGAAAGCCGTCGACAACGCTCGATCCGCAGAGTCATCGAGGTCGGCGGCTCGTCGAGCTATGCGCTTGGCTCGAGATTCTCGCAGGTGGTCAGGTCCGATTCTGGGAATGGATTCCGCCCTTCCTTTGGCTTCGACGGGGACGGAAAATCCGTTCTCGCGTGCGCGAGGCGATCGCCACGCTCGTCGGTCGCGTCGCCCCCACGCTCGACGACCAAAACGCCGTTCACCAAGCCATCGCCGCGCGCGTGAAGGAGATCAAAGAGAGCTGGCTCGACCTCGAACGTCGTCGCGAGGCCTCCTCGAACGGCGCCGAGTTCACGCAACAGCGCCTCGCCGCGCGCTTCGCGGATTACGACGTGGATTTCGATGCAGCGCACCTGGCGCACGACGCGCGGCGCTTCTCCGCCGCCGAGGCCGCACAACGCCAAACGGAGCGGACTCGCGTCACTCTCGACGCCGAGGGCGCGGTGCAGAGCGCCTCGACGCGACGTGACGCGCTCTTCGTTCCCACGTCGTGCAGTGAGCTGCTCGCCCGCGCGGCCCCGCCGATGCGCATCGCCGTCGAGGAGCCCCCGGCGAGTGCCGAGGCCTCCGTCGGAGAGATCGAGGTCGTCTTCGAATCGGATGAACGAGCTCCCCGACGCGAGGCCCTGCCACAACCGCGTTAGTGCAGACTGCAGGTCACGTTGCACACGGTGGCGACGGCACAATCGACGCCGTCGTTGCACGCGCTCTAGGCGGCCGCGCCCTTCTTCTTGCCGCTGCTCGGCTTGCCCTCGGCGCGACCGAGGACGTCGCGCAGGTACTTGCCGGTGTGCGAGCGCTCGACCTTCACCACTTGCTCCGGCGTACCCTCGGCGACGATCTCGCCGCCCTTGTCGCCGCCTTCGGGGCCGAGGTCGATGACCCAGTCCGCGCAAGCGACGACGTCGAGGTTGTGCTCGATGACGACGACCGTGTTGCCCTGATCGCGCAGCTCGAGAAGGGCGCCGAGGAGAACCTCGATGTCCGTGAAGTGGAGGCCCGTGGTGGGCTCGTCGAGCACGTAGAGCGTGCGCCCCGTGGCCTTGCGCGCGAGCTCGCGCGCGAGCTTCACGCGCTGCGCCTCACCGCCCGAGAGGGTGGTGGCGGGTTGGCCGAGCGTGAGGTAGCCGAGGCCGACGCGCCGGAGCGCATCGAGGCGATCGCGAACGCGCGGAATCGTGTCGAAGAGCTCGAGAGCCTGTTCGACCGTGACCTCGAGCGCGTCGGCGATGGAGAGCCCGCGGTACTTCACTTCGAGCGTCTCGCGGTTGTAACGCTTGCCGCCGCACGTATCGCAGGTGACGAAGATGTCCGGCAGGAAGTGCATCTCGACGCGCAAGACGCCGTCGCCCTGGCACGCCTCGCAGCGGCCGCCCTTCACGTTGAAGGAGAAGCGACCGGCCTTGTAACCGCGTGCGCGCGCCTCCGGCAAACCGGCGTAGAGCTCGCGGAGCAGCGCGAACACACCCGTGTAGGTTGCAGGATTCGAGCGCGGCGTACGCCCGATGGGCGCCTGGTCGATCGAGATGACCTTGTCGACGTTGTCGAGACCTTCGACCGCGTCGCATTCCCCGATGGGCGCCGTGGCGGAGTAGAGCTTCGCGCGCGCCGCGGGCAGGAGCGTATCGACGACGAGGCTCGACTTGCCGCTGCCCGAGACGCCGGTGAAGCAGGTGAAGAGGCCAATCGGCACCGAGGCCGTGACGTTCTTCAAGTTGTGCGCGCGTGCACCGACGACGCGCACCTGCGCCTTGCCCTTGGCCTTGCGGGTCTTCGGGATGGGCAGCTGCTTTTTGCCCGACAGCCACGGCCCGGTGATCGAGGCCGGGTTCGCCATCAGCTCTTTGGGCGTGCCTTGGGCGACGACCTGACCGCCGTGCACGCCGGCACCTGGCCCCATGTCGACCACATGATCGGCGGCGAGGATCGCCTCGCGATCGTGCTCGACGACGAAGACCGTGTTGCCGAGATCGCGGAGACGCGCCTGCGCCTCGATGAGGCGGGCGTTGTCGCGCGCGTGCAGGCCCACGCTCGGCTCGTCGAGCACGTAGAGCACGCCGACGAGCGCCGCGCCGATCTGCGTGGCGAGACGGATGCGCTGCCCTTCGCCCGACGAGAGCGTTTGCGCGCTTCGATCGAGCGAGAGGTAGTCGAGGCCGACGTCGATGAGGAAGCCGAGGCGAGCGGTGACGGCGCGGAGAAGCGGCTCGGCCACGGCGCGCTCGCGCGTGGAGAACGCCTGGACCGCGTCTTCGGCTCCGAGGTCGGAGAGAATCTTACGGAGCTTCTCGAGCGGCATGCGCCCGAGCTCTGCGATGTCGCGACCACCGAGCTGGATGGCGAGCGCCTCGGGCCGAAGGCGGCGGCCTTTGCATGCCGTGCACGTGCGCGTGACGAGGAAGCGACCGAGCTCGTCGTCGCCGATGGCGCCCTCGTCCTCGTCGGGATCGTCGTTGTCTTCGACGACCGCCGGCTCGTCGGCTTCGAGCCGAGCCTGAAGGCGCGGAACGATGCCGGCATAGCCCTTCGACTTCTTGCTCGATGCGCGGCCACGCGACTTCGACGGCCTCGCGTCGCCCGTGGTTTCGCTCTCCGCGGCGATCTCACCGGCGACCTTTCCATCGCCGAACAAGAGCGTCTTGCGCGTGGCCTCGGCGAGCTTGCCCCAAGGCGTGTCCGGGTTGACGCCGAGCGCCTCGACGGCGCGTGCGAGCTCGGTGGCGAGCGCAACGGAGCCTCGACGGCCCCAGGCGAGCAGCACGCCTTCACGCAGCGTGCGCGTGGGATCGCCGATGACGCGCTCCGGATCGACCACGGTGCGCGCACCGAGGCCATCGCATGCCGGACAGGCGCCATGAGGCCCGTTGAACGAGAACATGCGCGGTTCGATCGGCGGCAGCGAGATGCCGCAATCGATGCAGGCGAAGCGCTCCGAGAGCCAGAACGGCTCTTCGCCTTCGACGGCCACGAGGAGGCGGCCCTCACCAATCTTGAGGGCGAGCTCGACGCTGTCGGTGAGGCGACCTTTGACGCCTTCTTTGATGACGACGCGGTCAACGACGACGTCGAGATCGTGCGGCTTGCTGCGGTCGAGCTCGAGCGGGTCGCCGAGGTCGACGACGGCGCCGTCGACGCGGGCGCGGACGAAGCCCTCGCGGCGGAGGCGTTCGAGCTCGAGCTTGAGCTCACCCTTGCGGGCGCGAGCGATGGGCGCGAGCACGCTGAAGCGCGTGCCTTCGGCGAGCTCGAGGATCCGGTCGACGATCTGCTGGACCGTCTGCGCCTCGATGCGCTTTCCGCAGTTCGGACAATGAGGAATGCCGACCCGCGCGAACAAGAGGCGGAGGTAGTCGGCAATCTCGGTGACCGTGCCTACGGTCGAGCGCGGCGACTTCGAGAGCGGCCGTTGCTCGATCGCAATCGCAGGCGAAAGGCCATCGATCCGTTCGACGTTGGGTTTGGAGAGCTGTTCGAGAAACTGTCGCGCGTAGGCACTGAGTGACTCGACGTACCGGCGCTGACCTTCGGCATAGATGGTGTCGAAGGCGAGCGAGCTCTTGCCTGAGCCGCTCGGTCCAGTGAACACGACGAGCTTTCCGCGGGGGAGCGAGATGCTCACACCCCGAAGGTTGTGCTGCCTCGCGCCGGCAACCACCAGGCGATCCACACGGCCTTCGTAGCACGATTCGGACAGAGTCGAGGTGTGCTCCCGTAAAAAGACGAGCCATCTCGATGCTCGTCAGCGTGTGAGGAGCGCTCCGTGCGGAAGCGCAATCCGCTGTTGGAGCATCCAAGGGTGAGATCTTTTGTCCCCGTCGTCGCCTTCGTGCGTGTGCTCGTCAGGCATGTCGGCGACGTCGGTGGGACTTCGCAAAATTCGACGCAACACCTTGATGCTGTTGGGCTCTTTCAGAACGGCATAGCGTTCTCCCGCACCGGCCGCCCAACGATGCTCGTCGTAGAGCAGTGCGCCAGATGAAAGAGCCTTAACGGAACTCGCACTCGATGATCGATCGGGATCGTCGGTGACGACGAAGGTGCGTTTCTTCCCGTCGGCCCCGGTGAGGGTGATGGTGAGTCGAGTGAGTCTCGCCGTGGACACGCCGCTGTCCAGGGATCGCTCGGGCGAACCGTTCGCGAGCGGTGCCCACGCGGTTTGGATCGACACGGGGGCGACGAGGTCGCTCGCGTCGAACTCGGTGCGCGTGCGGTCTTCCCATCCGGGAATCGCGGACAGTTGTTCTTCGTGGACGATCCGCAGCTGGCGATCGGCGCCGAGCTTCATGTGCAGGCGCCAGCGCCCGTGCTCCTCGTGGCCCGTGGTGCGCCAACGTTTGACGAAGGTGACCTGCACGATGCCGTCGCCCAAGCCTGCGTCGTGCGCGAGCCACGTCGCGAACGCTGGCTTCTCCACGTCGACGCGGAGCTGACGCGCGAAGAGCTCGCGCTGACGGGCCGACCAGGCCTCGAAGTCGAACGTGCGAGGCGCGCTCTGACCAGGGAGTGAAGCGTCGAAGGAGGGCGGCTCGTAGAAGGCGGACCACACCTCGGGGGCGTCGCGGTTCTGCGCATCGCGCCAGCCGAAGAGGATCGAACGTGCCTCGGCCTCGACCTCACTCGCTCGCAGGGGGCGAGGCGCGGCGTCGGCACCGTCCTTGTCGCGGCTCGTGGCTTGAGTCACGAGGACGTCGCAACCGCTGCTCACGAGCGCAAACGCGAGCGTGAGGGCGAGCGAACGGATCATGTCCCCGCCGCTTCGAGCGCTCGATCGAGATCCGCGATCAGGTCGTCGGCGGACTCGAGGCCGCAACTCATACGGAGCAAACCGTCACCGATGCCGGCGAGGCGGCGCGTTTCTTCGGGCATCGTGGAGTGCGTGGTCGACGCCGGATGCACGACGAGCGTGCGTGTGTCGCCGAGGCTCACGGCGTGCGTCGCGACGCGAAGCGCTTCGAGCGTCTTTCGCCCACGCGCGAGCGCATCGTCGCCGGCGAGCTCGAACGAGAGGAGCGCGCCATACGCGTGCATCTGCCGCTGCGCGAGCGCGTGACCCGGGTGGCTCGGCAACGACGGATGGTGCACGACGGCAATCTTCGGATGCGAGGCTAGATGGCGGGCGATCGCCTCCGCCGTCGCGCACGATCGCTCTTGGCGGAGGGCGAAGGTGCGAAGCCCACGCAAGACGAGCCACGCGGCAAGCGGCGAGAGAACGCCGCCGAAGCCCTTCACCACGAGCTCGCGCGCCCGATCGACGAGCTCGCGCGGCCCGGCGACGGCGCCGCCGATGACGTCACCATGGCCGCTGATCCCCTTGGTCATCGAGTGCACCACGAGATCGGCGCCGAGGTCGACGGGGGATTGGGCGAACGGCGTGGCGAACGTTCCGTCGACGACGACGAGCGGCCGCGGCGCCTTTGCGCTCTGCGCGAGCTTCACGATCGCGGCGATGTCGACGACGCCGAGCGTGGGGTTCGAAGGCGTCTCCACGTAGAGGATGCGCGTCTTGTCGGTCATCGCCGCGGCGTAGGCGGCGGCGGTTCCGTCGACGAACGTCGTCGTGATGCCGAGCTTCGGCAGGCGCTCGCGCAGGAGTCGCGCGCTCTCGGCATACATCGATCGAGGCGCCACGACGTGATCGCCCGCTTCGCAGGTCGACAGTACGACGCCGGCGATGGCTGCCATTCCACTTGCCGTTGCACACGCCGCTTCGGCGCCTTCGAGCGCGGCGAGCTTCTCTTCGAGCGCGCGCACCGTGGGGTTGCCCCAGCGCCCGTAGATCCAGGCGTCTTCCTCGCCGCGAAACGCACGCGCCGCCTGGTCGGCGCTCGTGAAGGCGAAGGCACTCGAGAGGACGATCGGCACATCGAGCGCGCCGTCTTCGTCCGGCGTCTCGCCCGCGTGGACGCACGTGGTCGCCATGCGATCGGCACGACGACGAAGCTGTTCGGCGTAGGGAAGGGCAGGATCGATCACGCGGCGAAGGCTACCGCGTCGGTCATCGTTGCAGAAGCCGTGAGCGTGGCGTGGCTCCCACCGGGCGAACGGGGCCGAACGTGACGATGAGCCCGCCGACGATGACGAACGCCATACCCGCGATCGCGCTCGCTTTGGGGGTCTCTCCGAGGAGGCCTGCACCGAGGAGAGCGCTCGCTACGACCGAGAGATAGCTCATCGCGCTGACGCGCGCGGCGTTCTGCAGAGCATAGGCGCGCGTCATGGCGATCTGCGCGAAGCCTGCACAAAGCCCAGCCGCGACCATGAACGCAGCGTCACGTGCGGTCGGGAGGCGAGGGTCGAACACGGCGACGACGGCGTGCGTGGCGGCGGCGAAGAGCGAGAAGTGGAAGGCGATGGCCTCGGCCGACTCCGTCTTGCCGGCGCGTCGCAGCATCATCATCGCGATCGACGTCAGCACGGCCGCGAGCACGGCAACGCCGCCCGTGACGAGCGCCGACGGTCCGGCGACCATCGCGTTGGAGGCAGGCGCGCTCGCTTCGCGCCCAAAAGAGAAGAGCCGCGCCGGGTGCAAGACGAGGATCACGCCGACGAGCGCGAGCGCAATCGCGAAGGCGATCGAGGGCGATGTTCGCTCGCGTAGCACGATGGGAGCGAGCACCGCGAGGAAGACGGGCGTGAGGTTCAGCAGCGTGACGGTGTCACCGAGCGAGAGCGTGCGTGACGACAGCGCATAGAAGGTGGCGAGCATCGCGCCGGTGCCGAACACGCTCCGCCAGAAAATGGCCCATTTGTCCACCGCTGCGAGTGAGGTCTTCCGTAAGCGGGCAACGCCGAAGGCTACGAGCGCCCCGACCACGGCGCGCACCGCGGCCACGCTGGCCCACGACGTGCTCTCCGTCGCCAGGCGCGCGAAGACGTTCATGGTGGCAAAGAGGACGGCGCTCGCCGCCATGAGGAGGAGGGCCGCCGTGGCCGAGCTTGCGTTCGGGGCCGCTTTCTCGGGCTCGGAGAGGGGCAAAGGGCCCGAAGTTGGCGATGGGGGCATGGCGGGGGACGAAGTCACGGAATCGTCGAAAAGGCGTTAGGAGGACTGGCGGAAGCGGGCCGGTCGGGTCACGGGCCGAGAACGCGCGCGAGCAGGCGAGGAGGAATGCCGAAAACGCCAGGTATGGGTGCACTTCGAGGGTGCCACGGTTTCGCGAACGTTTTTCGCCCTGTGATAGCCTTCCAAACGAGATGCTGAAGGTCGAGTGCGAGTCTTGCAAAGCGCCGTACCAGGTTGACGAGCGCCGGGTTCCAGAAGCGGGCCTGAAGATGAGATGCCCGAAGTGCGGGCACACGTTTCTCGTCACCGATCCTTCCAAGGGAGCGGGCGGAGGACCAGCCGCCAAAACCGGCGCGGCCCCCGTTCCTCGTCAGATGAAGCAGACGATGGTCGGCGTCGGCGTCGGCGTCGGCGGCTTCGGCGCTGCCGGTGGCAAGCCCGCCCCGCCGCCGCCCGCGAAGCCGGCTCCTGCGCCTGCGCCTCCTCCTGCGCCGGCCGCTCCTTCGTTCACGGCGGCCGGCCCCGGCGACGCGTTCGATGACGGCCTCGCGCTTCCGGCCGTGAAGCCGGCGCCTCCGAAGCCGGGCGGACCTCGTCCTCAGCCCATCACGAACGCGAAGCCGGCCGCGCCGCCGCCTCCGGCGTTCCCTGGCCTCGATGATCTCGACTTGCCTGCGCTCGCCGGAGACGTCGGTCTTCCGGCCGCGGTACCTCCGCGTCAGACCGCGAAGTCGGCCAAGGCCGCGCCTGTCGTACCTGTCGCGTCTGCGCCGGCTCCCGCGCCTGCGCCGCCTCCTTTCGATTTCGACGTCGACCTGCCGGCGGTCCTTCCGGCCACGACGCCCGCCCGCGGTGCGGATCTCCCGTCGCCGAAGGCGCGTGGCATCGATCTCCCGTCGCCGAAGCCGCGCGGTGCCGATCTGCCGGCGCCCAAGGGCTTCGGAACGCTCGATCTGCCGGCCCCGAAGGGCAACGCCGATCCCTTCGGCGCGGTGGATCTGCCGGCGCCGAAGGCAGCCGCTCAGGGCGGCTTCGGATCGATCGATCTGCCTTCGGCCCAAGGCTTCGGTGCGGATCTCCCTTCGCCTCGCCTCGGCGCCGATCTGCCTGCTCCGCGCGGCTTTGGTACCGATCTCCCGTCGCCCAAGCCGCCCTTCGCCGATCTGCCGAGTCTGCAGAACGACCTTCCGCTCGTCGGTGGCGGGCTTCCCGTTCCGCGGGTCGGCGGAGGAGGCGGCTTCGGCGAGATCGATCTGCCGAGCCTGCAGAACGATCTGCCTCAAAGCATGTCCGTCGACGCGCACATGCCGATGCCGATGTCCGACGATCGGCTGCTGCCGAATCGCCAGGGACCGCCGCCCGCGCCGATCGCGTTCGGTGAGCTCGATCTGCCCCTCGTCGGTGGAATCGGCGCCTCGCCTCCCATGATGCCGCCTCCTGTTCATGGGGGATCGCCGGTGAGCTTCGGCGAGCTCGATCTTCCGTCGGGTCCGCTCGACGAGCCCATGCCGCCAAGCGGAATGGGCGGCATGGGCGCCGGCGGCATGGCCTTCGGTGAAGTCGACCTTGGGGGCGATCCCAACGGTGCACCCGTGCTCGGGCCGCCGCCGGCGACCAGCGCGGGGAGCTTCGCCTTCCAGGAGGCGTCGCTCGCGCCTTCGCAACCGCCGGCCGCGACGACCGGCAAGCGTCCTGCCGAAGCGAAGCCCGACAAGCCGCCGTCGAAGGCTCCCAAGATCCTCGCCGCCTGCGCCGCGCTGATCGTCGTCGGTGGCGCTGCCCTCCAATTCACGCCGCTCGGTGCGTACGGGCACATCGCCATCAGCGACAAGCTTCGCGCGGGCGAATACGCGAAGAACGCCACGACCGCGGCCGACGCCGCGCGCAAGAAGCTCGCTCTCGACACCTACGCATCGGCCGTCGAGGCCGCCGACGAGCTCGCCGAGCTCCGCAAGAAGTCGCCGCGCTCGCGACCGCTCGCGGCCTACGCGGCCTTCGTCGAGTTCGCGAGCCAGGCGCGTTTCGGTGGTGATTCGGGGCGTGCCGCGCGCGCCAAGACCTTCCTCAACGACATGCCGACCGACAGCGAGGTCGCCTACCTCGTCGCGGCGCGTGCCGCCGAAGTTGCGGCGTCGGGCGAATGGTCCAAGGCCAAGCCTCTCATCGATCAGGCCATTGCGAAGGAGCCGAAAGACGGCATCCAGCAGGATCTCGCCGCGCTCCGCGGTCAGGTCGCCCTCATGCTCAAGGACGCCAAGACGGCGCAAGAGGCGTACACCGACGCGCTCAACAAGGGCGGTCCTTCGGCACGCGCGCACTGGGGGCTCGCGCAGACCTTCCTGCTCACCAAGAATCTCCCGAAGGCGAAGGAGGCGGTCGACGCGGCGCTCAAGCTCTCGCCGACGCACACCGGCGCGCGCACGCTGCACGCGCTCTTGACCTGGCAGCTCGGCCGAGACGATGCCACGGCGGTCAAGGAGCTCGACGCGATCCTCGAGGAGAAGTCGAAGAAAGGGCTCGGCCCCTCCGAGCTCTCGTCGGCGCTCTCGGCCAAGGGTCAGGTCATGCTCGAGCGCGATCGCGCGAGCGAGGCCCGCGCCGCGTTCGACGAAGCGGTGAAGATCGATCCGCGTAACGTCGCCGCGCTCGTCGGGCAAGGCCAGGTGCTCTACGCCGATGGTCGCTTCACCGAGGCCCTCACGCGCTTCGACGAGGCCGTCGCGAAAGATCCCACGAACTCGTCGGCCATTCTCGGCGCGGCGATGACGAAGATCGCCCTCGAGCGCCTCGCCGACGCGAAGACGGAGCTCGTTGCGGCACGCCAGGCGGCCCCGAAGGACATGGGCATCGCGCTCTGGCTCGCCAAGACGGAGGAAGCGCTCGGCAACAAGCAGGGGGCCGAGCAGCTCTACGCGGCCGCGGTCGACCTCGCCGATCCGCAGAACGTCGACGCCATTCAAGCGTACTCCGCCCTGGCGGCCTTCCTCGCCTCGCAGGGGCGCACCGCCGAAGCGCAGGCGAAGCTCGATCAGGCTCGTCAGAAGCTGCCGGACAGCGCTGCGCTCCAGCGCGCCTTCGGTGACGTGGCGGCCGCGCAGGGCCACTTCGACGAGGCCGTCTCGCATTTCGAATCGGCGCTCCAGCGCAACCCGAACGACCTGAGCACGCGCTTCCGCCTCGGCGTGACGTACCGCAAGATGCGCAAGCTCGATCTCGCCGCCGCGCAGTTCGACCAGATCGCGGCGATCGACAAGGAGTACCCGAACATCGCCCTCGAGCGCGGTCAGCTCTTCGAGCTCTCGGGCGACGTGCAGAAGGCGCTCGAACAGTTCCAGAGCGCCCTCCAGAAGGCGCCGAAGGACATCGACCTGAAGCTCCGCGTCGGCGCGGCGTTCGTCATCGTCGGCAAGGCGGACGAAGCGCTCCCGATGCTCACCGAGGTCAAGAACGTCCGGCCGAACAGCGCCGAGGCCAATCACTTCATCGGGCGCGCGTACTTGAAGCAGGGCGGGCTCGAAGCCGCATCGGCCATGCGTTTCCTGCAGCGCGCCGTCGAGCTCGATCCGAACCGTGCCGAGTACCACCTCTACGTGGCGTGGGCGGCCAACGAGGCGAGCCCCGCGCAGCTCGGTCTGGCCCGCACGCACGTCGAGAAGGCGCTCGCCCTCGACAAGCTCCTCGCCGACGGCTACTGGCAGCGCGGCGTGGTCGAGATGCGCGAAGGCGCCGTCAACGACGCCATCAAAGATCTTCACCGCGCCCTCGAACTCAAGCCCGCGCGCACCGAGGCGCACGCCACGCTCGCCGAGACGTACGAGCAAAAGAACGATCTCGGAACGGCGATGTCCGAGTGGTCGAAGGCCATCGCGGCCGACGACAAGCAGCCTGCCTGGCGCTATCGCTACGGTCGCCTCCTCCTCGAGAAGGGCAACGCGGGCGAAGCGGCCAAGCACCTCGCGTACGCCGTCGAGCAGGGGAAGACCGCCCAGCCGCGACCCGGTTGGCTCGGCCCCGCGGCGTTCGAAGCCGGCGAAGCGCTTCGCAAGACGGGCCAGAAGCAGCCGGCCGTCGACGCGTACACGCTGTATCTCGAGCTCGCCGCGCCCACGGCGCCCGATCGTCGCGACGCCATCAAGGCGCTCAAGGACCTCGGCGCAGCGTACGAACCCGGTCGCTGAACGGGGATTACAGCGCAACTCAGTTGCGCTGATGGAACAGTCAAACGGAGTTCGCGACAGACTTGCACGGTCCGTGCAAGTGGTCGCCGCAGTATGCAACGAATGACGCTCCGCGTCTGATGTCACTTGGAGTGACCGGTCGGACGCGGAACGTTGCGTTGTGCATGCGTGCGCGTAATCATCGCGCGATGACGAACCCGCATCGCTTTCGACTTCTCGCCCTTGGCAGTTTGGTCCTCGGTCTCGTTGCCGCGTCCGCGTGCAGCAGTGACGACAACGAAGCCACCACGGGAGGCGATGTCGATGGCGGCAAGACGGACGGCGGCGGCGGTGGAGATGCCGCGCCGCTCGAGCCGTTCAAGGCGACGGTTCGCAGGACGACGGCCGGCGTTCCCCACGTGAAGGCCGACGACTTCGGCGGCGCTGGCTACGGCTACGGGTATGCGTTCGCGGAAGACAACCTCTGCGTCCTCGCCGAAGAGATCACGACGGTGCGCGGCGAGCGCTCGAAGTACTTCGGCGACAAGCCCTACGACCTCGGAAATACCGCGTCGCGCAGCAACGTGGGCAGCGATGCCTACTACAAGATGGAGTTCACCAAGGAGGTCGCCGACTCCTATCGCGAAGCCACTCCGCCCGACGCCCAGGCGATGGTGCGCGGCTTTGCTGCCGGCGTGTCGCGCTTCGTGCGTGAGCTCAAGGCCGGCCAGCACGCCGGCCTCCACGCGGCTTGCCGTGACGCGGGGTGGGTTCGCGAGATCAGCGACGAGGATCTCTATCTCCGGTTCTACAAGCTCAATCTCCTGGCCAGCAGCGCGACCTTCATCGACGGCATCGTCGCCGCGCAGCCGCCTGGTGCGAGCAACGGCTTTGCGCCGTCGTCGCCTTCGGCCGGAGGCAATGCGAGCCGCCCCTCGGCGGCCGAGATGAGCAAGGCGTTCGAGACGTGGGCACCGAAGTTCGTCGCGCACCGCGAAGGCGATCTCGGCAGCAACATGTACGCCTTCGGCAGCGACGTCACCGGCGGCGCCGGCATCCAGTTCGGTAACCCGCACTTCCCCTGGTACGGCGGCGAGCGCCTCTACCAGATCCATCTCACGGTGCCGGGCAAGATGGACATCCAGGGCTCCACGCTCTACGGCGTGCCCGTCGTGCTCATCGGCTTCACGCAGAACTTCGCGTGGAGCCACACGGTGTCGACCGCGTATCGCTTCACGCCGTACCAGCTCAAGCTGAAACCCGGCGATCCGCTCACCTACATCAAGGACGGGCAGGAAAAGAAGATCACGCCGCACGACATGGAGATCGAGGTCAAGCAAGACGACGGCTCGATCCAGAAGAAGACCGTTCGCCTGTACACCTCGGAGTACGGGCCGATGATCTATCTCGGCAACTCCTTCTTCGATTGGACCGACACGGTCGCGTACACGATTCGCGACGCGAACGCCGAGAACAACCGCCTCATTCGTCACTTCTTCCGCTGGAACACGGCGAAGTCGCTCGACGAGTTCAAGCAGATCCACAAGGAAGAAGTGGCCGTGCCGTGGGTCAACACCACCGCGGCCGATCGCGACGGCAACGTCTACTACGGCGACATCACGGTGGTGCCGAACGTGCCCGACGCGCTCGCGACTTCGTGCTCGGTGGGTCTGGCTTCTCAGGTCCTGAACGACCAGGCGCAAGGCCTCCCGCTGCTCGACGGCTCGAAGGCCGCCTGCGACTGGCAGATCGACGCCGACTCTCCGCAGCCCGGCATTTTCGGCGCCGGACACCTGCCGACCTTGGCCAGCAAGGACTACGTCGTCAACTGCAACGACAGCTACTGGCTCAGCAATCCGAAGACGCCGGTCACCGGCTTTGCGAAGATCATCGGCCAGATCGACTACGCGCAGTCGCTCCGCACGCGCATGTGCCACCAGCAGGTGACCGATCGCCTCGCGGGCACCGACGGTCTGAGCGGGCAGGGAATCACCGTCGAGAACGTGAAGGAGATGGTGCTCCGCTCACGTGTGTATTCTGCAGAGAAGTCGCGCGATGCCGTCACCACGGCCTTCTGCACGAATCCCACCATCGAGCTCACGAAGGATCCGCTCACGAGCGAGGTGCTCTCACCGGCGGTTCAGGTTCCCGTCACCGACGCCTGCACGGCCCTCAAGGCCTGGGACACGCGCAACAACGCCGACAGCAAGGGCAGCCTCCTCTGGGATGAGTTCTGGCTTCGTGTGATCGCGGTTCAGAGCAAGGTGCGCGTCTACAACACGGCCTTCGATCCGAAAGATCCGCTCAACACGCCGCGGGACATCAAGGTCGACGAGCCGCTGCTCGCGCAGGCGTTCGCCGCCGCCGTTCGTTCGGTCGCGCAGGCTGGCTTCGCCTTCGACGCGCCGCGCTCGCAGTTCGCCTACCGCGAGGGCAAGAACGGCGAACACATCGCCATCCCTGGCGGCTTCCAGCGCACGGGCAACTTCACCATCGCCCAGAAGGACGACATCGCGCTCAAGGCCGGCGAGGGCTATGGCGCGATGCAGTTCGGCAACAGCTACATGCAGGTCGTCGGGTTCACGCCGACCGGTGTCGACGCGAACACCTTCGTGACCTACTCGGAGTCGTCGGACCCCGGTTCGGATCGCTACGACGACTACACGCGCCTCTACAGCCAGAAGCAGTGGCTGAAGGCGGCGTTCTCCGAGGACGAAGTCGCCGCCGACACGAAGAGCACGCTCGACCTCGAGCAGTAAGCTCTCGATCCCGAGGGCGGTGCCTAGTTCGGCGCACCGCCCTCGAGGAGCGATTTCAGGTTCCGACGCCGACGAGATCGTTCGTCAGTCGAAGCGCGATGCCGGCCTGGTTGTAGCCGACGCCCGAGCCCACCATCATGAGAAGGCTGCCTGGCTTCGCGCGGCCGGTCTCGATCGCGTCGTGGAGCGCCATCGGGATGCACGCCGAGCCGGTGTAGCCCCACTTCTCCATGATGGTGTGGGCCTTCTCCATCGGCAGCTCGAGCGTCTTCATGACCTTCTCGATGGTGCGCTTGCGGACCTGCGTGAAGATCGTGAGGTCGACGTCCGGGAGGGCGAACCCGTTGCGCTCGGCGACCATGCGCGCGACGGCGGGCCAGCCGATCTCGTTCACGGTCGGCGGGTACTTCTCGTACATGCGAACGACGGTGCGGCCCGCGCGGATCGACTCTTCGGTCGCGGGCTCGGCGGTGCCGCCGCTCAAGATCGCCCAGTCCTTGGCGAGCGCGCCGTCGGCACGGAAGGCCGAGGCCAGGACGCCTTGCTCCTCCGAGCGAACGAGGAGGGCCGCGCCGGCGCCGTCCCCGTAGAAGTAGCTCGAGGTATCCATCGGATCGGACAGCTTGTGCATCATGTATGCGCCGATCACGAGGACCTTCTCCATCCACGGGTTCGTGGCGAAGAGGCCGCTCGCCGTCGCGAGAGCCGTGGGGAACGACGCACACGCGCAGCCGACGTCGTAGGTGCCGGCCTTGGTCGCGCCGAGCTTGTGCTGCACGACCACCGACGTCGACGGCGTGATGTAGTCGGGCGAGTCCGTGCCGAGGACGATCATATCGACCTCCTCCGGCGCCACGTTCGCGCGCGACAGAGCCTGACGCGCGGCACGCACCGCGAGGTCCGATGTTGCCCAGCTCTCGGGCGCATGGAAGCGGCGCGTGATGCCGCTCGCGACCTCGACCTTGTCGACGTACTCCGGCGACGTCGTTGCCCAGCGCTTGCGCAGGACGTCGTTCGAAACTTCGATCTCGGGGACGTAAAAACCGGTGCTGCGGATGGCGACGTGGGGCTTCATGTTGCGTCGCAACAAAACCCGGCCGTACGCGCTGCGTCAAGCTTGAGCCAAATTCATAGGCATTTCGCGCGGATGCTCAGCCGTTGGCGCCGAGCTCCATGGTGCAGTGCATCAACGCGCCGGGCGCGCGCCTGTCACCCGGCGGCGCGGGCCGCGTCGAGCGCCTTGGCCATCGCCGCGTACTGATCGACGCCGAGCGTCTCGCCGCGCGCGTCGAGGGAGATGCCCGATTGCTCGGCGGCACGCGCGATGAGATCGGAGCTCGCCACGTTGCTCCACGCGTTGCGGAGCGTCTTTCGACGGGCGCCGAACGCGCCCTTCACGAGCGCGCGGAAGGTCTCGGTCTCCTCGGCGCGCGCTGGCCGTTCGGGTTCGAGTGAGACGACGGCACTGGTGACGTCGGGCGGGGGATGGAAGGAGCCCGGCGAAACGTTGAAGAGCTTCCGCACGCGGAAGGCTGCCTGCACGAAGACGCTGAGCGCGCCGTAGGTCTTGCTTCCGGGCTCGGCGGCCAGGCGATCGGCTACCTCCAGCTGCACCATGAACACGACGCGATCGACGTCGGCGGCGCCGGTGACCGCGCGTTCGATGAGTCGTCCGGTGATCTGGTAGGGGAGGTTTCCGCAAAGCACGCGCGGCTCGCCGGACCTCTCCTCGCCGAGCAGCTCGCCCGGCGATGCGGCCTGTGCGTCGCCTTCGACGATGCGGAGGCGCCCGCTCTCGACGTCTGCCGAAAGCTCCTCGGACAGAATCGGAACGAGATCGCGATCGCGTTCGACGGCCACGACCGACGCCGCGCGCGCTGTGAGCGCCCGCGTGAGCACGCCGAGGCCGGCGCCGAGCTCGAGGACGCGGGCTTTTCCGACGTCGCCGTCGGGCACGCAGGCGCGTGCGATCGACTCCACGACGTGGGGAGAGACGAGAAAGTTCTGGCCGAAGCTCTTCTTGGGAGAAAGCCCGGCGCGCTTGAGGATGGCGCGTGCGTCGCTCATTCGGAGTGCTGTCGTTCGGTGATGCGTTCGGTGAGCTCGAGATCTTCGTTCGGCTCGTCGGTCGGTGCGTGGGGGAGTGGTTTTTGGATGGCGCGCGCGCGGGTGCGAACGCCGAGGCCGCGCATGATCGTCTCGGCGCGATGCTGCGAGGCCTTGACGCGGAGGCGAACCGCGTCGAACACGACGTCTTCCACCGTGGGGCTGCCTTCGTGGCGAGGCCTCTCGAGGCTCGCGTCGAAGACCGGTAGCGTCCAGCGAACTTCGGCATGCGCAGCGCGGAGGCGTCGAACCGCACGAGGCACGGGGCTCGAAGCGCTGGGCGGCGGCGCCCAGATGTGGACGATGCTCGGGCGCGTCTTCTTGTCCTGCAGCATCTTGCCGAGGAGCTCGGCGAGCTGGGACTCGGCCCGCTCGCGTTCGCCTTCGGCGCGCGGCGGAACCTCGACGCCGAACGACGCGAGGTAATGCCGGAAGCGCTGCTCGCGTGGCGAAGTGCTCTGAGGAAGGCGAGGTGCGAACGGTGCCCGTGCCCGCATCGACTCGGCGCGCATGGAGAGAGCTTCGAGGTTGCCGCGAGGAACGTCGGTCAGGGCGCGCGGATCGAGCGGACGAAGATGTTCGGCGACGCGCTGGGCGAGCTCCGCTTCGTCGAGCTCGGAGCGATCGGCGTCGACCATGCTGGCGGCGCTCGCGAGGGCAGCGACGATGCGCGAAGCTTGGGCGGGCCCGTTGCTCGGCGCGAGCCAGGTGCGCATGCGCGACGCGAACACGACGAGCCCCACGCTGTCACCCTTGGCGAGATGACGAGCCGCCACGCCTCCGAGCTCGTCGATCGCCAGGTCGAGCGGTGCGGTTCCGAGAGCACCTGCCCAGAGCTCGACGGAGGCATCGATGGCAAGCCAGACGATGTCGCGCTCGTCGCGCTCCATCTCGCGGACCAGGAGCTGGCCTCGTCGCGCGCTTGCTTTCCAGGCGATGTGCTTGAATGCGTCGCCGGGCATGCGCTCGCGTAGCTCCTTGAGCTGCTCGCCTTCGCCGGCGAGCGGCGTGGGGCGACCGGCTTCCGCCGTGCGTCGCGCGCGTCCACCGCGTGCGGTCTGGAGCATGACCAGCAGCGGCTTCGGCATGACCTCGACGCCGTGCGGGTTGGCGAACATGAGCGGGACTTCGTAGAGGCCTTCACCTCCGAGTGGCGTGCCGCGCACTTCGAGTGCGATGCCGTGGATGCCCCAGCGGCCGACGCGCTTCGGCTTCACGCGCATCTCGAAGCGAACCTTTGACGTGGCCGGTAGATCGAGCGTCTGCGGGTGAACGGTGACGTCGAGCATGCTCGAGGCGACGGGCCGGAGGTTGACGCCGCGCGCGTCGTCGAAGCCGCGATTGCGGAGCTCGGCTTCGAGCACGATTTCCACGTCGCGCGAGGCCTTCGTCACGCGCTTCGACGTGGACCAGACCATCTCGAAGCCGGAGGCTCGGATGCGGGTGACGGTCGACATCGCGAGCGCGCGGCCGAGCGTGACGGCGAGGATCATGGCGCCGCCGAAGGCGACGGCGGGCGCAACTTTCTCGGCGACGCCGACGGCCACGAGGGCCGCACCGGCGAGGGCGACCTGGAACGTGGCGCGCGTCGGGTGGAGCTGCATGCGTTCGGCGCGTTACACCGCGCGAACGCCGCGCCGGTAGCCGACCTTCGTGAGGGCTTCTTCGATGACTTGTTCCCGCGCGCGCACGTCCGACTCGACGTCGGCGACGAGCACGAGGCGATGGGCGAGCACCGCGATGGCGACGGCGCGCAGATCTTCCGGAACGGTGTAACCGCGCCCGTTGACGACGGCGTGGGCCTTGGCGGCCTGCATGAGGCCGAGCGTGGCGCGCGGGCTTGCGCCGAGGGCCACGCGCGGATGCGAACGCGTGAAGCCGGTGAGGGCGACGGCGTAGTCGTGGAGGTCGTCGTCGGTGTGGACGCGCGCCGTGATCGTCTGCAGAGCCGCGACGTCTTGGGGGTTGAGAAGCGCTCGGACGACCGGAGGCTCGACGCCGTGTGTGCGGAGCATCTGCGCTTCGTCGCGGGCGCTCGGGTAGCCCATGGTGACGCGAACGAGGAAGCGGTCGATCTGCGCCTCGGGCAGCGGGTAGGTGCCTTCGAGATCGACGGGGTTCTGCGTGGCGAGAACCAAGAAGGGCAGGGGCAGCTCGTAGCGATCGCCTTCGATCGTCACCTGGCGTTCCTGCATCGCTTCGAGGAGCGCCGACTGCGTTTTGGCGGGAGCGCGGTTGATCTCGTCGGCCAGCACGACGTTCGCGAAGATCGGACCGGCGCGCAGGCTGAAGGTTCCGTCGCGCGGCGAGAGCACGTACGTGCCCGTGATGTCGGCCGGCAGAAGATCGGGCGTGAACTGGATGCGCCGCGAGGTGCAGCCGAGCGTCGTCGCGAATGCTTTGACGAGCGTGGTCTTCGCGACGCCGGGGACGCCTTCGAGCAGCACGTGACCCTTCGCGAGCAGGGCCACCATCATCATGTCGAGCGCGCGTGTGCCGCCGATGAAGACGCGTTGAATCTCCCGGCGCAGGTCGTGGATGCGCTCTTGGGCAGCGGCGACCTCCCGGTTGGGGCCTGCGGGGCCTGCGGGGCCTACGGGGCCTGCGGGGCTGGTGAGCACGCTCATGACCTCACCTCCGAGGGCACGAAACCGGTGCGCGCGTTGGTCTCGGCCATTTCGAGCAGCTGGCGGACGGACTTCGCGGTCGCCACGACCTCTTGATCGCGAATCGCCTGCACCGTACCTCGCGGACTTCCGTTCCGAGCCGACACGACCATGGTTTCGACGTTCGACATTCGTAGCAGAAGCCGGCGCAGGGTGTGCATGCCTTCAGGAGAGAGTAGCTTCTCCTGCTCCACCCGGGCGATGAGCTCTTGATGGCCGGGGACCTGGGAGAGCCTCAGAATCGTGGTGAGCTGCTCTTCGAGGGCGCTCTTCAGCTCCAGAATGGCGAGCACGCGGGTGGTTTGTGGGGCGGCGATGACCGCGGCGTGTCCGGCAACGCCGCCCTGAGCGACGGTCGGGATACGCCGTACGAAGCGCGGCACGATGGGCTTGTGGAGGCGCCCGGCGCGTGAGCCGACCCAAACCCAGAGGCCAAGCCCGAGCGCGATCGCGAGAGCGTAGGCGAAGGCTTTCGGTGCCCCCTCGCGCCGCGTGGCCTCGAGCGCCTCGCGCGCGGCACGAATCAGATCGCCGAGCGTGTTGTCGTCCGAGCCGTAGCTTCCCTTCTGCTCGAAGCCCCCGGTGGCGATAAAGAGCCTTCCGCCCCGCTTGCCCCACGAGTCGTTGTCGACGGCGTAACGGATGATGCCGCGCGCGAAGGCTTTGTTGCCGTTGTAGCGGAGCATCGAGTTCATCACGATCGACGGATCGCCGACGGCGAGGAGACGACCTTGCCCGACCGCGCCTGCGACGGCGATGACGACGTCGGAGTCGTCAGCCGCGCGAATCTTCAGCACCGGCGAGAGGCCTTTGTGAACGAGGCCCGTCGGATGGTTGGTGACCACGCGCGAGACGTCACTCACGACCGGATGCGCGCTCGCGGGCTCGGCCAGTGCGAACTGCGGATTGTGACGGAGCGACTCGAGCGGATGGCTCGGCGTCGGCACGCGCTCCATCTTGAAGTGGGCGAGGAGCGTGTCGCCGCGTCCGAAGTCGTCGAGCAGGATGACGCGCCCGCCGGCTCCCATGAACCGAGAAAGCTCGTCCACATCGAGACCACCTTCGGGATAAAGAAGGAGGAGGCCGTCCTCTGGGCGCAGCTCGCTGAAGTCGAGGCGCGTCACGGCCATGACGCGCGCTGCCCCGAGCTCGCCACGCGCAAGTCGGACGAGCTCACTGCAGCCTTCCCAGTCGCTGCCGGAGAGGTCGAAAGGAACCGCCCAAGCCGGCCGTAAGATCGTGAGGATGCCCGCGAGGATCAGCGCCCCGAGCACGAACACGCGCCCTGGCGCGATGCGGCGTACGGTCGAGCTCGCCTTTGCGAACCGCGTCAGCCGCGCAACGGTCGAGTGCCGCGTGCGCGTGAATCGAGACTCACACGTCAAACGTGCTCGCTTGCCCTCGACCATTCGCGCACGCGACTCTACCACCATCGCGCTGCGTTACCGCGACGCTGCCGCACACTTGACCGGCCTACCCGGGTTGCTAGCTTCCATAGGGAACAGCCGTTGAAGACGATTGTTCCGCTGGTTTCGCAGTTTCGCATTTCACAGGTTCAAGCTGTTCAAGCTTTGCTGGATTCGGAACGGCGTGATCAGGAGGACATGAATGCTGCCTCCATTCATCATTGAGCAGATCCGCAGGCGCGAAGAAGAAGAGCGCAAGCGGTATGAACAACCCCAGCTCGAGCTCCCAGTCGCTCCACCTCAACCCAAGCGCCGCGAGGAGCCGGAAGAGGTTCAGCGAGGGGTCATCGTCGTCGAGCTCTGACCGGCCGGCGGGCTGAAAGGCCGTCTCTCGAGAGCCGGCCCGATGTCCCGCCCCGAGAAAACCCTCGAATCAGACCGCCCGTCTTTTCGAGACAGGTTTGGTGGCTCATTCACGGTGAGGGCCCGGCCGCCGCAGCGCCGTTCCTTCGACGCGTGTCCTCGGTGTGCTGGTGTGCTGGTGTGCTGGTGTGCTGGTGTGCTCCCAACCGTCCGAACGGCTTGGTGCTTCGTGGGCCTGGGGGTGGACGAGCTGCGACGAGCCCGCGGCGCCCGCCCATCGCTCGAGGTTGGGGCCATCCTAAGGCCGGGTTTGTCGCGGGAAACCCCCTCCCGTCGAGACGAGTTGCGCTCCCCGGACCTGCCACACTAGGCTGCGCCGGGAAATGCGCCCGGGCACTTTTGGCCGTTTGCTTGCTTGGTTGCCCGCGCTCGCCGTCGTTGCGGGCGCCGGGGCGGGCGTCACCGCTTGCTACTCGACGGGTGATGGTTCGCCCCCGCCGTTGAACCAGTTCTATTTCCCCGTCGGCTTGCAGGTCTCCGCGGGCGGCAATGTGCTCTATGTCGTTAACTCGGACTTCGACCTCCAGTTCAACGGAGGCACGCTCCAGTCCTACGACCTGCGTCTGATCCGCCGGAACACGCTCGATATCATCGAGGATCCGAGCGACCAGCAAGGCAGGGTCCCCGCACTGCTGCTGCACAACCCGCCGGGATCGTGTGCGAACAACCCGCCGACGTACAAGCCCGGCGACTCTGGGGAGAGGCAAACGCTCGGCCAGACCTGCGCGCCTCCGGTCGACTCGAGCTTCTACGTTCGTGACTCGGCCATCATCGGCGCGTTCGCGACCACGCTTCTCTTGTCGGCGCCGGCGCCGGGCCGCTCGTTCGATCGGCTCTTCTCTCCGGTGCGCGGAAGTGCGTCGGTGACGTGGGCAGACGTCGCGCGCGACACGGACGCTGAGGGCAACAGCATCCTTCCCCCGGCGCAGGCCAACGCGCCCTACCCGCCGTTCCAGCTGCTGTGCGGCCAAGGCTCCGATCGCCGATGCGACGGCGCTCACAGCGCAGGCGAAAATCCGGACGAGCCGGGGAACACGCGTCACATCACGATGCCGGGTGAGCCCTTCGGCGCCGCCTTCAGCGAAGACGGCACGTCGCTCGTCGTGACGCACCAGTCCGAGACGAAGACGAGCCTCCTCTCGACCGGCATCAGCAACGCCGATCTGAGCAACGCCGTCACCACGCCCTCGCTCCAGTTCGTCCTCGACGGCGTCGCCTTCGGTGGTGTTGGCGTCGCGGCGGTGCCGCACGATCCGCAGGCGGTTCCGCCCGGCACGCTCGTCCGGCCGTCGTGGCTCGAGACGAGCCGCTCGGTCGCCGAGGTCACGCTGCTCCGCTACTTCAACGACCAGGGATTGCAAGGGCAACCCGGCTCGTCGCTCAGTCGTCCCTTCCTCGACCGCGTGGCAGCCTTCCCGGTCACGCTGGGGGCGGGCGGCACCGACTCGCGCGGCATCGCCATCGACCCCACGCCGCGGATCGCGTGCAAGGCCAAGATCCAGACGGCAGGCCTTACGCAGGCCGAGATCGACGCCGCCGTGCAGGCATGTGCGCGCAAGCCGGCGCGCGTCTTCATTGCCAATCGTTCGCCCGCCGCGATCATCGTTGGCGAAATCGGCGGCTCGGGAGCCAGCGATCAGGTCTACGATCCGGATCGCCTCACGCTGAGCGGCACGATCCCGCTCAGGCTGGCGTCCGGACCCTCGCAGGTCTACCTCGCCCCGATCGTCGATCGCGACGGCGCCTATGCGCTCCGTGTGTTCGCGGTCGCCTCCGACGCTTCGGAGATCTTGGTGATCGATCCCGAATCGAAGCTCCTCGAGAGCACCATCAACGTCGGCGCGCTTCCGTACGCGCTCGCTTTCGACCCGTTCAACCTCGAGGACGTCGCGCTGCACAAGCAGGTGCCCGTGGCCACCGTCGATCCCCGCGACCCGTTCCAACCGAACCGCGTCGCACGCACCTACCGCTTCGGGTACATCGCGAGCTTCACGAACTCGTTCGTGCAGGTGCTCGATCTCGACAACACGCCCGAAAACCGCGGCACGTTCGAGACCATCGTCTTTACGCTCGGTACGCCGACGAACCCCAAGGGAACGTGATGGGCAAGAAGCTGTTTTGGGGGCTCGTCGCCGTCACGGGAGTCGCTTTCGCTTCCGCTCTCGGCGCCTGTTCGGAGACGCCCACGAGCGTTCCGCAGCGAACGTTCGATCGCGCGCAGAAGATGGACGTCGTCTGCATGCAGGTCCTGCAGCCGGACGCGCAAAATCCGTCGCTACTCGTACCGGTCAAGCCGGTGCGTCCGCTTCCTCAAGAGAACTGTGCACCGGTTCCCTCGAACGTCGACGGCTCGCTCTTCCTGAACCAGCTCTTCGCGGTCGTCACGCAGACGGCCCGCGGCGAGGTGGCGGTCGTCAACCTCTCCTCGGGCGAGATAGTCGATCAGCAGAAGGCGATTCCGAGCATCAACTTCATTCCCGTCGGCGCGATCCCCACCGACGTCGCCACGACGCCCGACGGCCAGATGGTGTTCGTCGCCTCGGCCGAGGTGAACAAGCCCGCGATCTACGGCATTCCGAGCACGAGCCTTCTCGGCGACAATCCGGATTTCGCGACGAAGCCGGCGGGCACCCTCGCGGCGTGGCCGGTCTGCTCGCTGCCGCAGAACCCGGGCGCGCTCACCATCGTGCCTCGCCCGAACCCCTCGGGCGTGAAGGGCCCTGCCGACTACGAGGTCGTCGCGATTCTGCCGGGCTCGCGCCTGGACTCCGCGAAGGTCGTGACCATCGACCCGAAGCCCTTCCTGCGTGGCGCCGATGCGTTTCAGTCCATCGCGGCGGCCGGCCTGGGAACGCTCGAACCCGGTGACACGATCGCGCCGGGCTCGCTCGCGCCGTGTCCCATCACGTCGGCGATCGAGCTCGTCGGAGCGAGCAATCTTCCGTCGTCGTTCGTCACCGGCCCGAATTGGCCGGACGGCGTTCCCTACGTCGATGGCGGCGTCGATCTGACCTGCCAGCGACCGCTGCCTGCCGCGAGCTGCGGACAGGCCGTGCCGTGCTGTGAGTCGACGCCGACCGTCGAGCTGCCGTTCGAAGGCGGCATTCCGAATGCGGCCGCGCCCGATGGCGGTGCACCCGATAGCGGCGCGGCGTGTCAGCCGGTCACGCCCACGCCGCCGGCGAACGTGACGCTCAACGTCGGTTCGCTCGACCCGCCGCGCCTCGTGGCCGTCGCGCGTAACGATCAGGTTCTCTACGTCTCCGACGACACGGTGCCGTTCATCCACGTCGTCGACCTCTCGACCGTGGGCGCGTTGAAGGAGATCTCGCCGCTGCTCGCGACGAGCTTGCTCAATCCTTCGCGGCAGGTCTCGGTCGCGGACATCACGGTCAGCCCGGCGACGCACGACTTCAAGCGGTACCTCTACGCGGTCGACAAGTTCGACGGCTCGCTCATCGTCTACGACGTGACCGATCCGCTTTCGACGCAGCGTAGTCCGCTCACGCGTCCGAACCCCGAGCTCAATCCGTTCCAGCCCCCGGACCGCATCGCGTTCCCGTCGCCGGTCGTCGCGGTCGCGTTCGCGCGGCACGATTTCCCGCTCTCGCTCGCCGGCAACATCGCCCTGCCTGATGCGAAGACGGGCGTGCTCTGCAACCCGAACCCGAACGTCGCCAATGCGATCACGCCGGGGCAGCCCGCTCCAGACTTCGGCTTTTACTACCGCGCCGATCAGAACCAGAACGAGAGCCTGACGCAGTTCACGCTCGGGCCGACGCGACTGCGCGGCATCTTCGGGTTCGCGACCCTGGCAAACGGACAGGTGATCGCCATCGACGTCGACGACTGGGATGCTCCGTGCCGTCGTCCGGTGACCATCGGTCCAAACCCGATCGATCCAGAGCCGTGGGCCCTCGCGATCCCGGAGCCGGCCGCGACGAGCACCACGTTCTTCGACCCGTACCACGTCCCCACGGCTGACCCGGCGACCGCCGTGAGCCAGGAAGCGTACTTCCCGGTCAGCGCTCCGCACCGCCTGCGCTCGAGCGTGTTGCTCAACAACACCAGCTCGACCGGCAATCACTTGCCGCGGTTCCAGACGGCGCCGATCGTCTCCACGAAGGACATCCCGCTCCCCACCACCGGCGCCGACAGCGACCGCACCCCGCGACTGAATCTGCTCTTCTCGCTCGACGTCCCCGAGTCCCAGATCGACCAGGCTTGGGCGCTCACGTACGAAGGCGCGATTCCCGGCTTCGACGGCCTCACCGCCAACCTCGTGACGGCCGACAGCTACCAGTCGCTCGACTTCTCGCAATCACAGGGGCAGTTCTGCGCAAAGGGAGTCGAAGACTGGACGCAGGGCGCGCAGCGCGCGGACGCGATCAACGCGGCCCTGACCGCTCCCGATCGTGATCTCTTCCGGCGCCTCGCCGACTACGTCACCTTCACCGAGGATCTCCTCGATTCGTCGGATCCCTACTGGGGCCTGCAGGAGCCCGAGGAAGATAAGTGTTGGGACCCGCAGTACCAGACGGCCCAGCAGCGCTTCGACGTCTGCAGCCAGACGTTCGGTGCGGCCGCCGACGAGAGCGAGCTGCGCGACTACCCGATTCTCGAGGCGTTCGACGGGAAGCTCGTGGTCGGCCGATTCTTCCGGCCTGCACCGATCACGCTGCCGAACGGCTCGACCATCCAGGCGCCTCGCCAGATCGTCGGCCGCGATCCCTCGAATGTTCCGTTCCTCAAGCTCGCCCGCTGCTGCTTCCACCGCCAAGCGCGCTTCCACGTGCGCACGGGTGGCATCTGGTCCGCGGTCGCCACGGGGACGACGGGCGGACCCGGCATCGGCTTCCTCAATCACATGACCGCGGCGTCGGACAGCCGATGCGTGTCGTCCTGCGATTCGCGCGAGTCGCTCTTGAACGGCCGTCTCCCCGCCGTCCCGTTCGACGCGTTCCCCGCGCCTGCGGGCGGCAACCCGACGGTCATCTCGCGCGACAGCGCTCTCGCCATGCGCAATCCGATGTTCTCGGCGAACATCATCAACCCGACCTCGGGCACTCTGCCGGTCCGCGATACCGTCTTCAAGTTCTCGACGGCCGGCCAGTTCTCGCCGCTGTTCATCAACATCGGCTCGACCACGACGTCGATCAACCCGCAGTCGATTCGCTACATCGAACCGCTCGGGCAGCTCGCGGTCGTCGACGCGGCCTCCCAAGGCCTCGTTCTCATCGACCTCGACAACGTCACTATTGCGCACGCCCCGTACTTCTGACACTGGACTCGGCGATGGCGAAAGCGAGCGGCGCCGACACCCCGGTCATGCGGCAGTACCTCGCCGCGAAGGCCGCGCATCCCGACGCGCTGCTGTTCTTCCGGCTGGGTGACTTCTACGAGATCTTCTTCGACGACGCGGTCATCGCGGCGAAGGCGCTCGAGCTCACGCTGACGAGCCGCAACAAGAACGCCGAAGATCCGATTCCGATGGCCGGCGTGCCGCACCACGCCGTCAGCGGATACGTACAGAAGCTGCTCGACCTCGGCCACAAGGTGGCGATCTGCGAGCAGATGGCCGATCCCTCCAAGGTGAAGGGCATCGTCCCGCGCGAGGTCGTGCGTATCGCCACGCCCGCGCTTGCCTTCGACGACTCTGCCATCGAGGCCAAGAAGAACCTCTTCCTCGTCGGACTCGAAGTGGCGTCGACGGGACGCGTGGGCATCGCGGCGCTCGACTTCTCGACCGGTACGCTCGAGGCGTGCGAGGCCGAGGGCATCGAGGCGGCCATCGCCGAGCTCGTGCGGCTCGATCCGCGCGAAGTGCTCGCGCCGGACACCGGTGACTTCGTGGCGACCGTTCGCGCGGCGCTCCCTCGGGCAACCGTTCGCGAAGAGCAGGAGCCTCTGGATCTGGCGCGTTCGCTCTCTGTCCTCGACGCGGTGCTCGGCAAAGGCGAGTCGCGCAAGTCGTGCGCGAGCGACGTGGCGCTCGTGGCGGCGGCGCGTTGCGTGGGGCTCGTTCGCGCGTGCGAGCCGGGGCGACCCCTCCCGATGTCGCGCCTCGTCGAGTACCAGATCGGCGACACGCTGATCCTCGACGACGCTGCCCAGCGCCATCTCGAGCTCGTACGCACGATGGACGGCGAGACGAAGGGCTCGCTTCTCGCCCACATCGACATGACGCGCACGGCCCCGGGCGCGCGTCTCCTTCGCCGACGCCTTCTCGCGCCGCGCACGAACGTCGCGGAGATTCGCCGGCGCCTCGATGGCGTCGAGCTCTTCGTCACGCAGCCTGGCCTTCGAACCGAAGTTCGCACGCGACTCGACAAGGTTGCCGACCTCGAGCGTCTGGCGGTGAAGCTGGCCGTCGAGCGCATCGGTCCGCGCGAGCTGTCGCAGCTGCGTACGTCGCTCGCCGAGCTCCCCGCGCTCGACTCGGCGCTCTCGAAGTGTCCCGATCCCGGAGCGCGCGAGGCCCTGGAAATCCCGGCCAAGGAGCCGTTCGTCGATCGCTGCGAGAAGATGGCGACCCTCCTCGGCAAGGCCCTGGCCGACGAGCTGCCGCTCCGCGCGAGTGACGGCGGTGTGTTCCGTGACGGATGGGACAAGGAGCTCGACGAAGCACGTATGCTGACCAAGGACGGTCAGCGGTTGATCGTCGAGCTCGAGGCGCGCCTACGCGAACAGGCGCAGATCCCGAGTCTCAAGCTCCGCTACACGCGCGTGTTCGGCTGGTACATGGAGGTGACGAAGACGCACCTCTCCAAGGCTCCGAAGGCGTGGCGTCGCAAGCAGACCATCGCCACGGGCGAGCGCTACACGTGTGACGAGCTCGATACGCTCGCCGACAAGCTTGCCCACGCGGAGGAGCGGCTCGAGTCACGCGAGGCGGAGCTGTGGAGCGAGCTCGTGAAGAAGCTTCAGGCGCACATCGAGCGTCTTCGCGCGGTCGCCTCGCGGCTTGCCGTGCTCGACGTGGCGAGCGCGCTTGCCGAAGTCGCCCATCGTGACGACTACACGCGCCCGGAGATCGACGACTCGCTCGAGCTGGTGCTCGAAGATGCGCGCCATCCCGTGGTCGAAAAGCTCGCGGCGGCGGGACGCTTCGTGCCGAACGACGTCACGCTCGACGCCGCCGAAGATGCCCCGGAAGATCGCGCGCGGCTCTGGATCGTGACCGGCCCGAACATGGCGGGCAAGTCGACGTTCATGCGGCAGGTCGCGCTCGCCGTGGTGCTCGCGCAGGCGGGCTCGTTCGTCCCTGCACGTCGCGCGCGCATCGGCATCGTCGATCGCGTGCTCACGCGCGTCGGCGCCAGCGACAACCTCGCGCGAGGCGAGAGCACCTTCATGGTCGAGATGAAGGAGACCGCCAACATCATGCGACGTGCCACGCGCCGTTCGCTCGTCGTGCTCGACGAGATCGGACGCGGCACGAGCACCTACGACGGCCTCTCGATCGCCTGGGCGGTGGCCGAGCACCTGCACGACGTCGCGCGCAGTCGAGCGCTCTTTGCCACGCACTACCACGAGCTCACCGAGCTCGCTCAGAGCTGCCCGCGTGCCGAGAACCACAGCGTCAGCGCGCGTGAGCACGCCGGCAGCATCGTGTTCTTCCACAAGGTGCAGCGCGGGGCGGCGTCGCGTAGCTACGGCGTTGCGTGTGCGCGACTCGCCGGGCTGCCGGAGCCGGTGCTGGCCCGTGCGCGCGCGATGCTCGATGCCCTCGAGAAGGGCGGCACCACGCCGAGCGGTGCCACGCGTCCGTCGCGTGCGAAGGCGCCCGCTCCACAGCTCGATCTCTTCGGTGGCGCTGGGGGAGGGAACGCGGGGCCTGCCCCGAGCCCTGCGCTCGAGATGTTGCGCGCGCTCGATCTCGATCGCATGACGCCGCTCGAGGCGCTCACGACGCTCGCGAAGCTGAAGGGGCTCGCGAACGGCCGCGGGAGCGGCGACGCCAGCTCGTGATCGTCGACGAACGAGCACGAAGAGCTTCCGGCTACGCGCTCGTTGCCATTGCGGCTTCGGGTTGGGGCACGTGGCCACTCATTTTGCGCCACGCCCCCATTCCGGCGGCGCTGCAGTCCGCGATCATGATGGCCGTTCAGGCGCTGACGGGGCTGGTCGTCGTGCTCCTCGGCGATCGCGTTCGCGCGCGCGCTTCGCTCTCGCAATGGGCCGCTGTGCTGTGGCTCGGCGTGAGCGATGCGCTGAACGTGCTCTTGTTCTTCGCGGCGTATCAACGAACCAAGGTCGCCATCGCCGTGCTCACGCACGATCTGACGCCCATCTTCGTGGCGCTCGCCGCGCCGATCTTCTTGCGTGAGAAGGCGCAGGCTCGGACGTTCTTTGCCGTCGCGGTGGCGTTCTTCGGTCTCGTGCTTCTCCTCGAGCCGTGGTGCGCGGGTTTCGGGCGAAGTGATCTGGCGGGGGCCGCACTCGGGGCGGCCAGCGCGCTCTTCTATGCATCGAACGTGCTGGTGAACAAGCGACTCCTGGCGGTTTTTTCGGCCAGTGAGCTGATGTTCTTCCATAGCTTGGTGGCCGCGCCGCTCCTCTTTGCCCTCGTTCCGCCATCCGAGTACGGAAAGGCGACACCAGCGGCACTGGGGGTGGTTCTCGCCGGTGCGGTGGGCCCGGGCGCCATTTGTGGCCTGATGTTCGTGTGGGGGCTGCGCCGTGTACCCGCCAGTCACGCCTCGATCCTGACCCTCATCGAGCCGTTCGTGGCCGTCGTCCTTGCGGCCTTGGTGCTGCAGGAGCGCCTCGGCACCGTCCAGATCGTAGGCGGTCTGCTGATTCTCGCAGGGGCGTTCGTCGTTATCGGCGCGGAGCCCGCCAAGGTTGGAGTACAATCGACGTCGTGAGCGTGCGGGAGTCGCTCATCTCCATCATCCCGGTGGCCCCGGGCGAGATCCTCGTCGTCGACGACGACGAGGCGGTGCGAAAGTCCGTGCTGCGCCACATGACGAATCTCGCCATGGTCACGAGCCAGGCGGAGACAGGCGCGCATGCACTGGAGGTCGCCGCGGAGAAGGCGGACACGCTCGATTGCATCCTGCTCGACCTCACCTTGGCCGACATGGACGGGTGGGAAGTGCTTCGACGGCTTCGGGCCGATCCGGAAGTGGCTCACATCCCGGTCATGGTCGTCTCGGAGAGTCCCCTCTCGGAGAGCGACATCGTCCGCAGCATCGAGGCTGGCGCGGTCGACCATCTCCACAAACCGCTCGCCGGGGCGCTGGTTTGCGCGAAGGTTCGCGCCATCTCGGACCGCTCGCGCAACCAGCGAGAGCTTCGCAACAAGCTGAAATTCGCGCTCGAGAACGCAGCGCACGACGCCCTCACCGGGCTCTTCAACCGCCGCTACTTCGAGCGCCGTCTCCGCGAAGAGGTCGCGCACGCTCGACGCCACAAGCGGCCGTTCTCGCTGCTCTTGATCGATCTCGATCACTTCAAGCTGGTCAACGACACCTACGGTCACGAAGACGGCGACCGCGTGCTGCGTCACGTCGCGGAGATCGTGCAGGAGCACCTGCGTGAAGACGACGTTGCTTGCCGCTATGGCGGCGAGGAGCTCGTGGTTCTCTTGCGCGGAACACCGGGGCCTGCGGCGCGCGTCGTCGCCAACCGCCTGCGGGCAGGACTCGCCGCGAAGCCGCTCGGCCTGGGGCCCAGGAACGAGCCGCGCCACGTGACGTTCAGCGCGGGTGTCGCCTCGGCCGACGAGCGCAATGCGTTCCACGCCGACGACATCGTCGCGCGCGCGGACGCCGCGCTCTATCGCGCGAAGCGTGCCGGTCGTAACCGCGTCGAAGTCGAATAACTCAGAGCTCGACGGAGGCGCCGGTATCGGCAGGCGGAATCGTCCCGCTCGCATCGAGGTACGTGGCGGCTTCGGCCGTACACGGCGTGCCCTCGACGGGCAGTCCGAGATCGACGCCGCGAAGACGGCCGCCGTCGCCGAGACCGAGCACCTCTTCGGCGACGTCCTGGAAGATGCGCCGCTTCTGTTCCGAGTCGAGGTAAACGGTGATCTCGCGCGTGCGCATGCCGCCGAGCATCGCGTGCCAGCGGAGAGCGGCCGTCATGGAGTTGGCCGAGGATTCGAGGCTGACTCGCGCCTGACCGGTTCCGAGTGCAGGCACGGCGACGGTGCAGCAGCCGTGCTCGTCGCAGAGGAGAAGGGCCCGCGAGAAGGCACGGCCGACGCAAGACACTTCGTTCCATGCACTGACGGCATGGAAGACGTGCTTGGTCGCAAGCGAGCCCGGTGACGTCCGAACGCACGAGCCGAGAGGTCGCTCGCCGCCCGCCATCGCTTCGGCCTCGATCGCATCACCTCCACGCGCGCGGAGCGCTTCGCCCACGCCGGTGCGCATCTTCATCTCGAAGTTCGCGCTCGAGACGATGGCGTCGCTCTTGGCCTGCGCGATGTCGCCGACGACGAAGCTGACCTTGATGCGGCCGAGCATGAGCGAGTGCGTATCGACCCGGCTCGCGAGCATTGGCGGGGGGGAGAGGGCGCGCCCGAGCATCGCGAAGTGGTGCACGGGAGCGGAGAGATCCTCCGGACGCTCGTTGAGATCCTTCGCGAGCATCGCGCGCAGGATCTGCTGGAAGTAGGCCTCCGCGGGGCTCGTCGGAGCAGGAAGGCGCGGAGCCTGGCGTGGGTCGATGATCTCGGCGACGCTGTCGAACGGAGCACGCCCGTAGCGGAGATCGCAAGCTGTCGCGCCGGCGCCCCAGACGTCGGTGAAGCGGCCGACGTCGGCGCCGGAGAACTGCTCGGGTGCCATGAACTTCAGCGTTCCGGCTCCGTCATGCGAGTTGTCGGAGCGCGCGACGGCGATGCCGAAGTCTCCGAGTCGAATGCCGGTCTCGGGCGCGCCGAACACGTTCGAGGGCTTGAGGTCGCGATGGATCACGCCCGCTTGATGCGCGGCACGAAGGCCTCGCGAGACCTCGTGCATCACGTGGCAAACGACCCAGAGCGGGAGGCCGACACCGATGGCAGAGCGACGGCGTCGATCGAGCTCGGCGAGATCGAGCCCGTCGACGTACTCCTGCACCAGAAACGGCGAGCCGTCGTTCGCGGTCGTTCCTGCGTCGAGCGCGCGAACGATGTTGGGGCTGGAGACGCGGGCCATGAGGCGCGCCTCGTGGAGGATGTGCGTTGCCGCGGCTTCGCCGTGCGCTTCACGGACCGAGGCCTTCAGGGTCTTGACGATGACGGGAACGTGCAGCGTGCGGTGCTTGGCGAGCCACACGTCGCTCATTCCGCCTTCTCCCAGGAGTCCCCAGACGTCGTAGCCCGGGACGTCGATCCTGTGCATGCGCGGATGGTAGCTCACGGTCTCCAATCGAAGAACGGCCACGAAAAAGCCGCATGTCCTGCCCTCGCGTCGGGGTGGACATGCGGCTTCACGAGCTCTGGTGCTCGAGCGTGGATCAGTGGGCTGAGGCTTTGACGTGCGCGGCGTAGGCCGCCTCGTCCATCAGGGAGGCGAGTGCCGACTCGTCCTTCGCTTCGAGGACGATCATCCAAGCCTTGCCGTAGCAGTCTTCGTTGACGAGCTCGGGCGAGCCGTCGAGGGCCTTGTTGACCTCGAGGATCTTGCCGGAGATCGGCGCGAAGAGATCGCTCAGCGTCTTGACGCTCTCGATCGTGCCGAACGCCTTGCCGGCGGTCAGCTCGTCGCCGACTTTGACGTCGAGGTTGACGAGGGTGATGTCACCGAGCTGCTCGACCGCGAACGCCGTGATGCCGACGGTCACGCGCGTTCCTTCGACCTTCGCCCACTCGTGATCGGTCGTGTACTTGAGCCCCGCGGGGATGTTGTCGCTCATGCGTTCTTCTTCCGGTCGTAGAACGGGGTCTTCACGACCACCGCTTCGATGTGTTTGCCGCGGCAGTCGACGAGGAATTTCGTTCCGACTGTCGTCATGGCGCTCGGCAGATAGCCGAGGCCGATGTTCTTGCCCACCGTGGGTCCCGGGCTTCCGCTGGTGCAGAGGCCGACTTCGTTCCCATCGAGGTCACGCAACGGATAACCGTGGCGGGCGATTCCGCGACCGGTCACCTCGAAGCCGACGAGCTTGCGGGGAAGCGGCGCAGCCTTGACCTTCTCGAGCGCGGTCTTCCCAATGAAGTCCGCCTTGTCGAGCTTGGTGACCCAGCCGAGACCCGCTTCGATCGGGTTGGTGCTCTCGTCGATGTCGTTGCCGTAGAGCGAGAGGCGCGCCTCGAGACGAAGCGTGTCACGCGCGCCGAGGCCGGCGGGCTTGATGCCGAAGGGCTCGCCAAGCGTGAGAAGCTGATCCCAGAGCGCCGGAGCGTCGTTCCAGGCGCAGAAGATCTCGACGCCGTCTTCGCCCGTGTAGCCGGTGCGCGCGACCGTGCAGCGAACGTTCGCGACGACGGCATCGCGGAAGTGGAACGTCTTCAGGCTCTTGAGCTCCGCGGCGTCACCACCGGCGGCGGCGAGGACGTCGAAGGCCTTGGGGCCCTGGAGCGCGATGAGCGCGGTATCGTCGGTGCGGTCTTCGAACTCGCAGTGATCCTGCGCGGCCTTCTTGAAGTGCGCGGCGATCTTGTCGTGGTTCGCGGCGTTGCAGACGATAAGCCAGCGATCCTGCGCGGCGCGGTAGACGATGAGGTCGTCGAGGATCGTGCCCTGCTCGTTGCATGCGCAGGTGTAGAGCGCCTGACCGTCGACGAGCTTCGAAGCGTCGTTCGTGATCAGGTAGTTCACGACCTGGCCGGCGTGCTCGCCGCGGAGCTCGAGCTCGCCCATGTGCGAGACGTCGAAGAGGCCGCAAGCCGTGCGCACGGCCTGGTGTTCGGCGGCGATGCCCGAGTATTGCACGGGCAACTCGAAGCCCGTGAACGGCACCATGCGTCCGCCCAACTTCACGTGGCGATCGTAGAGAGAAGTCCTTCGAAGCTGCTCGGTCATTGCGCGCGGAGCGTAGTCGACTGGCCGTGCTGTGTCAGCTGCGGAAGCTTGCCGAGGCGCGCAGAAAATGGAGGTAGGCGGAAGCGCTACCGCGTGGTTTTTCGTGTTACGGCGGGGCTTGGTCGACCTCGACCCGCCGGGCCATGCGCGACGGGCCACCTACGCCGGCGCTCCAGGCGGCGAAGGCGCTCTCCGGGCCCGCGTCATCGGCGCAAGGGAGGTCGTTGGTTGTTGCAGAGCGCACGGATTGGCAGGCCTGCTTCCCACGACGAAAAAGGTCAACCGCAAACCGCGTCACGCTTCGCCATGCACCGACGCCCGACTTCGTTCGGTCGCAAGTCGCCGACATGCGGCGCGGGGCCCGCGCTTCTCACCCGACCTCGCTCCCTCGGGCTGCTCGTGCTGGTCGGCAGCACGCTCGCTCGGGTACACTTTGCGACCATGGGTACACCCTGGGACCGCGCCGCGGAGCGTTACCTCGAAGAGTGGGTGCCGCGCTTCACGCCGTACCACCTCGATCTCGTGCGGGAGCTCGCGCTTTCGCCCGGTCAACGCGTCTTGGTCACCTCCGCAGGACCCGGCTCCGAAGTGCTCGCCGTCGCGCGCGCGCTGGGAGACAGGGGCGTGGTCCGCGCGACGGACGCGAGCGTGGAAATGGTTCGTGTTTGCGAAGCCCAGGTCGCGAAGGCGGACCTGAAATCCGTCACCGTGGAACGAGCCGATGCAGGCGACGTCGGTGACGGCGCTTGGAACGCCATCCTTTGTGCGTTCGGGCTCTGGCAGTTCGATGATCGCGTTGCGCTCATCAAGAAGTGGACGCCTGCGCTCTCTGCGCACGGCAAGGTCGGTGTCCTCACGTGGGGACCGCCCGACGAGGGCGATCCATTCGAGCTGATGGCGGTGGCCCTCAAGGAGCTCGAGCCCGAGGTCGCCCAGAAGCGCACGCGCATCGAAGGAGATCGCGAGTCGATGCAGCGCATGTTCGAGGATGCGGGGCTGTCGCTCGTTCGGCACACCATTTTGCGGCACACGGTAACCTTCTCTTCGGCCGAGGCTTTCGTCGCGGCGCTCACGGAGGGCTGCACGTGGCGACGCATTTCGGAGGAGCTCGGCGCCGAACGCTTGGGTCGTGTCGCGGTTCGCTTCTACGATCAGGTCGGGGGGCCTACCGCACCGCTTTCGTTCGATCCTGCGGCGACCCTCGCGATTGCGGCCCGGCCCGGCTCGGACGTCGAGCTTGCCGTACGGCCGAGCGTCAAAGCTCCTCCTCTCAGCGGCCCGCAGCTGCCGGAAATCCGTGACGAACACGGCGACTGGGTGAAGCGCATTGAGCGCGTCGAACCGTGGGACGAGCCCCCCGCGGACGCGCCTCGCAAGAAGAGCTGAGGGGGGGCGACCCAGCACCCGTGCTGGGCCCCCAGCTGCAGTATTCCAGCCTCCTGAATGGCCGTGGCGAGGACGATCGGACGGCGGCTCGAGCGCTTCCCGCGCCGTCCGATAGCCCTTTGCGTCCATGGCAGGTCGCGCTATGCCTCTGCCTCGAATCTTCTTTCAGGAGTGGCGAATGGCACGTTACCAGTTCACGTCGGAATCGGTCACTGAGGGACATCCCGACAAGCTTTGTGATGCGGTCTCCGACGCGATCCTCGACGCCATCCTGACCCAGGATTCGCGCGCACGTGTTGCGTGCGAGTCGCTGGCGAAGACGGGCATGGTCGTCGTCGCCGGTGAGATCACCACCACCGCGACGGTCGACGTCCCCACCATCGTCCGCAAGACGGTGCTCGACATCGGCTACAACGATTCGTCGATCGGCTTCGACGGCAACACGTGCGCCGTTCTCACGGCCGTCGAGAAGCAGAGCCCGGACATCTCGCAGGGTGTCACCGAGGGCGAGGGCATGCACAAGGAGCAGGGGGCCGGCGACCAGGGCCTCGTGTTCGGCTATGCCACCGACGAGACGCCGAACCTCATGCCGGCGCCCATCGACTACGCGCACCAGCTCGCGCGTCAGCTCGCGGCCATCCGCAAGAGCAAGAAGGTCGACTTCCTCCGCCCCGACGGCAAGACCCAGGTCACGCTCGAGTACGAGAACGAGATCCCGGTCCGCGTCGACGCGATCGTCGTCTCGACGCAGCACAACGAGAGCGTGAAGTACAAGGCGCTCCGTGAGGCGATCCTCGACCTCGTCATCGACAAGGTCATCCCGAAGAAGCTCATCGACAAGAACACGAAGTTCCACGTCAACCCGACGGGTCGCTTCGTCGTCGGTGGTCCGCAGGGCGATTGCGGTCTTACGGGCCGCAAGATCATCGTCGACACCTACGGCGGCATGGGCCGTCACGGCGGCGGCGCGTTCAGCGGCAAGGACCCGTCGAAGGTCGACCGCTCGGCTTGCTACTACGGGCGCTTCATCGCGAAGAACGTCGTCGCGGCCGGTCTCGCCAAGCGCTGCGAAGTCCAGATCGCCTACGCGATCGGCGTCGCACGCCCCGTCGGCGTCCACGTCAACACGTTCGGCACGGGCAAGGTCGCGGACGAGAAGCTCGAGAAGTACATCCTCGAGCACTTCGACATGCGCCCCAAGGCCCTCATCGACGAGCTCGGCCTCCTCGCGCCGGTCTACCGTCCCACGGCCGCCTACGGTCACTTCGGCCGCAGCGACTTCGCGTGGGAGAAGACGACCCGCGCCGCGCAGCTCGCCGCCGATCTCCTCGGCACGAAGGTGAAGGGCACGAAGGTCGAGGCGAAGACCAACGGCCACGCGAACGGAAACGGCGTCAACGGCCACACCAACGGCGTGAACGGTCACGCCAAGAAGGCGGCGAAGGCTGCTGCCAAGGCCGACGCCAAGAAGCCGGGCAAGAAGCCGGGCAAGAAGGACAAGCGCGGCCTCGCCGAGGCCTGATCCCTCTTCTCACTTTACAGTGACGCGCGCCGCTTCCGGTTCGTCCGGGGCGGCGCGTTGCGTTTGTCCATGGCCCTTACTTGGCAGGATGGCCGTGACAGTCACGCTGGATGGAAACGCGTGTAAGGCGCATGGAGTGCCGGAACCAGGCTGTGATCGAGCTGTGACAGGACGGTGAGCTCGATTTGTCTCAACGGCATCGCGCGTTTCGTACCGACCGGCTGGGCTGAGGACTGGATGCTACAACGCCTCCGCTCGCGACGTGCAGGATGCACGTGTTTCGGGGCTGGAGGTAGACGTGAACGTGCACACAACGCTGGGCCGAACATCGAATCTGCGTGCGCGTCTTCGTGCGCGTCTCCTCGGTAGCATCGGCTTTTGTGCGGTCGTGGCGGCTGTCGCGTGTGGATCATCGACAGCGCGCAACGGTTTCGATCATGACAGCACGGACCCGACGACGGGGGATGGCAGCAACAACGGTCCTGCCGGCTCGCTCGGTACGAACGGTGCGGATGCGGCCACGGCCGAGCCCTCCAACGAGTGTCAGAAGATGGACCTCGTGTTCATCGTCGACGACTCGGGCTCGATGCAGGAGGAGCAGTCGAACCTCGCGGCGAACTTCCCGAAATTCGTGAAGGTCCTCAACGACTACCAGACCAAGAGCGGGTCGAAGCTCGATTGGCGCGTGGCGGTGACCACCACGGGGCGCGACGTCGACTACAACATCAGCCCGCCGATTCCGTTCCCCATCCCGCTTCCGCCGCAGTCGGAGAAGGGAGACAACGGGGCGTTCCGTCAGAAGAAGGATTGCGGCTCGGTCCGTCGCTGGGTCGAACGAAACGATTCGAACGCGGATCAGACGTTCTCGTGTCTCGCCGAAGTCGGCACGAGCGGTCCGAGCATCGAGATGCCTCTCGAGTCGCTCAAGCTTGCGCTGAACGATCGCGTCGCCGACGGAACGAATGCCGGCTTCCTGCGCCCCGACGCGCTGCTCGCCGTGGTCATCCTCACGGACGAAGACGATTGCTCGCGCCAAGACAACAACTTTACGATTGCGGACGACGTCTGCATCACCATGCAAGGCGTGAAACCCGTGGCCGAGTACAAGGCGATGCTCGACGGGGTCGCCGGAGGGGCGAACCGCTGGGCCACCGCCGTCATCGCCGGCGACAAGGCCTGCACGTCGGGCTTCGGCAAGGCGATCGACGCTCAGCGCCTCAAGCAGTTCGTCAACCTGGTTGGCAAGAACGGGATGTTCAGCTCGATCTGCAACGGCGATCTCACGACCAGCCTGCAAGACGCGCTCAGCACCTTCGACGCCGCCTGCAAGAGCTTCCCCGGCGTGAAGTGAAGCGTCCGCGCGCCGCTTTCGGCGCGTGATCGAAGCAACGGAAGAGCGCTCTCGTCGTTCTCGTTCGCGGTCGAACCCCGACGACCCTACGAGAACGCTCCCGTGGCCTGCCGGCTGCCACTCAGCGCGGCTTGCGCGCTTGCGAGCGCGTGGTGCGACGAGTCGAGGTGCGCCGGCTCGTGCTCGCCTTCCGGCGCGCGCTGCTGCGACGCGGCGAGGTTCGGCTGGTCGTGACCCGCTTTGCTGCAGCGCTGCCCGCGCGACGCGTCTTCCGGCGTGCCGCAGTGCGCGTGCGGCTCGACATCGTTCCAGTGCTCGCGCCAGTCCGCGAACGAGCGCTCGACTTGCGCGCGCGTGTCGTCCGACCTTTCGCGACCTTCGCTTTCGTGCGCTTCGAGCTGCTCTTCTTCGCCGGCGCGAGTGACACGCTCACGCGACGGCTCTTCGATGCACGCGGCTTGCTGCCGAACAGCGAATCCATTTCTTCGACCATGCGGGATCCCGAGCGCGTCGTCTTCGACTTGCCGCTCTTCGCTCGCGTCCCCCTCGTCATCGTCCTCTTCTTCGGCATGTTTCCCTCACTCTCCGGCGAGAGCCACGTGCAAAGAGGGAGCCACGAGAGAACGAAGACGCGCGTGCTCGTTTCACGCGGCGATCACGCGGCGATCACGCGGACATCATGGACACGATACGTCGCTCGATCGTGTCGCAAGCGCGCAGATCACTCGCGCGTGGTCGCATCATGCCACGCGGTTCGGTCGCGCGACGCGCGTCTTAACCCCAGAGGTCGCCTGACTCGAACCGCCTCACTCGCCCCGTTCCTCGCAGGCTGCGTTGCGACTCCTCGAAATACGGCGAGTATTCCTCGTCGTCGCGCCTTGCCTGCGCGAAACGTTGCTTCGCGATCCGGCTCAACTCACGCGACCTCTGGGGTTAGTAGACGACAACGGTGCGGATCGATTGGCCGGCCCGCATCAAGTCGAAGCCTTCGTTGATACGGTCGAGCGGAAGCGTGTGGGTGATGAGCGGGTCGATCTCGATCTTCCCGTTCATGTACCAATCCACGATTTTCGGCGTGTCCGTGCGCCCTCGCGCGCCGCCGAACGCCGAGCCTTTCCACACCCGTCCGGTCACGAGCTGGAAGGGGCGCGTCTTGATCTCCTGACCCGCGCCAGCGACGCCGATGATGATGCTCTCACCCCAACCGCGGTGACAGCACTCCAGCGCCTGTCTCATGAGGTCCACACTGCCCACGCATTCGAACGAGTAGTCGGCTCCGCCGTTCGTGAGGTCGACCAGATGACTCACGAGATCGCCTTTCACGGTCTTCGGATTCACGAAGTGAGTCATTCCGAACTGCTTCGCGAGCGCTTCGCGCTGCGGGTTGATGTCGACGCCCACGATCATGTCTGCACCGGCGATGCGTGCACCTTGCACCACGTTGAGGCCGATTCCACCGAGGCCGAACACGACCACGTTCGAACCGGGGTCGACCTTCGCCGTGTTCACCACTGCGCCGACGCCCGTCGTCACGCCGCAGCCGACGTAGCAGACCTTGTCGAACGGCGCGTCGGGACGGATCTTCGCGAGTGCGATCTCCGGAAGCACCGTGTAGTTCGAGAAGGTCGAGCAGCCCATGTAGTGATGGAGCTTCGTCTTGCCGATGGAGAAGCGGCTCGTTCCATCGGGCATCACGCCCTTGCCCTGTGTGGCTCGGATCTTCGTGCACAGATTCGTCTTGCGGCTCAGGCACGATTTGCACTGCCGACACTCGGGCGTGTAGAGCGGGATCACGTGGTCGCCTTTGGCGAGTGAGGTGACGCCAGGACCGAGATCGACGACCACGCCTGCGCCTTCGTGCCCGAAGATCACCGGGAAGAGTCCCTCGGGATCGGCACCGGAGAGCGTGAACTCGTCGGTGTGGCAGATCCCCGTGGCCTTCAGCTCGACGAGAACCTCGCCGGCCTTCGGGCCTTCGAGTTCGACGGTTTCGACGACGAGCGGCTTCTTCGCTTCGTAGGCGACGGCGGCGCGGACCTGCATGCGCCGCAACCTAACCAGCATCCTCGCGCTGCCGACTGCGGATGTTTGGAGTGCGCGTGCTGCGTGCACGGGCCGCGTCGTCCTCAGGCGTCGCATCGAGCCATCGAATCTTGGTGTGAGCGGGGGCCGGAAATGACGAAGGGCGCGAAGCTCGAGGCCTCGCGCCCTTGGTCGTGTCGTCGATCGCTTCGATCAGATGTCGAAGTAGAGGAAGAACTCGTGCGGCGTGGGACGCATGCGGATCGGGTTCAGTTCCTTCGTGCGCTTGTAGTCGAGCCACTCGTGGATGGCGTCCTTGGTGAAGACGTCGCCACGGAGGAGGAACTCGTGATCGCGCTCGAGGTGGTCGAGTGCCTCTTCGAGGCTGCCCGGCATGTGCGGGACGTTCTTCAGCTCCTCGGGGCTGAGGGCGTAGATGTCCTTGTCGAGCGGATCACCCGGGTCGATCTTGTTCTGGATGCCGTCGAGGCCGGCGAGCAGCATCGCGCTGAAGGCGAGGTACGGGTTGCAGCTCGGGTCGGGGAAGCGGATCTCGACGCGGCGCGTCTTCGGCGAGGGGCCCGTGATCGGGATGCGGACCGAGGCCGAGCGGTTGCGGCTCGAGTACGCAAGGTTGACCGGCGCCTCGAAGCCCGGGACGAGACGGCGGTAGCTGTTCGTCGTGGGGTTGGTGAACGCCGCGAGCGACTTCGCGTGCTTGATGATGCCGCCGATGTAGTGGAGCGCCATCTGCGAGAGCCCTGCATAGCCGTCGCCGGCGAAGAGGGGCTTGCCCTCCTTCCAGAGCGACTGGTGCACGTGCATGCCCGAGCCGTTGTCGCCGAAGAGCGGTTTCGGCATGAACGTGACGGTCTTGCCGTGCTTGCGCGCGATGTTCTTGACGACGTACTTGAACCACATCAGCTGATCGCCGCAGGGGAGCATGCGATGGAACTTGATGCCGATCTCGCACTGGCCGCCGGTGGCGACCTCGTGGTGGCCGACTTCGACCTCGACGCCCGAGGCCTCGAGCGCCAGCATCATCTCCATGCGGAGGTTGGCGAGGGTGTCGGTCGGGGGGACGGGGAAGTAGCCTTCCTTGTGGCGCGTCTTGTAGCCGAGGTTCGGGTACTCCTCGCGGCCTGAGTTCCAGGCGCCTTCCGCGCTGTCGAGGTAGTAGTAGCCCTCGTTCGGCTTCGAGTGGTCGAAGCGGACGTCGTCGAAGATGAAGAACTCCGCCTCGGGGCCCATGTACGACGTGTCGGCGATGCCCGTCTGGCGAAGGTAGGCTTCCGCCTTCTTCGCGATGTGGCGCGGGTCACGCGAGTAGGGCTGCTTGGTGATCGGGTCGTAGACCGAGCAGACGAGCGAGAGCGTCGGATGAGCGAAGAAGGGATCGAGCTTCGCCGTCTCCGGGTCCGGGATCATCGTCATGTCCGACGCGTTGATCGGCTGCCATCCGCGCACCGACGAACCGTCGAACTGGATCCCGTCTTCGAACAGCGATTCGTCCAGGCGGTGAGCGGGCAGCGTGGTGTGCTGCCAGACACCCGGGAAATCGATGAACTTGAGATCGACGAATTTGACGTCGTTCTTCTTGGCGAACTCGATGACTTCCTTCGGCTTCATGGGATTCCCCTGCTGGGTTTTGTGTGGGGCGGAGCGTGCAGCCCCGTCAGATAGCGTCTTTGCCTCGTTCGCCTGTGCGGATGCGAACGGCTTCCTCGATTGGGCTCACGAAGATCTTTCCGTCGCCGATGCGACCGGTCTTCGCGGACTTCTCGATGGCGTCGAGAACGTCGTGCACGAGCTCGTCGGGCACCACGATCTCGATCTTCACCTTCGGGACGAAGTCGACCACGTAGGCCGACCCGCGATAGACCTCTTTCTTGCCGCCGGTGCGACCGAAACCTTTGACCTCGGTGACGGTCATTCCCTGCACGCCGACTTCGGCGAGGGCGTCCTTCACCTCGTCGAGCTTGAACGGCTTGATGATGGCCTCGATCTTCTTCATGGCTAGCTCGACTGGTGCTTCGGTATCTTCGTTACGTCGCGTGCGGGCGCGCTTGGGGCGTGGGATCGGGATGAGCTTGGCGTCTGGAGGTCAGCGATGAGACTCCACCCGCTCGAGACTGCCAAGGTGTTTTGTCCCTCCTCCGGTTTCGGAAATGTTTCGCCGGGAGACTCCTTTTCGACATCGATGAAGATCGGGCACGATTCGGGACTCGCGTGCCGCGCCGGGGAATTTCATGACGCGCCTCGCCATAGGTAGGTATCCGACGCCCGTCGAGCGATTGCCTATTTTTCCAGGCGATCGTGCGTCCGTCTTCGTCAAGCGCGATGACGCAACCAGCGACGTCTACGGCGGCAACAAGGTGCGAAAGCTCGAGCTTCTGCTCGGGGCGGCGCGTGATCTCGGTCGCCGGCGACTCGTCACCGTCGGTGCGGCGGGAAGCCATCAAGTCGTGGCCACGGCGCTCTACGGAGAGCAGTTCGGTTTCGAGGTCGAGGCCGTGCTCGTCGGCCAGCCACCTTCGCGTCACGCGGAGAACAACTTGCGCGTGGCGCTCGCGCACGGACTCGTGGGGATTGCTGCGCCGGCGTGGGCTGCCGCGCCGCCCATGGTGCTCGCGCGACTCGGCAAGGACTCCTTCTTCGTGCCGCTCGGAGGTTCGAACGCGCTCGGCTCGCTGGGATTCGTGGAGGCTGCGCGCGAAGTCGCCGCACAAGTGGATGCCGGGCTCTTGCCCGAGCCCGAGCTGTGCGTCGTGGCGCTCGGCTCGGGCGGGACGACCGCCGGGCTCGCCGTGGGGTTCGAACAGATGGGGATGCGCACGCGCGTCGTCGGCGTTGCCGTTTCGCATCCCGTGCTCGCACTGTCGGTGGTCGCGCGCGGGCTTGCGTTTCGGACCGCGCGCCTCGCGGGCATGTCGAGCGCTGCAGCATCGCGCGCAGCACTCCGCATCGACGTCGACGAGCGGTGGGTGGGGCGGGGGTATGGATACCCGACGGCTGCGGGAAGCGAGGCGATGGAGATCGCTTCGCGCGCCGGCCTCGTGCTCGACCCGACGTACACGGCGAAGGCGTTCGCGAGCGCGCTCGATCTCGCGCGCTCACGTCGTGCGAGCACCATTCTCTACTGGCACACGCTCTCCTCCGCACCGCTGCCGCAACTCGAGGGGCACTTCCGCGTCGTCTCGCGCGACTGTTTCGCTGACTCGCTCGAGCGCGTATCGGTCGTATCAGTTGCTGGCGCGTGGCCGCGCGGGGCGTGCAGCGGGGAGCTCCCCGGCCGACGCGATGGACGCGAGGCGCGGTTGTTCGAGGCGGGCGAAGTCGTCGTAGGGAATGTCGATGACGTCGGTCTGCGTGAACACGCGGAAGCAGATGACGCCGTACTCGGCGATCTTTTCGTCGAGGATGAGCGGCACGCCGATCATCTGGCCGAGTGGGGGAATCGGGCCCTGGGCGCGTGCGAACTCGTCGGGGAGATCCTCGACGCTCCCTTCGGTCGCGAAGCCGCCGAGCTCGGAGCCGACGGCGGCGAGATCGATCTGCTCGCCGGTTGGATAGCAGGTGAGCGCGAGCCTGCCGTCGATCTGGACGAGCTGCGTGTCGACGAGGATGGCGTTCGGCGGAAGTGGGAGGGCGACTTTGGGTTCGGCTTCCTCGCTCGGGTAACTGGCGAGACGGAATGGAACCAATGCACCGTGCAGGTAGCGAACGACGATGTCGAGCATGGTGGCCCTCTCTTTCGACTCCTTGGTTTCTCGGGCGCTGCAAGCCATCGGCCACGCGTTTCTCGAGCCTTCGGCGGCACTTGGTTTGCTCCTTCCTCGTGCTCCGGGTGGGCGGAAGGGAAGGCAGTCATGAAGGCCATCGAGCTCCACGGATACGGTGACGTCGACCAGCTCGTTTACGAGGATGCGGAGACGCCCGTCCCCGGGCCGGGTGAGGTGCTCGTCAAGACATCGGCCGTGGGCATCAACCCTGTCGACTGGAAGATCCGTCGCGGGTACATGGCTCGGGTCGTGCCGCTCGAGCTGCCGACCATTCTCGGTCGGGACCTTGCCGGCGTGGTTTGGTCGAATGGGCCCGGCGCATCCCTGTTCTCTCCCGGCGATCGTGTGATGGCCTTTGCGAGCCATGCCTATGCGGAGTTCGTGGTCGTGAAGGAGTCCGTGCTGAGCCGTATCCCGGCTGGGCTGAGCGATGAACAAGCGGCCGCCCTTCCTCTCGTCCTTCTCACCGGAGCCCAGCTGATCGAACGAGGCATCGCGCCCCAACGCGGCCAGACGATCCTGATCACCGGTGCGGTCGGCAGCGTCGGGAGGACGGCTGTGTTCGTCGCCAAGGGCTTGGGGGCTCGCGTCATCGCCGGGGTTCGTGCTTCCCAGAAGGACGAGGCTTTGGCACTCGGGGTCGATGGCGTGCTCGCCCTCGATCGCGACGACGAGGTGGCCGCGCTTCCGGAGGTCGACGCCATCGCGGATACGGTCGGGGGCGCGGTCATCGCCAAGCTCCTCCCCAAGATCAAGCGAGGAGGGGCTGTCGCTTCCGTGCTTGGCGCCCCGACGGTCGGTGACCGCTCCGACCTTCGCGTGAAAGCGATTGTCAGCCACCCCGACCCCACCCAGCTCGACCGTTTGGCGCGCGAAGTCGCCGCCTCCCGGCTCCTCATGCCGGTCAGCCGCACGCTCAAGTTCTCCGACGTCCGCGAAGCCCATCGCGTCGCCGAAAAGGGCGGCCACGGCAAAGTCGTCATGGTCCCCTAAAGGCCCATTCACCTGCGAAAATAGGGACTTAGCCCGACCGGGGTTCCTTGAATCCCCACCTGATCGGAGCGCCCGACGCGCGCTCTCCAGCAGCTCATCCGGAGCGCGCGAGTCAGCGAAGGCGAAACGCTCTGACGTCGCAGGGCATCGGATCGCGCAAGCCACGCTTTTGTTGCTCCCGTCCTCGAGGGGGGTGGAGGCAATGTGCTCCGATACTCCTCGGATCGGCGAACGATCGCTTTCATCGCCGGGCACTTGGTGCTCGTTGGCGCTGCATGGACGTTCTGGGACTCGCTTCCCACGCTCTTGCGCGTGCTGGCATGCGCGTTGTTGTGCGCGTCCGCGTTCATCAATGCGGTGATTGCGCACAACGTGATGCACTGCCCGATGTGGCGATCGCGGACGCTGAATCGCATCACGCAGGTCGTTCTCTCCGTCACGTACGGATTTCCGGTGAGCGAATACGTTCCCGGTCACAACCTGAGCCATCACGGCCATACGCAGACGCCACGCGACATGATGAGGACGACGAAGCTTCGCTATCGTCCAAATCTGCTCAATCTGGTCTTCTTCTTCCTTCGGATTGGACCGGGCGTCACTCTGATGAATGCTCGCTTCCTCCGCATGATGGAGAAGAAGAACCCGAAATGGGTTCGTCAGCTTCGTTTGGAGATCGTCGTGACGTGGGGACTAAAGCTCCTCATGCTCGTGATTGCCTGGAAGAAGGCGCTCTTCCTCGGATTCGTCCCGAGCCTCTACGCGGTTTGGGGCATCACGACCGTCAACTACTTGCAGCATGATGGCTGCGACGAAACGCATCCGTACAACCATTCACGCAACTTCGTCGGACGCGTCTTCAATTGGCTCACGTTCAACAATGGATTCCACGGAATCCATCATCATAAGCCCGGCCTGCACTGGAGCCTCTTGCCTGCAGCGCACGCGACGAAGCTCGCGCCGTACATCGACCCGCGCCTCGACCAGCGATCGCTCATGCTGTACTTGCTGCGCACGTTCGTCTTCACGACCGAGCGCCTCCGCTACGATGGCGTCCCAGTGGTCCTAGGTCCAGCCGATGCGCCCGTCGACGAATCTTGGTTCTAACGATTCGCCGATTGACGTCCAAGCTCGCTCGCGCGGTGCGCAATTGCCGGCCGGCGACGACGTTAGCTGAATGCTCGTTTCCCGGATTCGAGAATTGGTGCGATGGCGCATCGCGCGCCGAGTAGGCGCATTCGGTATGTGCCTAACGGAAATTCCACATTTCGCTTCCCGTGGATGAAGCGACGCAGGGCTTCGGTGTACGCCTCCAGGAATCCTCGCAAGATGTCCAGCGCGGCTACGCGGCGTTCGGGATTCTGAGCGGCGACCGTCGGTTTGAGTCGGTTCTTCGGCTCTTCCGTTTTCGGCCTGCTCGTGGGGTTCGTACGTAGGACGGCCTTGCGCCCGACGACGCGACGCTTCTCCCTCGTGCGGCGCGTTCGCTCTTGCTTTTCGCCCTTGCGGACCCCATCGAAGACCTTCTCCTTCCACTCCTCTTGGGAGAGGTGTTCGTAGCCCGGGAGCCGCTCCGCTCGAAGCGTGACGGTCGGGGGCATCGGTCCATTCTTGCGAAAGTAGCCGTATGGTCGCTCGATGATGCGCTCTCGTCCGTAGAGGTTTTGCGCAAGCGAGCTCGCTCCTGGCCAGTGGGCGACCTCCTCGACCAGGTCTGCCGCAACGGGATTCAGTAACGTGTAGAGGAGCTTGTCGAACATATCCTCGGGGTCGACGAGCCAGACGTGGTTCGGCTGCTCGGTGGACCACAGGTTCTCGGTCCATCCGCGATACGGATTGATGACCTTCGAGAACATCTTGTGCATGTGGCCCGTGAAACGAGGTAGCTGTCCCTCGTTGTCACGGAGCAAAACGTGCTGATGATTGCTCATCGTCGTCCAGCCGAAGAGCGATATATCGAATCGCTGAGCCGCCTCGGCCAAAGTGTACTCGTAGGTTTGGACGACGAACTCGTCGGGGGCGAGCAGATGGTGTCTTCTCGTGCAGCGTCGGGTGACCATGTAGACCCGTCCGGGAACCACTTGGCGCGGCTTCATGGCCACCCTGTCGTCCAGCCACCGTCTCCCGTTGCCTTGGCGGGGAAAGAAGGAACCCCGGTCCTTCTAAGTTTGCGGAAGGTGGTGGGTTACTGGAAGCAGGCGGCGGTGACGCGGCCGTTGACGGTGGTTGTCTTGCAGCCGGTATAACCGAGAGACTTGCAGTCGAGGGTTTTGGCTTCGGTGAGGGCGCAGAAGCCGATGGTGCCGGTGGCGACGTCGCAGGTCTCGTTGTCCGTTTCGTGACACGGCGGATTCACGGCGCCGCACGCGAGGGAGCCCTGGATGCGGTCGGGGCCATCGGTCAGCGCGGTGACGCAGCCCTGGCCCGAAGGTGACTGCGCGGCACAATCGCGACGCGCGAGCTTGCCCATGGTGCAAGTTTCGAGGACCGTGCCGTCGCAGCGTTGCGTGAGACCCGTGCAATCGGCGCCATCGGCGAGACAAGCCTTGTTGCCGTCGGTGCCGGCACCACACACGGTCGTGGCGAGAGTCTTCTTGCCAGCCGGCTTCACATAGATCACGTCATTGTTGGCGGCGCAGTCGATCTCGCGCGTCACGCCGTACGCCGCGCACGACGTGAGGACGTTGCCGGCGCAGCTGTTGATCGTGGTGTTGTAGGGCTCGCAAGCCGTCTTGCCACAACCTGCCTGGAAGTTGGCTTCGCCGCAGATCTCGCCAGTGGCGGCGCAGTCCGTGGCCATGATGGGCGCGAACGTGTTGGCGTCACAGAGGACGTGCACGTTGCCATCGCAATGATTGCCGCCTTCGGCAGTCTGGCAGAACGTCGTGTAGTCGGTCGTCGGCTTGTCGCACGCTCGCACGGCGGTGCAGGTGGTCGCCGCCAGCTTGCAGCGAAGATTCTCGAGCTGCGCGAGCTCGAGTCCGAACAACGAACTCGCAAACGGCTTCGCGGTGATGAGGCTGTAACAGCCGTTCATGCCGATGAGCGGTGACGTGGCCGTCGCGCACGCGTCGATACGAGCACACGCGGCCACGTACGGATCGACGGAGCCCGAGTCGCCGTTCGCGTCCGGGTCGCTTACGTCATTCTTGACGTCCGGGACCGACGAATCGGTAGGCGCGCTCGAGTCGACCTCATTGCCCGGCTTGGTTCCGGTTTCGGCATTGGTGTTTCCCGAATCGGGAATGTCGGACGAGCCGGTGTCGTCGCTGCTCGAGCAAGCGGGAGCCCATAGCAGCGTCGTCATCGTCAGAATGCCAGGTACCACCCAAACGGCATGTTTATTCATTGGATATCTCCTCGGCCTCGCCATTCGAGCGGCCGACAATGACGGCGGTTGAGAAAATGGCTGCGGTGCAAGGCAGCCCCATCGAAAAGGCGGCCCTTCGGAAATCGACGACAGAATCAGAACGAAGCGCGACTCGAAGAAAGCTCGGGAAACGTGCCGGCGCTCAGCGCACGACAATCGAATAGGGAGAGGTGGGGCGACTGCCGGCTCCGGCAGGGAATCCGTAACTGGCGTATTCGTCCGTTCCCCAGACGTAGAGCGCGAAAGGACCGTCGCTCAGCGCCTCGTGGCGGCCGTACTCGCAAGTCCCGACCGCTGTGCGAACTCCCGCGTGGGCGCGGGTCATGTCGACCCAGGTGTATTCGGCGGTGCCGTCGGTGCCGAGTGGCTGCCAATCGCCCACCACGCCGACGCAATCGAGCTTCACGTCGTGGAACCCGGTCGCATCTTTTCGGCGCACGAGTGTGAGATTGCTCTCCGCATAAGTGTGATCGAGAAAGAAGACGTACCGGTCGAGGAACTGATCGTCCGGAATGACGTTGACGAAATCGGGGTCACCCGTCGTCCGATACTTGTCAGCACCGGACATGTAGACGGCGAGATAGAACGGGTGAAGGCTGTCCTGGCTCTTTACCGAGAAGATCTGGTCGGTCGTGAACGTGACGACCTGTCCGCTTGCGAGCGCAACGGGGGCATTCGGCGGCGGGGCAGGCGAATACGTCAGCACGGTGCCCTCGGCGGCGCCTACGAAGCGGAAGTACACGCTCTCCGGCGCCGTGACCGCCCCATCGAGTCCGCGTCGGCGCGACTTGTAAGGCACGGCGGAATACGAAGACGACCACTCGTGAATCGGCGCGATTTGCTGATGGAGCGAGTCGCACGCGAAATCCTCGTTACCCACGAAGGCGCACTGGCTTCCGCCGAAGACGGCGACCGGATGACTCGCCTCGATGGGACTCCCTGCAAGACTCTGGTCCTGCGTGAATTCGAGCACCTGGCCGCGCTGGAGCGTCCACTTCGCAACCGAACCACGAACGCCGCCTTTCACGCCCTTGCCGTCGAGGACGTCGACGCGCGGACGCAGCCGCACTTCGGTGCCGTCTTCCTGAGCGACGATCTGGATGAACGGATAACTGGCGTTCGAGTTCCAGCCGTCGACCAGAAGATAATTCGTGTCCCACGAGGGCGTGGGCAGGAGCAACGTGGCCGAAGGTAGGTAGCTCGTGGCGCCGCCGTACGGGAACAGCGAATATGCCGAAACCGGCGCATCGGTCGTCAAATGGAATGCCGAATAAATGCTCGTGGCGTGTTCCTTGACGGCCGTCCCTCGCCACGCGGGCGTGGTGCCCGTAGGGCAGCTGAGGTGCTTCGGATTGTTCGGACCCTTCATCCCTTCGGCGAGGAAGACGATCCCCAGCTCACCGGGCGGAATTGCCCCGTCGATCGGCTCGTAGGTGATCGAACTGCCGTTTGCGACCGCGCGATAGATGCTCTTCGAGATATCGAGCGGCGTGCTTCCGAACTCCGCCGTGACGGTGACCGGCGTTGTCCATGTATTCGCAACGAATGCCGCGAAGCAGGACGTCTCGCTGTCGGTCAGCGTGTCGGGGGAGTCGTGAAGAACGAACAACCAATCGAACCCTGCGAGGCAGCGACGCTGTCACAGGCCGGTACACACGTTCCCTTCGCACATCCCAGGTCGGGCGCGCATTCCTCGACCACGTTTTGCGTACAGCCGTCGATGACCTTGTGCAGGTCCGCCGAGCAGCGGAGCCCTTCACACGACGGCGCCGAGTCGGCCCCTGCGTCCGCTTCGCCAATCAGATGATCTCTGCCGTCGTCGAAGCCGTCGTTCTTGGAGCCGCAGGCTGCAGCCGTCAGGACGAACGCCATCGAAAGCGCGCCTATCCACCGAAGGTGCCGTGCCATCAGATTCCTCGCACTCCCGTGAACGTCATGGGAACACCACCGTGGTGGGCTCCGGGTGGCGGCTTGCATCGCGCTTGCCGAGGCCGAGCTGGCCGTAAGTGTTGTCGCCCCAACAAAGCACGCTGCCGTCGACGACGAGCGCGCACGTGGAGCCGGTGCCCGTTGCGACGGCGGCAACCTGCCTGGTGAGGCCAACCTTCGTCGGAATGAAAACGCCCGTGAGCTCGCTGTATCCGAGCTCACCCGACGTATTCGTGCGGGCCCAACAATTCAAATCACCGTTGGTCATCCGCACACACGAATGCGTGAGTGCAGCGGCGATCTGCGCCGGCCATGCGGTCCCGGCGAAGAGCACCTCGGTCGGAGAGGGCGTATTGCGGATGGCGCCGAGCCCGAGCGCGCCGTGATCGTCACGCCCCCAGCAATACATGTGACCGTCGGCCGTGAGCGCACAGGCATGTTGGTCCGACGCCGCGACCTGGAGCACGGTGCCGATGCCCTGCACGGGCAAAGGCGTCCAGTCCGCGGCGAGCGACGACTCGCGGCCGAGCATGTAAGGATCGGAGCCCCACGAATAGAGCGTTCCGGCCGACCCGATGGCGAAGGCGGCGGTGCTCGCCATCGTCGCTCCTGCGGCGCCTTCCGAGCCAAGGGACACGACCCCGGAGCCCTTGCCCGTGGCGGCGCTGTCGCCCCAGCAGGTCAGTCGCCCGTCGGCGAGCACTGCGCAGCTGCGATCTTCCCCGACGGCGAGCCGAGTCGCTCCCTCGACACCGGCGACGGGCGTAGGCGCAGGTGATTCGCTTCCGAAGCACGATACGGCACCGTCGGCGGTCACGATGCACGTGCGGAGCGAGCTTGCTCCGATGTCGAGCACGTTCTGGATTCCGGTGAGCACCACGGGAGTGGCGCCGGGATCGCCGCCCGAGGCACCCGTGGCGAAGCTGCCAATCGCGCTCGGCTTACCCCAACAGCGCACGGTGCCATCGCTGGCGGTTGCGCAATAGTGGTTGGGCCCGGCGACGAGCTTCGTGATGCAAGGCGACGTTGCGCACGCGATTGTCGGGGGCGTCGGGTCGAACGGCGCGCGCGTGGAGGCATCGCCTGTTTCAGGCAAGGAAGCGTCCGAACCACGCTCGCCCGCATCCGCGTCGACCGCCTCGGTCGGTTCGTCGTCCGCGCAGCCGGCCATTCCGACCGCGAGGACGCCGAGCACGAACCACGTTGCGTGAAGGCGCTTCATGGCGTCACCGTCCGATGCAGCGCGATGTCGTCACCGACGACCCACATGTCGCGATCGGTCCCGGTGACGATGGCATGAATTCCGTGGAGATCGTTGACCAGCGGCGAGAGCGTCGTGCGAGATACGCGCGAGACCTGCCACGCTGTGCCGTCGAATCGGCGAACGACCCCGGACAATCCGACGAGCCAGAGATCGTGCGGATCCGTTCCCAGAATCCACGCGGAGCGCCGAACTTCTCGGCGTCTTCGTAGTTCCACGAATACGCGCCGCTCGTTCGAATCGCTCCGTGGGCGGAATCGAGTTTGGTTGCATCTTCGGCCAATCGAATCGCGACGGCGCGGTCCGTGATGAAGTTGGCATTGGCGACGATGTGCTGGACGCCGTCGGAGGTCGAGAGTCCGCTTACGATTGCCGTCGCCTGATCGACGGGTATCGCGGCTGTATCCCAGGTAGCTCCTGCGCTACCATCGAGGGTGCGGCGCGCGACGAAGAGCGTCTTGGCATTCGTACAATTGGGAGGCGCACAGAACGTCGTTGCCATTCCCCCCAACCAGGTGTCGGACGCGGTGCCCCACACGGCGGTGATCGTCGAAGGTCCGGCGCCTTCGCCATAGCTGCTGGGGACAGTTACGCCGACGAAAGGAGACGCCGTGTTCGCCGTCGACGGATCGAGGTGATACGGCGTGTCGGCAATCAGCCAAACGTCATGACTCGAAGTCCCCCAGACCTTCGTGATCGGGTGTGCGGTACCGCTCGCGACGCTCCGGAATGTCAACGCTCCGCCGTTCATCGTCCCGTGGAACAGCGCGCCCGCATCGCCACCGACCCACACGTCGCCGGAGCTCGTGCCCCACACGGCGCGGAGCCCGGACTTCGATAGGAAGATGACCTGCCACGCCTTGCCGTCCCAGGCGAGCACGTGTCCACGCGCGCTGACGGCGAAGGCTCGATGATCGGGCGCAATCCATATCGCCCGCAGCGGGAAGGTGAAGCCGTTCGGGTCGCGCGGTCCGTCGGCGCCAGCGAGGCTCGACGAGCCCGGCAGATCGACGTAGCACCAGCCCTCGACGCTGCACGGTGGCAGCGCCGCATCGCGCGGATCGGCCTCGGGGGCCGCGTCGGGGGTGTCCGACGTTGCATCGGCGAGCGTGTTACCGGCGTCGACGTTCGGCGTGGGCGTGCCGTCGTTGCTCGTCGCGTCCGACGCGCAACCGGACACGGCGCGCAGAACGAGAAGCGACAGCCCCGAGAGGATTCCGAAGCGAAGGCGGCGCGCCATCATGAGCCCCTCCGACTCGTAGCGGAGCGATGCAGGATCACTCCCTCGCCGACGATCCACACGTCATCGGGCCCGCTCCCCCAGATCCCGAGCAAATGCGTTGGCGCATCACCGTCGGGCAAGCCGATCGTCCCCGGCTTCCACTCCGTACCATCGAAATGAACCACCGTTCCGTCATCACCCACGGCCCAAACGTCGCTCGGGCTGCTTCCCCAGACGCCGTGCAGGTCGTGCGTCGTGTTCGAGGTCGCCATCGTCCAAGAGCTCTCGCCCTTGGCCGTGTGACGAATGACTCCGCCGTGGCCCACCGCCCAGACGTCGCTCGCGCTGCTGCCCCAGACGGCATCGAGGGTGCCCTTCGTCTGGCTGTTCTGGGGCACGAATCGCGCGTCCGCGCCGCCCGACGCTGCGTCGAAGACGTAGGCGCCTCCGTCATTGCCGACGGCCCAAGCCGTGTTTGCGTCGGCCGCCCAGATCGATCGAATCGTCGGCGTGCAAGGAGAGCTCGATGCGCAGGTACCTGCGGCGGTCCAAGCGTCGCCTGCCAAGCTCCAAACGCTGCTCGCGGCTCCGAAGCGACGCGACACCTCGCCGGCGAGCCACACGCGACTGCCCGCGCTAGCACCAGTCCAAAGCCGCCCCGTGCTTGCGTTCTGCGCGTTCCACGTCGTGCCGGGGCGTGCTTCGAATCCGCCCGCTCCGCCGGTCGAATGCATGGGGACGGACGGGCCGACGACCCACACGTCGTTGCTTCCCGTTCCCCAAACCGAGACCCACACGTCGCCCGTTCCCGCATCGAGCGTCACCGGGCTCAAGGTCGTGCCGTCACCATGCAGGATGGTGCCGCGCGTTCCGACCATCCACACGTCGTTCGGTCCGCTGCCCCACACCGAGTTCAACGCTGCCAGGCGGGAGACAGGGAAGGGGACCGCGCAGAAGTCGACAGCCGTGCAATCGGCTGGCGCGCACGACCCATTCGCGCAGGAGCCATCGGTCGAGCCGTCGGCTGCGGCGCCGTCGAGAACGGGGACCGTCTGCGCGTCGGTCGTGTCGCGCACTTCACTGCCGTCGTTCTCGTTCGCCGCGCAGGCCACGAGCCAGACCGCCGTGCACGAGCCGGCGAGCGCGAGGAAGGCGACGCGCTTCACTTGGTCACCGGTCCTTCGCATTCACCGGTCAGGCAGAAGCCACCGACACAAGGCTGCCCCTGAGCGACGTCGCACATCGAGCCGCACGCTCCGCAATTGCGCGGGTCCTTCGACAGATCCACTTCGCAGCCGTCGTCCTCGCGTCCGTTGCAGTCAGCCGTGCCCGGCACGCATTCGGTGCGGCAGCGGCCGTGGACGCAAACTCCTCTCGAGTTCGGACCGTTGGGGCAGAAGTAGCCGCATGCCCCGCAGTTGTTCGGATCGGAGTCCGTATCCGCGCACGTCGGCTGAGAGCGCGACGTCGCCGGGCAGAGCGTTTGCCCGTCGTCGCAGTAGCAGCCGATGGTGCCATTCAAGTTCGCGCACTGCTTGCCGGGCGCGCAGGCGTTCCCGCAGGCACCGCAGTTCGCGTTGTCGTTCCTCAGGTCGACTTCGCAACCGTCCTTGTCGAGATCGGCGTTGCAGTCTTGCCAGAACGCGTCGGGGCCCTGCACGCAGCGCAGCGCTTTGCACTGGCCCTCGGAGCATGCGTAAGCCATGTGGTCGGGGAGCGTTCCGGCATCGTCGGGCTGATGGTCGCCACAACCGAAATTGCACGCCCCGCAGTTGTTGTTGTCGTTCGCGAGATCGCGGCATATGCCGTCGCAGTTCGCGAAGCCCGCCGGGCAACCACACTTGCCCTTGATGCACGCCACGCCTTCGGCGCAGGTGACTCCGCACGCTCCGCAGTTCGCAGGGTCGTCGAGGATGCTCGCTTCGCAGCCGTCGTCGGGGATGCCGTTGCAGTCGGAGTGCCCCGGGTTGCAGAAGGCCTGACACTGGCCCGCGGTGCAACCCATGTGGACGTTGTAGGCACTCGACGGCTCACGACACACGGTCCCGCAGGAGCCACAGTTCTGCGTGTCGTCCTCGAGATTGGTTCCGCATGCGTAGGTAGGGAGCTCGCCGCCCGCGCCCGCACACGTTTCCCAAGGTGCAGGGCACGCGGTGCGCACGCACATGCCGGCCTCCGAGTCGGCGCTGGCGTCGGACGCGGTTCCCTGGTCACCGCCGTCCGCGCGCGTGAAACTCACCGCGTCGTCGGTGGTCCCGTAGCCGAGCTTCACGCTGTCGGCGCAGGCGAAGACCGTCCCGATGATCGCGATGCCCACGGCGAATGCCGAGGCCCGCAAGCTCAAGGCGCAAGACATACGGTTGTTACAATCCCAGGTGGGGACCGTTTGATCGCGCCCCCCTCCATTTTTCCTTCGAGGCCCGGAAATATCCTCGCCGGAGGGCCGTCGTCCAAGCTGGAGCAGGTCGATTTCGTGTACGTTGCAGGCGCCGAACCCCGCGAATCTGCAGCGAGGAGCCAGCCCGACCGTTGGGCAGACGTCAGCCGGAGCTCTTCGCCCACCTCGCCCACCTCGCCCATCGCGAGGTCACAAAATGAAGAACGGCCCCAGAGCGGCGTGCGCACGCTGCTCCGGGGCCGAAGGGCCGACGTTTGTCGGGTCAGAATGGCGTCAGGACGGACGGAGCGGCTCCGGATGGGCTACGCCGTTGACTCGGCTCTCGTTGATCGCGCTTCGGACGGCTTCGCCGACGCGGGCGCTCACCTCGTCACCAATGCGCTCGCGGATGCGGTCGGCGACGCGGTCACGCACGGCGTAGGCAAGCTGGTCCGGATCGAATCCGCCAGGGCTGCCTGCGCGCTCGGCGAGCTCCTTACGAACGGCCTCGCCGACGCGCTCACGCACGTCTTCCGAGATGCGCTCGCGAAGGCGCTCCGCCACGCGATCACGGATGACGTCTGCAAGGCGCTCGGCCTCCATGGGAGGGCCGCTCATGAAGCCCTGGCTGCCCATGGTGTGCACGTGATGCGTTGCCGCGTGCCGGACAGCTTCACCGAGGCGCTCGCGGACGTGCGGCGAGATCCGGTCGTGCAGGCTGTCGATGACGCGCTCGCGCACGTGATCAGCAAGGCGATCGACGTGCGGACCGTGTCCGAGCTGCGCCGAGAGCGAGCTCCGAAGCACTTCGCCGAGGCGCTCGCGGATCCCGTCGATGAGACGATCCCGGAGCGGAGCGGCCAGACGATCGCGCACGATGACCGAGAGCTGCTCCGGGTCGACGTTGCGACCGAAGTTGCCCTGGGAGAACATCGCCGTGCGGAGCGTCTCGTGGAGGCGGTCGCGCAAGCTCTCGCGAATCCTCTCGCGGAGCACTTCGTGGATGCGGTCGCGCACTTCGCTGGCGACGCGCTCGACCTCGATCGGCTTGCTCTTGCCCGCGAAGGTCTGCGCCGCCGATTGGAGCGAGTCCACCACGCGGTCACGCACTTCGCTCGCGATACGGTCGCGAAGTCCTTCCACCATGTGCTCGCGGACTTCCGTTGCGATGCGCTCGATGTCGGACGCCTGACCGCCCCAGCTGCCATAGCCGCCGCCATAGCTTCCGTGGCCCTGCTCGAAGCCGCCGCTGGCGAACGAGCCGGCGTGGCTCCAGATGGCGCGACGGACGCTCTCGCCGACGCGCTCGCGAACGGTCTCGCGGAGGCGCTCGCGCATGCGTTCGGCGACGCGCTCGCGAACGCGATCGGCCATGCGGTCGATGTCGTGGCTCATGGCGTAGCTACCGAGACGCTCGACGAGGAGCGAGCGGACGATCTCGCCCGTGCGCTCGCGTACGACGTCCGCGATGCGCTCGCGGAGCGAATCGGCAATCTGCTCGCGCACGATGTCCGAGATGCGCTCGGGATCGAGCCCGCCTCCCATGCTCATTCGCTGGGAGAACGCGCTGCGCAAGCCTTCGCGAACGCGTGCGTGAGCGACCTCGCGGATGCGCTGGTTGATGCGCTCGGCGAGACGCTCGCGCACCTCGTTGGCGATGCGGTCGACGTCGATGCGCATGGCGCTGGTCTCCCAGAGCACGTTCCGGAGCTCGTCGGCGACGTGCTCGCGGAGCATCTCGTTGACGCGCTCGCGAAGCGAATCCGCGAGGCGGTCACGCACGCTGTCGGCAATCCGGTCCATGTCGATGCCGAACGAACCACCGTAGGCGTAGCTGCTGCCATGGCCATTCATCGAGTAGCGGCCGCCTCCGCCGTTCATCATGCCTGCACTGCGAAGGGTTTCACCGAGGCGCTCGCGGATGGCGTGTCCGACGTGCTCGCGCAAGGCATCCACCACGCGCTCTCGCAGCGAGTCGGCGAGACGATCGATGTCCAGACCGCCCCCAAAGCCGCCCATCTGTCCCCATTCGAGTCGTTCCATCGTTCTAGCCTCCGTCCCTGATTTCCCCCTCGGATGTCCCGGGCGGGGAGCACGCGCCCAAGCAAAGGGCGTTCCGCCTCGCGGCCGGAGAGCACGTGAGCGCTAGTGCGTTGCAATGACGAGAGTCCGTGAATCGTGCGTAGGCTCGAAGTCGCAATGCAACTGAGCGCGCACGCTCAGTGTCACGTGCGTCGTGGCAGTTTGCTCCTCTGGAGAACTCGCGCCGCGGGCATCGCGCCGCGCAGCGCGAGCACGTGGGATGCACTTCGATCGCCGTCATGGGCCACGTTACGCACGCAGACCACTTCCCGGCTCTCCACGAAGAGCGGATCGCATCGTCGGACATCGCGGGCGTCGTCGTGATGTCGCTCGCGGCGGTGGCGACGGCGTGGTGTGCCTACCAATCCTCGGTGTGGGGCGGCTTGCAGGCGCGTCACTATGCGGCGGCTTCGAAGCTCCGTCAGGAAGCCGTTCAGCAGCACCTCGAAGGCAACCAGATGCTCGCGCTCGACAGCTCCTTGTTCACTTCGTACGTCGCCGCACGCGCCGACAACAAGGATGCGCTCGCGAACTACATGCAGCAGCGCTTTCGCCCGGAGATGAAGGTGGCCATGGATGCGTGGCTCGCGAAGCAGCCACTCGAGCACGTCGACGCGCCGAAGACCCCGTTCCTGATGCCGGAGTATCAGAACAAGGCGTGGGTGGCCGGTCGCGAGGCTGAAGCGCTGGCGAACAACGAGATGGTGGAGGGCGTCCACTCCAACCACCACTCGGAGACCTACGTGCTCGCGACCGTGCTCTTCGCGGTCGTTCTTTTCTTCGCGGGCGTCGGCCCGAAGCTCCCGCGCCCCGCGGCGAGGAGGCTCGCCTTCTGGTTCAGCGCGGGGCTTCTGGTGTTGACGCTGCTTTGGATGGTGACCTTGCCGATCGCCTGGAGCTGACGACCCGGAAGGTCACTCTTCGTCGGTGCGAAGCTTCGCGAGGACGCTGAGGTCTTCGAGCGTCGAGGTGTCGCCCTTGGCCTCGTTGCCTGCGGCGATCTCCTTCAAGAGGCGTCGCATGATCTTGCCCGAGCGTGTCTTGGGGAGCGAGTCGGTGAAGCGGACCGCGTCGGGGCGCGCGAACTTTCCGATCTCCTTGTCGATGTGCTCGACGAGCTTGGACTTCAGGTCCTTCGCCTCGTGACCCTGCTTGAGGGTGACGAACACGACCAGCGCCTGGCCCTTGAGGTCGTCCGGGCGTCCAACGGCGGCGGCCTCCGCGACGGCGGGATGACTGACGAGCGCGCTCTCGATCTCGGCGGTCCCGATGCGGTGACCGGCGACGTTGAGTACGTCGTCGATGCGGCCGACGACCCAGAAGTAGCCGTCTTCGTCACGGCGCGCGCCGTCGCCCGTGAAGTACACGTTGGGGATCACGTTCCAGTACGTGTCCAAGTAGCGCTGGTCGTCGTTCCAGAGCGTGCGCGCCATCGACGGCCAAGGCTGACGGATGACGAGCTTACCGCCCTCGTTCGCCTTGCACTCCTCGCCGCGATCTTTGACGACGGCGATGTCGACGCCGAAGAAGGGAAGGCCGGTCGAACCGGGCTTGCTGTAGCAGGCACCGGGGAGCGTGGTCAGCATGATCGAGCCGGTCTCGGTCTGCCACCAGGTATCGACGATCGGGCAGCGACCGCCGCCGATGACGCGATGGTACCAGGTCCACGCCTCGGGGTTGATCGGCTCGCCGACCGAGCCGAGAAGGCGCAGGCTCGAGAGATCGTGCTTTGCCGGCCACTCGTCGCCGGCGCGGATGAAGGCGCGGATGGCCGTGGGCGCGGTGTAGAGGATGGTGACGCCGTGCTTCTCGACGAGCTGCCAGAAGCGGCTCCAATCGGGGAAGTTCGGAGCGCCCTCGTACAGCATGACCGTCGCTCCGCAGGAGAGCGGACCGTAGACGAGGTAGCTGTGGCCGGTGACCCAGCCGACGTCGGCGGTGCACCAATAAACGTCACCCGCGCGGAGGTCGAAGACGTACTTGGTCGAAACGTGCACGCCCGCGAGGTAGCCCGCGGTGGTGTGCATGACGCCCTTCGGCTTTCCCGTGGAGCCGGAGGTGTAGAGGATGAAGAGCGGGTGCTCGGCGTCGAACGCCTCGGGGTGCTTGGCGAGCTTCATGCTCGCATCGCTCGGCTTCCGTTCGAGCGCGTCCTCCCACCACAGATCGCGCCCCTCCTTCATGGTGACCGGGCATCGGTCGTGACCGATGCGGCGGAGCACGAGGACCTTCTCGATCGACGGCGTCTTCGCGAGGGCCTCGTCGGCCATCTTCTTGAGCGGGACGACGCTGCCGCGACGCCAGGCGCCGTCTTGAGTGAGCAGCACCTTGGCCCCGCAGTCGTTGATGCGCTCGCGAAGCGCGTCCGAGCTGAAGCCGCCGAAGATGACCGAGTGCGTGGCGCCGAGACGCGCGCAGGCGAGCATGGCCACCGCCGTCTCCGGCACCATGCCCATGTAGATCGCGACGCGGTCTCCCTGCTTGACGCCGAGGTCGGCGAGAGCCGCCGTGAGACGAACGACTTCGCGGTGAAGCTCGAGGTAGGTGAGCGTTCGCGTGTCGCCCGGTTCACCTTCCCAGACGATGGCGGCGCGGGTGGCTTCGCCCGTCTGGAGGTGACGGTCGAGGCAGCTCTCGCTGACGTTGAGGGTCGCGCCGACGAAGAACTTCGCCTTCGGCAGATTCCACTCGGAGATCTTCTTCCACGGCGTGCGGAAGACGAGGTCGGTCGTGTGCTCGCGCCAGAACGTCTCGGGATCTTCGAGCGAGAGCTGGTGGAGCGACGTATACGCGGCGTGCGACTGGATCCGCGCGTGCCTGCAGAACTCCGCCGAGGGCGGGAAACGGCGGTCTTCCTTCAGTCGCGATTCGATGCTGTCGCTCATCGGAACCTCCACGAAATCGAGGCCTTCCGGCATACCCGCTCTAGCGCACGGCGCCAAGCGTGCTTCTCCGTCTCCAGCATGACGCGCGGCGACGATCCGCGCCCGTTTTCGGGGGGTTACTCGGTCTGCTTTGGCTGGTTCGGGTGGACGAGGAAGCGCACGACCAGCCCGGCCGTCACCGCGACGCCGGCTGTGACGAAGGCGGCCGTGCTGAGAGCTCCCCAGCGTCGCGCGTCGTCCACGGCATCGAGCCCGGCCGGCGAGCAGGTTCCGCTTGCGTTGCATTGGTCTTCGACGCGCCGGCCCGACGCATAGGTCAGCCCTCCGAACGTCGCGCCCGCGACCACCAGAGCGCCGCCGGCAATCCATGCGGCCGCCGGAAAGGTTCGAACGAACCCGGAGGTCGTCTCCGCGTCGCGCTTTGCGGGGAGCGCGTCGGTCGGTCTCAGTGGGGAGGGAGGGCCCGGCTCGACCGTGACGTGGCGCTGTTCGCCTTCGGCGAGCGTCACGTCGACGGTGCGTTCGTCGTGACCATTCGCGACGACACGCACGTGGTGCACGCCTGGGTCGACGGGGAGGGCGATCCCGAGGCTCGGCGATTCGAGCGCGATGGCGTCGCGAACGACGCGCGTACCCGCGGGAGCCGTCGGCGCGAGAACGATGGTCAACCTGGCGAGCCGCCGGTCGAGCACGGCGATACGCTCCTCGGCGCGCGCACGTCGCTTGTCGTCATGGGGAAGGTGCGCGAGGGCTTCGGAGAACGCCTCCCATGCGGCTGCGAGGTGCCCACGGCCCTCTTCGCAGACGCCGATGTTGAGCAGCGTACCGCCCGCCGGATCCAGGCGGTAACTCTCGTGCAGACGCACGCACGCTTCCTCGAAGTTTCCGGTATCGAGCGCATCGCGACCGAGTTTGAACAGGGCTTCGGCGCTGGCAGCATCGCGCGTGCTCTGCGCCCACGCCGGCGAGGCTTCAAAAACGGCCAGGGCACAGGCGCCCACGCTCGCCCAACGACGCAGGCTCATCGGCGAGCCCGAAGCCATGCCTCGTCGTCTTCGACGGGCGCATGGACAGGCGAAGGGGGCGTGGCCGTGACCGCGGGAGAGACCTTCTCTGCCGTGCGCGCCGGCGTGCGCGCTGCCGGAGATGGTTTCGTCGGAGGTTCCTCGGTCGACACGGGAGCCGTCATCACCGGCGGCGAGAATACCGGAGTGGAGGCAAGGGTGGCGGCGGTCGTCGTGAGGGCAACCTCGGTTGCCAAGGCCGCCTTACCTGCGCGGGGTGACCAAGCCCACGCGGCGAGCAGGGCGATGACGCCCGCGGCTCCCAACGAGAAGGCGAGCCGCGCCGCTCGTCGCGAGGGGGGCTTCCGCGTCGTCGCGGCGAGCGAGCAGGACGCCACCATGGCCCGACGCTCCGCGAGCGCCGAGGCGGCGAGCTTCTCCATCCACGCGGCGACTTGCTGGGGCGAGGCAGGAGGTACGCACGCCTCGAGCTCGTCGGCCATCTCGGCGCCGGTCCCATATCGATTTTGCCGCTGGCGTGCCAGTCCCCGCATGACGATGCGATTGAGCGTTCTGGGGACGTCGGGCCGATGGCGGCTCGGAGGAGGCGCCATGAAGCTCGCCACACGGGCCGCGGTCACCGCATCGCCTTCACCGCCGAAGAGGCGTTCGAGCGTGAGCATTTCCCACAGTACGACGGACATCGAATAGACGTCGGATTGGCGGGTAACGGCGAGACCATGAAGTTGCTCGGGCGACACGTAGGCAATCTTGCCTCGAACGACGCCGTCTCTCGTCACGTGGTTCTGACCTGCCGCGCGCGCGATCCCGAAGTCGAGCGTTCGTGCGATTCCATCGGACCCCACGAGGACGTTCGACGGGGACACGTCACGATGAACGACGCCGAGGGATTCCCCATGTTCGTTCTTCGTTTCGTGTGCCGCGTGCAATCCGCGCAGGACGCCGGTGGCGATGGCCACACACACTGGAATCGGAATGGGCTCGCGTTGGAGTCTCGCCGCAGCGATCAACCGATGAAGCGCTTCCCCGTCGATGTACTCCATCACGAGCAGCACTTCGCGGCGAGCGTCGACGACGTCGAGCATCGGCACCACGTTGGCGTGCGAGATTCGCGCGGAGAGGCGGCCTTCGTCGAGAAAGAGCTCGCGTACGTCGGGCTCGCGTGCGAGCTCTGCATGAAGGCGTTTGACGGCGACGACCTTCCTGAAACCGAACGGCCCCGCGACGGTTGCCAGGTGCACGCGCGCCATCCCGCCGGCGGCGACTTCTGCGTGAACCGTATAACGGCCCACCTCGAAGGGGACGTTTCGTTGCTCGCTCATCGCGCCTTCGTGCGTTGGCGAATGGCGTAGAAGTAGCGACGGGCGATACCCGAGGCCGCGGCCGCGCGCGTGACGTTGCCGTGGTGTTTCTCGAGAATTCGTTCGAGGTATCGGCCTTCGAAGTCGGCGAGAACGCGGCGCCTCGCTTCGGGGAACGAAAGGTCGGCATCGAGCACCGTCTCGACGAGGCTCTTCGCGTGCTCACCCTCGTCGCGTGAATCGAGGGGCCGGATATCGAGCTCCGCTCCGTGCGCGATGCGCATCGCGATGGCGTTGGCCAGCTCGCGGACGTTTCCGGGCCACTCGCTACAGGTGGCTCGGATCAGGAAGGCTTTGGGGATGGGACCTTGGCCGCCGAAGGTCGTCCAGAAATGTCGGGCAAGAATCTCGATATCGCCTTTGCGTCGACGAAGCGGCGGAAGTTCTACGTTGAGTACGGCAATTCGGTAATAGAGGTCTTCCCGAAATGTGCCGCTCTCCACATCGCGTTCCAGGTCGCGCTGGGTGGTGACGACGACGCGCGTGCATCCGTCGTCTTCACGCAGGCGTCGAAGGAGTTCGGCCTGACTCTCGGTGTCGAGCTCGGAGAGCTCGTCGATCAGAAGCGTACCTTCCGCGGCCTCGTCGAAGGCAGCGCCGAGTGTATCGGGCTTCGACTGCGCCGCCCCGAGCACCACGAACGGACCGCTCGCGCGTGGGCCCATCTCGTGAATCACCTCGGCGAGAAGTTCTTTGCCGGTGCCCGTCTCGCCTGTGATGACGACGGGCTCATCGGACAGCGTGACCCGCTCGAAGAGCCCATAGAGACGTCGCATCTCGCGGCTCTGTCCGACGACGCGTCCGAAATGGTCGATTTCGGTCAGCGCAAGAGACGAGGGCTTGGCGTCGCGATGAATCGCTATTTCGGTATTGCCGATGCGAAGAACTTCTCCGCCCGTGGCCAAGATCGATTCGATGCGTAGTCCGTTCACGAACGTGCCGTCACGCGAGGCGAGGTCGGTGATGCGGAGGGCGCCGTCCGTGAGCTCGAGGGCGGCATGCCGTCGTGAGACGAGCGGATCCTGGAGCCGCACGCTGGCGATGGCGCTGCGGCCGATGAACACGCGAGCGGCCATCTCTTCGTCGATGACGAAACGACGCCCGCGCTCCGGCCCGGACGTGATCTCCAACGTCACCCGTGTGAGCTCGAGTTTCGGCGTATCGACGAATCGACGCTCGATGGTCGACGTCTCGGGCGTCGCGACGGTGCTGCTCATGGCGAGGAGATACCATTCGCGTTCGAGGACGCTCGTAGGTTCGCGCGATTTTTCACCGCGCGCCAGAGCGGAACGAAATGTTCCGCGTAGGCTCAGCGTGCGACGGAGCCGTGGAGGATCAACTCGCCGTCGCCGACGACCCAGATGTCCTCGAGGGACGAGCCCCAGATCCCCGTGAGAGCGGCTGCGCTCGGGCAAGCCACGCGCTCGACGCGCGCTTGCCCGACGTCGAGCGCGTAGATCCGCCCTTCGTCGCCCACGGCGAGAAGCACCTCCGGCGTGCTCCAGATGCCGCGGATGAATTTGGATTTGGCGCCCGCGGCCGTTTCGTCGCGAAGGATGGTCGCGGCCTTGAACCGGACGTCGTTCCCGGTCGAGGAGTCGGGCGTGGCTCCGTAGGTCGTCAGGGAGACGATGCCGAAGAAGTTCGTTCCGAAGAAGAGATTCGTCGACGGGCCGGGAGCCTGCCAGACCGTGCGAAACGACAGCTCGGGCTCGAACTCGGCATCGTAGGTGGCGAAGGTCTGGTCACCGCCGGTCGTGGTCTCGGCGTGATAGATGCGCGCGTCGCCTGCGATGGCGAAGTCGTCGAAGTTTCGGCCAGAGATGGCCGTCAGCAAGGGATCGCTCGCACCGAGCGGAACGCCGGGCTTGGGATCGAGAGGACCGAAGCTCGTCCAATCGGTGCCCTGGTGCCAGGCGAAGAGGCTGCCTTTGGCGCCGACCGCGAGGACGAACCCGTCGGGCGTACCCCACACGCCATAGAGACCGACGGGCGCTGCAAACACGTCGGCCCAGTCTTTCCCATCGTAGTGACGGATGAACCCCTTACCCGTGGTGGTCGAGCCGACCGCATAGACGTCGCGCGCCGAGCGACCCCAGACGGCGTTGAAGTCGCGACCGACCTCGTCGCCTCCGTACTTGGACCAGAGGCCCGTGTCGTACGTGTACACGAGGCCGCTCATGCCGACCGCGAACACGTGCTCGGCGTCGGCGCCCCAAATGGCCGTGAGGGGAGTGCCATCGGGCAGCTGCTGCTCGATGGTGAACGAGCCGATGTCGACCGAGGGATCGGGAGAATCCACCGACGCATCGAGGGCCGAGGCCCGCTCCGATGCGAGGTGCTTGTCGTCGAGGTCGAGGCCCAGCAGTGTGGTGCACCCCGCGACTCCGACGAACGCCGCGCCCAACACGAGGAGCGAGACTCGCGAGCCGCGCACTTCTTTACCTGCCCTGGTCACGACCATTCACGTCGTAGCATTTCTTGGCGGAACGATTCGAGCCGGCCGGCACGGCGTGCTCGTTTGCGGACACTCGCCCGTTCGAATTGCTTCTCGGTCGTGCGACCGGACACAGCGTGCGCGCGAGATCCCGAACGAGGTGAGAAGAGCGGGGATTTGTGGGTGTTTCTTCGAGTCTCGACACGGCACGTCGGTTGCTCAAGGGCGAGGTCGGCGGAGGGCGGCGCACATCGCGCCGTCCGAAACCTCGGAAGGACACGACGATGAAGACTCGATTTGCCACCGCTCTCACGATTCTCTCGCTCATCGCGCTCGGTTGCTCGGCCCCTGTCGAAGAAGACAGCAGCGCGTCGGACAGCGCGGTGGTCGACGACGGCGATGCGCCCAAGAGCCGTGCGGCCCTCCAGGAAATTCTCGGGCAGCCGTCGCGCCTCTCGGGAGCCGCGGGGGAGATCGCCACGGTGAAGGGAGCACGAGGCACGTGGCACGTGTATCCGTGGGCGGGGGCCGAGGCCAGCCCACTCGCGCTCGACGCCATGCAGCAGTACCTCGCCGTCGGCGAAGACCACAACGCGATCTTCCTCTTCGGCTCCGACGGAGTCGCGGGCGCCGTCGGCGACGACGGTGATCTCGCGGAGGCGGCGCGCGACTTCGGCGGCGGGGCGCTCGCGGGCGCGACGGGCAAGCAAAGCCTACGGCCCCTCGGTCTCGCGGACGCGGCGGTCGTCGAGGTCACCGTTCTCGTGAAGCTTGCCGCCCAGGCCTTCGGCAAGGGCGCGGTGCAGGTTGCGTCCGTCGCGGTGAAGACGGAAGAGGCGGGCGCCGTGGCCGCCGCGGCGAAGGCCGCCACGCAGGCCGTCTCCGAATCCGGAGGTGTGAAGGCTGCCGTGGCCGATGCGACGAGCCAAGGCGCGTCGGTGCTCGAGAAGATGGGCGCCAAGGCCAAGGTCGCCGCGCGTCTCGGCAAAGTGAAGGCGAAGCCCGCCGATCTGGCCGCGTTCGGCATCACCGACGACGCACTCCAGAAGGTCGCCTCCGAAGTGCCGGGAACCGTCGCCATCGGCGGCGAGGAGGTCCAACGGCTCCTCGGCAAGGCGGGTTGGAAGGTCGACTGTGACGAGTCGCTGCTCGCCGCGTGGAGGGCTCTGCCGGACACCCCCTCGAAAGGGACGGTCATGGGAGGGCTCGGCGATCGCGTCGAAGGGTACCGAAATCTGGCCGTCAATTCGCCTGGTCCAGCATGGTACCTGACGTTCGACACGACGGACGACGTCGCTCTCGTTCGTTCGATCCCCGACACCCTCTGGAACTACGCCGACGAGATCGTCGCGCGTCCTTGGCAGGGCGGGGTGCTCGACGCGAAGTCGGTCTATGGTTCTCCAGGCGGCTTCGACCTCTATGGCGGGCTCGTCGCCAGCGCCAAGCAGCTGCAGTCCGGGCATCTGCCACGCCTTACGCTCTTCAAGGGCACGCTCACGACGGCCGACATCGAGGCAACGCTGGCGAAGCTCATCGCCGACGTCAACGACGTCTACGTCTCGAGTGGTGTGAAGCTGACGCGCGAGATGCTCAAGATCCGCATCGTGCCCGGTGGCGTGTGAGCGCGGTGCTTCGAACCGGCGCACTCGTCGCCTTGCTGACCATCGCTCTCGCAGCGACAGGCTGTGCAGGCACGAGTGCCGACGATGCCGAGTCCGGACAAGACGCGCTCTACCGCGTGCCGAGCGGCGCGAAGGAGGGCGAGGTTCGGGAAGTGATCCTGAGCAACGTGCCCGCGCTCAGTCGTGATGCTGCCGAGCGAAGCCGCGGCGAGGTCGACGCGGTCGTGAAGAGCTGGCACGTCCACTACGTCACGCAGGAAGGCTTTCGCGGCGTGATGATGTACGGCGCCGACGACGAGGGAATGGTGCGGCTCGCGTTCGTCGTCGACGACACCGCGCAATCGCTGGTGGTCGTCGAGCCTGACGAGGACGACACCGAAGAGGGCGCACTCTCCGAAGTCGCGGCCAAGCCCCAGGCTGCACTCCCTCCGGCGATGCTCGCCTGGTTCTCCGACGAGTTTGCTCGGCTCGGCAAGCTCGCCGCTCAGGCTTCGAACGACAGCGGCGGCGTCCGCACGCAGACGACGCTCGACGTCGGCTGGAAGTGCGCTGCGCGCGCGACGACGATGATCCTCGCCATGGCGTCGTCGTTCGTCATCTCGCCGGCCGGCGCCGTCATCGCCTCCGCCGTGGAGGCCGCGGCCTGGGGAGACTTCGGCAACGCCGCGGTGATCGGCGTGGTGGGCGGAACGCCCGTGGCCATGCAGGCCAGCGCGAAAGCCGGGATCCGGCAGGCCGGCAAGGTTCTGGGCACCCTCGGAGGCGTCGGCGCTGTCGGCTTGCTCGGCGTGGGCCTCGTGCTCGCACCGAAGGCGACGCTCGATGCCCTCGTGCCCCCGCAATGCAAGAAGGAGGGGTAGTGCGGCGCAGAGCGTTCAGCGGAACGTCGTCACGTGCAGCGCGGGCGATGCGCCTTCGGAGATCGTCACGTAGCCGTTGTTCTCGAGGAGGAAGGCAAAGGCTTCGCCCTGGGCCTCGGCCGCGACCTTCAGCTTGCAGGGCGGCCGTGCCAGCGCGTCGGCGATGCTCTCCTGATCGCCTCGGGGCCAGACGAACGCGGAATTGGAGTAATTTCGAATTGCGATGAAGTGTCCGTCGCGCGAGATTTCGCCTCCGGTCGCGAGGAGAACGTCGACTTCGGCGATCTTCTCGGTCGTCACCCGCGTTCCCGCCGCGAACGGGCCAATCCGATGGATCTCCGAGAGGCCGCCCTCCGCCTTGGTGGCAATGAGGAGGTCTTTCGTCAGCGGGTCGAAGAGCAGCGTTTCGGCGTTGTGAGGACCGTTCGGGTAGTTGACGGTCATCGCCTCGCTCGTCACAGTGAGCGTCGTGGCCGAGGTCAGCGTCGGCTCCTCGACGCGGAGGATCTTGATCGACGTCCGCACGGCATCGTTGTCCCCGATGTCGCCGAAGTAGAGATAGGACTGGCCGGGCGCAACGTCCTCGATGGCCACGTCCTCGATGTCGAGGGGCACGGTCTTGTCGAACGAGAGCGTGGTGAGAACCTTTCCGTCCGAGCCGATGGCGAACGCACGCGCGACGTCACCCGAGTCGTTGTGGATCCAGTAGACGCCTTCGTTCACCGCGCTCACGACGATGCCCGATGTCTCCGTGACATCGGGGGAGTCGATGGTTCCTGGGATCGACGCCTGGCCGGAGACGGGGCACGCGGGGGGAGCAGTGTCGCTCTCGTCTCCACCCGCGTCACCGGTCGGATCGCCTCCACCGTCGGTCGCTGCGGGGGGCGCCGCAGTGACCGTCGTGTTCGTGGTGCAACAGGCGAGCGAGCCGACGAGCAGGAGCGCCCAGGGGGGACGCCGTGCGATCTCTGAAGGTCCGAGCATTTCTCGTCACCGGATAGTGGCATTGGAGTACGGCCGCAACGTCACTCTCCGCCCGAACTTCGAACCTCGAAGTTTTCGTTACTTGTAAAAGACCTTCATCCAGTGCACGCGGCCAGCGTCGTAGTCCATGTGCACGGCGACCCGGTGACTTCCCTCGGAGCGCGCCCCGGCGTTCTGCACGGAAAATGCCTGCGTCTCGATCGCGGCCACGTTGCGATGGTCGCTCCTGAAGCCGTCCACCGTCAGACTTGGCGCGCGCGATCATCGCCGGCCAAACGTCGGCGGCGTCTGGAATGTCCACATGACCGAGCGTGGTCTCGACGGGCGCGGACTCGACGAGCTCGATCTCCCCCTTCGGAGCCGTGGAGGCGCCCATCGAAGTCGGCGCCTTCTATGCGAGCGACGGAGACGGGCCGGAGCGCACGAAGCTCACCACCGTGCTCGACGCGATCGACGCCGCCATCGGCCGAGGCGTGCGCGTGCGATTGCTCGCCGATGCGGGGTTCGCGGTGACTTATCCGACGACGCTCGCTCGCCTCGAGAAGTCCGGTGCCGAGGTTCGGAAGGAGCTCCGGTGATGAAGGTCGACGAATCGCTATTTCCCGAGCACGCCGCGAGAAGAACGAGCACGGAGCCGACGGCGAGGGGGAGTGACGCATGGCGGCGGAGTCGAACTGACCTCAGCCGTTCGTGGAGCTCACGTCTGCGCGGAGCGTAGCCGGGCGCGTTTGATCATGGTCACCACGGCGAGGAGCAGGAGGCCACCGACGACGCCGGTCAAGGCCTCGAGCACGTGCGAACCGAGCGCGCCGATCCCGCTGCCCCATCCGCGTGTCATGTGCTCGATGCGCTCGATTCCGTGGTGGAGCGGAGGGATTCCGTGCGTGAGGATGCCGCCTCCCACGAGGAACATGGCAATCGTTCCGGCCACGGAGAGAAACTTCATGAAGGAAGGGGCAACGCGCAGGATTCCCGCGCCGATCGCCCGTTGCAGTCGGGAGCCGAGACCGTTGCCCGTTCGGCGACCAAGATACAGCCCGAGATCGTCGAGCTTCACGATGCCGGCCACGACCCCATAGACACCGGCCGTCATGATGACGGCAATCCCGCGAGCACCGATACTTGAGTGAGAAACGGCGCTCCGGCGACCGTGCCGAGGGAGATGACGATGATCTCGGCCGACAGCACGAAGTCCGTCCGCACCGCGCCTTTGATCTTGTCCTTCTCGACCAAGGCGAGGTCGACGGACGGATTGGCGAGTGCCTCCCGGAGCTCGACTTTGTGCTTCTCCTCCTCATCGCGGTGAAGAAACTTTTCGGCGAGCTTCTCCGCGCCCTCGAAGCAGAGGTACGCGCCTCCGACCATCAGAAGTGGCGTGACCGCCGCCGGGACGAGCCCGCTGACGGCAAGCGCTGCGGGCACGAGGATGGCTTTGTTGACGAGGGAGCCCTTCGCCACCGCCCAGACCACGGGAAGCTCACGCTCGGCGCGCACGCCGGCGACCTGCTCCGCGTTCAATGCCAAGTCGTCGCCGAGCACACCGGCGGTCTTCTTGGTCGCGATTTTCGTGAGCACGGCCACGTCGTCGAGGAGCGTGGCGATGTCGTCGATCAGAGCAAGTAGGCTGGTACCGGCCATGAGATTGCCGCGTGCGGCGTGACGCTCATCCTAGCCAGACGTCGACCGAAGGCGAACCGGTTCCGGCCGATCACCGATGAAACAGCGGCGCCTCTCACGGAACGTGCCTTGCGCGCGTTGGTGAGTGAAGCGAATCACCACACCGGCGCGCTCGCCGGTCATGACATCGACGCGTGCCCGCGTGTCGACGCGACACGTCCGACTGGATGGCTGCCCTCGAGGACGTCCGAAGGCTCCTCGTGCACGAGGCCGATCGTCTTGCGACGGAGCGACGCCGCTCGGGCGTCCGGCGGGGCACCTTTGCCACGAAGGACGGCCCTACGTTTCGGGCACCCGCCCGATCGTTTCGTGCTTTTGTGTGAGGATCCGCCTCGGAGATCTCGGTGCTCGGAACGCGAGACGCGAACGTCCCTCTTGCCTCCGCGCTTCTCGCGTTCGTCGCGTTTATCGCGACGATTTTGGGGTCTACGCGATGGTGTCGAGCGGCGGAAGCGTCTCCGATCCCCGTGCGCATCACCGAGGCCCTCCATGCGGGATGTCCTCGCACCCCGACCATGGTCGCGCGCGTGAAGACTCGGGTGCCGAGGGTTCGTGAGGCCGCCGAAGGAGAGCCCGCCGTGAGCATCGACGTTCGCGTCGAGCGACGTGAAGGGGTGAGTCGAGGCACGGTCACCCTGTCGGTCGGGGGTGAACGAGCCGAGCGTCAAGCCTCGTCGGTGTCTTGCGAACGCGTCCTCGCAGCGCTCGCCGTCATGGCCTCCATCGGGCTCGACGAGCGGGAGATGCCGGCGAACGAAGCTCCGGCCGTCGCGCCTCCCGCCTCGGCCGAGCCACCGTCACCCGCAACCGAAGCGCGCGCCGACACGACCTTGCACCCGCCTCTTGCCCGTCGGCCGAAGACTTCGAGTGCGCCCGCTCGCTCTTCGCAGCCGCGAGCGCCGTCACGGATCGCGGTGGCCTTCGGCACCGGCCTCGAGCTCTCGTTGAATCGAGCGACGGTCGTGAGTCCAAAGATCTTCGTGGAGCTCCTTTTTCCGCTGCGTTTCGAGCCGTTCGTTCGACTCGGCTTCGAACGGAGCTTTCGGGCCGATGTGGCGTCGAACGAAGGCGTCGCGAGCGTTCGCTGGAATGCGGCCACGGTCGATGTGTGTGCCGACTTCGTTGGCTTCGCGAAGATGGCGGCCGGCGGTTGCGCGAACGTCGAGATCGGTTCACTCGATGCGGTGGTCGTGGATCCCTTGCCGTCTCGCGAGCGGTCGCGCTTCTGGCTGACCGGAGGGCTCTCTGCGCGGCTCTCCTGGCGACCCCTGCGCGCGCTGTCGTTCGACCTCGCGGTCGGAGCGCGCGTCCCTTTCTTGCGAAACGAGCTCTTCTTCGAGCCGTCCACGCTCGTCTACGAGGCGCCCGCAGTGGTGCCCTTCGCAGGCACGGCGATTGTCGGCCACTTTCCGTGAGCCTCCCGTCCTGCGGCAGAGCTTTTCGCGCGTGGCGTCAGCAGGCGGCACGAAATCGGACGGCGCGCTGTCCGTTTCCGGGATCATTCGGGGGGCCGCCGACATCGCTGACTCTGGAAGCGCCCCGTGTTTGCCCTAGAGACAGCCAAGCTCGCGAAAGACGTGTCGCCCGAGGAGGCGATCGCGCGCGATCCCGAGCTCGAGGCACGACTGCAGCGTCTCGCGGTCGAGCACTACGACTTCGTGTGGCGATCGCTGCGTCGTCTCGGCGTGGCGCCGCCCGAAACCGACGACGCCGCGCAGCGGGTGTTTCTCGTGATCGCCGACAAGCTGCCGAACATCGAGCCCAGCAAGGAGCGAAGCTTCGTGTTCGGTATCGTCATGCGCGTCGCGGCGAACGTTCGTCGTGATCGCGCAACCGCGCGCCAGCGCGAAGCCGAGGACACCGAAACCTCGGACCTGCCGATCGACGCGCCGACCGCCGAGGCGGAGGTCGCCCGTGCACAAGCGCGCGTCAGGCTCGACGCCATCCTCGCGAGCATGTCGGAAGACCGTCGCGCGGTGTTCGTCCTCTTCGAGCTCGAGGAGCTCACGGTGACCGAAATCGCCGAGCTCCTAGGATTGCCGCTGGGGACGGTGGGCTCACGTCTTCGCCGGGCGCGCGAGGACTTCCGAACGGCCGTCGCACGGCTTCACGCACGGGACTCAGGAGTCTGACGTGGCGAATCACGAATTCGAGCCGCTCCTTCGCGGCGACGCAACCGATGCCGAACGCGCGCTCCTCGAGGCTGCCAAGCCCGACGCGGCGAGGCGGGGCGCACGAGACAAGATGCTCTCTGCGCTCGGTCGACGTCCGATCGCGGCACCTCCGACGGCGATGGCGCGCGTCGCTCGTGCACTCCGCAGCGCGGGCGGCTCGTATCTTCACGCCATCTTGCTCGTCCTCGTCGTCGGCGCGGGAAGCGGCGCTGCCGTCACCTTCGGGCGCTCTGCCAAGGGGCCGCTCGCAACCGGCGACGTTGTTTCGAACGTCGTGAACCAGCCATCGCCGGCGCCGAACACACCGTCGTCGGCGACGTCCGCGGCCGCGCCAGACGACCGCAAGAACGAAGCGCCGTCCATCACCCCCGAATCCTTGCCGAGTGTGGCCGTGACCGTGGGCTCGCCGAGCAAAGCACCGTCGGCCATGCCGTCGATGAACGCCAGCGACGTCGCCTCCGATGCGGAGACGCTCGTGCGCGAAACCCCGCGTGTCGATGCTGCGCGCGCTGCGCTTACGCGTGGTGATGCGGCCTCGACCTTGCGTCTCCTCGACGCCTACGATCGCGAGTTTCCGCGAGGTACGTTCACCGTGGAGGTCACGGTGCTTCGCGTCGAGGCGCTTGCGCAGGCAGGGCATCTCGACGAGGCGCGTCGGTTGGGGCGCCGATTTCTAGCCACGCATCGTGAAGGGCCCTACGCGCGACGGGTCGGTGTCGTGCTGGCGGCGGCATCGGACGGCCCACGGGGGAACGGCCCGAGCTCGTCGCCGCCCGAAGACTGAGGCTGCCCTGCGCCATCACCGGCGCTTTGCATCCATTCGAGAGTCCGAAGGAGAGTCATCGTGAAACGTCGAATCGTCGGTCTCGCGTGGGCCTTTGCCCTCGCGGGCATCTCCGTGCAGTCGTGCGCCAATCCGGCGTCGCTCGGCCCCGGTCGTGCGCACGACGCGGGAGCCACCGAAGCCACTCCGTCCTTCACTGATCCGTCCGACGGTGGCAAGGAGGCCGAGGTCGAACCGCTGCGCGCGTGCATCGGTACGGAATGCCCGTCTCCCTTTGCGACGTGCCCGGCCATCGACGATTCGAGGCCGGGCTCCCGCTACAAATGCGATATCGACCTTTCGTCGGACAACGAGAATTGCGGAGAGTGTGGCCACGTCTGTCCGGTGTTCGATCAGCTCAATCTCCTCTCCCAGTGTACGAACGGAAAGTGCATTGCGGCGTGTCAGTCGCAAGAGTTGAAAGACTGCAACGATCGCATCGAAGATGGCTGCGAGACGGATGTCACCACCGACGAATCGAACTGCGGCGCGTGCGGAAATGTCTGCCCGCAAGGTGTGGCGTGCATCGCCGGCGTTTGCGGCTGCCTGAATGGCAAGATTCAGTGCAACGGCCGGTGCGTCGATCCCCAGGGCGACGACAAGAATTGCGGCGGGTGCGGGAACGTTTGCACGCCGCCCGACGGCAAAGCACCACCGGCCCACACGCGGTTCGGCTGCGTGGGTGGGACCTGCGGACAGCCGAAATGCATCGATGACGGGAACGAGAAATGGACGGACTGCAATGGCACGATGTCCGACGGGTGCGAGATCAACTTGCTCGCCCCGGATCCGGAGAATTGCGGGCAATGCAGCGTCGCTTGCAAGGCCGATGAGCAATGCCGTCTCTTTCATGGCGGATATTCCTGTGGATGCAAATCAGGGCTGACCGAGTGCGAGCACGATGCGGTTCACGCCTGCACGGATCTCTCGACGGATCTCGGGCATTGCGGAGCCTGCAATCACGATTGTCCGTACGTCGACATGATGCAGCGTCCTCATCAGTGGCCTACCTGCATCGACGGGGTCTGCGGGACAGCCTGCGAGCCAGGGTGGGGTGATTGCAACCGGACCCCCGCCGACGGCTGCGAGACGAATCTCCTCGTGAGCACCGGCGACTGCGGGGCGTGCGGGCATGCGTGCGACGCGGCGGCCGGGCAGCCGTGCATCAACGGCGTGTGTCTGATGGTGAGCTGCGATGCAGGAGAGACCCATTGAATCCCACGCATGATCTTCGACGCTTGCTGCCATCGAAACTCGGTGTCGCCTTTGCGCTCCTGACGTGCTCGTTTGGATTCACTGCGCCCCTGTCCGCAAGCTGCGCGCAGTCCGATCCTGCGTCGAGCTCGACCTCGAGCGACGTCGATTCTGCGATCGTTCCTCCCGGACAACTCGACATCGATGGCGGCGTGGACGCCGCGGATGACTGCGAAGGCGACGCTTCCTTGGAGTGCACGACGCGCACCTTGCCTTGCGAGCAAGCCGCGTTCTGCACCGTTGCCGTTCCGGCCGACGGTCACCTGCTCACCGGTGTGTGGGGCAGCGGAAAGGACAATTTCTGGGCTGTCGGAACGGGCGGCGTGATTCTCCGGTGGAACGGGACCGCCTGGTCGCGTGTCGCGTCCGACACGTATCAGAGCCTCTTCGCCGTCTGGGGAAGTGGAGAGCACGATGTCTGGATTGCAGGGTCGCGCTCCTTCGTCCTCCACGGAGTCGTCGAAGGCGGCACTGCGACCTGGCAACCTTTGCCTGAGCTCTCCGCGCCCTACTACACGGAGTCCCCGGTGACTTGGACCGAGACGTTCGCGCTGGCGGCGTGGGGCACGTCGGCTGACGACGTGTGGATCGCCGGAGAGGGCTATCCAGCCGGCCCGCCCTATCCGGTCCAATGGACGACGGTGTGGCGGAGCACGCAGGCCGACGGTGGCGCGGCATGGAAGAAGGCGCTCCTCAGTACGCAAATCCAAACGGCGCCCGCCCCGACGATCCGGGGACTTTGGGGGGCGGACGCCAACGAGGTCTGGGCCGTCGGTGGACATGACGGTCCGGATTACTCGACGACCCACGGCAAATCGTATCGCGGAGTGCCGTCATCGGACCCCGACGGCGGTTTCGAGCTCACGTGGACCGAGGTCGATACGCAGTCGAATGCCATTCTCCACGGCGTTTGGGGGAGCGGAAAAGACGATGTCTGGGCCGTCGGAGAATACGGGACGATTCGTCATCGTTCGGCCGGCGATCCGCGGTGGAGCGTCGTACCGTCGCCGACGGATCGCCATCTTTACGCGATTTGGGGGAGCGGTCCGAACGACGTCTGGGTCGTCGGCGACTACGGTACCATTCTTCACTACGACGGAGCGACCTGGACGAGAGCGACGACGACGCTGGCCCTCGGCGTGAAACCCGACCTTCGCTCGGTTTGGGGCAGTGCTCCGGACGACGTCTGGGTCGTTGGAAAAGGCGTGGCGCTCCACTTCACCGGGCCCAAGTCGCCGCGCCCCGCCACGGGAGGTCAGAAATGAAGTCGATGCGATGGTGGGGGCTCTTCGCCTGCGCGCTCGTGCCGATGATCGCGTGCGCGGAGAGTGACGAAAACGCGGTCGACGTTACTCCTCCGCCGGTCGAGGATCACGATGGCGGCCGCACCGAGCAAGCGGCTCCGGACGCGTCCGCGGACGTGGCTGCACCGAGCGATGGCGAGGCTCCCTCGTCCTGTACGAGCGACGGCTTCTGCCGCACGTCCTTGCCCGAGCATCGAGTCCTGCGTGGCGTCTGGGGCGACGGGAACGGCGTCGTTTGGGCCGTCGGTTTCGAAGCGCTCGGCTCCGATCCGTCGGGCCTGCCCGAAAGCGTGCAGGGGAACGTTCTCCGTTGGGACGGCGCGGCCTGGTCGGTCGTGTTCACGACGCCAGGTGCACTCTACGCGGTCTGGGGAAGTAGCCCCACGGACCTATGGATAGGCGGTGAGGACGGCCTCTTCCACGGTGAGGGGCCGAGCTCTGCGGCCATCACCTGGACGGCCTCGCCGCAGAACGACGGAGTCATTCCGGTGCGGTCGATCTGGGGCTCGGGCCCTCGCGACGTCTGGGCGGTCGGGAGCCACGCCGATTACGACGTCTGGCCGTTCGTGTATCGAAGTCGCGTTCTTCACTATTCCGGACCGTCGACGAATCCCGAACAAGCTTGGTCGCTCGATCCGGTTTCGGACAGGGACTATCTCTTCGACAACGTCTGGGGCACGCGCCAAGGCGAGGTGTGGATTGGCGGCGACCAATGGGAAACCTATCCGTTTCCCCCCGCGCTCGTGCTTCACAAGCCTCAGGGGGGCGACGCCGGTGGGGGCGACGCCGGCGGAGGCGACGGCTGGACCGCCGTGGCTCTCGCGCCCGACAGCGATGACGACGTCGTCTACGGGATCACCGGCGGAACGGTGCTCGGTGACGATCTCTGCGTCCTCGGATGGCTCGCTCTCTCGCAGTCCGGCTCGGTATGGACGGGGAAGAGCGACGGCAACGGCCAGTCGACGTGGAAGGGCGACACCTCCTCTCGGTTGCCGTTCTTCCACTTCGCTGCGTGGGGCACCTCGACCGACGACTTCTACGTGGCTGGCCAATACGGTCGACTGCGTCACTTCCACGGAGCCAGATGGGAATATCCACGAATCTCCGTCGACGGGCTTCCGATCACCAATGACTTCTATTCGATGTGGGGACTCGCCGGTGAAGACCTGTGGCTCGTCGGCGACAACGTTGCCATTCGCAAGCAACTGCGATCGTTCAAATGAGGTCGGTATGAGTGCGGTGAGGCGATTTCGCTGTCTCCCCTTCGTGGCCGGCAGTGCGCTCGGTGCATGGATGGGGCTCGTAGCGTGCAGTGGCGGTAACCCGCGTCCCGATGCGGACCCCGATTCGACGGATGCCATGGCGGACTCCGTCGCGCATCTCCCGGAGGCGTCGCGACCCGCACCGGATGCCACCGACGACGCGTTCGTGCCGTACGACGGTTCGGCCGAGCCGGTCGTGTGCACCGAGCAGCCGTGCGCCGTCGAGCTCGTCGCAGGGAGCCATCATTTTTGCGCGCGTTTGGCCGATGGAACGGTGCAGTGCTGGGGTGACGATGCCCGCGGAAAACTCGGAGGCGGCCCCGGCGACGATGCCGGAGCGCTCGGTCCGGTGAAGGTCGTGGGGCTCGAAGGCATCACGCAGCTCAGCGCGGCAGGGGAGACGACGTGCGCGCGCTCGTTCACGGGCGAGGTGCGGTGTTGGGGAAGCAATGCGAGCGGCCTTCTGGGCCTGCAGGCATCGCCGGCGCTCGTCGACTCGGATTCGCATTCGACGCCTGCCACGGTCGCGTTGACGCGCGCCGCGTCTCGCGTCGACGTCGGCCTTGCGAGCGCCTGCGCGTTGGTCGATGGGGAGCTTTGGTGCTGGGGATCGAACGGCACGCAGCAGCTCGCGAGGTCCGGCAGCGACGCCGTCGGCGGTCCTGCCCCGCGGACTTGGGCGCGTATCGCGTTCTCCGGGCCGGCGCGACGCAGAAGACGGGCTATGGCCTCACCGCCGAAGGCGTGCTGCTCAATTGGGGGGCCGTCGAAGGCCGTCAGGCGTCGGTCAAGGTGGACCGCGTCCCCTCGAGTTTGCCCGCGCTTCCGTCCGTGAGCGACTTCGCCGTCGGTGAGCTGCACGGATGCGGCGTCAGCCAAGGCACCGTCTACTGCTGGGGAGCGAATACCGCGCAAGCGCTCTGCACCGGCCTCCCGGACTCGGAGCAGGAGCCCAGGCTCGCGCCCCCGAGCAATGATGCCCGCGGGCAACAGATCTCGGTCTCGCGAAGCAACACCTGCGCGCGCATGACGGATGGCACCGTTCAATGCTGCGGAGACGACCGCCATGGTCAGCTCGGGCGCGGAGACAGCGGTGCGCCGCGGTCCGCGTTCCGACCCGTCATCAGCTTGGCCGATCACGTCGTCCACGTCGTCACGAGCGATGGATCCGCGTGCGCCCTCGTCCAAGGCGGCGCCGTGAAGTGTTGGGGGAGCAACGAGTACGGCGAGCTCGGAGGGCAGACTCGTGACGGTCTCCGCCATCCGCAGCCCTCGCAGGTCACGTTCCGATGAAGGCACCCATGATGAACGAGCGAACGCACACGACCAATTCTCACGCCCGCGCCCGGTCGAGCGCCATCGCCGCGGCGCTAGGCGCCTTCGTCGTGCCCATGGTGACCGTTGCTGCTTGCTCCTCGTCCGAGCGGCCCTTCGTCGACGACGCTCCGCCGACCATCGCCTCGGAAGGGGGAGACTCGACGTGCCATCAATTCCGATGTTCCCGTGACTTGAAGAAGGTCCTCGACGGCTGCAGTGACGGCGAGGTCGTTCTCCAGGAATGCGGGCCAGGCCAGGGCTGTGGAAATGGCCAGTGCGTCGACGCGTGCGCGAGCGCCGAGATGTCGAAAGGATCGGTGGGCTGCTCGTTCTGGACCCTTCCTCCCGAAGACGGGACGTACGGTCATGGCTCCTGTTTCGCCGCGATGATCGCCAACACGTGGGACCAGCCGGTGACCATCGAGGCCGATTTCGGCTCTGATCCGCTAGCACTCGGGAACTCCCTCTTCACGGCGCGAAACGACAGCGTCGGGCGCACGATCTACACGCCGCTCGCCGGTCCTTTGCCGGCCGGCGAGGTCGCGATTGTCTTTCTGTCGCAAGGGCCGAAGGAATCGCGCAGTGGCGATAGTCCGTATATTGCCTGTCCGAGCGTTGCCACGGCGGCCCTCGCGCGCGACCCGCTCGATCATGCGACGGCGCTGACCAAGGCATTTCGTCTGAAGACGAGCGCTCCGGTGAGCGCATATTCGATCTTCCCGTATGGTGGCTCGCCCTCGTACATCCCGTCCGCCACGCTCCTCTTGCCGGTTTCATCGTGGGGAACGAACTATGTCGCCGTGAGCGCCGGCAAGGTCATGAAGGCCGGTTCGGGCGTCGCCGGACCTGACGCGAAGACCACACTCCAGATCGTCGCGAACGAAGACGATACGCGCGTTCGTATGCTCCCCGTGGCGGACGTGGCCGAAGGTGCCGGCGTCGCCGGGGCGGGGGCGAACGTTCCTCAGACCTGGATCTTGTCGCGTGGACAGGTTCTTCAACTTTCCCAAGTCGGGGAGTTGACCGGGAGTCCCATCGAGTCGAACAAGCCGATTGGCATGTTCGGTGGAACGGAGTGTGTCTACATTCCATCCGGTTTCGCGGCCTGCGATACGCTCCAGCAGCAAATCCCGCCTCTCTCGCAGTGGGGAAGTGACTACGCGCTCGTGCCGTTTCGGCCGCGCATCGACAGCCACGGCGGCGTGGAGGCCCGCGAATACGTTCCTTATCGCCTCGTGGGGGCGGTCGACAATACGAAGCTTACGTATGATCCAGCGCCGCCGGCGGGCGCGCCCGAATGGCTCTCCGCGGGCCAGGTCGTCAACTTCATTTCGGCGAGCCTCGTGACGGTGAAGAGTCAGGACAGCGACCATCCGTTCTATGCGGGCGTGTACATGACGGGCGGCCTGTTCAACACGACGCACGTCGTGAACGGCGGTGCCTCGACTTCAGGCTCGACGAGCGGCGACCCCGACTTCGTCAATGTCGTGCCCTCCGAGCAGTTTCTCGATCACTACGTCTTCTTTGCGGACTACACCTATCCGGAGACGTCGCTCACGGTGGTGCGGCGCAAGACGGCGCGCGGCTTTCTCCCCGTGGAGCTCGACTGCGCGGGCGAGCTCGAAGGCTTTCAGCCGCTCGGTACCTCGGGCGAATACGAATTTGCGTGGGTCGTTCTTACTGCGCGTGGGGTGAACGCGACGTTCCCGCGCGGCGAATGCAGTCTCGGTCGGCACGAGGCAAAGAGCGATGGGCCCTTCTCCGTCACGGTCTGGGGGACGGGCGACTTCGCGAGTTACGGCTATGCAGCAGGAATGGGCAGCCGCCCCTTGAACACGGTCGTTGCGCCCGTCATCCGCTGACGTCACGTTGCGAGAGAGCGAATTCGATCGCGCGCTCGAGACGATCGTTTCCCCAGAAGAGCTCGCGCCCGACCACGAACGACGGGGCGCCGAAGATCCCCAGGCTTCGCGCCCGATCGACGCTCTCGCGTAGCTTGTCCTTCATCGCCGGTCCGCACGCGCGTGCCCGCACGGTGGAGCCTTCGAGTCCGATCGCGGCGAGCGTCGAGTCGATCACCTCCTCGCTCCCCAGGTCCTCGTCGCGTACGAAATGCGCACGGAACGCCTCTCGCGCGAAGCCCTCGACGAATCCCTCTTCGACGCCGAGGAGCGCGACGCGCGCAGCGAGCACGGACCGTACGGGAAAGATCGACGGGCGCTCGAACGGCACGCCCTGGTGCTCGGCTTCGCGCTCGACGTCGCGCCACATGTATTGGCCCTTGTCCGGGTAGAGGTTGAATGGCGAGGTCGTCCATCCGCGATCGGCGAAGATCGGTCCAAGGATGAACGGCCGCCAGACGACCTCCACACCTGCCGCGCGCCCGAGATCGCCGATGCGGACCGCCGCCAGGTACGAGTAAGGGCTCGCGAACTCGAACCAAAATTCCAGCTTCAGCATGCGTTTCGACCTTGGAGCTTACCCTCGAATGCTTCCCGCAAGGACGGGGCGACGCGCGGTCCGACGCGGGCGAACAGCGCATTCGCAGGATGCATCGTGATCTCCGGATCGTCGGTCGGCCACGAGCTCATCCCTGCGTGGCGAACCGTGGCCGAGAGGACCCGGCGATGGGCGAGCGGAGATCTCGAAGACCAGCGCAAATCCCAGTGGTGCACCACCCCGATCCCGAACAGCACGGCTTCCTCGAGTCGCTTGTCTTCGACGATCGCGCTCGCGATCCGAGAACCGAGACCTTTTCCACGATAGGCGCGCGCGACCTCGAGTGCGCCGAGCTCGACCAGACCGTCGAGGTCGTCCCATCGGCGCGCGAGCAGGCGACCCATCCAGCGAACGGGGCTCGGCCGTACGATGCTCGCGTAGCCGATCAGCTCGTCGTTCTGGAGCGCGGCGACGACGCGTCCACCCGTCTCGAGGACCGCGTCGACCGCGTCCGGCAGCCGGTCGGAGGTGACGATGGCCGCAAACTCTCCAGCTGGCCGTATCGCCGCCGGGCGCCGATCGGCGGACCAGAACTCCATGCGCGTCAGGTCGTTCATGGACCGATCTTCGCGGCTTCCCGTCGCGCGTGCCATGCATGGATGCGCATGGCATGCTGCAGAAACGCATGGCCATGCCGATGGACTGGGACGACGTTCGCTTCTTTCTCGCCGTGACCCGTGCAGGCACGCTGGCCTCCGCAGCGCGGTCGTTGGGCGTCGACCAGACCACGGTCGGTCGCCGTCTCGCGTCGCTCGAGGAATCGGTAGGGCAGACGCTCCTCGAGCGGGCGCCGACCGGGTTTTCGCCCACGGAGGTCGGAAGGCGCGTCATCGGCGCCGCCGAGACGATGGCCGACGCGGCCGGCGACTTCGAGATTGCGGCGCGCAGCGACGAGGCGGGCGCCGTGGAGAACGTGCGTGTCGCGACGACCGACAGCCTGGCCGAGCACTTCGTGATTCCAGCACTTGCGACCCTTCGCGCACGGAAACCGAACGTGAACGTCGACCTCCAGACGGCATGGGCGAGAGTGAATCTTCTCCGAGGCGAGGCGGACATTGCCGTCCGGCTCGTTCGCCCTACGCACCGACGCCTGGTTGCGCGGAAGGTGGCCGACTTCGCCATGCGCGCGTATGCATCGCCCGCCTATGTCGCTGCGCGCGGCATGCCCGCTTCGGATTTTCGCGGACACGACGTGCTCGCGTACACCGCCGCTCGCGAGGCATCCTCGAACTTCACGCTCGCGGGGCTCGATGCTCGCCCCGGGCGGAACGTCCTTCAGACCAATAGCGGCAGCGCACTCCTTCGTGCGGCACGCGATGGGCTCGGCGTGGCGGAGCTGCCTTCGTACGTCGGCGACGCGGATCCGGGCCTCGTCCGCGTCTGCGCCAACCACGCTCGCTTCTATTCGGTCTATCTCGTCAGCCACGAAGACCGGCGGCGCGTACGTGCCGTGCGCGCCGTGAGCGAGGCCATCGCGGCTGCTTTCGACGGCTACCGTGCGAGCGCCCGGCAGGCAGTACGTTCGAAACGCAGCCGTTGAAAGACGGGCGCGGCGGCCGTCATCCGCAATCGTCGACGCGCACGACGAGCGGCGCCAGCTTCTTCGGCAGGTCCGGAGGCACGTCGATGCCGTGCGGTACGCCGAGTCGTTCGAGCGTCGAGATCGTGGCCAGCGACTTCACGGATTTGATTGCTCCGACGCCGAGCATGATGGTCTTCAACGCGGGGTGCTTCGCGAGCGGAGCGAGGTCCAGCTCGGGGCCGTAGGGCAGCGAGAGATTGCGCAGGTCGAGGGACTCGAGCTTCGCGAGCGCCGAGATTCCATCGAGGGACCGAAGGTCCTTGTAGTCGGCTTCGCCGCCCGTCTCGACACCGATGAGCCGTTCGAAGAAGATCTCGAAGTCGAGGACGAAGGCGAGCGAGTCGAGCTTGCTCGTGACCTTGGAAGGAAGTGGCAACTGGGAGAGGGCCTCGAGCGCCGCGTCGATCTTCTCGTCTTCGTCGAGATCGTCTCCGCGGTTGCCGATGGGCTCGAGCGCCTCGGTGATGACATCTTCGCCGAGCAGGCCCTGCTTCCAGAGGTTCGCCACCACGAACAGCTGAAGCGCCCGATCCGGAAAGCGAATGCCCTCGACCTTCGTCGCGGCACTCTGGTCTTTCGGGTTGGCGCTCGCGTGCGGCGTAGCCTTGGCCTGCCCGGGAGCCGCTTTGCGTTTCGGAACTCCTTCGTACGATTTGAGCTTGCCCTGGCGGAGCTCGGCGAGCCGCATCGACTCCTCGACGAAGTCGACCACCTCGGTTTTGCACTTGTCGAACACCTTGGCCTTCGACAAGGGCGGAGTGAGGGTGACCATCTGCGACCGAGCCGGCGGCGCGGCGCCCTTTTCGTCGAGTAAGTTGTTGAGGCTGAACATGTCCATCGCCACGTAGAGCGGCGCGATCTCGCCCTCGACGACGTTCGAGACGCCCTGCTGCGCGTCGAGGCAGAGGATTTTGTCGTCGTCCATCGAGGCGAACAGCGCGCCGAGGGCACTACGCATGAAGACGAAGCAGCGCGTCGAGTCGACACCCCACGCATCGAGGAGCGCCGCGTGCTCGAGCGGATTGACCGTGAAATAGCGCTGGCTCGCATTGGCGAAGCCGAAGCGTTCGAGCAGGCCGACCGTCACCTCGGGTACGCCTGCGTTCTTCATTGCGGAGAGTTCGGCAGCGGTGAAGGCGCGCTCGGTGGTGAGAGAATGCACCTCGAGGAACTGGTCGAAGTAGGCCATGGCCCTCGATGTTATTCCGTCGCGACGTCGGATCCATCCTCGCCCTCGAGAAACGAAAATCGTCAATGAAGTGCCGGATTCCGGACCGTGACCGAGTCGGTCGGCGAGGGCGCCCGCTTCGTTAGGGGCTGGCGTCTTTCAACGACGTGAGCAGCTCCGCCATGGGCGCTTGCGATACGAGGAGGAGACCTCGCCGCGGCTGCTCGAGATCGATCGTGACGGCGAAGACGAGGGCGACGAGGGACACGTAGGCTCCGATGCGGAGACGGCTGGTGGCCTTCTCCTCGTGCCGGTCGTGCAATCGTCCCATGGTGAAGGTGGTGAACACCCCGAAGAGGACGAGCATCAGCACGATGCTTCCGGAGACCTGGTTGCGTACGCCGTGGAGGCGCTTGTCATGGGCAGCTGTCACGCCGTTGTAGGCATTGACGAGCGGCGCATGGATCGTGGGTGTGTTTTTGTTGGCGATGACGTGCTTCACGACCGTCCAGATGCGCGCCTGAGCGTCTTGCCCTTCGCGGATCACCTGCGCCATCTTCGGATCGTCCAGGCGCATCGGTCCGAACGTGAGCCGCTGTTCGACGTACGAGCGGATCTCCCGAGTCAACTCGTGGCGATCAGGCTCCTCGAGGGCGGAGCCAACGGTCGCCAGTTCGCCGATGGCAATCGCGTCGTCTCGAAGGAGTTCCTTCCGCGCCTCGTAGCGGCTTGCAGCGCCCGAGAAACAGAAGGCGAGCAAGAGGCCGAAGAGCGCGAGGCTCGCGTCTTCGATACGGGTGGACGGCGTGCTCTCTGCGAGACGCGGCGTCCTCGCCAATGAGCCGGCGAACCAGCCAACGATCATCAGGCCGGCAAAAATGAAGGCCGAAAGCCACGCGTCGAGACGAATGAAGAGATCCAAGAGATCCGAGATCTTTGCTTACCTCGCGCACGACGGTCAACTCGCTCGTCACGCCCGAACGAGCGGACGGACGGCCGCGCTCGCGTCGAGCGGAGAGCTGGAAAGGCAGAGCCTCCGGAATGCTCCGTGGTTGCTTTCTCCTCGCGTCTTCGGCCGCGCTCGTCGTCGTCGCGCGACCTGCCGCGGAGCGTGCGACGATCCGAAGAGCGGAATCGAGATGGCGCCCTTTGCGCTTCTCGAGATGCACGTGGCCGAGCGGTCGGCGGCGGCACCGTGCGTGAGTGCATGGAGAAGGCGCTTCGAGCGATGAAGATGACCTGTCCCTTCGATCGTGAGCACCGCCGGATCGGACTGCGTTTTGCGTACTGAGGACTCTCGATGGCGTGTTCGTCGACGACGAGTGCGTCGTTGCCCGCGACCGTGACGTCGACATCCGGTCGTGACGCTCTGATTTCGCGCGCCGGTCGTTCGTTACGGTTGTCGTGTTCTGCAACGTGTGACGGAAGTTGCGATTACCGAATTGGATTTTCGTCGTTCCAAGTTCGCGGTTCGCAATAGCGATGACGCGACTTGCCGAATGCGGCAACGAAACACATGGACAACCTCGTCGGTAACGAGTGTTGTTGGCGCGGGTGGCTCGCGTTGGTGCGTGAGTCGTTCGGGGGGACCGATGAAAGACGACCGTGGGGCCGGCGCACCCGATCGCGGGGTGGCGTCGTGACGATGATCCAGGACGCGCGCGTGCTCGAGTGGGATGGGCGGCCTTCGCAAGGACCTTTCGCCGAGACAACGGCCGAAGCGGAGAATGGTTCATTCGGAGCGCTCGGATTCCAGCCCTGGAACGAGAGCCTGACGCCGTTCGCCGACGAGGTGCAGCGACCCGTCACCGAATCCGATCGAATGATCGCCGAGGCTGTCGCCGAGCTCCATGACGAATCCTTCGACGAGGCCATTGCCTATCTGGCCGAGGAGACGGAACAGGCTGTCGCCGATCGGTTCGACAACGAGTTGCCCTCCTCCGGTCCCGAGCGCGAGCGCTACGCCGATGCCCACCTCTCGGCGGTCCGCTTCGAGGCCAACCAGTACGTGCAGGGGCTCGAGTCTGCTCTCGAGGGCATGGATGTCGAGGCCCTCTCGAACGACCAACTCGACGAGGTGCTCGAGCGCCTCGATCCTCGGACGTCCGAGCTCACGCCGGCCGGCGAAGAGTTCATCGGTTCGCTCGTTCGCAAGGCGAAGAAGGCCGTCAAGTTCGTGGCCAACACGGCCAAGAACGTCGTCAAGGGCGTGGGCAAGGTGGCGGGCGCGCTCCTCGGACCGGTCCTGCAGCGTCTACGTGGCTTGGTCAATCCGCTTCTTCGTCGCGTTCTGTCGTTCGCGATCGGGCGGCTCCCCGCGGCGCTTCAGCCTGCTGCGCGGACGCTCGCGAGTCGTATTTCTCTCGAAGCCGGCGAGGAGGAGAGTCTCGACGATGAGGCGTCGTCGCCGGCGAATCGCACCGACGTCGAAGCTCTCGCCGAATCGTTCGATCTTGCGCTCGCGGAGGCGATGAGCGGCGACAGGATCGGAGAAATCGAGCACGAATCCTACGACGGTTACGGTTCGAGCGGGGAGGGGTACGACGGCGAGGAAGGGATCGAGAGCCGCGAGCTCGAGGTTCTCGCCGAAGCGCGCGGAGTACTGATCGATCGACTTCGCAACGCGGGCGACGAGGAGGACGTTGCCCCTGCCGTCGAGCAGTTCGTTCCTGCACTGCTCGGAGCGCTGCGCCTCGGCATTCAGCTCGTTGGCCGGCCGAAAGTGGTCGGTTTCCTCGCACGGTACATCGGACAGCTGATTCGTCGATGGGTCGGGCCGAAGCTGTCGCAGCCGCTCTCGAACGCCATCGTCGACACCGGCCTGCGCCTCATCACGCTGGAGAGCGAGGCGGACGAATTGGCTTCGAACGAAGCCGGACCGATTGCGCTCGCGAGTGTCGTGGAGGACACGGTGCGTCGACTCGCCGAGAGCGAGGAGTATGTCTTCGAGAACGAAGACCTCATGCAGCTCGCGACGGCGGAGGCGTTCGGCGAGGCCGTGGCGAGCCACTTCCCTCCGCGTTTCGTGCGGCCAAAACTCCAGCAGGCAACGTCGCTCGGTGGGACGTTCGTCGCGCGCCGACCGCGCAGTGTTCGGACGTATCGCAAATACAGTCGCATTCCGGAAGTCGAAGTGACTGCGCAAATCGCGGACACGCTGCCCACGTTCGGCGGCTCGACCCTCGGAGCGGTGCTGCGCGCTGCAGGGGTAACCTTTCCGATTCGTGCTCGGCTGCACATCTATCAAGCGGCTCCGGGAACGACGTTGCCGCGGATGGTTCGCATGGACCGGACTGCCTCCGGTCGCGGCTACGTCACCACCAACAACGTCCATCCCTTGACCCCGGGAGCGGCAGGCCTGTTGCTACGGGAGCCGCGCCTGGGCGTGGCGGTTCCTGCGAAGTATCTAAGGTCGCGACACCGAATCGCTGTCGGGCAACGCTTCTACGCGTTGGAGCCGATGGGAGCGGCGGGCGCGCTCGCGTTGCCGCCGGGGACGAGCGCTCGCGCGGTCGTGGCGCGCGTTGCTCCGAGCCGTGCCTGGACGAAAATCGATCTCCGCCGCTCGCGCATCACGGTCGGGTTCTATCTGTCCGAGGCCGATGCGCAGAGCATCGTCCCGTTGATCCGACAGGGGCGCGGGGCGCCGGCCTTGCTGCAAACCCTGACCGATCTCTACGCGTCGATGAAGCGTTCCGCGGCCGGTCAGCAGAGTCGGATGCGGATCGCGCGCGAGGACGGCGAGTCTTTCGAAGATCTCGCCCTCACGCCGGGCCGCGTGCTTTCTCAGGAGCTCGTCATCGCACTGCGCCGGCGGCTCCGAGCCTGGGTTCTTCCTGCGTTGGCAACGTGGGCTCGGACCAACGGAGAAGCGTTCGCGCGGGCGGCTGCTCATCCCGATGCCGGCGTCACGATTCGCGTGCGGCTGACGTCGGTACCGGGCCTGGATCTCCTCGGGCAGGGAGCAAGCGCTCTTCGCGGCGGCTCGAATCCGGCGGCGATCTTGAGCGCCCTCCGCGGTACGCCGACGATTTCCATCACCGTCGATCCCGGCCGCCATCGACGATGACCGAGACAACCTCGCTGCATCAGCATCTCGTGGCGGCCGACCTCGAGCGCCAAATCGCGCATTGGCTTGCCGCCGCTCGAACGTTCCGTGACGCCGAGGAGTTCGCCTCGCTCGAAGCTTGGCGCTCGGTCGAGGCGGACATCGGCGCCCCGTTGCGACGGCAGATCAACGCCACCGTCGAGGACCTGATCTCGTTCGGCGACGCGACAGCCAAGCTCGTAGCCACGGCGCGACGCGATCCCTCGGCAATCGCGCAGGCCTCTGCGGCCGTGCAACGGTTTCGCCGTCGCTACGTTCAAGTCGACACCACGCTCGACTTCCTCGGCGATGCCGTGAACTCGCGCACGAGCCCGGTGCTTCGAACGGCGCTCACGACGCTGGATCGGCTGGCGGTCGCGAGCATGACTGCCGTGCTGCAGCGGGCCAGAAAGCCTGTTCCGAAGGTCCTCGTCTACCAGGACAAGGGCACCGGCGCCTCGATCCTTCGTGCAGGGGTTCGGCTCTGGGCGCCCGGAATGGTCATGCCCGTCGCCGCGATCAAGATCGTGCGACACAACCTCTATCGTCCGACGTCGCTCTTTCACGAGACCGGGCATCAGGTCGCGTTCCTCACCGGCTGGGTTCCTTCGGTACGAGAAGCGATCGCGCGCGCCGTCGGGAACGACCCGGAGCTGCGCGCCATGTGGACGCCATGGGCGTCGGAGATCACGGCGGACGTCTTTTCCTTCCTCCACACCGGTTACGCCTCGGTCGCGGCGCTCTACGACGTCGTAGGCGACACCGAGACGATCCTCCGCTGGCCGCTCGGTGATCCTCATCCCATTGGCTGGCTGCGGACGGCACTTGGGTGTGCCTTCGCGAGGTCGTGCTTTGGCGCGAACGGTCCGTGGGATCGCCTCCAACAAGCGATGGAGACGCGCCATCCGACGACGGCGGTCGATCCGAGTCTTCAAGCCCTGCTGACTCGTTCGATGGAGGCCATGCCACGGATTGCCGCCGCCTGCCTCTCGGCACCGGTGCCGGCGCTGCGCGGGAGGCCCATGACCGACGTGCTCGATCCGCTGCGCGTGTCGCCAGCGGCATTGTCCGAGCTGGAGCGCGCAGCAGGACCTGCACTCTGGACCTCGTCGCATTGGCGCATCACCGAAGGAATTCGGATCGTCGCGCTTGCCGGCCTGCGCGAAGCCGAACATCCAGAAGCCGCGACGACGTGGATTGATCGAGCACGTGCGTGGCTGACGACCGAAGCCCGAGCTGCATGAAAGGAACATCGCCATGTCGCCTCCGAACGACCGTCACGATCGTGAACACGAAACGATCGCCGAGCTTAAACGGCGGCTGAACGAACTCGAGGGAGTCATCAGGCGCTTCGATGGGGGCGCCGTCGACGGCAGCGTCGCGTCGACACTCGCAGGACTCTCCGCCCAGCTCGAGCCGCTGCGGGATATGGCACCCCAACGCGCGAAGCTGCTGCCGGCCGCGATCGATCGTTTGGGTGCCCTCCGTAGCTCCTTGGCTCGGCCCGATTGGACAGGTGTCGGGGCGCTCTCCGGGGACGACGGGGTTCCGTTCATCGGAGCGCTCGTCGATCGGGACTCGCGGACGGTTCAAGCCGCTGCGCAGGCGCAGCAAGTGAGCGTGAAGCCATGATCCAGCAGCTCATACAGCGCATGATGGGACTGGCACCGGGCATGTCGAAGGAGGCGGCGGCAACGCAGGTCCTCTCCGCCGACCCATTCGATTTGATGCTCCACATGGAGCAGGTCTGGAACGCGTTCGCACCAACCAGTCAGGGGGCGCGGACCAAGTTGCTAGCGACAGGCGCGTTCAATACCTACGCCCCTGCCCCTAACGGAATTCCGGCGTGGGATCACCTCGGGTACAGCTACGTTCTCGAGAATAGCCGAGCGGTGCAGATCTTTCGTCGCGTCCTCCGCGAATACCGGTCCGGTGAAGGGCTCGGCATTCCGACGATCGAGACGCAGCGATGGCTCGACGCCACCGAAGCGCTTCTCTTCGGAGCGGCGAACCCGATGTCGCCCTGGCTCTCCACGAGCGCGATTCGCCCGGACTCCGAGTCGGTCCGGCGGAATGCCTATTGGCGCTTCTTCGGACTCGATTTGGCATTCGGCACCGAGGACAACCGACCTCCGACGTACGACAAGGCAAATGCGGCCAACATGGGGTTCGTCGGCTTGTTCGAAGAGCTGCTCTTCGAGTTGTGGCAGGCGATTACCAACGTGCGGAACATGTCGGGCGTCAACGCGTCCGACGACGATCGCATCTATCGGATCGCCCAGGAGCTTCAGTTCGTTCTCCGATCTCGCCGGCAGCAGCAGATGCTGGCCCGCGAGGAGCTCGCAGCCGCGACGGTCCTCGGCTGGATTGAGCTGACGCTCAGCGCGGATACCTCCGTCGTCACCGATTTGAAGGCGACGGCGACAAACGCAGCAGATCGCCTTCGACTCATCGGCGAGAGGGTCGGCTTGGCGGCACACAGCCGATCGGCCGCGCTTTTTGCGATGTGCTCCGACCTGTCGCTGCTGCTGCGGACGATCGAAGCCGGCCTCGTGTCGGAGCCGGGGCTCGCGTGGGTGCTGTACCTCACCGTCCCTCCGTCAACGAGTGCTTTGGCGCAGCCACTCGGCAACGAAACTCGACGCCTCATCACCGAATGGGCCGCAGCCACTGGCAAGGATCTCAAGGTGCGCGCCAAGCCCGTCGAGGTGAATCGACGCCAGCTGGCTGCGCTCACGGCGGCTGCTGCGCGTTGAGGATGGCAACGGAAACGAAGAGGTGATGCCATGGCCAGCCCGATGAGAAGCGAGTTCGATGCGCTCGGACTCGAGGTCCCGTTCGCCGAAGCGCTCGAAGACGAATCTCGGTTTTACGCGGGGCCTTCCTCAGGCGAGCTCGAGTCGCCGTTCGCGGAAGATCGAGTGAACGGCGAGGAGCTGGCCTGGCTCGACCTCGAATCGCCAGGCGCCGACGGCGCATGGATGGGCCGACCAGCCTACGAGAGCGAATGGTTCGAGCCGGAAAACTCGGAGGCCGGTTGGAACGAGCTTTCGGCGAGCGAAGAGGAGGGGGCGTTCGAGGTGTATCGCCCGGGGTGGTCCGAACGGAGCCCCTGGGGTGAGTCCGCGGCGACGGAATCGCTGTACGCGCGTGAGAACGAACGGGCCGCCACGGACGTTGCCACGCTCGAAGGTTTGCTCGAGAACGAAGCTGGTCCCGGCACCAGCTTGGCGGATCGGGTGAAAGGCGTTGCCTCGTTCGTGCTCGGGCCGACCCTCGGCCGAGGAGATAGCGGCGCAGGCGTCGCCACCCTCCAGCGCACGCTCGTGACCCTCGGGTACGACCTGGCGGTGGATGGTAGCTTCGGGCCCAACACCGAGAGTGCCGTTCGCACGTTCCAGTCTCGGTCGGGCCTGACGGCAGACGGCGTCGTTGGACCTCAGACGAAGGCCGCCCTCGCGGCGGCCGTCGGCAAGCGATCGGTCCTCCCACCGTCGCCGCCGGGGCCTGCCCCCACGCCGCCGGCTCCTGCCCCGACCCCGGCGGATCGCGAGAGCCTCGACGACTTCATCACCAGGCTTGCCAACGAATGGTCGCGGCGTGCGAACGGCAAGCTCGATGCCGCGATGAAGCGCGAATCGCTTCGACGTGACTACGAGGACACGCTTACCGGTGCGCGGCTCCGTTATGGGCGCCGATTCGTCGAGGATGCGGTCCGTCGCGCGTGGATGATCAGTCGCGAAGAGCAAATGCGATTCGCGACCGAGCGGGCCGCCAACGTCAAGCCGCTCGTCGGATTCGAGCCGCCCTCGTATACGGTGGCGCTGACGAGCGACAAAGGGATCATCGAAAGCGACAAGGCGCCTGTTGCGCCCATCATGGTGCGCTTCGTCGAGGAGCTGCGCCGGCGATATGCCGCGCCCCTCAGCGTATCCAACTATGTCAATCATGGCGGAGGCAAATTCAGGAATCGCGGCTATTCGCTCGATCTCGAGCTGCGAGGTCGCGATGATCGCGGGTTTTATCCACGCCAGAGCGCAATCGATTTTCTGCGTGCAGTGAACGAGGCCGCCGCGGCCCTGCAAGCGCAGTGGCGCATCATCTACAACGACTTCGCCGTCGCGAATGCGATCAATACCGAAACAGGAAGGGCGAACGTCATCTTCGTCGGCGACCCGACGAGGTCGAAGACCCAGCAGGTCACGGGATTGAACTGGCACGGGCCGGCTCCCTTGATCCTGCACTTCCACCTCGATCTGGTTCCCTCCGCAGGATCGCCCGATCGAGAATGGGAAGACGGGACCTCGGGCGAGGCGTTCTACGCGGGTGTCGGAGCCCGCGAGCTATTCTCCCAGCGCGAGGGGCCGACGGGCCTCTTGGCAACGTTCGAACGTTACATCGACAGCGAAACGAGCGGGACGGGGCTCGCCGACCGGTTGAAGGAGGTCGCAACTCTCGTCTTCGGGCCGACGATGCAGCGTGGTAGCAGCGGCGATGCGGTTGCTACGTTGCAGCGCGCGCTGGCGGCGCTCGGGAGTAGCATCGGCGTGGATGGTGCGTTCGGCCCCAACACGGAGCGCGCTGTACGCGAGTTCCAGGCACGTCGCGGCCTGACTGCGGACGGAGTCGTGGGGCCGGCCACGAAGGCCGCGCTTGTCGCGGCGCTCGGAGGACGTCCCGCTCCGGTACCTCCAGCACCATCCCCCACGCCGTCGCGCGATGACGGACAGTGGAAGACCTATACGAACCTGCCGTCGGAGATCGGCGTCAGGACGACGACCCTGTCGACAGCCGAGGTGGCGACTCTCGTCCGCAAACACTGGCCGGAGATCACCGAGCAGGGCGTCCGTACGCTCGTCGCGCAGTGGGCAGCGGAGACCAACTTCGGTAAGTCCTGCTTCTCTTACAACTTCGGTAACGTGAAGTGCGTCGATCCGAAGCAAGGGCACATGTACCTGAAGGGGGTCTGGGAAATCGCCAAGTCCGACGGCGAAGCCGACCGAATGCGAGCGGCGGGCGGAAAAGACGCGGACGATGGATTCAAGAAGTCGAAGGGAGTGTCGCTGAGCACGCGGGTAGTTCTGTTCGAGCCCACGCACCCTGCGAGTCGCTTCCGAGCATTCAGGACGGCCGACGACGGGATGGCCTTCTGGCTCGGATTCAAAAAGCAGATCGCGGCGAAGTACCTCGAGTACTTGCCCGCGCTCAACCGCGGCGACATCCCGGCGGTAGCTCACGTGCTCGCGAAGGCTCGGTACGCGACCACGAGCGAAGCCGCGTATCGTGCGGGGATGATGAGGGCTCGCCAGGTCATCGAAGGTCAGCTCGGGCCGATCGCATGAGGTAGACCGAGGAGCTCGTCGTCGTGCTGGTCTCTTCCGAGTCGCGTTCTCTTCTCGATGCGATCTCCTTCGATGTCCCGCGCGAGTTCGATCGCGAGGAGCGGATTCGGCGGCTCTCGGCCGCGGCGTACGACGCGAGCTACGCGGCTCGATGGGGGTGCCGTCGACCTCATGGAGACGGCTTGGAGCCAGGGAAAATGGACGGCCGGCCACGACGCCATCTCCCGGCAATGGTTGCGAGACGAACATCGCGGCCGATCCGCAGAACTGCGGCGCCTGCAAGAGCACGTATACGAACGCGTGCTTCAACGGAATGTGTCAGTGAGCGAACCTCGCCGCTAGCTCACGCCGGGCGCGTCAGCTTCTCGCGAAGGAGCGACTCCCACTGGGCGCGGTCGAGCGAAGCGTGCATCGTCACCCCGACGAGGGCCGTCGCGCTGCCAGCCACCGCGACCCCCATTTTGACGAGCTTCGAGCCGGTGAGAAACCAGGCGCCCTCGATCTTCGTGCGATGGGAGATGACCCACTTCGTCAGAAGGCTTCGCGCCGCGGACTCGTAGGACTCCATCCGCGACCATTCGTTGAAGACGGCGAGCGGCTTGGGGAACGTGAAAAGATGCTCCGTACGCGCGACCCACTGTTCGGCCATCGCCATGGTCATGTGACCGACGGCGCGCGTCACCAGAACGTGACCGGGGCCCGGCGCGTACATCTCGAGGCTCCCCTTGTCGTTCCGCGCGTCGACGATGCGCGCGTGCATGGCGTTTGCGGGCAACGGTGGCAGGGAATTCGAGACAGCCATCGATGAGACAGTCTATCAGCCTTTCGGGCTTCCCTGGTGGAGCTGCGCGCCTGGACGGATGACGGGCGGCAGAGCTGCGCGTTCGTTTGGTGGGACCGAACAATTGGCTAAGCTGCGCGAATGGATCGGTTCGCGGTGATGAATGCGTTCGTGCGCGTCGTGGAGACGGGAAGCTTCACGAAAGCCGCGGGCGCGCTCGGTGTTTCGCGGGCGACGATCTCGGTCTCCGTCCAGCAGCTCGAAGAGCAGCTCGGCGTTCGTCTCCTCCACCGCACCACGCGCCGCGTGAGTCTCACGAGCGAGGGCCAGCTCTACCACGAGAAGGCCCGCGACGTGCTCGCGAAGCTGGATTCGACGGAGCAGCTGTTTCGTGATGCACAACCGCGCCTCGCAGGCCGTCTCGCCATCGACGCGCCGACGCGCATTGCTCGGCGGGTCATCATCCCCGCGCTCCCCGAGTTCTTGGCCCGTCATCCCGGGCTCGAGATCCATCTCGGCGCGTCGGACCGCACGGTCAACCTCGTCGAGAAGGGCGTGGACGCGGTCGTTCGCGTCGGCCTTCTCCGAGACTCGAGCCACATCGCGCGCCCTCTCGGTGCGGTGGCTCAAGTCAACTGCGCGAGCCCTCGCTACCTGGCCCGGTACGGCCAGCCCGCGGCCGTCGACGATCTCGACGAGCACGTCGTGGTCAATTACGCGCCGAACTTCGCGGGCGTGGGGAGCTGGGATTACGTCGTGAAGGGCGAGGAGCGCTCGCGTCCGATGCGCAGTCTCGTCACGGTGGACAACGCCGAGACGTACATCGCGGCCTGCCTTGCCGGGCTCGGCCTCATCCAGATACCGATCTACGACGTACGGCATCACCTCGACTCGGGAGCGCTCGTCGCCGTCATGCCACGCTACTTACCTCCGGCGCTTCCCATCTCTCTCGTCTACCCCAGCCGAAAGCAGGTGCCGCAGCGGCTCAAGGCGTTCGCCACCTGGGTCACCGAGGTCTTCAAGCGTCACGGCATGCTCGACCTCGAGAGCGGCGCTGGAAGGCCGGAGCGCCGCCGTCGGACCTCTCGCTGATTGTTCATCCAGGCTAACCACTGTGTCGCCCCCAGGCGTGCTTCCGAGCGGTCATGACCGGGGTTAGACGTAGTTGCGCAAGCAACGCGTACCAACCTCGACTTCGCAAGGAGAGCACGGAATGTCGAATCGTTCACTCGAAGGCAAGGTGGCGCTGATCGGCGGTGGCGCGAAGAACCTCGGTGGCCTCATCTCCCGAACGTTCGCCGCGGACGGCGCGAAGATCGTCGTTCACTACAACAGCGAGGCGACGAAGCGAGCCGCAGACGAAACCGTGGCTGCCATCACCAACGCGGGCGGCGAGGCGTTCGCGGTCCAGGGTGACCTCACCAAGGCCGCCAACGTCGCCCGCTTGTTCGAGGAAGGAAAGAAGCGCTTCGGCGGGATCGACATTGCGGTGAACACCGTAGGCAAGGTTCTCCGCAAACCGATCGTGGAGACGACGGAGGCCGAATACGACGAGATGGCGGCCGTGAACGCCAAGGCCGCTTACTTCTTCATCAAGGAAGCGGGCCGCACGCTGAACGAAGGCGGCAAGATCGTGACCATCGTGACGTCGCTGCTTGCAGCCTTCACCGACGGTTACTCGACCTACGCCGGTACCAAGGCGCCCGTGGAGCACTTCACCCGTGCTGCCGCGAAGGAGTTCGCGCCACGACGCATCTCGGTCACGGCTCTGGGCCCCGGACCGATGGACACTCCCTTCTTCTACGGCCAGGAAACGCCCGAGCGCGTTGCCTTCCACAAATCGCAGGCGATGGGAGGCCAGCTGACCAAGATCGAGGACATCGTCCCGATCGTGAAGAGCCTCGTCACCGATGCCTGGTGGATCACCGGTCAAACGATCTTCGCGAACGGGGGATACACCACGCGTTGAGGGCGTGCCTCAACGCGGAAGCTTGGCGAGCCGCGTGGCGTAGGTCGTGCGCAGACGGGCGGCGTCGGGATCGCCTGGCGAGAGCTCGAGGACGACCTCGGCGAGGTGCACGGCGAGCTCCCAACCGTAGGCCTGGGGAAGAATCCGTGCCCCCTCGGTCTCCAGGCCGAGCTTGGTCGCGACGTCTTTGAGCTTGGCGACGAGTGCGTTCTTCAGCGTGGCGGATCCCGAGCGCTCGACGAGCCGACGGATATCGTCGAGTCGCCACGCCTCGTAGAGCGAGAACTCCTGACTCAGCTCTTCGTGCAGTTCGGCATCGGTACGCGCTCGCGGGTTTTGAAAGTGCAGGGTGAATCGAAAGGGCTTGCCCTCTTCGAGCCCTGTCTCGTCGAAGAGCGGCCGAGCGGACCGGCGAGGATCGTAGCCCGCTCGCTCGAGTGCTTTGGGGGTCTGTTCCATCACGAGGGGCGCCAGGATCGACGCGATGACACGACCCTCCAGCATCGGTCGGACGGCGGACATCGGTGCGCTGCCGCGGGGATGTCCGGGCACCTTGAGCTCTCGTCGGATCTCGTCGTACTCACGTTCGAAAGCTGCGTCGACGTCCGCGGCTGAGACGACGACATCGAGCTCGACGTCGTCGTAGAGGGCCGAGGTGTCTCGCGGCTTGGGCGGGGCCCAGTCTGTTTCTCCCACGCGCTCAGCCTACGCGGCCGCCTTCGACCTGCCAATCCGGTGCATGTTCGCGCCCAGGAGCACGTGCCGTATCTTTCGTATTCATGCTTCGTATTTGTGATTCCATCGAATGCGTCATGCACGATCCACGCTGCGCGCATGCGCGTCGTCTGGCGCGGCGACACAACTGCGGTGGGCGCTCGGGGAGGCGTCCAGTCGGTTTGCGACGAGGTTCGTCCGCGCGAGCCAGAGAGAGACGCGCGCCGCGACCAAGGCCGAGCTCGAATCGCGAGAAAGGGGCGGTCGTTTTCAGCGTAAGGGCCTGAGCGTGAACCTTCGGAGCTCGAGCGAAGGTCTGCCGCACGGGCCTGTGGTCTCGTGAAGCGACGCTTATGCTAAGTTTGGGTCGTGCCCCCGTTGCGTGGTCGAAAGCCTCGCGTTCCAACGGCTCCCGGCACGGCTCCCGGCACGGCTCCCGACTACCGGGCGCTGGTCGAGACCGCGGGTGACATTCTCTACATGCTCGACTTGCAGGGGCGTTTCACGTTCCTGAATCCTGCAGCCGAGCGCGTGCTCGGCTACACGCTCGTCGAAACGATCGGCAAACCGTTCACCGACTTTCTGACGCCGGAGGGGGCACGCGCTGCTCTTGCACACTTCCAGCAAGGCTTGTCGGGGACGGACCACACGCCCTTCTTCGAAGTGGAGGCCCACCGCAAGCGCGGGGGGACGGTGAATCTCGAGATCCGCGCAGCAAGTCTGGTTCATGACGGCAAGCTCGTCGGGCGGCAGGGCATCGCGCGTGACATCACCGAGCTCAAGGCATTGCAGGCGAAGGTCGAACAGCGCTCGAAACGCCTCGCGTTGCTCGAGGAGCGCTCGCGCATCGCGATGGACCTCTACACCCGCTTGCTCGAGCTGACGCGTGAAGGCCTCGACGACGACGAGGCTCCCGACCACGCGCTCGAACAGATGCACCAGGCCGTCAGGCGCTTCCGCGCCGAGAAGGTCGGACTGACGGGCGCGGACGTGCGCATTCTCGAGCTGCTGGCGAAGGGCCTTTCGAATCGCGAGATCGCGGCGAAGATTCATCGAAGTCCGAATACGATCAAAGACCAGCTCAAGCGGATCATGCAGAGGCTCGGGGCGAAGCGTCGTACGGACGCGGTGGCGACTGCGCTGAACATGGGCGTCATCGCGCGCGAGCTTTGACGCGGTCGCATCGTCCGCGCGGGACGGGACCGCGAGCGTGAAACAAAGCACCGAATGGGTGTCACAAACACCCGTTCGGGCGATTGCGCACCTACCGCTCGAGGGCGGACCATCGAGGCATGCGAATCGCCGTGCGTCATTTCTCGAAGGCCCTCACGCTCGGATTCGGTGCCCTCGGCCTCGTCGGCCTTTCACTCGCCGCCGCGTGCAGTGACGACGACGTGGGCGCCAACGTGACGCCGGATGCGTCGACGGACACAGGCGTTGGGCCGGGCGAGATGGACGCGGCCGATTCTGCGCTGCCGCCGGTCAGCGGAGTCACCGTGGACGAAACGCAGTTTCTCGGCGCCGACCAGCTCCAGCAATGGCAGGTCGATCTCGACAATCGCGGCTTGCGCGCAACCGGATCGGTCGCTCACGAGGGGTACGTCGACGAGCTGATGGCTCGACTCTCGGCTGCGGGCGTTCCTCAGCTCCATTTCGAGAACGTGCCCCTCACGCGGTGGTCGGTCGATTCGTGGTCGCTCGAAGTCACGAGCGGTGGAAATCCGGGCGCCGTCGAGACGGCCTCGTACATTCCGTACTCCGGGCAGACGCCGACGGAAGGCGAGACGGCGCCGCTCGTTGCGTATTCGGAGGCGGCCGCGACAGGAGGCCAGCTGGCCGGGAAGATCGTGCTCTTCCAGGTGCCCAAGGCGCCGGTCACGCTCGGAGTCTTCCAAGCGCTGTCTCTTCGCACCTACGACCCCGCGCAGACCGTGTCGCCCTCGACGCCGTACGATCGCTCCTACATGGCGATCGGCGCACTGACGGCGTTGCTCGAGAAGCTGCAAGCAGCGGGCGCTGCGGGGGCCATCGGTGTTCTCGATGCGCCTGCGGTCACGGCGCACGGAACGTACTTCCCGTACGACCGCAAGATCCGCCAGGTGCCGTCGCTGTTCGTCGACCGGGTGGTGGGCGCACGCTTGGCGGCGGAGATCGGTTCGCAGGTGAAGTTGACGTTGCCGGCAAAGGTGGAGACCGTCCAGACGCGAAATCTGATCGGCATGATTCCCGGAGCGACTGACGAGCTCACCGTCGTCAACAGTCATACCGACGGAACGAACGGAATCGAAGACAACGGGCCGAATGCGATCGTCGGTATTGCCAAATACCTGAGTCGCGTGCCGAAGGCGGAATTGCCGCGATCGATCATGATTCTCCTCTCGTCGGGGCATTTCGCAGGAGGCGCGGGCGCAGAAGCGTTCCTTGCGGCGCACCGCGACGACGGACTGACCGCGCGCATCGCTTCGATCCTCACCATCGAGCACATGGGGGCGCAGGAGTGGTTGCCCGACGATTCCGGAGTACTGGCTCCGACGGGCAAGCCGGAGCCCTCGGCCATCTTCATGCCCAACGTGACCCCTCTCGTCGATGCTGCCTACGCCGCGCTCGAAAGGGCGGACGCCGCGCCAAGCTTCGTCATGCCGCCTCTCAATCCGAACGCCGATGGCGCCGCCGATACGGCTGCGTGGCCCGGCGAAGGCCAGTACTTCTGGGCCCAAGGACAAATCACGACGGCGAACTACATCACCGGGCCCACGTACTTGCTGAACTGGGGCATCACCACCGCCGACAAGGTCGACTACGCCCGCATGCGGCGAGAGGCGGTCTCGTTCACGCAGATGCTGCTCGATCTGAGTCGGATCCCCGCCAGCTCGCTGAGGTGATGCATGCACATGACCGCGCCCTCAAGGCACGGGCTCGTCGAAATGCACGCACCAGTTGTAGAGCGGGTCGCCGTTTCGTGATGCTGTCGAATCGGAATCACGCAAGTTGCCACGGGGGCCCGTCTTCGGACCACCCGGGGCGCCAGGAATTCCTCGGTAGGCGTAACGGAGCCTCGCGTTCGCGCCGGTCGGGGCCGAAAAGAGGGTGATGGTCACGGTGTCGGCCGACGACACCACGATCTCGTCGATTCCGGGCGTGACATCCGAATCATCGACGTATTCGAAGCCGTAATTGCCTGGATCGGTCACGCGCGTGGTGTCGAGCGCGAGCGGAGGTGATGGCACGTGGAACGTCACTGTGATGACGGCTCCTTTGCGCGTGATCGTCCGCGGACGAATGGGCTCCCAAGGCTTGCCTTCCATCACGACCCGCCGGTACGCTTTCGCGTAATCCTCGCCCATATGGCGATATCCCACGTTGGTGAGGTGGACGCCGTCAGGGGCATACGGCAAGTGATACTTCGGGCCGACGAGAACGATCTTTCCTCCCGAGGCGACGTGCGCCGCGAGCTGCGCGAGTGGGATTGCGCTCGTCGTGGAGAGCGGCGTCCCGAGCTTCGTCCAGCTCGACATTTGCGTCTGGAACATCGGAATCGGTTCCGACTGTCCGGTGAGGGCTTTTACATCTGCTTCGTAGTCGGCCTGCCACTGCGCGAGATCGGCGGCGTAGTTCGCGTTCAGGGCGACGTGGTCGCTCTCACCGTGAACGTTCGTGACCGCACGAACGACGTAGCTCTTGCCGGCGTCCGTGGTGAGAGCCTTTCCGGCGGTGACCTGCGCCATGCCGGTGGCGTACGCGCTGGTGCCCTTCTTGAGGCCGCTGTACGCGATGCCCCCGAGGCCGTGAACGCTGACGAGGAGGTCGTGGCTGGTCTTGCCCGCCGGCTGATCGACCAGCAAGGACTCGCGAGCCATCTTCGTCACGAGGTTCGCCATGCCGCTCGACATCGTCTCGACCGCGATGGTGGTGCCGGTGCACAAATCACCTTCGACCAGCGGAATGAAGCTCGTCAGCCCGGTGGCCTCGGTCATGACGCCGGTGACGAACGAGAGGTTGTCGTAAGGTTGCGTGAGGGTCAGCGGCGGGGTTCCCACGGAGCCGACGGACAGACTCTGGCCCGTTCCGAGCACGTGGTTGATGTCGTAGTGGACGAACGAGGGCGACAACCTGTGATCGTCCTCAGGGGGCGCCGCGCTATCGCCGCCGTCGGTCAATGGTGGAGGCGTCTCGACGTTGGAGGCGTCGGAGCGTTCGCCGTCCGTGGTCGTTGGACCTTCGCCCGACGACGACGATGACGACGCACTGCACGCTGCGCCGATTGCGATACAAGCTCCGAAGGCGACCAGTGCACAAGCGCGCAAGCGAGCCGATGGCATGCCTGAATCGATATACCTCGACAAGTCCACCGGCGCGAGGACGCGACGCAGTTAAGGTGTCCGGGGCTTGGTGCCAGGGGGGAGAGTCAGCGAACGTAGACTTCCATAGGCTCGTTGCCGCCGGTCGCGGTGTTGTTGTACGTCCAGCTCGAGTGGGTGTCGATGAGGTGGAATCCGAAGCCACCCCAATCCCAGTAGACGCCAGGCCACCTCTGCGCGCCGATCGCGGCGTTCGCATCCGCGTTGAAGAGGAGGTGGTTCGCGTCGGCGAGAGGACCGGTCCACAAGCCGACCTGGTCGTTCCCCGTGATGTCGTAGTTCACGACCACGCCCTGGCGGAGGTTCGTGATCGGCGTCGAGTTGGGCGTACTCGTCACCGATTTGGTGGCAGCTTGACCCGTCGAACGCACGTGGATCTGCGAGGAGACCGCAGCGATGGCTTTCACGACGTCGATCGCCAGGTAGCCCTGGCCGCCGCTTGCCAGCGCAGGCACCGAGGAGAGGGCGACCGGCCCCATGCCGTTCGTCGACATGAGCAGCGTCCAACCGCCGACGTGTCCGTGTCCGTCGTCATAGGTCATGTCGCACTGCGCGACGAGTGGGGTGACCGTCCCGTTGCCGTCCGGATCGACGAGGTAGGTGCCGCTGGCCGTGCCGGGGAAGTCCGTGAGCAACGCGTTGCAGCTCGCGCGATTCGCGCAGTCGATGACGACGTCGGTGACGTCTGCCTCGCTGACCGTTCCGGCGGCACTCTTCACTTTGCAGACTTGATGCTGTGGGAAGCTACGAATGGTGACCGCGTAGCTTGAGCCGCTCGGCCGCGGCGTCGCGAATTCGAACGCGGTCGCGCCGGGCGCGATCGTGAGGTCGTCGCTGCCGCTCTGCTGGATCACGAGCCCCGCGTTCGCCGCGTTGAGGATCGTTCCTTTGACCTTGAACGTCCGCGTCGTGGTGTCGGTGGCGTCGGTCTGCGCATCACCGAGCGGCGCGCGAGCATCTCCGGTGCCGGGCGCGAAGTTGGATTGTCCAGCGTCGAAGGTGGTGGGCGGCGAGGAGCTCGAGCTGTCTTCGCATGCCGCAAGGCCGCCGAGGGCCGTGAATGCCGCGAACGGAGACACGAGGGCGACGACGACCGAGGCACGAGTGAGGTTCACGAAGAAGCTCCTGGCTATGCTGGAAGCTAGACCGCTACGACCTTGGCTCCAAGGCTGCATGACGTCAACCGAGTAGCCTTGTCACCCGCGTCATCGCTCGGGGTGATTGACACTAAGAGATAGAGATGGAAGCCGGCGAAGCTCCTGGCGGTGCGTGATAGCGCCGCGTCGCGAATCGCGCGAAGCGGCTCTATCGTCCATCCACCATGAAGACCATCGGGCTCATCGGAGCTGGGCACATCGGAAGTCAGGTCGCGCGACTCGCCGTCAAGAACGGCTACGACGTCGTCCTCAGCAACTCACGGGGGCCGGACACACTAAAGGATCTCGTCGCGGAGCTCGGACCGAGGGCACGCGCGGCAACGCCTGTCGAAGCCGCCAAAGCTGGCGATCTGGTCGTCGTGACCATTCCGCTGAAGGCATACGAGAGCGTGCCGGTCGAGCCACTCGCCGGCAAAGTGGTGATCGACACGAACAATTACTATCCGCAGCGCGATGGCCACATCCGCGAGCTCGACGACGAGTCGACCACCACCGCCGAGCTCCTGCAGGCGCATCTTCCCAAGTCCAAAGTCGTCAAGGCGTTCAATCACATCTACGCCGCTGAACTCACGACGCACGGCCAGCCCGCCGGTACCCCCAATCGGCGCGCTCTCGTCATCGCCGGCGACGACGCCGGCTCGAAGGCCACGGTCACGAAGCTGCTCGACCAATTCGGTTTCGACACGGTCGATGTCGGCAAGCTCTCCGAGGGCTGGCGCATCCAACGCGACACACCGGGCTACGGACCGCGCCGCAACGCCGAGGAGCTGAAGAAGGACCTCGCCGCCGCGAAGCGCTATCGCGACACGCGCTAACCCACACTCCGCCTCAAGCGAACCGCATCGAGATCCGACCGACATTGCGCTAACCCACACTCCGCCTCAAGCGAACCGCATCGAGATCCGACCGACATTGAGATCCAACCGCATCGAGATCCGACCGCATCGAGATCCGACCGACATTGCGTACGCCCCCGGCGGAGACCCGACCGACATTGCGGCCCCGCCGGTGCGCCCCCGGCGGGGATCCGACTGCGCCCCCGGCGGAGATCCGACCGCCATTGCGTACGCCCCCGGCGGAGATCCGACCGACATTGACGACCGGCGGCGGAGATCTGACCGACGTTGACCGTGCGCGGCGACCGACGTTGACCGTGCGCGGCGACCCGACCGGTTTTAGGAGGTTCGCGTTCCGTCCTGCCCGAGTTCGCAAAAGAGCGGCCGCGTGCCCGTCCACGATCCACAGCGGAAGGCGAGATGAGCGGATGCTCGTCCGTGGTAAGACGTGCCGGTTCAGACGGAGGTGAGATCGAGAGTGAACCACGTTCACGCTTAGATGCGTGAGCGGTTGAGAACGGCTTTAACTATCTAGCGAACTAGGCCGCGGACGTTTGCGTGCCCACTTCATCGTGTCTGTGGCGTTCACTGCCGACGGCCGCTCCGCCGAGAAGCCAGCCGGGCAGAAGCTCTCGTGCCCACCGCCAAGTTCCTGGCGGGAACGAAACGCCCGCGATGCCCTTCTTGAGCGCGTCGAGGGCGCGCCGATAGAGCTCGTGAAACTGCTTCCTCTCGGCGCGTGCGCGCTTGGCGGCCTCCGCGTTCCCCCCTGTTGCGAAGGTCGGATTTCGCGCGCCGATGGGGCTTGGGCTGTTCGCCCGCCGCGTGAACGGAATCCGGCACAACTTTGCGGCGCTCGTCTTCACGAAGCGGCCGGCACTGCGCGCCGCGGCCCGCGCGGACGCGATGGCCTCTCGCACCGACGAAACGAGCACCTCTTTGGCGCGCGCGCCGAAGGCCTCGATCAGCGCCGGCGGCATCGTAATCGGTATTGTGACGCGCTCAGGCCAATTCGGATTATTGGGATCAAAGTAGACCGACGGTCGCTCGACTTCGATGACGCGCTGCCCGATATCGTTGACAGAAACGGTAACACCGGGCCAGTCATCGGGATCGTCGACCAGCCCCGCATCGACCACGTTGGCAAGCGTGTATCCGATCTCCTTCAGCACGGCCTCGGCGCCATGTAGCTCCACGCAGCTATCAGACGCGCGTTGAAAGACCTCTTCGGGCCATCCACGATGAGCCTTGAGCGCATTGGCGACCAACCGATTGCGATCACGTTTGAATGCCGGCAACACGCCCCGGACGTCCGTGAGCACCTCGTGAAGATGCGTCGAGAGCATTTGGGCGGCATGGAGCTCCATACCGAACTTCGCAGCCATGACTCCCGTGGAGTACCAATAGATCTGTTGCGTCGTGCCGTCTTCGTCCGGTCGCAGGAGATAGTGCCGGCGCGTGACGCGGCGAGTGATGAACCACGTAACTCCTGGGCGGATGCAGCGAGGACGCGACATCCCACACGCACCAGCACGCGGCATGCCGAGATCATGACCTGCTTTTTGCGGAGGACTTCGATATTGAATCTGGCCGTGCCAGTTTTCAGGGTGGCCTGGGCCAGTTCGCGTCTCGGTGCACGAGGCGATTGGGGGGCCGGATACTCCTGGCAGGCAGGCCAATGTCGGTCGGTTCTCAGGCCGTCCTGGCAGGCAGGCCAATGTCGGTCGGTTCTCGGGCCGGCGAATGTCGGTGGGTTCTCAGGCCGGTCGAATGTCGGTCGGTTCTCAGGCCGGTCGAATGTCGGTCGGTTCTCAGGCCGGTCGAATGTCGGTCGAGGTGGCTCTCAAAAGTGGCTCTGCCGACGACGGTGCCGCATCGTGATGCGCTGCACGACCTACGTCACGGGCACGACTTACCGCATTGTGCCTTGAGGGCGTCCGAGCACGACGGGCCCCAGTGGACCGTGCAGCAGTAGATGTCCACGTCGCAGACCTTCTTCGTGCACGGGTCGCACTGAGGGCCGAGCGGCTCACCGAACGTGCATACGTCGTGCGTGCAGCCGCCGTATTGGACGGTGCCTCCGTCGGTGCCCGCGTCGGCGCCTGCGGGGGGACAGGTGATCTTTTGCTGCTTCACCCACTTCTCGTCGAGCGCGTCGACCGCGAGCCATGCGCAGGCTACCGGGGTCGCGCCGGCACGGTCGGACTTGAGCGCATGGGCGACCTGCGCTCGCGCGAGGTCCGGGATGGTCATCGTCGGCGTGATGATCTTCCGGGCCGTCGTCCACCACAGGTTGGTGGCACGGTTCGGGCCGAGGCCCGCCGACACGACGCGCCTGCTCGTATCGTTCGTGCCGCCCACGGTCATGAGGAACCACGCATTGTCGACAATCGGAGCATTCGGGTAGCAGCTCGTTCGGCCAGTGCCGGTCGCCCTGCTCTTGTAGTTGTCACGGCTCCCCGAAATGTTGGTCGGGTGTTGCGCATCCCGGACGACGCCGTCGGGAAACCCCACCGTGTACGTTTCGCCGCCGAGGGTCGCGTTTTGGATAGCGAGCCCCAGCACGTCCGCGACGCCTTCGCTGATCGAGCACGCCTCTCCCGTTTGACCGAGGCCATTGCTCATCTCGTTGACGATGTGCGTGTACTCGTGACCGATGACGTGGAGCAAGGACACGAACGGGCGTTCGGGGGCGACGCCTTCGAAGAAGCGCATGATCCCATAGGTGTGAGCTCTGTCGGTGCCGCCTTGTGCGTTCGCGTTGCCGGCGATACGCGCGCGTAAATCGAGAGGGAGAATCTCTCCCTTGCTACCCTGAAGTCGGTAGCCGAACGCCCGATCGAGAAAGTCCTCGACGCGCTCGACGTTCGCGACGGCACTGACGACCTGCGTGTCCCATGGGCCGGAGAGCGCGCTGGCGTTCAAGGGGTCACCCCCCGAGCCGGTTCCGATGATCATGGCGCCGCGGGTGCCCTTGACGATGCGGCCGGCTCTGTACGTTGTCGCGCCGGCGCCGTCGCTCGCGATGACGGGGAAGCTCTCTTGCTTGCCGTCGAAGCCGGCGGTCGTCGCGCGCTCTTGCGTCTCCCCGTGGAGGTCCGTCCACTGGCGGATCACCGCGCCCGTCTGCGCATCGACGAAGACCGTAGAGGATGTTCCGAGCGAGGCGCCGATGTCGACGGGAACGTGGCGTGCGAGCTGCGGGGAGGTGAGATCGCTCTCGAGGGCGATCACGAGCGCGGCGGACGCTGCCGTCACTGCCACGGTGCTGGGCACCGCTTCCTCCGTTCGCACTGCGCTCTCGGCGGTCGCGCGCGCCGCGCCTTCGTCCACCGCAGGTGTCGCTCGTGCGATGGGCTCCAGGTTCGGCACGAAGGCTCCCTGCGCGAAGGCCACGGACCCGTCGGCTGCGAAGTGCACGACCTTGAAGACGCCCCATACGGGGATTCCAGCGACGATCTGCTGCAAGCGCACGCTGGTCGCTCCGGCCTCGGTGATCACACCGTCGACCGCGTAAGACGCGCGCGCGTCCGGCACGCCGAAGAGAGAGCCGTTCTTCCCGATGTAATCGAGGGCCGCCGCACCCGGATCCGCGCCCGGTGCGAGCACCTGCTCGCTCGACGAGGGCATGTACAGATCGACGGTGGCCGTGACCGGGCTCACGTCACGGATCTCTTGCGGAGGATCCGACGTCGACGTCGACGGTGACGTCGACGGAGAATCGGGCACGGCGAGCGGCGGAGGGTCGGATGGAGAGCTCGAGCAGGCCCCCTCGAACAGGGCGAACGCAACCCCACTGAGTGTCAGGACGGTCCAAACGACTTTGCGCATGAGCAGGCTCTCTCTTCGAATCGTCCGCACGTGCACGCGGCGGCACGCGCGCGTTCGACGCGGTTTTCGCAGAATCTTCACACCAAGACGTGACGTTCGAGCGCCGGTGCCGTGCGCTCTCTGAGCCATGGGCGAGCTCGCGACGAGGGCCGAATCGGGCTCGCCTCGTTCGTCGCGCGGGCGTCGGCGACGCTACTGCTTCATCAACTCTTCGGTCGCCTTGTCGCCGTTCTTTCGCACGGACTTACCGAGCGACCTGTACGCGGCGGCGGCGAGCACCATGATCGCGATGATGAGGAGCGCGTACTCCACCATCGTTGCGCCGCGCCGCGAGAAGCGTGAGGCGCGTGAGAGGAGCGAGGCGTGTGAGGCGTGTGAGGGGCGTGCCATTCGTGTTGCCGTGCGGGCCATCGATCCCCCGATTGGAAAGATACCGCGAAATTGCAGTGATGCACGTAACTCGTGAGGTGGTGCGCGAGCGATCCAGGAGTCCCGCGCGCGAAGGTTCGGCGAGTGCGCTGACACTCGCTACGCTGAAACGAGCATGAGCGCGCTTGCTTTGCCGACGCCGGGGCAAACCTTCGGTCGATACGCGATCGAGTCGTTCGTCGCACGTGGAGGAATGGGCACGGTCTTTCGCGCCATCGACACGGTTCTCCAAAGGCCAGTGGCTCTGAAGGTTCTCCACCACGCTACGTCGCAAGACACCGACGCCGACGCGAGGTTCGTGCGCGAAGCGCGAATCGCCGGGCAGCTCTCGCACCCGAACATCGTCTTCCTCTACGAAACGGGGACGATCGACGGCGTCGCTTTCCTCGCCTTGGAATGGGTCGACGGGGTTTCGCTCTCGGTCGCGCTGCGCAATGGCTTGCCGTACTCCATCCAAAATCGCGTCCTCACGGAGGTGGCGGAGGCGCTCGCGTTCGCTCACGAGCGCGGCGTCGTCCATCGAGACGTCAAACCCGGCAACGTGCTCGTCAGCCGCGAGGGCAACGCGAAGCTCGCCGACTTTGGAATTGCGCGGCAGACCATCCGCACGGGGCCTGACACGTTCGCCACGCGCGAAGGCATGATCCTCGGCACGCCCGCATACATGGCGCCCGAACAGAGTTCGTCGGCCGATGTGGGGCCCGCGGCAGATCAGTTCTCGTGGGGCGTGCTCGCGTACCAAGTGCTCACCGGGCAGCACCCTCGCGACGTGGTGGGCCCGAGCTTCCCCTTCGCAGGTCCGCTGCCGTTTCTCGCGCCCGTGCCTGCTGCCGCCGAGAACGTGATTCGTCGAGCCCTGTCGCTCGACCCTACGGCTCGCTTCGCGTCGATGCGCGCGCTTCTCGAGGCGTTCAACGGAGCGTCGAATGGCGCCGAGGGCGGGCCAGGGACGGCCTTGACGTTCGTGGAAGGGCAGGGCCCGCATCGCGCGCAACGAGCATCGATTCCGATCGCCAAGTCGGACGCCCCTGCGCCACCACTCACACCGAACGCGGCTCCTTCGAGCCATCGCTCGGCTGCGGGCGTCGTCATCGGAACGCTTGCCGTGCTGTCCCTTGGAGGTCTCGCGACCGCAGGAGTCCTTCTCCATCAGGTTCGTTCGGCAGAGGCGCAGGGCCCCGGCATGACCACGACGGTCGCGCCCGCGCCCTCCGGCTCCGCCCTCGCTCCCGACCCATCCTCCGCGTCCGCACCGAACTCCTCCGCGCCGCCGAATCAGAGCTCTGTGCCGTCGGCCTCGGCGCCTCCGCCACGACGTCTCGCGCGAGAGACGCCCGCCGGGCCTACTCCGCCCACGAAGGACGGAAACTGCCTTTGCATGCCACCGCCGACTCCGTACGTGCCGGAGCACCCGCCCGGAATCTCACTGTGCCCGAAGGTGCCGACGCTAGGCGAGTGCCGAGACAATGACTCGCCCGTCTGCCCGCCGAGCATACCGCGGGACGCATGCAGCAATTGGACGACCACGACGGGCGCCCATGGCTCGGTCTGCTCGGGGCTCGACACCGGCGGGAATCCAAGGACGGGGAAGATCGAGAAGCATTGCGAGGTGGACAACCTGTACTCAGGCCGATCGCGAATGCCGTGCCGCGCCTATACGAATGCGGGCAAACTCGTCACTGGAATCTTCATGTGTCGCTGAGCCGCGCAGCGTCACACAAGCCTGATCAATAAAGCGGCGGACCGCTCGTGATGCCCGAGACGATTTCGTCGACCTGGGCGGTGGTTAGGTCAATGCCCGCCTTCACGGCGACGATCTCCATGGTCCGCGTGTCGATGAAGATGGTCACGGGGGCCGAATCCGGGTCGAACAAGCCGCCGATGTTCATGAACGCAGGGTCTAGGGCGCTTGTCGTCCACGACGAATAGGATGCGCGCATGCGGTTCAGATCGGTCTGCGTCGCGGGCGTGCGAGGAGTCGGCCCCTCACCAACGACGGCAAGCGTTGCGATGCGTTTGCTCGATGCATGGAGAGCGTCCAGGGGCCTCATTGCGCCGGTTCTCCACCAGACAAGCGCTACGATGACGAGGGCGTCGTACTTCTCGCCAGACGGATCGTAGTAATCGCTGAGCGCTACGGGTACGAACTGCTCGGAGCCAGGGTGGAGACCGACGAACTTGTAGTTCTTGATTCGCGCTCCACGTCCTTCGATATCCGGCGTAGTGCGCGGTGCCGTGCCAAACGGTCCTTCTGGATAGTCTGGCGCCCTAACCCCGGGACTTGAACAGCATGGGGAGTCGGAGCCGACGGTGTCCAGGCAGATCACCTCGGCGCAGGCGCTGGCGTCCGTCCCGGCTTTTGCACCGAGCTCGCTCGAGGAACATGCGGCGACTACGAGCGCGGTGAACGAAGCGCCCGCCAGGCGGACGCGACAGTGACCTCGACCCGACGGACGCTGATTGACTGCCAACGAACTACCTCGCGACGACGAGCGATCGATGTCGATGAAACTGGGCGCTGCTCAACAGCCTGGCGCGCGCGAGATCCCCATCTTCAGCCGAGCGATCTCTTGCAGCTCCTCGGCCATCGCGAGCACACGCTTGCTCGCTTCGCGCGCGGCGCTCTGAGCTTCGTCCGTCGTCGCGAGCTCGAGGAGCAGGCGTCGACCGAGCTCGTGATGGTGCGTCTCGTCGGGCTGGATGATCTCTTCGTACAAGCGCGCCGTGGTCTCGTCGCCTTGCGCACGTGCGAACTTCGCGAACTCGTCGTTGCGCACGATCGCGAGCGCCTCGCGCGTGAATTGCCCTGCGGCCACGCGCGCGACGGTGCCTTCGAGACCCACGAGCCACGTCAAAAGCGGGCTCTTTCCGCCTGCCATCGGATCGTGGTTCTTCGTCTCCACGCCGAGCTCCGCGAGGCGCTTCTGAATCAATCGATAGTGCTTCGCTTCGTCACCGGCCTGCCGGGCCAAGGCGAGCTTCACGCTCACCTCCGGCGTGGTCGGAAGCCACGCGGCCGCGCATTCGGTGGCCTCGAGCTCGTTCTTCAGAGCGAGCATCAGGAGCTTCGTGATCGTGAGGTCCGGGCCGACTTCGCACGCGGTCGACGCTTCGCGAATTCGCGCGAGGGCGATTTCGTTCTGGGCATCGAGCTCGGCGACGAAGGCTTCGGGGGTCATGGGATCAGTGGGCTCGTTTCGGAGGTGGAAATCCGGGTGGAAGCTTGCCGGAATGGAAAGTCGGAGGCAGTCCCGCGCCAGCCGCTCCAGGCGCGCCAGCACCTGCGCCGGCGAACGCGCTGAACATCGCGGCCAGGTCGACGACTTGGTAGTCCGGCGGCACGACGAAGCGTGCGTCGTCGAGCTTCTTCTTGTCGATCTTCGTCGCCACCATGCGTGTGGTCTCGACGTTGTTCTGATCGTAGACGACGGCGCGGAGCGGGAAGCGATTCACGTCGCTCATGGCGGCGGCGAGGGCGAGCTCGGGCGACTCCATACCGAGGTCGGTGAGGTCGATCCACTTGATGCCCTCGGCGACGCACACGTCGGCGCGGTTCGTCTTCGAGGTGATCTTCCACTCGTCGCACTCGTAGCCGGCGATGACGTCTTTCTTGCCGGTCTTCTCGACCTTCGGCGGCTCCGGCGGCGTGCTCGGCATGGAGGGCTTGCCGGGCTGGCTGGGCATGGAAGGCAGCTGCGGAAGGCGCTGCTCCTTCGGCTTGCTGAAGTCGATGACGATCGCCTTCTTCTGCGCGGGAAGAAGCGCGTACGCCTTCTTCTGCGGTGGATCGATGACCACGCCTGCGCCTCCGCCGAGCATCGGATTACCAGGAGCGATGTCGGCCGGCACGTCGATGCGGACCTTCGGCGACTTCAGCCCGAAGACGAGCGTCTTCGGCGTAGCCGGTTTGCCACCTTCGTGATTCGTGAGCTGCATCGTCAGCTCGCCCTCGAAGTTGCCTCCGAGGAACGAGAGGATGCCGCCACCCGAACCCGAGCCTTGTGACGAACCGCCGTCGGCGTCGCCCTTGCTCAGGCCAGGGATCTTGTTGCACGCAGCGGTCGCTGCCCCGGCGCAGATCGCCAAGGCAACGACTGCCGAACTCGCAAACGCCCCCCCCTTGTTCATGGCTTCAGCCCTGACCGCCCGTGACCGCGTCGATGCGGGCGAGGAGCAGATCGCGGTGGAGCTTGAGCGCGCGGGGCATCTGGTCGCCGAGGCTCTTGAAGAACTCGTCGTACGACTCGAGCTCGGTCTTCCACTCGCCGAGGTCGATGGCCGTCGCCTCGTCGACCTGATCGTGCGGGATGTCGAGACCCGAGAGATCGAGGTCGCCCGCCTTCGGAACCCAACCGAAGAGCGTCTCCTGGCCGCCGACGCGCAGACGCGCGCGGTCGACGACCCACTTGAGGACGCGCATGTTCTCGCCGAAGCCCGGCCAGAGGAACTTGCCGTTCTTGTCCTTACGGAACCAGTTGACCATGAACACCTTCGGCGGGTTCGTGATCGTCGACTGCATGGCGAGCCAGTGCTGGAAGTACTCGCCCATGTTGTAGCCGCAGAACGGAAGCATCGCGAACGGGTCGCGGCGAACGACGCCGACCTTGCCCGTGGCGGCAGCCGTGGTCTCCGAGCCCATCGTGGCTCCGTAGAACACGCCGTTCAGCCAGTTGAAGGCCTGCATGACGAGCGGAACGGTCGTCGCGCGGCGGCCGCCGAAGATGATGGCGCTGATCGGGACGCCCGCCGGGTCGTCGTAGAACTTCGAGAGGCAGGGGTTGTTCGTCGCGGGCGCGGTGAAGCGCGCGTTCGGGTGCGCGGCCTTCTCCGTCGACGCGGGCGTCCAGGCGTTGCCCTTCCAGTCGATGAGCTCCTGCGGAGTCGCTCCGTCCTTGCCTTCCCACCACACGTCGCCATCGGGCGTGCGCGCAACGTTCGTGAAGATCGTGTCGCGCGAGATGGTCTTCATGGCGTTGGGGTTCGAGTCGTAGCTCGTGCCCGGCGCGACGCCGAAGTAACCGAACTCGGGGTTGACCGCGTAGAGCTTGCCGTCGTCGCCGACGCGCATCCAGGCGATGTCGTCACCGACCGTCCAGATCTTCCAGCCCTTGAAGCGCTTGGGCGGAATCATCATGGCGAAGTTCGTCTTGCCGCACGCGCTCGGGAACGCGGCCGCAACGTACGTCATCTCGCCTTCGGGGCTCTCGACGCCGAGGATGAGCATGTGCTCGGCGAGCCAACCTTCGCGCTTGCCGAGGTAGCTGCCGACGCGGAGGGCGAGGCACTTCTTGCCGAGGAGCACGTTGCCGCCGTAGCCGGAGCCGACGGACCAGATCGTGTTGTCCTGCGGGAAGTGGCAGATGAAGCGGCGCTCGGGGTTCACGTCGAGCGTGCAGTGGAGACCGCGGTTGAAGTCGTTCGACGTCGCGCCGAGCATGTCGAGGGCGACTTTGCCCATGCGCGCCATGATGCGCATGTTGAGCACGACGTAGATGCTGTCGGTGATCTCGACGCCGACCTTCGACATCTTCGAGCCGGCGGGGCCCATGATGTACGGGACAACGTACATCGTGCGGCCCTTCATCGAGCCGTCGAAGAGCTTGCCGAGCTGCTCGTAGGCTTCCTTCGGATCCTTCCAGTTGTTGGTCGGACCAGCTTCTTCCTTCGTCGGCGTGCAGATGAACGTGAGCTGCTCGACGCGCGCGACGTCGTTCGGGTTCGAGCGGTGCAGGTAGCAGCCCGGGAGCTTCTCCTGGTTGAGCGGCTCGATGATCTTCTGCGCGACGGCCTCTTCGGTCAGCCTGTTCTTCTCCTCTTCGGAGCCGTCGCACCAGACGATGCGCTCGGGCTTCGTGAGCTGGGCCATCTCGCTGACCCACTTGAGGAGGTTCTCGTTCTTCGTAAGCGGCTTGCCGGCAGAATCGACGGGAGCAGAGACACTCATGAGGCCCCATTTACCGCAGGTTCTTGTGCAGCGCACCCCTAAAGCCCGAGCGTGACTCAGGCCTGCGTGTCGCGTTTTTCTCGAGATTGTCCGGCGCGAATTCGAGTGCGCATGGAAGAAGTCTTTCTGCACGGCGTGCGATCGCGACGACTGCAGAGCTGCTTTTCTACGAATACGCTGCCGCACGTACATCGGGCCGAGAACGACCTACGTTGATCGGTGCCGTCGATGTTGGTCGGCTCCGTTCGCGCCGCCTGGCGCGCGCTTCCCGTGTTTGGTGTCATTTTCGTGACTGGCGCGCTCGTGCCTGGTTGTGGCGGCCAGTCCGACGACGCAGATCTCGACGCGCACGAGCGATGCGGTGATGCGATCTTCTCTCGGTCCGCGACGGTGAAGGTGATGACCCTGAACCTCCGCCACGACGAGGATCAGTGGCGTCGCAGGTTCGAGCTCGTGGCGGACGAGATCGCGCGGCTCGAGCCGGACATCATCGGTCTGCAAGAGGTCGAGATCGACGTCCAACAGGCGCCCGCCTTGAACGAGCTCGTCGCGTCACGCGGAAAGCGCCGCTACCAGATCTACCAAGAGACGAAGCCCGCCGGCGGTGAGGGCGTGGCGATCATGACGCGCTTTCCGATCCTCTGGCACGATCACCTTCCCATGCGCGACAACCGAGTGAGCGTGTTCGTGCGCGTCCGTCATCCTTCGGGCAGCGACATCGACGTCGTCGACACCCATCTCAGTGTCGGCACGGAGTCGACCGTCATGAGTGCGCGGGTCGAGCAAGCGCTCGACACCGTGCGACTCGCGAATCGCAATCTCGCGTGCAACCCGACGTTCTTCACCGGCGATCTCAACTCGGGCGAGCGTGAGCTTCCCCTCGAACGATTGAAGGAAGCCGGCTTCGTCGATTCGTACGCCTTCCTCCACGGCTCACCGACGCCTCTGGACGGTAACACGTCCGACCTCGTCCTCGCCGACGGCGCCTTCGAACAGCATCCTCAGGAGCGCATCGACTTCGTTCTCTCGCGCGGTGCCGGCCAGTGCTCGGTCTCCCCCGTGAAGTCGGAGGTCTGTTTTCGCAACCACGACGACAAGGGCTTCTATCCCTCCGATCACTTCGGCGTGATGACGACCTTCGCGGTGCGCCTCCGATGATTCAGGTAGGGCAAACGTCGCGCAATGCGTGCAACGGTGCGGGCAATGGCAGGTTGCCGCGCGCGAAGTTCGTGGGCGACACGCCGAGCAGGGCGCGGAACTCGGCATTCAAATGCGCCTGATCGTAGAAGCCCGTATCTGCGGCCAGCCGTGCCCAGCCGACGCGGCCTACGCGTGAGACGGCACGACGGATGCGGGCGATGCGTGCCATGCGTTTGGGCGAGACACCGATCTCGTCGCTGAAGAACTGTCGCAAGCGGCGCTCACTCACGCCGAGGCGAGATGCGAGATCGTTCACGGACGAGGGATCGTCGCAGTCGAGCGCCTCGAGGGCACGATGCGCGAGCTGCATGCCGTGCGTGGCAGCCTGCACGTCGCGCGAGGTCTCGAGCCTCTCGAGAAGCACGCTCTCGAGCACGCGAACGGCGGCATCTTCGTTGCGGCCGGCCACGTGGAGTGCCTCTCGAAGACGCGTTGCTCGGTTACCCCAGAGGTCGTCGACCGAAACCATCCGATTCGCGAGATCGCTCGCGACCACGCCGAGCAAGGTTCGCGCCGCCCCAGGGCGAAACGACAAGCGCGCATAGAAGGGAATGCTCGAAGACCGCTTGTACGAAGCTCGGTCGTTCGGGCCTACCGCGACCAGTTTGACGGCTTCGTCGTCGACGCACATGACGAGCGAGGAGTTTCCGTTCGGCAGTCGCGTGAACGTTCGCTCCGGCATCGACCCGACGGACATGACCGTCACGGACGTCACCCAAGGCCGGAGCCGTCCCGACGGAAGGAGCGTTTTGGAAGAGCCGTTCGTCATGGCGAGCTGCATATCGAGTCTACCGCGGAACGCGTGCGCGTCGTTGTCTTCGATGCTTCCAGCGAATGAACCGTCGCGCCGTCGTTCTGCCGAAATCTCCAAGACCACGTCGCTCGCTCGACGCAGAGTGCACGTGCGATTCGAACGTCGCGCGAAAGGATGTCGTCATGATTCTCGTCACGGGAGCCACGGGTACGATCGGTCGTTTGCTGCTCGCCGAGCTTCGCGGAAAGGCCGAGGTGCGTGCGATGACGCGCGATCCCGAGAAGGCGCGCGCCGCGCTCGGGGCGCTCGGCGAGACCATCGAGCTCGTACGCGGTGATTACGACGACGCGCGCACGCTGACCTCGGCGTTGGAAGGCGCCTCGTCCCTCTTCCTGCTGGCCGCGCCGGGGCCCACCGTCTCGGATCACGATCGCGCGATGATGAACGCCGTCGCTGCCGCAGGCGCGAAGCGCTCGCTGACGAAGGTCGTGAAGCTCTCCGCGCTCGGCGCCGACGCATCTCCGCTGCTTCGTGCGGGGGCGTGGCATCAGCCGGGCGAGCGTGCGGTTCGCGAGTCGGGCCTTGCCTGGACGATCCTCAGGCCGGGCGGCTTCGCATCGAATGCACTCGGATGGGCTGCGTCGCTGCGCTCGGGCACCGAGATCGAGGTCGCCACGAGCGATGGGCGGCATGGCGTGATCGACCCGCGTGACGTCGCGGCGGTGGCGGCGCGTGCGCTTCTCTCGAACGAGCTCGATGGGCGCGGCTTCACCCTCACCGGGCCCGAGGCCATCAGCACGCCCGATCAGCTCGCGATCCTCGGCGAAGCCCTCGGACGTCCGGTGGTCATGAAGCTCGTCACGCCCGATCATGCCGCCGACAAGATGGCAAGCTTCGGTGTTCCTGCGCCGTTCGTCGAAGCGGTGCGCGAGGGACATGGTTTCGTGCGTTCGGGCCGCGCTGCGGAGCTCACGGGCAGCGTCGCAGAGATTCTCGGTCGACCCGCGCGCTCGTTCCGCACGTGGGTGAACGATCATCTGGCCGCGTTCGGTTGAGCAAGCGAACGCATGCGGCGCGCGCCGGGCCGGCGTATGGTCAGGCGCATGAAGACCATCCTCCTCGAGGGCCCGGGCAAGAACTCGCTGTCGACGTTGCTCATGGAGCACGCGCTCGAGGAGGTCAGGGGCGCGGGCACCGAGCCCATTCTGCTCACGGGCGCGGGTGATGCGTTCTCGGCCGGGCTCAACCTCAAAGAAGTGGCCGAGCTCGACGTCGACGGGCTCCGCTGTTTCCTCGGCGTGCTCGAAAGGCTGGTGACCGCGCTCTACGAGCACCCTGGGCCGACGGTCGCGTGGGTCAACGGTCATGCGATCGCTGGCGGTTGCGTGCTTGCGCTCTGCTGTGACGCGCGGGTCATGACGTCACGCGACGGCACGCGCATCGGTCTCAACGAGGTGGCCATCGGCCTTCGCTTTCCGCCTCGCACCTTCACCGCCGTCAGCCGCGCCCTGGCGGGGCCCTCGCTGGCGCGGATCATCCTCGAGGCGGGCCTGTACCCTGCGCAGACGGCCAAAGAGCTCGGGATGGTCGACACGCTCGGGGAGGAGGCTGAGGCGCGAGCTTGGCTCGAGCGGCTCGCAGCTCACCCGCGCGATGCGTATGCCGCGGCCAAGGTCGCGGTGCGCGGCAAGCTCGACGTGCCTGCCGAAGAGGAAAAGCGCTTCTTCGAGGAGATGGTGCCGTACTGGGCTGCGCCCGAGCTGAAGGCGCGGCTGAAGGCCCTCCTCAAGCGGTAAGTGGTCGCAAAGACACTCCGCGCCACGCGAATCGAATAGCGTTGGGCTTCGTTTCGTCCAACACTTGCGGTTGTCCATGGCGTTCTTCTCTTCGGTGCCCGGCGCGCGTCTTTCGAACGCGGTGGCCTCGCTCGCTCTCGTCTTTCTCGTCGGCGCGGGCGCGTGCCTGGCGGGCTGCTCCTCATCGAGCGCCAGTGCTGCGCAAGGGCCCTCCCACCCCGTCGCTGCCGCGCCGCCACCGAAGGACGACGGCAAGCCCGCGCAAGGTGGTGTCGGTGGAGACAGTCACTCCGCGGCGCTCGAGCAGCTGAAGGTCTCGCCGATCAACACGAAGAACGACAAGCAGAACAGCGTTCTCGTGCCACTGCCCGATGCCGAGCATTGGACGCGCGTGAAGTTCCTCACGGTGCCGAGCCTCGTCGGCTTCCGTTATGGCAAGGAGCACCACGCCATCGTCGCGGGCTTCATCACGCACGTCGACGACAACCAAATCGAGGGGGCTTGCAACAAGAGCTTCGAGTCATGGGCCATGCCCTGGGTCGAGGCCTTCGAAGTCGAGCTCAAACACGACCCGCCGACCGCCTTCTCGTGGGCGCCGCCCATCCCGAAGTCGGCGCCGGGACAGGCCGTTCCGAAGAAGATCGCCATCGTCGACGTCGACCCCCTCCTTGCGAAGACGGCCACCGTGCTCTCGCGCGAGTCTTACGCCGCCGCCTGGGCCGCGTATCCCGCATGGGAAAAGGCGTGCCTCATCGTCGGAGTCGCCGTTCCCACGCGTGACGACGAGGCGCGTGCGCGTGCCGTGCGCGATCGCTTCGTGAGCGACGTTTTCCCGAAGATCGTCGCGACGAGTCCTGCCGAGCCCAAAGAGCGGTACTGAGCACGGGCGCGACGAGCGCGCAGCGTTTCCGGGGACGGTCGAACGGAGCGTTTGACGGAAACGATCTCCTGCCCCAGTGTGCGCGCCGAATGACGGAGGAACGGGTCGGTCGAAACGACGTCTTGCTCGTGATCGTGGCGTCGCTCGCCTTCGCGACGAGCGGTCCCCTCGGCAAGATCGCCACGTCCATTCCCGCCGTCACCGTCGCGGCTGTACGAACGGGCCTCGCTGCGCTCGCCGTCGGCCTCCTCGCCCCGCGCGCGCTCGTTACGAGCCTCCGTGCACTCTCCAATCGTCATCGCGTGGCCGTGGTTCTGGCTGGCGGACTTCTTGCGGCTCATTTCGTACTCTTTCTCGGCGGCCTCGGAGCAACCTCGCTTCCGGCGGCCGTCGCGCTCGTCTCGCTCGAGCCGCTTGCCGTCGTCGTCGCCGCGTTCCTCGCCTTCGGACTTCGGCCGACGAGGCTCGAGATCGTCGGCATCGTTCTCGCGACCGCCGGCGCCCTTGTCGTCGCGTCCGGTGCGGGGGCAGGGGAGCACCGACTCGCCGGCGATCTGATGGTGCTCGGCGCGGTCGTTCTCTACGGTATCTACGTGGCGGCGGCACGCGGCCTTCGCGATGCGATGCCCGCGTTGCCGTATGCGGCGGTCGTCTATGCGTCGTCGACCGTGCTGCTCCTGCCGCTTTCGCTCGCCGTGGGCCTGCAGGCGACACCCACGCCGCCGACGACGGGCGCGTTCCTATCGGTGCTGGGGCTGGCGCTCATTCCCACGCTGGTCGGTCACTCGCTCGTGCAGAGTGCCGCGCGCCATGCGCCGCCGGCGCTCGTGGCCCTCGTCTCACCAGGCGAGACGGTGGGGTCGCTCGCCATCGGCGCCATTGCGATGGGTGCGCTTCCGAGCCCTCGTGAAGGGGCGGGCGCCGCGCTCGTTCTCCTTGGCGCGACGATCGCCGTGCTCAGTCGACGACCGCGATGACCGGCGCGTGATCCGAGGGCACGGCCCCGGCGGCGCTCTTCTTGCGGTACTCGCGATCGACGTAGACGTCTTTGACGCGCGATGCGACGGCCGGCGTGGCGAAGAGCAGGTCGATACGCATGCCGAGGTTCTTGTGGAAGTTCCCGGCGCGATAATCCCACCACGAGTAGCTCACCGTGTCGGGGTACTTCGAGCGATAGAGATCGACGAGGCCCGCCGACCGAATGCGCGAGATGAGCGCGCGCTCTTCGTCGGTGTGGAAGATGGTGCCTTTGAAGTTCACGCCGCCGTACGAGTCGATGTCCTGGTAGCAGACGTTGAAGTCGCCGCCGAGGACGAGCGGCGCATCCTTGTCCGCCCGCGACTCGACGTGCTCGGCGAGGGCCGTGAGCCAGCGCAGCTTCATCGGGTAATCGGTGTGTGTCACGTGCTTGCCGTTCGGCACGTAGATGCTCGCGACCTCGATCCCGGCAACCTTGGCCGAGACGAAGCGTGCGCCCGACTCACCCACGCCAGGCAGCTCGCGCGTGACGATCTCGGGGCGCTCGCGGCCCAGCACCGCCACGCCGTTCCAACTCTGCTGACCGACCAGTACCGCGTGGTAACCGGCCGCGCGGATCTCGAGGTGAGGGAACTCGGCCTCGACGATCTTCAGCTCTTGCAAGCAGACGACGTCCGGCTTTCGCTCAGCCAGCCATTCCGTCAAGCGCTGCGAACGAGCGCGGATGCCGTTGACGTTCCAGGTCGCGAGAAGCACGCCGGCGGTGTAGCGGGTTTGGAGCGCCGCGTCACCTGTCACCTAGCTCACCTAGCTCACGCTCAGCCGTCCGTCAGGCTCGTCATTCGTGGGCCGGGGGCGCTGCTGGCGATACGCTTGCCGTGCTCGTCGAGGCAGTGGACGGCCTCTTCGAGCGACTTGGCCTTGAGAAGTGCCGTGCGCGCCGTCTCGTCGAAGACCGACTTGGCGAGCCCCGCCAGGACGCGCACCTCGCGCTCGTACGCCTTCGGTGGAAGCAGGAGCAAGAAGACGATGCGCGCAGGCCGGCCGTCCGGTGCGTCGAAGTCGATGCCATCCTGCGAGAGCCCCAGCGCGACGACGGGACGGTTGAGTCCTTCCACGGCGGCGTGCGGGATCGCAACCTCGTCGCCGAGGCCCGTGGGCGCCACGAGCTCCCGCTCGAGGACGGCGATGAGCGCCGTCTCCACGAGATCGCCGATGGTGGGTCGCAGGGCGTGTCCGAGCTCTTCGATCGCGCGCGCCGACGTGGACGCGGTGAGCTTGCTGACGAAGGCGCCCGAGCGCACGAGCATGGCCGCGTCTTCGCCGTTCGTGCGCGCGCCCGAGGGCATCGTCGTGGGGTAGAGCAGGTGCTTCATGATCGGGCCCGCGACAAGCGACGTTCCGATCGCCATCGTGACCAGGGCGACGAAGACGCGGTCGTCGATGAGACCGGCTTCGCGCGCGAGGAGGGCGAGGATGATCTCCATCGCCCCGCGTGCATTGAGGCCGAAGCCGACGGCGAATGCCTCGCGCCATGACAGGCCCGTCCAACGCGCGCCGAGGGAGCATCCGAGGAGCTTGGCGCCGCTCGCCACGGCGAACACGGCCAGGCAAAGCCACGGCACGAAGTTCGACACGAAGTCGACGCGCAGCGCCGTCGACGCAAAGAAGACCGGTGCGAACACGTTGGTGACGAACTGCTGGATCGTCTGCCGCGTGCGCTCGCGAAGGCGCGGGGAGTCTCCGATGGCCACGCCCACGATGAATCCGCCGAGGACGGCGTGGATGCCGATGGCTTGCGTGGCGGTTGCTCCGAGGATGGCGACGACGATGAGGAGCGACAGGATGCGCCCCGGCGCAACGTCGACCTGCTGTTCGAGGTGCGCGAGCGCGCGATCGGCGAGGCGCCTGCCGATGACGAGGACGCCCAAGACGAAGACCAGCGCGAGGCCGAGCGTTCGAACGAGGTGGCTGAAGTCGACCGTGCGGCCCTTCATCGGGCCGAGCAGCATGCTGAACGCAATCCACCCGATGAGGTCGTCGAACATCGCGGCGGTCATGACCAAAAGGCCGATGTCCGTCTTGAAGAGTCCGAGATCGAGCAGCGTCTTCGCGATCACGGGCATCGCCGAAATCGAGAGCGCGACGCCCAAGAACAGCGCGAAGAGCAGGCGCTGGTTGGGGTTCAGGATGAACGAGTCGGGGACGAGGTACCCGAGGAGCACGCCGCCCATGAGTGGGATGACGATGCCCAGGATCGACACGGACATCGCCGTGCGGCCGCGTCTCTTGATGATGGAGAGCTCGACCTCGAGCCCGGCCACGACGAGCAAGAGCACGACCGCGATGGTCGTGTACGCCGAGAGCATCGTCTTGGGCGCACCGCCCGGGAACAGAAACTCGTTGGCGGCAGGGGAGACGCGACCGAGGACGGTCTTGCCGAGGAGCAAGCCCGTGGAGAGCTCGCCAACGACGGCGGGCAACCCGAGGTTACGGGCTAGCTCGCCGAGAAGTCGGGCGACGCCGAGGAGAACTGCGATGGAAAGTAGAAATACTACGCCGTCGTGTTCGCTCACGACTCGCCATCCCCCATCGGCGAGGCCTCAGGCCCGACCAATGGCCTCGCAGAGCGCGCGGGTGAACTCGTCGGTTCCGGCGCTGCCCCCGAGGTCCGTCGTGCGGGTTCCGCGTTCGAACGTCGTGAGCAGACCGCGCTCGATCTTCGACGCCGCGGTGTGCTCGTCGAGGTGGTGGAGCATCATGACCGCGCTCTGGATGAGGGCGGTGGGGTTCGCGATTCCCTTGCCTGCGATGTCCGGCGCGGTGCCGTGGACGGCTTCGAAGACGGCCGCTTCGACGCCGATGTTCGCGCCCGGCACGATGCCGAGGCCGCCGACCAGGCCAGCGCCGAGGTCGGAGAGGATGTCGCCGTAGAGGTTCTCCGTCACGATGACGTCGAGCTTGTTGGCGTTCCTGACCATGTTCATCGCGCAGGCGTCGACGATGACTTCGGCCGGCTCGATGCGTGGATGCTTCTGCGCCACCTTGCGGAAGCTCTCGAGGAGAAGACCGTCGGAGAGCTTCATGATGTTGGCCTTGTGGACGACGGTGACGCGCTTGCGCCCCATCCGTTCCGCGTAGTCGAATGCATACTCACAGATGCGCGTGCAGGCGCGCTCCGTGATCAATTTCATCGACTGGGCGACGCCCGGCATGATCATGAGCTCGAGACCCGCGTAAAGGTCCTCGGTGTTCTCACGAACGATGACGATGTCCGTGCCTTCGAATCGCGGCTCGATGCCGGGCAAGCTACGAACCGGGCGCACGTTCGCGTAGAGATCGAGCGCCTGGCGGAGCGTGACGTTGACGGAGCGGAAACCCTTGCCGATCGGGGTGCCGATCGGCCCCTTGAGGGCCACCTTGTTCCGGCGGACCGACGCGAGGACTTCGTCGGGAAGGGTCGTGCCGCGCTTCTCGGCGACGGCAGCACCGGCTTCCTGGACGTCCCAGTCGATCTTCACGCCTGCGGCTTCGAGCACGCGTCGTGTCGCGTCGGCGACCTCGGGTCCGATACCATCCCCCGGGATGAGCGTGATCGTGTGGGCCATTGTTGGCGCCCAGACTATCGTTCGTCGCCCTTAGGTTCCAGATGGACATGCAACAAACGAGCGCTTCCGACGGTCGCGACGCCCGCGTTTTGCGTTTGACAGCAAACGACCTCGAGCATCGGGTGCTGCTGTGGTCGCCGGAGAACGCCACAGACGCGGTCGAGCCATCGCGCGGCGTCTCCGAATCGTCACGAGAGCCCAGCCCGTCGCCGTCGCTCCCCATGGTTGTGCTCATTCACGGCTTCATGGACGCGGCCGGAACCTGGGAGCGGGTTGGCCTTGCGCTCGCGGCCGCGGGCTACCGCGTGGCGGCGCCCGACATGCGCGGATTCGGGCAAGGGGCGCGCGCTCCAAAGGGCGGCTACTACCACTTCGCCGACTACGTCTTCGACCTGGCCGACATTCTCGAGGCCATCGCCCCGAACGAACCGATTCGGCTCGTGGGGCACTCGATGGGGGGCACGGTCGCCACGCTCTTCGCCGGGACGTTCCCCGAGCGCGTGACGCGCTTCGCGAACCTCGAAGGGCTAGGTCCCCCCGACAACGACTTCGACGTCGCCCCGGTTCGGATGCGAAGTTGGATCGATCAGGTTCGTCGCTCGCGAAGGCAGCGGCGAGGAAAGCTCACCTTCACGCGCGAGGAAGCCCTCGTGCGGCTCAAGGCCAACCATCCGAACGTTCCGCGCGCGACGCTGGAAGAGCTGCTTCCGGCGCTGACGACCGACGAAGGCGAGGGCCGCGTGTCGTGGCACTTCGATCTCTTGCATCGCACGACGTCTCCGCAGCCCTTTTATGCGAAGCAGCTGATGGCCTTCGCGCGGCGCATCACGGCGCCCACGCTCTTCGTCTCGGGAGGCCCGTCAGGCTTTCATCCAGCCGACGAGGACGAGCGGCTCGCGTCGTTCGCTTCGCACGCGCGCCTCGAGCTCGCCGATGCCGGTCACATGATGCACTGGACGAAGCCCGACGCGCTCTCGGCCGAGCTGATTCGCTTCTTCAGGGCGCCATGATCCGACCGGGCGCGCCGTTCTTGCCCTGCCCGGTGTGACACGCGTTGCAGTCGCCCGAGGTGACGGAGCCCTTCATCTCGCGAACCTTGTCGCTGACGAAGTTCCGGACGCGCGCCTTGAACGGCGGGGCGATCTGGAGCGGGAGGGAGAAGTTGCCGCCTTCTTGCACCGGGATTTGGAAGTCGCGATTGCGAGCGTCGGTCACGATCACCACCAGCGGTCCGCCTCTGGGATCGACACCCATGCAGTCGTCGGGTTCGTGGAGCGTCGGGTAGACCGTTCCGGCGATGCGGAAGTTCGGGCCGCCCTTGACCTGGTGACAGGTGTTGCACGCTCCACCCGGATGCATCTCCGGCTCGCGATCGCTCTCTTGGCCCGTCCACATTTGGCCGCTCGTGCACACGAGAGGCACGGTGGGGTTCGTGGTGCCGGGGGCTCCGGCGTCGACCACGGGGGGCGTGCATGGCGTGCCTGATTTGGTTCCCGCCTTGACCCAGTTCTCGAAGGCCACGATCTCGTCTTCGGCAGGCGGGGCCGCGGGCGGAGGAGGCATCGGTGACGTGGCGCTGCGGAGTCGCTCGACCGCCACCTGCGCCATGGTCTTCTGTGGATTGGAGCGCGATGGCGCGACGAGATCGGCGTAGGTGAGCAGCGGAGGCGGTGAGTTTCCCGAGTGGCAACCGATGCACCGGTTCTCGAGCAGCGCCTGCACGTCACAAGGCAGTTTCGTGTTCAGGCCCGAGCCGGCAGGCCCTTCGGGAATGAGCGTGCTCGTCGGGGTGGCGTCGGGAGGCGGACTGTCCGCGCCACTGCACGCCGCGACGGCGGCTACACCCACGACGAACGCCAGTGCGAGTGCAGGCGCGAGTGAACGCTTCGCAAAACCTTCGCGATCAACCTGACGAAAGCGATGAACGTGACGTACCTGACGAAGAGAAGGGCGCATCGTTGGCTCGCTCGCGAGCCTCAATGATGCGCTCTGTTTCCGAATGCGCCAATCGATTCGGCGCCGGTTTTCCAGTCACTTCATGCGTCGCGCCGATCGATGCCTCCAGCCCTCAGTCATACGTTCACAGCGCAACTCAGTTGCGCTGATTGAATAGTCAAACGGAGTTCGCGACAGACTTGCGAAATCCTCGGTCCACGCAAGTGGTCGCCGCAGTAGGCAGCAACGGCGCGGCAACGCATTTCGCCGACGTCGAAGGTCGAGGAACGGAGTGCTCCGCACACGGCGAAACGCCCCGCCCACCTCGAGATGCGGAGGCAAGCGGGGCGTGCGGGGCAAGAGGCGCCTCGTCGGCGACGTTGCGATGTGCTCAGACGCCGGTGAAGCCGTGAACCACGTCTTCGAGGCGCTCGTCTTCGCCGTCTTCGAGGAGACCGACCGCGAGGACGTTCAGCCGCTCCGGTTGCGCGAGCATGGCGGCGAGGTCGCGGATCTCCTCCGAGGTCACTGCGCGGTTCGACGCCACGCGCGCCTCGGGCGTTTCGAAGCGATCGAAGAGTAGGCCACCCGCGTAGAAGCCGGCGAGATCTTCCGGCGAATCGAGCATCGAGCGCATCTCCCACGCGTTGCGATGACGCGCTTTGGCGAGCTCCGTGTCGGAGGGACCAAGCTTTCCGAGATCGCGCAGGAGCTCGAGGATCTCTTTGGTGATGACCGAGCTGCGTGCATGCTGCACGCCCGCGGCGAAGTCGAGCACGCCGTCGTCTTCGTAGCCGTCGAACGCCGCGCTCACGTCGTAGCAAAGGCCCTTCGAATCACAGATGCGATGGTAGAGCCGCGTCGACATCCCGTCGTCGAGGATGCGCATCAGCATGTCCATCGCCGCGCGGTGCGTGGACCTCTCCGAGACTGCGCGGAAGCAGACGCGGAGCTCGGTCTGGCTCGAGACGTTCTCGACGATCTGGATGCGCGCCTTGGCCTGCTCGTGAAGCGGCGCGTCCGTGTGGACGACGTCACCCGGCAGGAGGTGCCCGAAGCACTTCTCCGCGAGCTCGAGAGCCTGATCGGGATCGATGTTGCCCGAGAAGGCGAGCACGCTGCTGGCCGTCGCGTAGTGACGCGCGTGATGCGCGCGCAGCATGGTGTGATCGAACGAACGAACGCGCTCTTCGTCGCCGGTGATCGTGAAGCCGAGCGGGTGCGTCGGGTAGATCAGCTGGCGCGAGAGGTTGTCCGCGTCGACCTGTCGACCTTCGTCGTCGAGGTCTTCGAGGATCTCTTCGCAGACGATCTCTTTTTCGAGCTCGATGTCCGCGAACGTCGGCTCGGCCAGGACCTCACCGAAGAGCTGACTTGCTTCGCCGAGCGACTCGGGCGGCAAGGTCACCGAGAAGACGCCGAAGTCCGTCTGGGTCGCCGCGTAGAGGTAGCCGCCGAGACTCTCGAAGGCGTGGTTGACCTCGTGCGCGGTCTTCAGCCGCGGTGTGCCGCGGTAGAGCATGTGCTCGAGGAAGTGCGACAGACCGTTGGTCTGGACCGTCTCGAAGCGCGAGCCCACGCGCACGTAGAGGGCCACGTGCGCGCGATGAAGCTGGGGTTGGGGAGCAACGACGACACGGAGGCCGTTGCTCAGGGTCTTGATGCGGAAGGGGCGTTCGCCGCTTTGTTCGCGTCGGTCGCGCGTGACGTCGCGCATGTTCATCATCGTAGCGCTACGGGCCTTCGTCGTCGTCCTCTTGCGACGAAGCTCCAGCGTCGGATTTCGCACCGAAGATGTTGTTGTCGTCGACCTTGATCTCGGACTTCGACGCCTCACGCAAGCGCTTCACGTAGAACGCGAGCGCTTCGGCCTGCTTCGCGGCGAGAAGACCCGCCTTGTACTGGTCGCGCTCCTTGTCGAACTCCTCGCGGGTCGCAGGCTTGCGATCCTTGAGCTGGACGAGCAGGAAGCCGTCGTCGGTACGGATGGGCTCGCTGACGTCCGAAGGCTTCGCGCTGAAGGCGAACTTCGAGACGTTCTCCGCCGCCTCCGCCGTGATCGCAGGGATCGGTTCGCCGCCGCGGTTGAACGCACTCGAGGTGAGGAACTGCGGACGCTCCGGATCGGTCTCTGCCGTGTAGGTCGTCGCCGCTTCGGCGCTGGCGTCGCCCGCTTCGGTCTTGCCGGCCGGCTTCGGCGCGGCCGGCTTCACGACGCCGTACTGCGCGATGGCAGCCTTCACGGCCTCGTCACCCGTCTTGCCGGCCTTGATGTCGGCTGCGATCTTCTGCGCGACGTTCTTCGAGAGCTCGAGCGACTTCGAGTTCTTGTACGCCTTGGCGATGTCTTCCTTGGTCGCCTCGTCGCGCTTGATGATGTGGTAGCCGAACTGCGTCTCGACGAGGTTCGGGACGAGCTCGCCCGGCTTGACCGAAGCGACCGCGACCTTGAACGGCTCGACGAACTGCTCGACCATTTCGCCGGGGTACTGGCCGCCTTTTTCCTTGCTGCCCGGGTCGTCCGAGAACTCCTTCGCGAGCTTCGCGAAGTCTTCGCCCTTCTTGACGCGCTCGAGGAGGCCCTCGGCCTTCGCCTTGGCGGCGGCCTTGTCTTCGTCCTTCTCGCCCGGGAACTTCACGAGGATGTGGCGGACGGGGACCTTGATCTCACCGAGGTTCGCCTTGTCCTTGGCCCAGGCGTCGATGTCCTTCTGGTCCGAGGAGATCGCGTACTTCTCGAGCCAGTTGCGACGGACGACGGCGTAGCTGACCGTCGCGTTGGTGCGCTCGACCTGGTAGCGGTCGAAGGCCTCGTCGTCGGCAACGCGCACGGGCGCGCGCACGAGATCGCGCATCTTGGCGGCGAGCAGCTCGCGGGTCTGCCAGTCGCGGAACTCGTTCGGCGAACGGCCCGTGATCTGCTTCACGAGGCGCTCGTACGTCTTCATGTCGAACGTCTTGGTCTTCGGATCCTTGAAGGGAACGATGACCTTGCCGTCGTCGATGCCGAGGCCACGCTGCATCTGGACGTTGTCCGCCGGAAGGCTCAGGCGCACGTTGCCGTGGAAGATGCTGTCGGTGATCTCGTCTTCGCTGACCGTGAGGCCGAGGCGCTCGGCTTCGTCGACGAGAAGCTCACGCTCGATGAGGCCTTCGAGGACGATGCGCGAGGCGGTCGCCTGCTTCATGCCGCCGGTTCCGCGGGAGAAGATCAGACGGTACGCCGCGCGGTGCGCCTTGGGCTCGATGCACGACCCCTTCACCTTGGCGGCGCAGGATTCGTTGACCGGGCTGAGTTTCTTGCCGGCGCTCGGGTTGAAGCCGAGGACGAACACCATGATCATGCCGACGACGATGGTGCCGTAGACGACCGAGGTGAGGTTCTTCTGTCGGAAGAAGTCGAGCATGTGCGCGGGCCTGCCTCTAACACGGCAAGCCGACGTTTTCTATTCGACCTGTGCTCCCGCCATGCCCATTTTTCCGGGGTTGGGCTTACAGATAGCGCTTGTCACGCGGTGACGGTCGTGTTGCAGACGCGCTCTGGCGTCAGGCTCACGCGCCCTCGAGCTCAGCGCCCCTCAGCGCCCCTCTGCAATGGCGGCCACGGCCTTCTCGAGCGAGAGCGCGAACTTCAGCACGGGCACGGCGTCTTCGACCGTGGCGACATCACGCGCAAGCGAGAGCTCGTAGAACGTGTCGAGGGTGCGCTCGGGATCGGCCGGGTCCTTCACGGCGTTCACGCTCGTGGCGATCTCGAGGAAGCCGTCGGCCACGGCCGGCTCGGCCAGCTTGCGGACGCGCTCGAAGAGCAGAGCTTCGTCTTCGCTCGGAAAGTCGGCGCGCTGGGCGCGGAGCACCACGCGAACCCGCAGGCCTTCCTGCACGGGGCCCAGACGGACGCCCGAGTCCAGGATGAGATTTTCACGCACCCGCTCCGCGAGAACGACTTCTTCCGGGAGAGTGCGGAAAACCTCGAACCCGCTCGCGATGAGCGCCTTCTTGAGTTGCTGCGGGGTGGGGCTGGGGGAGCTGGACAAGGCGAAACGCGCGTCTGAAGAGGATGGGGAAGGATCGTCGGAGCCCAGCGGTCAGAGCAAACGGCTGGCCTATGGGGTGTCTCTGGCGAATCCGGATCCGACCTAACCGTCGAGGAAAGCTTGGCTGTCCTACATTCTGGCGAAAGCGTCCTGTGCGTCAATACCTTCCGAGGGCAGCTGACCGATCGTCCAGTCTTGCAGGGGCTCGCAGGGGGCACCGGCATCCCGAAGGCCCCACGAATTGGCTCTCGAAACGGCGGACTATCCGCATAGAGGCAGGAACGCAAGCTGCGTTCGAGACCGATTCATGACGCAGGCGCGACGCGAAACAGACACCAGAAAGCGCCCCACGGCGCTTTGGAAACGCCGACTTGCCCTCCCCGGGCACCGCGGCGCTCTCTCTGCGGGCGTCGTGCTGCGCCTCACCGCACCGGAAAACACCCGAACTGGTGTCCGAGGATTTGCGTCGCTCGGGCACTGCTCGCTACTCTGATGCTCGAACCGCCTTGACCAAGCGAACGATTCCCACGCCGGCGAACGGCATCAAGGTTCCGAGCGGCGTACACGCGATGCGGCGTGGCGGTGCACGCCGTGAGGTGACCGAGCGCGTCACGCTGCGGGACGAGAAGCAGAAGGTGCTCGAGGGCTGGGCACTCAACGTCAGCCGTGGCGGTCTCCGCGCGATCCTCGAGGAGAAGGTCACGCTCGGTCAGAAGTTTTCGATCGGCATCGGGTCGGACGAAGTCCTCCAGCGCTCAGGCCGCGTGGTCTGGGTGCAGGAAGAGCCGGATGGCGTCATCGTCGGCCTCGAGTTCACGAGCCTGTCGGGGGTGCACTCCTCGGCGCCTCCTCCGCCTCCAGCGGCGATAGCCGCATCGTCGTCTGTGTCGCCTTCGTCGTCGCCCTTGGCGCCTGACGATGCGACGGAGCGATCGACGTTCGAGCCCGACATCGAAGACTGATCTAGTCGCAGGCGAGCGCGAACGACCTCTCGTTGCCCTTCGGGTCGATCAACGTCGCGCGGTTCGTTCCGTCGAAGACGAGCTCGATCTTCTCGTTCGTCTTCGTGTTCGTGATGGCCACGCGCCCGCCTGCCTCCGGGCACGAGCCCTTGCAGCGCTCGAACGCGGTGATCTCGGTGCGCAGTGGGCGTCGATCGATCGTGCCCTCCGAAACGCCACCGACTGAGAAGCAACGTTCTCCGAACCTCCAGGAGATCGACTTGTCGTTCGATCGCGTGAATTCACGTCCGCGAGGCGTGGTTCCGGTGAGCTGCGCCTTCCAGTGCATCGCGCGCGTCACGCCGTCGGCCGTGATCTCGGCGTGCGCCGACCAATCGACGATGGCGCGGTTCACGCGTAGCTGCGTGCCGACGAGATCGAGCGTGAGCGTTCCTTGGCCCACGGCATAGACCGCCGTGATGACGCCGCTGATGCGGCGAATTCCGCTCGGGCCCGCGCATTGCGAGAACGTGTAGGTGACCTTCCTGGCGGCACTGTCACTCACCACGTCGAGACAGCCGCGCGGGAAGTAGAGGGCCTTGGCTCCGTCGCCGACGCCGTCGGGACTCACGTCGAACGAGAGATCGGATTCGGCGGCGAGCGAAATCGAGCTGCCCGCCCCGGCGGCGACGAGGGACGACGTGAGGAGCTCGGTGTCCGTTTCGATCGAGTTCGAATCCGTTCCGTCCTCGGCGAGCCGCGTAACCTCGTCGGTCGTGCCGTCGTCGGACCTGGCGTCATCGTGTTTGCATGCACCGAGGAGGAGCGTTGCCGTGAGCGTCCCCGCGAAGACTCGGGCGACACGAAGCGTGCTGAGGGGCGTGGCCGAGTGGAGGCTCGCGAGGCGCGATGCAGCCATGATTCGTCTCCTCGGCATCGAGAATAGCAGCGAGCATGCCACGTCCGGAGCCGTGAAAAATGGTCGAATTCGTCAGCGAAGCGAGTGCCTCGTTCCTTGCCCCACCCTGGACGTCGGCACGTCCACCCGACCGCGTACGTGTTCTCCTCGCGTCTCCCGGTCGCGCTTTGCGAGCGACGAATTCCTTCTTCGTCGCTTCGTGCGACGTGCGAAATAGATGGGAGGACGAATGACGCAAGGCTCGACACGCGCGCGGGTGCTCCACTGGTTCGTTCGTGGCGGAGTCGCGAAGACGGCCTCGGGGCGCCAGATTGTCATCGACGTGGATCCCATCGTGGTCGGGCGCGACGAAGGCGCGCACCTACGTTTCGACGACCCCGAGGTGAGCGCCACGCATTGCGAGCTACGCGCCGTGAACGACGGCGTGCTCGTGCGCGACCTCGGTAGTACGAACGGCACGTTCGCCGGAACGCTTCGTGTGCGCGAGGCGGTGATCACCACCCCGACCGAGATCCTCGTCGGCGGGAGCCGTTTCACGATCGAGCCGACCGGCAAGCAGCGGGTCGAGGTCGGCTTCGCCGATCGCTTCGGCGATCTCGTCGGGGCATCACCGAGGATGCGGCGCGTGTTCGGCGTGCTCGAGAAGGTCGCGCGCACGCCCCTATCGATTCTCATCCTCGGCGAGACGGGCACCGGCAAGGAGATCGTCGCCAAGAGCGTGCATCTCGCGAGCGAACGCAAAGCGGGGCCCTTCGTGGTGCTCGACTGCGGTTCCATTCCGGCGAGCCTCGCGGAGAGCATCCTCTTCGGTCATGAGAAGGGCGCGTTCACCGGCGCCACCGAACGCAAGAAGGGCGCTCTTGCCGAAGCCAACGGCGGCACGCTGTTCCTCGACGAGCTCGGTGAGTTGCCCATCGATCTCCAACCGAAGCTCCTGCGCGCCCTCGCCGAGCGTCAGGTCAAACGCGTGGGAGGCTCGACGTTCGAGCCCATCGACGTCCGCGTTCTCGCAGCCACGCGTCGCGATCTCGCCGTCGAGATGAACGCGGGTCGATTCCGGAGCGACCTCTTCTTCCGCATCGCACAGGTGCGCGTCGAGCTGCCCCCGCTTCGTGAACGTCTCGACGACCTTCCGCTGCTCGTCGAAGACGTCTGCAAACGTGTCGGCAGTGCGTCGGCCGCACCAACCGTTGCCAAGTGGATCGAGCAGCGCCTCGGCTCGTACGATTGGCCAGGCAACGTGCGAGAGCTCGTGAACGTGGTGCAGGTCGCGGCCACGCTCGCCGACACCCCCGATGCGATTGACGACGTGCTCACGCTCGCGCGCGAGACCGGCGATGGCGGGCAAGAGAAGGCGCAGACGGCCTTTGCCGAAGCCAAACGAGGCGCCGTCGCGGCGTTCGAGCGCGACTACTTCACGCAGCTCGCACGCATCGCGAAGGGCAACGTGAGCGAGATGGCGCGCAAGAGCGGGATGGAGCGCCACCACGTGCGCGCGTACTTGCGGAAGTACGGAATCGAGAAAGGCTGATACGAAAAGGCGCGTCACCCTCGGCAGCGAGAGGAGCGCGCGCCTGTCGTTCGTCCGGATACGAAGCGTGCTTCAGGGGAAGAACACGCCACGGACGCCGAGCTGCAGCCACTGGTGAAGCTTCCGATCCTCGTCGGCAAAGGTGCTCGTGATCTCGCGGTCGTTCTGCTTGGAAGTGACCTTCGAGTATTGGCCGAGCGAGAAGTCGACGAACGGGCCGATGCCGAACGTCTTGTTCAAGCGGAAGTCGACGCCGCCCATGAAGTGACCGAACTCGACGCCGGTGGCGGCGACGGTCAGGTCGTTGCCGTTCTTCGATGCGGTTGCACCGCTCGCTTCGTAGCCGATACCGTACCCGATCCACGGGTTGACCTTCTCGGCGGGGAGGATGTGGTACTGGATCTGCGCGCCGATACGGAACGTCACCGTGGTGCACGAGTCGAATTGTTCGCAGGCCTTCTCGAAGTTGCCCGAGGTGCCGCCGACGCCGAGGCCGAGATAAGCGCCGAGAAAGATGTAGTGGCCGAGCTTGCCGCCGATGTCGACGGTGAACGAGCCCTGCGTGCCGAACACCTCGGACATGGCCTCGTTGCCTACGCTCTTGCCGAAGGGCAGCCCGACTCCGCCGCGAAGCGCGAGCTGGAAGCCTTCGCGAGGCGGCGGCGCATCGCTCGATGAACCGCTCTCGGCCGCCGGCGGTTCGGTCGTGACCTCCTGACGCGCCGAATGCTTGGGGGCAGGCGCGGCCGGCGCGGCGGGCGCGGGCTCGGTCGGTTCGGTGGACGAACCAGGCGGGGGAGGGCGAGGCGGCGGAAGCGGCTCTGCGAGAGCGATGGTCGATGCGCCGAGCGTGGCGAGGAGCGTGGCGACGAAGAGGCTGGGGCCGATGAGTTTCAAACGAAGCTCCGTGAAAGGCCTGGCGAGGTTGCCGGCGGTCGGGCGTACAGCAACGGACGGGCCACTGCGGCCCTCCCGGATGAACGCGCAATACGCGGTGAAAACAGGCTCAGAATCCGGTCCTACGCGTCGATTCGTGAACCAACGGGCACAGGCGGTTGCAGGAGCGATGGTCACACACGCACGCTGCCCGATGTCGAGATTTCACGCGCACGGTCACGAATCGCCAACGACTGTCGCGCTGACCGGACCATGCGGGACAACGTGGCCCGCGCGAGGTCTTCTCGCTTCGCGCCCACTTCGCGAATTCCACACGAATCGCAGCTGAGCCGTCGCGGCACATCGCGTGCAATCCGTGAGCAGACCGTGGGCAAACCACAGGAGCCCGTGGGCCAATCGATGCGCTGTCCTCTCAGAACGAGCCGCTCGCACCGAGCGTCAGACCGTGTGCAGTCGCCGAAGCTTGGGGAACGACGGCGGGAACCTTCTGTTCCTTCGCGCCAAGGACGTACCAAGCCACGAGGCCGCCGGTCGCCACGGCGAGGGCGCCCGGGAGCGCGTACGACGCATACGTCGCCGAACGAGCCGAGTTGTAATCCGCTCTGAGCCGCGGCTCGTCTGGGCTCGTAGGATTGTCGTCGTGCTCGCTCTGGATCGAGAGCGCGTGCATGTACAGCGCGGCCGGCAACGCGAGGGAAGCGACGGTGATGCCGCCCGCGACCCAAAGCACGACGGGGGAAAAAGGATGCTCTACGCGCGTCTCGAAGCGCGGCTGTGCCGGTGGCGCGTCGCTTCGCACGACGGGGGGCGGCGGTGACAGTTCGACGGTCGTGCCCGCGTCGACGACGACCTCGCGACGCTCGGCATCCTTGCCCGTGCCGAACGTGACGGAGTGACCGATGTGCGGCGCCACGTAAACCGTGAACTCGCCGGTGCGCGGTGGCGACGTGTCGATCTGGACGACGATGGGGGTCGTGCTCGCGAGTACGTGAATGCGCCCAATCGAAGGCAACAGCGCGGCGAGTCGCTCCTTCGATTCCGCTTCCTGATGCTCGACGGTCGATTCGAGTGCCTCGCCCGCCGCGCGCCGCGCTCCGACCTCGGCAAGGTACGTATCGTAGTGCTCGGCGGCGGGAATCCTGTCACCGATGGCGTCGTAGGCTCGCGCCAGGTTGAATGCGAGGCGGTAGCCCTTGGACGGCCCGAGCTCGCGGTAGATACCTTCCCACGTCACGATCGCGTCGGCGAATTGATTGGCGCGGTACTGCTCGATGCCCACGCGGAAGCGTTCGCGCAGCGGATCGAGGGGATCGGCCGAAGGTGCATCCGCCCGCGCGGGGACGGCGATGAACGCCGGCGCGAGCAGCCCGATGACGAGGGCGCTGCCTCGGGCGAGCCGCCGCCACACACGGCGCTGCGATTCAGAACGGGTGATCGTCGACATCGAGCGGCTTCGGCGACGGCGGAGCAGCCGAGGAGGCAGCCGCCGCGGGGGCGCGAGGAGGAGTGGACGGAGCGGGAGCGACGACCGTTGCAGTCGCGGTCGTCGAAACGGATGGAGTCGCCGACGTCGCGGGGGCATGGTGCAGATGAGCCGGGCGAGATTCGCCTGACGACCGCGATGGAGGAGCGACCGGCGGCGACGCCGAGGCCACGGCACTTGTCACCGTCATCGTCGTCATCGTTGTCGTCGGCGGCGCATGGGCCTCTGCAGGCGAGGGAGCGCTGGTCGGTGCCGGCGGCATGACGACGGCCGAGGCGATCGGAGGCGATGCCGTGGCGGGCGCACCGGTGAGCTTCCACGCGCCCAGGGCGACGATGCTCAGCGTGACCACGACCCCTGCCATGGCCGGGAAGGGGCGCCCGCCGCGCGTCGCGTCCGCGGCTGCCGGCTTGGCGCGCGCGACCGGGGGAGGAGGCGTGGTCGACGCGGCCGGTGGAATCGACGGAGGAATGCTGCTCCGGCGCTCGGCCTTCTTGCCGCTCAGTGCATCGGCGAGGCGCTGGCGCTGCTCGGCGGCGTGCTGGCCGAAGTATTCGTCGAGAACCGCACGCAGAGCGCGCGCTGCCGTCTCCGGCGCCAGGCGAACCGAGGCCCGAAGCTCGTTCGCGACGTCCCCTGCGGTCGACGGCCGGTCGTCTGCGCTGCGTGCAACGAGTTTGGTGTAAAGTGCACGTATTTCGCGCGGCGCTTCGGGGGCCGCCTCGGCCAAGCTCGGAGGGGCGTCGAGGGCAAGCTTGCGAATGACCTCCATGTCCGTGCCGTCGCCCCACATGCGGCGATTCGTGAGGCATTCGAAGAGCACGGCGCCGACGCCGAAGAGATCGCTTCGCCGATCGAGCGGGTCGCCCATGGCCTGCTCGGGCGACATGTACGCGCTCTTGCCTTTGACCTCGCCGGTCTTCGTGACGCTCTCCGCTTCGATCTTGGCGACGCCGAAGTCGAGCAGGCGCACGTGGCCGTCGTAGCCCACCATCACGTTCTGGGGAGAGACGTCTCGGTGGACCACGTTGAGGGCTTCACCGTCGTCGTCGCGAAGCTCGTGCGCCGCGTGGAGGCCTTCGCAGACCTCGGCGACCAAGTGGGCGACGAGGCCGGCGTCGAGCGTCTTGCCCTTCTCGGCGAGAGCCTTGAGCAGGCGCGAGAGCGGCTGGCCCTCGATGTACTCCATCGCGAGGTACAGCTCGCCGTCCGCCTCGCCATAGTCGTATGCACCGACCACGTTCGGGTGGTGGAGCATCCGGGCGAGGCGGGCCTCGCGCATGAACATCTCTACCCGTCGCTTGTCGCGCGCCGCCTCCGGCAGCAGGCGCTTGAGCGCGACCACGCGGTGTTCGCCGTCGATGCCGTCACCTTGGAGTTCGAGCGCCGCTTCGACGGCGCCCATTCCGCCGCGGCCTAGCACGAAGAGCGAGCGATACTTGGCCGAAAGCGACCCCGTCAACGACCCTGTCAACGACGATCGCTCAGCGGGGCCGTTGGCCTTCAGCTCACGCGCGCTCATCTGCGTTTCATCGTACCTTAGGAAGCGGAGGATTTGACGCGGCGTGGAGAGGAGTTCGTGCGAGCAGGCATCGAATCGGAGCTGGACGGCATGGCGCGGGGGCTCGCAGGGGCAGGGCGTCCGCTCGTGGCGGACACTTGCGATCACGCTCGTCGCCGCCGCTTTCGCGGTGGCCATCGTGGGCGCTTGCCTTCCGGACCTCGAGGTGCCGCCGCCCGCGACACTCTCCGAGGCGGGCGTGTCTTCGAGCTCGCGAGGTTGCGGTGACGGTCTCATCGAGACGCTCGACGACGGGGGAGATGCGGGTGAATCGTGCGATCCGGGGGAGGCTGGAGCGCGCGGCTGCGAGGATTGTCGGATCACCTGCGAAGGCACGCTCGATCCCGTCAGTGGTCACTGTTATTTCCTCGGCGGCGCAGAGAGCTCCTACAAGGACGCGCTCGCCACGTGCGACCAGGCGCAGGCCCACGTGGTCACGTTCTCGAGCACGGCCGAGGCAGCGCTCGTGGACACCGTCGCCGGCGGGTCACCCTATTGGGTAGGCCTCGCCTACAACGACGCGGAGCTGAGCGCCTATGCGCCGGCGAACCGCGAGGAGCCGGGGGCCGCGCGGGCGCGGGAGAGCGGCCCGTGCCCAGGCTGCTTCGCCATCGGCATCGAGGCCGGCACCCTTCCCGCGTCGGATGGCGGTGCTGCGGTCGACTGCGTCGCGTCCGATCACGGCCAGTGGATTCAGGTGCCGTGCGAGTCCGCGCCGTTCGCCGCGATCTGCGAGCGCGAGCCGATAGGGCTCCGGATGCAGAGCTGTGCAGGCGGCTACTGCTTCACGCTCCCAGCAACCGTCGGTCGGAAGACCTACTTGCTCGTCGTCTCGATGGACACGGCCGAGCAAGCCGCGCTCACGTGCGCGTCGCTCGAAGGCGGCTCCCTCGTCCGCTTCGACTCGCGCGAGGAGCGCGAGCAGCTCGCCCACGAGATCACCGCGCGCTTCCCTGGCGAGCCGCAGCTCGAATTCTGGATCGGTATGCGCAACGACGGCGGCGTCTGGAATTGGGACGACGGCGACGCGTCGCGACCGCCTCCGTGGGGAGACGGTGAGCCGGCGGAAGCGGCGCCAGGGACGCGTGCCTACGTGAGCATCTCCGCAGGCGAGGTCCCGCCCTACGACACGCAGCTCGCCCACACGGACAAGGGGCCGGCTCAGGTTCTTCGCTACGTCTGCGAGCGCCCTGCGCCAAAGTAAAGCGAGCCCACAAAACGAACGCGCGCGCGAATCACGTGATGCGCGCGCACGAGGACGAGGAGGACGACGAGCCTTCGACGCTACGTTCGTTGGTTACTTCGACGCCTTGGCGTTGGCGGGCTGGCTGATCTTGTCGTTCAGCTTCTTGACGAGATACGGGTAGCCCTGGCCTGCCGTGGTCAGCATGCGGTGGAACTGGTCGTAGTAGTTCTTCGTCATGCTCGACCCCTCGGTGACGATGTCCACGACTTTGTAGGAGCCACCGTTCTGAGCCATGATCAGGTAGTCCACCTGCACGGCGGGATCGCGCGGCTTGACCTTGCTCTTCGCTTCGGTGCGGACCTTGGAAAGGTTCTCTCCCTGGTCCTTCGCACCGCGATACGTGATGTCGTACTCGCGCGTCTTGGTCAGGTTCTTGTGGTAGTTCTTCTCGACGAGCTTGCGGAGAAGACCGGTGACTTCCTTCTGCTGATCGGCAGAGAGTTCGTCCCAGTGGTTCTTGCAGTTCACGACGGTGGCAGGGCAGGGCTTGCCGAGCGTGCGGTGTGCGAGCTCGTCGTAGTCGACCATGCCGTCGATCGACTGCGTGATGGCCTCGTCGGGCGCGTTGGCGTCCACGAGCTTCCGGATCTTGCCGTGCTCCTTCTCGACGAACGCCTGGGCTCCCGCGACATCGGCGGTCGCACTACCCGCGATGGTCAGGGAAGAGAGGGCGAAAACAGCAGCGGCGAAGAGGGGGCGGATCCGCATCGTATCGATTCCTTCGTTGATTCGTCTTCGAGGAGCTCTCGGGGGAACGACCGCGGTGCGGCCGGGCCCGGAGCTAAGGTGTCTCTGTTTGGTTGGACGTGCGTCGGGGAGCCCGATTCAAGGGCCTTCATGGCTTAAGGCCGAGTCCAACTCAAGGCAATGCCTCAGCTTTCAGGGGCCGCGCGACCCGTGTGAACCGCGGTTCTCGGGCACCATGACATAGGGATCCGGAAGGATCGAGTCACTTGTAGTCCCAGGTTCCGCGCGCGCAAGGCTCACCTCGAATCGGGCGCCGGGCCGCGCGTCGGCGGTGCTCGCAGGAGCGCCCTTTTCGAGCACGTTCGTGACGGTGATGCGGGCGCCGTATTTGGCGTGGTCCTCCATGATCCTGCGTACCACTGCCAATCCGATGCCAGAGCCCTGTTGGCGTGTCGTGTAGAACGCATCGAAAATTTTTCCGATGGCTTCTTCGGCGATGCCCGGGCCCTGGTCGGTCACCGTCATGCGCACGTGACCGTCGACTTCGGCGACGGAGATCGTCACGGTCGACCCTGCGGGACTCGCCTGCACGCCGTTTCGGACGAGGTTCCAGAGGACCTGGCGCATCTGCGCGCCGTCGCAATGAGCCCAGACGGCGTCGCTGGATCCCTCGTAGCGAACTGCCACGTCGCCCGAACCGCTGCGGTCCGAGCGGGAGGCGAGGGCGACGACTTCGCGCGCTAGCCGGCCGACGTCGACGTTGCGCGGCTGCGGAGGCCTCGGCTTCGAGAGGTCCATCATGTCCGAGACGAGATGATTCAGACGCGCCGCTTCGCGATGGATGATGTCGCAGAGGCGGCGATCGTCGGAGGAGAGCCCCGGCGCTTCGCGGAGAAGCTCGATCGAGCCGGAGATGGATCCGAGCGGGTTTCGGATCTCGTGGGCGAGCCCGGCTGCGATTCGTCCGAGGAGCGCGAGCCGCTCGGCCGCGAGTGCGCGCTCGTTGGCCTCCACGAGAGCACCACCGGCGCGGCGTAGACGCTCCGCGAGATACCCGGCAAGGAGCGTGACGACGACGATGCCGAGCACGTTGACGAGGACGGGGTAGGCCATCCCGTTCCACGTGACGATGTAGTTCGCGTCGGCCTGATCACTCGGTGGCTGTGTCCACCCGAGCGCGAACGACGCACACATCAAGAGGAAGAACGTGATGCCCGCGATGCCCGCCATGGCCGCGCCGCGCAAGCCGACGAGGATGGCGGCGACGAGGCAGGTGAGGCCGTAGAACGACGTCGCGCCGCTCGTGGCGCCGCCCGAGACGTAGACGATCGCCGTCCACGTCATCTGGTCGAGGATGATCTGGGCCTCGGCGAGGCGCTTGAGGTGTCTTCCCTGGCGGAGGACGATCGCGTAGGCCGCCGCGAGCGCGTAGGCCGCGCCGATCGACCAGAAGACGATGGCCTGGCTCTCCGGGTAGCGACCGAGCGCGCCGCGAAGATAGAAGAACGCCGTCGCGGCGAGCAGGAGCGAGAGGAAGAGAAGCCTCAGCCCCGTGATCCACGCGAGCCGATTCGCGAGGCGATCGTCGTCCTCAGTCATCGCGTCATCGCGCCTTCGCCCGCGATCAGTCGGCCTTGATCTTGCCGGCGATGCTGAAGATCGGCAGGTACATGGCGATGAGCACGACACCGACCGTGCCACCGATGCCGACCATCATGATCGGCTCGATGAGGCTCGTCATGGCGGCGACGGCGACGTCGACTTCTTCTTCATAAAAGTCGGCGATCTTGCTGAGCATGTTGTCGAGCGCACCGGTCTGCTCTCCAACGCCGACCATCTGCACGACCATGGGCGGGAAGACGTTGGTCTCGAGCAGCGGACCAGCCATGCTCTTGCCTTCGGAGATCTTCGCGCGGGCGTAGAGAATGGCCTCCTCGACGACGACGTTGCCGGCGGTGCGGGCGACGATGTCGAGCGCGTCGAGGATCGGAACACCGGACTGGAGCAGCGTGCCGAGGGTGCGCGTGAAGCGCGCGACGGCGATCTTGCGCATGACCGGTCCCATGACCGGCATCTTCAAGAGCAGCTTGTGGAAGAACTTCTTCCCCTTCGGAGTTCGGTACGTATAGACGAGCGCCGTGCCACCGGCGAGGCCGCCCAGGATGACGAGCGGCAGGTAGCCGATGAACGTCTCCGAGAGCATGATGACGACCTGGGTGAGCCAGGGCAGGTCGTCTGCCGAACCGAGGTCCTTGAAGATCGTCTTGAACGACGGAATGACCCACCCGAGAAGGATGCCGAGAACGCCGGTGAAGATGACGACGACCGCGCTCGGGTAGACCATGGCGCCCTTGAGCTGACGCCGGAGCTTGATGGCCTTCTCGTTGTAGACGGCGAGGCGACCGAGGATGGTGTCGAGGATACCGCCGACCTCGCCGGCCTGGACGAGGTTGGTGTAGAGCTGGTCGAAGACCTTCGGGTGGCGGCGAAGCGAGTCGCTGAACGTTGCGCCTTGCTCGACGTTGGCCTTCACATCGCGAAGGATTGCGGCGAAGAACTTGTTGTCCGTCTGGTTGCAGAGGATGTCGAGGCACTGCACGATCGGCAGACCTGCATCGATCATCGTCGCGAAGAGGCGCGTGAAGGTGACGACGTCCGCGAGGCTGACGCCCGTGCCGATCTGCAAGGAGAAGGAGGCGCCCTTCTTCTTGATCTTCGTCGGCATCAACTGCTGTGCGCGGAGTCGCGCTTGGACCGCCGCCTCGTCGTCGGCGTCCATGCTGCCCTTACGCAGCTCGCCGGTGCGCGCGCGCGCCTCCCACACGAATTCAGCCATTGTCGGCAAAGGTTACCGACGAGGGGGTAGCTCGGTAAAGTATCCGCGGTGCGGTTGCCGCTTATCGAAACGCCTGCGGAGCTAGCCGAGACGCTCGTCGAAGCCGGCGTGGCGAATGCCGTCGCTGCCGGTTTTGCCGCGAGAATGCCCGACGGCAAGTGGGAGGTTTCGTCAGGAGAGGCGTGCGCGCGCGGTCTCTCCGGCACGCCGCGCGTGCGTGCGGCCTCGGGAATCGTGTTCGATCTGGCGAGCGTGACGAAGCCCATGACCGCCATGGCCTTCGCGTGCTCGGGGCTCGACCCGCAACAGACACTCGCCGCAACGGTCGGCGAGGTGTCGGCCACGGCAAGCGCGGCGGCTCCGGTCGAGCTCCTTCTCGCACACCGTGCCGGTCTGCTCGCTCACGTACCTCTTTATCGAAGTCTCGTCGGCCGCGGTACGCCTCGCACGGCTGCGCTCGCGCTTGCGGCGTCCTCACGACGCCCCGAGGCCCTCGGCGCCATTCCTCCCGCCGGATTCGACCCGGTCTACAGTGACCTCGGATACTTCCTCGCCGGCGAAGTTCTGGCGCGTCGCCTTCGAGCGCAGGACGCCGGTGAGGCCATCGAGAACGTGGTCGTCGATGCGCTCTCCCTGCGCGACGAGCTCGGTACTTCGAGGGCGCTCGGCCTCCGTGGGGTCGACTTCCACGATCGCGTGGCACCCACCGAGGTTGTCGAGCAACGTGGCGGCGAGATCCGCGGCGTCGTCCATGACGAGAATGCATGGGCGATCGGCGGCGAGGGCGGCGAAGGCCACGCCGGGATGTTCGGAACGGCGCGTGCGCTCCTCGCGTTCGGCCGCGCCGTCTTCGATGCCGTCGTGCATGGCGAAGGTCCGCTCGCACGAAGCTCTGGCGAAGACCCGCGACGCTGGCGTGGCGCGCGGAAGGAGGAGCTCGCGTGGCTCGTCGCGCCACGGCCGGGCGGGACCTTGCTCGCCGGTTTCGACGGCAAGAGCGAGCATGGGTCGAGCGCCGGCGAGGCTGCCGGACCGCGTACGTTCGGCCATCTCGGATTCACCGGAACGAGCCTGTGGATCGATCCGGATGCCTCCGCGTTGGTCGTGCTGTTGACGAATCGTGTGTATCCTACACGTGAAAGCGCTCTCATCCGCGTCGCTCGGCCGCAGGCTCATGACGCGCTCTTCCGGATGGCAGCGCGTGCACAGACCGCCACACACTCGCCTCGCCAAGGGCGATAGACTAGGCTTCTCCGCCGTATGTCTGCGTCCGAGCCGGATGCCTCCACGCGTGGAGACTCGGTCCCGGCCTCTGTCACAGGGGGCACCGGGGGCGGTCCGGCCGCGCGTGGGCGTCGCTCGCCGCGCCCGGGTCCCGAGCGCGGCGCCGCGCGTCCTTCACTCTCGCGCACCGGCGAGCGCGTCAGGCACATCCGTTACCGCGCGCGCAGCGAGAACCGTTGGCGGTTCGTCCGCGCGTACACGACGACCTTCCAGGTCATTTTCAGCTATCTCTTCCTTTTCTGGCGCGCCAAGCTCTTCGGGAAGTCGTACCGCGATCAGAACATCGCGGCCGTTCACCAGCGGAATGCGAGGCGCGTCTACGCGACGATCCTCCAGCTGCAAGGCCTCTTCATCAAGGTCGGCCAGCTGCTCTCGATCATGGCGAACTTCCTCCCCGAGGAGTTCCGGGCCGAGCTCGAGGGCCTCCAAGATCAGGTGCCGCCTCGTCCCTTCGAAGAGATCGCCCCGCGTGTCGAGGAGGAACTAGGGGCGCCAATCGACGAGCTCTTCGACGAGTTCCAGCGCACGCCCATCGCAAGCGCGTCGCTCGGGCAGGTTCATGAAGCGCGCATGCACGGCGAGGATCGTCGGCGTGTGGTCGTGAAGGTCCAGCACCAGGACATCGACGAGATCGTCCGGCTCGACCTCAAAACGATCCGCCGCATCATGAGCATCGTGCAGTGGTTCGTGCCGGTGCAGGGCCTCGACGCGTACTACCACCAGATCAAGGGCCTGCTGAGCCAGGAGCTCGACTTCTCCGCGGAGGCCGACAGCATCGAGCGTATCTCGGAGAACTTCGCGAACGATCCGCGCGTGATCTTCCCCACGCCGGTCCGCGAGCTCTCGACCAAGCGCGTTCTCACCACGACCTACGTCGAGGGAAAGAAGCTCACCGACGTCGCCGGCCTCGATGCGATGGGCATCGACAAGAAGGAGCTCGCGAGTCGTCTGGTCAGGGTCTACTGCCAGATGATCTTCGTCGACGGCGTGTATCACGCCGATCCGCACCCCGGGAACATCCTGGTCAACTCCTCGGGCGATCTCGTGCTGCTCGACTTCGGCGCCGTCGCCGAGCTCTCGCAGCCGATGCGCGAGGGCATCCCCGAGTTCCTCGAAGGTGTCATCCGTCGCGATACCGACCGGCTCATTCGGGCGCTTCGCAAGATGGGATTCCTCTCGCGCACGAGCGACGAGGTCGTCAGCGAGAAGATCATCGAGTACTTCCATCGCCGCTTCCAAGAAGAGGTGAAGCTCGAGTCCTTCAATCTGAAGGACATCAAGATCGATCCGCAGCGCGGCTTCGAGAACCTGCTCGACCTGCGGAAGATGAACGTCGGCTTGAAGGAGCTGTCGGGCGTCTTCCACGTGCCGCGCGACTGGGTGCTCCTCGAGCGCACCATTCTGCTCGTCTACGGCTGCTGCTCGATGCTCGACCCCGAGCTGAATCCGATGGCCATCATCCAGCCGTACTTGCAGGACTTCGTCCTCGGCAATCGCGACTGGCAGAAGGTCGCGATGGACACCGTTCGCGACATGGCGCTCGGTGCGGTCACACTTCCGGACGACCTTCGAAAGTACCTGGTTCGTGCGACCCGCGGCGAGATGGAGGTTCGGGTTCGCGGCGTCCAGGAAGGTGCACAGACGATCTACACGATCGGTCGACAGCTGATCTACACGGCCATCGGCCTTTCCACCGGCTTCGCTGCGTTGTCGCTTCACGGGCGCGGCGAAGACGGTATTCTCACTCAGTCGCTCGCGGGGGAGCGGGCTTCTGCGCGTTCATGTTGCTCCTATCCTCCATCTTCTCCAGGCCGAAGCGGCGATGAACGAGCGACGCAGGGCGCGCGGTGAGGCGCTCTCGACCATCGCCAGGTTGCTCGAACGGGAGGGCGAAACCGAGGCTCTCGCCGAGCTCGAGGACGTGGTCCGCGAGAGCGAACGGCGCATTCGCACCGAGCATGCGCTTCAGAGCACAGAGGCCAGCTTTCGCGCCCTCATCGAGAGCATGCCCGACGGCGTCATCGTCCATCGCGGCAGCCAGCTCCTCTACCTGAGCCCCTCCGGCCGCCGCATGTTCGGCTACGGGCCCGACGACGACGTGACCGAGACGCACGTTCTCGAACTCGTCCACCCGGACATGCGCGAACGCGTCGGTGCGCGCATCACGCAGACGCTCGAGGAAGGCGGGCCCACGCCTTTGCTCGAGGAGCGTCTGATCCGTCGCGATGGGACGGCCTTCGTTGCCGAGATTCTGGCTCTCACGACCAACTTCGACGGCGAGCCCGCCGTGCTCGCCATCGCGCGCGACATCACGGTTCGCAAGCAGGTCGAAGCGCAGCTCGTGACGAATGACCGCTTGGCCTCGCTCGGCCGTCTCGCGGGATCCGTCGGCCACGAGTTGAACAACCCGCTCGCGTACGTGCTCGGCAACGTGACCTTAATGGAGCGCGAGCTCGCACGCGGAGCGACCATGTCCGCGAGCGTTGTCGCGCGCTTCTCCTCGTACGTGGAGATGGTCAAAGAGGGCGCGCTTCGCATGCGCGACATCGTCCACGACCTCAAGACGCTTGCGCGCGGCGATGCGGGCGGCTTCGTGTCCGTGGACGTGCAACACATCCTCGACGTTTGCGCGAACATGGCGGAGCACGAGCTGCGTTCACGCGCCCGCATCGTGAAGGAATACCGCGACCGCGTCTTCGTCTGGGGAATCGAGTCTCGGCTCGGGCAGGTCTTTTCGAATCTGCTCCTCAATGCAGCCCAGGCGATTCCCGCCGGGAACGTCGACGACAACGAGGTGCGCCTCGTCGTCGCCGCGCACCATCGCGATCGGGTGTTGGTCGAAATCCTGGACACGGGAATCGGTGTTCCGCCGGAGGACTTCGATCGTATTTTCGAGCCGTTCTTCACCACGAAAGAGGGGCTCGGCACGGGCCTCGGCCTCTCGATCTGCCACGGTATCGTGACCTCGATGGGCGGCACGATCTCGGCGGAGCCGGGGCCCGAACGAGGAACGCTCTTCCGATTGGTGCTGCCGTCTTCGGCACCCTCGAACGGCTGAGAGCCGCGGGAGCCCGCGGGACCTGACCGCGTCTGCAACTGGCGGTTCAGGTCCCTAGCGCGCAGCTCTTAGAGCGTCGATTCGAGCGCGGAGAGCGCGGCGTCGACGGCCCCCAGACCGGCGTCGAGCTCGTCTTTCGTCACGGTGAGCGGCGGCGCGATCATCGCGACGTTGAACTTGCCGAACGTGTAGACGCCGCGCTTGCGGAGCTCGGCGTAGAACGTCTTCATCACGCCGAGGCCACCTTCACCGTGCCACGGAACGAGCGGCTCCTTGGTCGCGCGGTCCTTGACCATTTCGAGCGCGAAGAACGCGCCGACTCCACGAACGTCGCCGACGATGCGATGCTTCTCGGCGAGCGCGGTGAGCCCGCTGCGAAGCCAACCTTCGACCTCGCGCGCCCGATCGAAGAGCTTCTCTTCCTTGTACGCACGCACGGCGGCGAGGCCCGCAGCGACGCACATGGGGTGGCCGGAGTACGTGTGACCGGACGGGAGGGCGCGCGCGTCGAACGTCTTCGCGAGCGACTCACGGATCATGACGCCGCCGAGGGGTAGGTAGGCCGAGGTGACGCCCTTGGCGAACGTGATCATGTCCGGGACGACGTCGAACCGCGTCGAGCCGAACGCCGAGCCCGTGCGCCCGAAGCCCGTCATGACCTCGTCGCAGATGAGAAGAATGCCGTGCTTCTCGGTGAGCGCGCGGAGCGCCGGGAGATAGCCGTCCGGGTAGACGATGACGCCGTTCGAGCCGACGACGGGCTCGATGAGGATCGCCGCCACGCGTCGCGGATCCTCGTGCATGAGGACGCGCTCGAGGTTCTCGATGGCGCGCGACGTCTCTTCTTCGGGCGTGCTCGCGTAGAAGGGCGAGCGATACGGATAGGGAGCCCAGAAGCGCATGATGCCGGGGCCGCCCGGCTCACCGTGCCAGCGGCGATCTTCGCCGGTGAGCGCGATGGCCGTGCCGGTCGAGCCGTGGAACGAGCGATAGGCGGTCAGGATCTTCTGGCGGCCCGTGATGGCGCGCGCGATGCGGACGGCGTCGTCGTTCGACTCGGCGCCCGTGGTGGTGAAGAACGTACGCGCACCTTCGGTCTTCCAGGGGGAGATCGAGACGAGCTCTTCGGCGAGCTCGGCGCGCTTGTCGTTGAAGAGACTCGGCGCGGCGTAGGCGAGCGTCTGCGCCTGCTCTTGGATCGCGCGAACGACCTTGGGGTGGTTGTGCCCGAGGTTGACCGCGATGAGCCCGCTTCCGAGGTCGAGGTACTTGTTGCCGTCGCTGTCGAAGACGTAGCGCCCGTCGCCGCGGACGATGACCGGTGCCGAGAGGCCTCCCTGCGCAACCCAGGGCGTGAGGACGTACTTGGCGTGCTTGGCTTGCAACTCGGCGGTGGTGCTCATGTGGGCATCCTACGCCCGCGCCGCCGGCCCTGTCAGCTCTCGGCGATGGGGCGCGACGATGAGCCCTCGAAGAGACGCGAGAGTTCGTTAGCGCAGCCGAGGCTTCCACCCGTAGCGCGCGAGATCGATCCGGCCGTCGCGTTCGAAGCGAACCCCTTCGGCTTCCAACATCGCTCGCTGCAGGCCCGGATGCTGGTCGTCGGTCGAGATGCCTCCCGAGGCGTTGACCACGCGCTGCCATGGAATGCGGTCGTCTCCCGCCGCGCGAATCGCCCAACCGACGCCGACGGGGGTGAGTCGACGACCGATCAGCTGGGAGATCTGCCCGTACGTGGCCACCCGCCCGCGAGGGATCTTCTTCACGATCTTCCAGACGGCTTCGAAGGGGCGATCGACGTTGGCCATGAATGCCTCGAATCGATGGATACGCGGCGCTCATGGCCGGCGTGCGCAGACGAGCATGAAGGGCGGTCGATGACGCTCGACGGCCCAGTCCGGATGCTCCTCGATCTGAGCATCGGTTGGCGCCCACTCCTCGAGATGAACGAGCGCGAAGCCGACGCGGAGCAGCGAATTGACGTACGTGGCGATCGTGTGGTGTTGCTTGACGACACCTGGCGCCAGCCAGTTCGTCACGCGCGGCCCTTCGGCGAGGTAGTCGTCGAGAGGCCACACGGTGCGCCCCCCTTCGTCCGTGAGCCAGCTCGGCTCGCTAGGCGCCGTGAAGAGCGGATGCTCGACAGAGAACACGAAGGTGCCGCCCTCGACGAGCGCGCGATGCGCTTTGGCGAAGAGCGCCTCGAGGTTCGCGAGGTAGTGGATCGTGAGGGAGCTGTAGACGACGTCGAACGCCGACTCCGGCAGCGTGAACGCCTCGAGGTCCGCACGTTCGTAGGTGATCCCAGGCTCGCTCGTCGACGCGTGGGCGCGGGCAAGCATGTTCTCCGAGAGGTCGAGGCCGAGTACGTGCGCGGCGCCTTGGTCGGCGGCCCACCGGCAGAACCATCCGAAGCCGCAGCCGAGGTCCACCACGCGCTTGTGCTGAAGGTCGGGGACGAGCGCGCGGAGCGCCGGCCATTCGGGCGCACCCTGAAGCCCGCGGAGGGATCGGTCGAGTTTGCCGTATGCGGCGAAGAAGTCGTCCTGGTCGTAGATGTTCTGGGCCATGGCTGACGTCGAAGTCGGGCTGCCGAAGTTTCGAACACCTTAGCTCCTCGACTGTTCGAAAACGCGACGGAGCACGCATTTTGCCGGCTCTTTTTGATCGGCACGAGCCGTGCTCCAGGAATCCGCATGGACCTCGAACTCGAAAACAAAGTCGTTGTCGTGACTGGTGCAAGCAAGGGGATTGGCCTCGCGATCACGCAGGCGTTCGCCGCCGAAGGGGCGCGGGTGGTGGCGGGCGCGCGGACCGTCGATAGCCTGAAGTCGCTCGATCGCGTGCTTCCCGTTGCCGTCGATCTCGCCTCGCCCGAAGGGCCTGGTCGTCTCGTTCAGCGTGCGCTCGACGAGCACGGTCGCATCGACGTTCTGGTGAACAACGTGGGCGGCGTGCGCATTCGACTCGGCGGCCTCCTCGCTACGAGCGACGAGGAGTTCCAGTGGGCGCTGCAGATGAACTTCTTCTCGGCACTGCGTGCGACGCGCGCCGCGATCACCGCGATGCTGCCGAAAGGCGGCGGCACGATCGTGAACGTCGCCTCGGTGAATGCGTTCTTCCAGCCCGACGCGGGGACGATCGACTATGGCGCCGCCAAGGCTGCCCTGGTGAATCTCACCAAGACGCTCTCGCAGGAGTTCGGGCCGAAGGGAATTCGCATCAACGACGTTTCGCCGGGGCCCGTCGAGACCGACCTGTGGCTCGGCGAGAATGGTGTCGCCCATACGGTTGCGCGAGCGATGGGGACCGATGCCGACACCGCCAAGAAGAAGGTGCTCGAGAGCATCGGAGGCCTCGCCACCGGTCGCATGACGAAGCCGGAAGAGGTCGCGACTCTCGTGGTGATGCTCGCCTCGAACCGAACGGCGAACGTGACGGGGTCGAACTTCGTTATCGATGGCGGCCTCATCAAGACGACGTAGCCGCAAGGGCGGGGCGGGCGCTTCCGGTCACTCTCGATGTTTCGCCAGAGCGACAATATTGAATGCGGATCGTTGTCGCTGCGGCAATACACATTATTGAATTATCCCTATCGACGGTTGAAAGGGGGATTGACTCGAATAGGTAGTGACGATGCTGCGGCTTCACGGCTTCGCGAGCGTCGATATTCGGGGACCACGCGCGCTTCCGCTGGTGGGAACCGCGCGACGCTTCATCTCCTTCTTGGATGATCCCGTCGGCGTTGTCCTCGCGCTTCGAAGAATGGGCGACGTGGTCGCCGTCGTCGATCGTAATCCCGCCATCGTCTGCGTCTTCGGACCCGAGCGGAACCGCGAAGTCCTCTCGGATCCGGACACCTTCCATAACCCGGAGGACTTCTTCACCGGTCCTGACGGAAGCGCACGCGAGAAGATGCGCGCCATGGTCGTCACCAGCAATGGTGCCGACCACCGGCGAAGACGGCGCCTCATGATGCCCGCGTTCCATCGGTCGGCGCTCGACGGCTACGCCGAGGAGATCGTGACGCTCACTCGAAGTCTCGTGGGCGCTTGGCCGCGAGGCGAGGTCGTGTCACTCGACGGGCTCTGTCGCGAGCTGTCGCTCTGCATCGCTGTCCAATGTTTCTACGGCGTCGACGTGAAGCGAGGCGCGAGCGTCCTCGGCCAGACCATGGCCGAGTTCGTCCGGCTCGTGACGTCGCCGGCAAACATTCTGTTCCCATTCGACCTACCCGGGACGCCCTACCGCCGCGGGGTCCAGATCGGCGAGGACCTCGCCTCGCGCATGCTCGCGCTCGTCGAATCGAAGCGTCAGAGCGGCGGACAACGTCGCGATGCCATGGGCCTGCTCCTCGACGCGCGCGACGAGCATGGCAACGGCCTCACGGCAGACGAGATCGTCGCGCTCGCCGTCGAGCTCTTCATCGCCGGGAGCGAAACATCCTCGATGGCGCTCACGTGGTGCCTCCTGCTGCTCGATCAACATCCGCGTGTTCTCGAGGCCCTCGCTGCCGAGCTCTCGGACGTTCTGGGGGAGCGCGATCCGAGCCCGGCCGATCTCCCGAAGTTGCGGCTGCTCGATCGCGTGGTGAAGGAGACGCTCCGCGTGCTGCCGGCCGCGCCGATTCTGTTTCTTCGGTCGGCGACGCGGGACACGATGCTGGGAGGCAAGGCCATCCCGAAAGGGGCGAATCTCGTGGTGAGCCCGCTCGCAACCCACCACGACGCTTCGCTCTATCCCGACCCCGACCGATTTCTTCCCGATCGATGGAAAGAGATCGAGCCGTCGACCTACGCCTACTTCCCGTTCGGCGCCGGTCCGCGCATGTGCGCCGGTGCGCTCTTCGCAAGTCAGTCTGTCCGCCTGATGCTCGCGATGATCCTGCAGCGGTTCCATCCGCGCACGGTCGACGCTGGGCCCATCGATCGACGGGTGCGCGCGAACATCCTGAACGCGCAACACGGCGTCCATGCGCGGCTCTGCCCCGTCCGCGCCAACGCCGCGCCGGCTGCGCCTGTACGAGGAAACATCCACGAGCTCGTGAAACTCGAGAGCCGTGGGCGGTCCTGATTCCGAGAGTGAGATTGGAACGGAACGATCCGCTTCTTCCGCGCTGTCCGGAGGAAAGTTGATCCGGGGAGGTGACCGCGCATTCGGCGTCGGACCTCTGCCATGACCGCTCGCATCGCCCTCGCCTCGTTCCACGATCGTCCGACAAAGACGGAGTTCGGCGCGCTCAGCGACGGAGCGCGCCTACATGGTACGAGTTCTGCTTCGGCGACACGCGTGAGAGCGAATCGACAAGATCTTCTTCGGTGGTTCGGTGGCACCTTGCTCGCCTTGGCAGGCTGCCTGTCGGTCGGTTGTTCGGGAGCGGAGCCCGCGGACAGCGAGAGCTCGAATGACGCGCTCACGCGGCCGGCGCACCGCCCGCTCGCGTACTACGAGCAGATGGCCAACCGCATCATCGGTCACTCCGATGATCCGTCGGCGGCGCCTCGAGACGTCGTCGCGAGGAACGCGCTCATCACGTCCGCGTATGGGCAGCTCTACAAGAGCAACCCGAACGCCTATCGCTGGGCGGGTCTCGCGCAGCACACCTCGATGGAGGTCGGCCTCGTTCTCAAGGCGACGGGCACGCTGATCGGCCTGAACCATCCCGCGCTGCCCGGCGAGTCGGCGTCGGAGGCTCAGACCGTCCCGCTGACGACGTTGCTCAGCGCGCAATCGGAGGCGGTCGTGCGCGAGATTCACGACTCCTTCGCGCTCGGAAACCTGCGCCTCTACCAAGACGCGATGCCGCTATTCCTCGCGCATGCCGAGGGCGGAATCGACGAAATCCAATATCTGCAGGACAGCGGCCAGCTCTTCTACGCGGAAGGCAAGCCCGAGGCGAATCGACTCAAGATCGATTGGGCAAAAGCCATCGAGGCTGGCGATTGGCAAGGAGCGTTCGTCGATTTCGCGCGCTTCGAGCAGTACTACTTCCTGCAAGACGTTCTCTACGTCCCGTACAAGAAGTCCGTCACGCTCCTCGGGCCGACTGCCTACCTCTGTTACACGAACAGCTTTCCGCTCGACTGCAACTTCTTCGGTAAGGACCGAGGGCTGTCGCACGACCTCACCGACGTCGAAGATCGCTGGGCGTGGGTGGCGAACTTCCTCGCGCCGTCGTGGGGGAAGTTCGCCCCTGACGCGGAGCGCCAGGGCAAATGGGCGAACGATCATCGGGTTGCCACTCAAAAGCCCGTCATCTGCAATTGCTACGCGGGTGAAGACGCGCGCAAGTGTGGTGGCGAGTTGATGGCGTCGCCGGCGAAGGGCGGACACCCCGACAACTGCGTCGTCCCTGGCCCGATTGCTACGAATGCCGTTTACTACTGCCGCGCCAATCGCTGGCGCCCCGTCTCGCCCGCCGAGAGCTGCGAGCCCTAGAAGCGGATCGTACGAACGCGGCGCGCGAGTCTGCGCGTCAAGCCATGCTCGTCACGACGCGATCGCGGAGCACGAGAGAAGCGCGCATGAGGGAGTCGACGGCGCGTTCGAGCTCCGCCGTGACTCGTGAGACGAGGGCGAAGAACTTTCCGGTCGCGCGCGCGTCGGCGGCGAGTCGTGTCGTGGCTCGTCGCTCCGCCTCGTCCATCCGACGCTCGAGCACCAGGATGCCGTCGACGGCATCGACGACGCCACGCACTTCGAAGGTGCGGCCGTCGGGGCTCGCGTGTTGGGCCGTGGTCACACAGGCGAGCCACCCCTCGGCGGCGGCCACGACGAGATCGGCGAGCTCCACGAGGCTCGTCCCTCGGGTCTCCGCAGCGAGCTCGCCCGTCGTCGCGGGGAGAAGCGACCAACGAAAGACGGCTTCTTCCAGCGCGTCCGCGGCGTCGTCGGCGTGCTCGATGAGGCGGAGACACCGCTCCTCGCTGGGGATTCGCTCGACCACGCTTCGAACGTCCATCACGAGGGCGTCGGCTCGGTGCTCGACGTCCTTGGCGGCGCGCACGGCGTCGGCGGCGCGGGCATCCGGCACAGGAGAGTTGCGGCCGAGCAGTTCGTGGACCGTGCGGGCGAGCGTCAGCACGAGTCGCGCATGGTCCGTGACCGGTTCGAGTAGCCGCTCGCCACGCGAGCGAACCAGGCGGGCGAGCTCGGCGCCGAGCTCCGCACGGAGACTCGACGGCGGACGCCACGCGTGCAGGCCTTCGGAGCACGTCCGCAGCGTCGTTCGCAAGAACTCCGCCGCCTGCTCCGCGCCGAGGATGTCGTCGAGTCGCTCTCCGAAGCGAAGCGGGATTCGCACGACGTCACCCACGATGTCGAACACCCATGGCTTGCCGCCGGCCTCGAGAAGTCCTCGATGGCCCCAGCCCTCCGAGGCCGCGCGGTCGAGGATCTCGATGGTCGCGGCCTTCGATACGAACGAGCGAATGGCTTTTCTCGCGCGATTCCAATCGATCAGATAGACGAGTCGGGAGCCCAGAAACGTGAGGAAGCGTTCGAGCTCCTCGGAGCTCGGCGCCTCGTAGATCCCGGTGTGCTGGAAGAAGACCTCCGCGTGGGGGATGGTACGCGCCGACCGCGAAGCGACGTCGTCCCAATGCATCGGGAAGCGCGCAAGCAAGCGCTCGAGGAACTCGAGTCTTTGCAAGTGGACGTCGGTGCTCGTGATGGCCACACGGAGTCCGTCTACGTGGATGACGACCACGTGCGCGGCCGTTTCGCCGAGGTCGTTCTCGAGGACGAGCGTCTGTCCGCGGCGCGTCGCCATCGTACCCAGACCGGGATGACCGAATTTGACGGCCTCGGTTTCGTGGATGCCACGCATGAACGCGCCGACGAGCACGCGATCGCGCTCGTGGAGTCCATGGACCTTGGCGCCGTCGATGTCTTCCGTCGCGAGAGACGCTTCGAGCTTGTCGACGGCCTTGTGCAGGTCGAGCACGAGCAAGTGAAGGCTGTCTGCGTGCGCTCGATCGGACGACGTCAGTGCTTCGACCTCGTCGCCCGTGAGCGTGCTCTCCGTTCGGAGCTCGCACCGGTCTCGCAGCGCTTCGAGTCGTTCGTCGAACGAGCGAACTTCGACCTCGTCGACGCGTGACGGCGAGGCTGCACGCAGCGGCGCCAGCATGGATTCGGTGTCGTGGAAGGCGGCGTCGACGATGGTCTTCGCGAGAGGAACACGATAGTCGTCGGCGCGATCGCGACGAGCGTGCGCGATGACGTCGTCGAAGCGCGGGTCGTCGATCCCGGCAAGCTCCCGATCGGAACGAAGATCGGGGACGAACTCTTCGGCGGTGTCGGCGTGACTCTTGGCGAGCTGAATCAGCGAGAAGAAGAACTTCGCGCGCTCGTTCGCTGCGAGAGCGCCATGAACGAGACTCGGGACGAGGAGATCGTGTTCGCCCAGCTCGGAGACCACGGCGGCCTTGGTCGACATGGCGCCCTCAACGACCGAGAGCGCTGCGGCTCGGGTGATCGGGCCGATCGTCGAGCTCGCGCTTCCACTTGCGGTCGAGGAGGAGCTCGGCGCAACTGCGCCTCCGACGGTCGAGGCCGTAGCCGAGCCGAGCTCTCTGAATGGCTCTTTGGAGCGAGAAAGAAGGGAAGGGCGGGCGTGATTCAGCGGCCATGGGAGCGCTCTCCTTCGTGCGCGCGTGCCTGCGTGCGTGGTCGTGGACGCGAACGCATCGAGCAAGGCGCGCGCCACGAACGAGGGCTCTGCTCGTGCCGCCCCCGCGCTTCACCGCTTGCTCAGGCGTCGCGCGAGCTCGCTCACGAGGGGATACTCGTAGTCATCACCGCTGAGCACGCGGATAGCCGCGTAGACGTGGAAACCGAGGAAGACCGGAATCGCCAGGCCGCACGTGGCAAGGCTCACCAGCGTTCCGAGCGCCGACCAGAGCAGCGCCTGCATCGCTTGATGCTCCACGAACGGCGAGTGATCCTTCTCGGCGAACCACACGAGCAGCGGCGCCAAGAACCACGCCACGCACGTTCCTGCATGCGCGACGGCAGCAGCAACGCGTTCGTTGTGCGAGACCGAGGACTGGACGACGGGGAGCGACGTGTTCATGCCCAGACCGTCGTCCCAGCCCGCCGCGAAATTTCACTAGGGCCGACGAATTCGTAAGCGCCTGGATTTGCGGCGCTTCGACCCCCGACCCCCCGGATCGCCCTACTTCTTCTTGTGCAGGATGATCCCGTCGCCGACGGCGTAGAGGTTCGAGCCGCTCGAGCCGTGGATGGCGCGAAGATCTTTCGTCGTGCCGCTGGCCACGGCGGTCCAAGCGCCGGGCGCGCTCGAGTGAAGGATGGTGCCGCCGCTGCCGACCGCCCACAGATCCTTCGTCGAGGTTCCCCAGATGCCAGCGAGTGCGGGCGTTCCGGTGTACTCGACGGCGAGGCCGGAGCCGCAGCCCGTCCCTCGGGAAATCGAGCCATCCGATGCGACGACGACGACGTTCGGGCCGTCCGTCCAAACGCCCGTGAACGTCCTGCTCGCGGGGGTGAGCGTGGTGGCACTGCCGCCGAATCCGCCATTACTCGATGAATAGTAAGCGAGCGTGGCGTTGGCGCCAGCGGCGCACAGACCGATGCTTCCGCCGCCGGCAGCGTTGTGGTTGCCAGAGGCTCCGAAGACCGCGGTTCCGACCGGATAGCTCTGAGGAAGATTCGGCGCGGCGCCTTCGTCGAGCGAGAGCCACTTGCCGCCTTCGCCGAGCGCGAAGACGTTCTTCTGCTGCGCGCCGGCGGGCGTAGCCCACAGCGCATTGATGGCGCTCGGCCCTCCCGCGGGGACAGCGACGGTGTCGAAGCCCGTCGACGACGGTTTCTGCACGATGAGCGTGGGGCCTGCGCCGCCCACGTAGACGTAGCCTCCGGAGGACGCATAGACCGAGCGCAGCTCGTTGCTCCCGGCGGGGGCGGCTTGTGCGGTCCAGCCGTTGCCGTTGGAGACGATGACGCGGCCGCTATCGCCGACGGCATAGACGTGCGTCGAATCCTTCACGTGAACGGCGCGCAAGCTGTTGGCTACGCCGTCGCTCGTGGTCTCGGGCGTGAAGACGGAGCTGTCGCCCGCGAGCTGCGCCGAGAGCGTGCCGATCGTCAGCGTTGCGGTCGCCGCGCCTTCGGCGGCCGGCTTGAACGCGAGGCGCGCAGTGCAACTCTCGCCGGCCGCGAGTGCCTTGCCGACGCACCCGTCGGAGGCGATCTGGAACGACGAGGCGTTCGCTCCCGTCACGGTTGCCTTCTCGAGCGCCGGCGCCGCCGCGGTTCCTTTGTTCGTCACCACGAGGTCCCGTTCCTCGGACGTGTCGCCCGGGGCGGTGACCGGGAACGTGACGTTCAGGGGATCGATCGTGAGCGTGGCGTTGCCACCGCCCGGGTTCGTCGACGAGTCGACTCCTGCGTCGTTGCCGCCGTTGACCACGCCGGGGGCGGGCGGCGGGTCGTCTCCCACGCAAGCGGTAAGCATCGAAAGGAGAAGGGCGGCGGTACGAACGCGCATTGCCACCGATGGTAATCGAAACGAGCCACCGGCGTCATGGGCTCACCGTCCGGCCCCTCGTCTGCGTGCGCGTGAAATCGACGTGGGACATGCGAGCGTATTCCGCGTAAATTCGCGTCAGGCTCGAGATCGACCGGTCGAAGAACAATGAATGCTCCGAAGCAGCCGCGTCCCTGGTGGAAGGTTCTCCTCTACGTGGTCGGAGGCTTTCTACTCCTGCTCGGTTTCATCATCGCCGGCGCGGTCATGTGGCTCAACTCCAACAAGGAGCGCCTTCTCGCGAAAGCCGACGAGACGCGGCGCGAAGCCGAGACGTTCGCGCAGCAGACCGATCAGAGCGGCTGCGTCGACGAAGGCGTGCGTCGCGCATCGGCCTGCGTCGGCATTCTCTGCGAGGCGAACGTCAACGTCTTCATCTCCGCGTGCAGCCAGCATGCGAAGCCCACGCCGGGGCTCTGCGAGAAGTTTCCGGCCACGGACAAGGTCGTCGACTCGGCGCTCTGGGCGGTCGACGAGTGCAAGCGACGCGGGTTTGCGGGCAACGAGCGATGCGGCCGCGTTCTCGGAAACGCGGCTCGCACGTTGTGCCCGTCATCGAAGAACTAGAGAGCCTCTACTTACCGCTCGCCTTCGCCGCGGGCGCGGCCGGGGCTGACGTCGTCGCCGTCGTTCCCTCGGGCACGCGGAACTTCCATCGCGCGTCGCCGACCTGGAGGAACGTGGAGCTCATGGTGAGTGCCGGCTTGCCGCTGGTGTCCTTGTTCGGCACGCAGCTGTCGATGACCTGCTCCCAGACCTCGAGTCCCTGGTTGTTGCTCGTGCAGTGCCCCACCTTGTGCGGTTCGGACGACTCGATGCTGGTCGTCATGCCCGCGAGGAGACCGCTCTCGCCGCTGCCGTCCGACTGAGCGCTGAAGCTTCGCTTGCCCGGCGAGCCGAAGGCGTTGCCGAGTAGCTTGTACGTCTTGCCCTTCACGCAGATCTGCTCGTTGGTCGCCGTAACCGTGAGCTCGTCCTGGATGGGCCACGTGGTGCAGGCTCGCTCGCCTTCGAACGGCACGCTCGCCGGCTTGTCGGACCACGCGAGCGGCTGTCCCTTGAGCGGGTTTTCGCCGGCTCGCGCATTGAGGTTGCCCAAGGGGCCCGGCAGGAGCGAGCAGCCGCCGAGGACGAACGCGCCGAGAGCGAACGACGACACCAGTGCGGCAGCCGAGAGAGTGCGAGCGAGCGTCGAATTCATCGAAAGTGACCTCCGCGATGGTTCTACGCGGCGAGGAAAGATTTCTTCCTCGTGCCAGCTTCGGCCGGTTTCTTCGCGGGCGCCGGCCGCTTCAGGGCACGTAGCGCCGCAGAAGAGCGCCTTCCGGCAGCTCGATGACCTGCTCGGCCACGCGCCCGCCCCCCAGCTCGATCGAGAAGTGGAGCGATGGGGGACCGCCCCCGGCGTCCCACTCGAAGCGTCCCGTCAACCAGCCACCCGAGCAGCAGAGCTGCACGATGTCTCCGCCGCTCAGCGGGCGCTCCTCGAGAAACCAGCGCATCGAACCCTGGGCATATCCTTGCCGGAGAGACTCGCCTTCGGACGACATGGCGCGACGATAGCGCGAAGAGCCGCCGTCAGCATCGAAGGGTGATGGGCGCTCAGCGCGACGGCTCACAGCCGGGCGCCGCCGAGGCCGTCGGCAAGAACACGATGGCGTCGGTCGCGCCGCGCACTTTGCCGGAGCCATTGCTCGTGTCGGTTCCAAAGGGGAGGGCGCGATCGACGACGGCTCCAGGCGGGAGGCGCGCGACGTCGATGAACGTCTTTCCGGGGGTCGCCGACAGTGCCGCTTCGAACGTATCCGGGCGCAACGCGACCGTGGCAAACCCGGCCTGGCTGTCCGGCGTGTAACGAGAACCGCTTCCATAGAGGAGCCATGACGCCCAGAGCGAACCTGGCTCGGCGCGATCGATGCGCGTTCCGAGGCTCGCCCACATCGGACCGTCGTGCGGCGCGAGCCCGTAGCGGAGTGATTCGGAGTCGCGCGCGACGTGCATGTCGTGGGCGAAGATGGCGACGGGGGACGCCTTCGGGAGTGAGGCCTGAAACGCGGAGAACCGCGTGAACATCCGCTCTTCACGCGTGACGAACATGGTGCGAAGTCGCGCGGCGCCTGCTTGGCTCGTGTCCGCTGCGGCTGATTTCCAATCGGCGAAGGTTCGGTAGGAGAACGCGAGCTGATCGAGCGCATCGCGAAGCCGTGCGGAGGCCTCCGCCCCACAGGCAGCGTCGAGCGATGGACGCGTGCCGTCGATACGCGCAATCACGTCGAGGAGTCGTTTTACTTCGGCATCGAGATTCGTATTCCTGGGAGGTGTCAACGCCTCCGCCAGTGGCGCGACGTCCGGGGAGCCCGCGCATCCCGCGATGGCGCTCCGCGCATCGGCATAGCCACCTCCGGGGGTCGCGTCGAAGTCGAACCCGAAGAGACGGATGGGCTCGCCGACCTCGACGCCGAGTGCTCGTAGCTGCCGGAAGAACGCACGCTCGGCCTCGGCCCAAGCATCGTCACACGGCCTTCGAATGCCGCGAGACATCGGGGCGAGCTCTCGCTTCTCGTCGTCCGTTTCGCCTGCGTAGCCATACAGAACCACACGATGCAGCCATGCTTCGTCACCCGACTCGAGATACCGCTCGATGCGTCCCGCGTCCGACGCGCCCATCTCGATCGCAAAGCTCCGCAGTCCGTAGCGCGTGACGAGGCGGCGCGTGAGCGCGAGGCGGTAGGCGTACTTCTCGACGACGTAGTGGTCGCCTTCGCCGATGGCGAGCACGCGATGCGACTCGGCAGCTCGGTCGATCGCTGCGGCGGCTTCCGTAGGCAGGGACTCGGCCCAGTCGGCGGGAAGCGGAAACGCGGCGTCCGGCGGCAACGCTGCGGGGGAAGCCGCCTGTCCGCAAGCGAGTGGTAGGAGAGCGGCCAAGAGAAGTGAGAAGGTCGCGATGCGCTTCATTGGGTTCACTGTGTTGCAGAAATTAGTTTCTGCAAAACGATAATTTGTCGTCGTGCTACGATCGTCCCATGCAACATGCGCAAGATCGCGAGGACCGGCCAACGGGTCGCTTCCGTCGCGCGTCGCGGGCACCGCGTACCTTGTCGATCGCCTTCCGACTTCTGGCCATTGCCCTTCCGGCGATCGTCTTCGTCGCCACGGCGCGCGCGAGCAGTGCCGATCTCGCACGCGGGCTTGGGCTACCGGGCCCGGTGAGCGTCAGCGGCCTAGCGCGTGTTGCGCTCGTCGGCCTCGGCCTCGCACCGGCGCTGGCTCTCTCCGTCTCGTTGGAAGCTCTACGGCGGTGCGCCCTGTCGATACGAAGTGGGCGTTCGCTGACGCTCGACGTGGCGCGCACGCTGAGGCTCGCGGCGACCTGGATGCTAGGGGCGAGTGCCGCGGCGCTGATTGCTCCGACGCTTGCGGGGTTGCTGCTGACCGCATCGAGTGGAGCGCACGCGCTCGCGATTCACGTCGATTCGGGCGTCGTTCTTCCCGCCGTCTTCTCCGCGGCGCTGTTTCTCCTGAGCGGCGTGATTGCCGAGGCCGCCGCGCTGGCCGATGAACACGCGCAGATCGTCTGACCCATGCCCATCGTCGTCCGTCTCGGAGTCGTGCTTGCCGAACGCAACGTTCGTTCGAAGGAGCTCGCGGAATACGTGGGCATCACCGAAGCGAACTTGTCGCTTCTGAAGCAGGGCAAGGTCAAAGGCGTCCGATTCGATACCCTCGAACGGATATGCGAGTTCCTCGATTGCCAGCCCGGTGACCTTCTACGCCACGAGCCCGAGCCAGGAACGAAGAAGAAGACCCTGCGGCGAGCAGGGTAGGAGCTAGGCCTCGGTCAGAGCGAAGAGAACGAACTCTTCCGGGCCGAATCCGAACGGCAGAATCCCGCTCGCGTAGCAGTCGAGGAGCGGGAGGAACGGGTTGGCGCTCGTATCGTTGCTCCGCTCCGCGAGTTGCCATTCGATGGCGAACAGCGCGTCCATGTCTGCCTGGCTCTTGTACCAACCCGCGAGCTCGGCGCGCTCCTTCGGGAGGGCAGTCGCAAAGTCGAGCTTCATGCCGAGGCCCGCCAGACTCTCCTCCGGCGTCCAATTCTTCGTGCGCTGGTGTTGGAACGAGAGTCGTTCGAGAGGGCCGGACTTCCAGCTCCAGCTGCGATTGGCGCGCGCTCGTCCGCAAAGCTCGGCGAAGGCGTTCCAGTCGCCTCGAGCAATCCGCGCGTCGAACGAGGGCGGGAACTCGTCGGGCAGGTGAAGCCGCGCGCGGGCGTGGTGTTCGGCGAAGCGCTGGGCTGCGCGGAAGGGGTTTCGCGGTCCTTGTCCGAACCAATCGACGTCGGCCCAGCCGCGAAGAATCGCGCGAACCGATTCCGTGGCCGGTCCGTAAGAGCGCTCCTGCGGGTCGAATTCGAGAACGGCCTTCATGGGAAGCTCCCACGACTCTACCGCGTCCGAGGGCCGAAGAAACCGCGCTTGCAGGCCGCGGTCGGCGCCTTCAGTCACGGGGGCTTTGACAACATGGGCATGTACCCCTATCCATGCGCCATGGCCCGCGAAACGCCCTGCCATTGCCTGGCCATTCGCCAGGTCGCCCGTCAGGTCACGCAGCTCTACGACACGGCGCTCGCCGATACCGGGCTTCGCGTCACGCAGTACTCGGTCCTTTCCGTGCTCGACCGTCTCGGCGCGTCCACGCTCCAACAGCTCGCGACGGAGCTCGTGATGGACCGCTCGACGCTCGGCCACAATCTTCGCCCGCTCGAGCGCGACGGCTTGGTCTCGCTCGGCGTCGATGACGCGGATCGGCGTTCGTCGCGCCTGTCTCTCACACCGGCGGGCAAGCGCAAGCTCGAGAGCGCTCGTAACGCGTGGCACCAGGCGCAAAAGCAGCTTGAAACCCAGCTCGGGGCAGAGGACGCGAGCGAGCTCCGTCGCCTCCTCCAGCGCGCGGTCACGAGCTTGAGCGGGTAGCACCGGACCATGCGCCAGGGGCGCGGGGCGTCGTTTCGGTCAATACGGGCATATGCCCTCGATGGGAATGGCAACATGTCGAATTCACTCGTCGTGCGCAGGTCGGTCGTTCTCGGAGCGCTGGTGGCGGTGGGCTGTGCGCCGCCATCGCACCCGAAGGCGAGCGCGTCCCCACCGATGTCGGTGACCGCCCCCGTCGACGTCGTACGTCCGGCTTTCCAAGAGCACGACGTCGATCTCGGTCGATACACCTTTCGCAGCGGTGAGACGCTTCCGTCGCTCCGCATCCACTACGCCACGCTCGGGTCGCCGCACCGCGACGCCTCCGGCAACGTCGACAACGCCGTGCTCGTCTTGCACTGGACGAGCGCGAGCTCGGAGGCGGTTCGGAGCGACCAATACGTGCGCTCGCTCTACGGCGCGGGAAAACCGCTGGATCCCGCCAGCCACTACCTCGTCTTCGTCGACAACGTCGGCCACGGGCGGTCGAGCAAGCCGAGCGACGGGCTCCACGCTCGCTTTCCGCATTATGGCTATCGTGACATGGTCGACATCCAGCATCGGCTGATCTCCGAGCAACTCGGAATTCGTCGGCTGCGTGCGATCGTCGGCATGTCGATGGGCGGGATGCATGCCTGGCTCTGGGCCGAGAATCATCCGAACGACGTCGAAGCGATCATGCCCGTCGTTGCACTTCCGACCCGCATCACAGGCCGCAACCTCGTTTGGCGCCGTATCGTGTCGCGAGCCATCCGAACCGACCCGGATTGGAAGAATGGCGACTATCGCGAGCCGCCGAGAGGTTGGACGGAAGCCTTCCCGCTCTTTCGAATGATGCTCGACGGCGTACCCCATCTCCAGGCCACGATCCCCGATCGAGCGTCGGCCGATGCGTTCGTTCAGTCGGCCGTGGACCAGGCGAGCGTCATGGACGCCAACGACGTTCTGTATTCGCTCGAGTCCTCCGAGGACTACGATCCCGAGGCCGACCTCGGAAAGATTCGGGCGCGTGTCTTTGCGCTCAACTTTACGGACGACGAATTCAATCCAGTGGAGCTCGGCACGCTCGAACGCCTGATTGCGCGTGTTCCGGGCGCCGAATTCGTGATTCAGCCAGGAACCCCGTCTTCCCATGGCCATCTCACCCAAGCGCATCCAGCCCTCTGGGCGGATCACGTAGGAGCATTCATGCATCGCGTCGACGCGGCTCGTCGGGAGGCCCCGTGAACTCCGCGAATCGGCGGTTTCATCCCGCGTGGATCGTCGCGGCCACCACGTTCTTGGTGCTCATCTGCGCGGCGGGCGTACGGGCAACGCCCGGCGTTCTCATCGTTCCGCTCGAAGCCGAATTCGGCTGGTCGCGCGCCGTCATTTCGGCGGGCATCACGGTGAATCTCGTGCTCTACGGACTCGTAGGTCCGTTCTCCGCGGCCACGATGCAGCGCTTCGGCGTGCGCCGGACCACGATGGTCGCTCTCCTGCTCATGCTCGTTGGCGTCGCGGCCGCTTCGCACGTTCGATATCCGTGGCAGCTTCTCGTCTCCTGGGGTGTGCTCGTGGGCATTGGCTCGGGCAACGCCGCCATGGTGCTCGGCGCGACCATCGTCTCGCGTTGGTTTCATCGTCACCGCGGAATGGTCATGGGCATTCTCACGGCGAGCACCGCCACGGGGCAGCTCGTGTTCCTCCCAGCGCTCGCCTGGCTGGTCGAGCATCGTGGCTGGCGAAGCGTGACCACGCTCCTCGTCGTCGCGCTCGGCGTGGTGTTCGTGTTGGTGGTACTCTTGCTCCGCGCGGATCATCCACGGGACATCGGGCTACGACCTTATGGTGCCTCTCCCGCCGAGCCGGAACCTCCGCCGGTGCAAGGCAATCCGTTCGTACTCGCGATCGAGGCGCTCCGATCCGCCGCTCGCAAACGCGATTTCTGGATATTGGCAGCGAGCTTCTTCGTTTGCGGCGCGACGACGAATGGACTCGTCGGCACGCACCTCGTGCCCGCCTGCCACGATCACGGCATTCCCGAAGTGCGAGCGGCGGGCCTTCTCGCGATCATGGGCGTCTTCGACCTCGTGGGGACGACCACGAGCGGCTGGCTCTCGGATCGGTTCGACGCGCGCAAACTTCTTTTCGTCTATTACGGCGTTCGCGGGCTCTCGCTCCTTTATTTGCCACAGGCCTTTGGCGACGAGGTTTTCGCTCTCCCCGTCTTTGCCGTTCTCTACGGTCTCGACTGGATCGCAACCGTGCCTCCGACGTTGAAGTTGACGCGAGATACGGTCGGAGAGCGCGACGCGCCGACGGTCTTCGGCTGGATCGTCGCCGGTCACCAAATCGGCGCCGGTTTCGGTGCGCTCTCCGCCGGTACGCTACGCACGATGTTCGATACGTACACGCTGGCCTGGCTCTCCGCGGGCGGGCTCTGCGTCGCGACGGCCGTGATGGTTCTCTTCATCGGCCGCGGCTCGGCTGCACTCGCACCGAGCCGCGCGGGTCAGCCCGTGCCGTGAACGACTCGTTGATCGACGTTCACGCCGCGTGGCGTCGTGGCGAGTGGGTGCTCGCGCGCGGATGCTCGCGTAGGCGCGCAATCGCGCGAGAGACTTGCTCGTCGAGCCGAGAGGCGGCTCGCGTGATGGCTACGTAGCCATCGGCGTCGATGGCTTCGACGACGACGGACTTGTGACCGGGAATCTCCACCATCACGCGGCAGCGCTTGTCCACCCCGCCTCGCGGCCCGTTCACGTCGATGAAGCGTACGGTCACGGCTCCGATGCGCTCACGGAAACGATTCAACGCGAGACCGAGCTTGTTCTCGATGTGGGTCGCGAGGGCATCGGACAGGGCCACGTTCGAGCGGACGGTAACCTGCATGACAGTCTCCTCCGTGCGGGCTTCTCGTTGGGGCTTCGTATCCCCCACGTAGAGACGACCGTCCGCCAAGGAAAGTTGTTCCCAGGATTTCACGTCTTCGCCGCCGATGCCGATGGCACGCTTCGCGCACATTTTTCGGCATAGGGCGCGGCAAACGCCGTGCCCCAGACCATCCGGCTGAGGTTGCTCCTCGCGGACTACGAGCGAGGCGGGACGACCGGCAGGATGATCCGTGAAGGGTGCGCTTCGTCGTGGAAGATCTGCTGCGAGGCGATCTGCGCGTCGGCGAGGGTGGCATTGCGCGCGTCCCACACGTTCAGGTTGCGCTCCCATCGCGGAAAGCAGCTGCTCGTCACGTCGACGCGCAGCCGATGGCCCGCACGGAACAGATTGCTCGTCGGCGTGAGCTCGATGCGGAACAGCGTCGGAACGCCTGGCTCGAGGGGCACCTCGACGTCGAGTTGCTCGGGATTGTCTCGATACCTTCCTCGCAAGATGCCTTCAGCCACGGCGAGCGCCGTGCCATCCGGAGCCACGTCGACGAGGCGGGCGACGAAATCCGTGTCGAGCGCGCTCGAGGAGGCCCAGAGCTCGACGACGGCGGTTCCCGTCACTTCGAGCGGCTCGGCAAGCGGGGCCGAGGTGTAGACGAGGACGTCCGTGCGGTCTTCGACGAGCCGTTGATCGCGCGGTCCGGGGAGCTCGCTTGCTCCAACGTTGCTGCCGCCCCATGTCGGCACGGGGCTCGCAGGGTCGTAGACGAAGCGGTCCGATGGCGAGGGGTGCTGCTCAGGGCCCAGCGAGCCGTCGCCGTGGCGGCCATTGGCACGACCCTCGCTTCCGAAATACCAAGGAACGAATCGCGTTCGGGCGATGGGCCATTCCCATTCGTCACGCCAGACGTTCGCTCCCATGACGAAGATCTTCACCGGCGCAGTCGGCTTCGGATCGTCTTCGAGCTGCTCTCGGAAGAATCGCAGCGTTTCGGCGCGGAGTCCGCCCTGACCGAACATGGACGGCGCTCCGCGAAGCCCGAAATGGACTTCGCCGTGAATCGCGGATTGAGAGGCGTGCGTCCATGGCCCCATGACGAGGCGGGAACGTTGCCGCGCACGCTCGCTTCCGCCGTGCTTCCGAATGCCCACGAACTGGTCGATCGCAGCTTGGCAGAAGAAGTCGTACCAACTGCCGGTGATCAAGGCGGGAACCTTCACGGATTCGTACGATTGTGCTTCGACGAGCGCGCGGACCATGGGCGTCCGTTCCCCTCGCGCAGCGAGCATATCCAGCAGCGCGCGCCCAACGTCGTCGCCGGTCAATCCCGCGAATTCGGATACGGGCAAATTCTCGAATGCGCCATTCGTCAGTCCGTCGAGATGGGCGACGAGTCCGCCTAGGCTCGTCTGCAGGGCCGAGAGGTTCTTCGCATGACGCCGCATGAGCATGTCGAGGCCGAACGACATGAACAGGGGCACCATGGCGCCGAGCTCGAACACTCCGCCGCGATAGAACGTCGATCGCCACGGCGAGCTCGGTGACTGGCTCGGGGCGATGGCCCTCAGCGATTCGGGATTTCGGGTGGCGAGCGCCCATTGTGTGAATCCCAAGTACGAGGGGCCGACCGTGAAGACATGGCCGTTCGAGAAGGGGAGGGCGGCGGCCCATTCCACCGTGTCCGCGCCGTCGTCGGCTTCGTGGACGAAAGGCACGAAGTCGCCGTCCCCGCCGGAGCGGCCACGTTGCCTCACGTCCTGCAAAACCACCACGAAGCCCTCGCGTGCGAGGCCGACGGCGTCGAGTAGCGGGTCGCTGCGCGAGCCGTCTTTGCCGTAGGGTGTGCGTACCAGGATGACCGGATGGCGACCTTCGCCGGCCGGCCGGGTGACGTTGCAGCGAAGCACCACGCCATCGCGACAGGGAGCTTCGACGTCGAACTGGGAGAGGATCTCGGCGGGATTCATCGTGACGACTTCTTGGACTTCGTTCGTGTGGCGCCGGTGGCGACGGGCTTGGAGTCGGATGGCCAGGTCGAGAGCGCGCGATCGAGGGCGAGGAGGAGCGCTTCGAAGGAGCCCTCGCGACTGCGCGGATGGGCGAAACCTTCGATGCGCTCGATGCTCACGAATCCGTGGAGGCTCGAACGAAGGAAGCGGGCGGCATCGGTGGCGGCGGCCTCGACGAGCTCGTATCCCCGCATGACCGCGGTGATGCATCGAATGCAGCGCATGCCGGCTTCGAGCTGTTCCGGGTCGGTCGTGTCGACGGCCGTGAAGCTCGCAACGTAGCGGCCAGGGTGCTGGAGGGCGTAGGCACGGTATGCGCGCCCGAGCTCGAAGAGGGCTTCGGAGCGAGCACGCCCTTCGATGGCTTCGCTCATGCGCAAACCGAGCTCGCCCGTCGCGAGCGCGGCGATCTGCTGTCGGAGGTGCTCGAGGCTCCGCACGTGCGCATAGAGGCTTGGAAGCGCGATGCCGAGCTCCTTCGCCAGAGACGCCATCGTGAGCTGTTCGAATCCATCGCGGTCGACGAGCGTCGCTCCGGTATCGACCACGGCTTTGCGCGACAAGCCCGCTCGAGGGCGGGCCGGCGGCTTTCGAGTCTTGGAAGGCACGTTCCTAATGGTATTAGGAACATCCCGATGCGCAAGAGGATCGTTGGGACATGCTCGGCGGTAAGGACGGCTACGCCGGGCGAAGCGCGGGCTTCGACGGGCCAGAGGCGGACGGACCGCTTTGGCGGGATCCGGCCGAAGGCATGTCGAGGATCGAATAGAGCTCGTCTTCCTGCGAGAAGTGCAAGGCGAGAATCGCGTGCAGGCCGTAGAGCACGCGTCGCAGATCGCGCAGGTCGCCGGGGTGCGGTCCTTGGGGCGGCAACTGATCGACGAGTCGCGAGAAGAGCCTCACGAGTCGGGCGATTTCCTGGTGGGTCCGTACGAGGGGACCCGTGACGTCTTCGCCGTGAAAGAGCCGTGCCATCATCGGATACGCCGTTCGCTGTTCGTCGCGCTCGTGCACCAAGAGCTCGTTTTCGAGGAAGTCGCGCATCCTCTCGAGCTCGTTCCGTGCTTCGTCGGGCGAGAGAACATCGAGGCGCGCCGGCAATGTCGCGAGCTCTTCGACGCGCGGCCGGAGATGCGTGTGAACGGTGTGCAACTCCGCGGCAAGTTCCTCCTGTCCTGGAAGGCGCGGTGGAACGATTCGACCTCCGCCGAGCGCGCGAAGTGCGTTGAGGATCACGGCGAGATCGATGCCCTCCTGCAAAACGGCGCCCGCGGCAGGCGGCAAGAAGCCGAGCGCCGCGACGACCATGGCGACGAGCGACATACCCATCCCGGCGAGGATGCTCTGGAGTGCGATGTATCTCGTTCGCTGCGCGATGCGCACGGCCCAGACGAGGCCTTCGAGCCGGTCCGCCGTGAGGACCACGTCCGCCGCTTCGGACGCGGCGCTAGCCCCACGCGCGCCCATCGCCACGCCCACGTCCGCAAGGGCGAGGGCCGGGGCATCGTTCACTCCGTCGCCCACCATGATCGTCTTGCCGGCACCGCGTGTGGTGCGAACCGCCTCCACCTTCTCCTCGGGGCTTCGCTCGGCGAGGACCTTGTCGACGCCCACGGCATCGCCGACGAGCTCGGCCACGTCGGGATGATCGCCCGTCACCATGACGATGCGGGCGATGCCAGTTTTTCGAAGTGCATGAAGAGCCCGCGGAGCTTCCGCCCGAATCGGATCTTCGAGCAGGAGCGCGCCGGCGAGCTCACCGTCGACGGAGACGAACGCACTCGACGAGCCCTCGGCGGCGGTTCGCGTCTCGATGGCCCGCACCCGTGCGGAGCGTGCAGCGCCCGGCGCGACGAATCCAGCCCTTCCCACGGCTACGCGCCGGCCTTCGATCACGCCGGAAATTCCGGCCCCGGCTTCCTCTCGTGCGTCCGTCGGGAAGGGGGTGTCGAGTCCTCGGTTTCGAGCCTCGGCGAGGATGGACGGCGCGAAGGGATGCGTCGCGACCTGTTCGACGGCCGCCGCGAGGCGAACCAGCTCGTCGCCATCGAGCTCGCCGAACGTCTCGACTGCGACCACTCGCGGCCGTCCGCGGGTGATGGTTCCCGTCTTGTCGAGAAGGACGATCTTCGCGAGACCGAGCGTCTCGAGCGGGCCACCCCCTTTGAGGATGATGCCGTAGCGCGCTGCGTAGGAAACGCCGGCCAGGATGGCGGCGGGGGCGGCGAGGAGAAGCGGACACGGCGTCGCGACGACGAGCACCGAGAGGGCGCGCACGGCCTGTCCCGACACGAGCCAGGCGACCCCTGCGACGACGAGCGTGAGCACGAGGAAGCGCGACGCGTACCGATCGGCCGACCGAACGAAGGCTCCTTTCGACGTCTCGGCTTCGCGCACGAGCCGGACGATGCCGGCATACGTGCTCTCGTCGGCGCGCGTGGTCGCGCGGAACTCGAAGGGCGCACCGGCATTCTTCGAGCCGCTACTGAGCTTGTCTCCGGTGTGGATGGTGACGGTTCTCGACTCGCCGGTGATCGCCGACTCGTCCAGCGCTGCGATGCCGGAGACGAGGATGCCGTCGGTCGGTGTCACTTCACCCTGTTTGACGAGCAGGACGTCGCCGGTGGCGATGGCATCGACGGCGATGTCGACGACGGTGTCGTCGTGCAGTCGATGGGCAATCCGAGGTGCCCGCTCGAGGAGCGCCGTCAGTTCCCGCCGCGCGCGCCGAGCGGCGTAGGTTTCGAGCGCACTGCCTCCGGTGAGCATGAGCGCAAGCAATGCGCCGGCGAGAAATTCTTGCAGCGCCAGCGCGCCAGCCATCGCGAGAATGGCAATGAGGTCGACGCCGGTTTTGCCGCGCATTGCATCACGCGCGGCGGAAATGACCGTGAAGGCAAGCACGGCCGTTGTAACGGCGGCCCAAACCGCGTCGCGCGCCGCATTCCATCCGAGCAGGGCGAAGACCGCGCCCGCCGCCAGGCCCGCGAGCGCAATCACGGGCTGCGCCGAAGCACTACGGCGAAGGAGGCGGTCGATGTCCATGCACTCGCTTGCCCGAGCATCTTTCGCACCAGCTCCCGAATTCGGAGCTCATCGGAAAAGAGCGCACATGCCCGTATCAGGGCTCCCCCGATCCGACGCGGACCTTCGATGGCAAACCGACATTGAAATGACGCAATGCGGTTTCTTAGGATGACGATTCGTGAAGTCCCTCGCTGCACGGCCCGTCGCGGCTTTTGTCGTTCCGCTCGGAGCCCTGTTGCTCCTTTCACTCGCGCATTGCGGTGACGGGAGCGAGGAGACTCGGGATCCTGCTGCGCCGGATGCGTCGAGCGACGTCACCACCGACACCAAGAAGCCTGCGCGCGATGCGAGCCCCGCCGCGGCGTTGCCTGACTCACTCACGGAACGAGCGGGGACGCGCTTCCAGCCGCTGTACTCCCTCGAGACCTACGACGACGGCGCACGACGAAAGGTCTTCGAAGGGGTCTGGTACGACGCGCAGGAGCGCCGGCGATGCACCCTCTCGTCGCTCGGCGACGGGCGCTGGGGCTGCGTGCCGATCGACAGGATGTACCTACAAAAAGGCTTTCGAGACGCGGCTTGCACGGTACCCGTGCTCTTCGCCACGGGGACGCCCAAGTCCACCACGTACGCCAGCTGGGGCGAGGCGTGCACGACCAAGGTCGGCATCGTCACGACGCAACCGACCGTGGGCAGCGCCTACACGAACGAAGATGGACGATGCTACCAGCGCTCGACGACCGCGAGACTGTACGCGGAGCCGACGGCCCTCGACGACGCAGCGCTCGGCGAGTTCAAGCGAACCAGTGCGACGTCGGAACTCCCGACCGAACGTAGCGGAACGCGCCTCACGGTCGTGACCGACACGTTCACGGGTCCTGACGGCTCGTTTGCTTCGATGAACCCGGTCGTCGTCGATCACGCCCGAGACGTCGAAGGTCGCTTTTATCCAGGCGAGGACGGCAATTACCACTTCCTTCCTGCGGAGCGTTGGGCCTCCGAGTCGCTCGGGTTCGTCGACGATGCATGCACGGAGTCGCTCGTGAACCTGGGGAGTGTCCCCGGGCAGCGCTGCGAGGCGTCCCGACCCGTGAGCACGAATGCTCTCCAACACGTGGGCACCGACCCGCGCTCGGACTGCCGTCCCGTGAGGGCCGTGGCCGCGCCGACCAAGCCTGTCGTGCCGACGGTGTACCTCGTGAGCTCGAATTCGTGCTCGCTCATGTCGTATCCCGGCACGGACACATACACGAAAGACTCGTTCGTCGAGCTTCCTCGATCCGAAACTCCGGAAGTGACGAACGAGATCGTGGCGAGTGATGCGCGGGCCGTGCACGGCGAGAAGATCGAGTTTCGCGCACCGCGGGCGACATCGCTGGACGGACTCGACCAGACGTCGCGCGCGTCGGTGCCTTACCTTCGCCAGTACGGACTGCCGTGCGATATCCAACTCGCGTCGGGCCAGGACGGTGTGGAATTCCGATGTCTGCCGCGCGTTGCGACGATCTTTTCTTACGGAACGAACGTCTACGCGGACGCGGCGTGCAAACAGCGCGTGCTGCGATTCGAGACCTGGACGATGACGTGCGGCGCTGATCCCACGCTGTACAAGGTGGTCACCGACCACGACCTCTACGCGTATACGGTCTTTCGTCGGCCCGCAGCTCCGCCGCTCGGCCAACCGTACTACTACTGGCTTGGAGACGACGGCTCGTGCAACCCCAGCGACGCCGATAAATACTCTTTGTACTACGCCGTCACGGCCACTGAATCCGTCGTCCCCGCCACCGATTTTCCCCTCGTCACGGTCGGCGATCTCGCCCCGTGAACGAGCTCGGCTCACGAACGAACGAGGTTCGTGGGATTGCTCGTCGAACACCCATGTAGCAAGGAGGTTTCTGCAGTGAACAGAGATGCCGTAGGCGCCGCGGGGCTCGTCGTTGCCGCGGCGTTGTCGTTCGTGGCGTGCACTCCGCGGAGTAAACAGGCGGTCGCCGCCGAGGCGAAGCCGGCGTCCTCGTCGCAGGCATCGAAGCCGGCCGAGCCCAGCCGGGCGCCGTCGCTAACGGACGCACGCCGCGGGTTCACCACGCGCGTCGTCGATCCACAGCCGAGGGAGGACGCCGCGCCGTCGCCCCCGAAGGGCGTGCTCGAGCTCGTGAAGTACCCCTCGTCGAACGGCTTGCTCTCGGCGTACGTCTCGCCGGCAACGGCGGACGCGTCGCGCCGTCCGGCCATCGTGTGGATTCCGGGCGGATTCAGCAACGGCATCGACGAAGGCGCCTGGGAAGACGCGCCTCCGGAGAATGATCAGACGGCGCGTGCCTTCCGTGAGGAGGGGATCGTGCTCTTCATTCCGTCGCTCCGCGGAGGCAACGACAACCCCGGACGTCGTGAATTCTTGCTCGGTGAAGTGGACGACGTTCTTGCCGCCGCCGATTACGTCTCGAAGCTCCCTCACGTCGATCCGACGCGCGTCTTCCTCGGTGGGCACAGCACCGGGGGAACGCTCGCACTGCTCGTCGCGCAGTCGTCCACGCGTTTCCGTGCGGTCTTCGCGTTCGGCCCCGTTGCCGACGTCTACGGTTACAGCGACGAGATACCCTCCCTCGCCGACGAGGACGAGGCCTTCGTCCGCTCGCCCATTCATTTCATGGCGACGATTCGCACACCGACGTTCATCCTCGAGGGGGCCGAGCAGCCATCGAACGCACGGGTGCTGCCCAAACTTGCCAAGGCCGCGAAGGGGGCCCCGGTGACGGGGTTCGCGGTCAAGGGGGCGGATCACTTCTCCGTCCTTGCCCCTCTGACACGGGCCATTGCGCGGCAGATCGTCGTGGACGACGGAAAGGCTCCCTTCGACCTGAAGTGAGAATTCGCTTCGATTCACGGGTGCGAGCTGCGAACGCGGCGACTCGCCATGCGCGGACGTCGCTTCGCGGGTGAACGGCCGTCCACGCGTCGGCGTGAACGTGGCGACGAGGCCGCCCATCGTCGGCTCATTTCGCGAAAGGATCCAGGGCGCGACCGGTGGCACGTCGATTGCGGTCGAATGGGTTCATCGTGACCCCTCGCTGCGTAGGCCTCTCCGCATCTCTCGCGCTCGTCGTGCTCATGGTCTCTGCTCCGTCGCGCGCCGACTGTCCTGCCGCGGATCTGCGCGATGGAGACCGGCGGGCCGTGTGGGCGCTCGAAGAGCTGAAGGCGATGCGGCGAACCTACGACGTCGACCGCGCGAATGCCTTCGAGGCCATTCGCAAGTCGTCCACCGACCCCGACGCCACGTCGCTCGGTGGCACTGCCGAGCCGAATCCACCCGACGAACCTCTCCACGTCGGCGGCAGCTACGTTCTGTCGGCGAGCCTCGTCGACCTTTGCTCGGGGCGCGACCGAATCACGACGGGAGCGCTCGCGCGTGGCGGAATCTTTGCCGTCGAGAAGGAGTCGTGGGGCGTCGACGTCATGGTCGGCGAACGTCGCATCTTCGAACAGTCCAACGACCCGACATCGAGTGCTCCGAATACGACGTATCGTGGATTCGTTTTCTCCAGCACTGCACGTTACCGGCAATGGGTGGAAGTCAGCGCAGGGCTTATGACACCCGAGGTCGTGGAGACCACGCCCGCGACGACCGTGCCGAAATTCGAGAGTCCCACGCGGGGCTACCTCGTGGCGTCGATTCCGGGCTCGCACATTTCTCAAACGCTGGTGCTCTCGGGAACGTCGCGTCCGATCGCGACGACGTACGTCGACGCCGAAGACGTGCGCTTCTGGAAGGCTCCGTTCGCGCTCTCCGCTCGCCTCGGCTATCTCGACCTCACGCGACAAGCCTTTGCGAACGTCGGCGCCGCGCTCGTCTTGCCTGCTCTTCGAATCGATGTCGAAGGCTCGGCCGAGACGAACGCCGTGCGGCCACGGTACGGTCGGGCCCGTGCCACGTTGGGCGGCACGCACACGTTCTCGAGGCAAGGCGCGTATGTCTCGGGCGGAATGACGGTCGCCATGAGTCGCTATACCGGTAATTCGATTCGGCCTAGCGGGGCGCGCGCCGCGAATGGCTTCGACGTGGGACTCTTCGCAGGCGGCGGACTGCCCTGGATTGCGATGGGCGCCTACGCCAAGATCGGTCAGAACGACCCTGAACGGCTCGCCGTGTTGCCCGCGAGCTACGGCAACGGCGAAGGCGTCTTCAGCGCCATCGTGCGCGTGACGCCCCACGTGCATCGATTGCCGAAGAACTTTCGCACGCTCGACGTAACGACGCTGTGAGCGTCCGTCGAACACGACGCTTCGTGCTTACGACTCCGACGCGAACAGCTTGCCCTGCGTTCCCTTGAGGAGATCGCTGGGCTCGGCCACGCGGACGCGCGCGAGCTTGGCGAGGGCCTTGACGCCTTCGTCGAGCGTCACGAGAACCTCGGCCTCGTGGAAGGCTGCCGTTCCGACGAGGAGCGCGTCGTGATTGAGCACGCGGCGCACGGTCTTCGTATCGCGGGCGAGTCGCTTCTTGGCCTCCGTCCGGGCCCACTTCGCCATCTGTTCGGCCGCCTGGTACGAGAACGCGACGTGCTCGATCGTCTTGACGATCGGAAATTGGTCAGGCGCACCTTCGCTCGCGAGGACTTCGAGCACCACGAACGGAGGCATGAGCACGCGGCATTCGCGGAGCGCGCGCTCCCAGAGGATTCGGCAATCGGCCACGTGGGGGTCGGCCTTGCGAGCCGGATTGCCGTGTTCGAGTGCGCGGATGATCACACCCGCGTCGAGCATCAGCCGCTCCGGCAGAGCCGCACGTTTCACGCGTTCACCTTTCGCCACGTCCAAGCCCTCGTTCGATGTCTTTCACGTTCGCCCACGGTTTTCCTGCACGCTCGTACCATCGATCGAAGGCGGCGACGGGATCGCCCGACTCCATCACGCGGAGACTCGTGAGCAGGCCGTGGAGCACGCGGTCGTCGGCCGTTCGCTCGATCTGAGCGGTGACGTCGACCTCTGCGTAGAGCGAAGTTCCTGCGAGTCGGGCGAGCCCTTCCGGCGCCGCGAGCGTGATCGGACGCCCGCTGCCCGCGAGCTTCAACTGCACGCGAGGCGCGAGGCCGCCCGCTTTGAGGATCTTCGCACGGAACGATTCGATCGCCACGACCGTGGGCGCAGGCGGCGCCTCGGCCAGCTCGGAGAGCGCGGCCACGACGGCCCCGCGCAGATGAGCGGTGACGGACTCGAGCCGGGCAAGGGCCGTTGCCAGGCGCTTGGCCCGCGAACGGATGCCGGGCGGGCCCACGTCACGCCGCTCGAGATACTGGATGGCCGCCGCCGCCGCGTCGATCCCCATACGTCGCGCCGCGACCGGCGACACCGACTCGAGCTTCGGAACGAAGCCGAGGACGTACTGGATCGAGTCCGCCCGAAGCTCCTTCAGCACGATGCCGAATGGAGCTTCGTCGTTGTCGAACGCTGCGTCGTGACCGCCGATCTTCTCGACGAGCTGCACGAACGCGAGGAGGACGGCGAGGAGCGACTTGGCCGGGAAGCGATCAGGTCGAACGACCTTGTCAGGCCCTTCGAAGCTCAAGATCAGTTCGCGCGACGCCACAGGCGGCCAACCTAGCAGATTTTCACATACTTGAGTCGTTCAATCGCGCTTCGTTCGCTTCGCGATCACGTCCTCGAAGCGAGGTCGCTGTGCTCGCGCCCAGGTCGAGAACGTGGCCATCGTGGGATGGAGCGAGCGCGTGAGGGCGATGTCGTCGGCGCGCGTAAGAACGAATCGACGGTTGAGATCGAACATGGCCGCCAGATCGTCGGCGCCGGGGAAGGGAAGCTCGGCATACACCTCGGCAGGAATATGGTCGTAACGAACTTCACGACCGAGCGCTTGGCCGAGGAGGTAGGCGTATTGATCGCCGCGAAGTTCCTCGGAGACCACGCCCACCACCTTACCGAGGAAACGCCCGCGCTCGCGGAACAGGGCCTCCACGACTGCGCCCGCCTCTTCGACAGCCAGCCCGGCGAGCGGTGTGTCCCCTTGTGGGAACCCGAAGTGCAGAAGCCCATGCTCGTCGGGCTCGGGAACGAAGTAGTCGAGGAAGTTCTCGAAGTAGAAGGCGAGGTGCGTGAAGGTCGTCGGGACGTCGGACGCGCGGGCGTACTGCTCGATCTCGGCTTTCGATTCGAAGTGGGGAACGGAGATCGTTCCGCCACTCAGGCGCCTCGACGAGGGGAGCGTGCTGAGCACGAGATGCTCGACATGCGCTTCGCGTGCGGCGTCGACGAGGTTCTTGCCGTGGACCGTCTCCGTTCCGAAGTGCTCCCAGAAGCTCGTCACGCCGAAGACCCGCCGGCAGCCGTTCATGGCACGAGCGAGTGCGCCGACGTCGGCCAGATCGCCGGCGATGACCTCGGCGCCTTGCTCGCGCAACAGGCATCCGGCGCGAGAATTGGCGCGTCGCGTGAGTGCGCGAACCTTCTGGCGCGAGGCGAGCAAGCGTCGCGCGACGCTTCCCCCCTGCGCACCCGTCGCGCCCGTCACCAGCGTGATGCCATCAAGCATGCACGGCCTCCGACGTGGTCCGCTCGTCGGGAACGCGCGACGCCGGTGCAGGTGCCGCGCCGGCGTGCGCGAGGAGCTCGGCGCGCTCGTCGGGATTCATGGCGGGAAGCATGATGGCCATGAAGCATTCGAGCATGTCGGGCGCGATGCTCCCCACGAGGGCACCTTCGATCGCTCCGAGCTCGGCATCCGTATAGGCCGCCTGGAGGGCCGCGAGATACGACCGCTCTTCCTCGTCCATGTGGAGGAAGTAGCGCGCCATGAAAGCCCCCAGCGCCATGTAGAAGGTTCGCACGCCGTAGATGCGATCGTCGCCGGCCGCGGAGAGCGCTGCGTCGGCGTGGACGGAGAGCGCGGCGATCTCGCGAGCGAGCAGGCCATGCTCCTTCTCCATTTCCTCGAAGAGGCGAGGTGCGTGGCGCTTGAGATGCGGGCCGATGTGGACGTCTTCGTGATCGTGGTGAGCCTCGAGGAGCCGGCGGAGTTGGCGAAAGCGGGCGGCCGCTCGGTCGAACTCTTCGGTCCGGGCATCGAGCATGCCGATGTCGGTGACGAGGCTCGCGAGCTCGCGGCGCAAACCTTTGTGGACGTCTCGGTAGATGTTGTGGCGCAGGTTGGCCAGGTTGGACAGGTTGCGTAGGTTCATGGTGTCTCCTTTTGCGGCATCGCCGCGGACGACAAGAACCTAGGACCGCGAGAAATCACGCGTTCCTATTCAGTTGCTACACACTTCCTACTTGTTTCCTAGGCATCCTTCGCAGCCGACGACAGTTGGCGGAGAGGGCCGTACCATGGACGTCGTGAAAGAACCGTCCGGACCTCCGACCCTTGCGGATCTCGCGCTCTTGCTCGAGCGTGGTCCGAGCTTGCTCGCGGTCACGCGGAGCGCCGCGATGCGGCCGGCCATCGTGCGTTGCTGTGCCGCTCGCGTCGTCGGCGAGGCGGTGGAGTTCTCCGTGCCGCTTCCGGAGGGACGGCTAGCCATCGAGAACCTCGATGCGACGGGCGTGGTTTCACTGACCGCTGCGCGCCCAACCACGTATCAAACCATCCAGGCCAAGGGCACGAACGCACGCCGAGTCGTCTGGCCCGAACAGTCGGACGTCGCCGTGGCGCATCGCGGGAGGTTTCGAGCGGAGACGACCATGTTGGGTATCGAAGGGCCTCCGAATGGGTTCTGGTCGATGACCGATGTCGTGGTGTTCTCGTTCGTCGTGCACGAACTCTTCGACCAAACGCCAGGCTTCAGGTCAGGCCTTTTGGCACTCCGATGAACATGCCCGATACGACCTCCCTTCGCGCGCTATCACCATCGTGCTTCGAAGGCGTCATTCCTGCGGCGCTCGGCACGTGCGCGGCCGACGGCACGCCGAACGCGACCTGGCTCTCACAGGTCTTTCTCGTCGACGACCACCACGTGGCGCTCTCTTGTCAGTTCTTTCGGAAGACACGGGCGAATCTCGACGCACATCCCGTCGCGCAGCTGCTCGTGGTCGACCCAGGCGACTTCACGCAGTGGATTCTCGACCTGCGTTTCGTCCGCAGCGAAACCGAGGGGCCCACGTTCGACAAGATGAAGCATCGTATCGAGGCGATCGCGTCGGCCTCGAAGATGGATCACGTCTTCGCGCTGAAGTCGGCGGACGTGTTCGAAGTCATCGGCGTGAACCTCGTTCCTCGCGAAGGTGAGTCGAGAGCGCCGTCGCCGCGCATCACTCCGAATTCTCTCGCAGGACTCGTCCGGTTGACCGAAGGCATCGCCGCCGCGAGCGAGCTCGCCGCCGTCGTCGAGACGGGGCTCAACGTGCTCGGGACGCACCTCGCCTACGAGAGCGTGAGCCTCTATCTGCTCGAGGAGAGCGAAGGGCACCTCTACGCGCTCGCGAGTCGAGGTTTCCAGAGCTCCGGCGTCGGTGCGCGCATTCCCCTCGGGGTCTCGGTGATCGGGACGTGTGCGCAGCGTCGCATGCCCGTGCGGATCGCCGATGCCGCGCGCGAGCTCCTCTACCGTCGTGCGGTCGAAGAGCAGGTCGAACGCGTCCGCGGCCAAGACGAACGCGAGATCCCTCTTCCCGGCCTGGACGGAGCACGAAGTCTTCTCGCCGTGCCACTCGTCCTGCATGGGCGGCTCTTCGGCGTCCTCACCACGGAGAGCCGGCGCGCGCTGGCCTTCGACGACCGCGACGTCGAGGTGCTGATCACGGCCGGTCATTTGCTCGCGCAGGCCATTGCCTTGCACCGAGATACGCGGGACGAGGACGCGGATCGCGACGCCGATGATGCACCGCCGAAATCCGAAGGGAGCTTCGCGCCAATCAAGATTCGCTATTACCCGGCCGACGACAGCGTGCTCATCGATGGCGATTACCTCATCAAAGGTTTGCCAGGGCGAATTCTCTTTCGCGTGCTGTCGCTGCGGCAGGCCGAAGGGCGGTCGACGTTCCTCAATCGAGAGCTTCGTCTGGACCCTTTCCTGCGGCTACCCGCCTTCAAGGACAACCTCGAGACGCGCCTCCTGATGCTCCAGCGACGCCTGGAGGAAAAGGGCTCCACGATCCGACTGAGTCGCGAGCAACGAGGTCGCCTCCACGTGGTTTGTGAAGGCGACGTCGTCCTCGAGACCGTGAATGCGTGAGTCCGAGTGTCGGAATCAGGGCGCCGGCGAGATGGTCACGCCACGATAGAGCACGCCGGTGGGCGCGGTCGCCACGACGGTCGACGTCGAAGCGGTGCCGTCCTTGTCGACGAAGCGAAGAAGCTGGCGTGTCACTCGGTGTGTCAGCGCGAAACGCGTGGTGCGCCAAATGCATTCGTCCTGAGGAATCGTCGCTTCCGACGGGGAGGGCGCGTGAGGGCGTGGCGTACAGGGGCAAGAGACGTCGATACGCGCCGACGTCGGACTCGCTCGCATTCACCCCGCGCTCGACTCCGAGAGGTTTCCCATGAAGACGATCACCACGTCGGTCCGCTTCGTTGCTCCGCTCCTGTTCGCCATCGGCACGTTCGCCTGCTTCACGACGGCGGGATGTGCAGCCGCCCAAGACACTGGCGACGACGTGGTGGAGGACGAGAGTGCCGTCACCGCGAAGTCCAACGATCCCTTCGACCCGCGCGCATGCACCGGCGCGGAGCTCTCCACGAGCGACATCGCGAAGTACCTTCCTGCCGGCGGCACCCACGGCGTGGCGGGCAAGTACTACGTGGCGACGCGAAGGCGGACGTGCACGAACGTGAGCGGCTGCAGCGCGTGGCAGGCAGGGGCTCACGAGGTTCTGAGCGAACAGATCAGCGATCCAGCGATCCCCATGACCGGCGGAAACGTCTACGCGGAGGTTTACAGCACGAACTACAGGTTGCCGCCGGTCGTCCTGAATCTCTTCGATCCCGAAGGCAAGCCCTGGTTCCACGTCGCGCCTCCGGCGAAGGATCTCGACCTCGGCTACTTCGTCGAGCCTGGCTACATCTCCGCCAAGTGGGCGTGCGATTCGTCGGACATGCGATCGTGCGAGGTCTTCAAGCTCTCGACGCCCAATCGGGGCTCCTTCTTCGAGGTCGGCGAGGTGATTCGTTCGGGCAAGAAGTGCGTCGTCTTCTCCCTCACCGGCTCGAAGCAGCCCACGTCCCTCGTCGAGGATCAGTTCGAGGCGCGCTTCCTCGTTCGCCTCAAGTGAGCGAACTCGACCCAGCCGACCTCTGGGGTCAGGTGTGGTCCTCGGCGGAGCTAGGGGCCAAACCATGGGAAAGCGCCACGCAACCCGCGGCGCGGTATCATCCCTAGGGAGGATACGGCCCTAACCCGGAGCAGCGCATTGCGCTGCTCGCGCCATGGCTCTAGTTTGGCGTCGAGGGACTGCGAAGGGCGGGTTGCGTTGGGGAAGTTGCCGGAAGCTAGAGACGCAACGCACGCATTTCCTGCCGACGTGCTGGAGGACGCCAAGAATGCCCACCTCTATCGGGCCATTCTCGAGAGTCCACGCGACCTCGTCGTCTTTGCTCTCGATCGTGACTACCGCTACCTCCTCTTCAACGAGGCGCATCGGATCACGATCAAGCGCATCTGGAACGTCGACATCACGCTCGGGATGAGCCTCCTCGAAATCGTCCGCGCTGGCCGCCCGGATGACGTGGCCGCCGCTCAGGACAATTTCGATCGTGCGCTCGCGGGCGAGCACGTCGTGCGCATCGAAGAGTTCGGCTCCGAGGAGTTCACGCGCGGCGTCTTCGAAGATCACTACCAGCCGATCTTCGATCGCGACGGGGCGATCATCGGTCTGTCCTGCTGGCTGAAGGACATCACCGAACAGCGGCGTGCCGAAGAGGCGCTCGAACAGCTGCGCGAGCAGAATCGCCAGAAGCTCGAATCACTCGTCGAGGAACGCACCACGGCACTTCGGCAGAGCGAGGCGCTCTACCGCACGCTCGTCGACAACTCACCGTCCGCGGTCATCGTCCATCGCGGCGAAGAGGTGCTCTTCGCGAACCCCGCGTCTGTGGCTCTGTGGCGCGCGCGCGATGCGAAAGATCTCGCGACGCGTCGTATGAAGGAGCTCGTCCCGGAGGTGCCGGAGCTGCTCTACGTCGACCGCCGGTCGCGCGAGGAGCTGCCGATTCTTCGAATCGACGGTGAGCACGCCGACGTCGAGTGGTCGTCGATCCCTGTCGAGTTCGAAGGACAATCCGCGCAGCTCGTGCTGGTCGTCGACGTCACCGAGCGCAAACGCGCCGAGGCCGAACGCCGTCGTATCGAAGAACAGATGCGCCACACCCAAAAGCTCGAGAGCCTCGGTCTCTTGGCGGGCGGCATCGCGCACGACTTCAACAACCTGCTCGTCGGCGTTCTCGGAAACGCGGATCTCGCGTTGAACAACGCCGGGCTCGACGAAGGCCTGCGCATCAAGCTCGAGCGCATCAAGCTAGCGGCGATTCGCGCCTCCGAGCTGACGGCGCAGATGCTCGCGTACTCCGGCAAGGGTCCGTTCGTCGTGCGTGCCCTCGACGTGAGCATGATCGCCAAGGAGATGACCGAGCTCATCGAGGTGTCGGTGCCCAAGGGCGCGCGCCTCGTGCTCGACCTCCCGACGGAGCTGCCCGCCTTCGAGGGCGACGCAGCGCAGATCCGCCAGCTCATCATGAACCTCATCACCAACGCGGCCGACGCGGTGGGCGAGGCCGACGGCACGATCGCGGTGACGACCTCGCTCGTCGACCTCGATCGGAGCACGCTCGCATCGTCCGTCGTGGACGACGCGCTCGCCGAGGGCCGGTATCTGTGCCTCGAGGTTCGAGACACGGGCGTCGGCATGGATGAGTCGACGCGCGCGCGCCTCTTCGACCCGTTCTTCACCACGAAACAGAAGGGGCGTGGGCTCGGCCTCGCAGCTGCCATCGGCATCGTTCGCGCACATCACGGCACGATCACGGTCGACAGCACGCTCGGCAAGGGCTCGACGTTTCGCGTGTATCTTCCCACGACCGAGGGGCGTCCCACGCCTGCTCCACCGCCGACCGTCGAAGACTGGCGCGGATCGGGCACCGTTCTCGTGGCTGACGACGAGCCGCGCGTTCGTCAGGTGCTCACCATGATGCTCACCGACATCGGCTTCCACGTGCTCGAAGCCGATTCGGCGCACGCTTGCCTCGAGATGTATCGAACGCATGCGGGCGCCATCAACGCGATCATGGTCGACCTCATGATGCCGGGCGGTGGTGGCCGCGAGGTCGTTCGCGCTCTTCGCGCCGAAGGTCACTGGGTACCGGTTATCGTCTCGAGCGGATACAGCGAGGAGGCCATCGGCCCCGAACTTCGCGCCGATTCGAAGCTCGGCTTCCTCGAGAAGCCCTTCGAGTTCTCGACCTTCGTGCGCACGCTCCGCGCGATGATCGAAGCGGCCTGACGGTCACTCGACGGCGGCTCTTCGAATCGCGCTCGGCGGCACACCCACGAATCGCTTGAAGGCACGGCTGAAGGCGGCCTCGGAGTCGTAGCCGAGCCGCATGGCGGTTTCGGCGACGGTGAGCCGCTCGGAGCGAAGCCATCCGGTCGCGAGGTTCATGCGCCACCGGGTGAGATAGCGCGCGGGAGGGATCCCCACCACGGCGTTGAAGCGCTCGGCAAAGACCGAACGCGAGGTCTTTGCCACGTCGGCCAGTGACTCGACCGACCACGGCTTGCCTGGCTCCTTGTGAATCGCCGCGAGCGCTCGGCCCACTTGTGGGTCGCGGATCGCCGCCAGCCAGCCGACCGTATCTTCGGTGCGCGACTCGACCCACGAGCGGACGATGCGCGTGATGACGACGTCGGCGAGGCGCGTGAGGACCGTCGCGGCGCCGACGCGTCGGGCTTCGACCTCCTCGGTCATCGCATCGAGCAGCAAGGGAAGTGTCTTGTCCTTGGCGGCGCCCTCTCGGATCAAGAGCATGGGAGGCATCAGCTCGAGAAGCGACGCAGCGGCGGGCGCCGCGAAGCTGACGCTGCAGCACACGAGAATCGTGGCCTTGCCATGGGTGCCGGCGCGCATCTCGTAGGCACGGTCGCCGATCTCGTCGAGCGGTATGTCTTCCAGTGGAGCGAGCTTGCCTCGTGCCTTGTGGGCCAGGGCGTGCTTCGTCCCGTGTGGAACGAGCACCACGTCACCGACATGGAGCTCGATCCATCCGCGCTCGGGGCTGCGAAGAAAGCAGCTGCCCGAGACCACGAAGTGGAACCGCGCCTGTGACACGTCGCGGAAGTCGATTCCCCACGAGCCTGTCAGTTCGCAACGACCGTAGGTGCCGTCCGAGATCCGAAGGTCACCGAGGACCTCGCTGAGCGCATCCGCGTGCCATCCCGATTTGCCGGACGAATAGTCAAGCATTGGGGACAAAGTAGCATGGATAGTCCGGACGCCCCGGCGCATCTTGGCGGTCGAGAGGAGCCAAGAGAGCCCATGCGAGCACTCACGTACGATCCGAAGTCACCCCAGGGACTGCGCGCGGAGGAGGTCTCTCCGCCAGAGCCCGGAGCGTCCCAAGCGCTCGTCGAAGTTCATGCCACGTCGCTCAACTTCGGTGAGGTCGCGTTCATGTCCGAGATACGTCGCCCAGGTGAAATCCCCGGATGGGATGCGGCGGGCATCGTGGTTCGCGCCGCGGCGGATGGTTCGGGGCCGAAAGAAGGCGCGCGCGTTGCCGGCTTCGCACCAAACGCTGCGTGGGCGGAGCTTCGTGCGGTTCGCACCGCGGACCTCGGAGTCCTGCCCGACGCCGTCGACTTCGAATCGGCGGCGGCGCTGCCGGCTGCCGGCGTCTCCGCGTTACGCGCTGTCCGAGCGCTCGGGCCGCTCGTCGGCCGTCGTGTGCTCATCACGGGCGCCTCGGGCGGCGTGGGGCGCTTTGCCGTGCAGCTCGCCCATCGCGCCGGCGCTCACGTGATCGCGGCGGTCGGCAACGCCGCGCGCGGCGAAGGCCTTCGCGAGCTTGGTGCCGACGAGGTCGTCACGCGACTGGACCAGGTGACCTCGCCCGTGTTCGGCGTCCTCGACAACGTGGGTGGAGCAATGCTCGCAGAAGCGCTTGCGCTCGTCGAACGCGGCGGCTCGCTCCAAAGCATCGGACAGGCTTCTCGCGAGCCCTCGACGGTGGACTTCGAGCGCGAACGACGTCGCGCGAGCGGCCGCCGAATCGACATCTTCGTCGTGGGGAGCGACTTCGGATCCGACATCGAGTACCTCGCCTCGCTCGTCGCCCGCAGAGAGCTCGATCCGCAGATTGGATGGCGCGGCGACTGGGAAAGGGCGGGCGAAGCGGCCGCGGCGCTCCTGGGCCGTCGCGTGAGCGGCAAAGCGGTTTTGACGCTTCGAAAGCAGCCGCGATGAGCGGCTATCGCTGCGCCGGGCGCGAGATGCGTACCGGCGCAGCGATGGCGAGGCGATCAGCTCTTCGGAGCCGCCGCCGCGACCGGAGCCGAGCTCGCGCCCGCCGCCTGATCGAAGTTGAACGTCCAGGTGGCGTGGCCCATACCCGAGCCTTCGGGCGTGAGAACGGCCGACCTGACGCTCTTCAGCGCGCAGTCTTGCAGCGCCGGCGACGCCGTCGACTTGCCCGCGATCACCTTCACGTCGGACGGGATGCGCGAGTCGTTCGGCGCTTTGATGGAGCTCCACCAGAAGTCGACGGTGACCGTTCCGTGCGCGGTCGGGTCGGCCTTGCGAGCTTCGGCGTAGCAAGCCTGCAGCTCGGGGTCCTTCGCGGAGAAGACGCGCGCGGTGTCGTCGCTGTACTGAGCGGCCGTGCGCGTGGGGGCTGCGCAGCCGGTACCGATGGCTCCGAGAACCAGGAGCGAACCCAAGAGCGAGAGCTTGATCTTCACGGCGTCCTCGTGTCGTTCGGGCCTGCGGCCTTCTGCTTGTTGGCCGACGCCGGCGCGGCGGCTGCGTCTTTGCTGGCGGGGTCGAGGATGACGAACTCGACGCGGCGGTTCTTCTCGCGCCCGTCTTCCGAGTTGTTGTCCGCGACGGGCTTGCTCGAACCGAAGCCCTTCGCCGTCAGGATCTTCGCGTCGACTCCGCGACCGACGAGCGCGGCGACGACGGCCTTCGCACGCAGGTCCGACAGCGTCTTGTTGCGGCCGGGATCGCCCTCGGAGCTCGCGTGACCCTGAACCTCGATCTTCTTGATCTGCGGGTTCTCTTTGATGGTGTCGACGATCTCACCGAGCAGCGAGTCCGACGAAGAGAGAATCGTGTCCGCGTTGACCGCGAACTGGATCTTCTCGTCGATCTCGATGTGGTCGCCCTTGAGGCGCGCATGCTTGATCTTCTGCGGAGCCTCGGCGGCCACCGGCGCGGCCGCGGCGTTCACGGGCGTCGTACCCGAGAAGGGGATGGCTGCCTGACAAGCCGTCAAAGCCGAGAAGGCGAGAGCCCCCGCGGAAGTGAGTAGGAAGCGATGGTTCATTTCGTCCATTCTTTCGACAGGCCCCAGGGATGGAGCCGACTGGCGTAAGACGGACGTCGTTAGACCGAATTCGATTCGCCAGAAAGATCCTCGAGCGCCCAACTGCGCGCTTTCGTGAGCGATCGTGCGGAGTTGTTGAGCCCTAGCGCCGCACTCGTTTCAAGACGCCACACGATTATGGCCGCAAGACGGTGTATTCGACGTGCGATGCTCAGCCGTAACGGGCCGGGCGGACGGGGGGCGGGCGTTCGTTGCGCGAGGCTCACACACAGCGTGTGAACGGCTGTGCTCACACGCGTCGCGCCGGTAGCGGGAGATCCGGTCGGCTCGCTCGGAAACGTGGACATTGCATGGGAATCGCCCGTCGAAGCGGCGCGAGCTCGCCTGGCCCGATTCGTGGATACGCCGCGGACCGCTCTGCACGTGAGTGCTCGATCCGAGGTGTCCATGTTCTTCGCTCGCTTCTTCGCTCGCTTCTTCGCGCGCTTCTTCGCTCGCTTCTTCGTTCGTTCTTTCTTCGTTCGCACTTCGTTCGTCGCTTTCGCCCTCGCGACGGCCTTCGCTCCCGCCACCGCCTTCGCGGCCGACACGCCGGCCGAATCGTCCAAGGACGATGATCCCACCGCCGGATTGAAGGGGTTCGAGCTCATGCTCCGACCTTCGTTCGGAAGTGCGGGCTCGGATTCGCCGCTCCGATTTTCGCCATCGGGCAATGCGTCGGTTCAAGGCGACCCCGGCGCGCTCATGAAGGGCGCATCGCCATGGGGCAGCGGCTTCGTCGGCCAAGCGTTCGTGGGGTATCGCTTCGTGCCCTTTCTCAGCGCAGGTTTGCGTGGAGGCTTTCGAAGCGCGTCGGGATCGAATCTCGACGACGGTTCGAGGGATCTTTCGCGTACGGGTTGGGACGCCGGCTTCTACCTCCGCTTCTATCCAGGCGTGTTCGTTCCGAGCGCCTCCAAATACGTCGACCCTTGGGTGAGCGTCGGCGTGGCCTACCAGCACGATCAGCAGTCGTTTCAGAAGGACCTCGCCACCTCGGCGGGCGGCAAGGTGGTCGGCGACGTCGACCTCGAACATCACGCGGTCTCCGTGCCGATCGCCATCGGCGTCGACTACCGCGTGACCAAGTTCTTGTCGCTCGGGCCCTCCTTCGAGGTGGCGATCAACAACGCCGTGGCCGGCTGTATTGCGACGAGCGCGACGGGCTTCGTGGGCACGTCGTATTGCTCGAACTCGGAGCCCGGCAAGAACTTCGTCAAGGCAGATAGCTACGTGGCGTGGAACGCCGGTCTCGACGCCAAGGTCACGTTCTGACGCGGATCAGGAGTCCGCGCGACGTTTCGAGGGCGGGCTCGAGGTGAGCAGGCGATAGAGCGTGCTTCGAGCAACGCCGAGGCGCCTCGCGGCTTCGCTCATGTTGCCACCTGCACGCGCGAGCGCGGTCTCGGCGAGATCGCGCATCGCTTTGCGTCGGGTGGGCGGCTCGGCCGATCGCTCACGAAGGCGCGTGACCAGCGGCTCGGGAAAGTGCTCGCGCTCGAGCGCGGCACGAGACGACTCGCCGGCGACCATCGCGAGCGCGTGCGCGAGTGCCGTCTTGAGCTCGCGCACGTTGCCCGGCCAATCGTGATCGAGAATCCAGGCCTCGGCCGACGGGGCGAGCTCCGGCGCTCGGTCGAAGCCATACCGACCGGCCATGGATTGCACGAGCGCTCGCGAGAGCTCGAGTCGATCGAGCCGCTCGCGAAGTGCGGGCAGGCGAACGCAGCCGCCGTGGATGCGAAAGAAGAGATCTTGCCGGAACTCGCCCTCTTCGACGAGACGAGGAAGGTCGCGGCAGGTGGCGGTGACGACCCGCACGTCGGCTTTGCGCGCGGCGACCTCGCCAACGCGCGAATACGAGCCGTCTTCGAGAAAGCGGAGGAGCATCGCCTGCGCCTCCTTCGGCATCTCGGCGAGCTCGTCGAGAAACAGCGTTCCTCCATGCGCCGCCGCGAGCTTGCCGGGGCTTCCCTGTCGGAGCGCACCGGTGAAGGCGCCCGGCCCGTAGCCGAAGAGCTCGCTCTGTAGCAGCGAAGGCGCGAGCGCTCCGCAGTTGATGGTCACGAACGGACCAGGCGCGCGCGGGCTCGCCTCGTGAATCGCACGCGCGAAGAGCTCTTTGCCGGTTCCCGTCTCCGCCAGGAGGAGCACGGGAACTTCGGCTCTCGAGAGGCGTGCCGCGGTTTGCTTGGCACGGGCGAGCGCGGGATCGGAGCCGAGGACGCTCGTGAACGAGCTCGGCACGTGGGGCTCCGACTCGTCGGTCTTCGCGCGCCGTGTGCTCGCCGCCTCGACGCGCGGTCGGAACACGGTGGGGGACGACGGCGAGGATAGAAAACAGAGAAGTGCGAGGACCCGACCGCCGGTGATCACCGGCTCGAACTCGACGACGAATCGGCGTCGCGTGGTCTCGAAGAAGGCCGGGCCCGAGAGCGCCGCGGTCACGAGCTCGTCGTAGCGAACGCCGAACAACCGCTCGACCGAGAGATCGTCGGCGGCCGCTTCGAGCTCGATGATCGCCGCGTCGTTCATGCGGCGGACGACGCCTGGTGACTCCACGAGAAGGGCAGGCCCCGCGCAGCGATCGAGCATGCGCTCGACGAGACGGTTCGACCCCACGTCGGACGAGGCATACGCTCGCGCGCGAAGCACGGACTCGAGCGCCGCTGCTGCGCTGCTCACGGCGGCGCCGATGGCGGGCTGATCGAGGCCGAGAGGACCGGTGACGTCGATCACGGCCGCGAGGTCACCGAACGGATCGCGAACGGGCGCGGCGTAGCAGAAGAGCCCATGATTGACGGCTTCCCAGTGCGCGCGCCCCACGACGGCGACGGCGTGCTTCTCGGCGACCGCCGTACCGATGGCGTTCGTTCCGCGCGCGGCCTCGTCCCAACAAGCACCTTCGACGAGTCGCGTTTTCACGACCTCTGCGGAGAACGCGCCACCGCCGCGCGAGCGGACGATGACCCCCTGAGCGTCGGCGACGATGGCCAAGAGACCTCGACCGACGACTTCGTGTTCGAGCGCATCGAGCGCGGCGTCACCTCCGAGGAGAAGGCCAAGTGCCGTGTCACGACGCGAGGCGAGCTCGACGTCGCGCACGCCGAGCGGATGCGCGGGACCGATTGCGCTCGCGCCGAGCTCGCTCGCACGTCGCCATCGCTCGACGAGTGGCGCGGCGTCGGGCGCGGCGCGCAGCGCGGCCATGTCTCGCTGGAAGCGATCCCAAAGCCCGCTTTCCGTCTCGATGAGCCGAAGCAACGACGACCTCCGGAAGAAGCCTACCCCTCGAGAAAACCGCTGCCACCACGTTCTGTTCCCGAGCTCATGGGAAGTCCTTCACGGGCGCGCTTCGCTGCCGCTGCCGCAGCGCATCATGGCGACTCGAATCGATACAGTCGGGCGGTCAATCGCGACGATCGAGACGACGGGCAGGTCGGCGGGCTGCCGGGAAAACCGCGCCTTCGGCGATGACGCGTGCGCTGGCAAACGCCGTGCAAAACGAACGCCCGAACATCCCACGTCCGAATCGAACGAACCCCCAGAAGGAGAGCGCGATGACTTACGCACCCCCGAACAGCGACGGCTCGATCGTGAAGTTCCGCTCGCGTTACGACAACTTCATCGGCGGCGAATGGGTGAAGCCTGCCAAGGGGCAGTACTTCGAAGACATCACGCCGGTGACCGGAAGGCCCTTCTGCGAGGTTGCTCGCTCCAGCGCGGAAGACATCGAGACGGCGCTCGACGCTGCGCACGGTGCGAAGCAGGCGTGGGGCCGCACGTCGCCGACGGAGCGCGCCATCATCCTCAACAAGATCGCCGACCGCATCGAGCAGAATCTCGAGAAGATCGCCGTCGCCGAATCCTGGGAGAACGGCAAGCCCGTCCGCGAGACGCTCGCTGCCGACATCCCGCTGACCATCGATCACTTCCGCTATTTCGCCGGTGTCATCCGCGCGCAGGAGGGCTCGCTCTCGCAGCTCGATGCTGACACGGTGGCCTACCACTACAACGAGCCGCTCGGCGTCGTCGGCCAGATCATCCCGTGGAACTTCCCGCTGCTCATGGCCGCATGGAAGCTCGCGCCGGCGCTCGCCGCGGGCAATTGCGTGGTCATCAAGCCGGCCGAGCAGACGCCCGCGTCGATCATGCTCCTCATGGACCTCGTCGGCGATCTCTTGCCGAAGGGCGTGATCAACGTCGTCAATGGTTTCGGCGTCGAGGCGGGCAAGCCCCTCGCGTCGAACAAGCGCATCGCGAAGATCGCGTTCACCGGCGAGACGACCACCGGGCGCCTCATCATGCAGTACGCCTCGGAGAACCTGATTCCCGTGACCCTCGAGCTCGGCGGCAAGTCGCCGAACGTCTTCTTCGAGGACGTGTTCGCGGCGAACGACGACTTCGCCGACAAGGTGATGGAGGGCTTCGCGATGTTCGCCCTCAACCAAGGTGAAGTCTGCACGTGCCCGTCGCGTGCGCTCGTCCAGGAGAAGATCCTCGGACAGTTCCTGGAGCGCGCCGTCGAGCGCACGAAGAAGCACGTGAACGGCAACCCGCTCGACCCGAAGACCACGGTCGGCGCGCAGGCTTCGAACGATCAGTTCGAGAAGATCCTCGCGTACGTCGATATCGGCAAGAAGGAGGGCGCGAAGGTCCTTCTCGGTGGCGGACGTGCCGAGCTCTCGGGCGATCTGGCGGGCGGCTATTACGTCCAGCCGACGATCTTCCAGGGCAACAACAAGATGCGCATCTTCCAGGAAGAGATCTTCGGCCCCGTCGTCAGCGTCACCTCGTTCAAGGACTTCGACGACGCGATCAACACCGCGAACGACACGCTCTACGGCCTCGGCGCCGGCGTGTGGACGCGCGACGGCAGCCTGGCCTACCGCGCCGGCCGCGCCATCCAGGCGGGTCGCGTGTGGACGAACTGCTACCACCTCTATCCCGCGCATGCGGCGTTCGGTGGCTACAAGCAGTCGGGTATCGGTCGCGAGAACCACAAGATGATGCTCTCTCACTACCAGCAGACGAAGAACCTCCTCGTCAGCTACAGCCCGAAGGCGATGGGCTTCTTCTGATTCGAGCCGCGCGTTCGATTCGAACCTAGATACTGCTCCGTCGAAAGGAACTCCATGGGCGCGACGCGTGTGCAATGCACGGAAGCTGCCAGTGCGGTGATCGAGGAGCTCGTTCGTGAGAACGGTGAGCTTCTCTTCCACCAGTCTGGCGGTTGCTGCGACGGCAGCGCGCCCATGTGTTTTCCGCGGAACGAGTTTCGCCTCGGTGACCGCGACGTGCTGCTCGGCGAGATCGCCGGTTGCCCCTTCTACATGGGCGGTGACCAGTTCGAGTATTGGAAGCACACCCACCTGACGATCGACGTCGTCCCCGGTCGGGGAAGCGGCTTTTCGCTCGAGGCTCCGCGCGGCGTGCGATTCATCGTGCGTTCGCGCGTGCTCACCTCCGAGGAGCTCACCGAGCTGGGCCAAGCGTGATGAGCGGAACTTCGGCAGGGCATCCGACGCGGAACGGAAACCAGTGGCCGAACCCGCTCGTCGTGTAGAGGCGTGATGTGCCTCGACGGAACGAGCCCCAGAGGTATCGCTCGGACCAGATCGGCTCGAAGGCGCTCTTGCCGTTGAAGCCGATCTGGCCGCCGTGCGTATGTCCACTCAGCGTGAGATGGGCGCCGTGGAGTGCGCCTGGAACGAAACCTTCGGGGCGGTGCGAGAGAAGAAGACGGAATGCATCCTTCGGCGCACCACGCATCGCCGCGGCCACGGTACGATGCATGAACGCGCCGATGTCGCCGTGCAGCTCGACGGGATCGTCCGCGCCGCCCACGTGGAGTGTGGTCTTCCCGACGGCGATGGAGGCACCGTCACCGACGAGCAGCGGCACTCCCGCGCGCCGGTGAGCGGCTCGCGCGAACGGTGCATCGTGCAAGTATTCGTGATTGCCGAGGGAGGAAAAGACGCCGAGGCGAGGACTCAGCGCCTTCACTGCACGAAGCGCGCGTTCGAGCTGATTCAGATCGTCGGCAACGTCACCGGTGAGAACCACGAGGTCGGGCCGTACGGTGAGGCGCTCGAGCGTGGCCTCGAGATGGCGCGTCTGCCTCACGAAGCCGAGGTGCAGATCGCTGAGGTGCAAGATCGTGAGGCCGTGGAGATCGGAATGAAGCCCGGGGAAAGCGAGCGGAATCGGTCGGACCTCGGGCAATCGAAGGCCGCTCGAGTACCCGCGTCCTGCCGTTCCGAGGGCGACGAGCGGGACCGTGGACGCGGCCGCCTTGGCAACCTGCCGGCGTGTGACGAGCGGTCGGGCGTCGTCGGTTGCCGCCGCGACGACGCGATGCGGCCTCGGCCGAAGGAGCTGCCACACGAGGCCCGCCACGGGAAGGGACCACGCGACGAGCGTGATGGGAAGAAGGCCGACGACCGCCCAGATGCTCGCCTCGTGAGCGATCGGCCAGCTCTCGAGATACATTCCCCACGCCCACCGGGCGTGGACGGCGACCAGGTAGGCCGCCACGCACGCCGCGACGATGCGCACGGGGACGACTCTCCATGCGTCGCGCAGGATCGTCGCGAAGCTCACGGCCGAGACAACCACCGAAGCCGCTGCGATCAGCGCACTCTGGTGCAGATCGATGGGGACGCCGACGTCCATCGTCACGGCTTGTCTCTCTCGTGAAGACGCGTTTCGAAGTCGCGTTCGAGCTCCCGATCGGCCGACTCGACGGCGGCCTGCATGCGGAGCCTGCCGACGACGAGCACGAGGCCGAGCGCCGAGAGCGCTGCGAGGCCGACGGCCGTTCGCGCGGCGATGCGCCTGGTGTGCTCATCGACGCCGTTCGAACCGGCCGCGTGGAGGTCAGGCCCGAACAGGCCGACGGCGCACGCCGCAAGCAGCGCGGCGAGCCGTCGTAAATTCGTCACGGCGCCTCCGGTGAGGTTGAGCCGAGGGCATCCACGCCATGGCCGATCGTGGTGCGGTGCTCGAAGAGCGGCGGCATCACCGACGCGAGCTGCGCGATGCCGAGCGCCTGGAGGACGAGCAACAGCAGCGTCGGCGCGATCAGGCTGCGTCGCGCCTCGGGCGTATCCGCGAGCTTGCCCAACGTTCGAACGAAGACGAAGCCGCCGAAGAGCACGCCGAACAGCGCCGACGCCGAGCCGATGTTGCCGCCGACGAGCGTGCTCGAATGCTGGTAGAGCGAGACGAGCGGGGCCACGAGCAAGAGCGCTGCGCCGCCGGCGAAAGCGCCTGTTCCGTAGGCCAAGAGCAGGTCGGAGATGCGGAGACCGCGTCCGAACACGCGCGCGACGAAGAGGGTGAGGGGTAGCGCGGTGAGTCCCGAGGCGAGAAGCAGGACGGGCGCGAGAACGGCATCGGTTGCTGCGTGCCCACTTGCGACGCCCACGAGCGCGCCCCAGCCGGCCGCGCATGCCAACGCGCCGAGCATCGCAATCGACGCGAGGAGCAAGCGCTCGGCACGACCGAGGCTGGGGACGTTACCCTGGGGACCGAGGAGATCGAAGATCGAGCGTGCAGTGTCCATGACGAGAGACGTTGGGACCTCGTCGCGGACCCCGCGCGAACGACGTGTGAATCGTCGTCGCGACCGGTATGAACGCCGTGTGAACGCGGGCTAGACGCTCGGAAATTCCACGGAGAACGTGGCGCCTTCGCCGAGCTCGGACTTCACGGCGACCGTTCCGCCGTGAGCTTCGGCGACGGCCTTCACGAGGGCCAACCCAAGCCCCGTGCCGCGCGTTCGACCTCGTGTGGTGAAGAAGCGCTCGAAGACGCGAGGCAGATCTTCGGGGCGGATCCCTGGGCCCGAATCTTCCACGGCGAGCCGCACCCACCCACCCGTCGAAACCACGGAGACGTGGACGCGCCCGCCTTCACCCGCGAAGGAGACGGCGTTCTCGACGAGCTCCCGCACGAGGGCCTCGAGTCGATGAGGAGCGCCGTGGACCACGGCGGCTTGTGTGTTGGATACGGCGCATTCGAGCGTGAGGTGTTCGCACCGCGCGTCTTCCTCGAGGACCGACGTGATTCCCTCGGCAAGCGCTGCGAGATCCACGGGGGAGCGCTCTTCGTTGGGCATGCCCGCCTCGGCACGTGCGAGCTCGAGGAAGTGGGTGACGACCCGATCGAGCTTGCTCGCGCTGTCACCGAGGACCCGTGCGAGCTTCGCGGCGCGCTCGGGATCGGCGCTGCGTCCGTCGCCGAGCTGCTCGGCGCATGCGCGGATGGCGGCCACCGGATTCTTCAGCTCGTGCGCGAGATCGGCGGCGAACCGCTCGTTGTCTTCGCGCTTCGTGTCGAGCGCGGCGAGGAGGGTGTTGAAGGCGGCGGCGAGATCGCCGACCTCGTCACGGTCTTCGTGCTGCAGCTCCGGCCCGCGTCGGGCTTGGGCGGCGTGGTCGAGCGCCTGCGCACGAAGCCGTTCGAGCGGCCGAACGATGAGCTGCGTCGCGTACCATGCGAGGAGGATGGCGACGGGCAGGGTCAAGAGTCCGATCCGGAGAAGCTGCCAGCGGAGCAGGTAGACCGTCGCTATCGCGCGGTGCGAGCTCGCTTGCGCCACGATGATGACCCGCGTGCCGCTCGCCTCGGTGGCCACGCGAACGCCCTGGCAGTAGAGCGTCGCTCGGAAGTCGCAGCCGATGACGGGAGCGCCGCGTGCTGCGGCGACGACCTCGGGGCGCGTCTCGAGTGGACCGAGACCTTCGTCGATCTGCTCGATGGTCTCGGTCGGGATCGCACCGAGGAAGAACTGCTCGATGCGATGGATGGTATCGACGGGCGCGTCGGCGTCGGTGTCTGCGAACGGAGTCTCCCCGCCGCGGAAGATTCGCAGACGGACGTGATGCCGTTCGGCGATGCGCGCGTTCTCCGCTCGGACGCTTTCCTCGCTGCGGTCCGTCGTGACGAGCGCCGCGGCTTCGTCGAGCGCATCGCGCACGTTGGTCCACTTTCGACCGGGGACGTTGCGGTCGACCAGGCTCCACGCGAACACGACGGTGAGCGGCGCAATCGCGACGAACAGAATCGTGACGACGATGCGAAGCCTGAGCGAGGTCTTCATCGCCATGGTCGACCGTCAGTGGGTCTTGTATCGATAGCCGGCACCGACCACCGTTTCGATCGGGTCTGCTGTCGACTCGACCTCTTCGAGCTTTCGGCGCAATCGCCGTACGTACGTGTCGACGATGCGCTCCGCCACGACCGAATCGTCACCCCTCACGATGTCGAGCAACCGCGCACGCGACAAAACGATTCCTGGCCGTCGCGCGAAGGCTTCGAGCATGCGGAATTCGGTGAGCGTGAGCGTGAGAAGCGTGTCGTGGAACCGGGCTTCGAGCCGCTCGGTGTCGAGCGCGAGGGCGCCTGCGACCACCGTCTTCTCCGGCTCGGCGTTCTTCCTTCTCAGCGCATCACGCCGAAGCAGGGCGGCCACGCGCGCCAGCAAGATGCGCGTGCTGAACGGCTTCGCGACGTAATCGTCGGCCCCCAGCTCGAGGCCTAGCGATTCGTCGATCTCGTTGTCACGCGACGTGAGGAGCACCAGCGGCACCGTGTTGCCGGCATCTCTCAGGCGCTTGCAGAGCGAGAACCCGTCGATGCCCGGCATGTTGACGTCACACACGACGGCGTCGGGCGACCACGAACGAATGGTGTCGATGCCGGTCGTTCCGTCGATCGCCGTTTTGACTTCGTGACCGGCATCTCCGAAGGCGAGCGCCAGAACCTCGACCAACGCACCGTCGTCTTCGATGACCAGGACTCTCGCCACGTCACCACTCTACCGCAGCGCCGAGCGCGGAGCCTTTCGGTACTCCGCGTTCGGCTTTGCTTTGCTGCCGGACGATCGGTGATCGGTCAGGCACCTCCGTTGGAATAGAAGCGCTCCTCGCTGATCTTGCCGTTCTTCACGGTGTACAGGCCGAACTCGGCCATCGTCATGCGCTGCTTGCCTTTGGGGGTGAAGTCCATCTCGAAGCGCAAGATGAACTGGTCACCGTTGACGTACGGCCCTTCCACTTTGCAGCTGTGGACCGTGTGATTCTCCGCCCACCACTTGCCCTTGCCCTCGACGGCCTTGCGACCCTTGAGGAGCGCCATGTCGCCGGTCATCGGCTCGGCGCTGACGATGTCGTCGGACCAGAACTTGGCGCCCGCCTCCTCGAACTTTCCGGCGCGGCAAAGGTCGGTGAACTTCTTTGCGAGGTCTTGGATGGTCATGGGGATCTCCTTGGTGAGAAGCCCAACGGGCGTAACGCCGGGTGAGGGAGGTCCGCAATTCGACAAGGAGCCCCGCTTCACCGTGCCGCAGAGATGGTGCATCGCTGATCCGGCCTTGGTCCGCAGAGAGGTGATCGCGAAGCGGAACGAAGGAACCCCGGTCATTGGAAGTGTTCGAGAGTATTGTTAATTATATTTCATCACAGTGTGGGTTTTGGTGGCATGTGACGTGCTTGAGCTCACGACCATGCGCTCCTCGATTCGCTTCGCTGGCTCGGTGTTGGCCCTCGCGACCGTCGCTCTGACCGCGTGTAGCGCCGCGTCGGAAGAAGGGGCCGAGTCGGGCGAGGGAGCGGCCATCGCGGCTTCGGCGACGCCGGCACTCTGTGCGGCCGTTCGCGGAAACGGCGAGTCGATCCTCACGCACTTCGCCTCTCTCTCTCGGATCGTCGAGCACTACGGCGTCGTCGAAGGCATGGCGGGTGGCAGCTCGGCGAGCATCACGACGTTCGCGTACGAGAGCATCTTGAAGAATCCAGTCGTGCACCGCTGCGGCACGTCGAAGTGTTCGCCTGCTGACGAGGCCGCGCGCGTGGCCCTCGCGCTGAAGAGCGTGCAGGGCTATGCGAACACGGTCGGCGATTCGGAAGAGGCGGACTCCATCAAGGGCCTCGTGAGCACCGTGATGAAGCTCAAGGCCGAGTACGAAGCGAAGGGCATTTCGGGCCTCGCGCTCAGCGACGTCGGGACGGCGGCTGCCCGCCTGAAAGAGGTGCTGAGCATCCCCGAGGTTCGTGCGGTGGTGAACCCCGAAGCCCTCGCGATGCTCGAAGACATCCCGCACCTCGCGTTCAACGTCGGCGAGCTGAAGACGGCCATTACCCAGCTCGGTGCGTTCTCGGTCGACGACAACCGCCTCTTCTTCCGGACCGGCGTGCTCGCATGGCCGGAGCTCGCGACGCTCTTCGGCCGTGTCGGCGACTTCTACGCGGGCTACGGACCGACGGACAATGCGGGCATGGCGTCGTGGCTCGACGCCTGCGCGACGGAGGCTCGCGACAAGTCCTGGGACGACACAGCGAAGATCGAGCTGTCGGGCGGCGAGACCTGTGGTTCTCGCTTCGAGAAGCTCGTCACCGCGTTCCGTTCGAACGTTCGCAATTCGCAGGGCGCGTACGCCTCGCGCATCGACGAACGCGTCGGCGATCCCAAGTCTCCGCTTCGCAAGCTCGTGTCGACCGCCGTGCTCGAAGGCGACGCCGCGGCGCAATACGAGGCGGCTCGCGCGCGCTACGTGGCCGGTGAGTTTCCCTCCGGCAGCATTCCGTTCGACCCGTCGTTCTCCGACGTTCGCTTCGGCTACTGGGGAAACGAGTCGGACCTCTCGAAGCTCGAGAGCAAAGCCAGCGAGGCGAGCGATCTCAAGACCCAGAAGTTCACCTCGCTCGGCAACGCCACGTGGCGTGAGATTCTCTCCGCGTCGCCCGCCGAGCCTGGCCTCTCGCGCTTCGTCGCGCTTTCGGATGGACGCTACTCGGCAGGTGGATGGAGCGATCTCGCGCCCGTCCTCGTGCTCAAGAACCTCGGCTGCGAGCACGTGGTGTATGTGACGCGCCAGGGCGACGAGTCGAAGTTCGCAACGCGCGTGGCGAAGAACGCGAGCATGTCGGAGGCCGATTGGTCGAAGCTCTACGATCTTGGCAACGCGGCCAGCAGCTACGCGCGCTCGGTCGCGGCGGCCGACGCCGTGTGGTGCACGAACTGGGACGGCTTCTCGGACGCGCAGATGTCGGCCGAAGTCCTCGATGCCTACAACGCGCCGCTCGAGACGCGCGCGTCGTTCTCACGCGTGTCGCCGTTCCGGCCTTACTCCGGCGCCACCACGAGCGCCGGCAAGCCCGGCTGCTCGCCAGGCCTCAGCGCGGGCGCTACCTTCCCGCGCTGAGCTACCTTCGACGCGTTCAGGCTCGCTTGGTGTCGAGCGTCATGCGCGCGACCCAGAAGCAAAGGAGCGCGTTTACGGCGCACCAGATGCGAAGCATGAACGGTCCGAGCGCGTAGAACGACTCTCCGCTGAAGCCGAGCTGGATGGCGAGCGCTGCGCTGCCCAAGGCAACGCCACCGACGAACGGGCGCAGGTGTTTGCTGTTGAAGAACAGCGCCGTGAGCGCGAACGCCGGAGCTGCGCTGGCAAGCGGCAGCCACTTGTGGAGGCCGGGCGAAAGCAGGAGATCCCACTCGCCGAGCGGCCTCATGAGCAGCTCGGTGATCCAGCGCAGGTGACCCGCGCGGGCAGGGATGCCGAGTAGCGGCAGGAAGGGCAGGAGACCAACGCCCGCGAAGAGCGCGCCGACCCACTTCCCGGCGCCGCGTTCGACCGATCCGCCCTTCTTCTTGATCTGGCGCGTGACCAGCAGCGCGAGACCGAGCAGAACGGCAAGCCGCACGACGATGTGCGCGAAGTGCGTGTGGACGACGGCCTTGCCGGCCTCGAGGATGCCGGCGCCGAAGAGGTTCTTGTCTTCCTTCGGGCTCGCCGTCGATTGCAGGACGGCGCGCACGGCGTCGGGGTTGGTGATGCCCTGACCGACGAGAAGCGCAGCGGCACCCGCCACGTGTGGCGAGGCCATGCTGGTGCCGTTGAAGACACCCCACTGCTCGCACTTGTTCTTCCCCGCGTCGCAGATGGTCTGCTGCGTGACGCCGACGCCCGGAGCGCCAATCGCCACCTGCGGACCGCGCGAGGAGAACCACGCGATGTTGTCGTTCTTGTCCGTCGCGCTGACGGCAATGGCCTCGGCATACGCCGCCGGATAGCCGACCGAGCGACCCGAGTTGCCGGCCGCCGCGACGACCACGACGCCCTTGTCGTAGGCGTGTTTGACGGCGTTCTCGACGACCTTGCTCTTCATCGGAGCGCCGAGCGACAGGTTGATGACCTGCGCGCCGTGATCGGCTGCCCATCGAATGCCTTCGGCGACGTCCGCCATGGTGCCCCAGCCCTGTTTCGACAGGACCTTCACGGGCATCAGCTTCGCGCAGTGCGCGAGGCCCGCGACGCCGACGCCGTTGTTCGTCGTCTGGGCGATGGTTCCGGCGACGTGCGTGCCGTGGCCCTGGTCGTCGGCCGCGATGTCGTTCTTGCCGACGAAGTTGTAACCGGACACGCAGGTGGTTCCCGCGAGGTCGGTCCCCTTCATGAATCCGCCTTCGTCGTAACAGGCAATGCCCGTGTCGACGACGGCGACGGTGACGCCTTCACCGCACGCGAACTCCCAGGCGCGTTCGGCGCCGGCTCGCTTCATGTGCCACTGCTCGGCGAACTTCGGATCGTTCGGCGTGAAGAGCGCCCTCGCGACGTAGGCGGGCTCCACGGACTCGACGCGCGGGTCACGCCTGAGAAGCGCCATGATCTTCTCGAGGCGCGACGGCTCGACCTCGGCGACGGCGAGGTTCGCGTCGTCCTTGATGCCGGGGCTGTTGTCACGGAGCGCGATGCCGACCTCGTTGCCGATGCTCGCGATCTCCGCGTCGGACAGGCCGTCTTTCACGTCGACGACGATCTCGCCGGGGAGGATGTCTCCGACCGAGGCGACCGTTGCTTCCGAGGTCGGCGCGCCAGTGGAGGACGACAAGGGCTCGGCGTAGGCAGGAAGGCCTACCGAAAGCCCGAGGGCACACGAGGCGGCGAACACGGCAGTGCGCTTCTTCATTGACTCCTCGTACGACGCAGCAAGGCCAAAGGTTCTTCCACAGGTAAGCACGTTCGCGTCGATTCGACAGGGTCAGGCGTCCGCTTGTCTCACCTTGTCGGATATCGCCTCGAGCGTCGAACCCCACCTCATCCGCGGGATCTCCTGCGGATTTGCACGTTCTTCGTCTGCAGCACGAGCGTTCGTCAGTCCTCGATCACCGCGAGTGCGGTTCCGACCGCGGCCGACCGATAGGCACCATCGCCGCTTCCGGGGCGCCACTCGATCACGGTTGCTCCCGCCGACAGGCACGGGAGTTGGTCCACCGGATCGCGTGCTTCGACCGGGCGGGAGCGGTATTCGGGCTCGAGGCCCTGACGAACGCGCGCTACCCACGCGGCCCGTCGACGAAGCCGCACGTCGCCGACGACGGTCGCGACGACCCCGGCTGCGACCGTCGCTAGCGCCACCCACGGTGGCAGCACGTCGTGCGAGCGCTCGGTCATGGATTTCATGAGCCACGTGGAGACGACAAGCGCGAAGGCGCCGCCGGCGGCCGTCCACGTTCCCGCGCGCATCGTCACGCGGTCGGCCGCGTCGTACGTCTTCGCCTGGACGAGCGGATAGGTGAGGTACACGAGGAAGGCGAGGGGAATGGCGTAGGCGAAGCCTGTCGGGAGACCGGCGAGCACGCCGAGGGTGCAGACGACTCCGAGCACTTCTCCGCCGTGCGAATTCGAGAGCAAGATCGTCGCGGGGACGAGTGTACTCGCCGCGCCGAGCGCGGTCGCCAGCGTGAGCGTGCGGATGACCGCGAACTTCCTCCGTGGGCTATTCATCGCGACGTGAATCACAACGGGCGCGAGGAGCGCGGTCGAGATGCCGAGGAGCAGGCGAAGCTCGCCGCCGTCGAACGTCGGATAGAAGCCCGCATAGGCGACAGACGCGCAGGCGAGTGAGGCTGCCACCATGACGCGCCCGCGTGCCGTCGTGGTCGGCGCACGGGCGTGTCGTGGGAGGCCACGCGGCGTGGAATGGTCCATACCTCTTCGACGCACGAGCGCTTCGGACGATTCCTCCGCCGGCGACGGGCTCTCGACCGTTCGACGGGCCCCTTCGACCGTTCGCCGTCACGTGCGGGGCACGTCGCGAAGGATGACGGTCAGAACGTCTGGGTGGCGAAGTGGAAGAGGTGGAACGTGGGCGATGCAGAGGTCGGCTCGAGAACGATCGCCCCATCCATGTTGGTCTTGTTGCGATGGATGAGATGCGCGCTCTCGTGCCGGCCGTTGGCGCTCGTTCCGTACACGGAGACCTGCTGGCCGGGGTGGATGGCGTCGGCGAGCTTCGAAACGAGGTCGCCGAGCGCGTAGGGCTGGAACGCCGCCGTCGTGTGGGCGTCGAGCGAGGTGACGTAGTCGAGCGGCGCGTCGGTGTGCCAGCCTTCGGCGAAGGCGGGGGCCGGCAGCGCGTGCGTCATGGTCCCGTATCGCACGCGCACGTCTTGATCGGGCCGGTCGCTCTGGACGTTGATGACCAGTCGGTACACTGCGCCGTTCATGAGAACTTGCAGGATCACGTGGTCGTTGTTCGGCATCACGCACGTCTTGTCGGACGGCTTCTGGACCGAGTAGACGATGCCGTCGATGCGCCCGAACGCATCGGTGAGCTTGTCGCCGAACGTGTTGGCGCACTTGCCCGTGATCACGACGCCGGCATCGGCCGCGGCATCGGCGCCGCCGTCTTCGGGCGCATCGACCTGGTCGGCGGGCTCCTCCGCGCCGGTCTCGGTCGTGTCACTCGAAGCGCCGTTGGCGTCGGTCGTGGCGTTCGGCGACGAGCTGCACGCCACGACGCTGACGCCTGCGACCAGCCCGAGGATCAGCAGGGATTCGAGTGACTGGAGAACACGAAAGCCAAGGACGTCTCGTCCCAATCGTCCGATCATGACCACTCCACGCGATGAGCGGGGCGTGGTCTAGCACGGCTTCATGCCGCGTCGACCTTCGCGCTCACCTTCGTGAGCTCTTCGCTTCGAGCCCAGAGGGTGCGCGCGTCGTCGTCACCTCGTGCGCCACGACTCGGCTTCTTCTCTCGGCAGTCGGCGAAGTACTGACCCGTCACGCCGGTCACCTCGGGCGAGGAGCAGAGGTAGATCTGGGTCTTCGCGCCCTTCTCAGGTGTCTTGAGGAAGGGGCGCGCCAGTTTCATCACCACGCTGGTGAAGCCGCCGTACGTATGGCCGAAGCCCGACGCGATGGCGCCGGGGTGCACGCTGTTCACCGTGATCTTCTTGGAATCGACGCGACGCGCGAGCTCGCGGGTGAAGAGGATGTTGCACAGCTTCGATTGGCTGTACGCCGCGAACGAGCGGTATCCGCGCTCGAACTGGAGATCGTCGAAGTTCACCTTGCGCACGCCGCGATGCGCTTCGCTGGCGACGTTGACCACGCGTGAGGGGCCGCTTCGTTCGAGCATGTCGAGCAGCTCGTTCGTCAGCAAGAAGTAGGCAAGGTGGTTGATCGCGAGGGTCTCTTCGATGCCATCGACCGTGGTGCGTCGTTCGGTGACGAGTACGCCTGCGTTGTTGAGCAGCACGTCCAGGCGGTCGTACTTCGACTTGAACTCTCTCGCGATGCGCCGCACCTCCGCTTGCGAGCCGACGTCCGCCACGATCAAGTCGACGTTCTTCGCCCCGGCTCGCTCGATGTCGGCGATCGCCGCGCGTGCCTTGGCCTCGTTGCGGCAAACGAGAACGAGTTTGGCGCCTAGCGCGCCCAGCGCCGCCGCGGAGGCTTTGCCGATCCCCTGGTTCGCGCCGGTGATGAGGACCGTCTTTCCGAGCATGCTCGTCATGGCGCGCGAATCATGACGCTCGGCGTCGTTCTTGAGAACGGGAAACGGCGCCGAGCTGTTTCCAGCGAGGCTTACTGGCGGTCGAGGATGATCTTGCGGTCGCCTGCGACGACGAGCGTGAGCTTGTCGTCCGCGGCGCTCTCGATCTTGACGGTGTCGAACGAACCCCTGCCGTTGTCGAGGAAGATCACGCCGGCGCCCGTGCCCGCGCCGTTGCCCGCGACCGTGTAGGCCGTGACCAGAGGCTTCCGAGGCTTGGGATCGCCGCTACGTGACTCCGTCCACGACTTCTTCGCCTTGTCGAACGTGATGGTGTGAACTTGGTCGCCGGTCACGCTCATCATGCTGCCGCTGAGCATCGGCTGGCTGCTGCTGCCGTCGGGCGTGGACACCTTCCACGTGCCGTCGAGATCGGCGTCTTTCACCGAGTGCTTCGCGCTGAAGAGGGCATCGACGTCCATCGTGGCGTGGATGTTCCGATTCGGCTTGATGGTGCCGTCGACCTCGGCTTTGTCGCCGTTCAGGCCGATCGTCATCGCAAGCGGATCGGCCTTGGCGCCGTCGCCGGTCGGCTGAAGCGAGAGCTTCGTGCCCGAGACCTTCCACGAGCCGCCTACGTCCGTCCATCCCGTGCGACCGTCCGACCACGTCTCGGGGCACACGTAGCCACCGTAATGCCCGCAGCCGTACTGGCCGCGGACGGTCATCGCGAAGGTCTTGTCCGTGCGGAGGACGAGCGAGAAGACCAGACCGTCTTTCCACTCCGCGCCGTACGACGTGTACGCGCCTGCGAACTTCGAAGCGCTGAGTGCATCCTCCCCGGATTCGGTCGCGTCCTCGGTGCCATCTGCCGGCGCGGCGCACGCCGCGAGAAGGAGGGCGGTCACGAGGCTCAAACCAAGGTGTGTTCTCATGTCGAGCGGTGTAGCAGTCTCCCTCACCCGAGCAAGGCTCGGGGCAGATTCGTCACATTGAAATCATTACGGAAACACTGCTTCCGCCCGTCCCGATCCGGGCGTGCACGGAGCGAAGAGCAACGATGCCGAGAGCTTCGAGTGCCCGCGAGAGGTGATGAGCGCCGTAAAGGCGTGTCGTGAGGTTCGAAGCGCCCACGCCGTGACGACGGAACGGTCAAGGGGGGGCCGCGCGTCCGATTCTTCGGAGCGGACCTAAGCTTCTCGGTACCCTGGCCGGCCATGGGCAAGCACCTGCTCGCGATCGACCAAGGAACGACCGGTACCACCGCGCTCATCGTGACGCTCGACGGCACGACCATCGGCAAGAAGACGGTCGAGTTCCCGCAGTATTTTCCGAAGCCCGGTTGGGTGGAGCACAAGCCCGACGAGATCTGGGACAGCGTCGGCGCGGCGGTCGGCGGTGCGCTTGCCCAAGCGCAGATTCAAGCCTCGGAGATCGCCGGTATCGGCATCACGAACCAGCGTGAGACCACGCTCGTCTGGGACCGCGCGACCGGCCACCCAATCTTCAACGCGATTGTCTGGCAGTGCCGCCGGACGGCCGATATCTGCGACAAGCTGAAAACGAGCGGCGCCGAGCCCAAGGTCCGCACGAAGACGGGGCTCGTCATCGACGCGTACTTCTCGGGAACGAAGGTCGCCTGGATCCTCGACAACGTCGACGGAGCGCGAGCGCGCGCGGACAAGGGCGAGCTCGCGTTCGGTACCATCGACACGTTCCTCGTCCATCGCCTGACGGGCGGGGCGGTGCATGCTACCGACGTGACGAACGCGTCGCGCACGCTCCTCATGGACCTCGCCAAGCTCACGTGGGACGACGAGATGCTCTCGCTCTTCCGCGTTCCGCGCAGCGTGCTGCCTTCGATCGTGCCGAGCGCAGGGCACATCGGGGTGACGAAGAACGCCGGCTTCTTGCCGGATGGCATTCCCATCGCGGGCATCGCGGGCGATCAGCAGGCGGCGCTCTTCGGTCAGGCGTGTTTTGCCGAGGGCGATGCCAAATGCACGTACGGCACCGGCGCCTTCGCGCTCATGAACATCGGCAGCAACCCCACGCTGAGCAAGCACGGCCTCGTCACCACCGTCGCTTGGCAAATCGACGGCAAGACGACGTATGCGCTCGAGGGAAGCGCGTTCATCGCCGGCGCGGCCGTGCAGTGGCTGCGTGACGGCCTCGGCATCATCCGCACCGCCGCCGAGATCGAAGAGCTCGCGAAGAAGGTTCCGTCGAGCGACGGAGTTTCGTTCGTCCCGGCCCTCGCGGGCCTCGGCGCTCCGTACTGGGATCAGGACGCGCGCGGGACCATCACGGGCATCACCCGAGGAACCACGGCCGCTCACCTCGCGCGCGCGACCCTCGAGGGCATCGCGTTCGAAGTCTGGGACCTGCTCGAGGCCATGACGAAGGACGCCGGCCGAGGCATGAACACGCTCAAGGTCGACGGCGGCGCGGCGAAGAACGATCTCCTCGTCCAATTCCAAGCCGACGTGGCGCGGGCGGAGGTCGTCCGTCCCGTGGAGGTGGAATCCACCGGGCGCGGCGCGGCCATGCTTGCCGGCGTCGGGCTCGGCCTCGCGGATTTCGGCGCGGCGGCGAAGATGATCAAACTGGACCGCAGTTTTGCGCCGGTGATGGCGGAGCCCGAGCGGGCAAGCCACCTCGCGCGCTGGCGTGACGCGATCCGCCGTACCCGAACCGCTTCCCGCTAACCCGGGCGGACCCGAACGACCGAGCTGAGGCGCATGGGCGGGCGCTGCTTTCCGCCCCTTTCGCTGCGACGCTCCTACTCAACCCGACACCGCGTCGGCGGCTCGTGCGCTTTCAGCTCACGCAGGTCACTTCTCGGGCCATCAGATCCCTTCCGCCGGGCCGCGCGCCGTGCGACCCTAGAGTTTCGGAGCAGTATGTTCTTGGCTGCTCCGCTAGCTTCAACCGTCGAGTCCACTAGCCCGCCGAAGCCGTCAGCCCCGGCCCGCGGGTTCCGTATGAAAGCCGCTTGCCTTCGAAGGGAGATTCACAATGACTGAGGACCGTCATCCGACGGCGCCTGTTCGCGACGTGCCCGTGGACTGGGAAGCCCTCGAGGATGCCTTCGAGAACAATGCACCCGAGGTGCATAGCTACTTGCACCTGACCACGGGTGAGGTGCTTCGCGTGGTCGACGGCGTCGCCGACCCCCAGATGCACGCGAGGATCAGCGGGGATCCGAACTACCTCCGCATCGATCCGGTTTCTTCGCGCGAACAGTACCGCTGGATGGAGCGCTTCATCCCGCTCGTCGACGATCACGATCTTCGCGGCAAGCTCGCCCAGGCCATCGACGGCAAGGGAGCGTTTCGTCGCTTCAAAGACGTGCTGATGTCCTACAGCGCCGATCGCGAGCGATGGTTCGCGTTCCGCAGCGAGCGCCTCCGGACCTTCATGGAAGCGTGGCTCAGCGCGCACGCCATCAAGGCCGTGCCGCGTCCCGCCTGGAGCGAGGGGCCGCCGTCCACCGAGGAGCCCGCGCCCGACAGTCTTCTTCCGTCGACGCCGCTCAGCACGCCTGCGCTCGCCGGAGAGAGCGAGCCGCCGAAGTCCCAGAGCGGTCGCCGCCAGCGCAACGCCGAAGCCCTTCGCCAGCACCTCAAGGAGCTCGGTGATGCGCTCGGACCGCGCGAGCTCGATTTGCTCGTGTCGTTCGCAGAGTTCCTCAAGGCACGTCGCGCCGCGCGCGGCTTCGCCCATCACCACGAGCACATGCGCGAAGAGCGCGACTCGTCGGTCGCCTCGCAGCGCTCGCCCCGCGCGGATGATTCGCTGACGGTACCGTCGCTCACGGGCGACAACGGCAACGGCTCCTCTTAGGCGGCCGCCGTGGCACGCCTCGTCACGTGGGCCGTGAGGGCACGCGTCGCGATCGCCTTGGCGGTCGCGACGACGAGCGCGTCGCTCGACGCGTTCGCCGATGCCCCGACGGCCGATGGGCGGGGCGCGCCGAAAAACGCCAAAGCGGTCGTTCCCGATCGGGTTGCCGTCCGTTTCGTCACGCCCGAGACCGGCGGGATGGCGCGCCCTCGGTTCATCACCGATCGGCAGCTCGCCTTCTTCACGCGCATCGAGACGATGATGGAGGGCGTCACGCTGCCGGAAGGCGAGTACCCCGACCGCTACACGCGCGTGGCAACGGACCGCATGGTCGCACGCGCGATGCTCGCCAGCCTTCTTTTCCAGCGCGGGACGGAGCCGCTCGATCTGCCTCGCCTCGCCCTCGAAGCGCGCGCCGACCTCGCCGATCGGGTCGGGGGCTCCGCGCCCCTGGAAGCGCTCATGAAGAAAGAGGGCATCGAGGAGGAGGAGCTCATGACCTTCCTTCGCGAGAAAGTTCGAGCCTCCTGGTACGTCGACAAGGCGATCACTCCGATCTTCGCAGTGACCGAGGAGTCGCTACGCGAGGCATTTCGTGGCGCGCTGCATCCGTACCGTGGAATGAAATTCGAGGACGTCCGTCCAAGACTTCGGCGCTGGGTCGTCACCGAACGACTTCGCTCCGCCGAGCTCGAGTTCTTGCAAAGCGCACGTTCACGGGTCAACGTCGCTGTCGTCAATCCTGTCGGCACCACCGAGCTCGAGCCGATGCAGCCACACTCGACCCTTCCCCCCGAGCGCGCCCCCGAACGATGAGTGGTCACGCGGATAGTAAAAAGGTCGTCATCGCCGCCCTCCTCGGCAACGTCGCCATCGCGGCGTGCAAGTTCGGCGCGGCTTATCTCTCGCGCTCCACAGCCACGCTCGCCGAGGCGGTGCACTCCCTCGCGGACACCGGCAATCAGGGCCTTCTGCTGATCGGTATGCGTCTCGCGGCCTCCCCGCCCGACGATCGCTTTCCATTCGGTCGTTCGGGCGAGAAGTATTTCTGGCCGTTCGTCGTCGCGCTGATGCTCTTCTCGGTCGGTGGTGCGTTCGCGGTCTACGACGGCGCTTCGCATATCTTCCACCCTGCGCACGAGGTCGGCTCGCGGTTCTGGAGCTACGCGGTTCTCGGCGTGTCGATCATCTTCGAGGCGATGAGCTTCCGTGTCGCCTTCAAGGAGTTCAAGGTCCTCGCCAAGGGCCGCCCGTGGATCGTCGCGGTGCGCGAAGCGCGCGATCCCACGATTCCGCTCGTTCTCGCCGAAGACACCACCGCGCTCATCGGCCTCTGCATCGCGTTTCTGGCCGTTCTGACGAGCGACCTCACCGGCCAGCACTTCTGGGATCCGCTCGGCAGCGTGCTCATCGGCGTGTTGCTCTGCGCGGTCGCGATCATGCTCGCCAAGAACACCCACGCGCTGCTCATCGGCGCCAGCGCCGATCCGGAAGAGCAGGGGCAGGCGCTCCACCTCACCGAGGGCGTCGAGGGCGTCGATCGCGTCACGCAGATTCTCACGTTCCACGTCGGCCCGGACGTCGTCATTCTCGCCATGAAGGTGGCCTTCAAGGAGACGATGACGGCGAAGACGATCGAAGAGACGATCAACGAGATCGAACGACGGATCCGCGCGGAGCTCCCGCTCATGCGGAAGATTTTCATCGAGGTCGACGCCCACGGTGACGGTCGTGGCCTCGTGCGCGCCCGCACCGCGTGGGAGCAGAAGCGCGCACTCACGGATGCGAGCTACGGACCTCACGGCGCGGCCGCCCTCGCTTCGAAGCCGCCTGCCGCCGAGGCGGAGTGAACGCGTTCGCGCGTGCAGGGGCACTTGCCCTGTGCGCGGTGCTGGCGACGTTCCTGCCAGCAAGAACGAAGACCGAACCCGTGCCGTCGCTGTCCGCGGCGCCGGGTTCGTCGCGCATTCGCATCGGCCTCGTGTTCGACGTCGGTGGTCGCGGAGACAAGAGCTTCAACGACGCGGCGTACATCGGTCTCACGCGCGCCGAGAAGAACCTCGGCGTGGAGGCAAGCTACCTCGAGCCGGCCCGCACCGAAGATCGAGAAGCCGCGCTTCGTCGCTTCGCCGCGCTCGGCTTCGATCTCGTCATTGGCGTGGGCTTCATCTTCTCGAGCGACATCGACGAGGTCGCGCGCGCGTATCCGAACACGCGGTTCGCGGGCGTGGACTACGCGCCGTCGCCGCGCGGAATCCCCGACAACGTCGCAGCCCTCGCGTTTCGCGAGGAAGAAGGCTCGTTTTTGGTGGGGGCCGTCGCGGGCCACATGTCGAAGACCGGGCACGTGGGGTTCGTCGGCGGGATGAGCGGTCCGCTCATCCGCAAGTTCGAAGTGGGCTACGCGGCCGGCGTGAAGGCGGCGTGTCCCAAGTGCGTCGTGCACTCTTCGTACGCGGGAACGACGCCCGACGCCTTCCGCGACCCGGCGAAGGGGGAGGCCCTCACCAATGCGGAGATCGCCGCCGGAAGCGACGTCATCTACCACGCGTCCGGTGCAACCGGACACGGCGTGTTCGAAGCGGCGAAGGCTGCACACGTTCGCGCGATCGGTGTTGACGCCGATCAATACGACGAGATGCCGGGGACCGTGGTGACCAGCATGGTGAAGCGCGCCGACGTCGCCGTCGAAGACATCGTTCGTGCGGTGGTCGAGGGCAAGTTCCACGGCGGCATGAACGTCTTCGGCTTGCGCGAGGACGGCGTGGACTTCGTGCACGAAGGCCCTCACGCCGCCGGCATCCCTGACGACGTCAAACGCAAGGTCGAGGCGCTGCGCACGGATGTGGTCGAGGGGCGGATCTCCGTCCCGAATCACTGACGACCGGCGCTCGGCGAACGGCGGGTCGAGCGACCCTCGTTGCTCGGCTGGGAGCCTCGAGACAGATTGCGCCAACTGGTCGCGGCGACGTGCTCCCCTGCTTGCAGGCGCTCGTCGACAACGTCTACGGTAACGACTCTCTCATTTTCATCGAGGAGCGTGTCATGGGGTACGTCCACGGCGGTCGTCTCGTTGCTCAGGCACTCAAGCGCCACGGCACCACGCATCTGTTCACGCTCTGCGGCGGTCACATCCAAGCGATCTACGATGGCTGCCTCGACGAAGGCATTCGCGTCGTCGACGTCCGGCACGAGCAGACCGCGGGGCACGCGGCCGATGGTTGGGCCCGCGTCACCGGAAAACCCGGCGTCTGCGCGGTCACCGCCGGGCCCGGAGTCACCGACGTGGTTACGGCCATCGCGAATGCGCAGCGCGCGCAGATTCCGCTCGTGTGCATCGGCGGCGCCGGGCCCAAGCAGCTCTGCGACATGGGCTCGCTGCAGGACATGGATCATCTCAGCCTGATGCGCTCCATCACCAAGTGGAGCGTGCAGGTCCCCGAGACGCGCCGCATCGGCGAGTACATCGATTCGGCGTTCCGCGTGGCCCAGGCCAATACGCCAGGCCCGGTCTTTCTCGAGATGCCGCTCGATCTCCTCATGAACGGCAGCGACGACGCCGAGCTCCCCGCCACGGCACCGCTCGAAGAGCCTCCGCGCCCGGCAGGTGACGTGCGCGCCATCGCCAAGGCGGCCGAGCTCCTTCGAAACGCGAAGCGTCCTGTCTTCGTCGTCGGCTCCCAGGTGCGCTGGTCACCGGTGCGCGAACGCCTCGCCGCCACGCTGGAGCGATTTGGCGCGCCTGTCTTCTTGAACGGCATGGCTCGCGGCGCGCTCCCCGATGCGCATCCGCTCCGCTTCAGCCGCTCGCGCAAGTTCGCGCTCGCGCAGGCCGACGTGGTGTTCGTCCTCGGAACGCCGTTCGACTTCCGCGTCGACTACGGCCGCTCTCCGACCTGGAATGCGGACGGGAAGATCGTCCAGATCGACCTCGATGGCGCCGAGCTCGGACGCAATCGCAAGGTCGACGTCGCTATCCAGGGCGACTCGGGCAACGTTCTCGAACAGCTCGCGCGCGAGCTCGGGACCACGCTGTCGTTCGCCGAGTGGACGGACATGGTCCGCGCCGACGAAACCAAGCGTCGCGCGAAAATGCAGGCCGAGATCGACTCCAACGATTCTCCGCCGAACCCGCTTCGCGTCTGCGCCGAGCTCGGCAAGCGGCTCGGCCCGAAGGACATCGTGATCGGCGACGGCGGCGATTTCGTGGCAACCGCGGCGTACGTGTTGAAGCTCGAATGGCCGCAGCTCTGGATGGATCCGGGGCCGCTCGGCACGCTTGGAGTCGGGCCCGGCTATGCGATGGCGGCCAAGCTCGCGCGTCCCGACGCGAACGTCGTTCTCGTCTACGGCGACGGTAGCTTTGGTCTGCACGCCATGGAGTTCGAGGCCATGGCGCGTCAGAACATCCCCGTCATTGCGCTGATTGGCAACGACGCCGGGTGGACGCAGATTCGACGCGGCCAGGTGGAGCTCTACGGAGAAGAGCGCGCGGTCGCGACGGGGCTCGATTACACGCGCTACGAGAAGGTCGTCGAGGCCTGCGGTGGCCGCGGCTTCTGGGTCGAGAAGATCGAACAGCTCGGCCCCGCGCTCGACGAAGCCTTCGCTTGCGGCAAGCCCGCCTGCGTGAACGTGAAGATCGCGAAGAGTGACTTCCGAAAGGGCGCCATCAGCGTCTGACGGTACCTCAGCGTGAAAATCGGCATGCGCGATGCACCCGGCCTCGAGATCGGGCTCCATCGCGCATTTGCCATTTTCACCTTCGGGACCCGGCAGGAGCTGCCATGGCTGAACCGTTTTTTAGCCCCGAGAGGGAGCGCATCAACTACGTCCTCGCGCTGGCGCTGCTCGTTGCAATCGTGGCGATGGTGGCGCTCTCCGTGAGCCACAGCAAGCCGACGCCGCACTACCTCGGTTGGCCGCCGTTCATGAGCGGTCCGCGTTGACCGCTCGTGACGAGCGACCCGTGGCGCCAATCGCGTTAGCTGCGCGCGGCGGTGATGGCTTCGATCTCCGCCTTGTCGAGGGCGATGGTGCGAGCCGCCCAGTTCTCGTCGAGGTGAGCGGGCGAGCTCGTGCCGGGGATGGGTAGGAGCGCCTTCGAGCGTGCGAGCAGCCAGGCGATGGCGATCTGCGCTTCGGTGGCGCCGTGCTTCTTGGCGATCTCCCCGAGGACCGGCGAAACCATCTTCCTCGGGCCCGGCAGCGCGAGCGGGAAATAGGGAAGGAACGCGAGGCCCTTCTCCGCGCAGAAGTCGAGCATCTGCTCCTGACCGGCGACCACGCCCATCGGGAAGTTGGCGAGCTTCTTCTCGCCGGCGATCACGTTGTAGAGGTTCTGCACGCCGACGATCGGCGTGATGGCCATGGCTTCGCGCAGCTGGTCGAGCGTCACGTTGCTGAGCGCGAGATGACGGATCTTGCCCTCTTTCTGCAGGCCGATCATCGCATCGAGGGACTCGCGGAAGGGCACGTCCGAATGCGGGATGATACGCAGGTGCGTGACGTCGATGCGCTCGAGCCGAAGCGTCCGCAGATCTTCCTCGCATCCCTGACGGAGCTCCTCGGGACGGAGCGCGGCGACCCACGACTTGTCGGGCAAGCGCTTGCCACCGAGCTTGGTCGCGATGACGAGGTCCTTCGCGTACGGGTGAAGCGTCTCGGCGATGAGGCGATTCGAGACGAACGGACCGTAGTACCAGGATGTGTCGATGAAGTTGATGCCGAGCTCGACGGTGCGCTTCAGAACGGCGCGCGCCTTGGCGGGATCTTTCGGCTCGCCCCACACCTCGGGGCCGGGGAGCTGCATGGCTCCGAAACCGAGACGACGAACTTCGAGATCACCGATGCGGATCGTGGAGGGACCGTGCGCGAAGTCGTTCATGCGCGCATCTTCGCACGCGCGATGTCGGCGGGGAGCTCGTCGTGACGCGACGGCGGACTATTCGGATGGACCGCGTCGCACTGCCGCGCAGGCGTCGTCGACCGCTTCGAGAATTCGCTTCGCGTGCGAGAGAAACAGCTCACCCGACGGAAGGAGTGTCATGCCCCGAGGCGTGCGATCGAACAGCGGCGTACCGAGCTCGTCCTCGAGGCTTCGGATGTGGCGGCTGAGCGGCGGTTGGGCCACGCGGAGCCGGCGAGCGGCGCGCCCGACGTTGCCTTCTTCGGCGACGGCAACGAAATAGCGGATCTGCGCGAGGCTCATCTCGCCCGAAAGCGTGCCTCGAATGGGGGTGGGGGCGCAAGAGGTGGGGTGCCTCTCCTGCCAGCCCAGACCGAAACGGTATTGGACGCGCTCGCCCGTGGGCGGCATGGATGGGGCCGTGTCCATCGAAATTCATGGTCGAAATGAGGTTGAGCGGCTCAGGCGTGCAGGAAAAGCCGCCGCGGAAACGTTGGCGTACGTCGGGCGTAAGCTCGCGCCCGGTATCACCACGGCGCAGATCGACGCTTGGGTGCGCAGCCATACGGCCCAGCTCGGAGGCAAACCGAGTCAGCTGGGCTACGAGGGCTTCCCTGCGGCCGTCTGCACGAGTCGCAACGAGGTCGTGTGCCACGGCGTCCCGAGCCCGAAGGTGGTGCTCGCCGAGGGCGACATCATCAACGTCGACGTCACCACGATGCTCGGCGGCTTCCACGGCGATACGTCCGCAACGTTCATGATCGGACGCGTCAGCGACGAAGCCAGGTACGTCGTCGAGGCCGCAAGATCCTGTCGCGATGCAGGTATCGCGGTCGTGCGTCATGGCGCGCGGCTCGGCGATATCGGGGCCGCCATCGAAGAGACCGCGAAGAAGCTCGGCTGCACGGTGGTGCGTGACTTCGGTGGTCACGGCATCGGTAGGCGCATGCATCAAGGGCCTCACGTCGCGCATACCGGGGTGCGAGGGACCGGCCCGCGACTGCGTGCGGGCATGGCCATCACCGTCGAGCCGATGGTGTGTCTCGGACGACCCGAGGTGCGCGTGCTCTCCGACGGCTGGACGGTCGTGACCGTCGACGGGAGCCTCTCCGCGCAGTTCGAGCACACGATCGTCATCACCGAGGCCGGTTACGAGATCATGACGGTTCCTCCGACCGGAGGCGCGTGGGCGATTCAGCCGGAGCGAGAGCTCGAGCTCACGTGAGCCAGGCGATCGTCACGCCGTCGCCGCCTTCGCCGGGGCGCCCCGCGCGGAAGTAGCGGACGTACGGGCTTGCCTTGAGCTCGCGGCGAATGGCGTCTTTGAGGGCGCCGGTGCCGTGACCGTGCACGAGGAAGCACACGCGCCGGCTCTCGTTGATGGATCGATCGAGGAACGTGACAGCGAGCGAGAGCGCATCGTCGGTGCGAAGCCCGCGAAGGTCGCACGTGTTGTCGTTCGTCTGGAGCGGCGCTTCGAGGCCGGCGGGGTCACCAGGGGCTGCGCCTTCGGCCTTGCGAGGCGCTTCGCCCGGTCGAGCCGTGGTCGGCTTGCGCTTGCCATCGGCTTCGTCGCGGCGCGTTCCGAGCTGACGGATCTCGCCCGCGTCGAGCACGAGCTTCATGGCACCAGCCTGCACGCGCACCGTCGCGTCGGGCAGGAGGTCCAGGATCTCCGCTTCGGCTCGGACGCGCGGCACCCACACGCGCATGCCCTTCTTGAGCGTCGACGCGTCGACCACGGCCACCGTGTCTTCGCCCGCCGCTCCCGCGCGCGCCGCCGTCTTGGTGAGCGGCTCGAGCTCGCCTCCCATCGCGAAGCGCGAGGCCACGCGATCGAGCATGCGTTCGGCTTCCTTGGCGCTCGCTGCGTCCAGCTTCTTGCTCCGAATGCGGGCCTGCACTTCGCGCAATTCCTCGCGCGCTCGTCGAACGGCAGCGAGGAGCGCCTCGGCCTCCTTCGAGAGATGGCGCTGCTCGCGATCGCGCGCGTTGCGCAGCTCGACGTCGAGCGCGTGCTTCTGCTCGGCGGCTTCGTTCTCGCGCCTCGTGGCTGCCGCGCGCGCAAGTTCGAGGGCCGCGCGCTCGTCGTTCAACTTGCGCACGACGCTCTCGAACTGGACGTCCTCGCGGGTGAGGAACTTCTCGGCGCGCTCGATGACCGTGATCGGTAGACCGAATCGTCGCGCCACCGCGAGCGCGCTCGAGCTGCCCGGGACGCCCTGCGCGAGACGGAAGGTGGGGCTCATGGTTCCGAGGTCGAAACCCATGCTCGCATTCACGAAGCGATCGTCGGCGAGGGCGAGGGCCTTGAGGCCTTCGTAGTGCGTGGTGACGACAACGGCACCACCTCGCGCCGTGAGCGAGTCGAGCATGCCGGCGGCGAGGGCCTCGCCTTCGCGAGGATCGGTGCCGCCTGCCAGCTCGTCGAGCAAAACGAGGGCGCCCTGGTGCGTGTCGTCGAGGATGCGCGCGAGGTTGCTCACGTGCGCGCTGAACGTGGAGAGGCTCTTGGTGAGGCTCTGATCGTCGCCGACGTCGGAGAGTACGATCTCGAAGATGCCGACCTTGCTGCCTTCGGCACAGGGCACGGGCATCCCGGCGCGGACCATGAGCGCCGACAGCCCCATGGTCTTCAGCGCCACGGTTTTTCCGCCGGCATTCGGTCCGCTCACGACCATCGCGTGACGCGCGGCAATCGACAGATCGCTCGGCACCACCGACTCGAAGCGAACCGGGCCGCGTTCGACGATGCTATCGAGCAAGAGCAGCGGATGCCGCGCCCCGTGGAGCTCGAGCCGTGCTTCGTCGGTGACGTCGGGGAAGGTGAGGTGCAGATCCTGGGCGAGCCGCGCGATGGCCGCTCGAACGTCGGCACGAGCGAGTGCGTGCACGGCGCCGATCACGCTCGCCATCATCTCGCCGATGCGGTTCGAGAGCTGCGTGTAAATTGCAATCTCTTCGCGCTGGACCTCCGCCTCGAGGACCTTGAGGCGGTTGCCCATCGGAATGACCGCGCGCGGTTCGACGAACAGCGTGGCACCGCTGGCGCTCGTGGCGTGGACGATGCCCGGAAAGCGTTCGTGAGCGTCCGAGCGAACGGGGACGACGTAACGTCCTTCGCGCTCGGTGACGAAGCGATCCTGGAGAATCGCCTCGTAGCGCGTCATCAACTCTTCGAGACGCGAGAGCATGCGCTGGCGTGCCGCGTGGTACTCGCCGCGAAGCTCACGAAGGCGCGGGCTCGCCTTGTCCGACAAGGTGCCGTCGGGATCGAACGCGCCGGCAAGCTCGTCCGCGAGCGTGTCGAGGGTAGGGTCCGTGGCGCACGCTTCATAGAGGGCCGGCACGCGCGACCGACGTGCGCCGAGAAACCTCCGGAGGACGCGGGCGGCTTCCAAAGCTCGACCGATGTCTCGAATCTCGAGCGGAGCGAGCACACCCGCGGCGGACACGCGGCCCATCGCGTCGTCGACCTCGGCGAGCTCCGACACCGGCAACGGTTCGCCGTTGGAGAGGAGCTCCGTGGCCTCGCGCGCCTCGTCGAGGGCCCGCCGGACGTCGCTCCGCGTGCTCGCAAACGGAAGGGCCTTCGCGAGCGAGCGACCCATGGCCGACGCGCACCGATGGGCCAGCGCCTCGAGGAGGCGGTCCCACTCGAGGTCGTTCTTGGTTTTGGAAGGACAGGGATCGCGGAGCGTTTCGGTCACGGCGGAGGCGGCGCATCATGTGCACTGAGCGGCCGACTTTCAAGCGCTGCGCCTCCGAGATCCACTTGGGCCGCGTCGTTCGAGCTCGACTCGGCGGCCGCGGGAATGGGCTGGATGGGCCCGAACTCCAGCACGCTCGCGCTGTTGTCGATGATGATTCGCCGGTAGCCGAGCGACGACCGACCGTAGAGCCCGGCCAGATCGGGATGGAGTTTCTTGGCGAAACTCTGGAAATAGGGCCAGGACGGAATGCGATAGACCGGGATCCGTTTGGTCTCGCTCTCGAGCGAGACGTCGGAGTCGCCGAGGTATGCGGGAATCAGCGTTCCGTTGATGTCCTCGACGTTCACGGCTTGGTCGTCGGGCCGGCCTTCGGTCCACGCCAAGACTACGTGCGGCGAGCCGGTGTCGACCATGAGGAGCTTCGAGGCGCCGTCGACCTTCGCCTCCACCGCGATGTGACCGGAGGCATCGACGATGGGAACTGTCAGGTAGCCCTCCGTGCCGGTGGGCGGCACACCGTGATGACGGACGATCTTCCCCCCCGGGTAGTCGAAGTCCGTCGTGACGGCGCGGAGGAAATCGGCGCCGAGCACGCCGAGCACCGGCTTGCCGAACGCGACGCTCGGCGCGAAGTCACGACGGATCACGTTGACCGTCTCGCAACCGATCGCGACCTCGTACCTCGCGGTGTGGTCGTCCGGTCCGTAGACGAAGGTGCTCGAGGAGCCCGTGTCGATCGTGAAGTAGCCCTGCGTGCCGTCCACGGTGACCGGCACGAACTGATCGGACGCATACCCTGCGGAGAACTTCACCAGCATGGGCACGCTGTTCGTGGCGCACCCGTCGGTCGCGGGATCGTTGGACGTCCCGGTGCTGCCGTCGGCTGTGGAGCACCCTACCGCGACGAGCGCGATGAGCGTGCGCGCGAGCGTCCCCATTGCGCGCCGACGAAGCAATCGTCGCGCCGCAACGGGAACGCGTCGTTTTGGAGCGTGTCAGTCGCGCGCAGAGCCAGGGCCCGAGCCACCTGCACCGGAAGGCATCGGATTCTGCTCGCGTTCGAGGTAACGGAAGATGGTGCGCGGATCGACGCCGAGATCGCGTGCGGTCTGCGTGCGATTGCCGTTGTTGCGTTCCAGCACCTCGAGGACGTACTTGCGCTGGAACTCCTCTTTGGCCTTCTCGAGCGGCAGGATGGTGCTCTCGCCTGCCTGATCGAGCTCGAGATCCTCGACGCCGAGCAGCGTCTTGTCGCAGAGGACGAGCGCCTTCTTGATGCGGTTTTCGAGCTGCCGAATGTTGCCCGGCCAGTTGCTCTTCCGGATCGCGACGAGGGCCTGAGGCGTGAAGCCCTGCACCGGCGAGTGCAGCTCGTCGGCGTACTTCGTGAGAAGCGCCTTGGCGATGATGAGCACGTCGTCTCCGCGCTCGCGGAGCGGCGGGAGGAAGATGTTCACCACGTTGAGGCGGTAATAGAGATCTTCGCGGAAGCGGCCCGCTTTGATCTCCTCTTCGAGGACGCGGTTCGTCGCGGCGACGACGCGAATGTCGACCTTCTCCGGCTTGCTGTCGCCGACGCGGAAGACCACGCGCTCTTGGAGAGCACGAAGGAGCTTCACCTGGAGGTTGAGCGGCAGCTCCCCGATCTCGTCGAGGAACAGCGTGCCCTTGTCGGCCGCCTGGAACTTGCCGGGACGCGAAGCGACCGCGCCGGTGAAGGCGCCTTTCACGTGACCGAAGAGCTCGCTCTCGATCAGGTTCTCCGGAATCGCTCCGCAGTTGATGACGATGAACGGGCCGTTGACGCGGTTCGAGCGGCGATGCACCTCGCGCGCGATGAGCTCCTTGCCGGTGCCCGTCTCACCCGTGATGAGCACGGAGATGTCCGTCGTGGCCACCTTGCCGAGCTTGCGATCGACCTCCTGCATCGAGGGGCAGGCGCCGATGATCTCGCCGAAGCGCTTGTCCTTCAGCTCTGCAGCGAGCTTCTCCTTGTCGACCCGAAGGGCGCCGAGGAGCATCGCGTTCTGCAGGATGAGCGAGGCCTGGCCCGCGAAGATGCTGAGCAGCTCGAGCTGGGACTTCTGGAAGAGGCCTTTGACGCGGTCGTTGCCGACGTAGAGCGCGCCGGTGACGTGGCCCTGGGAGACGAGGGGCGCGCACATGACGCTCGAGAGGCGGAGAGCTACGACGCTCTCGCTCGTGCTGAAGACGTCGTCGGAGAGGGCGTCGGACACGATGAGCGGGCGGCCGCTCTCGAGGACACGTCGAACGATGCTGTCCGAGATGGTGCCCGTGGTGTCGGTGATGGATTCGCGCGTGACGTGGCGGGACGCACGAATGACGGGCTTGCCCGCTTGTCCCGAAGCCGCGCCAGCCTCGCTGTAGGCGTCGTCGAGGAGAAGGAGGAGGCCCTTCTCGGCGCCGGTGACGTCGATGACCGCGTCGAGCATCGCTTCGAGCAGCTCGTCGAGGTTCTTCATCGTCATCAGCTTTTCGCTGAACTCATGCAGCTTACGGACGCCCGCGAGCTGCATGGCCGACGTGTCGGTTGCATGCGCACGATCGCTGATCGACGGGGATGACGAGGGCGTCGGGCGCATCGAGACCGGCTCGTCGAAGATGCTGAACTGGAGCTCGGCGTCACCGAGCGTGATCCGATCTCCATGCACGAGGCGTGCGCGCCGCTTCTTCTTGCCGTTGATGAGAATCTCGCCGGTCTTGTCGACCTCCTCGAGATTGAAGTCTCGACCGTCGAAGAGCACCTGCGCGTGCGTTTCGGAGATGCCCGCCGTCATGACGGCGACGTCGTTGCCGAGGGCGCGGCCGATGGTGGACATCGGCTTGTAGAGCACGAAGGTGCGCGGCGAGCCCTGGGATGGGAACCACTTGAGGATGGGCATGTTCGGGTCTCGGCCTTCCTATGGCCGGAACGCCGCGAGGATATCGTAAAAGTCCTCTTCCTCGCGCGATCTTGTGAGAGCGGAAACGCCGGGCGTGCCGCCGCCAAGGTGGCCTTCGTCGAAGAGTCCCGTGTAGAATGCGTAGAAAATCCGCCCTTACGGAGGTCGTACCGTATGAGAAGACTCGCCGTTCTGGTTCCGTGCGCCCCGTGGGCCGCGTTCTGGGCCTCCTGCGTGGTCCTCGCCACCGCCGTGATGGCTTGTGGTGGAGGCAACGAGAAGCCGCCCCTCACGCCGGATACGGTCGAGCCTGAGACCGGCGCCGACGCCGGGGCAACCACTCCGAGCCCGGTTGCCCCGAGCTCGAGCGCTGCCCCTGCGACGGGCACGACGCCCGCGAAGTGACGGCCTGAGGATCAGAACGATCCGAAGCCGGTGAGCACGGCGCCCGGAGGTGCATCACCAACGGGCGTGTTGCTCGATCCGAGCCCGACCTGCGAGGCGGTCAGGCGCGGAGGCGGCATGACCGCGATGTCGAACGGCGGCTTCCACGCGTTCGCCGCGCTGCCGGAGTCCTTCATGTTCCACGTGAGCGCACCGGCGATGGCCGCGCCTGCGATTCCGCCGATCGCCGGGCCGATGAAGCCGTGCTTGGCGTCCGCGTCGGAGAACAAATAGAACGGGAAGATGAGGCAGCCGACGGCGGCACCTGCGCCGTAACCGAGCCACATGTACTTCTGGCTCTCCCACGACGGCGTGTGCGCGATGCTGAGCGCGCCCGCGCCGAGGATGCCGACGTTGTAGCCGATGAGGCCGGCGACGCTCGCGCCGTCCTTCCAATCTTTGCCGCTGACGCCGATGCCGAGGAGCGATCCGCTGATCGCGCCCCAACCGGCGCCGCTGACGATGAATCCCATGCTGCGCGGGTCGGGGCGAATCCATTCGCCGAAGGCCCAGCCTCCGATGCCGCCGCCCGTCGCGAAGACCCACGTGATCGTGGTCTGGGTCTGAAACGACCAGTCCGTGCCCTTGTTGCGCGTGTGCTGCCACTGCGTGCCGGCGATGGCGACGCCTTCGATGGCGCCGAGAGTCAAACCCGTCGCGATCGACGAGGGAACGCCGCGGTGGAAGGGACCGCCTTGATCGTCCCAGAAGTACATGCCGATCGGCACGCCCGCGCCGAAGGCCACGGGCATGATCACGGCGAAGCCCGGATCGTCGATCTTGAAGAGCGCATCGAGCCAGACGCCCGTGCCGATGCCGTAGAGACCGCTTGTGATGTAGAGCGCGGTCATCTCGCCGGCGTCACGCTTGTTCGACGTCGGCGGCGGCTGCTGCGGGTAGGGCTGCTGGGGATAGCCCTGCTGCGGGTAGCCTTGCTGCGGCGGGTACTGCTGGGGATAGCCCTGCTGCGGGGGATACTGCTGCGGGTAGCCCTGCTGCGGTGGGTATTGCTGCGGGTAGCGCTGCTGGGGTGGATACTGCTGGGGCGGATACTGCTGAGGATAGCCTTGAGGCGGGTAGCCTTGCTGCGGGGGGTACTGTGCCCAGGCACGTCCCTCCGTGAGGAGTGCGAGGCAGCCGAGAACGATGGTCCCAAGTCCAAGCGAAGCGCGAGAACGCATGCTGTTCAAAGCGGGAGCGTACGAGAGCTGTCCCCGCGGGTCGAGCAGTCTCACGCGATTCGGGCGCTTCGTCGGACGGAACTGCGATCGGCGCGGCCCAAACGCGTCGGCCGCGCCGCGCTCCTCTCGCCTACACCTCGTCTACATCTCGCCTACACCGTGCGAATCGCGCCCATGCTCTCGAACTCGGCCGTGAGCTCGCGCCCCATCAGATCCTTCACGGCGGTGAGCACCGGCTTGTCCTCGTACAGCACGCGGTACGTCTCGCTGATGATCGGCAACTCGATCCCGAGGCGGCGGCTCAGATCGTAGGCGCTCTTGGCGGTCTTAACGCCCTCGGCGACGTGCCCGAGGCCGGTCAAGATGTCGTTCAACTTGCGGCCCTTGCCGAGCTCGAGACCGACCGTGCGGTTGCGTGAGAGCTCGCCCGTGCAGGTCAGGACCAAGTCGCCCATGCCCGCGAGGCCCGCAAGGGTGATGGCTTCGCCGCCGCGCGCGAGCGAGAGCTTCACCATCTCGGAGAGGCCGCGGGTGATGAGCATGGCGCGCGTGTTGTGACCGAAGCCCAGGCCGTCGGCCGCGCCCGCTGCGATGGCGATGACGTTCTTGATGGCGCCGCCACACTCGACGCCAGGGATGTCCTTGCTTGCGTACGTGCGCATGTACGACGTGTGGAAGCGGTTCATCACGTGCTCGCGAACGCGGGTCTCCGTCGAGGCGATGACCACGCCCGTGGGTAGCTCGGCGGCGAGCTCCTTGGCGAACGACGGTCCGCTCAAGAACGAGAAGTGGCGGTGCGTGGCGCCGGGAAGCTCGGCCGCGAGGATTTCGTCGATGAACGTGAGCGAATCGTTCTCGATACCCTTCGTGGCGCTGACGATGGGCGAATCGGTGGGGACCTTGCGCGCCACGAGCCGGGCAACTTCACGCGTGGCGTGGCTCGGCGCGACGAACACGACCATCGAGGCCCGGTCGAGCGCCTCTTCGGGGTCGACCGTCGCCGTCAACGTGGCCGGCAGCTTGGCGCTCGGAAGGTAGCGCCCGTTCACGTGCTCGCGGTTGATCTGGTCGACCAGATCCGGCCGCCGGCAGTACATCGCCACCGGATCGCCCTTGTCAGCGAGCACCTTCGCGAGTGCCGTTCCCCATGCCCCTGCGCCCAGCACCGCCACCTTGCCAGCCATGCCCTCGACTCTACACGAGCATGTGCACGCTGCCGGGCCGTTTTGATATAGCCTCGGGGGCCTTGCGTACTACGGCTTCCCCGCTCGCTGGTCTTCTTGCTCCGAGCGAGCGCTTCGTCTCGAGGCGCGCAGGTTCTTCGCGCGCTGGTTCTCGTCGCGTTGGCGCCGTCGCGCGCGTCCTTGGACTCGCCGCGGTGTGCCTGGCCTTGCCGCTGTCTGTCGTCGGGTGCGGGCCGAAGGAGTGCACGTTCCGCGGCACCCTCAACGCGCCGGAGAACCGGACGATGCGCAAATCGCTGATGAAGACGGCGATGGGCGACTTCTGCAAGCAGATGCTCCAGCGCAACGCGCCTCTCAGGCTCGCTCCGGACTCGCCGGTCATCGGTCGCTTCTACCCGACGCAGTGCGTTGCCCCCGAAGGTGAAGACCTCTACGTGAACTTCAGTGGCTTCGGTTATGCCTTCACGAACGTCACGAAGAAGATGACGTTCACGATGGCCGCCACCGGCCTCTATCGCTACGACTTCCTCATCACCGAGGGTGATCGCTGCGACATCTACGCGTATTTCCGGCCCACCCGGATCGACGCGAGTGACTTCCGCACGCACCGCCTCGAGAGCTCCACCGCGTCGATGCTCAACAGCCTGACGTCGATGGGTGACAGCTTCGGAAAGCAGCTCATGGGGCAGAAGCTCCAGGAGGGCTTCACCGTCATTCGGTTCACCGAGACCAACACGGATGAGTTCGGGCTGGGGATCGTCCCGCTCGGCCAGAAGCCTTTCCATCCGTTCCAGGTGCACGGCAACGACCGCATCACCTACGAGAACGAGCGCGTCGAGATTCATCAGAATCAGCGCGATTTCATCGGTCCGATCCTCGTCGAGGACGAAGGGCGCTCGCTTTACGTGACGGCATCGGTCGACGGCGCACCCGCGGTCGACATGCTGATCATGCGGAAAGCCGAGGCGGAGGCCTCGCTCAACCTCTACTACGAGTACCCGCAGTCCGGTCCGCTCGCGGGAGCCCCCATCGCGGGCGACATCGTGCAAGCCGGAACCCAACTGAAGCGCGCGGTTCCCGTCTCGCCCGGGATGTACTACGTCGTATTCGACAACACACCCACCGCCGGCCAGGTCAACCCTCCGGTCAACGCCCTCGATGATCGTGCGGCGGTCGTGAACTACCTCATCCAAATCGGCGACGCTTCGTGAGCAAGGACGACGACACCCGCAAGCCGACCGAGCTCGACCATGCCGAGAAGCATGGCGAGAAGCGCGAATCCGACAACGACGACGTCGTCGCGAAGGACCGCGAAAAGGGTGCTTCAGCCAGCGATCAGGCGGAGGCGAGCGTCCGGCCGGAACGTGGCGCGCGCGGTGAGCGCGGGGAAGGGGACGGCCCTCCGCCGAAGCGCATCCTGCGCACGCTGTACTGGGCGCTGTGGTTTGGCTTCGTGCCGTTCGGCATGGCGTGCCTTCTCGTCTGGGCGCTGACCCCCGCGAGCGGTGTCGAGCACAGTGGCGTTCTCGGCTGGGCCGAGAGCTGGGTGCGGGATCAGCCGGTGCCGATGGGCATCGTCACGTTCACGCTCTTCGAGGTCGCTCTCTGGGCGGTTCGCCACCGGCTCCCGCTCGCGTTCCACGCGTATCCGCCCCTGCGTGCGGGGCTTCCGAACAGCATGCGTGGCCCGTTCGATCGCGCGCGTGCGCTGCTCGAAGAGGCGGAAGACATCCTCGAGCGCAATCACGACGCCATCGTGCGCGACGTCTCGGCCAAGGAGCGCGAGAAGCTCCAGGCCGATCTCGAAGCCCTCGAAGAGTCGATGGAGCGCGAGCCCTTCAACGAAGACGCGTTCGTCGATGCGCTCGTAAAGGCCGATGGCGAAGTCGACGTTCGCCTCGGTCGCTGGCGCAAGAGCGAGGTTCGCGAGTACGCCGAGTCGATCTTCGTCGCTATCGCCGTAGCCATGGCGCTTCGATTCTTCGTGGTCGAGGCCTTCAAGATCCCGAGCGGATCGATGATCCCGACGCTCCAGGTCGGCGATCACATCTTCGTGAACAAGTTCACGTACGGTCCGGCGATCCCCTGGACGCAGAAGCGCTTCTGGTCGCGCATGCCGCCGGAGCGTGGCGACGTCATCGTCTTCGCCTATCCCGAGCGCGAAGAGCAGGACTTCATCAAGCGCGTCATCGCCATCCCGGGCGACAAGCTCGAGGTCCGCGGCGGCCACCCGATCATCAACGGTTGGGAAGTGCCGAGCTGCAGCGCGGGCACCTACTCGTACGTGGAGTCGCAGGACACCAGCCGCCACGATGGCGAGCTCTTCGTCGAGTTCCTCGAGGACGAGGCCTACCTCACGCTCTACGACCACGTGTCGTCGAGCCCGGACTACCAAGGCCCGTTCTATGCGAAGCCCGGCGAAGTCTGGGTCATGGGCGACAATCGCAACAACAGCCACGACTCGCGCATGTGGTGGAACTACCAAGGCGGTGGCGTTCCCTACAAGAACATCAAGGGCCGCGCGCTCTTCGTGTGGCTGAGTCTCGGCGACCAATTCGATCGCTCGCGCATCTTCGCGCCCGTCATGGGCCGCCCGCCCGCACGTGGTCCCTTCGGCCCGTTGCCGGAGACGATGCGCTCACTCGAACCCAACATCGAAAAGTGCCTGCGCAACCGGCCCCCGCTGGAGCGCACGCGTCCGCCGCCTGGAGGCCAAGTCGTCAAATGAGAGCCCGTATCTTGGGGGGCCTCTTCATCGTCACGCTCGCTGCATCTTCGCTGTCGCTCGGAGGATGCCGCGCCGCCCAGAAGGCAGCGCAGGAAGATCCGATGAAGTGCGAGCGCGACCCCAAGTGCCAGCGCAAGCAGAACGCGATCGTCGACTGCTCGCGCCAGTGCAACGACGACCCCGCGTGCATGGACCGCTGCGAACAAGTGCAGATGCCCAACAAGGGGCTGGGTCACTGAGCTCGCGTCACTGACCTTCGCGTGACGCGAGGTCGGTGGTGCATTCAGATTCCGCTCGCGCGTCTCTGCGCGACGCTCTTCGTGCGTCCCCATTCGACGAGCGCCGTCGTCTCGAGCGCGGGCATCTCCACGCGCTTTTCGAGCCATCGCCCGGCTTCGAGGGCATTGCCGAAAATGCCGAGCTGGGGATTGCCGAAGGCAACCATGCGCATGAACGTGCGGAGGAGCGCGCCCTTCGTTGCGCTCGTGAGAACGACGGTCGCGGCGTACGAGCGATCGTAGGAGAGCATCTTGCGGAACAGCACGGTCTGCCGCGCACGGACATCGCCCCCTGTGAGCTCCGCCGACTCCTCGAGCACGCCGAGGTACGCGCCCCCCTTGTGTTGATTCCGCGTGCGCGCGAGATGGATGATGCTCTCGAGATGATCGAGCGCCTGCATCGTCAGCGGGCCGCGGCGCACCTGGAGCAAGACGCTCTTGTAGGACGCGACGAACAGGTCGCCGTTGTCGATGAACGTCTCCACCGCCGCGGGATCGAAGCTGCTCGCCAAATTCCCCTCCCTGAAGAGAGGAAAGAGCCTGTAAGCGAATTAGGCAAGCTTCGAATGCAAGTTTCGAATGCCGTGTCGAATCCTGGCGCGCCGAAGCGACATGTATTCCGGTGCGAACGTCGACTCCAAATCAGCAACGACTGGTCGCGACACCGCTTCATTGTTCCATACGAACAACGACATCGCTCGGAACGCGGCCTCGGACGTCGCTATTCCTTGTACGGGTTTTCGAAGACCTCGAAGTACATGCCGTCGGGGGCTGGTGGCGGCGCCTGCTCCGGCCCGACCCAGCCGACGTACATGGAATAGTCGTATCCGAATTGGACGTAGAACCCGTCGCCCCCTTCGAGCACGCCGACTCCCATCTCGCGTAGGCCAAGTCGCACGGCGTCGTCGATCTCGCTTCCGCTCAACGTCGTTCCGATCTCCAGGCGCGCGAGTGTGCGCGTCATCGACGGAGTCCACGAGGGCCCTCTCGAGCTTGGCACCTCGGGGCGTCGCACAGCTTCACGACGAGCTCGTTGACCGAAGCCGCGCGCATCAGCCGTCGCACGCTTTCGACGTACGCATCCTCGACCGCGAGATAGTCCGCGTCAGTGACCACGCGCCCTGCGAACGAGCGCCCGACGTCACTCACGCTGGTCCATTCGTCGTAGAGCCCGCTCGACGCTCGAATGCTCGGGTCGTACTTCGTCACTCGATAGATCGGCAGCATTCGCACTTCGGTGGATTCGCTTCGAGGACGCCCGTCGCATTGGGACAGGTACCACTTCTGCAAACGCGCGAACGGCCCGCTGTTCGAATCGAGAGTCATCGTCGTCTTTCGCGGATGAGAAGTCTCGCGAGCGTGAAGCCGTCAATCGCCCGGCGCGCATGACCCGTGGCGCTGTGTCGCAGTTCGTTCGTACGTAAAACGCACGATTCAACTCAGCCGCGACGATGTGTTACCGCAGCGCTCATGACGAAGGCTGTGCTTTGCGGCAGCGTGCTCGCGTTGGCGCTCGCGGCGTGTGGGATTTTCGGTTCGGACGACAACCAGGGAACGCCGGCGGCCCCTTCCTCCGAGAACAGTGCGGATGGCGGCGGGGAGGGCGGTCCGGTCGTCTCTGGGCCGGGAACGCAGCCCACCTTCACCCTCGGCGTGTCGGCGGATGCCCTCCCGATCACCCAAGGGGCAAAGGCGAAGCTCACCGTTTCGGTCAGCCGATCGGCGGCTGCCCAAGCCGCGAACCTTCCCATCGTCGTGACCGCCAAGCCGCCCGCGAAGATCACAGCAGGCGCGTTGACCATCGCGCCGACCGACCTCACCGGCGAGCTCGAGCTCACCGCCGACGGCGATGCGGAGCAGGGCGACGCTGCCATCGAGCTCTCCGCGACGAGCGGCGAAGCGAGCGCACAGGCGACGGCCAAGCTCCTCGTCCGCGGTGCACCGGGCAAGGTCGATACGACCTTCGGCACCAACGGGACCGCGCACGTCACGCAGGTCTCGCTCACCTCCGGCACGATGCTCGTTCAACCCGATCAGAAGATCATCGCCATCGGCACGTCGGACACGACGACGGTGGTGCTTCGGTTGCTGCCGACCGGCGCGCTCGATAGCTCGTTCGGCGGCGGCAAGGTTTCCTTCACGGGACTTGGGAAGGCGTGGGGAGCGACGCTCCAACCGGACGGCAAGATCCTCATCGCCGGAAGTCCGACGACGACGGCGATAGCGGTTGCTCGACTCCTCCCGGATGCAACCATGGACACGACCTTCGGTGCGTTGGGCATCGCCACGATCAATCTACCGTCGGGCGCGAAGAGCTACGCTTCTCCGCAGGTTGCGGTCGCGCCGGACGGAACGATTGTCGTCGGGTTCACTTGGACGCAGACGAACTACTACGACTACTGGGCCATCGCTCACATGACCGACAAGGGCGCCCTCGTGACCACCACGGGAGGCTTTGCCAAGGGACGCTGGACGACCACCAATGACGGAATCTCGGGGGTCGGCGTCCGTGCGGGCACTGGCAAGATCTTCGGCGTCGGTGCCAATGGCGACGGCCTTGGGATCGGCATCTTCCAGCTCACCCAGGACCATGCGGTCGATTCGACGTTCGGATCGGTATCGACACCCGGACTCACCTTCGTCTCGAGGCCGCAAGTCATCGTCGGCAATACCCAAAAACTGATGGAGGAGCTCCCGGACCACTCGGTGATCGCTGGCTTCTTGGGAAACAAGAACGTGGGAAACAAGACCCTCGAGCTCGTGCGCTTCCGCGCGGACGGCAATGGCATCGACACGACGTTCGGTACCGATGGCTTCGCGTCGGTCCCGGGAATCCCCGCGGGCCTGTGTGTCGGTGCAGGCGGTACGATCATCACCACGACGCTTCTCGACTTCAACCGCACTTCGTGGGGCTTGAATCGACTGCTTCCGCACGGCACCGTCGACCCTTCGTTTGCGGATGGAAAGACCATCGTGCAGACCGACGCATGGGTCCAGTCGTTGGCCGTGGCCAGTCAGGCCGACGGACGAATCCTCGCGTTGGGGATCTCCGGATTGTCCCCCAACACCGCGTTCTTCGTGCAGCGTTTCTGGAACTGAGCTGGCTCAGAACGAGAGACGGAAGTGAATCGCCTTGGGGCGCGTGAGGGCGTCGAAGCCTAGCGCGCTCAAGGTGACGCCGCGGCCGGAGTCTTTGACGCCGACCCAAGGGAGGGCGGGGTCGAGGGCGTCGCAGCGGTTCATGTAGACGGTGCCGAACTCGAGATCGCGAGCGAAGCGTTCGGCGCGTTCGCGGTCGCTCGTCCACACGCTTGCGGTGAGACCGAGGCGCGAGTCGTTCATCTTCGCGAGCGCTTCTTCGTCGGAGTCGACAGGGGAGACGGCGAGGATGGGACCGAACGATTCCTTCTGGAGAAGGAGCGCGGTCTGCGGAACGTCGCGAAGGAGCGTGGCTTCGAAGAAGCGGCCCTTGCCGTCGACGGACGTGGCCTTGCCGCCGACCACGAGCTTCCCGCCCTTCTGCGTGGCGTCTTCGACGAATGCCGTGAGCTCTTTGGGGTGCCACGGCTGCGCGATGGGACCGAGCGAGGTCTTGTCGTCGTCGGGATCGCCCATCACGTAGGCGCGCACGAGCGCCTCGGCCTTGGCGAGGAAGGGCTCGTAGACCGAGCGGTGCACGTAGACGCGTTCGACGGCGCAGCAGCTCTGGCCGGCGTTGTAGATGGCGCCGTCGACGACGTTGTCGACCGTGTTGCCGAGATCGCAATCGGCGGCGACGTACGCCGGATCGTTTCCGCCGAGCTCGAGGCCCACGTGTGTGAAGCGATCTTTCGCGGCCGCCTGGATGCGATGTCCGCCGAGCACCGAGCCCGTGAAGAGCACGCTGTCGATGCGCGGATCGCTCACGATGCGCTCGGTGGTCTCGTAGTCGACGAAGATGGCTTGCACGGTGCCCTCGGGCGCGGAGGCCTCGGCGAAGGCGCGTGCGAAGTGCTCGGCGCAGAGCGGTGTGCGCGGCGAGTGCTTCACGACGACGGCGTTGCCTGCCAGCACCGCCGGCACGATCGCGTTGACCGCCGTGAGCAGCGGATAGTTCCACGCGGGCAGATCGAGGACGACGCCCAGGGGCTCTTTACGGATGCGTCGATCGAAGCCGTCTTTCGGCACCGCGATGTCGGCCAGCGATTCCTTGGCGATCGACTGCATGTGCCGCCATCGGCCCGCCATGCCTTTCACCTCGCCGCGTGCCTGCCCGAGGGGCTTGCCCATCTGGCGCGTGATGTCCTGCGCGATCTCTTCGGCGCGCGCCTCGAACTTCGTCAGCGCGCGATCGGAGAGCGCGACGCGCTCCTCGACCGACAGGCGCTTGAGTGCCTTGGCGGCAGTGCGCGCGCGATCGAGCGTCTTGTCGATCGCCCCAGCGTCCGAGACGTTGACCGTGGCCCCAACTTCACCGGTGTACGGATTGTCGACGGTATGCGTGGACATGAGGACGCCAGCATAGCGCCTCTCCGTGACCTTGCGCTCGAGCTCAGTAAACGCCTGGGATGAGAATCCAGGGCACCTTCTTCTTGTAGGCCACGTAGTCCGGATCGCGGCTCAGATGGCGCTCTTCCGTCCACGCGCGCATCGAGTACAGGCCGCAAAGCAGCGTCAGGAAGAAGGCCTTGGTGAAGGTGATGGTGGGCAGGTGCTCGAGCCACCACGCGAGGCACTTGCAGAGGTAGGCGGGATGCCTCACGAACCGGTACGGCCCCCGTGAGACGATGCCGCGGTTCGTGAGGTTCGAGAACTTGAACCCGAACGACACGGTGGCCATCGCATAGATGGCGAACAACAACACCGACAACGCGCGCATCGCGAGCAGGACGTTCTGGCCGGTGATGACGGAAGGCCCGTTGTCGAGCGGTAGATAGGTGCCCGTGACGTTGTTGTACGGCGGGTAACACGCGAGCGCGACGAGCCAGCCGAGGCCCGTGGGCTCGACGCTGCGCGTCTTGTTTCCGAGCCAACGGCTCTCGCAGGTGTAGCCGATGAGCGCCCAGCCGACGTCGGTGAAGAAGACGATGTCGTAGATGAGGCCGAGGCCCCATGAGATGTCCGCGTGCGTCCAGGTCGAGGGAGCGAAGAGGCCGGCGAAGTCCGCGGCGTGCGGAACGAGGTCGCCGATGCGCGCGCTCATCTGCGTCCACCAGCTCGTGGCTTGCGCGAGCGGCGAGAGGCCGTTCGGAATCTTGAAGTCGAGCGGCTGCAGATGCTTGTGCTGGAGCCACGCCCTCGCGATCGAGTTCACGTGCCCGGCGAAGAAGCCGGTCATGAGCGGCGTGAAGAAGGCTTTGACGAGGATGCCGAGCGCCGTCGTACGGAGGCGGGGCTTCTTCACCGTCTGCCAGAAGCGCTTGTTCTGGAGCGCCTTGGCGAGGAGCACGAGGTGCAGGCCGCCGTCGCGCATCGTGTACCGCATCGCCGAGAAGCGCTGGAGCGTGGCGCGAACGTAGCCGAGCCCCAGCACGAGCCAGAGCACGAACGCGCCGGCATAGAACGAGCGGAAGAGCGTGAACTGCGCGCCGCGCGCGTAATACGGGTGCTGCGTGTAGACGACGAGGAAGCCCGCCATCACGAACGTGACGGCGACCCATCGATAGATGGCCCTCTCCATCGGCGTCGGAGCGGGCTTGCGGCGAGGCTTGGCGCGCGTCTCGTTCGTAGCCGGCGCCGGTCCGCTCTCGTGTTGCCCAGCCTCGTTGTCGGTCTCGTTCTCGTTCTCGTTCTCGGGCCCGGGCTCGCTCGCCGGTGTGGGCTCACGCTCCGAATCGCTCTTCTTGGCTTCGATCGCGGACGTCATGCAGGACGCATATTTGATACCACGCGCTCGTAAACCGCGCGCGGACTTGCGGCCCCCGACAGCCCTGCTCGAATTGTCCTATTTCAGCGCAGTGGCGTCGCTCTTCTTCTCGACGGTACCGAGGTCGACGTAGGCCTGGTCGACCATGACCACGAACGGCCGTTCCTCGAAAGAAAGGCCACCTCGGCCGTCGTGCTCGACGATCTCGAGCTTGCCCATGCCGTAGCCCATGGGCCCGCGTGAGTAGTAGTGCGCCTGAAGCTTGTAGGGGTAGGCGCGCTCGCTCGGTGCCTTGCGGATGGTGAAGCACTCCGGGCCATAGCCGGTCGTCACGTCCGCGTAGAGAGCGCCGCCCGAGGGCAGACGCATTTCGCCGTAGTACGCATGCCCACCGCGGCCGTCGTAGATGTGGAAGTCGACGTCGTTCGCGTCTGTCTCCCATGCGAGCACGAAGCGCAGCGAGGGACCGTTCTCTTCGGTACCGCCGGCGGCATGCAGCTTCTGCATGATCTCGGAGCGCCGTGCAGGCTCGGCCTTGGCCCACGCCGCCGCAACGAGGCCGAGATCTTCTTTCAGGATGCGCTCGGCACCAAGGAATCGACCGGGCGGATAGCTTCGCGACACACCCTTCTGCAGGGCCTCGAAGGCCTTTTCGTACTCGCCCGTCTTCACGAGCGTGTAGGCGTACATACGATGGCTCGCGGGGTGGTCGGGACGCTGCTCCGCCGCCTTGCCGTAGGTGTCGGCGGCGAGACGAAGCGCGAAGGGATCGTGGAGGCGCTCGAGCCGCTCGCCGGCAAACCTTCGCGAGTCGGCACGGAACGAGAAGAGCTCGAGGATCGAGCCGTACGCGCGCGCGGCGGTCTTGGCGTCACCACGCGCTTCGTACGCTTCGCCGAGCGCCACGAGCGCGAGCACGTCGCCCGGCTGCTCCGTCTGCCATTGTTTGGCCTCGCCGAGCGCGTCGTCCTTGTCCCCGCGTGAGAGCTTGTCCATGACGATGCGGAAGCGACCCTCATAAGGAGCGGCCGCGGGCAGTTTCGGATCGCGCGTCGCCTGCGGATCGCTCTCGGTGCCGCCGTTCAGGTTCACGAGATCGAAGCTGGCCGCGAACTTGGCCTCGCCGGTGCCCGGCGCAGGGAAGGAGAGGCCGCGGAAGACACTGAGCGCGCATGCCTTGAACGTCTCGCTGGCCGGCGCTTGCGTCGCCTGCACGGCCTTCACGCGACCCTGGGCATCGATGACCACGCGGACCTCGAAGCGGCCGTGGAGCGTCGCGTCGGTTGCCGTTGCGCCCGTGTAGCATGCACGCAATTGGGGGGTGGCTCCTCGAACCACGCGTTGCGCGTCGTCTTGGCTGATGCCTTGCTCGACCACGAGCGTGTTGGGGCGAACCTGGACGCTGCCCACGGAGGTGCCCGTGCGCGTGTCCCGTGCTCTTCCACCGCCACCACCGCCAGCACCACCAGCACCGAACCCGCCGCTCGCCGCGTGCCCAGGACCGTCGCCAGCCCGCGTCGCCGGTCGTGGCGTGGGCGTGGGGACGGGCATCGGTGCCGCGAGTCCCTCGGCGAGCGAGGAAGACTGGTTCGATCCGCCGCGCGTGCCTTGGGCAACGGGGGCAGGCGGGGGCGGGGGAGCCGTCTGTTCGGCGAAGCCTTTTGCCGGGGCCGCGGCGGACGCCATCGGAGTGGGCACGTCGGCCGGTCGTTGCTCCTGGTCGGCTGCAGGGGCCCCGGTGGCCGTCGCTGCCGGCGCTTCGAGCGCGGGCGGTGCATTGGCCGCCTGCTCGCTCGGTGCCCAAGGTTCCTCGGCGGTCGGGGCTCCTCGGCTCTTGCGATCGGCGTTCTCGCCCTTGGCCTTCTCTCGGTTGTTTTTCCCACCGAGATCCGCCGTGCGCTCGCCGTCTTGCGTGCGGGAATTGTGCGCGACCGACGCGTGGCCGTTGTCGACGGTGAGGATGTCGACCGTGGCCGTGCGATCGATTCCGAAGCGCTGGTAGTCCCAGTCCGTTTCGAGGACGAGCATGGCCGTGTGCGGGCTGAGCACGCGGTGGCGGGTCGAGAGCGAGACGATCTCGTGCTTCGTTGCCGACGGATTGTCGGTGGGGGCGTCGATCAGGCTCTGGATCTTGGCCTGGGCCCAGGCACGTTCGACGAGCGGCCGCTCGATCGTCCTTAGATCGGGCGTGAATTGCTGCGTGCCGACCGTGATCGCGACGGGCTTGTTCGCGTCGAGGCGTGCATAAACCATCACTTCGTCGCCCGCTTGGAGCCCATCGAGCTTCTCGGGCCACGCCCACGTCGCGCCTTCCACCTTCACCGGGACGCCCGAGCTCGTGGCCTCACCGAGGCGCCTCGCGACCGCATCGGCGCCGAGCTTCGCGTCGAGTACGACGCCGTCGCGATCGAGCACGCCACGAACGATGGTACGAAGGAACGCGTCGTCGCGAATGCCTCCGATGGCGACCGCATCCATGCGTTCGATGCCGGCATCACGCAGCTTTTCCACGCGGTCTCGGAGCTTCTGCGCGTCGGTTTCGCCGGCCGTGGCCACGCCATCGCCGACGAGGACCACGCGCTTCGCCTTTGCCTTCTTGGCCTGCTCTCCGGCCCAGCCGATCGCGCGTTCGAAGTCGGACGCGCCGAGCGCCCCGCGCGCCACGATCTCCGAGACCTGCTTGTCTCCGAAGCCTCCCGCGGGGCCTTCATAGACGGACACGACCTCTTGATCGAAACAGCCCACGACGACGTTCGCATCTTTCGGAAGTCGCGCGAGCACGTTCTTCACGAGCTTGGCTTCCTCTCCGAGCCCGAGGCCGCGCGAAGCGCTCGTGTCGACGAGGACGACCGCGGACGTCAGAGGCTCGGGACGCGACGAGGCGAACGGGACGACGCGCGCGATCGCCAGGTCCCCGTTGCGAAGGCCGTTGCTGCGCGGGATCTGCTTGCCCTCGACCACGAAGTCTTGCGCTGGAGTGATGCGCTGCTGATGGACGCTGTAGGTCATGTCGGGGCGGCCGCCCGCGATCGCGTTGCGGCTACCCGCGGCGTGCACGTCGACGTCGAGCGTGCCGAGCATGGGCAGGCCGCGGAGCGGCAGGACGTACGGCGCGCCTGCTTCGAGCGACTCGGAGTACGCGATGATGATCTCCTTGGTGCCGCGCGCAGGGATGGGAAATACGCGCGCCGAGAACTCGTTGCCGGCGCCTTGCTCCATGAGCGCGGGATCCTGGCGGCGATGGAGGAAGTCTTCGTAGGCCTGACGTGCGGCCTGCTTTTCGACGACCTCGCCCTCTTGCCAGGTGCTGCCGACCTTCATGGCGAAGCGGCTCAGCGAGGCGCCTTGCGGCAGCGTGATCCGGAACGTGCCTTCGAGCACGCGGTTTTCGGGATTCTCGAACACGAGATGCAGCTCAGTGAGTGCGAGCGGGTCTTCGACCGCCGCCTTCGCACTCAGCGACGACAGCTTGAGGCCCGTGCCGTCCGACGCCGTGAGTCGAATCGGCACCTCCGCCTGCTCGACCCTCTGCGGCGAGTCCGTGACCGGGACGGTCGTGATCTCGGACTGGCTCGTGGTGCTCCGCATCTCGCGGGCCTTCACGACTCCATAGATGGCCGCGATGGCGGTGACGGACAGGGCGCCGTAAAGCAGGGTCTTCTCGTTCATGGAGTTCGACGGCTCGGGGCCAGAGGACCTCGTGGCGCCTCCCAGCTCCGGAATGGAGGGAAGGCTGTAGGAGCATCGCGCCCCCGCGAACGAGGCTACGGCAACGTCCTACGCAGCGGACGCCCGATCGATCTGAACGAGGCTGTCGACCTCCTCCAACATGCCGAGATGCTTGCGCTCATCGCCATCGTCGCCGCCGCGGCGCCTCGAATTAGCTCGTCCGTTTGCGCCCAAGACCTGACCGACAGTGAGGTCCGACCGACAGTGAGGTCCGACCGACAGTGAGGTCTGACCGACAGTGAGGCTAAGTGATGGTGATCCTAGGCCGACGGGAGATCCGACCGACAGTGAGGGCGCCGGGAGGGCTCACTGTCGGTCAGGTCTCCCGGCCTGGCCTCAGCGCTGTCGGTCAGGCCTCCCGGCCTCCACAGCGCCGCTGGGTGCGTCAGATGTGCGCACCCCGGGTCTCCGTAGGGAGAGCGCGGCGCTGACGGCCCGGGTCGCGTGGCCACCACCTGCGGACGCTCCACACGGGCTCGTCGAATTCGACACGGATCGGGCGGCGGCGGGCAACTTGCGGTGGTGGCTCGAAAACTCCTCGGCGCGTTCGCGTTCGTCTCGCTCTTGGTCTTCGCATGCGGCGGGTCCTCCTCGGACTCGTCGTCGTCTTCGAACCTCGGCGGTCCGGGAGGAAGCGGAGGCAGCAGCACGCCGGGTACGAGCGACGGAGACAACAAGACGCCGCCACCTCCTCCGCTTGGCTCGGGGGTTGGGGGCTACCCGGTCGATCCGTCGACCCCCACGCTCGGTGGCACGATGACGTTCACGAACGTCGGCGCGCCGGGCTTCTGGCCGAGGCGCATCAACCGTGAAGCGGGGGACCCCGCCTGCAACTACAAGGACGGGACGGACACCTGGGGCGGACACTGCTGCATGAAGGAGCAGCATGAAGAGGGCGACAAGCTCGCGCCGTTCGACCAGGAGATGACGCTCATCCTCAAGGCGATCGACGTCAAACAGGTCGCCGTCTATCAGCCTGCGACCAGCGACGCCGCTCAGTGGGGACTCGTATCGTCGTGGGACCGACGGAACAAAGTCGGGCAGAATCTCGGCTTCACGCAGGGCAATGATCAACAGACCACCTTCGAAGGAGATCTGCAGAAGAGCGATTGCGTCTGGTATCTCGCGCAGACCGGCAAGTTCGATTGCGGCGACGGACGCGACTACTACTGCCCCAAAGACCCGGGCGTGAACCGGCTCGGATGGACAGGTTCGAAGCTCTTCGTCTTGCTCGGTTCGATGACGTTCGACGACGCCGGCGTCCAGAAGTGCAACGGCGGCGGCGCGAGCGGATCTCCCGGCCCCTGGGTGGCACTCGTCGCGTCGGAGTTGATTCGCGACGGTGGTCGCAAATGGAATGGAGCGTGTAATTGCTATTCGAAGACCGGCTCGGTCGGTGACGGCTGCGGAGAGATCAATCTCTTCGAGGTCGTGATGGACAACAACGAATACAGCAATCGTGAATTCGCCAGCACCGGCGTACGCTCGTATCAGAAAGGGCATGTCGGCGGGAACGTGTGCGGGACGGGCTGCTCGCGCGGCGCCTTCGCCGACGACGTCGAGGTGCTCGACGCTTGCTCGAAGACGGCCTACGCGAAGGGACCCGAAATCCCGGTCGGCGGAGACGCCAATGGTTGCCCCGTCTGGCGCCGTCCCGTGGGCGATCGATACTTCGTCGTGCTGCTCGACGAGGTCAAACGCACCATCCAGGTTGCCGTCATCCACCCGTCGAACGTTCCGAGCGCGGCAGCATCGCTCCTCCCGGCGCTCCCGCCGTCTCTCGGCCGCGACACGATCGATGGCCTGATCTCGCTTCGGTTGCCCGCGGGAAAGTGATTCACCAGTTGCGCTGACGTGAGCGCATCATTGGGAATCGCGCGGTCAAGGCGACGGCATCGATCGCGTACGCCTTCGGCCGACTAGACCGAGCCCAATCACGAGAGCGGCGAACCCGGCCCACGAAGGCGTCGCTCTCCTCGTCTGCCGACAACCGCAACCTCCGTCGTCCGCTTGCGGCGCGGAGGTCGCGGGGGATGCAGAGTCGACGGCGCTCGCGTCGGGCTGGGCGGCATCGGTACCACGCCGGAGACGCAGGCGGAACAGAGTGCAGCCGCGTTGCAGTGGTATCCCGCGCTGCATCCTGACGTGCCCGGTTGACCCGCGAACTCGCGGGCACACTGCTGGCAGCTGTCGAGATCCGGCAACGAAGGGCCGCCTTCTTCGGATTGGTGGAGGTCCTTGGGGTCGAGAAGCCCGAATCCCAAAGACTGCAAATTGACGACCGGAGCCTGACCGGCCCCACGCTCGAAATCGGTGAACGTGTCGTCGTAGGTGGAGATCTCCAACGCGGCGTGCTCCGTGATCTGCGCGTAGAGGATCTCGATCGGGTACAGGCCGGGGGAGGGAAACGTCACGGCGTTGGTGATCCGCCACGTCGGCGCTCCGAGCTGCGGCGGTCGCATCAACGCGGCGTAGGTTTGCCCGGCGCCATCGAAGATAGTGAGGCTCATCGCGTCGTCGGCGTAGACGCCGAAATGAATCGGATGACCGACAGAGCTCTGGCCGACGCGCATGAATCCGCGGAGCCGCGCCCCGAAGGTCGTCGTCGAATCGCCGAAGACGAATGGACACCCGGCTTGGGAACTCTGGGAGCAGGCCGCGCCGATGAAATCACCGTAGCTCAGGACCCTACCGTCGTTCAGGGCGTTCGAGAGATCGAGCAAGCCGCGGTGAACGGAGGTCTTTTGGGGCTGCGGACTCGCCTCGAAGAATGCGTTCATCCCCGACGCAAAGCTGTCGGCCGTCTGAGGCACTGAGTTCACGCCTCCCGTCCATTTCTTGGTGGCGATGCAGAGTCCGGTGCCGTCGGCGCTCGGAAGCGACGCCGCGGGAGCTCGCGCGATTACCACGGGCGTCTGTGCAGCACTCGCCACGTTGGTCAACAGGCATAAGGTGACGGTGAGGCCAAGCGCACGACAGCAAGACATCCGAGCACGGTGAAGCCTGGACGCGAGCGGCGTCAATATGCCGTGTTTGGATTGCGCGGGTGCACCAACGGCCAGCCACGAGCGCGTGGCGCGTGGCGCATGGCTTCCTCCTCTCGGAGAGAGGGGGTATGGTTCCCGTGCGCTCCATGGTGGACGTGAGTAGGCGGAGCGAGCCGAGGCGCGAGCGTCGAATCGAGGACGGACGCGTTTTCCAGATGCGCGCGGTCGCGCTTGCGATGCTCGCGACCGCCACGACGGTCTCGTGCCCCGTCCTTGCCGACACGAAGGAGCCCGAGTCCGTTCGCCTGGTCTTCGAGACCGAGTCGCCGAGCGCCGGTCGAGGGACCCAGGCCTGCCCGTCGCAGGCCGAGTTTTTCGCGGCGGTCCGCACCTACACGAGCCGATGGTCGGCGAACGTCGACGAAGGGCGCGCGGAGAAAACCATCCGTGTGCGACTGTCGGTTCGCGGGCGAGAGACCGTGGGAACGCTCGTCGTCGCCGACGCGACGGGAACGCTGTCCGAACGAACGCTCGTCGGGCCGACGTGCACCGGCGTGGCCCGAGCCATGGCGATCATGGTCGGCGTGGCGATCGAGCCGCCCGGAGACCAGCCGAGCGGTCCAGCTCCGAGTCCCGACGAGCCGTCGCCCTCGCCTTCGACGCGGACAGTGCCGCCGAAAGGCACCACCGAGCCTCCATCGCCGCCCGACGCCGCAGCACCCGACCCTCCGCGCAGCGCGGATCGTGCCGTCGAGCTCGACGTGCGCTTCGACGCGCTCGCCTTCGACGTCCGTTTCGAGTCCTCCACTGCCGTCATCGGCGGCGCACTGCCAGGCGTCGCCGCGTCAGTGAATCTCTTGTTTGCGGTTGCCGATGGCCCACGCTGGCTGCGCGGTCTTCGTCCGAGCATCGGTTTCGGCGTGCGCCAGAGTTTTCCCAAGGAGCGTGCGCTTCGCGGAGGCTCCGTCGACTTCCTCTGGACCGCCGGGAACGTCCGCGCGTGCCCGCACACATTCGACGTGGCGGGTATCGTCCACCTCACGCCTTGTGTCGAAACCAACATCGGCATCCTCGGTGCGTCCGCGGAGGGATATGCCGACGCCCAGCACACGTCGGTTGCCTGGCTCGACGTCGGGGGCTCGATGTCGGTCGCGGTGAGCCTCTCCCAACGCGTCTTCTTGAGCTCGACCGTTCTGGTCACGGGCCCTCTCTTGCGACGCCCCTTCGTCCTCGCCAGCGGCGCGACCGCCGCGGAAGTCCCGTCCGTGGGCGTGCTCGGCGGCTTGGGGATCGGGGTGCGATTGTGACCTCCCGAGTCGCCTCGGACGTTTTCGTGATCAGAATCCACCTCCGGCGCTACTACCCCGCGTGCTCACCTCCTCCACAGCGTCTGCCGGTGCCGCCCTCGCGGAGCGTGGGGCCGCCGACGCGAACGTGAGCCGTCGAGAGGAGCAGCTCCCCGAGCTCGTGCGGGCCCACTGGGCGAACATCTGGCGATTCCTGCGCCGCCTCGGGTTCGAACCCCACGTCATCGACGATGCGGCCCAAGACCTCTTCTTGGTCATCCTCCGTCGGATCGACGAAGTGAAGCCGGGAAACGAGCGTGCGTTCCTGTTCGGGGCGGCATTCCGAATTGCGTCCAATCTCAAAGTGAAGAGCGCGCGCGAGGTCCCGACCGAGGAGCTCGATCCGGAGAACGAATCGGAGGTCGACGCGAACGCCGAGGAGCGCCTCGACGACGACCGGGCGCGCGCACTGCTCTATCGGCTGCTGTCGGAGCTCGACGAGAACCTTCGCTCCGTCTTCGTCATGTACGAGCTCGAGGAGATGACCATGCAGGAGATCGCCGACGTGCTCGAGGTCCCTCACGGGACCGTGGCATCTCGATTGCGACGCGCCCGCGACGACTTTCGCGCGCGTCTCGCACGGCATCGCGCCCGGGCGGGAGAGAAGCGAGACACATGAACGACGAACCGAAGCGTCTCGTTGACGAAGATCCGGGCTTCGCGCGTCTCGTCGCCGCAAGTCGCGGTGACGGTCCTTCTCGTGCCGAAGTCGACGAGCTCGTGTCTCTCACGAGGCGCATGGTCTCCGCTTCACGGTGGCGCCCCTGGCGGTGGCTTGGGTCGGGGGCGGCCATCGTCGGTGCATCCGTACTCACTGTCGTCGCGGCCACGAGCGTGTGGACGGGACGTCGGGGGACGAACGTCACGCCGGTGGCTTTTCCCGTGACGAACCCAGCGACGGAAGCGCCCTTGGTCGTCGGTGGGATCGAGCCCGAGCCCGCGCGAGAAAAAGCGGCCGCCGCGCCGTCACCTCCAGCCGTCGACGACCCGGCGCCTCCCGTCGTTGCCTCACCGCGAACACGTACGGCGGTTACCCCCGTCCACTCCGCAAAGCCCGTCGTGCCCGAGGTCCGAGCCCAGGGCACGTCGTCGCCTGCGTCCGAGTTGTCGACCTTCGACGAAGAGCTGGCGCTCCTCACCGCCGCTCGTTCGGGGCTCCATTCTCACGATATTCCCTCGTGCCTGCGGGCCATCGAGCGCTACGAGAGTCGCTTTGGGTCCGGCTTGTTTGCCGAAGAAATGCAGGTCATTCGCATCGACGCGCTGGCTTCGTCTGGCGAACGGGCTCAGGCGCACGTTCTCGCGCAACGGTTTCTGAACACCAGTCCGACGAGTGCTTATGCCGCGCGGGTCCGCGTGCTCGCCGAACGTACCCGCGATTGAACGTGGGGATATCCCCATCGCCGAATACCCCACTCGAGGGCTCGGAGAATTCACCATGACTCAAAAGGATACCGATCCTCGGCGCGGTCTACGGGCCCGACTCCTCACGATCGTGACGATGCTCACGATGGCCGTGGTCACGCCCACCGTTGCCGCGTCTTGTGCCCAGGAGGGCAGCGGCGTCTTTCTCGGCGACGATCGACTCGATTCCGGGTCACCGTCTTTCGTTTCCACCGAAGATGCGCAGGTCGACGCCGAGACCATGATCTCGTACTGCCCATCGAGCGCTTGCCCGGCGGGATTCACGACCTGTCCCGATTCCCGTTATCCGTGCGACGTCTCTCTCGAGACGGATCGCGATAACTGCGGGGCCTGCGGATCCGTCTGCCCGTCCGACGGCCTCGGGAACCTCTATACGTGCGCCAAGGGACGGTGCGTGCAGAAATGCCAAGGCGCTTATCGTGATTGCGACGGCATCGTCGACAATGGCTGCGAGATCCTCCCGCACACCAACGACCATTGCGGCGAGTGCGATGTCCAATGTGCGGATCCCGCCAAGCCTTGCGTTGCTCAGCCGGGCGTCAAGGGCATCTATGCCTGCGGCTGCCCCAACGACGGCCTGTATTGTCCCCGTAATTCGCCGCAGTGCGTGAATCCACAGAACGACGACCACAATTGTGGCGGCTGCGGGGTGGGCTGTGACCCGATGGGCGACGGCCTTCCGCCGCCGGTCAACGACACCGTCTCTTATGGTTGCTCCAAGGGCGAGTGTGGACACCTCAAATGCACGTTCGGGAATGGCAACTGCGATGGTGACATCGAGTCGAACGGTTGCGAGACCCGCATCACCACGTCGAAGAACTGCGGTGGATGCGGAGTCGTTTGCCCATCCGGGCAGGATTGCCGCTTCGACGCCACGCACCAGGCCTTCGAATGCAAGTGCCCGCCCGGTCAGACGCTCTGCGGTGGCGGTTGCGACGGCGACGTTTGCTGGGGCGAGTGCAAGGACCTCGCGTCCGACTCCCTCAATTGCGGCGGTTGCGGAATCACGTGCAGTGGTCGCTTCGACACCAAATCGATTGCCAGCTGTTCGTACGGCTCGTGTACGCGCGTCTGCCTTCCGGGGTGGGCCGATTGCAACGGCAATACGGCAGACTCGTGCGAGGTGAATACCGACAGTGATCCGCAGAATTGCGGCGGCTGCGGGATCACCTGCGATGCCCTCCTCGGACAGGCCTGTGTGCTCGGGCGTTGCGTCGTCGAGCCGTGCGACAAGGACGCGGGGGGACCCACGCGATGAAAGTGCGCTGGTTATTCGTCGCGACGATTACCGCCATCGTGCCGATGGTCTTCGTCGCGTGTGCGAGCGAGGATCGAACCGTCGCGCCTCCGAACGACGCGGCAACGGCCCTCCCGTCGAGCGACGCCTCCGTGGAAGCCGCGCCGGACGCTCCATCTCCACCTTGCGACGACTGTGCGTACTTTCCCGACGCCTGCACGGCGGACGTTCTCTGCCAGAGCGGCCCTTTCGTCGCCGATGCGCCGGGAGGCACGATCGATTCTCGAACACGAATGAACGTCGTTCGAGGACGCTCCGCGACCGACGTTTGGGCCGCCGGGGCACTCGGGGCCATGGCGCACTTCGACGGCGCGTCATGGAAAGTATCGGATGTCGGCGTCCCGTCGTCGATCTTCGCTTTGTGGTTGCGTGATTCAGGCGAAGTCGCCATCGCGGCGATGACCACGCTCTACCTCCACGGCTTGGCGGGCGGCGCCGACGCATCGGCTGGCGGCTGGACGACGCCCGACGCGCCGTCGACGCCGAGCGACTATCGCGGCGCGAGCATGACGTTGATGTCCACCTTCGCGGCACCCGGCGCGGAATGGATGTGGTGTGCGACGCGGAGCGAGGACGCCGACCCCGCCATGCGCACGAGCGGTCTCTGGCGTCTACGCAGGACGGCGGACGGAAACTTCGAAATCGGAGTCGGCATTGCTCCCGCGACGTGCCGATTCACATATCCCTGCTCGCAAATGACGAGCGTACACGGGCTCACGCCGAACGAGCTTTGGGCCGTTGGTTCGAGCGGCGCAGCCATTCATCTCGTCGACGCCGACGGTGAAATCCCCACGGCCGAGCCGTTCAATACGCAGACCATGAATGCCCTCAATGGCGTGTGGGTGGCACCGAACGGCGAGGTCTGGGCCGTCGGCGCTCAGGGCACCATCCGTCACCATCATGGCGATTCTCGAGTTTGGGACGTCGTGGCCGACGTGCCGACAAGCGTCGACCTCAATGCGGTTTGGGGCACCTCGACATCGGACATCTGGGCTGTCGGTAGCAAGGGCGTCGTTCTTCACTACGACGGCGCGGGGTGGTCGCGCGTCGCCGTTGCCGGACTCGGGCAGCGTCGCCCGAACCTGACGTCCGTGTGGACCGCCTCGCCAGGACGCGTCTGGGTTGCCGGGCAAGGCGTTCTTCTCTCGGTCGGAGGTCATTCATGAGACGCGCACTCATTCTCGCGTGGGCGCCTTGTGCGCTGGCCCTTGGCCTCGTGAACGCTTGCGCATCGGCAGACGAGGTCGCTCAGACGCCGGCGCCTGCACCCACGGGGGTCGAGGCGGTTCCCGAAGCGGCGCCGCCCGTCGAGGCGTCGTCGGTGGACGCTGGCGTCGACGCTGCGGAATCGACGTGCAGCGAAGCGGGCTGGTGCACCACTGTTTTGCCCGACTCCGATCTCGTGATGAGAGACGTTTGGCCGGTGGCTGACGGCAGCGCGGCCTTTGCCATCGCCGAAAGCCCCACCCGCGGCGTCAAAGTTCTCCTCTGGGAGAAATCAGGCAATCCAGACAATTCCTGGAAGTACATCGACGACAATACGCAGAACGCTCCGGGCCACGGAAAGTACGCCGGCGGAGTTTGGGCACCCAGCGCGAACGAGGCCTACTTCACCGTTGCTCCCGCGACCGTCTACCACGGGACGCGCCCGGCGGATCCCACGGCCGCCTGGTCTTGGACCTCGTCGGTGCTGGCGGACCATAGCCCCGACCTCGTCGATGCACCTTCCGCGCTACCGCACGATCACGGGTATCCGATGAATCCCGTGCTCGAAGGCAATTATCCCGCTCTGGGCGTCTGGGGAACCGGCGCGTCCGACGTTTACGCGTGGTTCGCCAATACCGTCTATCACTGGACAACCGACGACAGCGGCAACTTCGCTTGGGTCGCCGAATACATTGCCGACGATGCCGAATCGGACCCCGAGGATCCGAGCGTCGTCGAACACATCTATATCGTGAGCGCGACCGGAACAGGTCCGGACGACGTCTGGTTCTCCGGCACGCGTGATCGTTATCCATACGGAACGGCGTGCGGTCTCCTCGTGCACAAGGCCGCCGGCGTGTATTCGCGTGTCGCGGACGGCATCGTGCCGAGTGCCGGCGGGAAAGGACAAACCTGCCAAGGACGGAGAGGCGTCTTTCTCATCGAAGGGAGGGACGGCTGGCTGACCGACATCCAGGAGATCGCTCCGGAGCACATCGTCGGTCTGAAAGGTGGGCGCGACGTGATGCGTTTGACGTCGGTCGACGGTGCCTGGAACGCCGAGCTTTTCGACATTCCGCAGCCGGTGACCGTCTTCAAATCAGGCCTCTCTTCACTCTGGAGTCCTCCACTCGGGAAGGACGTGCCGAGCGATCAACTTTGGCTCAGCGGTTTCGGTCTCGTCCTGCGAGGAGCCGACGTTTGGAATGGCGATCCGTTCCAAGTATCGACGATTTCGCTCAATGGTGCTCCGACGAGGCGTCCCATCCACCGGGTCCGGGGGGCGTCGTCTCATGATCTTTGGGCCGTCGGAGTACGCTATGCGTTCCACAATACGACTCCGTGATTGGCGTCTTGCTGCTGCCGTGTTCGTGCTCGCGGGCTCGACGGCGTGGACGGCGAGCTGTTCGAGCGATGGAGACAGCGATCGTGGCGACGGCGGCGTGCTCGCTTCCGACGATGCTGGCCCGGAAGCGTCATCGCAAGATGCCACGACCGATACGAGCACGCCGGCCGTCGATGCAGGTCCCGTCGATGCCGCGCCGCTGCCGGTCGTCTGCACGTCCAAGCCTTGCGCGCTTTCACTGGTGACTACGTTCGGCGTTTCGGACGAGCGAAGCGAGGGATACTGCGCTCGACTCGACGACGGGACGGTCGCGTGTTGGGGCGGTAACGGCGATGGCCAGCTCGGTCGCGGGGACGACGCGGGCGTGGACGACGATCCCACGCCCCGCCGCGTCCTCGGCGTCTCGAACGTCGTGGCGCTCGACCATACGTGTGCCGTCGACGGCAGCGGTGGCGTCCACTGCTGGGGCACCGGACCGTTTCTTCGCGACGACGCGGGCGTGGCGACTACCGAGCGAACCGCCGTAACCTTGCCGCTGCCGCCGGTGACGAACATCGGTGTCGGGCCGGTGACCGCCTGCGCGACCACCTCGGACGGAGTGCTTTGCTGGGGCCGAAACGACGACGGCCAGGTAGCTCCGTTCGGCGCCGAACCGCGTTTCGATGCGCTCACGCCACGTCTCGTCGCTCTGCCCGCAGGGGCAAAGCCGCGAAGCCTTGCGGTCGCACGCGCGTCGTTCGCCATCGGCCAAGACGGCACCATGGTGAGCTGGGGAGCCAACCCGCCGCTCGCGCGATCGTCGTCGCTGTCGCCCGACCCTTATCCGTTGCCCGTCGCCCTCGGCGCCGTGTCGTCGGTGGACGTGATCCAGGACAATGCCTGCGCCACGGCGGGCGGGACTGGATACTGCTGGGGGGCGGTCACTCCGAAGTATCTCGATCCGGAAGGCGTGTCGCTCTTGTTGCGTGCGATGCCGACGCCGGTGGTCGCGCCCGAACCGCTCACCCGTATCGCGACGACGCGTAACATCGTTATCGACAACCTCGGCACGCGCATCGTGCAGCCGCAACGCTGGTGCGCGTGTGGCCGTTCGGGAGCCGTCTACTGCGCGGGGTACAACGCGAGCGGCCAAGCAGGCGACGGAACGAAGGACTTCGCCTACCAAGCCGTGAAGGTGCGCGGCTTGCCCGAGCCGGCCGCGGACGTGAAGGCGACGCCCGATGCTACGTGCGCGCTTCTCACGAGTGGCAAAATCTATTGCTGGGGGAGTGATTACTATGGCCAGCTCGGCACCGGCGAAATCAAAGTACCGAGTCTGGAGCCCAAGGAGGTACGACTCCCATGAGCTCGTCTGCTTTTCTCGGCCGCACGGCCTTGCGTTCTCGCGTCGCGCTTTCCTGTGTCGGAGGGCTCGTGACGGCCATCGTGGCGTTCGCCGCGGGCGCTTGTGGAGAGTCCCGGAACAGCTTCGTCCCTCCATCGGACACCTTCGGAGAAGCTGGAGCCGATGCGGGCGATTGCCAATTCCAATGTTCGCTCGACGGCCGTTCGGTCGTACGCGCCTGCACGGGAGAAATCGTCGAGACCTGCCCGCCGGATCTCGCCTGTGGCGGTGCAAGGTGCCAAGAGCCCTGCGCGGCGGCCGCCGACGATCGGACGTCGAACGGCTGTGAGTACTATTTGCAGACGCCGCGCCTCGACAAGGTTTTCCAGCAATCGTGTCTGGCGGCGTTCCTGGTGAATACGTCGACGTTGCCAGTCGACGTCAGTTTGGACCTCGACGGTCAGCCGCTCGACCTGTCGAAGTCGATGTTCCTCACCCATCCGGGCGACGCGACGCTCCTTCCGCATAGCGGCCCAATTGCCCCCGGCGAGAGCGTCATTCTCTTCGTGTCCGATCGCGACCCGGACCAGAATGTGCCGCCGGGCACGGAGGGGGAAGTGATCGGCTGTCCGAAGGAAGCCGTCGCGGCTTCGCATTCGGATCCGCTGCCGAATCGAACGGGCATCGGACGAGCCTTCCATATGACGACCAACCGGCCCGTCGGCGCATCGACGATTTATCCGTTCGGTGGCGCACGGAGCTACCTTCCGGCGGCTACGTTGCTCCTGCCCGTGGCGACTTGGTCGAAGGAACACGTCCTCATCGACGGCTGGTCGCGGAGCGAGGCCGGGAGGCCGGGCGCTCAGATCGTCGCTTCCGCCGACGACACGGTGGTGACGATCAACCCGACGCAGGACATTCAGGACGGTACGGGAGTCAAAGGCACCGCGGCGCGCTTGCCGGCGACGTACCATCTCGACAAGGGCCAGGTCTTGCAGTTCGTGCAAGACGCCGAGCTCACCGGAAGCATCGTCACGTCGACCAAGCCGACGACCATCTTCGGGGGCAACAGTTGCGCCCTCATTCCGATCGACGGCGCGGCGTGCGATTACCTTCATCAACAGATTCCCGCATTCGAGCAGTGGGGCTCGGAATATGTCGGCGTGGGATATCGGCCTCGTCTCGACAACGAACACGAGCCGGTGCCTTATCGGATCGTCGCTGCGCGCGACGGTACACGCCTCGAATACGATCCAGTGATTCCGCCCGGCGCGCCGACCACGTTGAGCGCCGGCGAAATGGCGACGTTCGCCTCCGGCACGGGGGACGCATTCGTGGTCCGTTCGCAAGACGGCGAACATCCGATCTATCTCGCCTCGTACATGACGGGCGGGGACATGGACTATTACGGATCGGCGGGATTCGGAGGCAAAGGCGATCCCGAGTTCATCAACGTGATCCCTGCCGGGCAATATCTGAACTCGTACAGCTTCTATGCCGATCCGACGTATGCCGAAACCTCGCTCGTGATCGTGCGCGCGAAAGCGAAGGATCGATTCGAGGATGTCTGGCTCGAGTGCGCGGGCAATCTGACCGACTGGCGTCCCGTCGATGCCAAAGGAAAGTACGAATTCACGCGCGTCGATCTCATGCGGTCACACGGACACGGACAAGAGTTCGACGGTGGCGTGTGTCAGAGCGGTCTGCAGCGGATGCGGAGCGACGGCCCGTTCACGGCGACCTTGTGGGGATGGGACGCTTACGCGAGCTACGGATATCCCGGCGGTATGGCCCAAAGGCGGCTCGTGACGTCGCCGCTCGTACCCGTGCAATGACGGTTCGGCGACGATGCGCTCGTGGCTCCGAGCGCATCGTCGTCACGTCGTCACGGGAAGGAGAGCTTGCGCGGCCCGAAGTCGAGCTTCATGGCTTGCTTGGCCATGTAGAGCGTCTCTTCGGCGATCGCGTTCGCCTTCGCGTGGTGAGCGCGCAGGATCTCGAGAACGCGCTTGTCGCCAGCCTCACCCTCGAGGGCCGCGCGGCGTTCGCGCATCGGGGCGATGAGCTCGTCGATGGCGGCAGCGACTTCGACCTTCACGTGGCCGTCGCCGAGGTTGTCGCCGCGCGAGTAGCGATCTTCGAGCTCGGCAACGCGCGCCGGGTCCTTGATGAAGGCGCGCACGTATTGGAAGAGGGCGTTGTTGATGTCTCCCGGCTCCGTCATCGTCTGACGACCCGTGTAGAGTCCACCCATCTTCTTCTTGATCTCCTTCGCCGTGTCGGTGAGGAGGATCGCGTTGCCGAGGCTCTTCGACATCTTCGTCTTGCCGTCGGTGCCGATGAGGCGACCGATGCGGCCGACGAGCGCGTTCGGGATCGGGAAGACGCCACCTTCGGCGACGTGCTGCTCGTCCTTCGTCTGGGGGTCGACCCCACAGTACGTCCAGTTGAAGCGGCGGCCGACCTCGCGGCACATTTCGATGTGCGCGACCTGATCTTCGCCGACGGGGACGAGCTCGGCGCGGAAGGCGAGAATATCGGCGCACTGGCCGACCGCGTAGAGCGGGAAGCCGAAGCTGTAGTGGTCGCCGAGATCCTTGAGCTCGATCTCTGTCTTGAGCGTCGGGTTGCGCATGACCCGGTTGAACGGGAGCAGCATCGCGAAATACCAGGTGAGCTCGGCAATCGCCGGGATCTCGGTCTGGAGCACGAGTGTCGAGCGCTCGGGATCGATGCCCGCGGCGAGCCAGTCCTTCGCGATGTCGAGCGTGTCCCGTCGGATGTCGTCCGGGGACTCCGCGCGTGTCGTGAACGCGTGCATGTTCGCGAGCAGGAAGAAGCAGTCGTAGTCGTCCTGGAGGCGAACGCGGTTCTCGAGCGAGCCCACCCAGTGGCCGAGGTGGAGTCGGCCAGAGGGAGTGTCACCGGTGAGAATGCGAGGTCGGTTTTTCACGGCCGTGGGAGGCTAGCCGAGAACGGGCAAGCGTGGGTGGGCGAGATGCAGGTCATTGCGCCTTGCCCGCCTCGGGAACGCTCGTGCCTGCGTCCACGGTTGGGGTCGCGCCTGCGTCGACCCCCGGACTGCCAGCATCCGTCGTGGGGCCCACGATGACGACGACGCCCGTTTGATCGGGATTCGCTCCACCATCGGGCTGGGGCGTGCCCGTGCCGTCTCCGCCGAGAGCGGCTCCGCCCGAGACGCCGCCGCTCGTTCCGTTGCCGGTTCCGACGTTCGTTCCCGGCGTCGTATCGTCCGCGCCAGCCGCTCCGGGAATGCTTCCGCTCGTTCCATTGCCGGTGCCGACATTCGTGAGGCCACCACCATCGCCCGCGGTGGCGCCGTTGTTGTTCGAGCCCCCGGGCGCGGGATTCGGTCCGTTGTTGGTCGACCGTCCACCGGCGCCGGTCGAGGCCGGTGACGTTCCACGATCATTGAACGATGCCGGGTGCGCGTCGAAGTCGGAACACGCCACCATCGTGACGACGAGCGCGATCAGTACGCTTCGCTGCATGACAGCCTCCTCACGGCCTCGGCACGCTGCCGACCGGCGCCGGTCCAGGGCCGGTATTCGTGCCAGTTCCAGGGCCGGTTCCTGGGCCTACGCCACTACCTGTTCCGACGCCTACGCCAGCGCCTGTCGCCGGGCCCACGCCGCCGGTGCCTGTCCCTCCCAAGTTGGCAGTCCCGGCGCCCGTCGGCACCGGCCCGGGGCCCACGCCCGACATGCCGGGTTCAGTTCCTCCTGACGTTCCGGTTCCAGGACCCGCTCCTGTTCCGATGCCGCCCGAGCTCGTTCCGGGGGACGTTCCGCCCTGACCAGGGCCCGCTGGCTGCGTCGGGCTCACGCTGCTGCCGCTGCCTCCGGCGCCGCCGGCCGTCGCCGACGAGGGACCGCCAGGAACAATCCCATTGGGATATCGCGATCCGCCGACACCGCCGTAGGGCGAGCCGGGCGCAGGCGAGTAGCTAGGGTCCGTCGTGATCGGAGGAAAGTCCGAGCACGCCAGCACGGGGATCGCTGCGCTCGCGACTCCGAGCACGAGGACACTCAAGACCTGGGCAGTGCGACGCTCCACGAGAACCCCCCTCACGCCGCAGCTGGTGCACCGCACGTGCCCAGCCGTAGAAAGGGGATTTTCGCGGGGAAGCGGCGCCGTCGCAGGCACGTCAGCCGTGGCGGCCCGGCGCGTGTGGCGGCGCTGTTCCGAGAATGAGCGCTATTCGGCCGCGGGCTCGTCGGCCCGGACGTCGCTCCGGCTGCGTGCACGCTTGGGCGTCGACGTCGCCAGAGCTCCGAGAGCGCGTCCGGTGGCGGTCTTCTTCTTGAGAAGGGCCGACGGATCACCTTCGAAGACAACCGTTCCGCCGTCTTCTCCCGCTTCGGGACCAAGCTCGACGACCCAGTCGGCGTTCGTGATGACGTCCGGATGGTGCTCGACGATGACGAGCGTGTCACCGCGCTCGACCAAGCGATCGAGGACGCGTACGAGGCGGCCGACGTCCGAGAGGTGGAGACCCGTCGTGGGCTCGTCGAGCACGTACACCGTCGGTTCGTGCGCCACGCCCGCCGTGAGCTCGCTTGCGAGCTTGAGGCGCTGCGCTTCACCGCCGGACAACGTGTTCGATCCCTGACCGAGCGAGAGATAGCCGACGCCGAGCTCGGCGAGCGTGGCGAGGGGCCGTGCGATCTTCGGATGTGCGGCGAACACCTTGGCCGCCTCTTCCGCGGAGAGGCGGAGGACGTCACCGATGGAGAGCCCCGCCCACTTCACGTCGAGCGTCGCCGGCTCGAAGCGTGAGCCCTGGCAGGCTTCACACGGCGTGACCACCTCGGGGAGGAAGCTCATCTCGGCGACGATGGCGCCCTGACCATCACAGGTCGTGCAGCGACCACCGGCGGCGGTGTTGAAGGAGAAGCGCGCAGGCGTGAAGCCGCGGGTCTTCGAGTCGGGGAGCCCGGCGAAGAGCTTTCGAATCTCGTCCCACACGCCGAGGAACGTCGCCGGCACCGAGCGCGGCGTGCGACCGATCGGCGACTGATCGACGGCCACGGCGCGCTTGATCGTCTTCGGAACGCGAATGGCGTCGAAGGGGCCTGGTGTCGACGAGACGAGCTTCAGCTTCTGCCGCAGGGCAGGGAAGAAGACGCGCGAGACGAGCGTGCTCTTGCCCGAACCGCTCACGCCGGCCACGACGCACATGCGTCCTGCCGGAACGCGGAAGGTCACGTTCTGCAGGTTGTTCGCACTCGCGCCCGTGAGCTCGATCCAAGTGTCGCTCATGGGCCGCCTGGGGCGCACCACGCCGAGCGGATCGCGTAGCGCGCGGCCCGTCGGGGACACCGGGGACTTCAACACGTCCGCCGGTGAGCCCTCGGCGACGATGTGACCACCGGTCCGTCCTCCGCCGGGGCCGAGGTCGGTGAGGTGATCGGCCGCTTGGATCATCTCGGCATCGTGCTCGACGACGAGGACCGTGGAGCCCGTATCGACGAGTGCGCGCAGGTTGTCGATGAGCCGATTCGTGTCACGCGGATGGAGCCCGATGGTCGGCTCGTCGAGCACGTAGAGCGCGCCGGTCAGGCCGCTGCCGAGCTGCGCGGAGAGACGCAATCGCTGCATCTCGCCGCCCGAGAGCGTGCCTGCCGCGCGACCGAGCCCGAGGTAGCCGAGGCCAACCTGATCGACGAACTCGAGACGCCGGAGGAGCTCGGCGAGCGGAGCCTTGGCGATCGCCGCGTGCTTGCCCTCGAGCGAGAGCGAACGCGCCTTGGCGAGCGCGGAGGAGATGGATCGCTCCATCATGCGCGGATAAGTCTCTCCGCCGAGGCGCACGCTGCGCGGGATCGGCGCCAGGCGCTCACCCTTGCAGGCGCGGCACTTCTCGTGCGGACCTTCGCTCGCGAGCGCTTCGGCACCGCCGCGCACGCCCGTTCCCTCGCAGGCCTCGCACTGGCCCTGCTTCGTGTTGAAGGAGAACCAGCGCGGATCGAGCTCGGGGATGCCGGTGCCGCACTCGGTGCAGGCGCGCGCCGTCGAATAGACCTCTTCGCCCTTCACCGGCTCGGCCGTGGGCGTTCCGAGACCGACGCGCAAGGCGCCTCCGCCCCACGCGAGCGCGCGGTCGAACGTCTTGCGTTCGAGGCCCGCGAGCGGACCGAAGTACACGATGAGATCAATCGTGTGCTCCTTCGCCTTCGCGAGCTTCGGCGGCGGATCGATGGAGACGATGGCGCCGTCGACACGCGCCGTGGTCACGCCCGCGCGCGAGGCCTGCGTGAAGAGGTCGAGATACGTACCTTTTCGGGCGCGCACGGCGGGGGCGTAGACGGTTCGCTTCGAGGTCTTTGCGCCGGCGCTCGAGCGAAGGCGCTCGAAGAGCTCGTCGGGAGAGCTCGGTTCGACCGGCGCGTGACAGCTCGGGCAGAACAGCTCGCCGACCTTCGCGTAGAGCAGACGAAGGTAGTGGGCGATCTCGGTGACGGTAGCGACGGTCGAGTTCGCGCCGGCGCGCGACGTTCGCTGCTCGAGCGCAATCGACGGCGGCACGCCGGTCACGAGATCGACGTCGGGGCGGGGGAGCGTCGGCAAGAACTGACGCGCGTAGGGCGTCAGCGTTTCCATGAAGCGACGCTGCCCTTCGGCGAACACGACGTCGAACGCGAGCGAGCTCTTGCCCGAACCGCTCGGCCCCGTGACGACGCACAGCTTTCCGTGCGGGATGCTGCACGACACGTCTTTGAGGTTGTGCTCGCGCGCGTGCTCGACCCCGATGGCGTCGGGCAGCTCGGTCGGGGCAGGCAGTGCCGTCTTGGCGGAGGCGCGTTTGGCGTCACTCCGAGCCGTCGCTTCGCTCTTTGCGAGTGCGCGCAAGGCGAGGCCTGTCTTCGAGTCGGTCTTGGTGATCTCTTCGGGGGTTCCTTCCGCGACGACTTCACCGCCGTTCGGACCGCCGCCTGGTCCGAGGTCGACCACCCAGTCGGCCTCGCGCACGACCGAGAGATCGTGCTCGACCATGATCACGCTCGCGCCGTCTTCGACGAGTGAACGCAGCGCCGAGACGACGTGCTCGGCGTCGGTTGCGTGGAGTCCCGCGCTCGGCTCGTCCACGACGAACAGCTTGCCTTTCGCCTCCTGCGAGAGGGCGCGCGCGAGCTTCAGGCGCTGCGCTTCTCCGCCCGAGAGCGTCGAGAGCGGCTGGCCGAGCGGCAAATAGCCCAGGCCCACGCGCACGAGCGGCTCGAGGCAGCGCTCGAGGACGTAGTCGCGGCTCTTCTTGTCGGAGAACGTCTCGAGGGCCTCGGTCACGGTCATCGCGAGAACGTCCGCCGCGGTCTTGCCTGCGTGCGTGACCGCGAGGACGTCGGCGTTGAAGCGTTTGCCCTGACACACGGGGCAAAGCAGCATGACGTCCGCGAGGAACTGCATCTCGACGGTCTCGTAGCCCTCGCCCGAGCAGTTCTCGCAACGCCCTCGATCGGGCACGTTGAACGAGAAGTGCGCGGGCGTGAGACCGCGACGAAGGGCTTCGGGCTCGCTCGCGAAGCGCGCTCGCAGGCGATCCCAGGCCTTCGTGTACGTTGCCGCGTTGCCGCGCGCGGTTCGACCGAGCGGCGACTGATCGACGAGGACGGCGCCCGTCAGCTGTTCGTAGCCGCGCATCGACGCGTACGTGCCGGGCTTGGCGACGGCCTCGCCGGTGGCTCGCGCGACGGCCCGGTAGATCACGTCTTCGGCGAGCGTGCTCTTGCCTGATCCCGAAGGCCCGGTGACGGCGCAGAGCACGCCGAGCGGGATCGCGACGCGATCGACGCGGAGGTTGTTCTCGCGTGCGCCCTGGATGCTGAGGTGCCCTTGCGCCTTGCGCCGTGCGGCGGTGCTGGCTTTCGCCGCGCGCCAGGCCCGACCCGTTGCCGTGTCGGTCTTCGCGAGCTCGGCCGGCGTGCCCGAGAAGAGGACGTGGCCGCCCGCCGGTCCTGCGGCCGGTCCCATCTCGACGACGCGCGAACAGCGCTCGACGACGTCGCGATCGTGCTCGACGACGAGGACGGTGTTGCCGGCCTTGGCGAGGTCGTTCATCGCCTCGGCGAGGCGCGGCACGTCCGAGGCGTGCAGGCCCACGGTGGGCTCGTCGAGGACGAAGAGCGTGCCGGTGAGCGAGGCGCCGAGCGCCGTCGTGAGGCTTGCGCGCTGCGCTTCACCGCCGGAGAGCGTGCGCGCCTGGCGATCGAGCGTGAGGTACGAGAGGCCGACCGCGTCGAGGTAGGCGAGGCGCGATGCGAGCTCGGTTTTGACGCGTTTGCCCTGCGGGCTCGCAGGCGCGATCCCGCCGAGGCGAGCGCGCGCTTGTTCGACGGTGAGGCCGTGCCAGGCGCCGAGATCGATCCCGCCGACGTGGTAGCTGCGGGCCGTCGGATTCAAACGGGCGCCGTTGCACGTCGTGCATGGAACGTAGTCGCGGTAGCGCGAGAGGAAGACGCGCACGTGCATCTTGTACGTGCGGCCCTCGAGCCACTTGAACCACTTGGCGACGCCCGGGTACTTGCCGTCTTCCCAGGTTCCCTCGCCGTCGATGACGAGGCGCTGCTGCTCGTCCGTGAGCTTCTCCCACGGGATGTCGAGCGGGATCTTCTTCTTTTTGGCGAAGCGGAGCAGAACGTCGCGCTCCCATTCGCTCGACCGACCGCTCCAGGCTTTGATGGCGCCTTTGGCGATCGACTTCGTCTTGTCGGGGATGACCTTGTCCCAGTCGACGGCGATCACGCGGCCGAAGCCTCGGCAGTCCGTGCATGCGCCAAGCGGTGAGTTGTACGAGAAGAGGCCGGGACGTGGCGGATCGAACGATCGGGCGCAGGACGGACACACCAGGCCTCGCGCGACCGCGAGCCGATCGTTCGTGGTCGACGCGGCAGCGTTCTTGCCCTTGTCGTCGCTCGCAGCGCGGAGCTCGGCACGACCGGCGCCTCGTTCCCACGCGATCTCGATGGCCTGCTGGAGTCGTCGCGCTTCGCGCTCGCGAATCTGCAGGCGGTCGACCACGACCTCGACGACCACGTCGGGCCGGCCGGCTTCGCTCGGCTTGACGTCGTCGATCTCGCGGACGGATCCACCGACGATCAAGCGGCGGTAGCCCTCTTTGGCAAGCGTCTCGCGAAGGTCGAGATACGCCTCGGGCGACTCGACGCGAACGGGATAGCTGACGAGTGCGCGACGTTCGCCGAACGCTTCGATCGCGCGCGCGGCGGCTTCTCCTGCCGTGGTTGCGACCGCCTGCTCGTTGCAGTCCGGGCAGGTCGGCACCGCTTCGCACGCGAAGAGCGCCGCGAGGTACGGCTCGAGATCCGTCAGCGTGGCGACCGTCGAACGGCTCGATTTGACGGGCGCGCGTCGATCGACCGCCACGGTGGCCGCGACCGGATCGAGGGTCTCGACGGGGGGCCGCTCGAGCCTTTCGAGGAACTGGCGCGCATAGGGGCTGAAGCTCTCGACGAAGCGGCGCTGCCCCTCGGCGTAAAGCGTATCGAGCGCGAGCGACGACTTTCCCGAGCCGCTGGGCCCCGTGAGAGCGATGAGCTCTCCGGCCTTGAGGTCGAGGTCGACGCCGCGAAGATTGTGCGTGAAGGCTCCGCGAAGGCGGATCGGAAGCATGGGACCGGCAAACCTAGTGGCAGGATCGTGCAGGCGCTAGTGACGGCCGTCAGAGGAGCTGACAGACGCGTGTCAGGTTTTCGCGCCGCGTCCGATTGGATGCCCGCTCTCCCTCCCTAGAGTCGCTTGCCCTAGTCGCTTGAAGCGGAGCGCACGTCGATGCTGGTCACACGCCAGCCGTCGTCGTTTCGAAGGAGAAAATGGACATCCCGCCTGTCGACCTTGCGCTCACCACCGCGGTCGCCCGTGACGATCGCAACGCCGTCGGCCTTGGCCATCGTCTTCGCGTCGTCGACCTTGATCGTCATGCTCGTGAGCTCGACCGCGGCGGAGTTGAAGACCATCTGAGCCTTCGTCGCGCCGTCGACGACCTTGTCTCGACCCGTGACATCGAGGGAGATTTCTCGGACGTCGACCGAGACGTCGTCGGTGGCGATCTCTTTGAGCTCCGATCGCAACCGACCTGCGCGGGCGATGACGTTGTCGTCGGCTTTGACCGAGACGGCCTTCGCGAGGCGATCGAGCGTCTTCTGGATGCGCGCCTCCTCCGACGGCCGGAACAACGTGAACCAGAGCACGACGACGGCCACGAGGGCGCAGCCGGCGCCGATGGCGAGCTTCGATTGGGATGCGGTCACGAGTGCTCGTTTCGCGTGGGCAGGGTGATCCGGAAGGTGGCACCGCGTGTCGTTCCGACAGGGCGAGGCACGTGCACGAGCGTACCGCCATGCGCCCCGGCGATACGAACGGCGAGGGCCAAGCCGAGCCCGGTTCCTCCCGGGCGTGCCGAGACGAGTGGCTCGAACAGTCGGTCGGCGATCTCGTCAGGCACCCCGGGTCCGTCGTCTTCGACCTCGAGGACGGCGCCCTCGGGCCGTACCTTGGCCCGCGTTTGAATCGTTGGGCGCCGGCCCTCGGGCGTGCTGGCGCCGATGGCGTTCTCGTAGAGGACGTGGAGCAAGCGGGTCAGTAACCCCGGGTGCGCGGAGACGCGGAGGTCGCTCGGAGTGAGGGCATCCTCGAACGTTGCCCCCGGCTCCGGCAGATGCTCGCGAGACCCGAGCAGCACGTCGGCGAGCGGAGTGGGCTCTGCGCGCGCGGCCTCGCCCCGGGCGAGGGCCATCAAGTCGTCGACGATTTCGTGGGCAACCCTCGCATTTCGTTCGATTTTCGCCAGTTGCGGCGCGCTGCGGGCCGGGTCCAACTGCGCGAGGTACGCGTTGGCCGAGATGATCTGCAGAGCGTTGCGAAGCTCATGCGCAATCTCGGCCGCGATTTCGCCGATGGCGGCAAAACGATTACGGGCGTCATCCGACGGCGTGCCGGTCATCGAACTTGTCAGAGGCGTCTCCCGCTCGTCGGAGGACATGAGGGGAAAGGTACCCCACAAAGAGGAGGGCGCCCAAGGCAGCAGGGGCGGGCTCGGCTTATACCTAGGTGAGGCGAGCTATAGGGTAGGTGGGCTAGGTGGGCTACGTGCTAGGTGAAGCGAGCTAAGCCAGCTAAGCCAGCTTGATGACACGTGTTTGGCACGGAAAGCGCGACCTCGCGCCAACGCCGAACGCCGAACACGCGAAGGTGCCGAGAAGACTTTTCGTTCCGTAGGGAAACAGCGTAGCCTTTTTTCCCATACGCCTCCCCACCGACATTGAGTTCGGGCCGGTGCGGGCGAGTGCTAGTCGAGTCCAGACGCGCGTGATGCCAAACAACGAATCGAAGATCCCGGTCGGGCAAACGCTCGTCGGCAAATACCGCGTCGTTCGGGAGATCGGGCGCGGTGGCATGGCGGCCGTCTACGAGGCGGAGCAGCTCTCGCTCGGCAAGAAAGTCGCTGTGAAGATCCTTGCGTCGGAGCTGGCCGCTTCGACGATTGTGATTGAGCGTTTCTTCCGCGAGGCGCGCGCGGCCGCGAGCGTGAAGAGCCCGTACATCGTCGACGTGTACGACTCCGGCCGTCTCGACGACGGACGCCCTTTCATCGCCATGGAGCTGCTCGAAGGTGAGTCGCTCTACGACCGGATGGCGCGCGTTCGCATCATCGACGTCGAAACGACGATCCGTTGCATCGTCCACACGGCCAAGGGCCTCATCAAGGCCCACGGCGCTGGCATCGTCCATCGCGACCTGAAGCCCGAGAACATCTTCCTCACACGGAGCGAAGATGGTGACGACACCTGCAAGATTCTCGACTTCGGCCTGGCCAAGTTCTACGCGCCGGTCAACCCGGACAAGGCGCAGAAGCGCCTGACGCGTGAGGGCGCCGTCTTCGGAACGCCGGCGTACATGTCGCCCGAGCAGGTGAAGGGGCAGGGCAACGTCGATCACCGCGCCGATCTCTGGGCGGTGGGCTGCATGGCCTACGAGTGCCTCATCGGCCGTCCGGTGTGGAACATGGATCAGGGCGTCGCGATGACCTTCGCCGCGATCGCCACCGGCCCAATTCCGGTTCCCTCGCACGCACGGCCCGATCTGCCGCCCGCCTTCGACGCGTGGTTCAAGAAGTGCCTCGAGCGCGACCCCAACGCGCGCTACCAGTCGGCCAAGGAGCTGGCTGACGCGTTCGTCGAAGCATGGGGACAGCGTGCCGGCTCGCAGAGCTTCCCCAGCATCCAGGGGGTGACTGGGCGACACGTCCCGTATGCCGCGCCGAGCAGCGCGCGCGGTGGCAGCATCGGGGCGCTCGAAGCGCAGGAGCTCTCGTCGGGCGTGCTCGAGGGCGTGCGCACGCTCGCGCCGCCCATCGGGCGTCCGTCGCCGAATCCCTCGCCGGTCAACGGCGGCCGTCCGGGCAGTGTCGCGAGCGACGCGTCCGCCATTCCGCTGATCCAAAGGCCGTCGTTCGAGGTTCCGCCTTCCGAGCACGACAACACTCCGTCGGTCCGCTCGAAGACGTCGCCCGTACGCATGGTGTTCTCCGCGCTGTTCCTCGGTGCGTCGATCTCCGCAGCGATCTTCGTGTGGATCCGGTTCGTGAACCCGCAGGTGTTCACGCCGGTCATCATGTCGACGTCGAGCGCTGCGCCGAGCTCGGCTCCCTCCGGAACGCCGAAGAGCTCGCCGAGTGTCGAGGAGCCCAAGTGGGGGCCGTCGATCGGCGAAGGCCAGCGACTCTTCGCGCAAGGCCAGTTCGGCGAAGCGCAGAAGAAGTTCCAGGACGCCATGGCCGTCGGCGGCGCGGGAGCGGCCATCGGCAAGAGCTTCATCGAGCAGACGAAGTTCGTCGAGAAGCTGAACGGCATGTGCAAGCCGACCTTCTTCGCGCGGCCGCGTCTGTCGGGCGACAAGCGCGCCGAGCGACCGTCGATCGTCGCGACCGCCAAGGGGGCCCTGGTCAGCTGGACGGACGACCACGAGCAGGACAAGCGTGAGCACGTCTACGGTGTGCTCCTCGACGGCAACGGCCACGCGGTCGGCCCGATCCGCGACCTCACGCCCGAGGCCACCGAAGCCCAGCGACCTCAGCTCGTCAACCACAGTGCCGATCGCTCGGTCCTCATGTGGTGGGACGCCAAGGGGCGCGAGGCCGGCGTGCGCGCGCGCTTCCTCGACGCCGACGGACGTATCGACGCGAGCAAAGGCCAGAGCGTGCTTGTCGGCGCCGCGCGCCCAGGTTCGTTCTGGCCGTCGATCGACAAGGGCCCGGACGGCGGCTACTTCGTCGTCTGGCAAGACGATCGCGACAAGGATGACGACCTCTTCGTCCGCCGTCTGTCGAACGATCTCGACACGGTCAGCCAGGAGACGCGCCTCACCGATTACGTGGCCGCGCCGAAGTCGAAGGCCGGTCCGCCGAAGATTCGCTATCCGAGCGTGGCCGTCGGTCCGAGCACGCTCATCGTCGCCTACCGCCTCGACAAGGATCGCGAGCGCAGCATCGTTCGCATGCGCGTCCCGCTCTCCGACATCGACAAGGGCGGTCTCGACGAGGCCAAGGACAAGGACAAGGTCTCGCGCGAGTTCGGCGACGTCGCGCCGGTCACGCCGTCCGACGACAAGTCCGCCGTCGATGCGCCCGCCGTCGCTTGCGGCGCCGAGGGCTGCTTCGTCGTGTGGCACGTCGACCCCGCCGGCGCTTTCGCGGCGATGATCGATCCCAAAGAGGGCAAGGTCATTTGGCGCAAGAAGCTCGGCGAGAAGAGCGCGCGTCCCTCGCTTGGGGTCAATCGCGGTCAGGTCGCCGTCGCTTATTACGACGCTGGCAAGATCAAGATGTCGTTCCTCTCGCGTGACGGCGTGACGGCTCCGAGCACGTTGCTCCGCGTCTACGACGCCACGAGCCCGCGGCCCTCGCTTGCCGGCGTGCCCGACAAGAACGAGTGGTACCTCGCGTGGCAAGATCAGGAGAACCGCATGGTGCCCTCCGAGATCTACGCGGCTCGCATCGTTTGTCGATGAGCGCGTCGATGAGCGCGCCGGTGGGCGCGCAAAGGCAGGCTCTCGTCGAGGCACTCGTGGTCTCGCTCGTCGTGACGGTGCTCGTCACGGCGGCATCGGCGTTCTTGCCCGATCGCTATATCGCCACGGTCGTCGGATTCGTTTTTCTCGGCGCCACCTGGGCGCTCGTGTGGCGCCGCGACGACGCGCACGTCGAGCGCGCGGGATTGGCGCTCGGCGGCCTCGTGTTGCCTGGCGCCCTGGATGGCAAGCGAGCGGCGCGTGCCGCAGGCGTGTCCGTGATGTGGGCGGCGCTACTCGGCGCGATCTTCTTCGGCCCGTTCTTCTTCGGCTGGCGCATCTTCTGGCATCCGCGCGGCGCCTTCGCGCTCCACATGGCGCCACTCGATCTGGTCAACGAGATCTTTGGCCAGCTCGTGATCATCGCCTTGCCCGAGGAGGCCTTCTATCGAGGCTACTTGCAGTCTCGTCTCGAGGAAGCGATGCCCTCCACCATCAAGATTTTCGGTGCGCGCGTCGGCCCGGCGGTGCTCGTCACCAGTGTGATCTTCGCGCTCGGTCACTTCGCGACGATTCGCGAGCCCGCGCGCTTCGCCGTGTTCTTCCCGTCGCTCGTCTTCGGTTGGCTCCGCCAGCGTACGGGTGGCATCGGCGCGAGCGTTGCATTTCACGCGTCGTGCAACGTCTTCAGTGAGGTGCTCGGGAAAGGCTATCGCCTCTACTGAGGCGATCCGTCGTAGCGACGCGCGACCTGCTCGAACGTGGTGAAGGGGAAGTCGTCCCCCGGCGACTCTTTCAGGAAGACCATGCGGAGGGCAGCATTCACGGCCTCGGCGAGGCTCGAGGTGCCGCTCTTCGCGAGGACGTGCTTCACGTGCGTCTTGAGCGTGGTTTCGGCCATGCCCGTGAAGGCGAGATAACCTTCACGCGTGCCGCCGGCCACGATCCACGCGAGGAGCTCGTGCTCCCTCGGAGAGAGCTTGAAGCTTCGGCTGACGCCGTTGAGGCGCTCGGCGAAGCTCTTCGCGAGTCCGAGCTCGCGCGCAATGACTCGCTGGAGGAACGGCAGGAGCTCGTTCTCCCCGAGAGGCTTCGAGATGATCGTCGCCCCGAGTGCGGCCACGCGATTGACCACCGCGCCGTCGATGTGTCCGGTGACGAGAGCCGCGGGAACTCCGGGAAATTCCGCATGCACCGTCTCGAGGAGCTGAATGCCTGCTTGCCGCTGGGGTCCGAGGGAAAGATCGAACAGGAATCCACACCACTGGCCGCGGTCTCGGAGCTCGCCCGTAGCGCTCTCGAGGCTGTTCGCGTGGCGCACGGGCCGGAACTTCGACACGATGCGTTCGAGAACGCGGAACACCGCGTCTTCGTCTTCGACGACGAGGAGCTTGCCGTAGGCGGAGCGTGATGTCTGCGTCGTCACGTTCACGTGTCCTTCCCGTCTTTGGCGTCCCCCCCCGTCGTTGCTCGGCGAATGCACGAAACGAGAGCCGGCAGTCCCGCGCTCTTCGATACGTAACCCCACACGTTCGCCGCGACAGCGCGCTTGGCCAGCTCGGCCTCTGGCAACGTCGAAAGGAGAATGATCGGTACTTCGATGCCGTAGACGCCCCGGAGTGTCGCGCCGAGATCGTCTCCGAATGCCTCGGGCAGCTGCACGTCGAGGACGAGCGCATCGTAGGGCTGGTTGCTTCGGTGTTTCTCGAACGCTTCGAGGTCGGTCGCCGCGTCCACTTCGAAGCCTTCGCCTTCGAGCGCGGAGCGGATGACTTCCAGTGCGAGTTCGCTGTCGTCGAGAACCAGAACGCGGGATCTAGGACGTGGGGACATCAACGGCTCCGTCCAGCGTCACGAACTCGAGCGTGTGGAAGAGATCGCGGAAGACGAGCGGCTTCTTCAAGAAGAGGTCCGCTCCCGCCGCGAGGGTGGCGCGCCGAACCTCGGGGTTACCGACACTGATGGCGACGACCGCCGTCGCCGCCAGGGTCGGTTCCTTCCGAAGGCGCGCAATCAATGTCGCGCCGTCTTCGTCTGGCAAGTGGTAGTCGACGACGACGAGGTCGTAGTGCCTCGTATGCAGCCTCAGCCACGCGGTTGGTACGTCGATGGCGTGGTCCATCCTCACGCGACACTCTCGACCCGCGAAGTGCTTGCCGAGCGCGTAGTCGAACATGTCACGCACGAGGCGGTTGTCTTCGACGAGCAGAACCCGAAGCTCTTTGCGTCCGATCTCGCGCGTCGTATCGCGCATGCGTCGAACGAGGTCGCTCACGCGCTCCCGTTCGGCGGGGGCCGACGCTTCGAAGCTCGCTCGAAAGCCCGAGGCGACGCCCGGTCCTTGCTCGAGACGAACTTCGCGCACCTCGGCCGTGACGTTGACGGGGCGAACGGCGCGCGGAAACGACAGCGTGAGATCGACGCGTGCGCCGATGGGAGGGAGAACGTCGCTCACCACGAAGACGGAGTCTTCGGAGAGGTCGACCGCGCATGCGACGTCCGCGAGTTCGCCGTAGCGCAGCTCCGCTCGCAGGATCGGCGAGCTGCGGGCTTTCCATTCGGCCACGATCACTTCCTTGCTGCATGTGGACTCAGCGATCGGAAGCCGACTCGGAGCCCACGATCACATCCTCACTGGGAGGAATGGCGATCGCAATGAGACTGTCTGTCGCACACTTCGAAAAACAATCCGCACCACCGTTGTCGGTCCTTAGCTCGGTCCTTAGCTCGGTTCTCAGCTCGCCTGGCAGCGCTGCCTTTTCACTGACGGTGGGACTCGGCCCTCGAGATTCATCTCTCTTGGCTCGCTGGCTCGCTGGCTCGCTGGCTCGCTGGCTCGCTGGCTCGCTGGCTCGCTGGCTCGCTGGCTCGCTGGCTCGCTGGCTCGCTGGCTCGCTGGCTCGCTGGCTCGCTGGCTCGTTTGCTTCGCTTGCGTCGTTTTTTTTTGCGCGAATCACGTGAGCGCGGCCATGAGTCAGCATGAATCCGTCATGTCTCGGCCACGGTTCGGTGTGGTTGTACGTCTAGTGCCTCCGCTGGTCGCATCGGTCGTACATCCCGACGAGCACTGCACGTGCGTCGCAACCCGCCTTCGCGGGTGAGGCAATTACCCCTAGGGGTAATTGCTCGCAGCGAAATCGCGCGGCAATCTCGGCACCGTGGAGACACTCGCGCACGGCTTCATCGTCATGGTCCTCGTCTTGCAGCTCTCGCTGTTCGGGCTGCTCGCGTTGGTCCGCCGGTGCGCGCTTGGGCCGCTCGTAGGGGGAAGCGCGCTGAGTCTCGGAACTCCTGGTCGCTGGTGACGTCAGGAAGGTCGTTTCAAAACGTCGCGGATATTACCCCTAGGGGTAAAGACTTCCGGATTTTAGCCGTGAGATCGTCGTGGGATTGATGACGGACGGCCTTTCGTTTCTCGTCGTTGAGGACGACGACGCCGTTCGAAGGTCGGTCGTTCGTGGGATGAGCTCCCACGGGCATGTCGATGCCGTCGGTACGTGTGCGGCGGCGCGCCTTGCGCTGCGGACGAGAACATTCGACGCGATGATCGTCGACGTGAGGCTTCCCGACGGGGGCGGTTTCGACCTCATCGAGCCCGCGCGCGTCCGCTCGCCAGGCATCGTCGTCCTCGTTTTGACCGGCAGCAACGATCACGGCGTCATTCGTCGGGCTCACGAGCTCCGCGCGCACTACCTCCTCAAGCCGTGCGAGGCGAGTCAGCTCGCGCTCGTGGCCCAGACGGCGCGCGAACGGAAGGAAGCTCGCGAGCGTCGAACTCGCGCCATCATCGAGCGATGGACGGCCGACTATGGCTTGAGCCCCACCGAGGTGGAGCTCCTCGAGCTCGGCGCGGACGGGGTTGCGCGTGACGAGTTCAGCGGGCGTCGGGGGGTGAGACCCGACACGATTCGCAAGCAGATCCAGACGCTCTTGCGGAAAACGGGCGACGAAACATTCGAAGGCGCCGTCAACAGTTTGTTACGCGAAGCTTTGGCCGAGCCGATCTGACCGCGCGTCGTGATGCGCGGTGATGTGCGCCCGGGACTCCGCTATGGTGGCCCGAACTCATGCGCGCTGCGCTTTTCGACATGGACCGGACACTCGTACGCAAGGAGACCGCGAGTCTCTACGTCCGCTACCAGCGTTCGATCGGCGAGGCCACCCGGGCCGACGCGCTGCGTGTTCTCTACTGGGTCGCCCAGTACACGGTCGGAATCATCGACGCGCCCGAGATCGCCGCGCGCGCTCTGACGTCGCTCGCCGGAACGCCCGAGGTCCAGCTGACGGCACGGTGCGACGACTGGTTTCGTCGCTACGTCGAGCCTCACGTGTGCGACGAGGGGCGCCGCGCGGTCGAACGACATCGTGAGCAGGGCGATCTTCTCGCCATCGTCACGGGGGCCTCGGCCTATACGGCGCGGCCCCTCGCGCGACGGCTCGAGATCCCGCACGTCGTCGCGACGGAGCTCGAAGTCGACGACGGCGGATGCTTCACGGGCAAGTTCGTCGCCCCGCTCTGCATCGGTGCGGGGAAGGTCGAACGTGCGCGAAGCCTGGCGCAGACGCTCGGCTTCGCACTCGAAGAAGCCACGTTCTACAGCGACTCCTTCACCGACCTGCCGCTGCTCGAGCTCGTGGCCAATCCGGTGGTCGTCAACCCGGATCCGAGGCTCGCACGCGTTGCACGAAAGCGGCGCTGGCGCGTCGAGCGTTGGTGAGCGCTGGTGACCGAGCGCGCGGAGCGCTCTACTCGCCGACCATCGTTCGAACGACCGACGTGACGATCTCCCGAGAAAACGGCTTCGGGAGGCACGTGTTCTCGACCGACTGAAGGAACTCCTCGGAGCGCGGAGAGAACGCTCCGCCGGTGAGGAACACGATCTTCTTCGCCTGCGGCGGCGCCGAGCGCGAAACCGCGTCGAAGAAATCCATGCCGCTCATACGCGGCATCATCAGGTCGCAGAAGACCACGTCGAAGCTCTCCTGCGCGATCAGCGCGAGTGCCTCGCGAGCGTCGGTCTCCAGCGTCACGTCGTGGTCGCGGATCAGAATGCGCCGGATGGCTTTGCCGATCGACGGTTCGTCGTCGATGACGAGGACCTTGCCGCGACGCGCGGTGGGCGCGGCGGGCGCGTCACTTCTGCGAGCGGGAGGAAGCGTGGGCGTGCGCGACGTCGTGACGGGGGCGGCCGGGAGCGAGACGCGGAACGTGGTGCCCCGACCGACCTCGCTGTCGGCCTCGATCTCGCCGCCGAGCGACGTCACGATCGCGTGGCACATCGAGAGCCCGAGACCCACCGCCGGGCTTTGCTTCGGAAGGTTGGGCGTGAAGAACGGATCGAAGATCCGATGCAGCACTTCGTTCGGGATCCCCGGGCCGTCGTCGTGCACTTCGACCACCGCGCGCCCCGAAGCGTCGGTCGACGTGGTGAGGAGGATCGTGTGGTGTTCGGCGTCACCGTCGCCCATGGCCTGGGCGGCGTTGAGAATGAGGTTCATGAAGACGCGCGTAAGCTCCGCCTCGCTCGCGACGACGGGCGGTGCTGGCGCGTAGTCGCGACGAATCGTGGCGTGATGGCGAACGGCGTTCGCGGTCGCGCGGACGGCCTCTTCGAGTGCAGCCGTGAGCTGGACCGGGCGCTTCTCGATGTCGTCGCCGCGACTGATGTGTTTGAGGTCGTCGACCGTGCGGCGGACGCGTTCGGCGCCTTCGCTCGCATCCTGGAGGGCCGCCGCAATTTCGGCGAGGTCCGAGAGCGATGCCGGAGGACGCCCGGCTTTGCCGTGGATGACGTCGAGCGCGTAGTGGACGTTGGCGATGATGGTCGCCAGGGGATTGTTGATCTCGTGCTGCATCCCCGCGGCCATCGTGCCGATGGCGGCAAGACGCTCGGCCATCGCGAGCCGTCGTTCGAGACGGCGCCGCGTGCGTACGTCGCGGAACACCATGACGCTGCCGGCGACGACGCCCCCTTCGCCGTTGATCGGCGCGACGGTCCCTTCGACCTCGATTTCGAGGCATTCCGTGTAGGAGCGTGCTGCGCGATTCGCCTGCACGTCGGGGGAGGATCCCTCGCCGTTCGGCCGCCGAGGGCGGAGTCTTGCCGCGAGAGGAAGCGGCGTGGTCACGCGCTCGTGCAAGGCGGCGTGAACCAGCTTCGTGAACGCGGCATCGTGTTCGTCCACGAGACGGACGATGTCGCCGAGGGGGCGGCCGAGCGCTGCGTCGCGCGAGACACCGAGCAGCGATTCGGCCGCCGAATTGAGGAAGGTCACGCGGCGGTCGGTGTCGTTCGTCAGGACCGCGTCGCCGATGGACTCGAGCGTGGTCGCGAACCACTGTTCGCGGGCGGCCAGCGCATTCTCGAGCCCAGCCTGCTGGAGCGCGATCTCGACGGCGATTCGGAGCTCGCGCGCGTTGAACGGCTTCTTCAGATAGCCGAGCGGTGCGGTCTCCTTGGCACGAGAGAGCGTCTCCTCGTCGGTCGATCCGGTCAGGTAGATGACGCGGACGCCGAACTCCTCGCGCAGACGGCGGGCGGTCTCGATCCCGTCGATCGGACCTTCCAGCTGAATGTCCATGAGCACGAGGCGTGGCTCGATGCGGGCTGCCGCCTCGAGTGCGCTCATTCCGGAAGGTGCTGTTTCGGGGACGTCGTAACCGGCGCCAAGGAGCACGGCCCGAATGCTCTCAGCGACGATCCCTTCGTCTTCCACGACGAGAATCGTGGCGGACATCTCCCGCGTATGGTCGCGCTTTGGCGAGCGTCTCGCAAGCGTAATGCTTGTGGCCGGGCGGGGCTGGGGCTAACTCGAGACCGATGAGTTCCGAGCTACCGCTGCCGTTGGTCGACGCGATTGTCGTTCGGGCCCTCGAAGAGGACCTCGGAGCGGGCGACGTGACGACGGAATCGTGCGTCCCCGAAGGGCAAAAGGCCATCGCCCATGGCGTGGCCCGCAAAGACGTCGTGTCCTGCGGCATGCCTGTTGCCGCCCGGGTTTTTGCGCTGCTCGATGCAACGCTGCGATTCGAAACACTCGTCGAGGAGGGGGCCAAGGTGGGCTCCGGAACCCGCCTTTTCACGGTCGAAGGCTCGGCGCGGGCCATCCTGACCGGCGAGCGCGTCGCCCTCAACTTGATCCAGCGCATGTGCGGCGTCGCGACCATGACGCGGCGCTACGTGGACGCCGTTCCGGCGGGCAGCACCACGCGCGTTACCGACACCCGAAAGACCACGCCCGGTCTTCGCCTGCTCGAGCGGTACGCCGTTCGCAAGGGCGGCGGAAAGAACCATCGCAACGATCTCGGCTCTGCCGTCCTCATCAAGGACAACCACATCGTGGCGGCTGGTGGCGTGCGCGCGGCGATCGAGGCTGCTCGCGCCCGTGCCCCGCACACGAGCCGCATCGAGTGCGAGGTGGATTCGCTCGAGCAGCTCGAAGAAGCCCTCGCCGCTCGTGCCGACATCGTCCTCCTCGACAACATGGACACGCGCACGGTGGAGGAAGCCGTTCGCCGTACGCGCGGTCGCGCCCTGCTCGAAGCATCTGGCGGTATCACGCTCGAGCGCATCGCCGAGCTCTCACGCGCCGGAGTCGATGCCATCAGCGTGGGCGCGCTCACACACTCCACGCCCGCGGCCGACATCGGCCTCGACTTCGTGTCGTGAGTCCCCCGGGAATCCAGGCCTCGTCGCTCGTGGGCCCGGATCTCGCGCGCCTCGCGGAGGCGATCGCCGAACGCGGACTTCGCCTCGGCGGTCGCCTGCATCTGCAAGACGAAACCGAATCCACCAACGACGACGCGAAGCGGGGCGCCAAGGATGGCGAACCGCACGGTGCGTTGTGGGTGGCCGAATCGCAGCGCAAGGGCCGAGGTCGCCAGGGCCGCACGTGGCTCTCGCCGCGCGGTGAGAACCTTCTCTTCTCGGTCCTGCTCCGCATTCCGTGTTCGCCCGTGCGCGTGCCGCCCGTCTCGCTCGCGTGCGGTCTCGCCGTGCGTGATGCCGTAGCGCGCGCCGTGGGCGACGACGCCGACGTGCTCGTGAAATGGCCGAACGACGTGCTGGTGAAGCGCCGGAGCGACGGGCGCATGCGCAAGATCGCCGGCATCTTGGTGGAGTCGGGCCTCGTCGGATCGCGCGTCGACTACGTGGTCGTGGGGATCGGTATCAACGTCCACACGAAGGCGCTTCCGGAAGAAGTCGCGGAGCTCGCAACGTCGGTGGCCATCGAACGAGGCGACCGAGGGCTCGAAGGCCCACCTGATCGCGCGTCGATCTTGGCGGACGTGCTTGCCGGCCTCGAGCACGACGTCGAGCACGTTGCGCACCGCGGACTGGGGCTCGTCCACGGGCGGCTCTCTCGCAGCGACGCGCTCCTCGGTCGTGAGGTCGAGAGCGATGCCGGCGAGCTACGGGGCACCGCGAATGGCATCGATCCCGAAGGTCGCCTCGTCGTACGCAAGGACGACGGCACGATCGTGCGCGTGATCTCCGGCGAGGTCCGCCTGAAGCCTCTCGCGCGCTGACCGTCAGCTGCCGCTCGGCACGCGTGTCTCGCGGAGACCGCGCGGAACGGTGACGTGCTCGACGAGCGCGAACACGCCCTGCACGACGAGCGCGAGGCCGGCCGCTGGGATGGCGCCCTCGAGAATGGTGGGGATGTCGTTGAGCGACAGGCCGGTACTGATCGGCTCGCCGAACCCTCCGGCACCGATGAAGGCAGCGATCGTCGCGCTACCGACGGCGACGACGGCGCTGGTTTTGATTCCTGCCACGATGGTCCGCGAGGCGAGGGGAAGCTCCACGTGACGAAGCCGTTCGAGGGGCGACAGGCCTAGGGCGACCGCCGCTTCCCGCAGCTCGTCGGGAATCGACTCGAGACCGGCGTGTGTGTTTCGTACGATGGGCAAGAGCCCGTAGAGGAAGAGCGCGAGCAGGGCAGGCGTCTCGCCGATTCCGACGAGCGGAATGAAGAAGCAGAAAAGGGCGAGCGACGGAATCGTCTGCACGATGCCCGTGATGCCGAGGACGGCCGCCCCGGCGCGAGGCTTCGCAAACGCGAGGATGCCGAGGGGGACGCCGATCAGCGTCGAGAAGAAGAGCGAGATGGCGACGAGCGTGAGATGCCTCGGACCATGCCGCAGGATGACTTCGTACGTGCCGCGCCAGAGGCTCGGCCGCGACGACGAAGACGACGGCGTCCCAAGAATGCCGAGCTTTGCGAGCTCGTCGGCCGCAACGCGTGCGAACGGAACGCCGTCGAGATCGGCGCGTGCGTTGAGCCGCTGCATGGTGCTCACGTCGACGGCGCCGTGCATCCGCTCGAAGACGGCGGCGAACTTCGGCTCGCGCTTGATGAGGTCGGCGCGGTAGACGAAGACGGCGTCGTAAGGCGGAAAGAAGTGCCGATCATCGTCGAGGACGACGAGGCCATAACGGACGATTTTGGCGTCGGTCGTGTAGACGTCGACGGCGTCGACGTTGCCTCGCGCGATGGCTTCGTAGGCGAGCGCGTGGTCCATCACCGACGCGGGCGTGGCGGGGCGCAGGCCGTAGCGTGCTTCGAGACCAGGCCACCCATCGCTGCGTCCGGCGAACTCGTGGCTCAGCGCGATTTTCAGCTCGGGATGCGCGGCGAGATCGGACAGCTTCGTGAGCCCGAGCTTCTTTGCCACCTCGCCGCGTACGGCGATGGCGTACTTGTCCTCGAATCCGATCGGGTCGGACAGCAGGAGACCGCGAGGCGCCAGCGCCGCACGAAGGCTACCGAGATCCGCGCGGCTGCCCTTGGCGACCGTCTCGGCGAGCGTGCCGGTGTATTCGGGGTATGCGTCGATGGCGCCGTCTTCGAGCGCGCGGAACACCACGGCCGTACCTCCCAGGCCGAGCTCGTGCGTGGTCTCGATGCCCTCCGCGCGCGCGATCTGCACGGCCATCTCCGCGAGCACGTACGACTCGACGAATCGCTTCGAGCCGATCTTCACCGGTCGAGTTTCCGCGGCGCGCGTCCAGGTCGTGAACGTCAGGACGAACGAAAGGACCGAGAGCCAAAGCGCGACACGTCTCACGCGATGGCCCCTGCGAGGCTGCGCTGGGCGCCGACGAACTCGGAGACGAAGGGATCGGCCGGGTGATCGATGAGGTCGCGCACGCCTCCCTGCTGGACGATCCGTCCGTCGCGCATGACCGCGATCGAATCGGCGAGATAGGCCGCTTCGCCCATGTCGTGGGTGACGATGACCACGCTCTTGCCGAGGCGCTGGAAGGCCGTCCGAAGGTCTTCTTGGAGCCTCGCGCGGATGATCGGGTCGAGCGCGCCGAGCGGCTCGTCGAGGAGGAGGACGTCGGGATCGAGCATCAGGGCACGCATGAGCCCGACGCGCTGACGTTCGCCGCCGGAGAGCGCACGTGGGTAGCGAGCGAGAAGCGTCTTGGGGAGGCCGGCGAGGTCGACGAGCTCATCCACGCGAGCGCGCATTCGCTCGGTCGGCATGCCTCCGAGACGGGCCACGAGGGTGACGTTGTCCTCGGCCGTCAGGTGAGGGAAGAGGCCGCCGTCCTGGATGACGTAGCCGATCCGCCGACGAACCTCGCGCGCGGTCGCTTCGGTGACCTGAACCTTGCCGACCGTGACCGTGCCAGTATCGGGGATCACCAGCCCGAGAATCATGCGCAGGAGCGTGGACTTTCCGCAGCCGCTCGGCCCGATGAGGGCGACTCGTTCGCGCGCGCCGATCTGCAGCGAGGTTCGGTGGATGACCGCCCTGCCTTCGAACGACTTGCTCACTCCCTCGAGCGAGACCATGCGTTGCCCAGGTTAATGCGGAGTCTCCGAAGTTCGTAGGGTGTTGTCGAGCTCCGACGCCGTTTCGTACGTGCTAGGTTCGGGGCGTGTCGCCGCTCGAAGAGCTCGCAACCCTCCTCAAGCCTGCCGGCGGCGGGCTGTTCCTGGTCTCCACCGGTCGCGCCGAGCAGGAGGCCCTGCAACAGAAACTGTATCATGCACGTAATGCGGCCGAGGTCGACGATCGCTTCCGTGCGGCGCTTGCACGCATTCCCACGGCCAAGGCCGTCGTGCTCGGCGTTCCGTCGGACGTGGGCGCTGGCTTCCGGCGCGGAGCGAACCTAGGCCCGCAAGCGCTACGAACGGGGCTGCTGGCGGCCGTCCCCGACTACCCGTCGCGTGCATCGGAGCTCGGCGTCGTCGACATCGGCGACGTCTTCGTCGTGCCCCAGCTTCTTCACGACGACATGCTCTCCGAGGCGCAGAAGAAGGCCTCGCGCGATGCGCTCTATCCGAACGTTCCGGAGGACGTGCGGGCAACGCTCCCCGTCTCGCCGCTGTCGATCGAGGAGCGCGCGCTCGATCTCGTCTTCCAGCTCAATCCGAACGTCGCGCCGATCGTCCTCGGTGGCGATCACTCCACGGCCTGGCCCGTGGCGTCGGCGCTCTCGCGTGCGCGGAAAGACCGCTGGGGCATCGTCCAACCGGATGCTCACACCGACTTGCTGGAGACGCGCCTCGGTGTTCGCTACTGCTTTGCCACCTGGTCGTATCACGCCAACGAGCTCTTCGGTCGTGATGGGCGCATGGTGCAGGTCGGCACGCGCGCCACGCGTCACGAACGCGGCTACTGGGAAGAGGGGCTCGGCGTGCGTCAGTTCTGGGCCGACGAGTGCCGTCGCGATCCCGACGGCGCCATCGAAGCGATCATCGAGCACCTGCGCGCGCGCAACGTGACGGGCGTGTATTTCTCGAACGACGTCGACGGCACGGATTGCGCGTTCGTCGACGCAACGGGGACCCCGGAGCCCGATGGCCTGAGCCCGGAGTTCGTGGTGAAGCTGATCCGCCGTCTCGGCGAGACGGTCGGCATCATCGGTGGCGACGTGATGGAGGTCGCACCGCCCCTGAAAGACAAGCCGGATTCGACCGAGCGCACCGTTGGACTCGCGGTGACCTATCTGCGCGAGACCCTCGGGGCGGTTTTGCGGACGACCATCTGAAGAGCGAGGGCGTCATGACGCGAGCATGGACGATCGTGATGGCTGCGGGGCTCTTCGCGTGCACGAAGGGTGGCAGCGAGAGCGCATCGACGAGCACGAGTACGAGCACCAGTGCAGCGACGACGGCGAGCACGAGTCTCGTCGCTTCACCCGCGCCGCCGCCCACCCCCGTGCCCAGCGCAAGTAGCGCTCCGAGTGCAGCTCCGGTTGCGAGCGCCGTGGAGAGTGGAAGTGCCGGCGCGAAGGCGGTGGCGAGTGCCGGCAAGCCCGCCGATGGCGCCAAGCTCGTGCCTGCGAGCGCGCACGTGAACGGCAGGAATTTCGGGCTCGACGTGGCGTCGGCCGGCTGTCGCGCGGGCAGCGAATGCGCGATGACGATCCACCTCGCGGTCGCGGGCGACTACCACGTCAACAAAGAGTACCCGTACAAGTTCGTCGCTACGCCGGAGCCGGGCGTCACGTTCCTCGCCCAAGACGGAACCACCTTCTCGCGCGCGGCCGGTGACTTCCGCGAAGAGGGCGCGAAGGCGGGAACGATGACCGTGCGCTTCAAGCCGAGCGCTGCCGGAACGGCGCGCGTGCAAGGCACGTTCAAGATGAGCGTGTGTTCGGACGAGAATTGCCAGATCGAGCAGCAACCAGTGTCGCTCGCGATCCCGGTGAGCTGAAGGTCGCCGGCGCGACGTACGGGGGAACTTCGTCCGCGCGCGGGGAGGCGCCGGTGAGGGCGCTGATCGTGCGTTCGAGGAGCTCGAAGAAGCGCACCGTCTTCAGCCCCACCCCTTTGGCCGGCAACCACGCGCTCGACGCCCCACCCGAGGATCGGTGCACGACCGACTCGAGATCAAGGGGCTTTTGTCGCAGTGCCGGCAAGAAGTGCGTGCAGCGTCCCCGTTCCTACGCGCAGGCCGCGGTGTCGGATCGCCCTCCGATCGCCGTTCCGATAGGCGCTTCGATAGGGGCTTCTGAAATTGCAATGACCCCATGAAACTCGATGGATCGTGACGAAAGCGGCTCGCTAGGATGCACCTCCTCGTGACTCGCTCCGCTCGCTTTTCCGCTCTCGTCCTGGTCGCTGTCCTCGGAGCTCTGCCTTCGCTCGGAGCATGTGGCGGAGGTGGCGCGCACACCGCGTCGGCGAACACGTTGCCGAATGCATCGGTTCGCACGTCGCCACCGCCCAAAGAAGCCGAGAAGGAAGCGGTCGTCGCGAGCGAGAACCCCGACGACGAAGCCATCGCGCGTGCCGGCAAGGAGTATCTCGAGCTCCTCGTGGAGACGTCGCCGGAAACGGCCACGGGGCTCGGTGTTCATTCGCACGACGCCGAGCTCGACGATCGGACGAAGGAGGGGGATGCGAAGATCGTCGCTCGCGAAGAGGCGATGCTCGCCCGGCTGAAGCAACGCTTCGCGAATCCGCGCGCGAGTGCGCCGGCCAAGACGGATCTGGCGATGCTCGTGTCGGCGCTCGAGGTCGACATTCGCCACCGTCGCACGCAAGAGCCTCTCGCTCGTCAGCCCGATCTCTACGCGAGCCCACTCAGCGTCATCTTTCTCATGACCGCGCGCGACTACGCGCCGGCGGCCGAACGAGCGCGCAACGTCGTGGCCCGTCTCGAAAAGATCCCCGCCGTGGTCGCCGCGGCGAAGACGAATCTGCAGCGACCGCCTCGGATCTGGACGGAGGTGGGCATCGATCGTGCGGCTTCGGCGAAAGGGTTTCTCGAGGAGCAGCGTCCGTTCCTGATCGCTTCGCTTCCGAACGAGAAGGCACGTGTCGAGGTGGCGCTGGCGTCGGCGCAAGCAGCCTACGAGGACTACAAGACGTTCCTGCAGAAAGAAGTGCTGCCTCGGTCGAACGGTCGCTTTGCGGCCGGTCGCGAGCACTTCGAGTTTCTCCTGCACAACGACTACTTCCTCGACGAAGGCGCCGACGAGCTGCTCGCCATGGGCAAGAAGGTCTTCGCCGAGACCAACGTCCAGATGAACGAAGTCGCCAAGCGCATCGACCGCAAGGCGAAGGGCTGGCCTGACGTGGTGGGGCGCCTCAAGAGCCATCATCCGACCGCCGAAGGGCTGCTCGAGGCTTACCGCGTCGAAGTGAAGCGGGCGCGGGACTATCTCGTCGCCAAAGACGTGGTGCCGTTTCCGCCGGGCGACGATCTCGAGGTGATCGACACGCCGCCGTTCATGCGAAGCACCATCACGGCCGCCTACGATCAGCCGCCGCCCTTCGATCCGACGACGAAAGGCTTCTTCTTCGTCACGCCCGTCGACCGCTCGCTGCCCAAGAACAAGCAGGAAGAGATCCTCCGCGAGAACGATCACGGCGATCTCGTCGACACCGCGGTGCACGAGGCTTATCCCGGCCACCATCTCCAACTGTCGTTCGCGAGACGCAATCCGTCACTGACGCGCAAGATCTTCGACCACGCGATCTTCTCGGAGGGCTGGGCGCTCTACTCCGAGGAGCTGATGGCGGAGCTCGGCTACTTCACCGACGAAGAGCGGCTCATGCAGCTCGAATGGACGCTCGTGCGTGCTGCGCGTGTCATCATCGACATCGGCCTGCACGTCGGGGAATTGAGCTTCGAGGGGGCGGCGAAGATGCTGACCGACGAGGTGCATCTCGAGCGGCAGCTCGCGCTCTCGGAAGTGAAGCGCTACACGATGACGCCCACGCAGCCGCTCGCGTATCTGACGGGCCGTCAGATGATTCTCAAGATGCGAGAGCGCTATCGGGAGCGTGAGGGAGCGAACTACTCGCTCAAGAAGTTCCACACGGAGCTGCTCACGCGTGCGACCGTCCCGCCGAGCCTGATGGCGCGCGAGATCTTCGCGAATTGACCGCCCGGCGCTCGCTCGCCGGAGGACTCGGCTCGTCGCTGTCGGGGATCTCGAGCGGAGGCTTGCCCGCGCGCTCGCGGAGGCGCTGGATCGCGTGTTCGAGTCGCGGCTGAGAGAGAATCCGCCGGATGAGACGGTGCTTGATGGGAAGATCGAGCACCGAGAGACCGATCAGGATCGTGATTACCCCTTGGCCCGGTAACACCAGCATTGCCAGGCCAACCGCGACGAGGATTCCGCCGACGACGTTGCGCCCGAAGTGGATGAGCACCGAGCGGCGCGTCGGCGGGCGAACGAAGTGGTCGGCGGGGAGTCGGACGACGAGCATGGGCACCGCCACGAGCGTCGCGACGAACACGACGGCACTGGCCACGACCAGGCCGAGCTCGACTTCGGGCGAGAGGTGCATGGATCAGCCCTACGCAATGGCTGCGCCACCCTGACGGACGCGATTCTTTCGACGACTCAAGGGACGCATCGGACTCAGGCGTGGTCCCGGCAGGGCTCGTGTCTTGCAGCCTTCGAACTATGGCCGTCGTCGTCCGGGACTTCATGAATCCCACGCTCCTGTACATCCACGAGGGCGACCGCCTGACGCTCGCGCGTGGACCGATCGTGGGGTGGGGAATCATGGCCGTCGCGGTGCTCGACGAGTCACATCGTCCCGTCGGGCTCGTCTCGCTCCACGATCTGGAGCAGGGCAGTAGGCGAACGCCGAGGCAAGCGGGAGAGGCAGGCGCGGTCGAAACGGTTCGCGACACCGAATCGCTCGAGGTCGCCGCCCGCAAAGCGGCGGAGGCGCGTCACGGTAACCTGCACGGCCATCTCGTCGTGGTCGACGAAAAGGGCGTGGCCCTCGGCATCGTCACGTCCGTGGACATCCTCCGCGCGATGCTCGGCATGAAGCCCCGGCACGCGCCCATCCTTCCGAACGAGGCCTCCGACGAGGAAAAACGGGCAGGGAGCCCGGCGGTTCCGCTTTGAACGGCAAAGCTTTGGCCGCCGGCGCCGCGGGGGGCGTGCTAGATGCTGTCGCGCGATGCTCTACTCCCGAGCCCTCATTCCCACCGTCAAAGAAGCTCCTGCGGACGCGGCGAACGCGAGCCACACGCTGCTCGTGCGCGGCGGTTACATCCGCAAAGTCGGCGCCGGCATGTACGACTTCCTCCCGCTCGGCCTTCGCGTCCTGAAGAAGGTCGAAGCGATCGTCCGCGAGGAGATGGATCGTTCGGGTGCTCAGGAGATCCTCATGCCGGCCCTTTTGCCGGCGGAGTACTACAAGGAGACGGGGCGCTGGGACCTCTACGGCGACACGCTCTTCCGCCTGAAGGATCGCAAGGGCGGCGAGTTCCACCTCGGACCCACGCACGAAGAGATCGTCACCGACATCGCGCGCCGCGAGATCAAGAGCTGGCGCGACCTGCCGATGAATCTCTACCAGATCCAGAACAAGTTCCGTGACGAGCCCCGTCCGCGTGGCGGTCTGCTCCGCGGTCGCGAGTTCCTCATGAAGGACGCGTACTCGTTCGACGTGAGCGAAGAGGCGGCGTTCGACAGCTACGAGACGATGCGCAAGGCCTACTGCCGGATCTTCGACCGGATGGGCCTCGTCTACCGCATGGTGGCCGCCGACCCCGGCGCCATCGGCGGCTCGACCAGCGCGGAGTTCCAGGTCCTCGCGGACTCGGGCGAAGACGCGATCGTCGCCTGCGATACGTGCGACTACGCGGCGAACGTCGAGATCGCCACGGTGAAGGTCAAGGACCAGACCGAGAGCAGCGAGGCGCTCGAGGAGAAGAAGAAGGTCCACACGCCGAAGGTCGGGACCATCGAGGACGTCTCGAAGTTCCTCTCCACGCCGAAGGAGCGCTTCCTCAAGTCGCTCGTCTACACGACGGGCAAAGACGTCGTCATGGCCGTCGTCCGCGGCGACCACGACGTCAACGAGATCCGTCTGGCTCGCGCGCTCGGCGTCGACGAGGTCTTCCTCGCGACCGATGCGGACGTGCAGAAGGCAACCGGCGCTGCGGTGGGCTTCGCCGGCCCCGTGGGCTTCAAGGGCAAGGTCGTCGTCGACCGCGCTGCTGCGCTCGTCAAGAACGCGGCCACCGGCGCGAACGAGACCGACCACCACTTCACGGGCGTCAACAAGGGCCGCGACTGGGATGGTGAGGTCGCCGACATTCGCCTCGCCACCTCGGGGGACCCCTGCCCGAACTGCGAAGGTGGCCACCTCAAGACCTACCGAGGCATCGAAGGCGGTCACATCTTCATCCTCGGCACCAAGTACTCGGCCGCGATGGGCGCGATGTACTCGGACGAGAAGCAGGAGAAGAAGCCGATCGTCATGGGCTGCTACGGCATCGGCGTCTCACGCCTCGTCGCCACGGCGATCGAGCAGAACAACGACGCCGACGGCATCAAGTGGCCGATGAGCCTCGCGCCGTACCACGTGCACCTCGTCACGATCGGCAAGGAAGAGAACGTGCACGCGGCCGCGAAGAAGATCTACGACGAGCTTCGTGAGAAGGGCGTCGACGTCCTCTGGGACGACCGCGACGAACGCCCGGGCGTGAAGTTCAAGGACGCCGATCTCCTCGGCATGCCCCTTCGCGTTACCATCGGCGCCAAGGGCCTCGCGAACGGCAACATCGAGGTCAAGCCCCGCACCGAGCCCGACCCCAAGAAGGCCGAGCTCGTTCCGGTCGAGAACGCCGTGAAGGTCCTCGCCGACCGCGTCCACGCGGCGCTCGGCAAGTGACACGCGCAGCAAGCCTGGCCTGACCCGCATCGGGGGCGTGTGGAGCGAATCCACCGCCCCGATGGTCATTTGGGGCCGTCACACGGTGGGGACCGTGCCTCCGTCGATGACGATCTCGCTACCGGTGATGAAGGCCGCGCGATCGGACGCGAGGAACACCACGAGCTCCGCGACGTCCTCCGGGCGCCCAGGGTGACCGAGCGGGATGCCGCCGAGCGAATCCATGAGGCTCTGTCGTGCAGCGGTCTCGTCGCCGCCGAACTGCGCGGCGAGGCGCCCGACGAGCCCGCGTGCCGCTTCGGTCTCGATGTATCCGGGCGACACGGTCACCACGCGCACGCCCTTGGGGCCGACCTCCTTCGACAGCGCCTTGCTGTAGTTGCTGAGGGCCGCCTTGGCCGCGGCGTACGCCATCGTCGCCTCGGGCAAAGGGAGCGTGCGCTGGATCGACGAGATGTGGACGATGACGCCATTTCGCCGCTCGATCATGCCGGGCAAGAATCCGCGATCGAGCCGAACGGCGCCGAAGAGGTTCTGGTCGAAGGCCTTCTGCCAGTCGTCGTCGCCGAGAGCGAGCACGCCGCCGCTCGGGGCGGTCGAGCCGCCGACGTTGTCGACGAGAACGTCGATGCCTCCGTAGCGACCAAGCACTTCGTCGACGACGCGCGCCGCTCCCTGGGCCGTCGAGAGATCGGCCTCGATGAAGTGAACGTCGCGGTTCGCATTCGATGGCGCCGAGCGCGCGGTGGTGACGACAGTGCCTCCCGAACGCACGAACTTCTGGACGACCGCCTCGCCCATGCCTTTGGTTCCTCCGGTGACGAGGACGCGCTTGCCGTCGAACTCGTGACTCTGAATGGTATCGCTCATGGAATGGTCCTCCGCGCGTGCCCCCGCTTCCGGGATGCCGCGCATGCATGGATTGGGCGACGTCACGACGGCGCTTCTCGGCCGGGCACGGTTTCCCGCGCTGCCCGTTCGTGAGGAATGCGCGTCGCTCGCCGCGACTCGAGGACTATTGCGCTACACTTTCGATGTGACAAGAACGCACGAAAAAGTGGGGTACTCACCAAAAGGTAAGCCCTCCATTTATCGTTCGGGCGACGCGAGCGAAGCACCGAGCGCGGGCGACGAGTCCGTGCGTGCCGAGAACGCTGCGCGCGGTACGGAAGAGGTGCTTCGAGTCCTCGATGGCCGATGGAAGATGACGATCCTCTTCCACCTGTTCAATGCGGCTCGGCCTTCGCCGAGTCCTCTTGGACCTCCGTGGACTCCGTCCAGCAAGGCTGGACTCTGTCCACTCCGGTTCAATGCGGCTCGGCCTTCGCCGAGTCCTCTTGGACCTCCGTGGTTCTCCGAGCTCGAGCGGTCGATTCCCGACGTCTCCCAGAAGATGCTGATTCAGCAGCTCCGTGAGCTCGAGGCCGACGGGATCGTCGTGCGCACGGTTCACCCCCAGGTGCCGCCGAAGGTGGAGTATTCGCTCACCGAGTGGGGCCGCGAGCTGTGCCCTGCGCTCGATGCGCTCTTGAAGTGGGGGGCCAAGCGACCCAAGAATCTCGTGCCGTTGTCCGAAGAAACCTGAGCCAAAGAGACACGAGCCAAAGAGACACGAGGAGGTGACCGAAATGGCGTGTGGGCACTTCTATGCGGCGCAAGCCGGTGGCGACGAGGCGTTCACCGTCGACGCTTCGCGTGTGACGTTCGGTCGTGGTTGTCTAGCCGAGGTTGGCGACCGTGTTGCGAGTCATGGCACCCGTCGCGTGGGCCTCTTCACGGATCGGCGCATACGGCAGCTCGCCATTTTCGAGACGGTCTCGGCGTCGTTGCGGAAGGCCGGTCTCGACGTGGTGGTGTTCGACGACGTTCGTGTGGAGCCCACCGACGGCTCGTTCCGCGAGGCGGTGCGCTTCGCGAACGAGGCCAAGCTCGATGGCTACGTGTCGCTGGGCGGTGGTTCGGTCATCGATACGTGCAAAGCGGCAAACCTCTATTCGAGCCATCCGGCGGAGTTCGACGATTACGTGAACGCGCCGGTTGGTGCAGGTCGTGCCGTTCCTGGAGCTCTCAAGCCGCACCTGGCCTGTCCGACGACGAGCGGTACGGGAAGCGAGGTCACGGGAATTGCCATCTTCGATTACGTGTCGCTGCACGCAAAGACCGGAATTGCGTCGGTCATGCTCCGGCCCACGGAGGCGCTCGTCGATCCCGATTGCACCGATAGTTTGCCGTCCGAGGTCGTCGCTGCGAGCGGCATGGACGTGCTCTGCCACGCGCTCGAGTCGTACACGGCACGGCCTTTCGTTTCGCGTGCGAAGCCGGGCCGGCCCACGGCGCGGCCGATGAGCCAGGGCGCGAATCCTTGGAGTGATCTCGGTTGCCGCGAAGCACTTCGCCTGCTCGGCAAATACCTCCGTCGCGCCGTCGAAGACGCCACCGACCGCGAAGCGCGCGAGCAAACGATGTGGGCTGCCACGCTGGCGGGAATTGCATTCGGCAATGCCGGTGTGCACGTTCCCCACGCGATGGCCTATGCCGTCGCCGGCAACGTGAAGACGTTTCGGCCCTCGGGCTATCCTCAAGACGAGCCGATCGTTCCGCACGGCATGGCCGTCGTCGTGAATGCTCCGTCGGTCTTCCGCTTCACGGCGCCGAGGAACCCTGCGCGCCATCTCGAGGCCGCGGCGCTCCTGGGGCGTGACGTGTCCGGAACGTCCTCGGCGGACGCCGGCGAGGTGCTCGGCAAGACTCTGTCGACGCTGATGCAGAAGACGCACATCCCGAACGGGATCGGCGGTGTTGGCTATGGCGACGCCGATCTACAGGCGCTGGCCGAAGGAACGTTCTTGCAGCAGCGCCTTTTGCAGAATGCGCCAGCCGAAATCACGAAACCCGTCCTGGTAGACCTGTTTCGCGGCGCCATGACCTATTGGTGAGAGACACCGTGCCGCTCGTTCGACCTCGCGCCTCCGACTATCGCTATTTCGTTCCCATCAGCACGCGCTGGATGGACAACGACGTCTACGGTCACGTCAACAACGTCACCTACTACAGCTATTTCGATACCGTCGCGAACCACTTCCTGATTCGCGAAGGCGGCCTCGACATCGAGCGCTCCGACGTCATTGGTCTCGTCGTTGAATCGAAATGCAACTACCATGCGCCGCTCGCGTATCCGCAGCAGCTCCGCGGAGGCTTGCGCATCGACAAGCTTGGCCAACGCTCCGTGGTTTACGGCGTCGGCATCTTCGCCGAGCATGAGGACGAAGCCGCCGCCGACGGCCACTTCGTCCACGTCTTCGTCGATCGCGCCACACGCAAGCCCACGGCCATTCCCGACCGCATCCTCGCGGCGCTGGAGTCCCTGCGCGACGGCCTCTGAGCCGCGCGCGCGTATCCGTGCGTAGTTCGTTCTAAGGGACGAGCCGGACGTACAGTTCGTTTTGCGCGTAGACTCTGTCGCTCGGGCAGCCCGATGCGACGGTCTTGCTCAGAACGAGCAGGTAGTTGCCCGCGTCGAACGCGTGGCTGAAGGTGAAGGGGCTGGTACCGGTACCCGCGGAGCTTTCGGCGACGAGCGTGGCTCCGTCTTCGGAATAGGCGCGGAGCGTGAACGGCTCCGTGCTGTTGCTGACGAAGATCTCGTAGGTGCCCGACTGCGTGAGAGGGAATTTGATCAGGCCGTCGCCACATGCCGACGTGGTCGAGACGTAATTGGTGCAGCCCTTGTCGGTGGTGAGTGTCCCGTGCACGGTCGCGTATGCGCCGGTCGTATCGATGGGCGCGCCGGTCGTGCGTGGCTCGAACACGAAGTCATATTGCTTCATGCACTCGAACGTGCCGAGGAACGGAGTAAGCGTCGTGTAATCGATCGTCGGCAGCGTGCTCGCCTGCTGCTTCTCGATGTCGGAGGGCAGGTTGTCCTGCGTTACGCGGAACGACGCGGCGCTGCCGTCTTGATCGGTCACGTTCACTTGCCAAGCCGGACCATCGGCCCACCCCGGCCCATTGATCGTCCCCGCGATCGTTCGTAGGCCTTGGGCCGCCGAGAGTTGGGCGGGCGTCATGTCGGCGAGATCGACGGTGTAGCGACTCGGCGCGTTGCCGATGACGACACCCGAGATCTCGAGCCGGGTGCTCGTGCTCTTCCACACTGGAACGCTCACGAAGGGGGGCGACGTTCCGGGAGGGGCCGTATTCGATGTGGGCTCTCCCTCGGCAGGAGACGCGGTGGACTTGGAGTCGTCGTCGGAGGAGGAGGAGCACCCGACGATGGCCAACGCAGCGGAGAGGGAAATGAGCGTCGCAAGGAGCAAGGATTGGCGCATGTCTCCGCAGATTAGCAATTCGGGGGCCACCGTGAATTCCGCGGAAATCAGCCCGGATCACGCGTGGATGTCGTGTCGAGTTGAGCCAGCTTGTGCCGGCCGCGGATCGGTCCCGCACCTCGTGCCGAGCGGTTAGACATCGACGCAACTTCTGCCCGCGACAGGCCGACAGGGCCCGCGTGAGTGGAATCGACGCGACTGCCGCCGCGCGCACACGTGCGCGGTCTCCCGATGAAGACGAGACTGCCGTTCGTCCGGCCGCCAAGCCACGCATCGATCTGCCGAAGCTCGTCACGAGTGTGAGGTCTGCGAACGACGCGGTCCGCGATGCCGCCAGGTCGTTCGCAGCGTCGGACGCGCCCATCGGCGTCATCAATCTCTCGCTCTACACGGACGAACTGCTCGACCGAGAGATCGAATCGGCGTCATCGCGGATCGAGCGTTTGCCTCCGAACCAGCAGGCGGCCGCCCGGGAACTCCTCTCGCGCATGCAGGCCGAGCAAGTTCGTCGCGCGGCGCCTCACGAGGTATCGGCGAACTCGATCACGTCGAGGTCCGAGATCGATGCGGCGGTGAAACGCGAAGCAACGTTTCTCTTCCGCTTCGGCCGACAGCTCTCGGACGTCGAGCGGGCGAAACACGAGGGCCAGTTGCGGGCCCTCGAGATGCGAAGCGAGCAACTCCACGTGCTCGAGCCATGCGACGGGGCGCGGCCTACCGCGGTGTCGAGTTCGTCGCTTCACGGTGCGCACGCGATCGAGCTCACCGCCGACGAACTCGTGGCCTCGATCCGGAAGGGCGTGAATCTCTCGCCCGCCGACGAGCAACGTATTCGCTCGACGTTCGATAGCTGGCGTCAAACGAGCTGCCAGCAGACCGGCCAAGATCCAGCGCGCTTCGTCTCACGCGAACACTACGCGGAGGTCACCAAGACGCTGCCGACCCAAGAGGAGGTCTTCCAAAAGTACTTCGAAATGATGCAGGCCATGCAGGGCAGCGCATTGGCTGGCCTAGCGTTTCTCGACTCCATGCTTCGCGGGGAGTCTCTCGACGCCGCGCACAAACGCGTCACCTCCACGGCGAGCCTGAGCGAAGCCTTCACGACCATCCCCGTTCGTGGCGCCCACACGACGGGCAAGGGCCAGAGCGTCGCCGACCCGAAAGACCGTGCCGCGGAGGATCCGGCTGTCTTCCGTCGCTTCCTCGACGAGGCCTTTGGACGCGGCCACGCTGCTGACACCCGCGTTCGTGGTGTGGACAATCACAGGTTCGTAACGGACCCTGACAAAGTTACCTACGGTGAATACCGACCGAACGCCGATGGCGTCCGCTCCGTCCAACAGGCGGTCGCCATTTTCGAAAGACAGACGGGCATCAAGATTCCGCCGTGGATCAAGGTCACCGTCGACCCCAAAGTCCCTGGCGACCGCATGGCGGAGTACACGCTGGTCCGCCGTGGAGCGGCGACAGACAGATTTCAGCCTGAGGACTTGAGTGACCGCGGCGTAACCGTCAACCTTCGTCCAAATGTTCTCGAGAGCGATGAAGCGATTGTCGGAACCTTGACCCACGAGCTGCACGAGCTGCTCAATCTCCAGCGAATGCTCGACGATGGCCCGCCTATGACGTATCAAGTCGTGCGTTCGCATATCGCACCGAATCGCGGACAGAACCTGCACGGCCAAGCTTGGGATGTTGCCGACCTCGAGGTGTTGATCATGCGAAATCCCCCCGGTACGCCCGAGCATGCAGCCTATGTAGCCCGCCGCGAGCGGGTGCTCGAGGCCTTCGAGCAACGTAACCATGGTGGCCAATGACTCCCGCTCGTCTGATCGAGGTCGACGAGTGGGAGCGTGCCTTGGCTGCCGGCGAAGAACTGGAGATCGACTGTCTCGCGTTCTTCTATCGACATCTTCGTCGCGATACGATTGATGCCATCTACGGTGGGCTCGGCGAGGCTTCTCGAGCATCGTTCTTGTCGCGAGCAAGAGCGCAGCTTCAGAACTTCGATGATCTCGTCAATGCCGCGAGCGGGGAGGGGATCAATCCTGAAACCTACTTCGTGATACGCGAGTGGGTCTATCGCCAGCCGTTTTCCTGGCGAACCGTCCCCCTCGAGACGCTGTCGAAGCATATCGAGCGTGGAGTGGGATCGCCTGCTCGGCTCTTCGAGGAAGTCATCCCGCTCATGCAGAAGTATCCCGTCGACCTCATCGTCTCGCCGCTCAAGCCCGGATGGCGCAACCGGCTCAGGGACTTCGGGCGCGGGCTTGGCCCGGGGCTCGACGTCGTTTGCGAGACGGCCCGCAGACAAGGTGCCGATGTGCAGCTGATTCGAGCGTTCGTCAGTTGGGCGAAGTCCACGAAGCTCGAACGAACGCGCTGGGAGCGGGGGGAGTGAGAATGCGTCGCGACAGCTCGAGCCTCGTTGACGAAGACGAAGGAGAATCGCTGATTCCTGACTGCCTCGCTGCCGTTGACGCATGGGAAGCGCGTCTTGCGGCCGGCGAAGAGAACGCGTTGGACTGCCTGGGGGTTCTTCAGGAGTGGATCCGCGTCGATACGATTCAGCCAATATTCGAACGGCTTGGTGAGATATCGAAGGAGGAGTTTTTTTTTTTTTTTTTGATGCGAGCTCGCTTGCGCCAAATGAAGTTTGATGATCTCGTGAAGGCGGCTCCGTCGGAGGGGGACAATCCAGAAACGTATTTCGTGGTTCGCGAGTGGGCGTACCGTCAGCCGTATTCCTGGAGGCGCGTGCCCTTCAACGAGCTGTCGAAACACCATGAACGAGGCGGGAGTTCGCCGATCCGACTGTTCGAAGAAGTCGTCCCGCATCTTCACGCGTACACGATGGCGGAGACGGCCACCGAGCTACGTCCCGGATGGCGAAATGCGCTCCGAGAGGTCGGTCGGGGATTGCGCCCAGGCCTCGAAGTCGTTTGTGAGGTCGCGCGTGCGCAAGGTGTCGTCGATCCGAAGGAGATTCGCGCGCTCGTGCAATGGGCGGAGTCGACGAAGCTCGAACGAACGCGCTGGGAGCCCGGCGAGTAGCGACCGCGGAGAGGAGAACCCGAACGAACGCGGACGAGTACAGCGATCAGGCGTGCGCGTGGTTCGCTAGCGCACGCTTCGAAACGGGCTCACTCCGCCAGTTCGTGTTCGGTGGCGGGTTCGGCCAATGCCTTGCGCGAATCGAGCTCGATGCCCGTCGGCTCGACGTCTGTGCGCGTCGTCGAGTTGGGGAGCTGATCGGGATTGTCCGAAAGCACGATGGGGCCACCGCTCACCCCGCGTCCTCTTCGAGGAATTCGGTGCGAATGCGGCCTGCCACGAACAAGATGGGAAATGAGAGGAAGAGCCCCTTGAAGCCGAAGACGTGCTCGCAGGCGAGGAGGCTCACGATGAGCAGGAAGCCTGGGATCTTCACGTGGCGCGCGGTGAGGCGCGGCCATTTCGCCGGCAGAGAGTAGGAAGCCGGCATGCCAGATGGCGTTCGTATAGTTCGCGGGCAGCGTTTCGTAGCCGCGGCTACCGTAGTCGAAGGTCCCAATCGACGCATTCGTCGTCGTGTCGGCACCATCGCGCTCGTCGCACAATCCGATGAAATTCCTTCGCCGCTCGTCGGCCGCCGCGCTCTGCCTCGCCCTTGGCTGTTTGGCGCTCACCGCTCACGCCCGTGACGCTCGGTACCGCGAGTGCAACATCGCCAACGGTCAGGTTACGTACTGCGGGACCTGGTATCAGGGGAAAGCTGTCGTACAGCACGAAGGTGCGTACCGCGAGTGCGTCGTCGCCAACGGACAAGTGACCTACTGCGGTTCGTGGTACCAGGGGGATGCGGTCGCCTTCTCTGACGGTGCCTATCGCCCGTGCGTCATCGCCAACGGGACGATTACGCGTTGTGGCTCTTGGTTCCAAGGGAAAGCCGTCGTCCTTACCCAAGGAGACTGACGATGGGCCGAGACGCATACGCCGTCATGACGAGCACGCTTGGTGCGCTGGATAGCTACCAGCTCGCCGAGCATCTCAACCGTGACATCGCTCACTCCAGCATCGTGCTGCGCGCTGCGCGCGACATGGTGCAGTTCTGGAATGAAGAACACCAGCGGGAGTTCGGCAGGCCGGCCTTCGCGTTGGAGAATTTGGGTCCGGAATGGCGTGCTGACGAGGCGTTGGAAGCCGCGCGGCCGAACCAGAAATACCCGCGTCCAACGACGGCCCTTCTACCCGGACTGATGAGGCTCGAGCTCCTCGAGCACGTCGCCGCCCTCAAGCTCGGTCCTCGATGGTTGGGGCTGGGAATCCCCGGGCTCCGCACGCCGTCGCGGCGAGCCGCGCGTGCGCTGCGTGACGCCCTCGGAGGAAGCGAGGGGCCTTCGCTCGGCGCGCACCCGCGCGGCGCTCTGGAGGTGCTCATGTTCGGTCGGTCGCTCGTCACGCAGTTGCTCGAAGAGCGGGCTCGGGTAATGCGGTTTGCGCCAACGCGGTCCGAGGAGTGGCTCTGGCGCTGTCTGTCGGGCTCGAAGTTGGGGTTCGCGTTTCGGCGGCAGCTCGTCATCGGGCCGTACATCGTGGACTTCGCTTGTACGAAGGTTCGCCTCGTCGTCGAAGTCGATGGGCCGTACCACGAGGAGCGTTCGCGGCCGGACGCGCGCCGGGATGCAGCGCTCGGGCGCCTTGGGTGGCACGTGCTCCGCGTCAGCGATCGCGAGGTCCTCGAGGAGCTCGCATCGGTCGTCACTCGCATTCACACCGCGGCCACCGCGCTCGCCTAAGCGGTATTGCTCGATCTTCGCAGTCTCGTTCTTCGCGCCCCGCATCGCGGCGGCGGCCGATGCGGGCCGTTTTTCTCAGTTGTAGCCGGATATGGCACCGCGACGGCCGTCGTTCGGTATCCAGGCGTAGAACCAGCCGTCGGACAGGTCCGTTACCTGGAACTCGAAGAGCCAGTTCGTCACGGGTGACTCGGTCTCGTAAAGCGTGCTTCCGGGTTGCGCGTCGACAGGAACGAGTCGCACTCGCGTCTTGGGTCGGTTGGCGACGCAGAGGGCGGCCGCGCGACGGCCTTTTCCCGTCGTGCCAGGGCACTTGTCGGCGTAGACGTCGAGCTCGTCGCTACGGATGACGCTCGGCAGTCCGTCGATGCGATTCTCGAGGAACAAGGTCAGCGCGCTGTCGAGAGCCGCCAAGAACCCTACGCTGCTTTGGTCGTGCCTCGAGATGGCGCGCGCTCCGATCTCCGTACGCATCTTCGGGACGCCGTGACGCTCGAGGAGCTCGGCGATCTCCGCGGTGGGTATCGTTTTCGACTGGATGTCGTCCTCCGCGACGCTCGCGCTGTCCTCGGCGCCACCGCAGCCGAGTACAAGCATCATCATTGCGACAGCGACGACGGCATTCTTGGCGTTTCTTCCTCGACCGACCATGTGACCTCCGTTGGCGCGCATGGACGCGCGCGCAAGGAGTGGTCGGCCGCGGTGGGCCGTGCGTTGCGCGCACGGCGGCTTCTTCGGAGGAGCCTGCCGTGAGACCGAGGAACTCGACGTTGTACGCGTTTCTGAGCTCGTCGATCGCCGTCGGGTGACTTGTGTCACCGCCGTCGACACCTCTTTGTCGACACTGCTTGCCGGGCCTTCACCGGCGTCCCCCTTTCGCCCTCTAGCGTCGCTCGGCCTGTAGAACGGCAGCGCCGAATTGTTCCGGCGTCGGGGACTCCGCGAACGATGGAGTGCCCTCAGGGATCGTGAGCCATGGCTGCTTTCGTTTCGTCCAGATGTGCGCCATGGGCTGCACGCACTGGCTCTCGGACAATGTGCCCGCGCGCAGAAAAATCATGTCCGGCAGCATCGCGTTCCGGTTGTAAATTCGAGTGCGGCAGTTGTCGCAGAAGACCTCGTCGAACCGGATGCCGTTGGTCTCGCGGGCGTACGTGGCGAGGGGCCCGGCGCACTGGAACCTCGCCGCAGGAAGCATGGCGTGTTCGGCGAAGGCGCTGCCGCTCCGCGTTTGGCAATTCAAGCAATGGCAGACGTAAACGTGGACCGGGGCATCACCGGTCAATGTGTACGTGACCAAACCGCATTCGCACGCTCCATCCGCTGCCATCGCCTTCTCTTTACGACGCCCGCCTGATGATTGGAAGCCGTGCAAGGTCAGTTCGACGTGTCGCGGTTGCGAGGGAGCAGAGCCGAAATCAGAAGTGCGCCCGCTCCGCATGCCGCTCCCGCCACGCAAACGCCCGGCCAGCCAAACTTCGCCTGCACTGGCCCAACCATTCCAGATCCGGCTGCCCCGCCAAGGAAGAGAATTGCCACGAACAATCCGTTGCGACGCCCGGGAGAGTAGGAAGCCGAAAAGGTCGTCGGGCAGCAAGGAATGCCCGGCGAAGTGGACGTAATCCTCCTCCTTCGAAACGTCAGCATGAACGGAACGCGGTCCGCTTTGGAGGGCTCCTCGCGCAGAACCAGTCGCTTGTCGGCGTCGCGACGTTCACGCTTCCGCCCGGTGAGCTCCGCGCGCTCTCGTCGAGATCTTCGCCCTCGTCGAGGCGGGGGCGCTCGCTGCGCGCGTAGGAGCCGAGGCGAAGTTCACGATCGACGACGTCCCCCGCGCCCTCGACGCCGTTGCCGGGCGACGTACGGTCGGCAAGGTCGTCATCGTCGTCGCGGATCCGTGACGACAGAGGTGTGCTCCGTCGTTCGGCTCCAGCGACGCATCTTGTCACTTCGGAGATCGTGCCACTCGGCGGTCATCGCAGGACCACGGTCTCACGCGTGCGGTCGCCAATTGCCGTGAAAGCCGAACGGGACTCGAACGGGCAATTGAACGGTAGCGAGCGGTCCGCCGGGAAGATCCACGGCGTCGAAGATCAAGAGATCGCTCCGCCGCTCGTTCGCGCGCCAAACCACGGAGAGCAGCCAGCCGTCTCCTTCCTCGGCCCCAAGCGACCGCGGGACGAAGACCGGCTCGGACGTGACGTCGCCGGCAGGCAAAGTGTAGAGGCGTCGCTGATTCGTGCTGAAATCGAAGGAGGCGAGACTGCCGAAAAGGACGCCTTCGCCGGCGTCCCGGACGGCCCGTTCTCCATGGCAAGCGTAGAACCCGTAGCGATTGCGCAGTCCAGAAAAGCGATCGTCGATGCGGGGAAATTCGGCGACGAGATCATCGATGTACGCGCGTTCGATCTGCGTTTTACCGGCGGCGAGATCGAGTGTCCACCGGCAGAGACGCGCTTCGGCCCTCGCGGGGGCGACCGTTCGCCCTTCGGCGTCGGGCAATCCGGGCGCGACGTCGGATTGCATGACGTACGCGACGATCTTGTCGCCGTCGTCCCACGCATTCATGACGTGGAAGACGTGACAAGCTTCGGTCTCGAACCAACGCAGGTTCTGGGTCGAATCGCCTCGCGCCATGACGCCCACGTGGGTTCGCAGGCCTGCTTCCCACGCGAAGAGCGATTGGCCGCGCATGGCGCGTTCGAGGCTCGAAGTCAGGGGCATGATCGGGAACAACACATGCGACTTCGTCACCATGAAGTCATGGGCCATACTGGCATAGGGCACTTCGAAGGACTCGAGGCGCGTCATGTTGCACGCTCGATCCAAGACGCCGTAGAGCATCGTCGGCGTTCCCGGCCCATCGGGTGAATAGGCAAAGATGTGCATCTCGCCTGTGTGTGGATCGAACTTCGGATGCGCCGTGCAACGGGTGTTCAAAACACCGCCAAAGCTCTGATGCCCCTTCGGCGACAATGTCCGAACGTCGAGTTCGAAGGGCTGATGGCCTTCTTCGAGGGCGAACAGCCGCCCGCCGTGCCAGACGATGTTGGTGTTGGCGGTGCCGGTATTCTGGCCGACCGTGATCGGGTCGCTCGTGGCCGGATTGCCGAACGTTCCGAACAACGCTCGACCGGCTCGATTTTCCAGCTCCCACTTCGGCGTGCGCACCCAGCGATTGCGGTAGGCCACCCTCCCGGCATGGATCGTCCAAGCGTGGACCATCCCGTCGCCAGAGAACCAATGGTAGTTGTCGTCTCGCGGCCCGAAATGTGGATTGGGCCCGACACGGTAGAGAGTCCCCGCGAGATCCGCCGGAATGTTGCCGAGGATCTGCAGATCGGAAATGTCGCGCTCCGCATCGACCGGCGCGAAGTTCCCCGTGAAGAATGGATTGGATTGGTTGTTCGAATAAGACATCGGGCGTGACCCTTTGTTACCGCTACCTATTTTGCGTTTCGAGCTCGCGGATGGCCTGTTCGACGAAGACCATGAGCGAGGCGTCAATGCCCGAACCGAGGCGCAAGGCGGGCTCGTTCTGAAACGCGTGGTCGAGTTTGCGCTGCAATTCGGGATCACCACCCGCTTTGGCCCGGGAGAGCGCTAGCCAACGTCGCGCGAGGTCCTGGACTTCGACAGCGTCGGGCCGCGCACCGCGCGTCATCTGGTCACGAATGGCCGCGATGAGGGGCGGCCACGCGGCGGTCTGCGCGAGGTAGGTCGTTCGAAGGCGGTCGATCTCCTCGGGCAGGCAGTATCCCGCGTAGATGTCGAGCCGATGGTGCGCCGTGGCCTGCGCGATGTATTTCATCTCCCTCTGGCCGACGCCCGTGAGCGAGTGCAACGTCGGTTCGTTCCAATGCATGGCGTAGACCCGCATCAGCAGGCCTTCGTCGCCGCCGACGTCTTCGAGCAAGAGCTCGATCCAGCGGCGCGCCAGCGTGCGGGCTTCGACGGTCTCGGAGGAGACGCCGCGCTCGATCAATCCACGCAACGCATTCGCGAGGTGAGCCTTTTCGGTCCCGTCCATTTCGCCAAGGGCCACGCGGCGCGCATGCAGTGAGCTCCGTTCGTCGTCGGCGAAGTACTTCGAGGCGGTGACCATGCTTTCCAACGTGGCGAGCATCGGATCGACCGCCAGGTCGTTTCGCGCGTCCTTTCGCGCGTCCGGCTGCGAATTCCCCGCGAGTCTGGCCGCGAGCTCAGGTGGACCTCGAGCGCGACGAGGTGCGCTCGGAGCGCGGAGGCCTGCTCGATCTGGCGATCCAGCGCCATGATCTGCTGGCCAATCACCTCCGGCAGGCTCGCCCCCCCACGGGCCAAAATCGCCTGGATCTCGCTCAGCGAAAGATCCAGACGCCGAAGGGCCTGGATTCGGAAGAGCTTAGTGACGTCGTCGGCGGTGTAGAGCCGGTAGCCCCCCTCGGACCGCGTCGACGGCGTGAGCAAGCCGATCTCGTCGTAGTGGCGCAAGGCCCGAACACTCAGTTTCGTGCGCCTCGACAGTTCACCGATTTTCAAAAGCATGTTCGGCTCGGAGGATCTGCAGCCTGAACCCTCACGCAACGAGAGGGTCAAAGCAATTCGCCCGAGTCCGATGGCTTTACGCCCTCTGCGCCGGCTCACGGCCCTCGACGGCAGAGCCTGCGACCATCGCCGCGTGCTCCCGTCCGTCGATTCCGCATCGTCCGGCATCGTCGGAGTCGTCTGTGGGCCGCTCAGCGCCCGCGCTCACCCACGAACGCCTCGGCATTCTCGCGAAGGAAGGCTTGGATCGTTCGCGGCGGGTGGCCTGTCGTGCGGAGCACCGTGTCGTTCGGCACTTCGGGATAGACGCGCGCCAGGAGCTCAATCTCCACGAGGTGCTCGATGAGCCAATCCGGAAGCGGATACCGTCGCAAGTGTGCACGGTACGCGTGCGGGCCAAGATCGATGTACCGGACCGACCGGCCGAGCGCGGAGATATGCTCGGCGAGTTCGTCGTGTGTCATGACCTCTGGCCCGGTGGAGAGTAGGAAGCCGAAAAGGTCGTCGGGCAGCAAGGAATGCCCGGCGAAGTGGACGTAATCCTCCTTCTTCGAAATTTCAGCATGAACGGAACGCGGTCCGCTTTGGCAGTCCGGTGGTGCAGGCCAACGCGCTGCAGGGGCCGGTGCATCCCGAGCTGGCATCGCGATGGACATGAGCCTGCAGCTCAAGGCGGCGAACGGCGCGATCTGCACGCTCTCGCTGTCGTTCAACAACGACGGGCCGCTGGGGACCCGCTACATCGGCGACACCGGCACCTACGTCGCGCGCTACGACGACCTGATGACCGGCAAGGACGAGAGGATCGACGTCAGCCAGGTGGATGTGTCGATGAACGGCATCGAGCTGCAGGACCGCGAGTTCGTCGCGGCGATCCGCGAGGGCCGGGAGCCGAATGGGAGCGTGGCGCAGGTGCTGCCGTGTTGTCAGGTGTTGGATCGGTTGGAGCGGCAGTTGGGCCGCGGTTGATCCACCGATCGATCAGGCGGTTCAGGCCGGCTGATCGAGCGGCGGCCGCTGACGGGACTGCGCCCCGACTTGTTTCAGCGCGCGTTCGGCAGTGGCAGCACGACGCCCGCCCGCTCCCGCTGCTCCGGCGTCGACGCGTAGAGATGTGGCGCGGCACCGATGTCGGTGAGCGCCCGTCGGATCAAGTCCTCGCTCATCGACGGGTCGAAGGGCGCGGTCGGGTCGAAACACTCGCGCGGCACCAGCGGCTCGACGCTTTGCCAGTCGTAGGCGAAGTCGTCATCCGCCTCCGGGCTCGCCGGGAACCAGCGCTCAAGCCGGTTCAGCACGGCATCGCGCCAGGCGATGTACGGCGCGTCCGGCGGGACCACCAATTGGGCGAGCGTCGAGAGCCAGGCGGCGTTCTCCGACGGCGAGGCGCCTTCGAAATGCAGCGCGTCGTTGATCAACGCCATCGTCAGGTGCAGAGGGCCTCGCACCGGACCGCTCCATTCGCGGTCGACGAACTCCACGTAAGGGCAGCAGGCGAAATGGACCGTGCCCAGCCAGGCGGCTTCGAGGTACTGCTTCGGCCGGGGGTCGGGACCGAGCGCCTCAAGCGTGAAGACGATCCATTCGCCGATCGCCACGCCCATCGCGAGTTGCGCCCGCCGCGTCAGTGGCTGCAGACGAGCGGCAAGCGCGGCGTCGCCCGGCTCGTAGGCCTGCTTGACGTTCCAGTCGTCCCAGGGCCAGGACAAGCGGGATCCCGCGGCGATCGGGTGGATGTAGTGGGGCCGGAGCAGCGCCATCGCGGGACCCCGGTCCTCAGGAGATCCGGTACGGCGTGCCGCTGAACCCTTCCGACAGCATGTCCTCGGGACTGCGCAGGTAGGGGTTGTCCGCCGGCGCGAGTCCGGCGAGCAGGTCGGCGAAGCGCTGCGGCGCGCTGTCCTTCTGGAACTCGACGTCCGGATCGAGGGCCTCGCGCGGGACCGGCTCGCCCAGCTGCCCTTCCTCATTCGGATAGAGGGCCGTCAGGCGCTTGACCACCGCCTTCAGCCAGGCGTCGAACGGGCCCTTCTCCGGCAGCACGTGACGCGCCAGGAAGTACAGGTACACGGCGCGCGAGGTCACGGCGGGACCGGATTCGCCCTTGTAGCCGCGCAGGACGTTCGCGAGGATGTCCTTCGACGCGCGCAGCACGCCGTTGACCGGGCCCTTGCGGTCCTCGTGCTCGGACTGCGTCGGCGTGCGTCCGTAGCGGACATCCAGGTTGGACGCCCAGGCCGCCTCGATCATCCGCAGCGGCGCGTCGAAGTCGGTCTCCGGCCGCAGTCGCCAGAAGATCCATTCGGCGATGGCCGTCGCCACGGCGAGCCGCGCGCGCAGGCTCATCGCATTGAGCTGCTCGGCCAGCTTGTCGTTCTCGCGCGTGAAGTCCGCGGCGCCGCGCCAGGCGTAGCCGACCGGCTTGTGCTGCACGTCGGCGCGCTGGACATGGGAAGGGATGGAAAGTGTCGACATGGGACTCCTGTCAGTTCAATAGCTTCCGTTTGCATGGAGGGATGTTTCGCTCGAACAGATCTCGGCTCACATCGATCGCGGAACTGGATCCGCAACTCACCTGTACGAAGAGATTGTCCCCCTGCTTGGTAAGTACACGGTCGAACGCGTGGTCGCCGGACTTCGCCCTGGTTGGCGCAATCGTCTTCGCGAATGGGGATGAGGGTTGCGGCCCAGCATCAATGTCGTCTGCGACGTTGCTGCGAAGCAGGGCGGCGGCGACCCGGCGGCGATTCGTAAGTTCGTCGCGTGGGCCGAATCGACGAAATTCGAGCGAACGCGCTGGGAGTCGGGCGAGTGAGCCGTCTCCGCGCGATTCGCTAGCGCAGTGCGGGAAATGAGCTACTCGGCCAGTTCGTGTTCGGCGGCGGGGGCGGACAACTTCGGTGAATCGAGCTCGATGCCCGTGGGCTCGACTTGGGGGCGCGTCGTCGAGGTGGGGAGCTGATCGGGATTGTCCGAAAGGACGATGGGGCCGCCGCTCACGATGGCGTCCTCTTCGAGGAACTCGGTGCGAATGCGGCCAGCGACGAACAAGATGGGAAACGAGAGGAAGAGGCCCTTGAAGCCGAAGACGTGCTCGCAGGCGAGGAGGCTCACGATGAGCAGGAAGCCTGGGATCTTCACGTGGCGCGCGGTGAGGCGCGGGCTCAGGTAATACGACTCGATCTTGTGCAGGATGAACGTGAGGCCCACGAAGATGCCCACGCCGAGCCAGCCCTTCACCTGATAGGCGAGCAGCGACAGCACCGTGCCCGATACGATGTTGCCGATCACGGGCACGAGCGCCGAGACGAAGATGAGCAGCATCAGCGCGCCCACGTGAGGCACGCGAAGCAACAGCAAGACGGGCAGGGTGGTCACCGTGTTGAACACGGCCACGATGAGCTGCAGCTGGACGGTCACGATGGTGGCGTCGGACACGTGGCCGAGCCAGCGACCGAGTGTGCCGGCGAGCGAGCGCGGATCGACCTTGTTCCAGAACGTGCAGAGCTCTTCGTGCTCGAGCAGGAAGACGAGCGCGAGGATGAAGCCGATGAGCACGTACACGAAGAAGTGCCCGATCGCCGAGGCCGCCGAGATGGCGTCGCCCGCGTAGTGCTTCACGCCGTCGATGATCGACTCGGTGCCGCCGAACTGCTCCTGGATGCGCGCCACGAGCGGATTCTCACGGAGGTCCGCGAGTCGCTCGGGAAAGGTCTCCTGCATCTCGGTGAACGTGCGGATCGTCTTGCCGATGCCGAACCACGCCAGCGCGAACGTGATGGCGAGGAACGTTCCGACGACCGTGAAGACCGCGTGCTTACGCTTCATGCCCGTTCGCGCCGAGAGCAGTCTCGTTCCCCAGCCGAAGAGCCGCTCGAAGCCGACGAAGAAGAGCAGCAGCAACGCGAGGTGGCGAAAGAGGTAAAGACCTCCGAGGAACGCCGTGATCGCGAGAAAGCGGCGCGGAGTTTTTTCCGACAGGAAGTTCGCGACGCGGTCCATGGCCCGGAAGGGTACGCGATGGCCGTGATCGATTGAAGAAGTTGCGCCTCAGCTACCGCCGAGGGAGTCCAGCATCGCGAGGAGGTTGGTCGCGCCGGCGGCCATCTCGGTCGTATTCATGACGACCGCGTCCTTGACCTCGAAGGGCTCGGTGAGCTCCTCCGGAATGTCGGCGAGGAAGCGACAAGGCGTGCGCGGTACGGGTTTTCCGCGGGAAACGCGGTGCTTGCAACGCAAGAGGTCGAGGCGCTTACGTGCGCGGGTGACGCCGACGTAGAAAAGGCGGCGCTCTTCCTCGATGTCCTGCACGGTGGCGTCTGTGGCCTTCACCTCGAGCGTGCGCATGTGAGGGATGAGGCCCTCTTCACACCCGATGAGAAACACGTAGTCGAACTCGAGACCCTTGCTGCCGTGCAGGGTGGAGAGCGTGACGACGTTGCCGGGGTCGTCCTCCTCGTCGCTCATCTGCAGCGTGAGCGAGTGGAGGAAGTTCATGAGGTCCTTCTCGGCCGTTGCGTCGTTGCCTTTGGCCTCGACGCGCGCCTCACGTCGCGTGAAGATCCCGAAGAGGCCTTCGACGTTGCCCCAGCGCTTGGCGGCGTTCTTGACCGAGGTGGACGTGGCGTCGATGTCTTTGCGGAGCTCGATCGTCTCCGTCAGCCAGCGCGCGACCTCGTTCGCCTTCAGGCGATCGATCATGAGCTTCTTGCGCATGTCGGCGACGACGCGTTCGAGCTGCTTGCAGCCTTCGCGCGCGGGGTTCGGTATTCCGTCGAGGGCGTCGCAACGTTCGACCGCTTGCCAGAGTGTCCACCCCTTGGCGGTGGCGTTCTGCGTGAGGCGCTCGAGGCTCGTGTCGCCGATGCCGCGAGGCGGATAGTTGATGATGCGCCTCAGGCTGATCTCGTCGGCGCGGTTCAGCGCGACCTTGAGGTAGGCGAGGATGTCCTTCACCTCCTTGCGCTCGAAGAACTGCTGGCCGCCGATCATGCGGTACGGCACTTCCTGCTCGCGCAGGGCTTCTTCGAGCGCCTTGGCCTGGCCGTTGGAGCGATACAGGATCGCCATGTCCTTCGGCTTCTTCTGCTCTTCGCGCATCAGCCGGCGCATCTCGCGCGCGACGTAGGCGGCCTCCGCTTCGGGCGAGGGCGCCACGCCGAGGCGAACCTTCTCGCCGCCCTCTTTGTCCGTGCGGAGGAACTTCTTGTACTTCGAGTCCGTACGCTTCTCGATGACCGCGTTCGCGACCGCGAGGATGGGCGCCATCGACCGATAGTTCTGGTCGAGCATGACGATCTTCGCGCCCGGGAACTGCTCGTCGAAGTCGAGGATGTTGCGCACGTCGGCGCCGCGCCATGCGTAGATCGACTGGTCGTCGTCACCGACGACGCAGATGTTGCGATGGCGACCGGCGAGGAGGCGGAGCACCTCGAGCTGCGCGCGGTTCGTGTCCTGGTACTCGTCGACCAGGACGTACATGAATTCCTTCTGCCAGCGGTCGAGGATGTCCGGCCGGTCTTTCCACAGGCGGGCGACCTCGCAGACGAGATCGTCGAAGTCGAAGGCGCGGAAGCTCCTGAGCGCGGATTGGTAGCGCGCATAGACGACCTTCGTGACTTCGTCGTACTCGTCGCCCTCGCGTGGCTCGAACTCCTCGGGGGAGAGGAAGGCGTTCTTCGCGTTCGAGATGCGGGTGAGAATGGCCGCGGCGTCGAGCTTCTTGCCCGCGTCGGTCCGGCTCATGATCTCCTTCACGGCGGACACGCAGTCGCCCTGGTCGAAGATCGTGAACGCGCCGCCGAGAGACTTCTTCTCGCGGCCGAGGACCATCAGACCGAACGAGTGGAACGTCGAGATGACGATGCCCTTGGCACCGTGCTTTCCGCCAAGGCCCTGCTCTTTGACGATGTGACCAACGCGCTCAGCCATTTCGCCGGCGGCCTTGTTGGTGAACGTCAGAGCGCAGATCATGTGCGCGGGGACGCCTCGCTCCATCAGCCGCGCAATACGGTGTGTGATGACGCGGGTCTTGCCCGAACCTGCTCCCGCAAGGACGAGCATCGGGCCGTTTTGGTGCTCAACGGCCTCCCGCTGAGCTGGGTTCATGCTGGGGGCGGACACGGTGAAGCCGCCACGTTAAGCCACGACTCGGAAAGCGCGTCTAGACCGGACAGCGATGCTCCCGCCATGTATCCTCCGGCGCCATGTCCATTGGGCTTGGCATGCGTCTTGGAGTTTCGCGGTCTTCGCTTTTCTCGTCGTCCCCGTCCTGGCTTGCGTTCTTGGCCGTCGGTCTCGGCGCGTGCGGTGGAGCACCGCCACCTGCGGCACCTACGGCCGCGGCCAAGCCCGTTGCCGAAGCTCGGTCCGCTCCGCCGGACGTGAGCGCCGTGCCGGATCCGGAAGGTCTTCTTCTCGTCGGAAGGATCGCGAACCCCGACGGCATGATCAAGACCGCCGGCAACTGGACGCACTTGCCGCTCCCGAGCGGCGCAGAGCTCGTTCGTTCGATCACCGACGCATCGCTCGGCGAGGTCGTCGATCTCTCGCAGCCGCTCGATGCGGCCGTGGCGGTGGGCGGACGAAAGATGAGCCCGCGACCCCTCGTGGCCGTTTCGGTCGCCGTGCGCTCGCTCGAGGGCGCGAAGGCGAAGCTCGCCAAGGAGCACAAGCTCGTCGATGGTCCGAACGGTTCGACGTTCGTGCAGGGCGTGAGCCTCGGCAAATCGTCGGGCGAGGACGGCGAGGCGGACGACGACGATGCCGAGGGGTGTCTGCTCTCGCCGGCTCCGGTCGGCGCGCGTCTCGTGTGCGGTGAGCGGCACGCGGTCGACGCGCTCGCGCCGTACCTGGCCCGCACGATGACGCGCCAGAAGTGGCCGGCCGACGTGCACCTCGAGCTTCGCTTCGGGCCCGTACGCGACACCGTCAACATGGCGCGCAGTCAGCTGCCGATTCTCGCGCGCACGCTCCTCGGTGCGAACAGCCCGGCGATCCACAACCTGCTCGATGGAGCGGTCGGCGAAGCTGCGGATTTCGTCAGCGATGCGAATCGCATGACGCTCGACATGAATGTCGGTGACAAGGGCGTCGAGACGACGTCACGCATCGACTACGCGCACGCCACGAGCCTGCTCGCGAAGCTCGCCGTGTCGGAACGCAATCAGGACGGTCCCCCGCCGCCCGCCTTCTTGCACCTTCCTGGCGAAACGGACCTCGCCTTCTACGGTCGCGGTGCGGATCCCAAACTCTTCGATCATCCGCGCGAGCTTCTCGGTGCGGCGTTCGTCGAAGCGGCCGGTGACTCGGGCATGCCGGAGAGCGAGAAGAAGGCGCTCAAGGAGCTCGTCGCCGATCGGATGCTTACCGTGTTCACGGGCGCCTCGGTCTACGGCAAAGGGTACGACGCCGCTGCGGTCGCCAAGGCGCTCTCCGCACGGCAGAGCGTCAAGCCCGACAACCTCGCGGCCGAAGACGAAGCCACGCGCGTGCTCGCCGAGCAGGTGGTCGGCTGGCATCTCACGCAGGTCAGCGACCCCATCGCGAAGGTCGGGCCGGTCTTGAAGGACTGGTCGGCCCTGTGGAACCGACCGGCCTTCGCGAAGTGGGCGAAGAAGCAGGCGTCGTCGAAGATGCTCGCGCAGATGCGCATCGCGCCCATGCCTGCGGGGGTGACGCTGCCGAAGGAGTCGGTGCACCTCGAGATCGTCGTGCCGCGCACGGATATCGAAGTGCCGCCTCCGGCTCCGTCGCGCGCTGGCGCCAAGGCGCCGGCCGCGAAGAAGGTCACGCGCAAGCCCGTCACCATGCACGTCTTCGCGATTCCGGATCAGGGAGCGACCTGGATCGGCTTCGGTCTCGACGGCAAGCTCGTCGCCCAAAAGGCCGCCGCTTCGCTCTCCACGGCTCCGGCGACGGACACGCTCGGCGAGAAGACCGCCATGGTCGAGTCGCTGCGCAGTTCGAAGACCACCGGGGCCGCGCTCGTGACGCTGCGAGGCCTCCTCGTCTTCGGCGCGCTGGGCGGCTCGGAACGGTCGCCGTTCTCGTCGTTGGCGATGCTCCCCTCGAAGGGGGCGACCCCCATCACACTGACCTCGACCGTCGAGGGGCCCACGCCTTCGGCCGCCGAGGGCGCGAGCGTGGCGACCATCAAGGTTCCCCGCTCGACCATCGACGATCTGGTGAAGCTCTTCATGCTCGAGCTTTCTCGCTGAGGCGACGGAAACTCGCCGCAAATTTCCCCTGAGGGCGTCGTGTAGGTAGATGTGGGGCAGTGCTCCCGCCCGCCCGTCACTTCGCCCGCGCTCTTGTCCTTTCTGCCTCCTCTGCCCTGGGCTTCGGGGCATTGGAGCCCGCGGCGCATGCCGCCGGCTGGCAGGAGGCCCATCAAACGTCGGACGACGTTCGCGTCACCGTCGCGCAGGACGGCATGGCGACGGTCGTGCACCACCTCCGCTATCGCGTGGTGGCCGGCCGCTTCAAGTCGTTCGACTTCGGCGGCATCGACCCGCGCGCCGAGGTTGTCCCGCAGACCGTCGCGTTCCCGGAGAAGGGCAACGAGATCGCCGCGAAGGTCGAGCCGAACGCCAAAGCGCCCGGCAGCGTGCGCATCGCCCTCGACGATGCGAAGGGGCTCGGACGCGGCATCTACACCGTCGACCTGACCTACAAGCTGGATCTCGTCGCGACGAAGATGCTCGTCCGCGACGGCGCCATGTGGCGTCTTGCGTGGTCCGCACCGCCCTCGGGCGAAGGCCACGACGGTGCGCGCGTCGTGTTCGAGCTTCCGCCGGCACCGACCGAGCCGCGGCTCGCGTCGACCGAGCAGGCGGCCACTACGGTGGCCACGTTTCGCCGCATGCCCGAGAAGGACGAGCTCGAGCTCGTGCGCGCGCACGTTCCGCGCGGCGAGGGTGTCGTGTGGTCGGCGCGCGTCGACCCCAAGGCGTTTCCGCTCGTGACGGCTCCCGAGCTTCGTGCTGCGCCTGCCGCCGTCGCGGCTTCGACCACGCCGAATCGCGTGCCCGCCGCACTGGTCGCGTGCGGCTTTGCCGTGATCGCCGGTCTCCTCGCGCTGGCGCTGCGCACCAAGCAGGCCGCCGTCGCGCACGCGTGTGCTGCGTCGCGTTCGAACGCTCGTCCACTCATTCCCGTCCCGGGCGGCGCCGCGCCGTTCGTCTACGGTGCCGTCACGGTAGCCGCCCTCGCCGCGCTGTTGTGGGCGAACCCTACGGTCGGAGCGCTCCTCGTCGTCCTCGCCATGGCGCTTGCCGCGCATCGTGCACCGGCCGTCATCGAGCGGCCGCGTGGTCCCGGTCGCTGGCGGACGGTGAGCGACGAAGACGTGCTCCTCGCGCAAAAGCGTCCTTCGTCGCCGGGGGATCTCTTCGACGTCGGCACGACCAAGGGCCGTCTCGTTGCACTCGCTCTCGTCGCCGCGGTGGCCTCGGCCACGGTTCTCCTTGCCACCCGGGTGGCCGGCGCCGCGCTCGCGATTCCGCTCGGCTCGATGGTGCTCGTCCCGCTCTTCGTGACCGGCACGCGCGCGCAGCTTCCGCCCAAGCCCTCGGAGCTTTCTTCGCGGTTTCTTCGCACCACGCGCGATCGCCTGGCCCGTCTCGCCGATCTCACGCACCTCGAGCTTGCGTGCGTGGCACGCTTCGGCGAAGGCACGCAGACGTTCGACGAAGTGCGCCTCACGTGCGCGCCCGCCGATCGGATTCCGGGCCTGCGCACCATCGAGCTCGCGCTCGCGGCGATGGCTCCCGGCGGAAACACTGCCGTTCCGGAGGTGCTCGTCCGCTTCGACGACGCGTCGGCGGCTGCCGAGAAGATCGCGCGCATCGCGCCGGGCGTCGCCGTCGTCCCCGGCCGCGCTCCCGAGGAGAAAGTGCTCCGCCTGTCGCCGCGCGTGCCGACGCCCGCGTTCGCTGCCCGGCTCCTCGCACGCCTGAGCGAGGAGCTCGAAGGCCGCCGCGCCAGCGACCGCCCACGCGACACAGCCGGCCCCGAACCGAGCCGTCCGGCACGTGCGTGGAAAGGGAAAGAGCGTCGCACTCCGCCGGGCACTTCGAAGCGCCCGAGCAAGCAAAATACGGCGATCGTGGCGGCAGTGGCGCTGGCCTGACTGTGGTAGAACGACGCCCTTCGGACCCCTCCATGTCGGCCAGCTCTTCACCCCCGGTTTCTGCCGGTTCGCGTCATCCCGGTGCGAATGCTGCGAACCTTGCAGCGGCGCTCTGCGTTCACGCCGAGCCGCTGGTCGCGGGCGCACGCGTTCTCGTTCTGGGCAACGCGGAGCTCGACATCGGAGCCACGCTCCTCGACCTCGGCGCGCGAAGTGTCCACGTTTACGATTCGGATGGTGCCCGAGCCGCTCGCGCCGCCGCGTCCGCGCCTCGCGGTGTGATCTACCGCGCAGGCCCGAACGAGATCGACGCCCGCGATGGTGCCTACGACCTCGCTCTCGTTCCGGACCTTGCGCAGCTGCGCGATGCGGAGTCGATTGTCGGCCAGCTGCGCCGCTTGCTCGGCCCTGCCGGCGCCGTCGTCGCGATGGCGCGCGCTCGCATGGATGCCGATGCTGTCGTCGGCAGCGATGGCGGCACTCCGCTCGCTACCGTCGGTCCGGCCACGCTCGCGTACGCCGAGCTCTACGATCTCTTCGCGCTCTGCTTCGAGCACGTGACGTTCACCGGCGTGCTGCCCTTCGCCGGCGTCGTCTTCGCCGAGCTCGGAGAGAACGAAGACCTCGCCGTCAGTGTCGATACGCGCCTCGCCGAAGAAGGCCCGCCCGACGTGTTCGTCGTCCTCGCGAGCCGCGAGGCGAACGCGCTCGAGCCCTATGCCATCGTGCAGGTCGCACGCGAAGAAGCGCCAGCGGCCACCGACGTCTCGATCAGCGACGCGATGCCAACGCCGGTGCCGCCCGCGCTCCTTGGCGCTGGCGCCGAGGACCTCGCAGCGTTTGCAGCCACGCGGCTCCAGGTGGAGCTCCTCGTCGCGCAGCTCGAGGAGCAGCGCGAGCGTGTCGCGATCGTCGACGCGGATCGCGCCGACCTCGAATCGCGTCTCGAGCAAGCCAACGTCGAGCGTGACGCGGCCGTCGAACGCGGCGTCGGCCTCGAGGAGGTCATCGAAGCTGCGCAGCAGGCGCTCGCCTCGATGGAGCGCCGCCTCGGTGGTGCCGAGCGGGGCATGCTCGAGCGCGACGATCGCATCGCCGCGCTGAGCGCGGAGCTCGAAGCGTCACGCGAAGGCGAGCGGCAGCTCGGCACGGGGGCGACGGCGGACGTGGCCTTGCCCGCCCCGGAGATGCTCGCCGACGTCGCGCATCTCGCTTCGCGTGCGGAACGCGCCGAAGCCGCGCTGGCCTTGCAGGTGGCCGATCTCGCGCAAGTCGTGGAGGCCCACGCCGTCGAGATGGCGCGCGTCGAGGACCAACTCCGCGAACGCGCCGGCGTGATCGCCGAGATGGAGCGCGAGCTCGTCCGCCGAGAGAGCTTCATCAAGGAGCTCGTCGTCACGCTCGAGGAAGCGCGTGAGGGCCAAGCCCCCGTTCCGTTCGAGGCACCGTTTGCGGCCCCGGAGGTCGACCCCGCCGAGATGGCTCGGATGCGCAGGAAGCTCGACGAGCTGGCGATGGAGGTGGCGCGCCGAGAAGGTGAGTTGGTCGCGCAGGCCTGGCGCATCGAGGAACTGGAAAACGCGCGCGAAACGAGCGGCGGAGGTCGCGCGTCCGAGATTCTCGCGGCAGAACGGAGAGATGCTACGCAGGCAGATCTCGAGGGAGACCTCGGCCGGGCGCGCGACGAGCTCGCCGTTTTGCGGCAAGCCCTCACGCAGGAACACGCTGCCCGCGTGGCCGCCGAGTCAGGCGAGGAGCTCACGCGCGCCCGTGCAGAGCTCCAGCGTCAGGCCGTCCTGCTCGAACAGCTCCGCGCGCGCGACACCTGAAGCTCGTCCATGGGCGTTGACAGCCAACTCTCATGCCTTACCTTCCCGCGGCGAGCAGCGCCTGCGCCGCTTACGCCTTGCGGAAACGTCCTTACTGTCTTCGTAACGGTCTCAAACCCAGTTCTTCGTTTCCTCTTCCAGAGGGGCCATAACGTAGTTGATTCGTTCGCGGATCCGTTCGATTGCCTCGAGCACGCCTCGTACCTTCGAACGCCCTGCAACTCGAACGCGTCAAAGACGAGAAACGGTAACCGGTAACACCTTGCTGCTCGTGTCGGACCAGGCGCATGTCGGATAAGCGCGATTACTACGAAGTTCTCGGTGTCGAGCGTGGCGCGGCGGCGGATGAAATCCGCAAGGCCTACAAGCGCGAAGCGCTCAAGCATCACCCCGATCGCAACCCTGGTGACGCAGCCGCGGAGACGAAATTCAAAGCCGTCAACGAGGCCTATCAGGTCCTGTCGGACGACGAGAAGCGGCGCATCTACGATCAGTTCGGTCATGCCGGCCTCGAAGGCGGCATGGGCGGCGGGTTCGATGGCGCGTCGGACGTCTTCTCCCACATGCAGGACCTCTTCGCCGAGATGTTCTCAGGCGGCGGGTTCGGTGGCTTCGGTGGTGGCCGGCGGCAGCCCGCGCGCGGCGGCGACCTCCGCATGCAAGCTCGTCTGAGCCTGCGCGAGGCGGCGTTCGGCATCAAACGCGAGGTCACGGTCAATGCGCCGGCCCGCTGCGACGACTGTTCGGGCACCGGCGCGAAGCCGGGAACCAAGCCCGAGGCGTGCGGCCACTGCCGAGGCAGCGGTCACGTATCGAACGCGCGTGGCTTCGTCATGTTCACCACGCCGTGCCCCAAGTGTCATGGCCAGGGCGTGGTCATCAAGCACCCGTGCAAGACGTGCGACGGCCGCGGCGCGGTCGAGAAGTCGCGCAAGGTCGTGGTCGCGTTCCCGGCCGGCATCGACGCAGGCCAACGTCTCCGCGTTCCGGGCCAAGGTTTGCCCGGCCCGATGGGGGCACCTGCCGGCGACCTCTACGTGGAGATCGACGTGGAGGAAGACGCGCGCTTCGAACGCGACGGCGCCGACCTCGTCACGCGCGTGCACGTGACCTTCGCCGACGCCGCGCTTGGCGCCGAAGTGCGCGTTCCGTCGCTCGGTGAGCCGGGCGAGGAGTCGCCCGAGGACGCCACGGTGGCGCTCAAGATTCCGGCCGGCACCCAGCCTGGCTCGGTGTTCAACATCAAAGGCCAGGGCGTCCCGCGTCTCGACGGCCGCGGCCGCGGCTCGCTCGTCGCCGTCGTCCAGGTCGACGTGCCGACCAAGCTGTCGGACCGCGCCAAGAAAATCCTCCGCGAGCTCGACTCCGAGCTCCGCCCGGAGGAGGAATCGTCGTCGGAAGACGGCACCGCCCGCGCCTCCACAGCTTAAAGAAGGATTTTACGGCGAAGGTTCTCCTCCCTTCTCCCTTAGGGAGAAGGGCGGGGGATGAGGGCGCAATCCACCCGCGCGGGAGCGGAAGGCAATCCATCCTCGCGGGAGCGGAAGGCAATCCATCCTCGCGGGAGCGGAAGGCAATCCACCCGCGCGGGAGCGGAAGGCAATCCACCCGCGCGGGAGCGGAAGGCAATCCACCCTCGCGGGAGCGGAAGGCAATCCATCCGCGCGGGAGCGGAAGGCAATCCACCCGCGCGGGAGCGGAAGGCAATCCATCCTCGCGGGAGCGGAAGGCAATCCACCCTCGCGGGAGCGGAACGCGATCCATCCTGCAGCGTTGTTCCGACGAAGCACGAAGCTCGGGTAGGCTTGGGTGCGTGAGCACTTCGCTCGACGCACTCAAGGCAAAACTCGCAGCGACTCCGGCCCTTCGCGCGACGGGCCGCGTGATTTCTGTGACGGGCTTGAGTCTTCGTTTCAGCATGCCCGGTGTGCGCGTCGGCGACGTCGTGTCGGTTCGGCGGCGCGGTGAGCCCCTTGCGTGCGAGGTCGTCGGCTTCGATCGAGGCGAAGCCGTGGGCATGCCGCTCGGCGCTCTCACCGGCGTCGGTCCCGATGACGAAGTCGAGGCGACGGGCGGAGGCTTCACCGTTCGCGCATCGGATGCTCTCCTCGGGCGTGTGGTCGATGGACTCGGTCGACCCATCGATGGACAAGGTTCCATCGACGGCATCTTCGTTCCCGTCGATCGCGACCCGGAAGGGGCGCTCGTGCGGCGTCCGGTGTCGAAGCCGCTCGCGACGGGCGTGCGCGTGCTCGATGGCTTGCTCACCATGGGCGAAGGACAGCGTGTCGGCCTCTTCGCCGGTTCGGGCGTCGGCAAGAGCACGCTGCTCGGCGCCATCGCTCGAGGTACGTCGGCCGAGGTCGTCGTCGTTGCGCTCGTCGGTGAGCGTGGACGCGAAGTCGGCGAGTTCCTCGAGCACGCGCTCGGCGCCGAAGGGCGGGCGCGAAGCGTGGTGGTCGTCGCCACGAGCGACGTTGCGGCTCTCGAGCGCCTCCGCGCAGCGCAGGTCGCCACGGCCTATGCGGAGTACTTCCGCGATCAAGGCAAGAGCGTGATGCTCCTGGTCGATTCGGTCACGCGGTTCGCCCGTGCGCAACGCGAGGTCGGTCTCGCGGCAGGCGAACCGCCGGCACGTCGAGGCTATCCGCCGAGCGTGTTTGCGATGCTGCCGCGCCTGCTCGAGCGGTCCGGGCAGGGATCGCGTGGCTCGATCACGGCCATCTACACGGTGCTCGTCGAAGGCGGGGACATGGACGAGCCGATCGCCGACGAAGTGCGCGGCATTCTCGATGGCCACGTCGTGCTCGATCGAACCATCGGCGCGCGTGGTCGCTATCCCGCCGTCGAGCCGACCGTATCGCTCTCCCGCGTCATGGACGCCGTCGTTCAACCGGCCCACCGCGACGCGGCGAGGAAGCTTCGCTCGCTCGTCGCTCACTACGAGGCCAAGCGCGATCTCGTCATGCTCGGCGCGTACGCCAAGGGCAGCGACAAGGAGCTCGACGAAGCCATCGCGCGTATGCCGAAAATCGAGCAGTTTCTGCGTCAGTCTCCGCACGAACGTGTCGCCTTCGAGGACACGGTGGCGATGCTCCAGAAGGTCATCGCTTGACCGCGTGACCTGGCGCGCCTCAGCGGCTATACCGCGCGCTCATGACGGTTCTCCAGGTCGCCGATTTGCGCTTCGGCTATGCGGGTGACACCCTCTTCGAAGGGGTGACGTTCACGCTCGCGCTCGGCGAACACGCGTCCCTCGTCGCGCCGAACGGCGCCGGCAAGTCGACCCTGCTGCGGCTGCTAGCCAAGGAAATCGAGCCGGATGCCGGCGAGGTCGTCGTCAAGAAGGACGTCACCGTGGGCTACTACCGTCAGTCCCACGAGGTCGCCGCGAAAGGCGACGTGCTCTCCGCGTTCCTCTCCGGCTTCCGCGAAGTCGTCGAGCTTCGCGAGGAGCTCGTCCGCGCGCAGCATGATGCCGCAAGCGGCGACGCTCGAGCCCTCGAGCATCTCGCCCACGTCACCGACCGGTATCACGTCGCACGCGGCGACGAGCTCGAGCACCGCGTGGCGGCCATCGCCGCGAAGCTAGGCTTCTCGAACGACGATCTCGCACGCCCCGTCACGTCGCTTTCGGGAGGCGAACGCGGCCGTCTGCATCTCGGCGTCATCCTCGCGCAGGAGCCCGATTTGCTCATGCTCGACGAGCCCACGAACCACCTCGACCTCGACACGATCGCGTGGCTCGAAGGGTGGCTCAAGGGCTATCGCGGCGCCGTCCTCGTCGTCTCGCACGACCGCGCGTTTCTCGATGCCGTCGCCCCGAACACGATGGAGCTCGGCACACGCGGGCTGCGTGTGTATCCGCTTCCCTACAGCGCCTATGCCGAGGCTCGCGAAGAAGATCTCGCGCGCGAGCGCGCCATCCTCGAGCGACAGCAGGCCTTCGTCGCCAAGACCGAGGACTTCATCCGCAAGAACATCGCGGGCCAGAAGAGCAAGCAGGCGCAGAGCCGCCGCAAGATGCTCGACAAGCTCGAACGGGTCGAGCGTCCGGAGGACGTCTGGGCGGTCGCCGAGCGCATTGCCTTCCGCTTCGCGCCCGCGCCGCGTTCCGGCGAGATCGTCCTCGAGGCGAACGGACTCAATGCGCGTCGCGGCGGCCGGGGTCTCTTCGAGGGCGTCGATCTGCTCGTGCGCCGTGGTGAGCGCATCGGCATCGTCGGCCCGAACGGCGCCGGCAAGTCGACGCTCCTCAAAATTCTCGCCGGGCGCGGCAACCCCGATCTCGATGGCGGCTCGGTGCGGCGCGGTACGAACTTGAAAGAGGGTTACTTCGATCAGCACCTCGGGCAGGTCGACCCCAAGAAGACCGCGGCTGAGGAGGTGCGTAGCGTTCGCGGCGACTTCACCGTGGAAGCCGCACGTCAGTATCTCGCGAGGTTTCGTTTCTGGGGTGATGACCCCCTGCGCGTCGTCGCTGGCTTCTCGGGCGGTGAGCGCTCACGTCTCGCGCTCGCGAAGCTTCTTCTCGAGCCGAAGAACCTCCTCTTCCTCGACGAGCCCACGAACCACCTCGACATCCCAGCCGCCGAGATCCTCGAGGAGGCTCTCGCGTCGTTCGAGGGCACGGTGGTCCTCGTCTCGCACGACCGTCGGTTCCTCGAGACGGTGACCACGCGCATCGTGAGCGTGCGCGACGGCAAGGTCGATGTGTACCCCGGCGGCTTTTCCGACTTCGTGTCCGTCCAGCGCGCACGCGAGGAGGAGGCCCGCCCGCGAAAGGCCGAACCCAAGAAGCCGCCGACCGCCGCAAAGGCCCAGCCGACCGCTTCGAGCGAGCCTGCCGCGAAGAAGGGGCAGCAGCACCAGGCCCAGAAGCAAGCATCCCGGGATCGCGAGAAGCAGCAGCGGCGCGTCAAGGACCTGGAAGAGCTCATTGGCGCCGGCGAGAAGCAGCTGGCCGAGCTTCGGGCGCTCCTTCGGGAGGATCCGGCCGGAAACTGGGAGAAGCTGGCGAAAATGGCCTCCGAAGAGCGTGCGCTTGCCCGCCGCGTCGACAGTCTGGTCGACGAGTGGACCAAGCTGTCGGCCGTTCTCGGGGCCTGAACGCGGGCTAGACGAGGGCAGTCGGCGCGAGCTCAGGGGCACGGTAAGCGCGAGGGCACCGTACGCCGGACTTGTCGCCGTGCCGGAGCCATCGCAAACTCGCTAGTGGTGGTTTCGCGCATCGGAAGAGCTCTCGGACTGGCGCTGGTCGTCGTTGCTTTCGTCGTCGGCGTCGTTGGCGTCACCGCGTGCCGCAAGAGTCCCGAAGGTGTCGCTGTCGACGAGACTCCTCCGACGGTGACCGAGACGAGTGCGGGCCTGCTTCTCACGTGGGTCGACGACAAGGGCGAGTTCCACGTCGAGCAAAAGGTGGAGTCGGTTCCGGCCACCGCGCGCGAAATGGTTCGCGTGGTTGATCCGTCCCGCGAGGAGCCCTCCGGCGGGCGCCTGTTCCTCGTCGACCTGAGGAACTCAGGCGCCGACGGCCACTACCCGGTTCGTGTCGCATCTCGCGAGGAGTTCGAGAAGCTCGCCGTCTCGCGACGCGCAGCACACGGCGGAGTGCTCTCGCCGCAGGCAGCTCCCACCGGCTCGGCAGCGGAAGCCGCGCGCTCGCCTGTCGTGATCTACGGCGCTTCTTGGTGTGGCCCATGCCACCAGGCGCAGGCGTTCTTCAAGCGTAAGGGCGTTGCGTTCGTCGAGAAGGACATCGAGCAGGACTCGGGGGCTGCGCGGGAGATGCGAGCCAAGCTCTCGAAGGTGGGGATGCGCGGTGGCTCGATTCCGGTGATCGACGTGCGCGGCAAGATCCTCGTCGGCTTCGACGAGGGCGCCATCGAACGCGCGCTCGCCGTCGTCAACTGAGCGCTCAAGGACAGCAGAGCGTCTGTGGGCTCTCGAAGGTGAGCGAGCCCGTGACGTCCGGCGGAGTCGACACGCCGCAGCCCTCGCCGGCGGTGTATTTCACGCTGCGCGTGCTCGGCGAGCCGAAGGCGCACGCGGTCGAGAGGAAGCCGAAGGAGACGGGGCAGCCCGCCATGGCGAACCATTCGAGTTTGCCGCCGGCACAGTTGTCCGGGGCGCACGTGCAGGATCCGCAGGATCGCGAGTCGGTCACGCCGGTGCCGGTCGTGGTGCGCCTGCGGAAGCCTTTGGGGCACGCAAACTCGCCGTCGTGCATGATGCAATTCTTGCCCGCGCTATCGGCTGCCGGAACACACGCCTGAGCGGCGTCGCAACCCGCTGTGTCGGTCGTCGGCGCGCCGCCACACACCACCACGTCGCTGGGGGGCTGGAGATCGGGCGTGACGACGGGCGTGTTGCAGGCCGTCGGAGGGTTCGTCGGCAACGGCGTGAATTTCACGCTCGCGTTGACTTGGCTGAAGTCCGCGCTCGTGCACGTACCGTCACCTGGAAGTGAGAGCGTGAAGTTTCCGGCGGAGCACGTGACGGGGCCGTAGTCGATGCGCACGTCGCCCGCGCACGAGCCATTCTTGCGTGAGCAGCTGCAACCGCACGTGTCGACGCCCGTAGGCGTGGCCTTGCGCGCATCTTTCGTGGGGTAGGTGGTCGGACACAGCGTCTGGCCGTTCGCGAGAACGACGACCGGCGTCCAACCGGAGTCGATCGGCATGCAGACCTTCTGTGCGCCGCACACCGGCCGAGGCTCGGGAGGTGGTTCGGTCGCGCCGTCCGCACCGTCGCCAGCGTCTTGTCCCAGCGGGGTCTCGCTGCTCGCGTCGGCACGCTCTGGCGTGACGGGGCCGGCTCCGATCTCGTAGTCGTTCGCGCCCGTGATGCTGTTGCAGGCGGCGAGCACGAGCACGAGTGCCACGGCGCTGCTGATCACGGCTCGTGACACCAGCCCATCCGCCCGCCCCCGCCCGTTCATTCCTACTTTTATAGCGCGAACTTGCTCATTGCCGAGCTGACGACGCCTTTCTGTGGGGCTCGCCCCTCCCTGGATCGTCGGATCAGGCCGAAACGTTGGTGCGTTTGCTGCAAGCCCTGGCCTTGTCGTGTCTGCCTACCGCTCGCGCGATTTGCTCCTCCTGCCCAACTTGCTGAGCGCCCTGCGCCTGCCGTTGGCGGCGGCGTTTCCGTTTGCGGCACGCCGCGAGCGGGCGCGCTTCGGGCTCGCCGTCGTTGCGCTGGCTGGCCTCACGGACGTGCTGGACGGGTTTTTCGCTCGTCGCCTCGGCCAAGCGACGGCCATCGGGGCCGTCGTCGACGGCGTTGCCGACAAGGCTTTCGCGGCAATGGTGCTCGGTACGCTCGTCGAGCGGCGCAAGTTGTCTCCCAAGACGGCGCTGCTCCTCGCCACGCGTGAGCTCGCCGAGCTGCCGCTCGCGCTCCTGGTCTACGCGAGGCGCAAGTCGGAGCCCGAAGACACCGACCACAAGGCAAATACGCTCGGGAAGATTGCGACGGCCTTCGAGCTCCTCACCGTCGTGGCGATCCTTCTTGGCGTCCGCAAGCGAGCGCCGCTCCTCGGAACCACCGCTGCTCTCGGCGCGCTCGCGGGGGCCTCGTACTGGCGCCGTGAGCTCCGCATCACGCGTCAGCGCGAAGACGATTTCCTGCGAACGACGCGCTCGTAGATCTCGCGCTTGGGTCGTCCGCTCCAGGCGGCGATGCGTTCGGCGACGGCCTTCGCATGCGTTCCGCCTTCCAGCTCGCGATCGATGCGGGCGTCGATCTCCGCTTCGCCGATCGACTCGGCATGGGAGGCGGGCGACCACGCGCCGAGCACGATGGCGATCTCTCCACGCCAGCCGTCTTTCTCGGCGAGGTCGCTCAATGGACCACGCACGATCTCCTCGTGCATCTTCGTCAGCTCGCGTGCGACGCAAGCTGGGCGTTCCGGCATCGCGTCGGCGAGGTCGCGTAGCGTAGCCTTCGTGCGTTCCGGCGACTCGTAGAGAATCACCGGTTCGGGCGTCTCGCACACGAGCGCGATGGCCGCGCGCCGCTCCGTGCCCTCACGCGGAAGGAACCCCACGAAGCGAAAGCCTGAGCCGCTCGCGAGGCCGCTGGCGACGAGAGCCGCGAGCACGGCGCTCGGGCCGGGCAGGGGAACGACGCGCACGCCCGCGGCGATCGAGGCCTTCACGAGGGCTTCGCCGGGATCGCTCACGGCGGGCGTGCCCGCGTCGGTGACGAGGGCGATGGACTGTCCCGCCTGTAGATGCTCGACGAGCCGCTCGACGTCGCGGGCGCTCGAATGCTCGTGCAACGAGTCGACGGGTTTACCGACGATGCCAAGGTGGCTGAGCAGCTGCCGCGTGCGTCGCGTGTCCTCCGCAGCGATGCGATCGACGCTCTTCAAGACGTCGATCGCACGCACGGTGACGTCGCCGAGGTTGCCGATCGGCGTGGCGACGACGTAGAGCACCCGCTCAGCCCAGCGTTTCCGTGGCGTCGCCCATCTCGCGCTTCAAGTAGTCGCGGAGGCGGGCGAGGAGGCGCTGTTCGAGCTGGCGAACGCGTTCGCGCGAGATGCCGAAGCGGTCACCGAGGTCTTGCAGCGTGAGCGGATCGTCGGAGACGAGGCGGAGATCGAAGATCGCCAGGTCCTTGTCTTTGCCGGTGAGCGTCTTGCGGAACTCGGCGAGCTTGTCCTTCACGAGGGCCTGCAGTTCCTCGTCCGCCATCGCGGCCTCGGGACCTGCGCCCACGCTGGGGATCATGTCGACCTTCGCGATGGCGCGGCCGTCCGCGTCGCCCACGGGCGCGTCGAGCGACTTCTCGCTCTGCGCGAGGCGGACGTCCATCTCGGCGACGTCGCTCTCGGGGACGTTGAGCTGCTTGGCGATCTCCGCGTTCGTCGGATCGATCCCCATGGCCTGGAGCTCGTTCCGCTTCTTGCGAAGATTGAAGAACAGCTTGCGCTGCGCCTGCGTCGTCCCGAGTTTGACGAGACGCCAGTTGTTCAGGATGAACCGCAGGATGTACGCGCGGATCCACCACGCCGCGTAGCTCGAGAGCTTCACGCCGCGGTATGGGTCGTAGCGTTTGACCGCCTGCATGAGGCCGATGTTGCCCTCCTGCACGAGGTCCATGATGTTCTTGTAGGCGCGGCGGTACTCGTACGCGATCTTCACGACGAGACGCAGGTTCGCCGTCACGAGCCGCGCAGCGACCTGCGGGTCTTGCGACTCGACGAACTTCACGGCGAGTTCGTGCGTTTCCTCGGGCGTCAGCAGCGGATGCCGCTGAATCTCCCTGAGGTAGGCGGCCATCGGGTCGAGCCGCTCCATCGACGTGCCGCTGACGGGCGCCGAGAGCGGAGCGCTGCTGGCCGGTTCTTCCACGTCGACGTCGCCGTCGGCAGGCTCGGCAAAGACGTCGTCGTCGCTGTCCCCGTCCGCGCTTGCGTCAAGGCCGCCGTCATCGCCCTCGGGCTCTTCGCCCTCCTCACCGTCGGCTTCACCAGCGCCCGCGGAGCTCGGCGTTTCGGATCCACGGCCCCGCGCAGCACGCGCACGCGTGCGCGTCCCGGCACCGCGAGCGTCCGTTCCGGACACCTGCTCCTGGTCGTCTTGCTCGGCGCCTTCGGACACGTCCGCAACCAAGATTTCGTCGGTGTTTTCCGAGGCCTTGGCCGCCTTCTTGCCCTTTCGTGCGGCAGACGACGTGGTGGCGGTCTTGGGCGATCGAGGCACGTTCCGCGGTCTACCACGGTTTCTAGTTCGAGTCAGCGCGTCCTCCTGGGCGGTCATCTTGGTTTTCCTCATGATGTGCAGTGAGTGTCGCGCTCGTGGCGGCGGGCCAGGGGAGCAGGAAAGGGGAGGGGAGCAGGCGGATCCGACGAGCGAGGGACCGACGCGATCGGTCGCCCTACCGCCGGGAAGCCCAACACCTCTTGAGTCCGATGCATTCCCCTGGCCGCGCGTCGCGAGGGCCAGCGATCCGGTCGAGCGCGGTCGTCGGAGGCGGAAGACGGCGGGACGCGGTCGGACGCATCGGGACGAGCCGACGCGACCTGACGCGAGCTGAGGCGAGTCGAGACGGGCTGTGGCGCGCGCGAAGGGGCGAGGGCAGGCGAGGGCAGGCGAGGGCAGGCGAGGGCAGGCGAGGGCAGGCGAAGGACCGCGTTTGCGCATGACGCGATGCGCTATTGATGCCAACGCTGCCAGATTTCAAGCAATTGTGAGGCCCAGCTCGAGCTAGGACGCGTTGACAGGCGTAGCGGGGTCTTTATTCTGGCTCGTCGTGGAAAGGTCTGCGTCGACAGGCGCACTGCTCCTCACCAGCGCGGATTTCGACGCGTTCCTGGAGCCGACCCCCCAGCCTCGTACGAGTCAGGGTGCTCGGCCACCTGCGGCCTCGACCCAGCGACGTGCGCTGCGCGAGCGGATGGAGCACTGGGCTCGCGGCCTGGCTCCGCGGCTCGACCAGCTCGGCATTTCCTTCGAGGTCGTCGTGCCGGACGAGGTGGAGCAACATCTGACCTCGCGTGGGCCGCGGGCCATCGCCCAGCGGGTCGTCTTCATTCGCGACGCCTTTGCGCGTCCGGACGTGCCGCGCGTGGAGCCGGAGCTCGACCCCCTCCGTTCCCATGCGTATCTCGCTCTCACCATCGACAGCGTGCACGTCGAGGTGAGCCTCGAATTCTGTCCGGAGGCCGAGGCGGACGTCAAAAACCTCCGCGCGCGCATCGCCGATCCCACCGACCTCCTCGAACTCGTCACCCTCTTCGAGACCTTGCCCGAGGAGTTCGCCATCGGTGTCATCGGCGTGCCGAGTTTTCCGCGCGCGACCAGCGCGAATGCCGACGACATTCGCGCGCTGCTCGACGACAGCCAGCGCAATCGCCGGCCGCTGTGGATCGGGTGGAGCGTCAAACGCGAAGTCGCGCTCGCCCACTCGAACGAGCTCGACGAGCAGCTGGCCGATGCCCTCGTCGTTCTCGCGCACGCATATCGGCTCGTCGCGTGGGCGCCCGACAACGACCTCATTCGCGCAAGCCGGCGCGGTGCATGGCGTGCGGGGCGACCGCGCGAAGAGATGCGTGAACGTGCACGCGAAGAGCGCCGTGCACGCAAGCGTCGCGACGTGCGAAAGGGCCCGGTGCGTACCGAGGGCACCCGTCGCGAGCGCGAAGACACGCGGCGTCCCATCTCCATGGCCGAGCGCGAGACGCCCGTTTCGCGTCGTGCCCCGGACGCCTCCGAGCTGCGCGACGAAGAACGCGGAGCGAAGGACGTGAGCCGCGCGTTTCCTGCGCGGCGTCCGGTGCTGCCGACATCGCTTCGGGCGCGAGGGGCTCGACCGCTTCTCGCGACGGAAATCGATCCACGCATCCCCATCGAGAAAGGAACGCGCGTCCGTGTCCTCGCCGGACCGTTCGCGAACAAGCTCGGCGTGGTCGAGGAGCTCGATGCCAAAGGTCGCGCGCGGGTGCGTCTGGGGCTTCTCGCGGCCACCGTCGAGTTGAAAGATCTCGTCGCAAGCACCGAGGGAACGCGCCCGATCCTTTCGAGCTCGCACCGCCGTCCACGAACGACGCGCTCGCGCTGACCTCAGACGAGCTCGGCGCTCAGAGGGGGATGTTCGGGCGTGTGCAGCGGAAGCCCACGTCCACGCGTGTGGCCGTCCGATGAACCGCCGCTCGGATGCTCGCGGCCGTCTCGGCGGGCGGCATGCTGAACGCACCACCGTGGATGATGACGCTGTCCGACACATCGGAGGGGCACTCGGGATCGCGGAGAATGCCGCTTCCCGAGCCCTGACACGCGGCGGTCGGTGGCGTGAGACCATCGCGCGTCCACTCGGCCAGATTCGACGCGAGGCCGTAGACGCTCGAGCCGTCGACATCGAGCACGTCACGTGTCGAGGCGAGTGTCTCGGCCGACAGAGGCAAGAACGCGCCGTTCGGGTCCTTCACGCACGAACCGTCGCCATGGAGAACGCCGACGGCTCGGCCTGCGATCGCCTCGTCGCATGCCGGCGCTTCGTCACCCCACAAGAACGTCGAACGACCGAAGTTCGATGCGAGGTACTCGAGCTGCGCGACGGTCGGCAGATCAGCTCCGCGCTTCTTGCAGATGTCGTCCGCACGAGAATCTGCCCGTCGGTTGCATCTTCTGGGACACGGCGCGCTCCCATTGCGCTTCGGTCGGCAACGCGCCGCCCTCGAAGCCGCAGAACTCCGAGGCCAAGTCCCATGCGATGCAAGTGGCGGGCATCGTCTCACGTTCGGGGTCGTTCGGATCTGGCTCGTTTCGATATGTGCAAAGTGCAGTAGGCGAGCTCTCGTCCGACCCGAGCGGCGCGTCGTTCGCGCGCACCACGAGGGACGGCTCGAAGCCTCTGTGCAAGGCCTCTCGGAGACGGCGCACGGACACCTCGTCGCGATCCATCGCGAACGAGTGGACGAGCGCAAGGCGAGGTGGTGACGAGCTGACGACGAGGTTCGTGTAGTTGCCGACCGCGAGACCATTGCCTCCGAGAAGGAAGACGCCACCGCGGATCGGCACGGCGCCGTCGCGCGAGGGCGGATCTTCGGCGCCGAGCCCGCTCGCGATCGTCGAGACCGTGGATGCGCGCGCTCCGTCGGCGTCGGAGGTCGCCGAGGCGGGCGCCCACGGTTGCTCGGAGTCGATGCAGCTCGAAGCTTCGGCGAGGCTCGCCATGCGGCCCATGCACGCGCCGCGCAGCGTGACGGCCAACCGATCCGGCGCGCCGCCACCGATCGTCACGCGAAGGAGCCGATCGACGGTGACGGCGGGGGTAGGTTCGGTGGGAGGTGTGACGTCGGCGCCGTCGACGATCAGCCGCGGTTGGCCATCAGCTTCGACGTCGGGCTCGACGTAATCGGGCGCCGCGTCGTCGGGAACGGTGGGCCGAAAGCGCTCACCGAGGTAGTCGCGCTCGGCGCCGTCGGGATACAGACGCAGCCGCACGAAGACTTCACCGGTCGCACCTTCCGTGTCGAGCGACGCGACGAACGATGCTGGGTAATCACTCCTATCGCGGAGCGCGAATTGACGACTCTGACGCCACGCGCCCGACGCGTCGAAGACGTCGATGCGCAGGTGGCTCACGATGGCGGGGATTGGCAAGTCCGTACTGACTTCGACCGTCGTATGCGGATACGGCGCCGGGGCGTCGCTTTCGCAGCCGACGACGGCCGCCAGAGACAAAGGCAACGCCATCGCCGCAAGCGCTGTCGCTCGCAACTCGACCCATCGTTCGAGAAAGGCGGAAAAACGCGCCTTCATTCCGAGGCGGTACCACAAGTCCCTTGGCTGGCAACGCGAATCGTCGTGAGGACGCGGTGTTGCTTCGATTCCGCACTCGAAAGGCGCTGCAGCGCAATCGGTGAGGGCGACACTTCTCGAGCGAAAGAGGTCGGCGTCGGGACCGTCAGGCGCCCTTCATGAGATCGGTGTAGCGCCGTTGCATTTCGGCGGGCGTGAGCTTCTCGATCTCGTGACCGATGAGCCACTCGTGGCCGAACGGATCGCGGACGGTTCCGGAGCGCTCGCCGTAGAAATGATCTTGCGGTTTGCGCACGATGGTCGCGCCGGCTTCGACCGCGCGTGCGATGAGCGCATCGCAATCGTCGACGTGGAGATGGATGCCGACGCCGGTTCCACCGAGGGACTGCGGGCCGACGATGCCGTATTCGGGGTACTCCTCGGAAACCATCACCGTGGTTCCGCCGAAGTCGAGCTCGGCGTGGCCGATGCGCCCGCTCGGCTCGGTCAGCCGGAACTTCTCCGTGACGCCGAACGCCTTCTTGTAGAACTCGATGGCGGCGCCGGCATTCTTCACGCGCAGGTACGAAAACACTTCGTGGATGGCCATGACGTTGTCTCCTCGAACGTCAGTGTGCCGCCATCACGTCGGCGTCGTCTTGAAGGAATTTGAAGCGACTCTCGGTCTCGCCTCGCGTCGATGAGAGGATCGGGACATGGTTCGTCGATGCGGGGGCGAGCATGCGGTACTCGACCGGCGTGATGCCCGCGAACGCACGAAACTCGCGTGTCAGGTGTGCCTGATCGGCGTAACCCGCATCGAACGCGACATCGACGAGCGCCGCTTCACGGTCGACCACGCGCTCGAGCACTTGCTGGAAACGTTGGATGCGACAGTAGACCTTCGGCGTCAGCCCCACCGCCGTTCGAAAGAGCGTGAGGAACGTCCGATGGCTGTAACCGCTTCGCTCGACGGCGCTGGCGATCGAGGCTCCTGCGTCGAACATCGCGAGAGCTTCGGCGACCGCCGGATGCACGGTGCTCGTTGCGACCTGCTTTCGCGTTCGCTTGGCGATTCGAGAAAGGAGCAGCTGTTCGAAGAGCTCGAGTTTGCGCTCGGCGGTCCGTGCCTCCGCAAGGTCGTCTGTGGTGCGCGAGACGTCGGCGCCGAAGAGTTCGTCGAGTGACGTGTGTGTCTCGGCCAGCTCGCTCGCCGGGCTACCGAACAGCATCGCGGCGGCGCCTGGAACGAGCTGCGCGCCTACCGACCCCGAGGTCTCGACGACGCTCTTCACGTAGTAGCTCGAGCGAGCGCCGCCGACCACGCCGTGACCGAGCCGACGAGGGCGCGCACCCGACGCATCGTCGAAGAGCACGAGCGGAGCGCGATCGAACCGAATGACGACGTGCATCGACCCGGTTGGCAGCACGCGTTCACGCGTGGCCGCGCGAGGCACGGGCGCGTCGGGCGCACCCGTCACCCAAACTCGCTGCACGAACGGTCGAAGCGCAGGATGGGGATCTCTTGTCACCGAACTTCACTGTCCCATCCTCGGCGTTCGATTGCCAGGTGCCCTTGTGGACCTTCCCGGCGACGCCTACGGTCGAGGTGGAGCTGGTTCCGATCGGACAGGTTGGCCCACGTTTCACGCATGGGGGAGCGGCTTCGATCCCGACGGCGGCGCCATCGACCGCGTCGATCTTCCCGGGTGTGATGCCGCACGCGCGAGCTACCGAGAATCAGCCGCTATTCACCGGTCTTCACGAGCGACGCGTGACGGGCACGCCTGCTGCACTCCGCTGCAGGCATGAAATCCATCCAACTCCGCATCGCTGATCTCGCGAGTCTCCCGCGCATGCACGATGGGCGGAGCGAGGCGCTTCCCGGAATCGGTCCTACGGAAGTTCTCATCCGTGTGGACTCGCCTACGGCTCGGGGGACGTCGGCTCGCTTCATCCAGCGGTTCCTCAGCCTGCTCGTGGCGGGCATTGCCGACGACGTCGTCGGCGAGATCGTGACTACCGGCAGCGCCGTCACGGGACTCTCGAAGGGGGACCGCGTCGTTCTTCCCGCAACGGTTCGCTGTTCGCGCACCAACACGGACCGTAGCTCGTGCGTTCTTCGCGTCGCCGATGCCGACCGGAACCTCATGAAGATCCCAGCTGACCTCCACGACCTGTCCGACGAGCGCATTCTCGCCATCCATCGCTTGCGTCTGGAATGGCTTGACGAGGCTGCGTCGTGAACGCTGGGCGCAAAGCGAGGCGCAGAAATGATCAACGCCGGACTCGCCATGCTTCGGCGACGTCCGGCGTGATCGAGACGCGTGAGCGTCAGTTCGCGATGAGCGGGGCGATGAGCAGCGAGACGACCGCCATGACCTTGATGAGGATGGCGATGCCAGGGCCCGACGTGTCCTTGAAGGGATCGCCGACCGTGTCGCCGACGACCGCGGCCTTGTGCGCGTCCGAACCCTTCGCGTGACCTTCGAGGCCGCCCTTCTCGATGTGCTTCTTCGCGTTGTCCCATGCGCCACCGCCGTTGGCCATGACGAGCGAGAGAACGGCGCCGACGGCGAGTGCACCCGCGAGCACGCCCGCGAGGACCTCCGGACCGGCCGCGAAGCCGATGATGACCGGAGCGAGGATGGCGATCGCGCCCGGCGCGATCATCTCGCGGATGGCGGCCGACGTCGCGATGTCGACGATCACCTTGGGCTGCGGTTCGACGCCCGGCTTGCCTTCGAGGAGGCCGGGGATCTCGCGGAACTGACGACGAATCTCTTCGACGATCGCGCCGGCCGCACGGCCGACCGCGGTCATCGTGAGCGCGCCGACGAGGCAGGGGAGCATCGAGCCGAAGAGGATGCCCATGAGCACCTTCGCGTCGGTCAGGTAGAGGACGAGCTCCTTGCCGCCGTGCGCGCGCCGAACCGCGTTCACTTCCATGTTGAAGGCGGCGAAGAGGGCGACGACGGTGAGCACCGCCGAGCCGATCGCGAAGCCCTTGCCGACCGCGGCGGTCGTGTTGCCGACGGCGTCGAGCTCGTCGGTGATGGCGCGGACTTCCTTACCGAGGCCCGCCATCTCCGAGATGCCACCGCCGTTGTCGGCGATCGGGCCGTACGCGTCGACGGTCATGACGATGGCCGTGCCGGCGAGCATGCCGACCGCGGCGAGCGCGATGCCGTAGAGGCCGAGCTGCTGGTTCGACACCCAACCCACCGCGCAGAGCGTGGCGAGCGGGATGGCAACGCTCTCGAGACCGACCGCGATACCGCGAATGACGTTGGTGCCGGGGCCCGTGAGCGAGCTCTCCGCGACCTTGTGAATCGGGCCCATCGACGTGTAGTAGTCCGTGATGAGGCCGACGATGGCGCCGCCCGCAGCGCCAGCCGCGAGGGTGATGACCGCCGCCATGCTGAAGCCGGCGGAGGGAAGCACGCCTGCCGCCGCGATGACGACGAGGAACGGCGGGAGAATGAGCGCCAGGCGAAGAACGCGCGCCGGCGGGAGGTTCTTCAGCATCCGCGTGATGAAGATGCCGACGACCGAGACAGCGAGGCCGATGGTCGCGAGGAGGAGCGGCAGCGAGACCGCCATGGAGCGCAGCGTCTTCTCGTCCGTGATGGACGGCGCGAGCTGCTGGAGCGACTCGATGGGGAGCGTGAGGCCGAGCGCGATCGCCGCGACGACCGCTGCGACATAGCTCTCGTAGATGTCCGCGCCCATGCCCGCGATGTCACCGACGTTGTCACCGACGTTGTCGGCGATGACGCCCGGGTTACGCGGATCGTCTTCCGGGATGTTCGCTTCGACCTTGCCGACGATGTCCGCGCCGACGTCCGCTGCCTTCGTGTAGATGCCGCCGCCGATACGCGCGAAGAGCGCAATCGAGCTCGCACCCACCGCGAACGAGTGGACGATCGTGGCGAGGTTCTCGTGGTCGCGGAACAGTGCGTAGATCACGCCGAGTCCGAGGAGGCCGAGACCCGCCACGCAGAGCCCCATGACGGCGCCGCCGTCGAGAGCCGTGACGAGCGCGGTCGGCTTGCCGTGCGCGCGCGCAGCCTCTGCGGTGCGGACGTTCGCGTACGTCGCCGCCTTCATTCCGAAGAAGCCGGCGATGAGCGAGAGGAACGCCCCCGCGAAGAAAGCCCCGCCCGCAAGAAGACCAAGCGTCGCCGTGAGGAGCGCGAAGACGACCGCCGCATATACGGCGAGCACCTTGTACTCCCGCGCGAGGAACGCCATGGCTCCTTCGCGGACGTAGCGCGCGATGCGCGCCATGGTCTCGTTGCCCTCAGGGGCCTTTTTGACACGCACATAGAATGCGCGCGCCACAATCAGCGCAACGGCGCCGGTCCCTATCGACTGATACGACAATGCATTCACGGGTTAACGTTCCCTGCTGATCCCTGCTGATCCCCCCGAATTAGCGGGGGTCCCATCGCAAGGACGCATCGCGGCATCAAGCAAAAAACTAGTAACGCTGAAGGAACACGGAGCTCGACCGCACGGAACACCCGTCTCTGACGAGGAAAAGTGAGGTTAAGCTCATCTATAAAATTTGTGGTCGAGCTTTGTTGCGGTGCGGTCGAGCTCACCATCTGTGGATGCTCCGGCGACGAACTCGAGCGGGGGAGCGACCAAGCTGAGACGTGAGCCGGGAGGGGAGGCTATGACCGATCCGTGAGCACGGAGTACGTCGACGACGTTCCCTACGTTCGGCATTTCATCGCCGACCTCGCCCCGGCGCGGCTTCGATTGATCGCTGCACTCGAGGGAGTCGCTCCCCCTCCGGCGGAGGACTTCGACTACTGCGAGCTCGGTTGCGCGCACGGCGACACGCTCGCGGCTCTTGCGGCCGCGAACCCCGAAGGTCGCTTTCTCGGCATCGATCTCTCGGCCGCGCACGTGGCCTCTGCGAAGAAGCTCGCGCGCGACGGGGCGCTAGAGAACGTAGGCTTTCTCGAGCGAGACTTCGAGGCGCTCCTCGACGACGACATTGGCGAGTTCGACTACGTCGTCGCGCACGGCGTGCTCAGCTGGGTGAGCGCCGACAAGCGAAAGGCGTTGATCGAGTTCGCGCACCGCAAGCTGAAGCCAGGCGGCCTACTCTTCGTCAGCTACAACGCGATGCCGGGCTGGGCCGCGGTCGAGCCGCTCCGCCAGCTGCTCCTCTTTCCTTCGGGGGCGGGAGGTTCGAGCTTGGATCGCGCACGCAGCGGTCTCGCATTCGCGCAGTCGATGCTCGATGCGAAGGCGGAGTACTTCGCGAAGAACCCATCGGCCGTGGAGATGCTCGAGACGATGACGAAGGCCGGGCTGCCGTACGTCGTGCACGAGTACCTGCACGAACACTGGGTGCCTATGTATTTTGCACGCGTTGCTTGGGAGATGGCCGCGAGCGGCCTCGCATACGTGGGCTCGCAGCCCGCGCACCAGGCCTTTCGCGAGCTTGCTCTGCCGGCCACTCTCGAGAAGAGCCTCGCCTCGATCACCGATCGGATCTCGTTCGAGAGCCTCAAGGACTTCGCCATCAACGAGTTCTTTCGACGCGACGTGTTCGTCCGTGGCGATGCGGTTCGGTCCGCGGCAGCAACGGAGGCATACTTCGAAGCGACGTCGTGGGGAACGACGGCTCATTCGCTTCCCGAGGGGCGGACCGTCAAGCTTCCGCATCGCACCGCATCGCTCGAAGCGCCGATCTACCAGGCTGTGTTCGACGTCGTTTCGAGTGACGCGTCGACGCTCGCTTCGCTCGTACGGAACCCGGCACTCGCAGGCTTCTCTCCCGCCGACTCGAGAGACGCGCTCCTTCGGCTCGCTGCGACCGACCAAGTGCTTCCGATGGTTCGCGCGACGAGGGCCTCGCCGCCGAACGAAGCCGGACGCTTCGCAGTGCCGCTGCCGTACAACCAGATGATGCTCCGCCGTCTCTCGACGAACATGCCCGTGATCATGGCCTCGGTTCCCTGCGGGACCGCGTTTCCCATCACGCCGCTCGAGGCGCTCGCCATCCGCGTCATCACCGAGGTGGGCGAGGCCGACCGCGAGGAATGGATCCGGAGCTTCGTCGGCGGTCGTGTCCTTCGGCTTCGCGTCGGCGAACGCCTCGTCGAGGACCGTGACGAGCAGCGTCGTGCGATCGGCGAGGCCGTCACGCACGTCCGTCGTCACCAGCTCACGAAGCTGCTCGAGCTCGGGATCCTCGCGCCCGCCGAATGACCTCGCGCGTCAGCCGCTCGAAGCTCGTAGACGCATAGCGGTCGCCGCTGCGCGGATCGAAGCCGCGTTTGCCACGAGGAACGAGCGCAACGATTCGGGCGTGCGTCCAGTCCAACGTTCGACCGTATCGCTGATGACGTCGAACTTCCCGATGCGCGTGTTGGCGTCGGAGCCGACGATGAGCCCAACGACCGGCGGAGGAAGCCCGCGCTCGCCCAGCAGCTTTGTGTACGCGTCGTCCGAGAGGTCGACGACGTCGATGGTCGTCTCGAAGATCGCGCTCGCGATGTCGGCGATCTGTTGCGTCGTGAGTGCTTCGCCGCCGGTCACGTCGTAGCGCTTCTCGGGCACGTCGTTCGCGGTCAGCACACGAGCCGCCACGCGGGCACAATCGGCCCGAGTGACGTTGGCGACGCGCCCGTTTCCCGCCGAGCCGAACCACTTGCCGAAGGCCAGCACGCCGGGCAGCGATTGGAGGAGGTTGTCCGTATACCAGGCGTTTCGGAGGGCCGTGTAGGCGAGCCCGCTTCGTTCCAGTGCTTCCTCGGTCGAACGATGATCGGGCGCGAACGGGACGAGCGATCCGGCATCAGGGTTCGGCATCGACGTGTACGTCACGTGCTCGACGCGCGCTCGCTTGGCCGCGTCGATGGCCATCGTGTGCTGGCGCTGGCGAGGTGGACCGAACACGTTCGTCGAGACGAGGAGGAGGCGCGACACTCCGGCGAATGCCGCGTCGAGGCTCGCGGCGTCGTCGAAGTCGACCCGGCGGACCTCCACGCCGCGCGCTTCGAGACGGGCGAGCTCACCGACGTTTCTCGTTCCGGCCACGAGCTTCGTTGCTTGGTCGCGAAGGGCGAGCAGCTCTTCGACGACGAGCCGTCCGAGGTGGCCCCCGGCGCCCGTGACCAAGATCGTCTCGGTGCTCACGCGGCCACTCCTTCTCCGCCGAACGCCGTGCGCGCCCAGTCGGCGAGGGTAAGGAGCGGCACGTCGTAGGTGCGTTTCAGCGCAGGCATGTCGGCGTCGTAGCCAACGCGCTCGAACCATTCGGCCATCGATGCAAGGTCTTCGCTCGTCTTGCGGATCTCGTCGATCGACTGCCGCACGAGCGTGACCGGCCGTCCACGCGCGCTGCTCAGGATCGATGCCGCTTGCGTCATCGTCACCGAGTCACCGGCGATGTCGATGGCCGCGCCGGCGAGCTGCTCCGAGCGCGCGAAGGCCAGTGCTCCAAACTTGCCGATGTCATCGACGGCGATCATTTGCAGCTCGCGATCGGGAGAAATCCACGAGACGAGCTGGTCCCCACGGAGCGTCCAGGGCGAGAGAAGGTTCTCCATGAAGTAGACCGGGCGGAGGATCGTCAGGCGCGGAAAGCCGAGGCCGCGCAGGGTCTGTTCGGTCGTCCACTTGCTCTCGAAGTGCGGAATGCCGGTGTTGCGATGCGCGGATCCCACGGAGCTGTAGACCAGATGCGTGACTCCCTTCTGTCGAGCCATGCGACCGAAGCGCTCGCCGTTCACGATCTCGACGGCGGGCCCTCGCTCGAGCGGCTGCACTGCGAAGGCTCCCCAGGCGCCGTCCAGCGCTCGTTCGAGAGATGCGGCGTCGTCGAAGTCGCCCGCGACGAGCTCGGCGCCCTTTTGCTTCAGCTGCTGAGCCGCTTCGCCCTCGGGATTGCGTGTGCGCGCACGCACGCGAAAGCCTCGTTCGAGCAAGTGTCGAGCCGTGGCGCCGCCCTGCTTGCCGGTGGCGCCGGTGACCAGAATCGTTCCTTCGTTGGCCATGGTGGTTTCCCTCGGCTCGGAACGTAGATTCGGCCTCGCGTACCAACCAGACGGAACATTCTGGAAAGATCGTTCAGTTGATTGAACAATCAGCACCGATGCTCGTCGACAACGTTCGTATCTTCGTCGAACTCGCGCGCTCGAAGACCTTCACCGAAGCCGCGCGCAAGCTCGGGATGCCGAAGTCCACCGTGAGCACGCGCATCCGTCTGCTCGAAGACGAGCTCGCCACCGATCTCTTCAAGCGCACTACGCGCAAGGTCACGCTCACCGAAGCCGGTCAGCGCTACTTCGAGGTCACCGAGCGCCTCCTCGTGGAGCTCGAGGCTGCTTCGGAGACCGTGCGTAGTTCGACCGAGGCGTTGACCGGAACGCTGCGTATCACCGCGGGCGTCGATGCTGGAGCGGGACTCGTCGGCGACATCGTCGCGGAGTTCGCGATTGCGCACCCGGAGCTCGACGTCGACTTCATGCTCCGTGGCGACGTGGTCGACCTCGTGGCCGAGGGCGTCGACGTGGCGCTCCGCATGAGTCCGCTGCGCGACTCCACGCTCAAAGCCAAGAAGCTCGGCACCACGTCGTATCGCTTCGTCGCCACGCCGAGATACCTCGCCGAGCACGGTACGCCGCGCCAGCCGAGCGACTTGTCGGAGCATCGCGTGATTCGCTTCAGCGCGCGCATGGATCAGGACTCCACGCTCGATCTCGTCGGCCCCGCGAAGCCGGCTCGCGTCTCACTCAAGCGACGCATTCGCACGAACTCGATCGCCGCGGTTCGCCACCAGGCATTGGCCGGCTCCGGCATCGGCTATCTACCCTTCGGCGCGTGCCTCGCCGAGGTCGAGACCGGGCGGCTCGTGGCCGTACTCCCGAAGTGGGGATCGAGCGAGAGTCCGATGTGCGTGGTTTACCCGAACCAGCGATTCGTTCCGCGCAAGGTGAGGCTCTTCGTCGACTTCTTGTCTCGGCGCTTCGCCGACGTCCGCTTCTTCGAGCGCACCGACGAAGCGCTTCGTCGCCGCGGATGACGAATCACATGCTCTGGATGATCGCGAGGGTGTTGCCCTCGGTGTCCTTGAACCAGGCCGCCTTCGCACCGCCACCGATCGCGATGTCTCGACCCGGTTCGACCCCAGGCATGTCGTAGTGCTCGAACTGGACGCCGCGCTCTTTCAGCTCGGCGACCTCGCGTTCGATGTTGTCGACTTGCCAGAAGGCCTGGCTCGCGCGCGACGTTCCGGCGTTGGGTGTGGGGTAGAGGAAGCAACCGGTGCCGTTGGCGAACTCGTAGACGACGCCGCCGTTCTCCTCTTCGGTTCGTTGCGGTACGAAGCCGAGCTTCTTCTCGTAGAACTCACGCGCTCGCGCCACGTCTTTCGCCGGCAAATAGGCGTACATCGGGGACTGCTGCAGCATCGTGACCTCCTGGCCGCGAAGCTAATCACGCGAGCGAGGGGCGTCGCTCGCAGTTCACCACCTCAGGAGGCGCGAGCCCAGAGCTTGGCTTGAAGGGCCGAGGCCGCGTGCATGGCGACGCGCTTGGAGGGCAGGCCAGCAAGTCGCGCCAGCGAAGGATCGGTGTCGCGGCGGAGCTCACGAAGGAGATCGCTGACGGCGCCGTGCATGGCGACGTCGATGGCCGTGCGCGTCTCGACGTCGAGCCCATTGCGCGCCCAGGCCGCGACGTCCCACGCGAGCTCGGCGTGCTTGGCTTCGTCGTGCGCGATGGCGCGCATGATGCGGGCCACGAGCGGGTCGGTCGCGCGTTCGCCCTGGAGCGCGGCTTCGACGGCGCCGTACGTTTCGCGCACACAACCTTCGACGGCGTTTTCCAGCGCGATGGCGTCGAGCGAACGATCGGGCTTCGCTTGCACGTCGACCTCCGGAACGTTCGAGGCTCCGTAACGTCGTGCCAATCGACGCATCATCGCAGCGTGGCGAATCTCGTCCCGCGCGGCGCGCTCCGCGGCGACGGCGAGTCTCTCCGGCGCGCCGTGGGCGAGCAGTTCGTCGTGGAGAATCCGAAAGGCATGCACCGACGCGGCCTCGAGCTGAGCGGCGTTGGCGAACCAAGCGCCGACCGAAGGCGCGCTGGCCATGGGCGTCACCGAGAAGCCGTCGGGGCGTCGACCGACGCAGGCGCTCTCCTCCCGCCTCACCCCACTCACCTCGACCATGTCCGTTGGCCCGACGTTTGCGCGACCCGAGCCGGCGAAAACGATGCCGGCTTCGCGCGAGGTATCGACCACCTCGCGAAGGATGACGCGGAGTCGAAGGGAGACCATCGCCCGAAAAATCAAGCAATCGACACGCCATGCGGCTCTATGCGGAGGCGCGACGTCGTTCGAAGCTCGGTCAGTATGATCGCGCTGTCACGCTGGCCATCGCGCTTGCCAGCTTCGATTGAGCACAGAGCTACGGAACCACCGCTCCCACCCCGACGACGGCGACCAGGTTTGGCACGAGCGGGGGCGAGCGCTGCCACTTTGGCGCGCGAGGTTGCCGACAGCAGGGAATTGCCAGACAAGCGCGACCGCAGCGAAGCGTCCGCAAGGCCAGCGGCGCCGTCGGTGCGTGATGGAGGCGACGCAGCTGAAATCGACGTCGGCCGCGTCACGCGCGACGCAGCGCGGAGGTCTGTTCGCGCCGCCCTAGGGGAAATCCGATGACGCGACGATGGCACGTCACTTGGTAGTGGGCCGCCGATGAAGTCCAGCACCAAGATCGGTGCAGTGCTCATGGTTTGCTATCTCGTCGCGTGGCTCGACAGGATGGCGATCAACATGGCGCTGCCGTTCATGTCGAAAGATCTCGGCTTCGGCCCCGACAAGATGGGCTGGATTCTAAGCGCGTTCTTCGCGGGCTATGCGCTCTTCTAGATCCCCGGCGGCGTTCTGTCGGATCGCGTCGGTCCGCGCGCCGTCATCGCGTTTGCGCTCGGGTGGTGGAGCATTTTCACGGGACTGACCGGCGTGGCCACGTCGTTCGGTGTGCTGCTCGTGGTGCGCTTCCTCTTCGGTGTTGGTGAGGGACTCTTTCCGGCCGCGGTGTGGAAGGTCATCGGGCAGTTTTTCACGCGGCGCAATCGCGCGACAGCGAACGCGCTCGTGCTCTCCTCGGTGGCGATCGGTCCGTCGCTCACGCCGATTCTCCTCCGTCCCGTCCTCGGCAGCTGGGGCTGGCGCGTTGCGTTCTACGTGCTCGGCGGCCTCGGTGTGATGACGTTCGCGCTGGCCGTGGTGTGGGCGCTGTTCGTCACGGCCCTCGCCGGCAACATCACGATGTACGGCTGGCTCAACTGGCTCCCCACCTATCTGATGGAGGTGAAGGGCCTCGATCTGAAAGGCATGGCCTTGGCCGCCTCGCTGCCGTTCGCGTTCGGTGCAGTCGGCTGCATGGTGTCCGGCTGGGTTTCGGACAAATGGTTTCGCGGTCAGCGCAAGGTGCTCGTTCTCGCGTGCCAGGTCCTCGGCGGGCTCGCGCTCTTCGGCTTCACGCGCGTGGGAAGCGTTGGGCCGTTCATGTTGCTGCAGTGCGTCGCCGGTTTCCTCCTCTTCATGTCGGTCGGCGCAATCTGGGCGATGCCGATGGTGCTGCTGCCCACGCGCCTCATGGGCTCGGGGGCGGGCTTCATCAACATGGGCGGCCAGATTGGTGGCTTTCTGACGAACATCGTCATCGGCTACGTGGTCACGCTCTCCCATGGCGACTACGCGGCGGGCTTCAACGTTCTCTTCGGCGGTCTCTTTCTTTCCGCTCTCAGTGTGTTCGTCGGCGTTCGCGAGGCGCGCAGTCCGGCGCTTCAGCTCGAGGGCGATGTCGGTGGCGTGACCGGCTGACGACGATCGATGGACGAAGCTACGTGCGGGCCGAACGATCCACGGCTCGGCTCGACCTCGTGCGTTTCCTCGCGGGCCCAAAGACGTAGGGAAATTCGCAGGCGGCAGCGTTTCGACTGCGATTCTACTCACCGCCGCGTCGAGTTCCGCGACAGCTCGCGGTCCCCGAGCATCCAATCGCGTCGCCCGCTCTGCTATGTAGCGGTCGCACGCACGTGTCCACCACGCCTCTCCCGACTCCGAGCACCCTCGATCCGAGCTCGTTCCCCATCTCGTTGGGGGGCCAGTTCCGTCGTCACCTCCCGCGATACATCGCGGGCACGGCGATGCTCGCGATCTTCCAGCTTTCGCTCAACCGTATCGACTGGTTGTCGAAGGCTGCGATCGACGACGTCTTCGGCGCCTCGCCAGAGCAGGTGACGCGGCCGGCGCTCTTCATGTTCGCCCTCGCCATCGTTGCGTTCATCACGCGCGTGTCGAGCCGCTGGTACATCTTCAACGCCGGGCGAGACGCCGAGTACGAGCTCCGCGCTCTCTTGCTGCACAAGCTCCACCGTCTCGGGACCGCCTTCTACCGGACCATGTCGTCCGGCGAGATCATGAGCCGGTCGACGGGCGACTTGCAGCAAGTCCGCCTGCTTCTCGGCTTCGGCATCCTCAACGTCGCGAACGTGGTGTTCGCCTTCGCGAGTGCGTTCCAGGTCATGGTGCGCATCAGCGTGAAGCTCACGGCGGTGTCGTTCGTGATGCTGCCGCTCATGATCTTCATGACGCGCATCTTCTCGCGTCAGATGTTCGCGAAGACGCGGTCGAACCAGGAGACGCTCGGCAAGCTGTCCGACGTCCTGCAGACGAACCTTGCCGGCGTGCGCGTCGTCCGGAGCTTCGCGCTCGAACGCCGTGAGCGACGTCGCTTCGACGACGCCAATCTCGCCTATCTCGAGGCGAGCCTCGGCCTTGCGCGTCTGCGCGGCCTCATGCTTCCGCTGGTCGGCGCGATCAGCTCGGTCGGCATCCTCGCGTTCTTCTGGTACGGCGCAAGCCTCCTTCTCCGCGGTCCTGCCGAGGGCGGCATCACCAAGGGCGACTTCTTCGCGTTCTGGCTCGCCTACGGCCGCATGACGTGGCCGATGGTCGCTCTCGGCTTCTCCATCTCGATCGTGCAGCGCGGTCGCGCCGGCTACATCCGCCTCAAGGAGGTCTTCGACGCAATCCCGGAGGTCGTCGATGGTCCCCTCGCGGCGCCTTCCGCGGTGAAGGGCGAGATCGAGGTTCGTGGTCTCTCGTTCACGTACGAGCGCTCCAGGGGCAAAGACGGCAAGGGGGAGCCTCACACGGTCCTCGACGACGTTTCGTTCCGCGTCCCCGCTGGCCACTCGATCGCCATCGTGGGGCGCACCGGTTCGGGCAAGTCGACCATCGCGATGCTCCTCGCGCGCCTCCTGCCCACGCCCAAGGGCACGGTCTTCGTCGACGGCATGGACGTCTGCGATCTGCCGCTCTCGACGGTGCGCGAATCGATCGGCTACGCCCAGCAAGATGCCTTCCTCTTCTCCACGACCGTCGCTCGCAACATCGGTTTCTGCCTCTCGGAGTGCGAGAGCGACGAAGCCATGAACCGCATCCGCGACGCCTCGCGCGAAGCGCAGGTGCTCGAAGAGGCGCTGGGGCTCCCCGAACAGTTCGACACGGTCGTCGGCGAGCGAGGCGTGCAGCTCTCCGGTGGACAGAAGCAGCGCATCGCTCTGGCGCGAGCGCTCGTGCGTGAGCCCGTGGTTCTCGTTCTCGACGACCCGCTGTCCGCGGTCGACGCCAAGACGGAAGCGGCCATCCTCGACGCCATCGAGCGTCAGGCCGCGAAGCGCACCGTGGTGCTCGTGACCCACCGCGTGGCGGCGGCGTCTCGTTGCGACCGCATCGTCGTACTCGACGCGGGCAAGGTCGTTGCCGAGGGCACACACGACGAGCTCGTCGCGCGCGAAGGCCTCTATGCCTCGTTCGCCGAGGAGCAGTCGGCCAAGAGCGAGCTCGAAGAGATCGACGCCGAAGCAATCGAGGTTGCGCAATGAGCGCTCAACCCGTCAAAGCCAGCACGGCGAAGGCGCCGCCGAAGGGGCGCGCCGGCGGCACGCTGCGCGACTTCCACGAGGAAGACAAGCTCGGCGCGGCCTACGACACACAGCTGCTTCGCCGGCTCTGGCCGTTCCTCAGACCGCACGGGAAGTATCTCGCCATCTCGACGGGCCTGATTCTGTTCGTCGCGGCGCTGAACCTCGTGCGCCCGCTCGTGATGGGCAGCCTGGTGGCCAACGCCGAGAAGGGGGAGCCGAGCGGCCTCCTCAAATACGGCGTGATCCTCTCGGCGGTCGTCGTCGGCACGCAGGCGCTCTCGTTCGTGCAGATGTACGCGATGCAGATCGCCGGCGCGCGCGCCATGGCCGACCTGCGCGCGCACCTCTTCGACTTCATGCAGCGGCTCGCGCTCCGCTACTACGACCGCACGCCGGTCGGTCGTCTCGTCACGCGCGCCACGAACGACGTCGATGCCGTCAACGAGCTCTTCGCCTCCGGCGTTCTGAACGCCATCGGCGATCTCGTGGCGCTCATCGGCATCGTCATCATGATGGTCGTGCTCGATGCGCGCATGTCGCTCATCGCGTTCGCGGCGCTGCCGGTCGTCGGCGCGATCGTGTGGTTCGTGCGCTCCCGCGCGCGCCAGGCCTATCGCGACATCCGCGTGAAGACCGCGCGTCTCAACGCGTTCCTCAACGAGCAGGTCGCCGGCATGAGCGTCGTGCAGGCCTACGCGCGTGAAGACGAGATGGCCTCCGAGTTCGACAGCATCAACGTCGAATACCGAGACGCCAACAAGCAGTCGATCTTCTACGAAGCCGTGCTCGACGCCGCGATCGAAATGGTCGGCATCGTGTGCATCGCGAGCGTCCTCTGGTGGGCGGGGTTCAAGCGGATCGACAACGCCGCGATCGCGTTCCCGCTCGTCGTCACCTTCACGCAGTACATCAAGCAGTTCTTCGAGCCCGTCAGTTTGCTCGCGCAGCGCTACACGATCCTGCAGAGCGCGATGAGCGGTGCGGAGCGCATCTTCAAGCTCCTCGACGAGGGCGAGCTCGAGAAGGTGCCCGGCCCGCGCTCGAAGGCGCTGTCCACCGGCGGCCCGAACGAAGCGGTGGCACTCGAAGACGTCACGTTCTCGTACAAGGCGGGCAAGCCCGTCCTGCGTGACGTCTCGTTCCACGTGAACGCAGGCGAGAAGATCGCGCTCGTTGGCGCGACCGGCGCCGGCAAGACCACGGTGACGAGCCTCTTGTTGCGCCTCTACGAGCACGAATCGGGCTCGGTCCGTGTGCTCGGCAAAGACGTCGACTCCTACGATCGGCGTGAGCTCCGCGAGCTCTTCTCGGTGGTTCCGCAAGACGTGTTCCTCTTCGCCGGCACCGTCGCCTCGAACGTGGCGATGAGCGCCGACGAGCCGGATCTGCTCCGCGTCGAACAAGCGCTCGCCAAGGTCGGCGCGCTCGACCTCTTCCTGCGGCGCCCGGGCGGGCTCGAAGCTCGCGTCGACGAACGCGGTGCGAACTTCAGCGCGGGCGAGCGCCAGCTCATCGCATTTGCTCGTGCACTCTACAAGGATGCGCCGGTGCTCATTCTCGACGAGGCCACCGCGAGCATCGACTCCGACACCGAGGCGCGCCTCCAGGCAGCGCTCGAGGCGGTCATGGCGGGCCGCACGGCGCTGGTCATCGCGCATCGCCTCTCCACCATTCGCGCGGTGGATCGGATCGTCGTCTTCCATCGTGGTCGCGTAGTGGAGACCGGCTCGCACGAAGAGCTGCTCGCGAAAGACGGCGTCTACGCCCGCCTCTACCGCCTGCAGTTCGCCGTCGAAGCGCAGGAAAAACAGGAACAGGCCCTCGCGGACGCGTGAGCGAGCTCAGGGCACGGTGATGCCCAGCATGAGCAGCGGCCTCACCGTCCACGGCGACAAGAGCGTGGTTTGCTCGCTCCCGCGCGCAATGGCGAACGGGCGTGTCCACGGGGCAACGTCGACGGCGAGCGAAAGCTCCAGCGCCGAGTTGGGAAAGACGGCGAGGGGAGCGCGCGCGGTGACCGCGGCGCGTCCGACACCTTCGATGCGCGTGATCGGAACGAGCGTGGCGTCGACGATGTGAACGAGGCCGGGATCTGCGCGCACCACGTCGATGCCGCCGCCGATGGACGCGCGCACGTCGAACGGCCACGCGCGCACGAGCTCGGTCGAGGCCAAGAGCCGGAAGGCCCCTGACTCGACGCGGAGCGTGACGGGGTCGATGGTGCTGGTGATGGGGAGACGATACTGGCCCGTCAGCGTCAGCGCGGAGGGACGTCCTGCAATCGGCCTCGCGAGCGACAGCGAGACGACGGGGCCATGTTCGAGCGATTCGTCGGCGTAGCCGCCGATCTCGTAAGCCAGGCCGAGCCCGAGTGTCGTCCGGGGCTTTGCCGCAGGGGAAGAAGGGGCCTTCTTGCTGCCGACGGGCGGAGCCACCGGCGCGGGAGGCGGCGGAGGAGGAGGCTCCGGGGGCAGGCCGAGCTCGGTGCGCGCTTCCTCGCGCGTGACGCCGATCTGGCCTCCGTGGAGGAGCGCGTCCACGGCGGTCTGGAGCGCTGCCATCGCGGCTTCGCGTGCAATTTCGGAGCGCCCTTTGCTCGGAAAGCGGCGGACGAGAAGGCGCGATCCTTCGCGGTCCGCCACGTACAGGATGGTCTCCCCCGCCGAACCGAAGTCGATCCACGCGCGGGCAATCATCGTGTCGTCGGCAGCGGGCACCGACACGACCTCCTCGGCCCGCACTGCCGCTTTGCGCTCCGTCTCGGCACGAACGCCGAGACGATCGAGCTGCTCGGCTACGCTGGCGCGTGCGAGCGACACTTCCTCGTCGGTCCCCGCGACGACCACGTGAGCGAGCGGATGGACGGCGGGTGGCTCGTCGGCCGCCGCTCGTCGGCTCACGACGAGCGCGGCGCACACGGTCGTGATCCGGACCAGCCAGCGTCGCACGTGACGCAGCCTACCGATCTCTGGCGTTTCGGGCGAACGCGAGCGACTCAGGGAAGGCGCGAGAGACGTTGTTTGGCGTGGGGAGCGAACAGCGAGCTCGGGTAGGCGGCCAGAAGAGCTTGCCAGGCCGCCTTTTCGTCCGCGTTTCTACCCAGGTTCTCGAGCGCACTGGCGCGCCCGGCCATGGCGTCTTCGCGAAGCTCCACGGCGCCGGTTCCGAGGTACCGGTCGAACTGCAGCAGGGCCTCGTTCGCGCGCGCGCTGTCGAGCTCCAACCGACCGAGCGTCACGTACGAGGTGACAGCCTCGGGAGACCGCGGATACTTCGCCTGTAGCTCACGGTACAGCGAGCGGGCGGTGGCGACGTCCCGTGCCCGTCGCGCGTCGTTGGCGAGGGTGAAGAGGGTGGCGGCGCTGCGTTCCTCGGTCGTGGCCTTTCGCGGACTCGCGCTCGGAGCGGCGATGGCCGCCGACGGCAACGACGAGACATCGAGGGTGGGCACGGTCTCTTCCGTCGGCTTCGGCGACGGAACCGCCGGCGAAGGCGGCGTGGGGGCGGGCGTCGTTGCGACGACGGGCGGTCCCTTGTCGGCCGGACCTTCGAGCGTGCTTTGCCGATGCGTGAACGCCATCGCGGCAGCGGCAACCGCGAGCGAGGCGGCGACGGCGAGGGGAGCCCACTTGCGGCTCGCCATCGAAACGACGTTCGACGGCTGACCGAGCGAGCTCTTCGCGAGAACCGCGTCGAGGTTCCGCGCGACGAGCGCCGAGTCGCCGGGGCGCGCTTCGTCGGCCGGCAGCGTTGCCACGAGCCGCGCGAGAACGCGGTCCGCGACGTCGTCGCGCGGCGTTCCGCTGTCGTCATCGTGAGTGGTCATGGTCATCGAATTCCAAGAGCTCGGAGAGCTCGGGTGTTTCCAGGATCTTCTCGCGTAGGGTCTGCTTGGCGGTCTGCAGACGTCCACGCACCGTGTTGACCGGCACGCCTACGATCTCCGCCGTTTCGGCGACGGAGTGTCCGAGCACGGCCTGGAGCACGAGCGTTTCGGCATGAGCCGGGGACAAGGAAGACAGGAGTTCGTGCAGAAGCTGTTCGCGCCGTTTGGTGACGAAGGCCAGCCGTGGATTGGAGGTGTCGTCAGGAACGGCTTTCTCGAAGCCCAACTCTTCCAATTTGCGGTGCTGGGTTCGTGTGTTGCGGATCGTCTCGAGCGCGCGGAGCGTCGCCACGCGTCGGGCATAGTGCCTGACCGAGCTCTCTCCTTTGAAGGTTCGGAGGCCGTCCAGCACGCCGATGAGGGTGTCCTGGAGGAGGTCTTCGAGGTCAGGATGGGAGGCGCCGAGGACCCTCCTCAACGTTCGAAGGACGATGGGGCCGAGCTCCACGCAGAGCCGTCGCGTGGCAGAGGTGTCTCCGCCCAGCGCGGCACGGATCTCCTCCGACAGTGGGTCGGGGGAGGCCTGCAAGGATCGAGGATCGACCAATGCCAGCATCCGTAGATCCTTCCCGTAGCGTCAGCGGGCGAAACGGATCGGCCAGCCCGAAAAAGATGTGGGTGTGGCTCGCATCCCGGCGCTCGTCGCTCGCCCCGAGCCCTGCGGCGCAGCTTTCTTCCGTTCTTGACGCCGTCGTGCGATGGGGTGAATAGCTCCGAAGCTCTCGGGCGTTCCCTCGAGGAATCACATGGACGCAAGGGCATCGCATCACGGGAATCACGGTCTTTCGGGCTCGGGCGGCTCGTTGGGCGCCTCCGACGCGCGCTCGAACGGCAACGAGGACTCGGACCTTTCGAGCGGCCGCTTGCCCGAGGCGCCGCCCTCGACCCCGAGCCGCCGCCAGACCGATGCGGCCGACAGCGTCCGCGTCCTCAAGCCTCGTCGGGCGGCCCCCGCGGACGCTGTTCGCCCGACCCGTGCGGAGGTGAACCTCGCTGCGCTCCGCCACAACCTCCGGGTCGTGGCTCGGCACGCCGGTACGGCTCAGGTTTGGCCGGTTCTCAAGGCGGACGGCTATGGCCACGGCGCCCCGGCGACCGCGCGTACGCTCGAACGAGCCGGCGCTCAGGGCTTCTGCGTGGCCCTCCTCGAGGAAGCTGTCGAGCTTCGCGACGCCGGCGTTTCTTCGCCGATTCTGGTGATGGGCGGCTACTACGGCGGCGCTTACGAGGAGATCTCGGCGCGCGGCCTCATCCCGGTCGTCTACGACATCTCCCATCTCGAGGGTCTCTCCCGCGCGGCGCGTTCGACGGGGCGTCCGGTCGAAGCTCACCTGAAGGTCGACACGGGCATGGCGCGTCTCGGCGTGCGCATGGCCGATCTGGAGCGCTTCGCGGCCTCCGCGCTCGCCCATCCCGACGTGAAGATCACCGGCCTCATGACCCACCTCGCGTGCGCCGAGGTCGGCAACGATGGTGCGACCGATCTCGGCGGCTTTACGGCCGACCAGCTCGCGCGCTTCGAAGAGGCCACCGCCCGACTCGCGAGCGTCGGCATCACGCCCCGCGTTCGGCACGCTGCCAACAGCGCCGCGATGCTGCGAGGGCAGGGAATCCTCGATGCTGTCCGCCCGGGCCTCGCGGTCTTCGGCGTCGCTCCGGCCGGTCTCAGCACCGAGCTTCGTCCCACGATGCGCGTCCGCACCGAGGTCGTCGACCTACGCACGATCGAGCCGGGCGAGAGCGTCGGATACGGCGCGCTCTTCCGCGCCACGCGCAAAAGCGTCATCGCCACGGTGCCCGTTGGTTATGCCGACGGCCTATCGCGCCATCTCTCGAACCGCGGTCACATGCTCGTGCGCGGCCGGCGTGCGCCCATCGTGGGCGCGGTCTCGATGGACATGTCGATGCTCGACGTCACCGACGTGCCCGCCATCGGCCTTCGCGACGAAGTCGTCGTGCTCGGTACTCAGGAAGGCGCGCTCGGCAAGGACACGATCTCGGCCGAAGAGGTTGCCGGTCACGCGGGAACGATCCCGTGGGAGATCCTCACCTCCATCTCGCGCCGCGTTCCGCGCTTCTACCGCGAGCCCTGAGCCGAACCGCAGGTGCGCCCACGTGCGCGGAAGCCCGCCCTCCGCTCGAAAACCGGAGTAGACTCCGCGCGTGGCGGAGACGGCCGGCGACGCTGAAGCACCGAAGACGCGAGGCATCCTCGCGATCGTCGACCACGTCGTCGATCCCGTTCTCGACCTGTTCGACGACGTCGGGGCCACGGTGCTCCTGTTCTTCCGCGCCGTCGTGTGGCTCGTTCGGCCGCCGCTTCGTGTTTCGCAACTCTTGCTGGCGATCGAGTTCATCGGCGCGGGCTCGCTCTTCATCGCGGGCCTGGTCGGGATGTTCACCGGCATGGCCTTCACGGTCAGCACGATCGTCGGCTTCCGTCAGTTCTCCGCGGAGGGCATGGTCGGTGGCGTCGTCGCACTCGCTCTCGCGCGTGAGCTCGCACCGGTCCTCGCGGCGGTCGTCGTCACCGCGCGCGCCGGCAGCACGATGGCGAGCGAGCTCGGCAACATGCGTGTCACCGAGCAGATCGACGCCATCACGACGATGGGCGTGAGCCCGATTCAGTACCTGGTCGTGCCGCGCATCCTCGCCACGACCATCACACTCCCCATGCTCTCGCTCGCCTTCAGCATCGCGGGCATGTTCGGTTCGTGGGTCGTTGCCGTCCTCTGGCAAGCGATCGACCCGGGCGTCTTCTTCGATCGCGTCGAGACGTTCGTGAAGTTCGAAGACGTCCGCATGCTGCTCATCAAGAGCGCCCTCTTCGGCGTCATCGTGAGCACCATCTGCTGCAAGAAGGGCTTCTTCGCCTCGGGCGGTGCACGCGGCGTAGGTGAGGCCACGGCGAAGGCCGTCGTGTCGAGCATCGTCGCCATCTTCGCCGCGGACTACGTCGCCACCACCGTCATGACGGACATCTGAGTCGCCCGAACGCGGGAAGCGCGCGGCTCGACATCTGCCGCGCGCCTGCTCGTCGACTCAATAGCCGGCGTCGGCTTCTTGGTCTTCGAGGCCTTCCTCGTCGAGATCTTCCTCCGAGGCGTCGTCGTCGTCGTCGTCTGCGACCTCATCGGTACCGACTTGCCACTGGGCGATCACGGCATCGAGCATCGAAGCTTCGTTCTCGTCGAGTCCGTCCGCGCCAGCTGCGTCCTGCAGCTGATTGGCGATGCTGGCGAGCGTTTCCGCTGGGAAATACTGGCCGAAGATCTGGACCGTCTCCGACAGGAGCGCTTCGTCGCCCGCGAGCTGTCCGGCGTTCTCGAGGATCCCCTCGGCGTCTTGGTGACCGCCGAGCTGCTGCAGCACCGGTCCGAGATACTCGCCGATCCGACCGACCTCTTCTTCCGTCAGGCTTCCGTCGGCGCCCGCGCAGGCGAGGAACAGCGCGGCAAGACGCGTCTCGATGTGATGTTCACCTGCCGCGTCGACGAGCGCGGAGTACGTCTCGTCATCCATGTTCCCGAGAGCGGTCGTGACGTCTTCGAGCATCGACTCACTACCGTCGCTCCAGGTGCTCTCATCCGCGGGCAGCATCTCGACGTTCCGGATGATCCACGAATCGCCGTAGTTGTAGTCGGTGTTCATGAGGTAGCGATACGGGATGTAGCAGTATCCCTTGTCGCCCCATTTCGGGCCCCACGAGTTGCGGACGACGAAGACTTCGTCTTTGTCCGAGTAGCCGACGCAGAGCATCGCGTGTCCACCGTGCGACGCGCGACCCACTTCGTTCGGCGTGGGCATCGGCACGAGGCCAGCCTTCTTCTGCTTGTCGAACGATTCGAAGAGGGCCATGCCGAAAATGATCGGATAGCCCGCCGCGAGACTCGTCTTCCATGCATCGAGCTCGACGGGCACGAGCTCCGCTCCTTCGATGGAGAAGCCGCTCGCCTCCCGGTACGCGTCGACGCTCGGCTTGTCGTTGACGATGCCGGGATCGAACGGCCAGGTTTCCTCGGACGGCGCACCGTATTGCTTGAGGCCTTCGACGATCTGGTGGAGCACCGAGCCGCCGTCCTCGATCGGGCCGCCTTCGAGCTCGCGTGCGTTGTAGTAGATGAAGAGACGGCTCACGTCGTACGCCTCGTCGCCGATGTGGCGCTTCATCAGGTACTCGTAGGCGCCCGCCGCGGCGTTGGCAGCGCAAGAGCTGGTCTGGCCCTGATCTTCGACCGGCGTGAGCTTCGGACGAAGATCGACCTGGGCCGGAAGCTTGCTCACCTGCGCGCTCGACGGGTCGAACGACTTGGCGCCACTGGGGGCCGCTGCGAAGCGATATCCACCGAGTGCGCGGTGGCTTCCATCGGGGCGCTTGAGAACCATCGAACTCGCGTTAGCCATGAATTCCTCCGGAACAGGTGCTCCGTTGTGACTGACGCGCCTTGCTTGTCGAGGTCGCAGGTGTTCCGCGAAGAAACGATCGTGAGGCGGAAAATACTCGTCCTGTCCGGCAGTACTCGTTCAAGAACGATCGCTCCAGCGCAGGCCGTCAGCGGAAGTTCAAGGAATGACGCGACGCTTGCGCAGGTCGTCGAACATCCCTTCGAACATCGCGCTCGTGTCGACGAACTCGTGGAAGCCGAAGCGCCGAGCCTTCGTTCCATCCGCGAACATGTCGTAGTCCCACGAGAACACGAAGTCGGCGAAGCGCCACGACGACACGTCGCGATACGGTGTCGACGCGAGTCCATACTTCTCGATCATGGAGTTCCAGAGTGGCTCCTTGTCGGCCATCACGACGTCGAGCGACATCGGCAGCGGCGGAGCGACTTCGAGGTCGAACCAGCGACCAATCTTCGGCCACATCTCGTTCCAGCGGAACAGGTCGCCGTTGTTGACGTTGAACGCCTGGTTCGCGGCGCGCTCGTTCGTGGCGGCCCAAACCGTTGCGCGCGCAAGCAGGCCGGCGTCGGTCATTTCGAGAAGCTTGTCGTACGCCCCGGCCCTGCCGGGGAAACGAAGCGGAATGCCGAGCTCCTTGGAGATCGATGCGTAGACGGCGATGGCCATCGAGAGATTCATCGGATTGCCGAGCGCGAATCCGCTCACGACCGACGGTCGGATCGCCGACCAACTCCACGCTCTCCCCGCCGCACGGCTCTCGAGCAACGCCTGCTGATCGACGTTGAACTCCGGCGGCATGTGGGGCGGGTCGCTCTCCCGCGCCGGCGTCTTGAACGGCCCGAGATGCGCGCCGTAGACCTTGTAGCCTTGCATGAGGCTCACGTGCTGGAGCCTTCGTGCGGTCGGCTCGACGGCGTCGAGCACGTTGCGCAGCATCGCGACGTTCGGCGGGACGAGCTCTGCCCACGTTGGCCTGTCCTGGTAGGCGGCGTAGAACACGTGCGTTACGTCCCCGAGCGCGCCGAGCTTTCGTCGCGTGTCGTTCGCGTCGAGCAGGTCCGCCGAGACGTGGAAGACGCGTCCGGTCGAGCTCGATTCGCGCCGCGAAACGCCGATGACCTTCCAGTCGTCCAGGCTCGCCAGATGGTCGACGAGGTTTCTGCCGATCACACCCTGGGCGCCGATCACCAGCGCCACCTTGTCACTCGTGCTCATGGTTGCTCCGTCCTTTGCGCGGTCCGCGCTTCTCATCGAACGAAGGCAAAAATGGCCGTTGCCTCGGCCGTGCACTAGAGTCGGCGCAGGAACAGATCGTGTGAATCGAGTTCATACGCGAGGAGCCCCCTCTCGTGAGCTCTCCTGAGCTCTCGCGAGCGCTCGAAGGAAAGGGGGAAGGAAGGTCGAGCTTTGGCGCGCAATGACGTCAACCGTTCCGGAGAGATGGCGACGTTCGTGCGCGTCGTGGAGCTGGGCGATTTCTCCGCCGCTGCCCGAGCGCTGCGGATGACGCCCTCCGCCGTCAGTAAGCTCGTCGCGCGCCTCGAGGAGCGGCTCGGTGTGCGTCTCTTCGCGCGCTCCACGCGCAAGCTCCGTCTGACGCCGGAAGGATCGACCTTCTTCGAGCGTAGCGTGCGCATCCTCGAGGAGATGGACGCGGCCGAGCGCGCAGTGGCCTCGGGGACGGCGCCGCGCGGCAAGCTACGCGTGAACAGCAACATCCCCTTCGGACATCACTGCCTGCTGCCCGCGCTTCCGAAGTTCCTCGCGAAGAATCCCGACATCACGGTCGACGTCGTCCTTACCGACGCCATCGTCGATCTCCTCGAAGTCCCCGCCGACGTTGCGATCCGAACAGGACCGCTGCGAGAGTCGTTTCTCGTCGCGAGGAAGCTCGGAGAGAGCCGGATGGTCGTGGTGGCGTCTCCCGCGTATCTCGCGTCACGAGGCACGCCGCGAACGCCCGAGGATCTCGAGGGGCACAACCGGCTCGACTTCTGTTTTGCACGGCACCGTGACGGCTGGCCGTTCCTCACGCCGTCCGGCGTTTCGAAGGTCGTCTCCGCCGCGGGAAATGCGCTCGTCAGCGACGGTGAGGCGATGCGCTCGCTCGCGCTCGCCGGCCTCGGAATCGCGCGTCTGGCGAGCTTTCAGGTGGTCGGCGACATCGAAGCCGGGCGCCTCGTACCGCTTCTCGAATCCTTCAGTACCCGGGAGACCGAACCCATCCACGCGGTCTTCGTCGGCTCTGCGTCGCGCCTTCCTTCGCGCGTCCGAGCGTTTCTGGATTTTCTCGTCGAGAACGTTCACCTCCGCTGACCCCCCCCCGAGGGTCATGCGAGGGGCGAGGTTCGGTGGCGTCAGCCAGGAGGCGCGACGCTGTCGCGTGCCGGGGGCCGCACGCTGAGCGGGCGGGCCGGGCGTTCGCTCACGCGGCGCGTGGTGCTGTCGTTGAGGGCGGTCATCCACTCGTCGAAGAGCTCGGCGCGGAAGTCGAGGTCGAGCTTCACACCGGCTTCGACGGCGGCGTACATCGAGCTGTCGGCCGTGACGGCGAAGAGCATCGTGGCATCGTCCGAGTGCCCTTCGTCACGAGGTCCGTGGCGATCGAAGAAGTCCATGTCGACGTGCGGGAAGGCGCGCTTCGCGACCGCGGCAAGGACCGGGAAGCTCGGCGGGATCGTCGCTTCGGCCGACGCGAGCACGGCGCACGCAACGGCGAACGACTGGCGCTGGACGACGTCGTGGAGGTGTTCGTTGATGCGAAGGATCGACGGAAGCGTCGGCATTGCGTCCGCCGTGGCTTCGCTTACACCAATCGAGTCGAGCATCTTGAGATACATGCTCGGATGGCAGGCCGAGAGGTCACCGCAGCCCATCTCCTCGTAGATGTTGTCCATCAACGCGAACCGCGCCCTCAAGTTCGGCGCACGGCCGCCGAGCGAGCAGAGCAGGCCCGTGAAGGGGGTGACGATCTTGTAGAAGCTCGTGAGGACGAACGAAACGACTCCAGCCGACGGATTTTGCCGCTCGAACGTCGACATGAAAGGATGCGCGAAGAAGCGATGCGTCTTCGCATTACGAAGAACATCGCGGAAGAACCTCTCGTTCTCGATGGCGCGGCTGCTGACGAAGTCGACCGAACTGTACGGACTCTTGAAGTGTTCCATGAAGTGCCCCCGTGTCGCTGTGGTCAACTGCACCTTTGAGGGTGAGGCTGTCGTGGAAGTGTGATCTTCCAGTCTTGCCAATTTCAATATTGACTCGATTTCGCAGGAGACGATTCGTCGCGTGACGAAATAATCAAAATAAGTGTTCGTCAGTGTGAGAGGTGAACGCGGGTCGCTTCATTCAATTCATGGTCAATTCTTGCGGGCTTGGCCGCCGAACCTACGCCTCGATACGCGATCGCCAGTAGAGTCAAACACGCTGTCCAATACGGCTTTTGCGCGTCACCTCTGACCCGCCACACGACGACTCTCTACGTGCCGCTACGCAGCGCCGCGAGACCCCCGCTCTGCTTTCGATCCGCCCCGAATCTCAATGAAACATGGGTTTGCGGATCAAAGTCAATCACGACCCCAGATGCGTCGATCGTTGGCAAACTTGGCGGTAGAGCGCATGGTCGAAAACGACACGCGACCCCCACGATCAAGCGACGGCGGGCGAGCCGGCAGGCACGGAGCCGCGGTGTCCGATCCCACCGCCCACCGGCTCCCCAGGTCCGACCGACATTGACCAAGCCGCCGCAGTCGCGTCTCGAGACCCGACCGACAGTGACCGAGACCCGACCGACAGTGACCCCCGGGTGACCGAGACCCGACCGACATTGACCCGCGGGCGACCGAGATCCGACTGACAGTGACCTTGGCCGCCGAGAGGTGACCGAGATCCGACCGACAGTGACCAGGCCGCCGAGGGCGCAGGTGAGCGAGATCCGACCGACAGTGACCTTGGCCGCCGAGGGACCCGGACTGACGGACATTGACCAGACCGGACTGACATTGGCCAAGGCGTCGCAGACGCTGGCAAAAGCCCCGGCGCGGTCGCGTGCGATCACACGTCCTGGATCGGATGCGATCTGCATGCATGCGGCGAAGGGCCGCTTCGTGAGACATTCCGCCCTCATGGTCAGGTCGACCGCTCGCGGAGTGAGCCGAATATGCGGCTTCGGGGTGGCTGGTGCGCGATCGTGTGTCTATATGATGGGGCCTGCCCGAATCTCGGGCTCCGGAATCGACGAAGGGGGAAGACGATGGCCGCGTTGGAGGTCACTCAGACGAGCGCAGTAGAGGCCGTGGCCCTGCACGGATTCAGCGATGCGCGCGAAGCTGCCCAGGCAATTTTCGGCCTGATCCACGAGATCGTGGGCATGCGCGTCTGCGTTCTCACGCGGGTCGAACAGGCGACGAACACGCTGACCGTCCTCGAGGCGTTCGACGGCGTGGGCCTCGGTATCGACGCCGGCTTGGTGCTGCCCGCCAGCGAAATGCCGTGCGATTACGTCACGCGCTCGGCCATGCCGCTGCGCGAGTCCGACCTCGATCTGCATCCGGTCTTCCGCAATCTCCCGGCCTGCAAGCGTCTCGGTCTCCGTTCGTACATCGGTGTTCCGCTGCGCCGGAGCGACGGAACGATCTGGGGAACGCTCGCCGCCGCCGACACGATCCAGCGAACGTCCACGGCAGCGCACGAGCAGACGCTCACCGTCCTCGCGCGACTCGCGGTTCTGGAGTTCGAACGCGAAGAGCAGCGCGAGGCCCTGGCCGCCCACGCGCGGATGCTCGCCGAGCGGCTTTCCATCGTGGAGGCACTCGAGGAAGAGCGCCTGCGGGCCGTGCGCCTCCAGACCATGCTCGAGGCGACGGCGACCGTCAGTCACGAGATCAACAACCCGCTCACGGTTCTCCAGCTTCGGCTGAATCGCCTCATCAAGCGCTGCGCCTCCGGCGATGCGGAGTCCGCCGACGATCTGACGGTTGCCTACGAGGCGTCCGACGAGATCAAGTACGTGACCATGCAGCTACGCAACGTCGTGCATCCCGTCAGTACCCAGTACCTGACGGGATCCACGCGCATGCTCGATCTCACTGCGTCGACGGCACGCGGGCGCCGCAGCAACAACAACGGCTGAATCGTTACTTCGAGAGCTCCAGCATCCGGTCGATGGGAACCTTGGCGGCCGTCATGAGCGCGCTGTCCATCTCCAGGCGGGGCTCGAGATCACGCAGCGAGAGGTAGACCTTCTCGAGCGAGTTCTTCTTCATGTGCGGGCATTCGTTGCATGCGCAGTTCGCCTCTGGCGGGGCAGGGATGAAGGTCTTGTCCGGAGCGGCCTTGGTCATCTGGTGCAAGATGCCGGGCTCGGTCGCGACGATGAACTCACGCTTGTCGCTCTTCGTGGCGAAGTTGAGGATGCCCGTCGTCGAGCCGACGTAGTCGGCCATTCGCAACACCACGTCTTCGCATTCGGGGTGCGCGAGGACCAACGCGTCCGGGTGACGAACCTTCAGTCCCGCGATCTTCCGCTCGCTGAAGGTGTCGTGGACGATGCAGGTGCCCGGCCAGAGGACCATGTTGCGACCGAGCTTCTTGTTCAGGTAGCCGCCCAGGTTCTTGTCGGGCGCGAAGAGCACGGTCTTGTCCGCCGGGATGTGCGAGACGATCTTCTCGGCATTCGACGACGTCACGATGTAATCGGACAGCGCTTTCACGGCCGCCGTGCAGTTGATGTAACTGACCAAGACGGAGCCCGGATATCGCGCTTTCCACGCCGCCACCTTCTCCGCGGGCGCGCCCGAAGCGAGCGAGCAGCCCGCTTCCAGGTCCGGAATGACGACGATGCGGTCGGGGTTCAGGATCTTCGCGGTCTCGGCCATGAAGTGCACGCCCGCGAAGCAGATGACGTCGGCTTTGGTCGTTGCCGCGGCCTGCGCGAGCTGCAGGGAGTCACCGATGAAGTCGGCGACGTCCTGGATGTCGCTGTCCTGGTAGTAGTGCGCAAGGATGACGGCGTTGCGCTCCTTCTTGAGCCGAGCGATCTCGTCCTCGAGGTCGAGCGACGGATCGATGGGCGCGGAGGTCGTGGGAGCAGCGCGCCCGGCGATGGGCAGCGTCCGAGTCATCATGATGCCCTTACCCTAGGGCCGCCAAGCCGCCCGGTAAAGTGCGGTCGAGCCATGCACGAGGGCAGGGCAGAGCCGGTAGACCCGCGCAGGCCTACCGCGAACCCAGCAGTTTCTGTGTCAGCCGAGCGCCGAGCGCCTCGCTCATCATGCCGGCGACCATGTCCTCGATCTTTCGCCGGTCCTTGTCTTCGGCGAACACGAACTGGATGCCCATCCCGGCCGGCTTCTCGTCGGTGGCGTCGATTTCGCGAACGACCCACTTCACGATGCCTGCGAGCTCGATCTTGACGATGTCCGCGCCCTCGGCGCCTGCGCCGCTCGGGCTCACCGCGGGAACGGTGAGGACGAACATGAACTCCGTGCCGACCTCGAGCGGTCGCGTGGTTCGAATGAACGTGCCGCCCTTCGAGATGTTCTTGGTGTAGTCCGCGAAGAACGTGTTGAGGCGCTTGTAGTCGACGCGCAGCGTGATGGGGGCGCGGTCGTCCGTGCGGCGGTCGTCGTTCGCTTCCGGCATCGAGGGGGAGGATACCTGATAGATTGCCGGCCATGGGCAACGTCTTCCGGGGAGGCCAGCGCGGCCGTGTTCTCGGCAACGTGCTTGGCGGGGCGCTCGGGATCGTCGAGGAAGCCAAAGACAGAGTCACGACCGCGGCGAAACTCGGCAACGGAAGCGGCCTCGTCTGGGCGCTCACGTGGCCCGGCGCCACCGAGCTCGTACGCATCCTGCGGAGTGGCTCGCAGAACCCTTCGCTCATCTATCGGCTCCACGCCACGAACACGCCGAACAAACTCGCCCTCGTCTGGCGGGGGCGACGCTGGACGTGGAAACAGCTCGATGCCCTGGTCGATCAGCTCGCGGCCGGGCTCGAAGCTCGCGGCATTTCGCGGGGCAAGAGCATCATCGTGATGACGAAGAACCGCGCCGAGTTCGTCCAGCTCGGTGCCGCGACTGCGCGGGTTGGCGCCGCGGCGGTCAGCATCTCGTGGCGTTCGACCCCTCAGGAGCTCGCGTTTCTCGTGAACGACTCAGGGGCCGTCGGCATCCTCACCGAGCCCGAGCTCCTCCCGACCATCGAGGCCGCACGAGCCGAGCTCTCACCGGAGTTCCTGAAGAACGTCTTCGTCACCGGCTCGCCGGCGCCGCCTGGTGCTCTGTCGTTCGAGGCGCTGTTCGAGGTCCCCAATCACACGTCGGGGCACACGTCGGGGCACACGTCGGGGCCCGACGCGCTGGTCGACGAAGAAGCGGCCGTCATCATCTACACGTCGGGGACGACCGGGAAGCCGAAGGGCGCGGTTCGCAAGTTCCCCAAAGACACCATGCAGGCGGCGTTTCGTTTCATCAACGAGACGCCCATGCGCACGGACGACGTCCACCTCGTCGCGTGTCCGCTTTACCACTCGACGGCGTTCGGGTTCATGGCGCTGTCGCTGCTGCTCGGCAACACGATCGTCCTGATGGACGAGTTCAAGCCCGAGACGTTCCTCGAGCTCGTCGAGCGTCACCGGGTGACGACCACCGCGGTCGTTCCGACGATGATGCAGCGCATTCTCGACCTGCCCGAAGAGACGAAGCAAGCGCACGATCCGCGGTCGCTGCGGATCGTGTTTTCTGGTGGCGCGCCGCTGCCCGCGCCGCTCGCGATCGACTTCATGGATCGCTTCGGCGACGTCGTCTTCAACTTCTACGGCGCCACCGAGACCGGGCTCGTCACCCTGGCGAAGCCCGCGGATTTGCGCGCCGCTCCCGGGACGATCGGCAAGGCGGTTCCCGGCAACGACATCCGCTTGCTGACCGATGACGGACGAGAGGTCGCGCAGGGCGAGGTTGGCGAGCTCTTCGTGAAGAACAAGCTCCTCGTCGCCGGCTATCACCACGACGAAGCGGCCACGCGCGCGAGCATGCACGACGGCTATTTCAGCGTCGGTGACCTCGCGAGGCAGGACCACGACGGGCGCTACTTCATCGAAGGTCGCAAGCGCGACATGGTCATCACCGGTGGCGTCAACGTCTACCCCGCAGAGGTCGAGGGCGTGCTCGAAGCCCACCCCGACGTGATCGAGGTCGCGGTCGTCGGCATACCCGATCGCGAGTGGGGCGAGCGCGTGCGCGCCTTCGTGGTCTTGCGACCGGGGGCGAGCGTAGACGAGGGCGTCCTCAAGACGTTTGCACGTGAACGACTGGCGGGGCCGAAGATTCCGCGCGACTTCGTGTTCGTCGACGCGTTGCCGCGAAACCCGACGGGCAAGGTCCTGAAGCGCGAACTCCGCGCACGGACCTAGAGCCGCCCCGTCCGCGAATCAGCCGATCACGTGGACGCGAATCGAATTCGTGCTTCCGCTGACGCCGAGCGGCGCGCCGAACACGATGACCACGCGTTCGCCCGGGGAGGCGAGACCGTTGGCCATGAGATCGCCGGTGACCCAATCGACGAGAGCGTCGGTGTCTTTGAGCGAGGGCAGCTCACGCGGGATGACGCCCCAGAGCAGCGCCATGCGTCGCCGCGTCTGCGCGTTCGGCGAGAACGCGACGATGGGCATCGGCGGCCTCGCGAGGCTCACGTTCATCGCGCTCGAACCCGACTCGGTGAAGGCCACGAGGTACTTGGCGCCGATCTCGCGCGCCGTGTTTACCGCACCGCGCGCGATCGCTTCGGCCACGCTGGTGGCGCGCGTGGCATACGGCGCGGTCTCGAAGAACGGGCTCTTTTCCGCCTCGATGGCGATCGCGCTCATCATGCTGGTGGCGAGGTTGGGAAAGTCACCGTTGGCGGTCTCGCCGGAGAGCATGACGCAGTCGGCGCCGGCGAGAACCGCGTTGGCGACGTCGCTCGCTTCGGCGCGCGTCGGGCGCGTGCTCTTCGTCATCGACTGGAGCATCTCCGTCGCGACGATGACCGGCCTCCGCACGCGGCGCGCAACGAGCAGGATCTGGCGCTGGATGACCGGCACGCGCTCCGGCGGGAACTCGACGCCGAGGTCACCGCGCGCGACCATCACGGCATCGGAAGCCGCGACGACGCTCTCGAGGTTCTCGACGGCGTCGGGCGTCTCGATCTTCGCGACGATCGGCGTGGGCTTGCCCCACTCCTGGCAGATCTCGCGAACGAGGCGCAGGTCCTCGGCGCGGCGGACGAACGAGAGCGCCACGTAGTCGACGCCCATCGAAAGACCGAAGCCCAAGTCCTCCTTGTCCTTCTCGGTTAGCGCGGAGATGCGCAGCGTGCGCGTAGGAAGGTGCACGCCGACACGGCTGCGCATGCCGCCGCCTTGCGTGACCTTCACGCGGACCTTCGCCGCCTCGATGGCCGTGACGCCGAGCACGATGCGCCCGTCGTCGAACATGATGCGATCGCCGAGGCGAACGTCGGCTGCGAGCCCCTCGTAGGTGATGGGGATCGTCACCTCGTCACCGATGCCGTCGCCTTCGACGAGGGTGATCTCGGAGCCGGTCTTCAGCTCGAAGGGAGCGGTGAACTTTCCGGTGCGGATCTTGGGCCCGCAGAGATCTTGGAGGACGGCGATGGGCTTCTTCATCTCGGCGCTCGCCTGACGAAGTCGCGCGAGACGTGCGCCGTGTTCTTCGTGGGTGCCGTGCGAGAAGTTGAAGCGCGCGACGTCCATGCCCGCTGCGATCAGCTCCTTCAAACCTTCGACGGTGTCGCAGGCGGGGCCGAGCGTGCAGATGAGCTTCGAGCGACGAATGACCATTGTTTCTAGGGCAGAATCAAACAAGGAAGCGGGGTTGGCAAGCTCAGCGAACAACATCGATGCCGACTTGAGTTTTCGACCCCCCTGCCGTAAGTCATCGCCGCGTCGCGTCGGACCGCCGCTGCGACGCGCTCGGGGTCGCGTTCCGCGGGTTTCGAGCAACGCATCGAGCTTCGATTTTGTCTCTTCTAGCTCTCGCTCTGGATTGAGCACCAACCATGCCCGTTACGCGTCGTGCTGATGGAACCCTCGCGCTCGGTGGCGTCTCTCTCGCAGAGGTTGCCGCGGACTCTCGCGCCGGCACGCCCTCGTACGTCTACGACCTCGACGCCATCGCGAACGAAGCACGTGAGCTCCACGCCGCGTTCGAGGCTGCCCCGCACGTCGTGCACTACGCGGTGAAAGCCAATTCGGCGCCGACGATCATCCGCACCCTCGCTGCGGAGGGCTGCGGGGCCGACGTGGTGAGCGGAGCGGAGCTCGAGCTCGCCCATCGATGCGGGATCGACGCCGGACGCATCGTCTACAGTGGCGTTGCCAAGTCGGACGAAGAGCTCGACCTCGCCCTCGCGGTAGGCGCGAACGGCATCAAGGCAATCGTCGCCGAGAGCGTCGAAGAGCTCGCGCGCATCGCGGCACGAGCCACGGCCGCGTCGCGGGTGGCGTCGGTGTCCATTCGCATCAACCCCGGTGTGGACGCCGAGGCACTCGACACGCACAGCTACATCGCGACCGGTCACGACGACGCCAAGTTCGGCGTTGCGGTCAGCCGCATCGGCGATGCGCTCGACGTCATCGCGCGCTCACCGTCGCTTCGCCTCGTCGGTCTGAACGCGCACGTCGGCTCGCAGTTCACGACGCTCGATCCGTACCTGGCCGGCGCGAAGACGCTCTTCGGCCTCGCACGCGAGGTTCGTACGCGTTTTCCGCTCGCGTTCGTCGACTCCGGCGGAGGTTTCGGCATCGACTACGGCGACGGTTGTGCGGTCCGCCCTGCGGACTTCATCCGTGCCACGCGCGTCCTGCAGCGCGAGTTCGGTCTCGACGACCTCATGCTGGGCTGTGAGCCGGGGCGCGCGCTCGTGGCCGCGCACGGCGTGGTGCTCTCGCGGGTCATTCAGCGCAAGGCTGGGGCAGGGCAGCGGCGCTGGACGATCATCGATGCGGGCATGAACGATCTGCTCCGCCCTGCACTTTACCAGGCGCGCCATCGCATCGTGCCGGTGCACATGCCCAGCGGCGCGGTGAACGGGCCCTGGCGCGTCGTCGGTCCCGTTTGCGAGAGCTCGGACGACTTCGGCATGCACGACCTGCCGGAAGGCGAGGTCGACCTCGTCGCGATCCTCGATGCGGGCGCGTACGGCTACTCGATGGCGAGCCGCTACAACGGTCGCGCGCTCCCGGCGGAAGTCTTCGTGCGCGACGGAGCCATCGCGCAGGTCGTCTCGCGCAAGCCGCTCCTGGCCTGGGTCGAAGAGCGCCTCGCCGAAACAGCCTGACGCCCACGACTTGAGAGGAAGCGCCAGGTTTCTCGCACGGTGAGAGACCAAGACGCCTGTAGGTCTCCACGAGGCGAGCGGCGGGTTCTTCGTCGCGCTCTTGGCGCGACGCGCCGAAGGCGACCCGCCGCGGGCAGTCGGGGCGGGCAAAGGCCCCCGCGTGGCTGGCTATTCGCCGGCCTTCGCCTTGTCGACCTTCGACATGCGCGTCGAAGGCTTGCGATGCTGCCCCGACGACGCCGGCGGCGGCATCGAGCGCGCGCGCAGGATCTGGCCTTCGGCCACGACCTCGATGCCCACGGTTCGGCATCGGCGCACGAGCCGGTCCATGTCGACCTGCGGGCCCACGAGGAGTCCACCGAGCGGTGACGGCTCCAAGAAGAGCTCGGACGTCGAACGGCGCGTGCGAAGCAGCTCGCGGATGTTTGCGTCGTCGACCCAGAGGAAGCCGCTCGCCGCCGTGAAGGAACCGCGCCCGACGACGACGCTGGCTTGCGCGAGCGTGCGCGAGAGACCTTCGGGAAGGGGAGCGAGCGCCTCGATGCGCGTTCGGAGCGCATCGGCCTCGTAGCCTGCGGACAGGGCGCGCGCGAGCGTCTGGGGGGCGACGATGAGGTCGAGCGCCTCGGCCGCGCGCCCGAGATCGACGAAGCCGAAGAGCCCGAGAATCGCGCTGACCTTCGCGCTCGGTCCGAGGCGCAGAACGTGCGTGTCGAGGAACTTCGAATCGACCGCTTCGGGCGCCGGCACCTTGTCGGAGACGAGCGCGCGACCGCGCGGCGTGAGCCTCAGCGCGATCTGCGTACCGCCTTCTTCATCGTCGTCTTCCCCGAGATCGAGGATGCCGAGGGCCGGGAGGCTCTCGAGAACGACGCGACGCGCGACCTCCATCGGCTCGACTGCTTCCACCGATGCGCGCTCGGCCCAGCGGCGAAGCAGGCGCTCGACACCAGGAATGCGGTGATCGGTGCGGAGGTATCCTTCGAGGCTAGGCCACGGGATCCAGCGGCTCTCGCCGAGATCACGCAGCGCTTCGAGGACGAGATCGCGCACGACGCCGCTCGCACTCGAGTCGCGCTGTTCGGCGGGGAGGCGTAGGACTTCGGGCTCGGAGCGCGCTTCGTCCCACGCGCCGCCGCGCCGCCACGCCGAGAACAGGTGGCGAGCGAGATCGTGCAGTGCGAACGAGCCGGGCGGAGCGCTTGGGCTGATCGCCGACGCATCCCAAAGTCCGACGGCGCGCGAGAGCGCCACGAGCATCGCGACCTGGGACGGCTCTCGACCGAAGCGCGTGGCAAGCTTGGCCACGAGCGACTTCGGCGTACCGATGCCGGGGCGGAATTCGTTGCCGGGCTCACGCACGGCGAGGGCGAGCGCCATGGCGAACGGAGCCGGATCGAGCGAGAAGCGGGCGCGACGCGGGGCGTGGTCGCCCTCGAGCACGAACGTGCGGACCTGCTCGCGACGCGCTTCGCGTTCGGCGTTGCGGGTGGCACCGATGATTTGCGCCACTTCCGTCGGAACGACGTGGCGGTTCGGGTGCACGGGAATGAGCAGGCCGCGTCGTTCGAGCGAGAAGCCGACGCCGCGCCGTGAGGGGGTCGCCCCCGATGCGGTCCTCAACCGCAACGGCTCGCGCTCAAGCTCGAGAAGCTCTTCCGTATCCACCTCGCCGCCGAGCTGTTCGACGCCCTCCAAGACACGGAGTTCGGTCGGGGAGAGCTTCTCGATCTCGTCCTCGAGCTTCGACGTGTCGCCGAGGATGTCCCACGCGGCCTCCAAGGAGAGCGCGATGGGCGGCGTGGCCGGCCGACCCAGGTAATGGCCGGCGATGGCGCTGACGGTCTCGAAAGGGGCCTGCGCGAGCAGCGCGCGGATGCCTCGGGGATCTTCGCCCTCCCACGCTCGCAGCTGGACGAGGTAGGCGGCCGGCAAAAGGAGCTCGACCTGGCCCTTTCCGAGCGCGCGAGCGAAGACGATGCCTCGCTCGATGAGCGGCTGGAGCGACGGCGGCATGGCCGAGACGACGAGAGTGCCCCGAGCCTCCGCGATGCGATGCATGAGCTCGACACTCGCAGGCGGCAGGCGACCCGGATCGCGCAGATCAGGAAGCGCGACCAGCGCGCGGGCCACCTGCTGAGGTGGATCGAGACGTTTCGCCGGGTCGATGCGCATACCGAGCCGCGCGACGAGCGAGTTCAGCTCGGCGGGCGGAAGCGCCTTCAAAATGTCGACTAGGCGGAGCGGCAATTGCGGCTTGACCCCCACCATATCCCCCGGACTCTATCGCAATCGTGCAGCGATTGCACACGGCCGTTTGCTCGAAACGACGTCGGTGGGAGTGATGTGCTCGCGTGGCCGGTGAGGTGTTCACACCTGTCGCCTTACTTCTCCTTCTTCTTCACCTTCCTCATTCTTGCGCTCTCGAGTCGAGCCGACCGCGCGTGGGTCGGGCGAACCTTTCGAGCAGCCCTAGCGTGATATGGTGCCCGCGCATGGGTGTGCGTGCTTCACGAGCGATCTCATCGGCTTCTTCGGCCGATACGGAAGCGCCGTCCGGCTCGTCCTCGCGCGCATCGACCCGGACCTCGTCGTCGCGTTCATCGTCAGCATCAGTCGCGCCGCCGCGCGACGTGCAGCTCGTGTGGCCGGGGCGCCAGTGGCGGATGAAGGATGAGCCTGCGGAAGAGCTTGTCGCTCCGCAGGCGACCCCGATCGAACGAACTGGCGACGGCACCCACCGTCTCCTTCATGGGGATGCGCTTGACCTCGCCGCGCTGCTCGAGGCGGAAGGAACCGCGGGCAAGGTCGACCTCGTCTACGTCGATCCGCCGTTCGCCTCCGATCGCGACTACGTCGCGGAGGCACGACTCGATGGCCGCGCCGACGGTCGCGTGCTTCGGTCGCTTGCGTATGAAGACACCTGGTCGTCGCGCGACGGAGGCATCGGCGCGTACCTCGACATGCTCGCGCCCCGCCTCGACGCGCTCGTTCGTCTGCTCGGCTCGCGCGGCACGATCTGGGTGCACCTCGACTGGCGCGCGGCGTATCTCGTGCGCGCGATCCTCGACGAGATCATGGGACGCGACGCCTTCATGAACGAGATCGTCTGGCGGCGAGCGCCGAATCTCGGCCGACAAGCAACGAGTGGTCAGTTCGGGCGCACGCTCGACACGCTCGTCGTCTACGGAAAGAAAGACGCCGTTCTCACGCCGCCTACGCGCTTGGAGCCGATCGACGAAGGGTCGATCCGATGGGACGACCAAGGGCGTCCGTTCACCAGTGCTCCGCGCGGCGACTACACCGACGCATCGATCGCCAAGCTCGAAGCCGAAGGTCGTATCCATCGGACGCCGAGCGGTCGCGTCTACATCAAGTACTTCCTCGTGAAGAACGGCGAGGGCGTGTTGTGTCGTGAGCGACGGGTCGATGCCTTGTGGACCGACGTGGCTCCGCTCAGGCACGCCATCGCATCGGAGCGAACCGGTTATCCCACGCAGAAGCCCCGCGCTCTTCTCGAGCGCATCGTTGCGTGCTCCACGCCGCCGGGCGGCCTGGTCGTGGACGCATTCGGTGGAAGCGGTACCACGGCCGTTGCCGCGAATGCTCTGGGCCGTCGTGCAATTCTCTCCGATCGAAGCCCGATTGCAATCGCCACGCAGCGCTCTCGCCTCATGCGTGAAGGCGCGAGCGTTCGCATCGAGCGCGTCGTCACCACCGCTGCGCCGAAAGCGATCGCGGTGCGTGTGAACGCATCGACGGGCGAGGACGATCGCGTTCGCGTCGAGCTCCTCGAACCGGCCGAGCCTCTGGCGTGGTCGGTCGGCGAGCTCGACGAGGGCATCTTCACGACTCTTTGGCACTCCGAGCGAACGCCTGGCGCGCGTGCGATTCCCGCATCCCGTGAAGCGATCGTTGCCGGCGCGCACGATCGACACGGGCTAAAGGCTCGTGTCTGGGGAGACGACGGAGCCATGTCGACCATCGACGTATCCACCGGACGTGAGGTTGACGCATGATTCTTCGTGACGCCGTGCACGGCCTCGTCTCGTTCGAGTCGGAGGAGGAGAGGGTCGTTTCCCGCCTCATGGATACGCCGGAGGTTCAGCGTCTCCGTCGCATTCGGCAGCTGGGCGTCGCCTCGGCGGCCTTTCCGGGCGCGGAGCACACGCGCTTCTCGCATGCCATCGGTGCGGCGCACGTGATGAAACTCCTGCTGGCGCGTCTTCGTCAGATCCACGGCCAGCTTCCGTTCTGGCAGCAGGTCACGAGCGACCGTGCACAAGACGCGCTCGCCGCGGCGTTCCTCCACGACGTTGGGCATGGGCCGCTCTCGCATCTCTTCGAAGATGCCATCCCGGGCACTGCACATCACGAAGAGTGGACCGAGAAGATCGTTCTCGATCCGTCGACCGGCGTGAACGCGGTGCTGTCGAGCATCGATCCGCACATGCCGGAGCGCGTCGCGGCGCTCGTTCGTGGCGAACACCCGCTGCCCTATCTCGCGCGCGCAGTGAGCGGCACGCTCGACGTCGATCGTTGCGACTACCTCCTTCGCGACGCCCACTCGACGGGCGTTCGCTACGGCGTGTTCGATCTCGATTGGCTGTTCCGGAGCCTTCGTTTCGCGCCGAGCAAAGAGGGCGCAGCGCCGGGCCTCGCCATCGATGGCGCGAAAGGCCTTCCGGCCATCGAAGCGTTCATCCTCGCGCGCCTCTTCATGTTCCAGCAGGTGTACCTCCACAAGGCGACGCGCTCGGCCGAGTGGATGATCCGCAAGGTCCTCTCGCGCGCGAGCACGGTGATCGCGGAGGGCCAGCGTCTCGCCGGCACGCCGCGTGCGATCGAGATGGCCGCGCACGGCCAGCCTCCTTCGCTCGCCGACTACCTCGAGCTCGACGACGCCGTCCTCTCCGTCGCGATGCATGCCTGGGAGTCGGGGCCCGATCCGCTCCTGGCAGACCTCTCACGCCGCGTACGGTCTCGTGCGCTCTTCAAGACGTACGAGCTCTTCGGCGACCAAGCGCTCCCCGAAGGGCGCGAGCGCGCGCACGAAATGGCACGCGAGGTCGCGCGGACGATGGGCTTCGATCCGGATATCTACGTCGGCCTCGACGTCGCGACCGACTTCCCCTTCGGTTCGAAGAAGCACGCGCAGAAGAGTCCGGCCGTGGGGTCGATTCCTCCGCAATCCACCGTCGCCGAAGCGGAGCCTCTCACGGTCGTCTTTGCCAAAGGGCCCGCACGGCCCTTGAAAGACGTGTCCTTCATTCTCGGCCGCCTCGCCGGCCAGGAGCTCTCGCGCACGCGACTCATCTTCGCGCCCGAGCTCCGTGAGGAAATCACGCGCGTTCTCGGATCATGAAGCCTCGCTTCGCAGTCGCCCTCGCGTTCTCGTCTTCTCTTGCCTTCGCCGGCGCTGCCCGTGCGAGCGACGCCGAGGTCGATCCGAGTCATGGTCGCATCGAGGGGGACGTCGCGGCGGTCGGCGCAGCGGGGCTCACGTTTGGCCCGACCGCACCGCGCCTCGCCGGTGACGTGCGCTTTCGGTACCTCTCGACGGCTGGGCTCTTCGCCACGTACGAGGATGGCCCGGCGATCGGGTCGGCCTCGGATCCTCGAAGGGTTCTGGCCGTCGGCATCGAGCTCCGGCCCCTGTTTCTCGCGCGGTGGTTTCAGGGCCGCGAGACGGGCAACGCGTACTTCGATCTGACGCTCGACTCGTTTGCGCTCGAGCTGGGCGCCGTCTTCCTCCAGCCGGCGGGAGGCGATTTCGCCTCGAAACCGGGGCTGCAGGCGGGGCTCGGTCTCGAGCTTCCGATCTTTCCGAACGCAACGGGCCCCCTCGTGGGGGTGCACGGCGGCTGTCGTTGGAGCAACGACGCACTCGGGGGCGGGCCCATTCAGGGGCCGGTCGACCGCGCGCTGTACCTGATGTTGGTCGTCGGCTGGCAGCAGGTCTTCGGCGGGCACCTGGTCGACTTCGACGATCGCGCCCCGCGATGAGCGCACGCGAGCTCACGGCGTCGTCGCTCGTGAAGCTCGTTCGGGCCTCGCTCGCTCGACTCGATCTCGCGGAGCTCGTCGAGGAGCACCTGCCGGAGCAGGCGATGCCTCGGGTTCTCGCGATCGGAAAAGGCGCCGCGTCGATGGCGCGCGGTGCGATTGCGAAATGGGGAAGTGAGGTCGAACGATGTCTCGTTGTCGTTCCCGACGAGACTGACGTGCAAGCTCTGATCTCCGAAGCACGCCGCGCACGCGTGCTCGCGAACGTCACCCTCGTGCGTTCGGCGCATCCACTTCCCGACGCACGAAGCGTGAGAGCGGGGCGTCTCGCGCTGGCCCTCGCGGCCTCGGCGGCCGATGATTCCCGAGGGTTGCTCGTGCTGGTTTCGGGCGGGGCCTCGTCGCTCGTTTGTGCGCCCACAAATGGGATCTCGCTTCGGACGAAACGCGCCGTGGCGCGCGCGCTCCTCACGTCGGGGGTCACCGTGCAAGACATCAACGTCGTCCGCAAGCATCTCTCGCGGATCAAGGGGGGCGGTCTTCTGCGTGCTGCAGGTGCGAGCAACGTCCTCACGCTCGTGGCGAGCGACGTCGTTGGCGGCACTCTCTCCGACGTGGGCTCGGGGCCCAGCGTTCCCGATCCATCGTCGCTCACGGAGGCGCGCGCAATTCTCCGCCGCCACGCGCCCGCCTTTGCCAATCTTCCGTTGACGCGCACCGTGGGACCGACCGACTCGGCGGCGCGCCGCGCTCGCGCACACTTCGTGGCCTCGCCGGAGCGGCTCGCGCGTGTCGTTGCCGAATCGCTTCACGCGCGAGGGCTCGGTGTTCGTGTGCTTCCTCCTTCACAAGCGGGGGTGGAGGAGATGGCGCGAACGTACGTCCGGCTCGCCGAGCGCATGCGTCCTGGCACCGCCTTCGTGCGCGCCGCCGAGCCCTCGGTCACCGTGCCCAAGAGAGATGGCAGGGGAGGGCGTTCGACGCATCTCGCCGCGCTCGTCGGACGCGAGCTACACCGTCGCGCGCTCTTCCTCGCCTTCGCGACCGACGGTGTCGACGGCTCGAGCGGGACGTCCGGAGCCATCATCGACGGGCACTTCGCAGTGCGCGCGGGTGCTCGGGCGCTCGACGATGCGCTTGCCCGCTTCGACACGGGCAAGCTTCATCGTGCTGTGGAGACGGCCCTGCCCGAAGGTCCTTCGGGCCACAACCTCGCCGATCTGCACGTCCTGCTCGCTCGCGCGTGAGTCAGGGGGCGTGCTTCGGCTGAATCGCGCTCCAGACCTCGTTGGCGAGCGCGCAGTTGTTCACCTGGCGTCGCATGGCCGCACGAACTTCGGGATCGTGCACCGCCCTCTCGCCCGCGAAACGGAAGTCTGCTTCTCCGGTTCGTCGAAGGCGCACCAGCTCCTTGCCGGTCTTCAGGTTCATGATGTGGACGCGAGCGGGGTGAGGCACCTGCTGCAGCTCTTCGGACGTCACCGCGCCACCGTCGACCGTGTACTCGTTTGCTTCGGGCACGTCTTCGTCGAGGACGAGGAGATAGAACTGCGCGCGCTTCACGATGTCGATCGCGAGCGGGATCCCATCGCGCTTCGCCTTCTCGTACTGCTGCTCGAACACACGCAGGCGGATCGGATCGTCGGCGGCCTTGACCTCGTTCGCCCACGCGTCGCTGAGGACGCGTGTGGCGACGTAGGCCTGGCGCAGGTTCCACGGTTGATCAGGGGCGGTGCCCGCATCGGGCTCGCCACGGGCGAGCGCCACGTTCGTTTCGCGGAGAAGGCAGCCGGTGAAGGCGTCTTTCACCGAGTCTTGCGCGCGCTTGCGAAGCGTCTCGACGTCCTTCGCGTCGTCTTTGCGAAGGCGAAGGTAGATGCCGGGGGCGCTACGGAAGTCCCAGTTGGCCGCCTCCGGGTCGACCATGTCGCCCTTGTACGGATCGGCGGCGGCATCGAGCGTGAGCTTCTCGATCTTGTCGCGCAGGGGAGCCCACTCCGCGCCGACCGTCGTAACGGCGGCACGTTGCTGGGCGAGGAGATCGTCTTTTTGCTTCGAGAGCGAGCGATTCGAGGCAAACCACGCGATGACCACCGTCAAAAGCACAGCCCCGCCGGCAGCGAGCCAAGCGGGGCCTGTGAGTCGACCAGTCTTCGAACGCGCTCGTTCGGCGCGCGCTCCGTGGATTGCCTTGAGCCCGATCTCTCGCTTTTCGCGGTTATCGACCACGGGAGGCGTAGGAGAGTAGGGGCGTTGGGCAGGTCAGCGAATCACTCGCCGCCGCCACCATGACTGCCGCCGGACTTGGCAGCCGAGTTGACCATGAAGCTGACGTTCGGATAGCCGGAGAAGGCAGCCGTCTGGAAGACGCTCTTCACGACGACAGCCTGAACTTCCTGGTCGATCTGGAGAACGACGACGCCGGGGAAGTCCTTGCCGGGGTGAAGCTGCTTCCAAACTTCGCGCTTGCCCTTGAGGATGTTGAAGAGGTCGTCGATGCGCTGAAGGCGCTTGCTGTCCTCGATCGCGCGCGTGTTGCCGGCGGGGTTGCCGTCGACGAGGATCGCGCTGCCCGTGATGGCGACCATCGGGGCGTCGATCATGTCGAGCGTGTTCTCGGCTTCCGGCAGGCGGACGTTCTTGTTGAGCGGCGTCTCACCTGACGCGCTGAACGTCATGAGGAGGAAGACGACCGTAACGACGAGGAAGTCGATCATGCTGGTCAGCGACAGACCCGCCGCGACCGCGCGGCCACCGTGACCGGTGACCTTCTTCTGAACGAACTTCAGCGGGATGTGATGCAGCAGCCGCCGACCGGGCTCATGAATCGTCATGACGCTTCTTCCTCAGTTGACCGCGAACGTGACGTTGAAAGCGGGGACCTGCTCGGTCTTTCCACCCGCGGAGAATGCGCGGTGTGGCGCGTAGATCGCGTCAATCACACCGATGAGATAGACGTAGGGCGTCTCGTTGTCCGTGTGGAGAACGGCCTGGTCGAACTTCTTGTCCGAGGCGTCGCGGTGACCGCCGACGCTCTTCCACTCCTGTTCGATCTTCTGCGCGAGCTCCGGATACTTGATGCTCTTCGCACCACCGCGGACGACGAGGTTGTCCTTGCGGGGCACGTCCACGGTGCTGACGACCGTGCCGCCCTGCTTCCAGATCAGGACGAACTTGTCCGGAGAACGCATCTCGACATGGAGCTGCTTCTCGGGCTCGACCTTGTCGGGCTCGACCTCACGCGGCGGGCCGGGCACCTGGGCGTCCGCATTAATGCGGGCCATGTGCGACCAAACGGCCGTGATGAGGAGGAACGAGATGGTCACCATGAGGAGGTCGATGAACGGGATCATGTTGATCTCCGAGTCCAACGACTTTCGACCGCCTTTGCCGCCGCCGCCGACGTCTACGCCACCCATCTTCAATGCTCCGAATCGAAGGAGCGGGGCCCGCGTATTCGGCCGCGGAGCCCCGCTTCATCACATGGCTACTTCATTCGAACGCGGAGCGGGAGCGCTCCGCAGAGGGCCTTTTCAGGCCGCGACCGCCGAGAGGTTGACCTTCTGACGGTTGTTGACGACGAGGTTGAGCACCTGAACGCTCGCCTCGTTGATGTCGTCTTCGAGGCCCTGGGTCTTGCCGTTGAGAACGGCGAAGCCGATGAGCGCGATGAGGGCGACGATGAGACCGAACGCCGTGCAGTTCATCGCTTCCGAGATACCTTCGGCGAGGATGCGGGCCTTCTGGCTCGGGTCGACCGACTCACCGGAGACGGCGCCGAAGCTCGTGATGAGACCCGAGACGGTGCCGAGGAGGCCGGTGAGCATCGCGAGGTTCGCGAGGAGGGCGAGGTAGCCCGTGCGCTTGGCGAGCTTGGGGATCTCGCGGAGAGCGGCCTCATCCATCGCAGCCTGGACTTCTTCGTCGGCGCGGTTGACCTTGACGAGACCGGCCTGGACGATGCGGGCGAGGGGCGCGTTCGCCGCCGAGCACATCTTCACGGCCTTGGCGACATCACCAGCGAGGATGCACTTCTGCATCGTCGCGAGGAAGACGTCCTTGTTGATCGACGAGCCGTAGAGATAGAGCGCGCGCTCGATGATGATGCCGATCGCGATGATGCTCCAGAGGAGAATCACGCTCATCATCACGATGCCGCCTTCTTTGTAGTGCTTCCAGAGAGTAGCCATGTCTGCTCCGTTTCCTCCAGGTGACCGGTCCCGGACAGGCACCGGTCATCATCATCGTCGATTGCCACCCGCTTTGTTCTGGTTAGAACGCGGGGGGAAGTCTCCGTCCCGTCGCGATTCGTCTGCTCCCGCCTGGCCTGCGGCTCGTCTTCTTTCGTGTTCTCACGTACGTGAGTGACTCGAAATCGTTACGAGCTTGTTGCCGACCCTCTGTTCGTGACTCCTCGTGACCGGGCGCGGACGATATCGTCTCGCACGCGAAAGACGCAAGCCCTCCTGACGTGACTGCTTTCGGTGTTGCTATCTGCTCGCGTGCGTTTGGGCGCATCTGACCTCGGCCGTCGCACAGCTCGACCGCTCGAAGCTTCGGGAACCCTCACTCCTTCTACGCTCCTCCTTAGAGGTGCTCGCGAGGAGAACCTTGGGAGGATCGTTTCGCCATCCGTCTGCGTGTGACCCGCTTGGGCGAACCCGCGCGGTCTGATCTCTGATTCTCGGATGCGGACCCAGAATCTCGGATCGGTGAAGACGGTGACGAAGCGACGACGCGAACAGAAGAAGAGAGGGAGACCGAATGCCTCGGGCGCTGGAGCCAAGCGAAGACCGCCGTCTCGCGCGAGCGGAAGTCTGACGGGTGAGACCAATCTCCGTCAATAGATTTGGGTCCTGAAATCAGGTTCGTGCGTCGCTAAAGTTTTGCAGTGTCGCGCGGTTAACGAATATTGCAGTGACACGGTAATGACTGGATTCCAGGTTTTGGTCGAATTCTGGACGTCCGCTCGATCGAGCCCGGGCAAAGCGGGGGTGAGGTCTCGAGGACGCAGCCCGGACACTGCACCGTCCACCCCTTCGATCAGGCACCGAAGTCATTCGAAGCGGGCGGTTTTCAAGGCGTGGAACGGAGGTGCGAGGACGCTTCTGCTTCCCGATGTCCCGTCGTTGACTTCGTCGGAACAGGGAAGCTATCGTGCTGCGAGCAGTTCGTTACGCTCGCAAATTCAGCGTTTTTCTACTTCTTAACGCGGTGCATGAGCGGGCGAGCCGCGCAACCGCGCAAGCGTTCGAGCAAGGGATAGAAAGGAGCATCGGGGATGTTCGTGGCTCTTCTGAGCAGCCTGGAAGGCGCAGCTCCGGCAGCTTCAGGTGGTGGTGGTGCGGGTGGCTTCATGGAAGCCTTCAAGGAGAACCCCACCTTCCTTGCAATCAACCTCGTCGTCAGTGCGATCGTCATCGCCCTCATCGTCGAGCGTGCGTCGTTTCAGCTCGGGAAGTACCGCGTGAACTCGAAGGAGTTCTTCGCCCAGATCAAGAAGCTCGTGACCGCCGGCAACATCGACCGCGCGATCAAGCTTTGCGACGCTGGTGACTACCCCACGTTGCAGCTCGTGAAGGCGGGGCTCACGCACGCCAACAAGGGCCCCGACGAGATCGACGCCGCGATGAGCGAAAAGATGGGCGAGCTCAAGCCCGCCGTCGAGAAGCGCATTGGTTCGCTCTGGTCGCTCGCGAACATCGCCACGCTCGTCGGTCTTCTCGGAACCGTTCTCGGTCTGATTCACACGTTCGGCGCCGTCTCGGCTCCGGGCCTGTCGGCGGCCGATCGTCAGCGCATCCTCGCGAACGGTATCGCCGAAGCCATGTACAACACGGCGCTCGGTCTCGGCATCGCCGTCACGTGCATGATCGCGCACCTGATCCTGCACCAGCGTTCGAAGACGATTCAGCACGATCTCGACGCCACGCAGGAGCGCGTGTTCAACCTCCTCACGATCCAGACGCGTCCGGGCGGCTACTGACGCGCGGGAGCCAAAGGGCGAAAATCGTGGCCGAGGAAAAACTCAGCGCGCAGCAGCGGAGCAAGATCCGCCGACTTTCGGCGCCGAAGGAACTCGCGCCGGACGAGGAAGGCGGCGAGCTCAACATCGTTCCGTTCCTCGACATCATCACCAACGTGCTGATGTTCGTTCTCGCGACCGTCAGCGTGACCTTCACGGCAACGATCGACACGTACCCGCCCCGCGCGGGTGGTGCCGGCAGTCGTGCGCCGCAGACGCCCACGCTCGGTTTGACGGTCTTCGTCGTGCCTGATGGCTTCAGCCTCAAGGCGCGCGGCGGCAACGTCGCTCCGGGCTGCAACGACACGGGCCCCGGCATCGCCATTCCGAAGGCGGCGGGCGAGGGCGGAAAGCTCGATTACGACTACAAGAGCCTGAAGGCGTGCGCGGCGAAGTTGAAGGGTGCCGCGCCCGAGTTCAAGGACGAGATGGGCGTGACGGTGACGGCCAACCCGACCATCCCGCTCCAGACGATCATCGGCACGATGGATGCCGTCCGGAAGAACGACCAGGGGGACGATATGTTCCCGGATGTGTCGTTCGGTGTCGCGAGGTAAAGCCTCATGGCCAACGTCCCTCCGCAGAATCCAGCCGAAAACCCGCCCGCTCCTGCCGGCGGTGCGCAGCCGCCCGCCGCTCGTCAGAAGCCGGCGAGCATGGCGAAATACAAGCGTGAGCTCCGTCGCGCCATCCGCAAGAACGCGGGCGAGGCGGAGATCAACTTCCTCAACATCACGGCGATGATGGACATGATGACCATCATCCTCGTGTTCTTGCTGAAGAGCATGAGCGCGTCGTCCGCGTCGATCCCCCAGTCGGCGGACCTCACGATGCCGAAGAGCGTGCTCACGACCGAAGCCTCGCAAGAAGGCGTCGCGGTCCTGATCTCACGCAGCCAGATCGTCGTCGACGAGAACATCGTCGCGCCCGTTCCCGCGGATGCAAGCCTCGGCGTCGAGGCGAAGTACAAGCGAAGCGGCGCGAACGACATGTACATCGTTCCGCTCGCCAACGCGCTCCAGAGCTGGCGCGAACGCGACCGCCAGGTTCGCCTCGCCACCGGCAAGGACCCGAGCGCCAGCGAAGCGATCATCATCGCCGACAAGGACACGCCCTACCGTCTGCTCGTGGAGATCCTCTTCACGCTCGGCCAGAGCGAGTTCGCGAAGTTCCACATCATGGTCCTGCAGGGCTCGGGAAAGTAGGGCGAGCCGGCTCTTCTCCAAGAGCCAGCCGCTCGCAAAACCAGACCCGTCATCCGCGTTGGTTCGCAGAGTGTGACGCGCCCTCATCCCCCGGCCCCTTCTCCCTAGCGGAGAAGGGGTTCGGTCATTGGGGGACGCACGTGAGGCCGCTGAAGCAGCATTGGCCGGTCGCGCAGGGGCAGGGGACCGGCGGATCGACTTTCGAGGCCTCATAGACGTAGAGCGCCGCGAGGATCGGATTGCTCATGTCACACATGCCCGCGGTGCCTCCGCTCGAGCTGCTCGATGAGCTGCTCGACGACGAACTGCTCGACGACGAAGCGTCGGCAGGCGGGCCAGCGTCTTTCGGGGGCGTCGTCGAGGTCGGGGCGGGCGTGGTCGACGTGCTGCTCGGAGCCGAGGCGGGCGGGAGCTTCGTCGAGCTTTCCTCGGCGGGCTCCGTCGGGCTCTGAGCTTCCGTCGGCATCTCGTCGGTCGGCGAGGTGGCGCAGGCTACGACGAGCGCCATCAAGGAAGCGGCCAACGCAGACGCGAGCGGAGCATATCGCATGGTCGCGTACACTAGCGTCGAGCTCGAAGCCCTGCCCGTGAGCGCCCCAATCGAGACGCGTGCGTGACACGCACTTGCCATCGTTTCAGGTAAGGGGCTGCCAAATTCCGCTCACGCTGGACGCGTGAGGGGACGGCGACGGCTACCTACGGACCTGAAAGCAGGCCGGTCGTGCGCGTCGGTGACACGTAGAAGCGTCGCATCGAGACGTTCATCAGCAAGCCGATGCCCATCATGATGGTGAGCACGCTGGAGCCGCCCGCCGAGAAGAGCGGCAGCGTCACTCCGACGACCGGCAGGATGCCGGTGACCATGCCGAGATTGAAGAACGCGTGCCAGAAGACGAGCGCACCGACGCCGATCGCGAGGACCGAGCCGAATCGATCCTTTGCCGTTGCGGCGATGCGGACCGCCCAGAGCACGAGAAACGCATAGAGCGACACGAGCAAGAGACACCCGAGAAAGCCCCAGTCTTCGGCAAAGACGGCGAACGGGAAGTCGGAGTGCTGGTCGGGCAAGAAGAGAAACTGGTTCTGCGTGCCACGCATGAACCCTTCGCCCGAGAGGCCGCCCGCACCGATGGCGACGCGCGCGTGGTGGGCGTGCCAGCCCGAACCGAGGAGGTTCGCTTCGGGGTTCAAGAACACCATGATGCGCTGCTTCTGGTAGTCGTGGAAAACGTACGTCCAGAGGAGCGGCACGGCGATGCCGCCAGCGACGAGCAGCGTCACGAGGCTCTGCCAACGGATCTTCGTCAGCATGCAGATCGTGGAGAAGATCAGCGCGCAGATGAGTGCGGTGCCAAGGTCGGGCTGCTTCAAGATGAGCAGCGTCGGGACGGCCGCGAGCATGGCGGGGATCAAGAGATCCTTGAGCGAGCGCTCTTCGGTTCGCGGATCGTCGTGCAGGTACTTCGCGAGCGCGATGATCATGAACAGCTTCATGAACTCGCTTGGCTGGAAGCTGAAGCTGCCTATTTGGATCCAGCGCGAACTGCCGCGGATGTCCTTGCCGAGGATGAAGACGAGCACCAGCAGCACGTTGCCGATGCCGTAGAGCACGTAGCCGAGCCGCTCGTAGTGTCGGTAGTCGATGACGGCGACGACCGCGGCGAGGATGCCCCCGAGGACGAGCCAGTAGACCTGCTGGATGTAGATGTCCGACAGGGCCGCGCGCGAGACGCTCGTGGCCGAGTACAGGTTGACGACGCCGAAGACCGCTAGCGCGCAGGCGGTGAGAAACAGCGCCCAGTCGAAGTTGTCGCGCGGCAGACCGAAGAAGCGCGCGTGGTCGCGACGGCTTCTCATGGGTGATCGTCCTCGTTGGTTGGAGGCGCAGGGGCAGGCGCGGGCTCCGGTGCGGGTGCGGGCTCGGGCGCCGGTGGAGGCGGGGCAGGGCGGGGCGCCGCGTTGATCGGCGGCGAGGCCTTCGCTGCCGGCGCGTCCCTCGCTTCCTTCGGGTCGATCTTGGCGCGGACGTCCTTGGCGGGCGAGCCCTTCGCCGCGCGCGCTTGCTGCAGGCGGTGGTACTCACGCACGATCTGGATCGCGATGGGCGCGGCGACGGTGGGGCCCGAGCCGCCGTGCTCGACGAGCACGACCACGGCGATCTCCGGCGACTTCGCCGGGAAGTACGACGCAAACCACGCGTGGTCGCGCGAGAGGTACCAGGCCTTCTTCGGATCGTCGCCGCCCGTGTTCACGTAACCGGTCTGAGCGGTTCCCGTCTTGCCGGCGACCTCGAGCGTCTCTTCGCGCACGGGGTAAGCGGTACCCTTCGGATCGTTCACGACGGCGAAGAGGGCCTCGTTGATGCGCGCGAGGTTCTCCGGTGCGATCTTGGCCTTCTGGCGAACGCGGGGAGGGAAGTCCTGAACGACGGCGCCGTCGCTCGTCTCGACCGCGCGCACGAGCTGCGGCGAATACACGGTGCCGCCGTTCGCGAGCGCCGCGTAGCTCAACGCGAGCTGCAGCGGCGTGACCGTGGTCGCACCCTGGCCGATCGACGTGTTGAGCGTGAAACCGATGCGGAATTGACCCTTGTAGCGGAGCGCGTACCAAGAGCGCGTGGGGATGCGCCCCGGTGTCTCGGGGTTCACGCCGATGCCCGTCTTCTGGCCGAGACCGAACTCGGTGGCCACGCGTGCGATGCGGTCCATACCGACCGCCTCGGCGAGCTTGAAGAAGTAAATGTTGCACGACTCGGCGATCGCGTCGCGCATGTTGACCTTCCCGTGCACGTGGGTGCAGTGGAAGATGCGGCGACCGAAGGAGAGGTACCCGTCGCAGCGCTCTCTCTCGGCCGGATCGAGGAGCTTCTCTTCGAGCGCGGCGAGCGCGCTGAACACCTTGAACGTCGAGCCGGGTTGGAACGCACCGCTCGTGGTCTTGTCGAGCATCGGGCGGAGCGGATCCGTGTAGAGCTTGATGAAGCTCTCGCGAATGCGATCTTTGCCGGCGCCGCCCGAGAGATCGTTCGGGTCGTAGTCCGGCTTGGAGTAGAGCGCGAGCAGGCGGCCCGTGCGCACTTCGACGACGACGGCGGCCCCGGCCGCGTGAGGCCGCATCGCGCGTTCGATCGACTGCTCGAGATCGATGTCGATGGTGAGGCGCAAATCGCGCCCCGAGAGCGGTTCCTGCCGTGAAGGTGTGTCGAGCAGGCGTTCGGCTTCGGGACCCGTTCGATAGCGCCCGCGTGCATCCACGACGCGCTTCTCCCAGCCGCGCTGGCCGCGGAGATAGCTCTCCCACGAGCGTTCGACGCCGGTGGCACCGATGACGTCGCCAGGCTCGTAGCCGAGAGGATTCGCCTTCTGCCGCTCCTCGGCGGTCATCGTGTCCCACTCTTTGGGACGGAACTTCGCCAGCGTCTCGGCGTCGATCTCGGCCGTGTAGCCGATCATGTGCGAGCCGAGCTGTTTGTACGGGTAGTAGCGGATCGGCTGGCTGATGACCTCTGCGCCGACCATCTCCGCCTGGTGCTGCTTGAGCTCGGCGACGATGTCACGGGAGAGATCTTCGCGGACGAGAATGGCGCGCCAACACGGTGAGCGGTCCTCGTCCGTGACGCAGGCGTCCTTGATGCGGGTCGTCAGCCGCGCTCGCTCGTCGGGGTTCAAGCGAAGCGTGTCGGCGATGCGTGTCCAGCTATCGGGGTCGTCCGACGGGCGCACCTTCGCCTTCGGCCGCGCGCTCGGCATGACCCGCCCGGGGACGATGAGCACGTTGAACGACGGCCTGCTCGAGGCGAGGATGCGGCCCTGCGAGTCTCGCACGATGCCGCGCGTCGTCGGGATGTTCACCTTCCGGATGACGTTCTCGTGCGCGGTCTGCGCGTAGTCCGCGCCCTTGACGATCTGCAGCTGGAAGAGGCGGATGATGACCGCGGTGAAGCCGAGAAACGCGGCGAGGGCGAGCCAGCGGTAGCGCTTGCGGAACTCGCTGACGTCGGAGCGGGGGACGAGGAGGTTGCTCACGCGCGCACGCCTCCTCCTGCCTCCTTCGCCGAGCCGGTCATGGTTGCGGCGTGGATGCGGGCAGCAAGACGGAAGATGAGCGGGGCCGTGGCGCCCGTCGTGAGGACGTGCGGAATCGCCATGGGATAGAGCGCGCGTGGAACCCACGCATCACGCCCGAAGATGGCGAGCAGAACGAGCAGCATGACGCTGTGGACGAGCGTGAAGGCCACGGCGAGACCGACTTGCATCAGCATGGTCTGCGCCGCAAGTCGGACGCCGGCTGCACGCGAGAGAACGAAGATTGCGACGTACGTCGACGTGTAGAGCCCGATCGGCGCGACCCCCACGAGGTCGGTGAGGTAACCGAGCGCGAACGCCACGCCTGCGCCTCGCACGAGCGAGTACTCGTGCACGCCCATGAAGAGGATGAGCGGCAGGAGGAGCGACGGCACGAGGCCGGGCGCGACCAGATCATGATCGGCGCGCACCATCCAGCCGACGATGCGCAGCACGAGGCCGATGACTCGGAACAGGTTGGACTGCACCAACAAGAGAACCACCCCCGCCAGGAAGAAGGCGGTGTTTCTCATCGGTTGCTCTTCGAGGACGAGGGCTTGGGCGCGTCTTCCTCCTGCGGAGGCGTGACGAGGATGAGCACCGCGTCGAGGCGCGAGAAGTTCACCGTGGGCGTGGCCTCGATCTCCTGGTCACGGCCCGGCTCACGCTTGACGACCTTGGTGACGCGCGCGACGGGCAGGCCCTTCGGGAACCACTTGCCCTTGCCGCTCGTGACGAGGAGGTCGCCGATTTCGACCTCGTCACGCGAGTCGACGTTCTCGACCTTGCACGAGTAACGCGAGGGGTTGCCGGTTCCGCGGACGAAGCCGCGCGCGTGCGTTCGCTCGTCTTCGACGTCGATGCCGAAGGCGGCGTCGACAGAGAGCTGAACGTCGACGGCGTCGCCCGCAACACGGAGCACGGCACCGACGACGCCGTCCGGTGAGACGACCGGCATGTGCGGGCGAATGTTGCGCGAGCCGCGGTCGAGAACGACGCGCGTGACGCGGAAGAACTCGGTGAAGTCCTTGCCGACGACCTGGGCGCTCACGAGATCGCCGGGGAGCGATTCACGCAGCTGGAGCAGACGGCGGAGCTCGTGGTTCTCCGTCTCCTTCTGCTCGAGCCGGTGCACCTGCTCGCGAAGACGCGCGTTGTCGTACGCGAGGCGCTCGTTGTCGGCCTTCACGTCCACCAGGTAGACGTAGCTCTCCCAGATGTTCGACACGCCGCGCGCGAGGCTCGAGGCGGCGAACTCGATGGGAGCACTGATGCGCAAGACGACCCGGTCGAGCGCATTCAGCTTCGACGGGTCCTTCATGTTTGCGCGAAGGAAGAAGAAGGGCACGGCGAGGAGGAGAATGACGATCCCCACGTCGCGATACCGCTTGAACGCCGACACTGACTTGCTCCAGAAGGACGCGATCGCGAGGCGCCAAGCGCACTCAGCCGATCGTGACCTCCTTCAAGAGCTCCATGTGATCGAGCGTCTTGCCGCTGCCGAGGACGACCGCGCTGATCGGGTCGTCGCACACCATGACCGGAAGGCCGGTCTCTTCGCGCAGCAGGACGTCGAGATTGGCGAGAAGCGCACCACCACCGGTGAGCACAACGCCCTTGTCGACGATGTCGGCGGCGAGCTCGGGGGGCGTCTTCTCGAGAGCCAGGAGCACCGCCTCGACGATGGCGTTGGTGGGCTCCTGAAGGGCTTCGCGGATCTCGTCCGAGTTGACGACGACGGTCTTCGGGATGCCGGCGACGAGGTCGCGGCCCTTCACTTCCGTCGTGCGCTGGACCTCGAGGGGGTAGGCATTGCCGACCTCCATCTTGATGCGCTCGGCCGTTTGCTCGCCGATGGCGAGGTTGTACTTACGCTTGAGGTAGGCCTGAATGGCCTCGTCCATCTTGTCACCGCCGACACGCACCGACTGCGAGTAGACGATGCCGGCGAGGGAGATGACGGCGACTTCGCTCGTGCCGCCACCGATGTCGACGACCATGTTGCCCGAGGGCTCCGTGATCGGAAGGCCGGCGCCGATGGCGGCCGCCATGGGCTCCTCGATCAGATAGACCTCACGCGCGCCGGCGCCTTCCGCGCTCTCTTTGACGGCGCGCTTCTCCACTTCGGTGATGCCGAAGGGGACGCAGATGATGATGCGGGGCTTCACCAGCGTGCGCCGGTTGTGGGCGCGCGCGATGAAGTACCGAAGCATGGCCTCGGTGATCTCGAAGTCGGCGATGACGCCGTCGCGCAGGGGGCGAACAGCCTTGATGTTGCCCGGCGTGCGGCCGAGCATCTCTTTGGCCTCGCGACCGACGGCGAGCACCTTGTTGCCGCCACGCGCGTCACGCTGAACCGCGACGACGGAGGGCTCGCACGAGACGATGCCCTTGCCCTTCACGTAGATCAGCGTGTTGGCAGTCCCTAGATCGATCGCCAGATCGTTCGAGAACAGGCCGTGGAGCCAGTCGAAGATCATCTTGAGGACTCGATCGATTTCTCGGGTTCTAGGGGAGGGGGTGAAGCCTCTGTGTGGGCTGCAAACCCCTCACGGAAGCCGGGCGGTCATAGCACAGGCTCGCCTCGTGTCCACCCTTCGGCCCGCTCCAGAGCCGCACCCTCGTTCGAAAGGAGGACATGAAGAAACGCAAGAAATCAGCCGCCAAATCGACAGTAAACGCGCGAGCCGAGCTGCCGCTTCCCGCGGCCAATGCGCGAAGCGCCTGGGACGTATCCAGCAAATGCGCGAAGCGCCTGGGACGTATCCGGCCAATGCGCGAAGCGCCTGGGACGTATCCGGCAAATGCGCGAAGCGCCTGGGACGTATCCGGCAAATGCGCGAAGCGCCTGGGACGTGTCCAGCAAATGCGCGAAGCGCAGGAGGCGACGCGTCAGCGTCGCCGACAAAAGAACGAGACAAGCCCGCGCAGGCCGAAAGAGGCCTGGCGGGCTTGCAGGAAGTCGCGAAAAGCGAAAGAGCCGGAGCTCTCTCAGCCCTTCGAGATCTTGCCTTCCTTGTGCGGGTGGTGCTGGCGGCACGCGGGGCAGAACTTCTTGATCTCGAACTTCTCCGCCATCGTGCGCTTGTTCTTGGTCGTCACGTAGTTCGCGCGGCTGCAGTTCGCGCAGGTCATCTTGATGATGTCACGCATCGGAATGCTCCAAAACTCGAATCAGGCGGAGAAACCCGCGTCCCGTCACGAACGGAGTCATGACCGCGCGAGGGACGCGCAAGTTATCCGCCCTACTATCAAAGTCAAGCTCGACGTCCGAGCACTAGCATCGAGACCCACCCTCGCCCTTCGAAAAACGCGGAGCGGGTCTCTTGCGAGCTCGTCAGTCAGCGTCGATCAATCGTCGTCCTTGTCGATGTCGACGTTGCGCCAATCGTCTTCGCCGCGTTCGCGACGACCACCACGACCACCGCCACCACCCTTGCGCGGGCCGCCTTCGCCGCCCTCGCCACCACCGCCGCCCTGCTTGCGACGACGGTCGCTGTCGAACGTGCGACGCGAGGCCGGAGGAGCGCCGCCGCCGAAGCCGCCGCCACCGCCAGCGCCAGCGCCACCGCCACCGAAGCCGCCGCCACCGAAGCCGCCGCCACCGCCGCCGAAGCCGCCGCCACCGCCGCCGTAGCCGCCACCGCCACCGCCGCCGTAGCCACCACCGCCACCGCCACCCGCAGGACGTTCGCCCTTCGGATGCGCGATGTTCACGATGAGACGGCGACCGCGGAGGTCCGCCGACTTGAGCTGATCTGCGGCCGTCTTGGCCGACTCCGCGCTCGCCATCGTGACGAAGCCGAAGCCGCGCTTGCGACCGTCGGGATCCATCGGGAGGTGAACGCGAACAACCTGGCCTTCGCCGACGACGCCACCGATGAGGGCCTCGATCTCCGGCTGAGCGCAGTCGTAGGGAAGGTTACCGACGTAGAGGGTGCGATCCGGCGCCTGCTGTGGACCTCCACCTCCACCGCCACCGCCACCACCGAAGCCGCCACCGCCGGGACCGCTGCGCGGACCTGCGGATCGCGGGCCGCTCGACATAGGGCCGCCTTCGCCTTTGCGCGGCGGCTCCTGCTGGAATGGACGCACCGAGATGGATCGGCCGCCCTGCATCGAGCCGTCGAGAGCGTCACGTGCTGCTTGTGCCTCCGCCGGCGTTGCGAGTGTTACGAATCCGAACCCACGCGGACGACCCGTCATGCGGTCCTTCGGCAAACTCACGCTGACGACCTTGCCTCCGGTCGCCTCGAAAATTTGCTTCAGAACCTCTTCCGAAACGCTGTCTGGGAGTCCCGCCACGAACAGCTTTGCTTCCTCGTTCCCGATCGACATGCCGATAACCCTGAGAGTCCTCCCAAAACGGTTTGCAAACTGAGTACGTCGAGCGCGCGCGGGCGCCAGGCGTCTTCACATCCAGGGAGTGTAGTAGGCGTACGGTGCCTGGCTACTCCCCGCGACAACCACACGATATCCTGTGCCGGGCCGCCGTCAACTGACCCGTTGCTGCGCTCTGCGGTTCAAGCTTCACTGTCAAGCTGCGGCGACGTGGGTGAGCTCTGGCTCCGCCCGGTCTCCTTTCCGACCGAACCGTCGGCGTTTCCGACGATCCGTCCGGGAGCGCGCCCCGGATCGCGTCCAGGACCGATGTGGTCCTGAGCGATCTCCTGAGGTTCCGTGTGCGTCGCGCCCACGTGAAAGGCGGCGCTAGGTCGGCCAGGAATCGTGAAGCTGAACGTTGATCCAGGTCGAGTGCCCGGGTTTCCTTCCACCCAGGCGCGGCCCCCGTGGCTCTCGGCGATGTGCTTCACCAGGGCGAGTCCGATGCCGCTGCCGCGCACGGGCGAGTTCGTGTCGTCTTTGCGTGAGCCCGTGAGGCGAACGAAGCGCTCGAAAATGCGTCGTCGATCTTCCGGCGCGACGCCAGGGCCTTGGTCGACGACGTCGATGCGAACGCCGCCTTCTGCGTTGCGTGCACGGACGAGGATCTCTTTGCCGTCGGGGGCGTACTTGAGCGCGTTGTCGACGAGGTTCACGACGGCGAGCTGGATCGCGCGCTCGTCGATGCGAGCGTGGGGAAGCCTGGGCTCCACGTCGAGGAGGAGCTGCACGCCCTCGCGTTCCGTGCGGTAGCGATAGACGTTCGCGGCTCGCGTGACGGTCTCGCCCACGTCGCCTTCCGAGAATTCGTAGCTGTCGCGGCCACGCTCGAGACGCGCGAAATCGAGCACGTTCTCGATGAGCGCCGAGAGACGCTCGCTCTCGCGCACGATGATGTCGAGGTACTCCTTCTGCTTCGTCGGCGAAGGAACGCGGCCGGACTGGAGCATCTCGGCGAACATGCGGACGAGCGCGAGCGGCGTTTTGAGCTCGTGGCTGACGTTCGCGACGAACTCGCTCTTGAGTGCGGAGATACGGCGGTCTTTTTCGCTCGCCAGGAAGATGGCGATCGCCGCCGCGACGATGACGATGCATGAGAGGCTCATCATCGTGATCTCGAGGAGCCTTCGATTCTGGATGCGCGAGGCGATCTCTTCACTCGCCAGCGGCGAGACCTGGACGCGCCAGTTGTAGAGCGTCGTCGGAAAGCGCACCGACACGGTGAATTCACCGATGCCCAGCGAAGGGCCGTAGATGAGGCGGCCCTCTTCGTCGACGACGTTCACGCGGCTCGCAGCGCTCGTGCGCGGGCCATCGTGCGTGGGTGAGCTCGGCTCGTTGTAGAGCATCGGCAGCGTCTCGCGCACGATGCGGCCGATGTCGTGGCGAGCGATCACGAGGTACTTGTGGCCTTCGTGGACGCGCTGCCAGTAGCTGAGAAGATAGCTCTGTCCCGCATACTCGCGGTGCAGGTGGCGTAGCTCGTCGGGGGGCTGGGTGGCGAGGTCCATGTCGCCGAGCGCTCGGCTCACGAGCATGCGGCGGAAGGCTTCTTCGTCACCGAAGGCGCTCGAGGCGCGCGAGGTGAAGGCGAGGACGGTGCGGCTTTCGTCGAGCACGAGAATCGCGCGCACGCTGGGCGTTTCGCGTTGCGCGGTCGGGAGCCAACGTTCGGTGAGCTCGTCGAGCCGCGCAGGATCGGCGATCGCCATGACCACGTTGTCCTGGTCGATGATCTGCCGGTCGACGCGGTTCGCCTTCTCGGTGGCGAGGGCGAGGGTGGCCTCGAGCACCGACTGCTGGCGCAGCGTGTCGATCTGCAGCGTCGCCCTGAACGTGAAGTACGCGAGCACGCCCACCGCCGCGATGACGAGCGGCAGAAGGACGAAGACGCGCAGGCGAGGACGGCGGCGAGACACGAGGTTCTACGCTCTAGCCGTTCCGAGCCCTCGTGTCGAAAGGTGAGCCGTCTCCGGCCCACGCAGCGGACGACCACGCTGCGCCGGGACCAGCTCGAGCTGGCACCTTTGGACGAGGCGCTCAGGCGCCGGCGGTGGCGGACGAGTGGATGCGGTCGCGGTCGAGAACGATGCCGCGCGAGCCCAAGTATTCGGCGTACTGCTCGGCGATGTACGTCATCGCGTAGGCTTCGTCTTCGGTGAATGGCAGACCGTCGAGCGGATTGATGATCTCGAGCGCGCCGAGGGCACGTCCGGCTTGCATGATCGGCGCGACGATGAGGCTGTGGCTTCCCCCGATCTGCCGGTAACGTTCGCCTGCAGCCGTCGACGCATTGGCCACGACCACTGCACGTCGCTTGCGGGCGGCGTCGCGCAGGATCTCGTCGGCGTCCGCCGTGCGGAGCGCGAGCAGGCCGCGCGTGTCTTTGCCGCGGGCACACGCCACGACCCACTCGCGCTTCTCGATGTCGAAGAAGTGAATGAGTGCGGCGCGCGCCGGGAGCACCTCCGTGGCGAGCGCCAGGCAGAACTGCCCGCCGTCGAGCGCGTCGCGCAGGAAGTGGAGATCATGCATCGATTCGAAGAGCGCGGTGATGAGCTCGTCGCCCGATACGCGCCCACGAACGAGGCGGCCTGAAGGTGTCTTCACCGCACCCGCCGGAGGTTGCGAGGGGGAGCGGCGCGGCTCGGCATCCGTTGCGGCGGGCGCAGGTGCGGACGGCCCGTTGGCCGACTTCGTCGCCGCGGAGCTCGTCGAACTCGACACGCTGGCAGCACCGGATGCGGACGACGGCGGGAGCATCGGCTCGGTCACCGAGGCGATGGGCTCGGGCGCGGGCACGACGACCGGTGCAGGAGCCGCTGTCGCCGCCGCGTTGGGGGCCGGATTCGAGGCTCCGATGTTCGGAACCGCCGGAGCGGGCGGAATCACGGCGTTCGCGACGGCGGCCGGCGTGGGGTTCCCGGAGGGCGTGGTGGCGGGAGCGGCAAGGGAAGGAGGGATCTTTGACGGCGGCCGGAGTGGTGCGCTCGAACCGGTGCCGCGTGCCGGGTAACCGAGCACGGGCTCGCCCTTCCAATCTTTCCACGTGAGCGTGGCAATCGGCGGGCGCGGCGGCTTTCCGGTGAACTCAACGTCGAAGACGGCGAGATTCACGAGCTTTCCGACTTTCAACCCCGCAAGGTGCGCATCGACGATGCGAAGCTGCGCACGAAGCACTTCGACGGCGCTCTCTTCCGTCGTACCGGCGGGGACGGCAAACGCGTACTCGCGGTAGGAGAGGGGCGACGCGTCCGTCGGGTTCTGCTCGCGCGACGTGAGCAGCTTCACGGCCGGCAGGCCCGGGATTGCCGAGCCTACGGCAGGAGGAGCGGCGCGGCCGCCGACGGCTTCCTGCTCACGCGCTTCGGCCTTCGCTTCGGCAATGGCGACCGTGTTCGCGGCCAGCGTCACCGAGGTGCGCGCCGGCGGCTGCGACGGCATCTTGCTTGGTGATCCTGCGGGAGCAGGAGCGGGAGCAGGCGTGACGCTGATCTTCTGGACCTGCCCGGTCGACGTCGGGTCGTTCGTGATCACCACCGGCGGAACCGAAATCGACGAGGGAGCGCCCGGGGCAACGCCGAGACGACTGTCGATCGCCACGGTGGTGACCGGCATGTCGTGCGGCGCACGCTTCACGACGAAGCGGATGCGCGCGATGGGATCGACGGCGCGGTAGCCCTCTTCGAGCAGCTCGATCGAGAAGCCGCTCATCGGTCCTTCTTCGCCGCGCTGAGCTCGTGCTGCTTGGAGAGCTCGTTGCCACGACTCGGCCTCCACGCAGAACTTCTGGAGGTCCGTCTTCTCGAGCGACGATACTTCGACGAGCCAGCGCATTCGCTCGATGAGGCTAACACCACCCGACCTCGAGCGTGCAGCGGGATTTCACACCGGACCGGGGCGGTTTCCTCGCTTCGTTCCGTGTCCTGCGCTGGGGTGGATCCCTGCCTGCACCGGCGGGTGTCGAGGCACTACTCGGCGCGCAAGCCGTCCGACGGCCGCAAACGTGCGGCATACAGGGCAGGCAGAATCGTGGCGACGAGACAGATCAGGATCGCAATTGCGCCCGTGATGAGAAATTCCGTGGGACGGATGTTCACGGGCAGCTTGGAGATGAAGTAGACCTTCGGATCGAGCGGGAAGCCGTAGGTCGCGAGCGCCTTGCATCCGAGCCATCCCACGAGGAGGCCGACGACGGTGCCGACGACGCCGATGATTCCGCCCTGGTAGACGAAGACGCGGAGAATCGCGTCGTCGCTCGCGCCGAGTGCCTTCAGGAGCGCGATCTCCTTCTTCTTGTCGAGCACCACCATGATGAGGGTGGCGACGACGGTGAAGGCCGCGACGACGATGATCAGGGTGAGCACGAAACTCATCGCGATCTGCTGGATCAGCAGCGCGGTGAACAAGCCATGGTTGAGCTCGCGCCAATCCATCGTGTGGAAGACGCCGTTCGCCAGGACCTTGTCGACGGTCTTCGCCACCGCGGCGGCCTGCTCGATGTCGGCCACCTTGGCCTCGACACCGGTGACGCTGTCGCCCTGCTCGTAGAAGGCCTGCGCCTCGTAGAGATCGGTGTAAACGAGCTTGGAGTCGTACTGATCGAAGCCGGCCTCGAAGATCGCGATGACCCGGAACTGCTTGGCGATCGGCGGGCGGGCGCCGCTCGCGCCGAAGCTCATGCCGATCTGCGGCGAGGTAATCTGCAGGCAGTCGCCGAGGCCGACGGCGAGCCGCTTGGCGAGCGTGCGGCCGATGACGACGCCCGGCAGCGCCTTGACCTGCTCGGGGCTCCGGCACGGATCCGGATCGACCTCGGCGGGCAGGACGTCGTCGTCGGGAAGGGTGCTCGCGAATCCTCCGGGCGGCGTCGAGTCGCCGGACGGAAGCATCGTCGTCGGGGCACTGGTCGGAGCGCTCGGCTTCTCGTCCAGGATCGCATCCAGGGGATCGGGCGGCGCCGGCCTGTTCGACGCTGCGGGGGCGGGCGACTTCGTCATGTCGTCGGCGGCGCCCGTCGCAATCAGCGTGGCGAGGTCCGTGGAGCCGGCGTCGAGACCCGCGTAGGTCCCCTTCGCCTTGTCTTCGGCGATTTGCTTCTCGATGGCCTCGAGGAGCGTCTGCTTTCCTGCCTCGGTGGGCTCGGCGGCCGAGCCCGTCGTTGGCGGCGTGGGGCTGCTACCGAGCGACGGGAACGCGTCCGAACGCGGCGTTTCCGGCGGTTTGGCGCCTGCCTTGCGCATTCCCTCCAGCGATCCCTCGACGATGTGCCGCGGAAGATCGAGCACCTTCGGCATCGCGACGGGGTCGACGCCCTTGAGGAGGACGCCCGTCGCCGTGCGGTCGCCGTGCGTCACCATCATCGGGTTGATGACGAAGGGAGCCACGGCCACGACGCCGGGGATCTGCTCGACCTTCTGCATCACGTCCCGGTAGTCCCGGAACTGGACCGAGTACTTGAGGACGATGACGTGGGCGTTGACGCCGAGGACCTTCTCCCGGAACTGGTCCTGGAAGCCGCCCGTGACGCTCATGACGATCGAGAGCGCGGCGACGCCGAGGGCGACCCCGAGCATCGCGAAGGCGGTGCCGACGGAAACGAAGGCGCGCTTCTTCGACCCGAGGTAACGGAAGGCGATCTGGACGGGGTAGCCCATGCGTAAAAACCGCGAAAGTACGACGGCGGGGCAGGAGAACCCCGCAAGCCGGCGAAGCGTGTAGCACGCCAGGCCCCCGAATCGTTCCCGTTTTCCCCCTGGTCGCAGCCCGACCGCCTTCGGTCAAACACGGAGCATGCCGGTCGAACGGAACCCACGTACCGTGTCGGGTGCTGTAGTCTCATCTCGGGATGGGGATGCGCGCCGCAAAAGCCTTGCTTGTCGCTTTCCCAACTCAGCTGGACCACGGTACATCTTCATGACGCGCGCAGCCTGCCGGCCGTTCGCCTCCCTCTTCTCTCATGCCCGAACGGCCTGAACGCCCCGGTTCCAATGCGGTGACCCTCGCGGTGCCCGCGCCTTCCGAGTACGCGTCGGCCGGCCGTGGTCACCCCGACGGCGCAAACGTCTCGAGCGCGGTGAACGTCAGTGGCACGCTCCCGTCGCAGTCGGTGCCCGCGCGACCGTTCGACAACTTCATCGGCAAGACGCTCGACGGTCGCTACCTCATCGAGGGGCTTCTCGGCGAGGGCGGCATGGGGGTCGTCTACCGAGGTCGGCACAAGCTGATCGAGAAGCGCGTCGCCATCAAAGTCTTGCGCGGCGACCTCGCGGCGGACGGCGAGATGACCGAGCGCTTCCTCAACGAAGCGCGCGCGGCGTCGAGCATCGGAAATCCGCACATCGTCGACATCTCCGACTTCGGCAGGCTCCCCGAGGGCGCGACGTACTTCGTCATGGAGTACCTCGACGGCTCCAGCCTCTCGAGCCAGATGGCGCAGGCGGGGGTCATTCCGGTTCCGCGCCTCGTCCACATTGCCAAGCAAATCGGGCGCGGTCTCGCCGCCGCGCACGCTGCGGGCATCGTTCACCGCGATCTCAAGCCCGACAACGTCATGCTCGTGGCGCGCGGCGAGGATCGCGACTTCGTGAAGGTCCTCGACTTCGGCATCGCCAAGGTCGGCGGTGACGCGAATCGACTGACCCGCGCTGGGAGCGTCTTCGGAACGCCCCACTACATGTCGCCCGAGCAAGCCGCGGGCGTCCCCGTCGATCGGCGCACGGACATTTATGCGCTCGGCGTCATCCTCTACGAGATGGCTTCGGGCAAGGTCCCCTTCGACGCCGACAACTTCATGGGGATCCTGACGCAGCACATGTACAAGTCGCCTGCGCCGATCCGCACGATCGTGCCGCTTGCGCAGGAGATCCCGCCCGGCCTCGAGGCCGTGGTGCTGAAGTGCCTCTCGAAGAAGGTCGATCTTCGCTACCAGTCGATGGAGGAGCTCGTCGCCGATCTCGAGAAGGTCGAGCGCGGCATGGTCCCCGACGCGGTCAACGAGATGATGGGGCGCTCCGGCGGCTTCAACGTCCCGGCCGACTACTTCCGCAACTCGAACCGCATGGCGGCTGCGACCGGCGCAGGACCGGTTCGCCCCGCCAAGGCGCCCGTGTTCTGGGTAGCGATGGCGAGCATTTCGGCCGTCGTACTCGTGATCGTCGGCGTGGTGGTGGCGGCTTCGCTTCGCGCCGCCCCGAAGGAGCACGCCGGCTCGGCCGCGAGTGTCGCCACGGTCGCGATCGAGGCGCCTTCCGCCGAACCCGCGACCACACGTAAAGAAGTCGTCGTGACGCCGGACCCCGAAGACGCGGTGGTCTGGCTCGAAGATCAGAGGCTCGGCACCGGCGAGCACGTCGTGACGATCGGCCCGAACGAGAAGCTCTCGGTGAAGATCGAACGCGCCGGCTACGTCACGCGCACCGTGACGGTCGACGGTTCGAAGCGCGCCGTCGCCGTTCGGCTCGAGCAGGACGTGGCGAAGAGCACGCCGCCTCCCGTGGCGAAGCCCGCGGTCAAAGCCGCCGGCTCGCCGCCGTCGGCCAAGACCGCAGCGACGGCAACCACGCCGCCGAAGGCCACGAACACGCCCGCTGCTCCTGCTGCCACGGGTGGCCGTCCATCGAACTGCGCGTTCGAGGATTGGGATCCGTTCGAAAAGAAGTGCAAGCGGTAGGACGCTGCTCGCGCGCTTACGGCGTCGCGTACTGCGTGCCGTTGAACGAGTAACGAAGGACCTGCAGCTTGCCCCAGGGCAGGAGCAGCGGTTCGATCGATCCGCCGGGCTTGTCCTGCGGCCAAGGATACGTCTTCTCCGTCCAGCCTTTGGCAACGCCTGGACGAAGCTCGATGTCGAAGCCCTTGCCGCTCTTCGCGGGAACGAACTGCGACAGGCCCTGGATGCGCTTGCCTCCGAACCCTCGCGAGGTCTCCACCGCGAAGATGCGCGCGATGTTTCCGCTCTTCACTTGGTAGATGAACATCCCATCGACGTCGACCTTCTCGCCTTGCGGCGTGGTCACACGACGAAGCCCGCGGATGACGATGTCGGCGGCGCCGTCACCGGTCACGTCGCGTACCGTCATCTCGGCCACGTCCTTGTCGGTCTCGAACTGCGAGAGCGTCAGGCGTGAGTAGGCGTTTCCGCCTTTGAAACCTGGGCCGAACACGACGACGTCACGCCCGATGAGCAGCACGCGTTCGGGGCGCGAATCTCCGTCGACGCTCACTTCGAGATCGAAGCGCGGCTTCGTTCCAGCCGGCGTGCCCGTGTCGCGCGCGTAGGCGTCGAGCAGCGCCTTTGCCATGTCCGCCGTCTTCGCGCTCGGAGGCGAAGGCGACGGGCCCGTGTCGAGCGAAGAGCCTTGCGACTCGGACGCGGCGTTCGCCTTCGCGAAAGGGGCAGCCTTTCCGGCTTGGGGAACCTCGCTCACCTTCGTCAGCTTGCCCTTGTCGTAGCGGAACGTGCGGGACTTCACGTTGCCCCAAGGGAGGAGCACTGCGTTTTCTCCCTCGAACGGAGCGTCCGGGAAGTTCGACATGTCCCAGCCGGTGGCCGGCTCCACGCTCACTTCGACTTCTTTCGACGAGACCCGGATGGCGTTCGAGACGCGCTTTTTCCCGTCGCTCGAGGTGATGGCGATTTCCTGAGAGAACGCCGTCACGGGCTCGTCGCCACTTCCGAGCGACCAGATCTCCAGCACCTCGTGCTGCATCGCGTTCGAGGTCACGCGGCGACGAACGACGAGGTCGTCTTTGCCGCGTCCCTCGAGATCGCGCGTTTCGAGCGTGACGAGATCGCCTGCGATCTCGCGCCAGAAGAACTGCTTTCCACCGCGATAGCCCGGGCCGCAGATGGTGAAAAAGCGGCCGAAGACGCTGATGCGTTCCTTGCGCTCGTCACCGGTGACGTCCGCGAAGACGTCGATCTTCGGCGTCTCGCCGGCGAGGTTCTTGGGGCCGAGAAGTCCATCGACGACCGCCTGCTCGGAGGCCGTGGGCAGGGCCGGAAGATTGGCCGCGTGCTCGGCGTTGCCGGGGCCCGTTCCGAGGACGGCGTGGCCGTCCGCGTCGTGGTAGCGCAAGGCTCCGCGAAGACCGAGGCGCATCGTTCGCGCTTCGGGGAAGGATGACCACGGGATGGCCGCCTCGAAGCTGTAGCCGCCTTTGATGTCGGCCTCGACGATGCGCGCACCCGCGACGCTCTCGCCCTTGCTGGCGCCGGAGAGCCACTTGACCACTCCCGAGCTCTCGCCGGGTTTTCCGGCCCAGAAGCCGATCTCGTAGGCCTTCAGCGAACCGCGTCCGGACGGGAAAGCGAGTGTCATGGTGACGCGATCGTCGCCGTCGCCGTGTGCCTTCGTGCGCGTCAGCTTCGGGTCGGTGATCTCACCGGCGACATAGACCTTGGCATCGTCGTACTGAACGGCAACTGCGAGCCCGAGGCCGCTCGTCGACCCCTCGAGCGCTTCCTTCGCCGCCGACCGTGCATGCCATTCCTTGAGCACGCCATCGAGCCTGACCGGATTCTGCCTGTCGACCTCTTCGGCGCGGAGCGGGCCCGTCATCGCTACTTCGGTGCCCGTTGCGCCACCTTGCTCGCGATTCCCCGCGCCGCCGAGAGAGGCGAGGCCTCCCTGGGCGGCAGCGAGCTCACCGATCGAGTCGTCTTTCGCGGAGTCTTTCGCGTCAGGCGCCTTCGCCGGCGCGCCGCCGCCTCCACATCCGAGAGCAAAGAGTGTCGCCAGGCTTCCCGTGGAAAGGATGCAAAATGCACGCTTCATCGACTGCGTGCAGAATATCCCAACGCGGTCAGGCGCGTCGCGACATCGGGCCCAGATTCTTCCCGACGACACCGATCCGCTGAAGGAGCTTCAGACCCTCCACCATCGGCACGATGGAGGCGGAGAGCGTCACGAGTACGACCCACTCGATGCCCGACAAGGCGTACGTCTTGAATACCTCGCGCAGGCTCGGCACCAGCACCGCGACGAGGTGGATGCCGGCGCTGACGACGACCGAAAGGAGCAGTGTTGCCGGAAGAATCGGACGGAGCGCGAACATCGACTCGGTCGAGGAGCGGCAGTTCAGCGCGTGGAACAGCGGCGAAAGTGCGAGCAGCGAGAAGGCGACGGCGCGGCCGTAGTCGACCTGGCGAACGCCCGGCTCGCCCCAAGGCCAGTAGTAGCAAGCGACCGCGAGGCCGCCCATCAACACACCGACCGCGGCGATGCCGAGATAGTCGCGCGTGCCGAGGAGGCCCGAGGTGGACTTGCGCGGCGGCTCGCGCATCTGGGTGGGATCGGGCGGATCGATGCCGAGCGCCAGCGCCGGCAGGCCGTTCGTCACCAGGTTGATCCAAAGGATCATGATCGGGCGAAGGCCCGGCAGCGAGGGCATGACGCTCGCGACGAACACGGTGACCAAGAGCCCGGCGTTCGACGAGAGGAGGAAGAAGATGAACTTCTGGATGTTGCGCCAGATGGCGCGTCCTTCGCGGACGGCGTCGACGATGGTCGCGAAGTTGTCGTCGGCGAGGACCATGTCCGCGGCTTCACGCGCGACGTCGGTGCCCTGCTTGCCCATCGCGATGCCGATGTGGGCTTCGCGTAGCGCGGGGGCGTCGTTCACGCCGTCGCCCGTCATGGCCACGATGTGACCACGGGTCTTGAAGGCTTTGACGATGCGGAGCTTCTGCTCGGCAGTCACGCGCGCGAACACGCGAACGCTGTCGATGCGCCGTTCGAGCGCTTCATCGGTGAGTTTCTCGAGCTCGGCGCCGGTGAGAGCGATCGCCCCTTCGTCCCAGAGGCCGAGCTCCTTCGCGATGGCGACGGCGGTGAGCTTGTGGTCGCCGGTGATCATGACCGCGCGAACGCCGGCCTCGTGGCAGGCCTTGACGGCCTCTTTCACGCCGATGCGCGGCGGATCGATCATGCCGACGAGGCCTACGAAGGTGAGGCGCTCCTCGATCTCGAGGTCGTACCCATTCGATGCGCTGCCGTCGCGCGAGACCGGCGTGGAGAGGTCGCGGCGTGCGACGGCGAGAACGCGGAGCGAGGCGCCGCTCATGCGCTCGGCTTCGGCGAGGATGGAGTGACGGATCTCGTCGGTCAGCTCCTCGACGCCGTTCACCGTCTGGTGCGCGACGCAGCGAGGAATGAGAACGTCGGCGCTGCCCTTCGTGTGAGCAACTTCGCGCCCGTTCTTGTCGAGCGTGACGACGGTCATCCGCTTGCGATCGCTGTCGAACGGGATCTCCTTGACGATCTGGTGCGACGGAACGACCGACTCTTTGGGAACGCCGCCCTTTGCGGCGAGCGTGAGGAGGGCGCCCTCCGTCGGATCGCCGATGACACGCCAGCCGCCGTCTTTCGGTTCGAGCTCGGCGGTGTTGGCGAGGGCGATGGTCGCGAGCAAGTCGCCGAGGGCGGCGTTCGCGGCGACGTCGACCACGTTCTTTCCGAGGTCGAGGATGTCGCCCTTCGGATCGTAACCGGTGCCGGTCACGCTGTACGAAAGGGTGCCCGCGAAGATCTCGCGAACGGTCATCTCGTTCTGCGTGAGCGTGCCGGTCTTGTCCGAGCAGATCACCGTGGCGGAGCCGAGCGTCTCCACCGCCGCGAGCTTGCGGATGATCGCGCCGCGCTTGGCCATGCGTTGCATGCCGAGGGCGAGCGTGATCGTAGTGATGGCCGGAAGGCCTTCCGGAATCGCGGCGACGGCGAGGCTCACCGCCTCGAGCAAGAGGACGTGCCAGGTGTCTTCGCCACGCACCATGCCCCAGGCGAACATCACCGCGCTGATCGCGAGGCAGGCCCAGAGGACGCGGCTTCCGAAGTGATCGAGCCTCTGTTCGAGCGGCGTCTTCTGCTGCTCTTGTTGGCTCATGAGGACGCTGAGCTTGCCGAGCTCGGTCTCTTTGCCCGTCGCCACGACGACGGCGCGGCCCTTTCCTCGGACGATCGACGTGCCCGTGAAGAGCATCGTGGTGCGATCGCCGATGGGGGCGTCGTCGGGGAGCTGCGCGCGCGCATCCTTCGCGATGGGGAGCGACTCGCCGGTGAGCGCCGCCTCTTGCGTCGCGAGGTCGATGGTCTGGAGAAGGCGCGCATCCGCGGGGACGGCGTCGCCTGCCTCGATCTCGAGGATGTCGCCGGGCACCAACGTCGACGCGGCGATGATCTTGACCTGATCACCGCGGCGCACGCGCGCCGTCGGCGTCTGCATGTTCTTCAGCGCTTCGAGCGCCTGCTCGGCCTTCCGCTCCTGATAGAAGCCGAGCACGGCGTTCAAGACGACGATGAGGCCGATGGCGATCGCGTCGCCGAAGCGCGCGAGGAAGCTCGCGCCGCCATGCGTGCTCGCGCCGTTCACCGTCGCGACGACGGCTGCGACGAGCAGCGTGAGCACGATCGGGTTGGCGAACTGCGCGAAGAACCGCTTCCAAGGGTTGGGCGGCTCGGGGGCGGGGAGTTCGTTCGGTCCGTACTTTGCGAGGCGCGCCTCGGCCTCGGCCTCGGTCAGGCCGTGCGCGGGGTTCGCTTCGAAACGGGCGACCAAGGCCTCGCACGCACCCGCGTGCCAAATGACCTTCGCTTCCACGTCACGACGTGACGCGTCCCTGCTGGGGCTCGCCGAAATCTGCTGCATTCGCGGTACAGGCTACGTTCAGAACGCCGCCGGCAAAAAGACAATCGTGCGGCGGCGTCCGGAACGGGCTGACTTCAGCGGCCTGCTTTGCGCTGTTGTTCCTGCGTCTGCTCCGCCTCGAGCTCTTCGAGCGCGGCAGCGAGCTCGTCTTGCTCGGCAGCCGAGGGCGTGGGGGCCGGGATGCCGGCTTCGACACGCTTCGGAGCCTCGGCCTCGGGCGCCGGGGCTTCTTCGGGCGGAAGCATGCCCATCTTGCGCTTGAGTGCGACGAGATCCTCGTCGGCCCCTGCGGTGCGTTCCAAGTTCTGGAAGCGGCTCGCGAGGATGTCGCCGGTGTACTCCTCTTGGATCTCGCTGGCGGCTTCGGCTTCGGCTTCGAGCTGGTCGATCTTGCCGGCCATCCGGTCGAAGGTCTCGAACGCGCTCTGATCGCGGAGACCGTGCATGGTCTCCTGGATCGCCTTCTGCGCCTCTGCGCGCTTCTTGCGGGCGATGAGGACGTTCTTCTTGCGCTTCGCCTCTTCGATCTTGTCGTTCAGCATCCGAAGAGCCTTCTTCAGCTGATCGACCGCGTTTTTCTGCTTGGTCCACTGCTCCTGGAAGGTGGCCGCGAGCTGGTCGTGCTCCTTCTTCCGGGCGAGCGCTTCCTTCGCGAGCTCTTCGTTGCCCGCGCGGAGGGCCATCATTGCGCGGCGCTCCCACTCGGCGGCGTGCGCGGTTTCCTGCTCGAACTGCTTCGCGAGACGCTTCTCGTCGGCGATGGACGAAGCGACCTGCTTCTTCGCCTCGACGAGCTGGTTGTTCATGTCGAGAACAACCTGGTTCAGCATCTTCTCCGGGTCTTCGGACTTGCTGATCAGATCGTTGAGGTTCGACTTGATGAGCTGAGCGAGGCGGCTGAAGATCCCCATTTTTCAGGCGTTCCTTTGCGACGACGACGCGGGCGACTGAGCCTTCACGGACAGCTCCTTGAGCTTCGCGACCTGCTGGGCCAGGGTGACGTCGATCTCGTCGAGCGTTGCGGCAAGCTCGTTGTAGTCCAAGTTTTCCAGCTCCAGTGCACTCACCAGGACGATTTTTCCGTCTTCCAGGCCGAAACTCGTATGCACGAGGGACTTCGCGTTGATGGTGAGGAGCTTTTCGTAGAGCTCACCGTTCATCGAGGCGTCGCCGGTGATGTCTCCGACGTGGACCCGGAGCACGACGATAGGGGGGGCAACCAGGAGCGCGGTCGGCGGCATGTTGCCTGCGCCGCGAACCAGGAACGTGCCCGGTTGGTCGTCGATCGGCGAGTAGCGCCGGTTCATTTTTCCGAGATAAGCCTCGACGTCTTGGACGCTGCGCATGGGCTGTCGTGTTCTCGTGGGGTCCTAAGGGGCGTTTCTACGGCGGTTTGGGAGGTCTTTGGGGAAACGATCCAGCCCCCCGATTCAATCCTGGGAGCGATCCCGAGAGCAGCCTAACCAGGGCTGTCGCCTGTCGCTACGTCTTCGTGCTAGCCTCGGCCTCGATGGCTTCGGAGCCTGGCCTCACGCCAGGATCGATAATCGGCGGGGTCTACAAGATTCGCCGATTGATTGGTCAGGGGGGCATGGGTGAGGTGTATGCAGCGGAGAGCCGGTCGGGCGAAAAGGTCGCCCTCAAGGTCCTCCACGAGCGCGCCGCCCAAGACCCGGATCTCGTCGCGCGCTTCAATCGCGAAGCGAGCATCGCGAAGGAGATCCAATCGCCCTACGTCGCCGCCATCCTCGGGGCCGGCAAGGAAAAGGACGGCCGGCTCTGGATTGCGTTCGAACGCCTGGTCGGGGAAGGGCTCGACGAGCGCCTGCGTCGTGAGCAGTACCTCTCCTTCGCGGAGGTGGCCCCGATCGTCGAAGACGCGCTCCAGGGGCTGAACGGGGCGCACAGCGCCCACGTCGTCCATCGCGACATCAAGCCGGCGAACCTCTTCATCGAGAAGCGAAAGCTGACGCAGGAGGAGATCGCGGGGGGCGAGCACGAGGAACGCACGCGCATCCTCGACTTCGGCGTCTCGAAAATGAAGGCCAGCGCGGCCCGCCGGAGCGAGCCTTCGCTCACCGCGTTCGATGCCACCCTCGGGAGCTTCGCCTACATGGCGCCCGAGCAAGTGCGTGGCTCCGCCCGCGTCGACGAGCGCGCGGATCTCTACGCGCTCGGCGCCGTCGCGTTCCGGGCGCTCACCGGCCGCCTGCCCTTCGAGGGCTCGAACGCGCTGACACTCATCGCGCTCAAGCTCGATCGCGACCCGCCGACGCTCGCGCACACGACGGGTGACACCTGGCCTGCCGCCATCGAGAAGTTTCTCTCGAAAATCATGGCCCGGGAGCGCGAGAAGCGGTTTGGCTCCGCTACCGATGCCCTCGAGCAGTGGCGGAAGGTGTGTCGCGTGATGGGCAACACACGGCGCCAGAAGCCGGTGATCGCGCCCTCGCCCTACGAGTCGATGGACGATCGCACCGAGGTTACGGCGGGCACGTTCAGCGATCCCGGTTCAGGCGCGCTCGGCCGTCGTCGTCGCTGACGCGAACAGCCCGCGTGACGCGGACGAACGAGGTTCAGTAGCAGGTCCTGCTGTCGGGCCCGAGCTCGGCGCAGGCGCTCGTGTCCGTCAGGGCCGTGCGGAGGTAGAAGAGGCGGCAATTTAGCGTGTTGCCCGCGTCCGGGCCGGTCGGACTTTCGCCGCCGCCATCGACGCCAGCATCACGGAACGGGAACGTGGAGCACGCGGTCACGCACTCGGGCTGCGATGCGTAGGGCGTCTGTTTGATGCCCGCGTCGGCCGAACAGAGCGTTGTCGTCAGCTGACAGAACACGGTGCAGCGGTCGCCGCAAACGCCCCCGCCGAAGGGCCCTGCAGCCCCGCAATAGCGAGGCGCATCCGCCCGCGAAGGGCTTCCCGCGTAGAACTGGCGGCAGGCGACAGTATTCGTGTCCTCCTCGCCACCCTTGCCGACCGGGAGTGCGTTGCAGAATGCCATGCACTCCGCCCTGGAGTTGTATTGCGCGCTGGCGTTCGTGCAGGTTTCCCCGATCAAATCGCAATATTTCTCGCACGAAGGGGCGGGGAACCCCATGCCCGCGTCGGACGGTCCCGCCTCGGGCATTTCGACGACGCTGCCGTCGCGGCGGGGCATGCTCGCATCCCCCGCGCTGTACGAGCCGGAGGTCGCGTCGTCGTCGCTGCATCCTCCAACGACGGAAGCGGCCCCGGCTGCGAGTGCAGCGGTCATCGAGATCGACGCGGACAGAGCGAGAAAGCGACGCATGGGAGGTGAAGCGAAAAGGCGTAAAACCAAGGGAACGCGGAGTGCGCGGCCAAATGTGAACAATGTGAACAATTCGAAGAAGGCGAAGAAGGCGAAGAAGGCCGAAGAAACGGAAAACGCAGGCTGAATCAGAACCCGGCGCGCGAGCCGATGTCCTTTCCATCGTACTCGTTGCTTTGCGACGCCGCAAAGACTCGACCATGCTCAACCATTCCTCTTGCCGGTGAGCCACGCATGCGTGGTACAACGCAAATCTGTGGATGCTACCGTCGTAGCGAAGGGGCGCGTCGAGGTTCGCGGTGGGACCCTCAAGGTCAGCCGCGGTCAAGCCAACAAGCAGTCCCTGGAGGTCGGACCGGAGACCCAGGTGATCGGGCGAAACGAGGCGTGTGACCTCGTGCTCGATGACCGCAAGGTCAGTGCGGTTCATATGGAGCTCGTCGCCACCGAGCGTGGCGTGCGCGTGCGAGACCTCGGGTCCCGCAACGGCACCTTCATCGGCGACACGCGCGTCGGCGAAGTCTATCTGATGAAGCCCACGTCGCTGACGGTGGGCGAGTCGCTCCTCGAGTTCAGCCCCACCACGCCCGAGCAGGTCGACATCCCCGAGGTCGCGCAGTTCGGCCCCCTCGTTGGCGTGAGCCAGGGCATGCGCGGCGTGTTCGAGCGTTGCCGCAAGGCCGCTCCGACCGACCTCACGGTCCTCATCCTCGGCGAAACGGGCTGCGGCAAGGAGCTCGTTGCCCAGGCGATTCACCAGGCGAGCTCGCGCGCGAACAAGCCGTTCGTCGTCGTCGACTGCGGCGCCATCCCGCCGAGCCTCGCGGAGAGCGCGCTCTTCGGTCACGAGCGCGGTTCGTTCACCGGCGCCGTCGACAAGCGCATCTCGCCCTTCGTCGAAGCCGATGGCGGCACGATCTTCCTCGACGAGCTCGGAGAGCTTCCCGTCGACGTCCAGCCGAAGCTGCTTCGCGCGCTCGCCGAGCAGCGCATCAAGGCGGTCGGCTCGAACAACTACCGGCCCGTCAACGTCCGCGTCATCGCGGCCACGCGTCGTGATCTCGTTCGCGAAGTCAACGCGGGCACGTTCCGAAGCGACTTGTACTTCCGCGTTGCGCAGCTCCGCATCGAGTTGCCGCCGCTTCGCGAGCGCCTCGAAGACATCCCGGCCCTCGTTCGCAAGATGATCACCGACCTCGGCGATCCGAGCGCGAACGATCGTGTAACGACCGACTCGCTCGAGCGCCTCATGCGCCACGACTGGCCGGGCAACGTTCGCGAGCTCCGCAACGTCATCGCCGTCGCTCTCGCCTTCGGCAAAGAAGGCCCGATCGACCTCGCGCAGCATCTCGCGCCGCTCGTTTCGGCGAGCGAGTCGACGCCCACGCGCGGCCGCACCTTCCAGGATGCGAAGCGCGAAGTCCTCGCTCGTTTCGAGCGCGAGTACTTCACCGCGCTTTACGCCGAGTGCAGCGGCAACGTGAGCGAGATCGGCCGGCGCGCCGCGATGGAGCGCGCGCATGTTCGCGGCTACCTGCGTCGCCACGGTATCGGCGACCCGAAGAAATCCAGCGAGCCCTGAATCACGGCACTCGCGTCAAGCGCGGCGCGAGCTGGCGTGAGAGACGCGAGACCGACACGTGCCATGAATCGCCAGATTCTCCGCTTCGTGTCGGTCTTGTCCGTCGTGATGCTGGCGCTCGCATCGGCGCGCCTCATCGCCCAAGATCCGCGGTTCGCACTGCTCGTCGTCGGCATCATGGCGGGCTTCGTCGTGCCCGGGTGGCTCGCGCAGCGACGCATGCGCCAGTTGCTCCTCTCGGGTGACGTGCGGAAGATTCTCGGAACGTGGCAAGCGTCGTTGCGACGCGTGACCTACCCCGAGACGATGGCACCGCTGCTCACGGCGACGGCCTATGCCGCGTACGGGTTCATCGACGCCGCACGCCAGAACATCGAGCGCGCGGCACGTGGCCCGGCGTGGGAAGCAGCGATGGAGCAACGACTGTTCGTCGACACGCTCCTCGACGTCTACGAAGGCGAGCGAGACCGCGCGATGACGCGTGCGAGCGAGCTCGAACGGCTGCCGCTGCCTCCCGCAGGCTTCTGGATGAAGCGGAAGATCGCCAAGCTCCGTCGCGGGATCGCGGCGCTCGCACGGGCCTTCGCTCATGCGAGCGAGGCCGAAGACGATCGCGCACTTCGCAGTGCCGCGCGTTCGTCGCCGCTCGTTCACTGGGCCATGCGTTATGCGCGCGCGATCGTGCTCGTGGATCGCGGTCGAAAGAACGACGCCCTCGCCCTCATCGCCGACGCGCCGGCCTGGCCCGAGGAGAGCGCGTTCCACGCGTTTCATTCCGAACTGATCACGAGCGCCGCCTCGTGATTTTGCGTGTTCCTACGTAGTGCCACGCTCGAGGTTTCGGGCTGAAAAGCTCTCTCGTGCGCGGAATCGGCCGTCTCGGCCGCTAGGGATAGCTCTCGGCGTGGCGGCACGGCTATTCTCCCGGTGATGGTCGCCACCGCGGGGAGCAGGCCTATCCGTGCGCCTGCGCTCACGAAATACGACGTCCTCGAGGAGCTCGGGCACGGCGGGATGGCGACCGTCTATCGCGCGAACGACAAGCGCCTCGGGCGTGACGTCGCGATCAAGGTGCTGCACCCGCACCTGAAGGAAAGCAGCGAGATTGCCCACCGCTTTGCGGCCGAGGCCAAGGCGGTCGCGAAGCTCAGGCACCCGAACATCGTCGAGGTCTTCGATGTCTCGTCGGAAGACGAGCCTGAGCAGTACCTCGTGGTCGAGCTCGTGCGTGGCGAGACGCTGCGCAAGCTTCTCCAGCAGCGGGGGGCACTGCCGCCCGAAATTGCGGCCGCGCTCGCCGCCGAGCTTCTAGCGGCCCTCGCCCACGCGCACGCGCAGGGCGTCGTCCACCGGGACGTGAAGCCCGAGAACGTGCTCCTCGAGCTTCGCCCTCCGCGCTCGCTGGGGAGTGGTCCTTCGTCGGATCCGACCTCGACGCCGGTTTCGTCCAAGGAGAGCGATCGCTTCGCCGTGAAGCTCACGGACTTCGGGATCGCCAAGCTGCTCGACGCCCAAGGCGTGACCTCCACCGGGCAAGTGCTCGGAAGCCCCGCGCACATGGCGCCCGAGCAGATCGAGGGAGGCGAAGTCGATGGCCGCGCCGACGTGTTCGGGCTCGGCGTCCTGCTTTACGAGTGCATGGTCGGGCACCTGCCGTTCGAGGGAAACAACCCGGCGCAGGTGCTGAGGCGCGTGCTCGACGGCATCTATCCGAATGCGGAACGCGAGAAGCCGACGATCGGAAAGCCGTGGAGCCAGATCCTCGATCAAGCGCTTGCACGCGAGCCCGAATCGAGATTCGACGACGCTCAGATCATGCGCGACGCGATCGTGGCCGAGCTTGCTCGCCTTGGTTACACGTCACCGCGCGAAGAGCTCGAGGCGTATTTCGACGACCCCGAGGCGTGGACCACGCGCCACGACGAGACCATCATCGGCCGCCTTTGCAAGCTCGGCGGGGAAGCGCGCAAACGCGGCGATGCCGTCAGCGCCGCTGCCGATTACAACCGAGCGCTCGCGTACGCGCCGGCGGATCCGCAGCTTCTGCGCATCGTGTCGACGATGCATCGTGCCGAGGCTCGGATGCGCCTCGTTCGACGCACCGGACCGCTCTTGGTCGTCGTTGTCGCGCTGGGCGCGGGCTCCTTCTTCGTCGCGCGAGCGCTGAAGGGCAAGCCCGAAGGTCCGTTCGTGCCAAAGCCCGTCGAGAGCGTCGCGGTGGCGGAGCGACCGAGCGAAGCACCGCCAGTAGCGTCCGTCCCCACCTCACCGAGCGCGACGGCGGTGAGCTCCGCGCGCCCGGTGATTCCTGTCGTCTTGCACCCTCGTGGGGGACAAGATGCAGGCCCCGTGGCGAGGGCCAAGCGCAAGCTTACGTTCGCGAGCGTCCAGCCCCCGGCCGGCGTTTGGGCGAGCATCGACGGCGCGACGTCCTTCGAGCCGTACACCGGCATGTCGGTCGACATCGACGGCGAGCACCATGTGCTGTCGCTCTCCTGCAAGAGCCCCTTCACCAACAAAGAGCTCTGCGTGCCCGAGACGCGCGACATCGCCGCCGGCGAAAAAGAGCAATCGCTCGACGTGCGCCTCCGCATCCTCCCCGCGAGACTTCTCGTGGACGGTGACCCCACGCACTCGTATCGGATCGAAGAGATGCCGAACACGCCAGTGGCGGCGGGCGCGGTGACGTCGATTCCGATGAGCAAGGGCTCCGACGAGATCACCGTGGTCGACAGCATCGACCCGACGAAGCGTCGCAAGGTCCGGCTCGAGCCAGGCAAACAGGAGACGGTCTCCTTCAAGTGAAGGCCGAGCGCGGAACCGGTGTAAACTGGCGCCGATGATGCGCGTGCGGCGCCGTTTGTCTTGCTCGGCACGGCTGGCCGGCGTCGCGTGCGTTCTCTTGGGCCTCGCGTTCGCGGGCGAGGCGAAGGCCCAGGGGCGCGTCGAGATCGAGAAGGCTCGCGCGGCGTATCTTGCACGCAACTACGCGGACGCGGAGCAGCGGCTCAAGTTCCTCGTCGACCCGCGAACCGGCTTCAAAGAACCCGGTCTGCTCTCGCAGGCGCGTATGTACCTCGCGGCGACCTACCTCGCGCAAGGCAAGCGCCCCGCTGCCATCGAGACGCTCGAAAAGCTCGTCCTCGAAGATCCCACGTTCGAGCCCGACCCGCTGAGCTTCCCCGGCGACGTCATCAACACGTTCATCGACGTCCGCGCGAACCTGCAGGAGCGCTTGCGCCAGGCGGCGCAGAACGCCGCGCGGCTCGAGGCCGAGCGAAAGGCGCGCGAGGAAGCCGAGCGCGCACGGCAGGACGAATGGCTGCGCCAGGTGAAGGAGATGGCGCAGGAAGAGAAGATCACGATCCAGAACCAGCGCCTCGTGGCGTTCGTGCCGTTCGGGGCAGGCCAGTTCCAGAACCATCAGCCTGCGCTCGGCTGGCTCTTTCTCTCGTCCGAAGCCGCGCTCGCGGCGGCGGCCAGCATCACCGTGCCGATGTACTCGTATGCGATCCATCGGCAGAACGAAGAGCGCGCAAGCGGCGATATCGATCAAAAGGCCCAGCTCTATCGCGATCGCGCCTCCAACATCCGCATCGTGAACTTGAGCCTCATCGGAGCCTTCGCCGCGGTGGCGATCACGGGCATCGTGCAGGCGAACGTCGCGTACGTCGATTCGTTCACCGAGACGAAGAAGCGCCCGCTTCCGTCACTGGGACCGGTCTCGCGCCTCGCACCGATCGTCAGCCCGGTGGCGACCGAGGGCTCGGCTCCGAACGGCCTCTACGTCGGCCTCACGGGCGCGCTCTTTTAGGCTCGCTCCGGCGGATCCCTTGCATCTCCTCGTCCCGGGCTCGCTCCCGGGCTCGCTTCTGGGCTCGGTGTGAGGAGCCGCGAGGGATCATGGACATCTTTCGATCGGTCGAGGTTCGATGGTTCTTCGACGACGCCGCGACACCTGAAATCCAGGTCGTTCGTGAGCTCTTCGAGGCCGCTCACGCCGAGCCCGTCCGCACCGACGTGTACCTCGTCACCGGGCGCGAAGACCTCGGCTTCAAGGCGCGCATGCTGGGCGGTCGCGCGCGCTTGGAGACGAAGTACCGCCTGGGTGCGCTCGGGCCGGTCGAGTTGTCGCCGAACGTCGTCGGGTGCGTCGAGTCTTGGACGAAGCTCTCCATCGAGAACGACGACCCGCAGCTCGAGGATCAAGGACGCTGGCTGCGCGTGGAGAAACGACGGTCCCTTCGCAAGTTCGCCGTGAACAACGACGTCGTGAGCGAAGTGTCATCGGATGCGAACGAGGAAGCGGGGGCTGGCTTCGAGCTGACCATCCTCGGTGGAGACTGCGCGGCGGGGGGCTGCACGCTCGGCATCGAAGCGTTCGGACCAGAGCCTCGCTTGCTCGTGACGTTGCTGCTCGTTGCTCGTTTCGTGTTCGCTCGCGCGCCAGGCGTGGTGCTTGGGGCAGGCGCGTCGTTCGGCTATCCCGCGTGGCTCGAACGACTCGCGAGCTGACCGCGAAGCGCGCGTCAACCCCTCGACAGGTTCGTCTCGTTCGGGCAGTTTCGCGCGGTGCCCGAATCGCTCGTTCTCGCGCCCACGTCCGACCCGCATGTCTTCGCCGCACCCGACGGCCGCAAGCTCTCGCCGCCTGCCGGTTGGGCGTGCTTGCCTCCGGGCGATGCGGCCCTCACACGTCGGGTGAAGCTCGCCGGCCCGTCGTGGGCGGTCATCGAGAAGCGCGGCCGAAAGGCCTTCTCCAAAGGGCTTTGGGCGCCGCGCGAGAACATCGAGGCGGTGCGCGTCGCGATCGAGGCCGAGCGCTCGACCGATTCCTACGCGAAGAAGCGCGCGTCCGACGTCGCTCGACGCGACCGTACGCAGGCCGAGTACGTGGTCACCTTCGAAAGCGAGGTCGAGAGCTACCTTCGCTTCTCGAAGGAGTGGCGCGAGCTCGGACGCAAGATGGCGAACTTGGTCGCCGCGCATGCCACGCCCGTCGGCAGCGGGACGGTCGCGCGCACCAAGCGCATCCCCGTGGCCGAGCGCGCCGAGGCCGCGGTCATTGCGTGGATGCGCCACCAGACGACCGCCTACGATTCGATGGTGATCCCGCGCATCGCAGGCAAGCGCCGCGAAGTTCGTCGCGAGCTCGCGCGCATCTCCGTCGCGGTGCTCGAGCTGCATCGTCGCGACGTTCCGCACGCCATCCAGACCTGCCCGCTCTGCAAGGCGATCGTCGACGCGGTGTCGCGCACGCAGGTGTCCTGAAACACGAATCCCCCGGCCACCTCACGGCCGCCGGGGGCTCTCAACATGCGCGGCGACTACGTTGGTTCAGTGAACGCAGACCTATCCGGCTCGGGGCCGTTCGTCATGGCGCCGCCCGGCAGACGTTGTCCGTGCAAACGCCGCTCATGCAGTCGCCGGCTTCTGCACACGCGAGGGCGTCTCCGCACTTCGTCGGGCAGGTGCCGCCGCAGTCTTTGTCCGTCTCGGTTCCGTTCTTGACCTCGTCGTTGCAGGCGGGGGCCTGACAGACTTTGCCGGTGCAGACGCCGCTCGCGCAGTCGCTGGGCGCCTTGCACGCCGCCGTGGACTCGCATTTCTTGGGGCAGCTGCCACCGCAATCCTTGTCGGTCTCGTCGCCGTTCTTGACGCCGTCATTGCAGGCGGGAGCGCTGCACAGCTTGGTGGCCGAGTCGCAAACGCCGCTCGCGCAGTCGTCGTTCGTCACGCATTTCTTGGAGGCGTCGCACTTCGTCGCGCAGTCGCCACCGCAATCTTCGTCCGTCTCCTTGCCGTTCTTGACGCCGTCGGAGCACGAGATCGGCGAGCAGGTGTGGTTTGCTCCGCAGGTGCCGCTCGTGCAATCGGTGGCGACGCTGCAGGCCTCCCCGTCGGTGCACGCGGCGCAACCGCCACCGCAGTCTCTCGCGGTCTCCTTGCCGTTTTTGACGCCGTCCTTGCACGTCGGTGCCGCGCAGACCTTGTCTTTGCAGACGCCGCTCGCGCAGTCGACGCCGCCGCCACACGCCTTGCCGTCAACGCACTTGTTGCACGCGCCGCCACAGTCGACGTCCGTCTCCGTTCCTCCCTTGACGCCGTCCGTGCAGGTCGACGGCGTGGCCGTGCCGGAGGGGCTCGAGGTCGGCGGAGTGCCCGCATCGGCGCGGTTGGTGGTCGCGCTGGGCGTGTCGTCCGAGCAAGCCACCATCAAGGGGACGGCGACGGCGGCAAGGGCGAAGAAGGCCTTCACCGGATTCGAGTACGGTCGTGCAAGTTTCATCATGGCAAGCGCTCCCCTTGAAAAAGAAATACGAAGGGCCGACCGTGAAGCTCTCAAAGGTCGAGTGAGCTCTGCAAGTATCAAAAGAGTTTCGTTTCGACGAGCACGCTCGTAAAAGCGCGCCTGCATCACCGCACGCGCACGCGCACGCGAGCGAGTGCCCTCTGCAAGCACCGAAACGAAGCGCGCTTCTACGTGCATGCTCGTAGAAGCGCGCGCGTTCGCGATTCGCGATTCGATGCGCGTCGGACGGCAGCCTTTCCGGTCCGCCTGCTCACCCGCTCGCATCGCGTATCTCGCCGCGAACGAGATCGCGATGCGAGAGCATCGTTCGCCAACCGCCATGCGACCGATGCCGGACGCAGCGCATGATGCGGGTGGGGGGCGAACACGGGCGGCTTCGGTCCGCTGCGGTCGCCCGTGACCCACGTGGGAGCCGTTGGGATTGCACGTTATGTCGTCGAATGTCGTACTGTTGTGCCCTGTCTGTGCGCGAGCGCTGCCGGACCCAAGCAACCGAGGCGCTTGGGCGTCAGAAACGATGCATGGTCTCGTTGCCCCGGCCGTTTTTCCGCCGTCATGGCGTGCTGTTGCGGCGCACCCTCTCCCACGAAAGCGAAATTCTCTCCTGGACTGCGAATCCTCGAAGCCCTACCTGCATCGGATGGGCATGAGGGCCTTCTCGCGATGGGCGTCGTTCCTCTCGGCCTCGCGGAGAGCGCTGCTTTGCGCGGCGCTCACGGCCGTCGCCTCGTTCGGCCTCGTGCTCGGGTTCGGAGCGGCGCCGCCCGATCTGGCCATGACCATGTCATCGTCGGCGTCCTCGTCCTTGTCCTCATCCTCACTGGGGCCAGCGCGTCAGTCGCTCGACGCGCTTTTCGGCTTCGGCGGTGGAGACGATCAGGTGTTCGTCATGGCCACGCCCGATGCGAACAACGAGTGCTGCATCATCACGCGCGTTCGCGTGGGCCAAGCCGCGCGAGCCGACGGCCGGCGTTCAGCAAAGGCTCCGACGTCGAAGCACTTCTGACGTTTCAGAGTGCTTTGCGCACGAAGATGTCTTCGAGCGTCTCGCGCTTCGGCGTGACGGCCTCGACGTGGGCGCGGCCGGCAAGGGCGCGTTCGAGAATCTCTTTCACGGCCTCGTCGCCTTGCGCCTCGAGCACCATCGTGGTGCCCACGCGCTCCGACTTGGACGCGAGGCCGGCCAGCGTCGTCGCGATGTCGTCGGCGACGTCGCGCAGGGTGATCTCGCTCTTGCGAACGTCGGTGCCGAGCAGCGACTGGATCGTGCCTCCGGCCACGACCTCGCCCTTGCGCAGGATGCAGACGCGTTTGCAGAGCAGCTCGACGTCGCTCAGGATGTGACTCGAGAAGAAGACCGTTCGACCGGCGCGAGCTTCTTCGACGATGAGGTCACGCACCTCCTTGCGGCCGACGGGATCGAGACCGCTCATGGGCTCGTCGAGGATCAGGAGATCCGGCGAGTGAACGAGTGCGGCGGCGAAACCCGTACGCTGCAGCATGCCCTTCGAGAGCGCACGCACGGGACGGTCGATCGCGTAGGCGATCCCCACGCGCTCGATGACGCGTTCGACGGCTTTGGCGAGCGAGGCGCCGCCCATGCCGTTCAGCCGACCGCAGAGCGAGACGAACTCGCGCGGGGTCAGGTACTGGTAGACGTACGGGTTCTCGGGGAGAAAGCCGACCTTGCCCATCGCCTCGGGGGAAGGGACCTCCTCGCCGAGGATCGTCGCGCGCCCGCTCGTCGGCGTGATGAGGCCGGTGAGCATCTTGATGGTGGTGGTCTTGCCGGCGCCGTTCGGCCCGAGGAAGCCGAAGATGTCGCCCCGCTCGACCTCGAGCGAGATGCCTTTGACGGCTTCGACCTTGCGCCCCGTGAAGGGCTTCACGAACGTCTTCCTGAGCTGCTCGACGGAGAGGACGATGTCGCTGCCGGCCACGTCGTCGGTATATCAGATCAGGCCCAATTTGCGGCGTTCTCCGGCCTTCTCGGGGCGTTACCGGGCGTTCGCGACCTCAGTCGTCGTGGTCGGGCGCCCGCGTTGGCCCGGCGCTGTACTCGTGGAGCTTGTACTGAATCTTGCGCGGCGAGACGCCGAGGATGTTCGCCGCCTTCGAGGTCGAGCCGCCGCAGGCCTCGAGCGTCTTCAGGATGGCGTATTTCTCGAGGTCCTGAATGGTCGAGCCTGGGATCGGCGGTGGTCCGCCCTTCTGCTCGGACGGAACCAGGGAAGGGGGGAGGTGGCGGACGTCGATCTGCGGACCGTCGCAGAGCACGACGGCCCGCTCGATGACGTTTTCGAGCTCTCGAACGTTCCCCGGCCAGTCGTACTCGGAGAGGATCTTCAGCGCCTGCTCGCTGATCCCTTCGATGTTGCGACCGTTCTCTTTGGCGTAACGCGCCAGGAAGAAGCTCGCGAGCGGTCCGACGTCGGCGCGGCGCGCGCGGAGGGGAGGGAGCTCGATGGCGATGACGTTGAGCCGGTAATAGAGGTCTTCGCGGAACGTCCCCTTCTTGATCTCGGCCTTGAGATCACGGTTCGTTGCCGCGATGAGTCGAACGTCCACTTTGAGCGTTTCGTTGCCTCCGACGCGCTCGAAGGACTTCTCCTGGAGGAAACGGAGGAGCTTGACCTGGGTGCCCTGGGGGATCTCCCCGATCTCGTCGAGGAGCAGGGTGCCGCCGTCGGCCTGCTTGAAGCGACCTTCCCGGCGAGCGACGGCCCCCGTGAAGGCGCCCTTCTCATGGCCGAAGAGCTCGCTTTCCAGCAAAGATTCGGCGAGCGCCGCGCAATGCAGGCGGACAAAAGGCGCGTTCGCCCGGGGGCTTGCGGCGCAGATGGCCTCGGCGATGAGCTCCTTGCCGGTGCCGCTCTCGCCGGTGATGAGGACGCTCGCCTTGCTTGGCCCAACCTGCGCCACGAGGTCGAGAACCGCCCGCATGCCCTTTGGACTCGCGTCTTCCGTGACGATGTGGCCGAAGGCGTTCCGCTCCCGGAGCCGTTCCCGGAGGGCGAGGGTCTCTTGGAGGAGTTTGGCCTTCTCCATGGCCCGGTCGACCACCGCCGAGAGGGCGTCGTAGTCGAGAGGCTTCGTTAAGTAGTTTTCTGCGCCCTGCTTGATGGCCGCCACGGCGCTCGAGATGGTCCCGAAGGCGGTCATGACCACGAAGACCGTCTGGGGGGAGGCGCTTCGGGCCTTCTCCATGAACGCGATCCCGTCCAGCCCCGGCATTTTCAGGTCCGTCAGGACCACATCTGGCGCAAACTCCTCGAGCTTTCCGAGCGCTTTGAACCCGTCGGCGGCCGTCTCCGTTGCGTATCCTTCGTCTCGGAGGATCTCGCTGAGGGCGGCCCGCGCGTTGGCTTCGTCGTCCACGACCAGGATTCGTCCGCGCGGCGGGGAACGGGGGGGGGCGGACACGCCAGGCAGGGACGTGGTCATCGTGAAGGGGAGGTTACAAGCGACCGAGGGAAGGCGACAGCACAACGATGCCCAACGTCGTTAGGGAATGCGTGTTCTCTGTCCCCTCATCCGTGGCGGTGTTACAAACCCAAGCTGCGCCATGAAGAGAGTCGGCTTGCTTATCCCCGCTTTGCTTTGCCAGCTTGCCCTTCCGAACAGCGCGAATGCGCAAGCGCAAGTCGATGCGCGCGGAAGCTTGGGTGTCGGCGGTTCGTCCGACGCGAATGCGAGCGCCACGTCGTCCGCGCCGAGCACCGCTGCTGCCGGCTCAGGCACGACGACCGCGACTGCCGCGGGTGCAGCAGGAGCGGAGGCCGCGCCTGCCGACGAAATCACCAAGGAGTGGGCCGAGCGCGATCGCAAGCTCGACGAGTCCGCCACGCTCACGGGCGGCATCGGTTTGCTCCACACGCAGCACGCGCAAGGTGGTGCCGTCGGACAGTTCCGCGTCGCGTTCACGACCGAGTACATGTCCGCGGGCTTCCTCTGTAGCAGCGAGTTCCCGTGTCCCAACCCGCGCGCGGCGGGCACCTCGCTGACGAGCGACAACAACGATCACATCGGCGGGCACCTCACGCTCTCGATGCAGGTGCTCAAGTGGCTCGAGCCGTACCTCTCGACGAGCGCCTACGCCAACTCGAATTCGGCGAACCGTCCCACGCTGCTCCAGGTGCTCGGTGACAGCACGCTCGGCGCGAAGGTCCACGCGCCGCTCAACAAGGTGTTCTACGTCGGCGGCGCCGCGGAGCTGTGGCTCGTGAACGGCACGGGCTCGGTCGGTCTCGACGGCGGCGGTACGAGCGCGAAGTTCCGCGCGCTCGGCACGGCGGACTTGCGGGGCATGCAGAAGCGCATCCCGCTTCGCTTCAGCCTCAACACGACGTACGTGCTCGACAACACCGGCGAGGTCGTCAAAGACACCGAGACCGCACGCGGTACGCCCATCACGCGCATCGAGCGTTACGGCCTCAACATCAACCGCGTCGACCACTTCGACATCAACATCGGTGCCGAAGTCTTCGCCGTGCAGGATCGCATTCGTCCGTTCGTCGAGTACGGCATCGCGATTCCGATCAATCGCCAGGACTATCGTTGCCGGCCGAACAACCCGAGCAACGACAAGTGCCTCGCGAACAACGCGGTCGCGCCGAGCAGCCTGACGGTCGGCTCGCGTTTCTTCCCGTGGAAGGGCGGCTTCAACGTGACGGCCGCTCTCGACATCGGCATCACCGGCGTCGGCAACTTCATCGAAGAAGTGCGTCCCACGCCTCCGTGGATGCTCTACCTCGGTGCGGGGTGGGCCTTCGACACGAAGGATCGCCCGACGACGATCGTCCAGCGTGAGATCGTCCAGGGACCGCCGACGAAGTCGGGCCGCAAGATCCATGGCTTCGTCCACGAGGAAGGCAAGAGCGAGGGCGTCGCGAACGCGATCGTGTCGTGGGACAACCATCCCGAGCTCACGAGCCTCGCCACCGGCGCCGACGGCCACTTCCTCACCCAGGAGCTCGAAGAGGGCCCCTACGCATTCGGCATTCGCGCGGAGGGCTTCAAGCCCGGTCAGTGCACGGCCACGGTCGTCCGTGAAGGCTCGGGCCCCGCGGCCCCGCCTCCGCCCGCTCCGACGGGCCATGGCGGCAGCGCTGCGTCGCAGTCGGTTTCGGCGCCGACCGGCCCGCAGCTCCATGGCGACATCCAGATCGATTGCGCTCTGCAAGCACTCCCGCGTGCCGGCACCATCGTCGGTCACGTGAAGGACGCCGACACCCAGGCCGTCGTCCCGAACGCGACCGTCAAGGTCATCGACGTCGCGAAGAAGGAACTGTCCGGCGCGGTCGACGGCTCGGGCAACGTCCGCTTCGATCAGGTCGCGCCCGGCGCGGCGCAAATCACGGTCGACGCCGAGGGCTACCTCGCGCTCACCGAGCAGACCGACGTGAAGCCGCGTCAGGACAACAACGTCGACCTCCTGATGAAGAAGCGCCCGAAGACCTCGAACGTGAGCGTTACCAAGGGCGAGATCATCATCAAGCAGCAGATCCAGTTCGCGCTCGACTCGGCGACGATCCTTCCCGAGTCGAACGGCCTCCTCTCGGAGATCGCGGACGTCCTCATCAAGAACCCGCGCATCCACAAGATCGAGGTTCAGGGCCACACCGACAACACCGGCACGCCGGAGCACAACAAGGCGCTCAGCGAAGATCGCGCGAACGCGGTCGTCACGTGGCTCGGCACGCACGGCGTCGCCTCCGACCGCCTCGTCGCCCACGGCTACGGCCAGACGAAGCCACTCGTCCCCAACGTCACCGCCGGCAACCGCGCCAAAAACCGCCGCGTCCAATTCATCATCACGGATCAGGACGCCGCCCCGGCCGGCGCCGCCAAGCCCAAGCTCCCCTGAGCGTAGACGCGCCCGCGTCCGCACCCGCGCCCGCGCCCGCGCCCGCGCCCGCACCCGCACCCGCTCTCGCGTGAGCGCGGTGCGGAGGGAGCCGTGCACGCGACTCCCTCCGCGATCCTCTAGCGTGTCCTCTTCGGCATCACGCAGTTGTGCAGCGTGCCGATGACGGCGTTGAATCGCTCCCGGACGGTGTCGGGAATCCCGTCGATGTATCCCCACGCTTTCCCGGTCTCGAGTGCGCAGTGGGCTTCCTTCGCGGATCCGAGCGCGATGGCGTAGTGGTTCCGCCGCCGCCCACCGATTTGCCCGCTGCCTTCCGCGATGTTGAGCGTGACGCTGGAGAGCGCACGTCTCAGCTGCGAGGCGAGGTCTCTGTCGTGGAGCGCGATCGCCGCCGCGATAGGCGCGACGTCCGCGATGAGCCCGATCGCGGTCTGATGGATTCGAAGCATCGTCTCTCCTTGTCTGCCCTCCCTGCGAGGGCGTGAGCCCACCGCAGGCGCGCGCAGGGGCAGTCAAGGTTCGCGAGGCCGCAGGCCGAGCGACCGCGAGCGCAGCGAGCGGCGCGAAGCGACCTTGACGGCCCCGAGCACGCCGCGACGCTAAAGAACCGAGCAGAGGAGTTGTGTGAACCTCACGATGCGGACACGAGCCAACGTGAGTGATTGCCGCCCCACGCGCGCATCCTGGCGACAGTCGTCCCACGCGCGCATCCTGGCGACAGTCGTCGTCAAGCCCCGTCGAAGTAACCAGGTGTCGATGCTTTCGGCGCCCCCGCGCTACGCGCCAACCGGCGTAGGAGGCGACGCACGATCCATCGATGCGCACGCGATCCGATCACGAGCGCGCGGTACGCTCGCCCGGCGATGCCAGGAAACACCGCAAAGGTCCGCGCGCGCACGGTTGTACAGCCTGCACCCGCCTCGTCGAGCTCGAAGACTAGCGCGTAGCGAGCGAAGCGATGGCGGCCGCGAAGATCGAGCCACGTCGGTGCCACGACCTCGCTGACTGCGAACCCAGGAAGGGTCGCGCCGCTCGGATCGCTGGACCAATCGCCGCGTGTCTCCGCCGGCCACACGCCGAGTGCGCGCACGAACCAACTGGCGCCGGTGAGGTCCGTGCGCACGATTCGAAGAAGCGCGCGCCATGTTTCGTCGCGATCCGCGCGGACGAGGATCGAATGCTCGTCGATGAACTCGAGCCCCTCACCGTCGTTGGTCGCCATGACGCGTTTGTCCGTTCGGTACGCGGCGGAGGTGCCGCTAGGTCTTCTTTCTAACGAATTCGACTCGACCGAGAAAGCGGCGAGGCCATACACGAGGACTTCCGAAGTGCGGCACCGGAGCCTTCGTTGCTCCAAGCGCCCTTCGTTGCCCACTTGCACGGTGCTCTGTACAAGTTCGTCGCGAACTCCGTTTGACGATTCAATTCGCGCAACGGAGTCGTGCTGCAACGCCTTCGGTTCTTCGTGCCTAATTGGACTGGAAGTTTGCGATTGGTTTGGCGGACGTGGGCGAAGGCGCCATTGTTGCAAAAGAAAGCGCTAGTATTCGTGGTGCGCGTTCAACTCCGGAATTTTGGCGCGAGTCCATCGTGCTGATTTGAAACGTCGGTCGGCCCTCGTCAAGACCGCTGAGGCCTCGAGTCTTCACATCCGCGCCACGAGCGTGCAATGGAGGTCTTGTAGCGTCCCCGTTCTTTCCAAAGATCGAAAGGACGTCCCATGAAGTCTCGAGTAACGATGGCCAGTTTGGCCGCTGGCATTCTGACCGTCACATCCATCCTCGGGGGATGCGATTCCGAGACGTCATCCGACGGGACCGCGCGAACCGACGAGCCGTGCGTCGATGGGGGAACCACGCCCGGCAACCCTGCAAAGCCGGGCGAAGACGCCGGCGAGGTTCCCGACGCGGGTACCACCGGCGACGCCTCCGACGGCGAAGCGCCGCCGCCTCGCACGTTCAAGGCGCTGAAGGTCGGATTCCTGCCAGACACGCAGGCGAACGGCGACAACGTCGCCATTCATCCGATGAAAGCCATCCTCGACAAGTTCCAGGAGTAGGGCGTCAACGTCGTCATCCCGGTGGGCGATCTCACCGATCAGGGATCGACGGCGGAACTCAAAGGCTGGGCGGCACTCGCCAAGCAGTACCGTGACAAGGGGATGGATTTCTTGCCCCTCATGGGCAATCACGAAGACAGCTTTTCTTATACGGTCGAGTGGATCGACACCATGAAGGACTTCATCCCGAAGGATGCCGTCCACATGAGCGGCGCGGAGTATCTCGACTACTTCGTAGTGCGCGAGAATGTGATGATCATTGTCCTCAAGTACTACCACCTGCCGATCGCCTTCCCCTGGATCAAGAATGCCATCGAGGCGAATCGCGGCAAGGTCGAGCACATCGTCGTTGCCAGTCACGATGGTCTCGTCGGCGCAAAATACGGCGAGACGCGCGAGATGATCGTCGAGGGTACGGAGGGTGACAACCGCCTCTTCGATCAGTGGGACGACATTCGAGCCTTCTTCGCGAAGCACGACGTCCTCTGGATGCAGGGCCACGAGCACATGTACCAGCGCTCGGTGATTCGAGCCCCGCTCGGCGTCGACTCGGGCTCGTGGACGGTCGAGAGCGGCAACTACCGCATGCCGATGTACACGCAGGTCATGGTCGGAAACGCGTCGTACAAGGGCTACGAGTATCGCTACGGCGAGCGTGAGCTCGTGCAAAACGTCATCCAGCAGAAGATGAACACCATGTCGAAGGGCTCGACCGCGTTCGACGTGATGGCCACGTTCCTGAGCTTCGACAACAAGCGCGTGGACATGGCGTCGTACTTCACGGAGCACACGATCAAGGACAATGCCGACGGTGCGAAGGAGCTCGCGAATCCGAGCTGGAAGCTCTTCGACAAGTTCTCGCGCACGACGAATCGATGCGAGCGGATCGTGTTTCCCGATTCCATTCCGGCGTCGACGCGACCCGTCATGCAGTTCGATCCGCAGTATTGGACGAATGACTGCAACGGACGTGACGGGTCGGTGGCACGCCTGATCGACGGCGAGAACAAGACGTTCAACCGCGTGGAGAGCACGACGCGTACGCTCTCGTGGACGCCCGGCTTCAGTCGCGCGCAGAGCCAGGCCCAACTCATGCGCCTCGCGTATCAGTTCATGTTTCAATACCACGAAGCCTGGACTCCGAACTTGAACGGAGCGAATCGGCTCATTCCGGATCCGGAGAGCGAGTTCGACGTCATCGTTCCGGAGACCACGATCGATCTCAAGGAGCACGTCTCGCTGAGCTGGCTCCCCGCCTCGACGGAGACCGTCTCGGACATCCTCATCGTCAGCGGAACTCAGAACCAGACGGGGACGTTCAGCAGCCCGTACGGCGCGCCCAAGAACATCGAGGTCGACCCGGGGCTCCCCGGCAGTCAGCCCGACGGAACCGCGAAGGGCCCCATTGCGCTCCCGAAGACGGCAACGAAGAAGTGGGATATCGGCGATGCCGTCTCGGACGCCTACACGCTCGAATTCAAGATGCCGTCCAAGGTGAGTCCGAACGAGGCGACGCTTGCACAGAAGACCTCGGCCGGCTGGAAGCCGCTCACCACGTCGACGTGCGTGGTGAACGGCGCATACGAGAAGTCGATGCTGAGCACTCCGCCGTCCCGCCCCGCGGGATGTGAAGGTCAGCCGCTCGTCGGTCTCGACACCAAGGACGGCAACCGTTTCTGGGCCGTCCTCCAGTCGGACGTCGAAGTCGCGCTCGTTCGCAAGTAAGGCTCATTCGTGGATAGCGCTCGTTCGGCGGAGCGAGCGCCCTCCGCTCGTGCTCGAGACGTTCGATTGAGCTCACCTTTCGAGCGTCACGACCGGCGAGAAGCCGCCGAAGATCATCCGTTTCCCGTCGAAGGGCATGGGATTGTTCTCCGGCTTCAGTCGTGGATCCTCCATGACCTTCGCCATGGCCTTGTCGCGGGTCGCCTTGTCCGGCCACTCCACCCATGAAAAGAGGACGGCCTCGCCCTCCTTGGCCTGCACGGCTTTTCGAAAATCCGTCTGCTTGCCTTCCGGTACGTCATCGCCCCAGCACTCGAGGACGCGCTTCGCACCGTTCTCCAAGAAAACAGAGTCGACCTTCTTGGCGTGCTCGATGAACGCTTGCTCGTTCGCAATCGGCACGGCCATGACGAAACCATCGATGTAGGCCATTTTGTCCTCCTTTCCACTTCAGCTCGCACGCAAGGTGCGAGCGAAGGAGAGGCATCGGCCGTGCCGATCCGAGGACCTCGCGACCTGCTCTGTCCGACCTGGAGCGAGCCATTCCGAACACAACACCGAACCACCCGCTCGCGCCCGCCCTCGCTCTCGCTCTCGCTCTCGCCCTCGCTCTCGCGCCCGCCCTCGCTCTCGCTCTCGCGCTCCTGCGCGATCGTCAGAAGGTGCCACCGACGTTACCGATGGAGATGCTCGGTCCGAAAATGAACGCGCGCGGCGCGACCCCTGCAGCGCCGGTGGTGGTGATCGCCTGTTCGAGCCAACCATGCAGGTTGATCGCGGCCTGCGTTGCCTGAGAGGCGTTGGCGATCGGGATCGACAAGCCAGCGCCCAGCACGGCGCCTACCTGCGTGAGCGACTCTCCGGACGTGCTCACGGGGCCGGTGAGGCCGAAGGCCATGATTCCGGCTTCGAGGCCGAGCACGCCCTCTTTGCCGTCACGATTCACCCACGTCAGGCGCGAGAGCACGCCGAAGTTGAGCGCGAGTGCCCCTGAGCCGGCGCCGCCGCCGAAGCGATACAAGCCCGTCGGGATCGCGGAGGTTGCATAGAGGCGAACACGGCCCGTTCCGAAGATGAGCGACCATTGCAGCGACGGCGCGCCCGAGAGCAAGCCCTCGCCGCCGAGGTAATGGTTCTCGTCGTTCTCGTGCGTGAGGCGCACCACGACGTTGTCGTACTCCGCGAGCACTCCTTTGATCCACGCGAGCCTCGGCTCCGTTCCGTGACGCAACACCATGCGCTCATTCACGCTCGCCTCGGATCGCAGCGTGCCATCGAGCTGGCGGACCTCGATCTCGACATGGATCCTCTGCGCGCCGAGGCGTTCACTGATGCGCTCGCGGTGCAGCACGAGCCGACAGCTGCTGCGCTGTCGAAACGAGATGCTCGTGCGGTCGCCCGGGGGGACGGCGAACGGCTTGCCGTCGGCGTCGTTGCACAGCACCTCGGCCAGCGGCGTCCTCGTGGACGTGCCGAAGGGCGCAGGCTCGTTCGCCTCGCGGACGCGGCGCTGGAGAGGATCGAGGAACGTCGCCAGGTTCACCTCGGAGAGCGGCTTGGGCAAGCCGGTTGCACGAAAGGCGAACATGAAGGTGGCGAGGCCCGCCGCGTTGCGGTCGCCTTGCACGTAGGTGACGTTGTTCTCGCGCCGGACCGAGTACACCCCCTCGACCGGGAGGAGGACGAGCTCGCCGCCCTCGACGCGAGGCAAGTGGACGATCGCCTCGCGGTTGTAAGGAACGAAGTCGACGCCTGGATATCCGGGGATCTCGAGAACCGAACGCGGGGACGGCGCGATCCGAGTCGTCAGGTTGGCGATCGCCACGACGGCTCCTTCACTGCCCGTGCGGACCGCCGTGAGCGTGATGTGCGAGGCATCGACACTGCCGAGCGAAAGGACGGCGTATGTCTCGTCGTGCACCGAGATTTTGTCGCTGACGTCGACCGAGCGCGTGCCCGTGTAAAACCGCAACGCGTCGACGTCCCGCGCGCAGCTCGCGCCGAGCTTGACGATGACCCGCGCGCTCGACAAACCACGAAACGGTTCACCCGAGACGGGCTCCATCGGGCAGCGCAAGATGGCGATCTTCGAGACGACCGGTCCCGGCTTCTTCGTCACGACTCCGGGCGCGACGGTGAAGCGTGCTTCGACCTGACTGACTCCCTCGGGCGGTGCTTTTACTCGTAGCTGCCCTCCCTCGAGGCGGCAGGTCGTTCCGCGGCACTCCACGTCGGCCACGGCGTCGGGGTGGGCGATGGGAAGCAGGCCAAACCCAGCGGAGACGTCGATCGCCGCGTCGGCGGGCAAAAAAGATGCGATCTGCACCTTCTTTGGCGTTACCGACATGGATGCGGGCGCGACGACGCGACCATGTTCGTCGAAGAGCATTGCATCCGGCGCGACCAACGACCCTCGTGGCCACAAACGAACCGGGCTCGCCGCAGGGTCGACGGGGAGCGTGCGGCTCACGGACCAGATGCAGTGCTCGGTAGGATTGCGCGCGCCCGGCGTTTCGGGGGAGAGGCTACACGTGTCGGACTCGAGACGATTGCTTTCGCCCGGCCAGCTCACCAAACTTTTGTCGAGGTTGGTGCCGTCGGCCTCGATGCGGCCCTCATCCACGTACAGGCTGACGGAGCTTCGCTCGAGCACGGGCAACTTGCCCGTCGCGACCGCACGCGCGGGCCTGCCTGCGTTGGCGCATTGCGCGGCGGAGGCGGCGATCGTCAGCTCCTCGACCTTGCCGATGGCCTCTCTGACCGAAGGCGGTCGCAGCGCACGGCCGCCCGCTTCGAGCGTCCACCCGGGGGGAGGCGCGCCACAGAGCACGCGCGAGTCGCCGAATACGAAGGCACGACCGCCGACCGGGGCGAGGAACACCTCGGCGCGCGCGGTGCGGGCCACTAGCATCGCCACGGCCAAGACGAGCCCGGCATACCAAGGTGTCGACCGGAGGGGCGCCATCCGCCGCCACAATGCCGATACGTCGTCGACGAAGCAACCGCGAGTGCCGCGGCCGCGGTCGTGATTCGCGTCTGGCCTTCGAGATCCGATCGAACTCAGCGCGGGTCGACGCGCTCGATGCAGCGCGGGTCGTCGTTCTTCGGGCTGTTGACGGCCTTCGATACCGCGAAGCTCTCGAATCCGCTCAGCGTCGGTGCGGCGGACTTCCCGTCGAGCCAGCGGCGCCAATCGCCTGGGGTCAAGACGAGCGGCATTCGATCGTGGACCTCGGCAATTTCGGGCAATGGCTCGGTGGTGACGATGGCCGCTCCCTTGCCGATGACCACGCCGCCCATCGCGAAGGGCTTCCCGTCTTTGCGGTGGAAGTAGAAGGGCTGTTTGTCCGAATCACGCCACTCGTAGAAACCATCGAGCACGACGAGGCATCGGTTCTCCGGCTTTGTGGTCACGCGTTCGGCGCGAACGTTGATGGTGCGCCGTTCCTTCGTGCCCCACGGCATGAGCTCGAGATGTCCTGGCGTACGAATGACGGGCAGCGGCTGCGTGGGCGCGATGTTGAAGCGCGGAGGCATGTCCTCCGGGAGGTCGGCGAGCTCGAAGGTCTCGCGCAGCTCGTCAGGAGTCACCGTCAGCGTGGCGCGTCCGCACATGCGCCGAAGCATACCGCGGGAGCGTGGGGTGAGCGTGCGGCGTGCGGTTCACGCCTTCTGGAGCTTGCCCATCACCGTCTCGAGAACCGCAAGCTCCTCCTCGGAGAGCTCCGCGAGCTCCGGAGGTGCCATGTACAGCGCGTCGTACAGGTTCGCCCGCGCTTCCACGCCCTTCGGCGTGAGGCTCACGTGCTTGACCCGGCGATCGGCCTCGGACGGTCGCCGCTCGACGAGTCCTTGCTCTTCGAGGCGATCGACGAGCCCCGTGACGTTCGATGCATGGCATCCGAGCGCCGTTGCCAGCGCTGTCATCGGAGACGGTGTTTCGGGATCCATCGTTCTCAGGAGCGTGGCCTGAGGAACCGTGATCACGCACTCACCGCACTCTCGCTGGTAGGGCTCCGGTCTTGCCGTGACGAAGCCGTGCATCTTCGTCCACACGGCGCGCTCTCTCTCCATGCGGCAGATGCTTTCCGCCTTGGAGGTGTCGACCTTCTTGGTGGGCGTCCTTTTCTTGGCTGCTTTCACGAGCTTCACGGCGAGCGCTCCAATCATACAGCGCAACACCGTTGCGCTGATTGAATCGTCAAACGGAGTCCGCGCAAGTGGTCGCCGCAGTAGCCAATCGCAGGCGACGGATGACCTCCGAACCAAATGCTTGATGGCCTCAAATAAACGTAGGGTCGATGATTGACACTATCAAGTATCTGCCTACTGTGCCGCCAGGTGGCTGGCCTCACCCCTTTGGGGCTCGTGGGTCGGGGTCCTGGTTGGCCGCAGAAAGGCACGTCTCGTGGCTCGCTTCTTGGCACCCGTACGGGTGAGCTCGTTGGGGGGAGTGTTGGCTTTGGTCGCGGCGAGCGCCGGTCTCGTCGCATGTGGCGATAGCCAGGCCGCGCAGCAAGGAGGCGCGGTTCCCGTGAAGATCGCGACGGCGGATCCGTCGTCGATCGACGAATACTCGGACTACATCGCGACCATTCGCTCGCGCCGTTCGGTGGAGATTCGTCCGCAAGTCGAAGGGTACGTGGCGCGGATCCTCGTCAAACCAGGCGAGGCGGTCACGGAGGGCGCGCAACTCGTTCAAATCGATCCGAAGCGCCAGCAGGCGACGACGAACAGCGCCGTCGCGGCTTCCGGGATCGCCGCGGCGGAGCTCGATCGAGGCAAGGCGACCCTCGAGCAGCTCGAAGCCTCGCGGAAGGGCAAAGCGGCGGCTCTGAAGCTCGCCGAAGACGAATACAAGCGGACGACGGAACTGAGGAAGAGCAACGTCGTCTCGCAGCAATCCGAGGACCAATCGCTTGCGGCTCTCGAAGGCGCGCGGGCGGACTTTGCCTCGATCGACCGGCAGATCCTCGCGCAGAAGGCCGGCGTGTCGAGTGCCGAACGAAGCCTCCAGCAAACGCAGGCGACGCTCCAGGCGCAGACGGTCGAGCTCCAATACTACCGAGTCGGTGCTCCTTTCGCGGGAACCGTGGGCGACGTGCCGGTGAAGGTCGGCGACCTCGTCACGCCCTCCACGCTCATCACCACGGTCGACGATCCGAACACCGCGCTCGAGGCGTGGGTGTCGGTGCCCGTCGAAGACTCGCGGCGGCTCCGGCAGGATCTCGAGGCAAAGGTCCTCGACTCGACCGGGGCCATCGTCGACAAGGGCAAGGTCACGTTCGTGTCGCCGCGCATCGATCCTGCGACCCAATCGATTCTCGTGAAGGTCGAGCTCGAATCGAAAGAGAAGAACGTCCTTCGCGCGCAGCAATTCCTTCGGGCGCGACTCGTATGGTCGAGCGAACCCGGGGTCCGCGTGCCGGTGACGAGCATCACACGTCTCAACGGCCAGACCTTTCTCTATGTCGCGAAGGATGCCGCCAAGCAGGGGGAGCCGCAGACCGCGGCGCAAGTCCCGGTGAAGCTCGGCGACATCCTCGCCAACGACATCGTAGTAAAAGAAGGCCTCAAGGCGGGCGACCACTACGTCGCCGCGGGCATCCAGAAGCTTCGCAACGGCGCAGCGATCGTCGCCGAAAAGCCCTGATCACGAGGAGGACTCCACGTGTTCGTCCAATTCTTTCTGCGCCGGCCGGTGTTCGCGGCCGTGTGCTCGCTTCTCATCGTTCTGGCAGGGGCTATCAGCATTCCGTCGTTGCCGATTGCCCAATATCCGCAACTTGCACCTCCGCAGGTGACGGTTACGGCGATGTACAACGGCGCGAGTGCGTCGGTCGTCGAATCCGCCGTTACCACGCCGCTCGAGCAGCAAATCAACGGCGTCGAAGGGATGAAATACATCTCGTCGACGAGCTCGAACGACGGCGTCTCCAACATCATCGTGACCTTCGAAATCGGGCGCGATCCCGATCTGGCCGCCGTCGACGTGCAGAATCGCGTGCAGCAAGCACTCGGTCGCCTGCCGAACGAGGTCAAGGTCACCGGCGTGACGGTGAAGAAGAACTCGAGCGCATTCGTCCTCGCGTTTGCCCTCTTCGCCGAACACGGTGAATACGATTCGGTGTTCATAAGCAACTACGCCGATCGCTACATCGTCGATGGCTTGAAACGCGTCGAGGGCATGGGCGACGTGCAGTTGTTCGGCGAACGCAAATACTCGATGCGCGTCTGGCTCGATCCCGTTCGGCTGGCTGCGCGCAAACTGACCGCAAGTGACGTCGTGCACGCGTTGCAGGAGCAGAACCTGCAAGTCGCGGCCGGTCAGATCGGCCAGCAGCCGGCGCCGCCCGGGCAGTCCTACACCTTCAGCGTTCGTGCCTCCGGACGCCTGAAAGACGAAGGCGACTTCGGCCGCATGGTCCTCAAGTCCGGCGACGACGGCACGCTCGTCCAGCTGAAAGACGTCGGCCGTGCCGAGCTCGGCGCCGAGGATTACTCGACGATCACGCGACACAACGGCAAGACCGCGGTTGGTATCGGTGTTCTCCAGCTGCCCACGGCCAACGCGCTCGACGTCGGCGACCGCTCGAAGAAGCAGCTCGCCCAGCTCGCCAAGAGCTTTCCGCCCGGCCTTCGCTACGAGGTCGCCTTCGACACCACGCCGTTCGTGCGCGACTCGGTTCACGAGGTCCTCGAGACGCTCGCCGAAGCGATCGTGCTCGTCGTTCTCGTCATCTTCCTCTTCCTCGGAAGCGTGCGGAGCACGATCATTCCGGCGATCACGATCCCGGTCTCGCTCGTCGGAACGTTCGCCTTCGTGAAGCTCTTGGGCTTCAGCATCAACACGCTCACGCTCTTCGGAATCACGCTCGCCACGGGCCTCGTAGTCGACGACGCGATCGTCGTCATCGAGAACATCGAGCGATTCATCCGCGAAAAGGGGATGAGCCCGAAGCGCGCCGCGGGGGAGGCGATGGGCGAAGTCGCGGGCGCCGTCATCGCGACCTCGCTCGTCCTGGTCGCGGTCTTCGTTCCGGTGGCGTTCTTCCCAGGTACGACGGGGCGCATCTACAAGCAGTTCTCGCTGACGATCGCGATCTCCGTCGCCATCTCGGCATTCAATGCGCTCACGCTGACGCCTGCGCTTTGCGCCATCCTTCTCGAACGCCACACCACGCCCGGCAAATTCTTCACCGCGGTGGAGCGCGTCATCGAGGCCGTGCGACGCAAGTATGCAAGCTCGGTCGCCTCCACGCTGCGCTTCCGACTCGTCGCTACCGGCGTGTTCGTGGCCGCGCTCGCAGCCACGTACTTCGTCAGTCTGAAGGTCCCCTCGGGCTTCGTGCCCGAAGAAGACCAGGGCTACTTCATCGTCGCGGTCCAGACGCCGGAAGGCGCCTCGGTCGATGCCACGAACGAAGTCGCCAAGCGCGTCGAGAAGATTCTCTCGGCGCAGCCCGAAGTGCAGAACACGTTCGTACTGAGCGGATTCAGCTTTGCCGGCAACGCTCCGAACAAGGGAATCGTGTTCGTTCCGTTGAAGGATTATGCGGAGCGCAAAGGCAAAGAGCACAGCGCGTCCGCCGTGATCGAGCGCGTGCGGGGCACGCTCATGGGCCTCACCGATGGCTTCGTCCTGCCTTTCGCGCCGCCTCCTATCCAGGGCGTCGGCAACTACGGCGGCTTCCAGTTCGAGGTCCTCGATCGAACGGGGGTCGACATCCAGGAGCTCGCGGGAGCGACCTGGGGCATGGTCGGGCAGGGCAATGCCGATACGAAGCAGCTGAAGGGGCTCTTCTCGCAGTTCACGGCGAATGACCCGCAGCTCGTCGTCGAGGTCGACCGCGAGAAGGCCAAGTCGCTCCGTGTTCGACTCGAAGAGGTTTTCTCGACGCTCTCCGTCTACATGGGATCGCAATACGTCAACGATTTCGACTTTTCGAATCGCTCGTATCGCGTCTACGTCCAGGCGGACGCGCGCTTCCGCGCCGAGCCACGCAACATCAAGGAGTTCTACGTTCGCTCGGACACGGGCGACATGGTGCCCTTGGCCAGCTTGGTCGACGTGCACGAGGCGGTCGCCCCGCAGATCATCAATCACTACAACCTGTACCGATCGGCGGAGATCGTCGGCTCGCCGGCGAAGGGGCGCAGCACGGGTCAGGCGATGGCCAGCATGGAGAAGCTCGCCAAGGAGAATCTCCCGGGCGGCATGTCCTTCGAGTGGTCGGGCCTTTCACGCGAGGAACTGGAAGCAGGATCGCAGACCGCGATCATCTTCGGCCTCGGCCTCTTCGTCGTGTTCCTGGTGCTCGCGGCTCAGTACGAGAGCTTCGCGCTGCCGTTCATCGTGCTCCTCGGTGTGCCTGTGGCCATCCTCGGCGCACTCTTGGGGCAGCTCGTGCGCGGTCTCGAGAACGACGTGTTCTGTCAGGTCGGTCTGCTCATGCTCGTCGGACTCGCCAGCAAGAACGCCATCTTGATCGTCGAGTTCGCCAATCAGCTGCGTCAACGCGGTCGCTCGATCGTCGAAGCCGCACGCGAGTCGGCCGAGACTCGCCTGCGACCGATTCTCATGACATCGCTCGCGTTCATCCTCGGGATCTTCCCGCTCGTCGTTGCTTCCGGTGCGGGACAGGCCGCGCGTCACTCGCTCGGTACAGCCGTCGTCTTCGGCATGGTCGTCTCGACGCTGGTGAACCTTTACTTGATCCCGGTTCTCTACGTGGCCTTCGAGAGTCTGCGCGAGCGATTCAAGAAGCCGAAGGTGGAGGACGACGAAGACCTGGTCGCACACGACGTTGCGTCATCGGCTTCGGCCGCGGAGTGAACGCCGCAGACTGAGCGGTCGACTCTGCACGAGAGCGTCGTCTCGAAAGGGGCGACGCTCTTCGTGTATCGATTTCGTGCTCAGAGCGGCGGGATCGCGAGGACTACGTCGCGTGCCTCGATTGTCCGGAGGACATACCCGGTCTTCCAGAGCGCATGGAGCGCCGCTGCCGGGTTGGCTCGTTCGGGAAGACGTGCCGCACGCCAGAGATGATCGACGAATGCGGCATGTCCGACCGCACCGGCGAGGACCTGTCGATCGGAGAATCGTTCGAGAACGACGGCGGATACTTCTTCGGCGCATCGATGCGCCCGCGCGACGACCATGCGCTCACCCTCGCGCGTCGCGAGAGCCTCACGCGCCCTCGCGACGGGGCTCGCAAGGAGCTCGACGGTGCCTGCGTAGTCCTGGTCCGCGGGGTGCCACTTGGTTCGTCGGCCGATGATCATCCCGCTCTCTGCCAGCGACGAGCGCAGGACGTCGACTGCGCGCTCCGCCTCGTCGACGGCGGCCGCGTCGCTTGCGAGGGCAATCGCGCTGTCGAGCTGCGCTGCCCGATCACTGTCACGCCATCGCTTGCGATCCAGCCAAGACGCGGGCGCGATGCGTGCCCAGAGATCCATCAAGCCGTTGTCGGGATCCTGACGCGCGAGCGCTCGCCACTCGCGTTCGAGATCCGTCATGCGGGCCGTCACCACACCGTCGTGGGCGGCAAAAACCTCCTCGCGCGCAGCGACGAGGCGAGCCTCGCACTCGGCGATCCGCTTCGCTCGCCTTTGGCCGAGGACGCGTCGCGTTTCGACGTGCTCCTCACGCGCCCGAAGGCATGCCTCGAGGCGCGGGCGCGCCGGCGTGAGAATGTTCCCAACGAGACTCGACCAAGAATCGTGCACGCTGGACCTCGCTTCTGCAGCTCCAATTCATCAGATCGTCGATCTCGCTGCAATCGGCCGTGCGCGCTGCCCACCGCGGATTTCTCCGACTCTGTCCGTCCATTCACGACTCCGGCGCCGGTCATGGACGGGGCATCTGGCGGCTCGAGCCCGCGACGAGGTCCGACCTTGCATGCTCGAGACGAAGGTCGGCCGTCATCGAGGCAAACAGTCTCGCTTGCTCGCGTGTGCTGTATCGATGTCCGGCATCCGCCGTCTGTCGACGGACAGTCCGAGTGTCGCGAAATCGACCGATTGGACGCTCGCGCCCCGGAAATCGTGGGCTCGATGCATGGCGAACACACGGAAAGCGACATCTCGGCCGGGGCGACGGACAGCGGCACCGAACGTGCATCAGTGCGCGCCCATGTCCAGCGTAGCGAGCACGAAGGAGCACGAGGAATGGCGCGCCCGCATCCTGAGGGCGCTGGCGGAGCTCCGACCGGATCCGCGTAGTCTCGAACGCCGTTCGCTCGACGAGCAGGCGCCCGAGACCAGCGCGTCTAGCTAGATGCGCGTTGCGGTGTCGACGCCGCGCTCCGCGGTACACGGCGCGCGTTCCCTTCGTATCGAATCGGCGAATGAGGCTTGAATTGGGCAGGAGGATGAGCCCATGGTGAGGCCTCGCCGCCATGGGGTCGATTGCCTTCGATGCACGCCACCGTCCGTTCTCGTTCTGTCGTGTTGCTGCCGGTCTGACCTTCGCCGCGTTCGGGATCGTCTCGTGCGGCCAGGTCGAAGAGTCCGCTACACCGGCGCTCGACGGCTCGTGGGTTGCCGAGTCGCTTCCTCCGGACACGAGCCGACGTGACGTGACGACTCCTGCGTCATGCACCGGCCTTCCGGGTACGGACGAGGAGCTCGCGCTGACGCCGCGTGCAGACGAAGAAGCCGAAGCCCTCGCGCTTCTCGTCGACGGGACGTTCACGGCGACGTCCGCGTCGTACGAGCGTATTCGGCGAGACCTGGCCGCCATCCGCGCGCACGAACCAGAGCTGAGTTCGGTGCGCGGTCAGAAGTTCGTTCCCGTCGTGAGTCTCACGGTCGACGACGCGTCGACCATCGAAGCGATGGAGAGCGGAGCTTACCACGCGTGGGATTGCCTCCATGCGCGGTACGGCTGGGACAAGCCGACCTTCAGTCACTACTCGCAGGGGTGGCAGTCCGCGAGCGGTTGGTTGAATGGTCGCTATGCCCCGAAGATGATGAGGGCGTTGTACGAGCAATTGCCATCCATTCGCCGCGCCAACAGCGGCGCCGGGGGCTTGGACGGTCCGAGGGTCTGCGCCACGCGCGAGGCGGACGACGTGTTCCACTACGTCTTCGACGACGCCTCGGGCGATTGCCCATCGGGGTGCATGCACCACCATGAATACTATTTCGTATCCACCACCGACGGCCGGATCACCCGAAAGGGCGAATTCGAGACGGGGCCCGACGCGATTCACCCCGATTGGGTTCTCGCGTATGGGATGGCGAACTGTCGTTGATACGCGTAACGCGCGTCAGTCTTCCAAGAGCGCCAAGACCTGATTCCGGTCGACGGGCTCGGCCGGGGTTTTGCGCAATCGCGAGACCTTCGGAGGAGTGGCGATGGCCTTTTCGACGTGACCGCGCGCGGTCAGGCCGTCGTTGTCCTGCGTGTTCTTCTTGGCACCCGCACGGAGGAGCAATTCGACGACCTGCGCGTGATTGCGGTACGCCGCCCAGATGAGGGGCGTCATGCCCGCGTTGTCGCCGATTTCGAGCTCTGCGCCGTCGCCGAGAAGCGCTTGGACGACGCCGGCCTCTCCGGCCTCGGCGGCCATCGAGAGCGCGGTCTGTCCGCGGTAGCCTTTGCTTCCTCGTAGCGTCGTTGCCTTCGCGAGCGCAACGAACGCGTCGAGGGCCTTGGCGAAGGCGAGCCCTTTTACGCCCTCGACGAGAGGCGTTGCACCGTCGCTGTCGACCACGTCCGCGGAAGCTCCGCGGCCGAGCAACCACACGACGACCTCGCCAGCCCCGTCACGCGCGGCGTGGTGAAGGGCCGTCTTGCCGTCGGAATCTTTGGAGTCGATCGCGGCGCCGGCGTCGACGAGCAGCTCGGCGATGGCGGCGGTTTTCGAGGCCCCGAGCGGGAGCTTGCCCGATCGCGTGGATTGATTCGGATTGGCCTTCCCGGCGAGGAGCGCTCGAGCGACGGCGAGGCTCTTGTCGGCCTCCAGGTTCGGATTCTTCAGGCACGCGAAGAGTGCGGTCACGCCCGCATCGTTCATGTGCTCCACGTTCGCCCCGGCGGAGGCGAGCGCAGCGACGACCTCGGCATGACCGCGATGCGCGGCTGCGATGAGCGCGGTGGCACCCCCATCGTTCGCGTGATCCAGCTTCGCGCCGTGGGCGATGAGGACCTCGACACATGCGAGATGACCGCGACCGGCTGCGCCGATGAGCGGGCTATCTCCGCGGTCACCACCGGTCTCGATGGGCGCGCCGCTCTTCAGCGCGGCGAGGAGGGCTTCGACGTTGCCGGTTTCGGCGGGCTCGAACGCATTCGCGATAGGCACGGCGGACGATGCTACAGCGCAACTCGGTTGCGCTGATTGAATAGTCACACGGAGTTCGCGACAGACTTGCGCCGGTCGACGCAAGTGGTCGCCGCAGTAGCGCCCTCCGTCTTCCGTCTTCGAGCAAATCCGAACTGTGGGCGAGCCGTTACGTCGCGACCTTCGTAGCGGGAGGAACCACCGAATCGACACGGGCGACCTCGATGGCCGGCTTCAGTGTTTCCAGGTCGACCTCGACCGCCATCTCCTCCGGACGCACACGCATGCGGAGTCCGCTCTTGGTTCGCGGCGGCTCTGGCTTTCGCTCCGGCAACGGGGGCGGGACCGCCGACGGTTTCGCGTTTCTCTCGGCAAGATCCATGAGCTGTTTGACGTCTGCCGGCTCGAGAACGGTCACCGCAGTCGGAGTCTCGTCGGTATCGTCCGAGAGTCGAGGAACGGCCGCAGGCTTCACGGGGGACTCGGGCGCAGGTCGTACACGTCGGATGGTCGGTCGCGGCCGCGGCGTGATCATGGTGCGGCCGCAAAGCAATCTCCTTGCCGGATGCGGACTTCGCTCACACGTCGGGCGAATTGCACCGTGCCAAGGACGTTCCGGTCAGTATTCTGACCAAGGCGACTTACCATCCCGCTCTCGGGATTCGGAGGTGTATGTGCGTTCGAGGGGGCGTCGTCCGTCATCCCTTTGGGGGACCGGTCCGATTGTTGCCAATTCGCTCGATCTTCGTAGCGTGAGCTCATGCACAGCTCCGCACGCACGCTGGTTCGCTCGGTGGCAGGTCTCGTCTCTGGTCTCGCTGTGCTCGTCGCTCCGGCGATGGCCTTCGCGCTCGACGGGACGCTCACCGTGGAGGCGACGAGGAGCAAGATTCCCGCGGAGAGATTCATCGGCGTGAAGTACGAGCTCAAGACGCCGCGGGATGCGAGCTCCGGGCTCGCCACGGGGCGTCGCCAGCATTCACCCGTCTGCGTCTATCGACAGACGGGAGCAACGAGCGTGACGTTCTTCCAGGCCGCCGTGACGAATGAGTCGTTCAAGACCGTGACCCTCGACATCTCGAACGGCAGTCGCATGAAGCTCACCAACGCAGGCGTCGCCAGCTACGGATTGGTCGGCGGGGCCGAGGGCAAGGATCTCGAAGAGATCTGTTTCAGCTTCCAGCGCATCGAGTTCACGGTCAAAGGCAACATGGCTGCGGACGACCTCGGCGCTCGAAACTGAGCGACGGCTCCGGGCGCTCACGGCGCAGGCGTCGTGGCCGGTGCGAAAGGTGTCGCGTCCACCACGCCCGTTTGCGGTGAACGCAACCACTCGAAGCGGAAGCGAGTAAGCTCGCACGAATGTCATCGCGGCGCAGGAAGCATGCTGCGCTACTCCGAGCGATGTGGCTCGTTCCAGCCGCTGTGGGCGTCGAGTGTCCAGCGTTTGGACAGGCGGGACCGCCCAACGCTGATCGGCGTCTGACGATCGAGTGGTCCGCCCCGGCGGAGTGCCCATCACGAGACGAGCTGGTCGCGCGTGTCGGGGCCCTCGTCGGGGCTCCGCGAGGCCCGAGCGAGCGTGTCGTCGCGGCGCGAGGGCGGGTCACGTCGTCGCGAAAGGCTGGCGAACTTCGCTATCGGCTCGACTTCGTCGTGCGGGGAAGCGAAGCGAATGCGCGGGCGCTGAACGACGACGATTGCTCGCACCTCGTCGACGCAGCAGCCCTCATCCTGGCGCTCGACCTCAACCCGAATCTGCTCTTGGACCCGTCGCCAACCGACGCGCTGGAGGAAGAGCCGCCCCGGAACGTCGCGGGCGCGCCGGCCACGGCCGATCTTGGCGCCGCTCCGAACGATAAAGCTCTTCCAAAAGCCGATGCGCGGGCCGCGGCTCGACACGAATCGCCAACTGCAGCCCCTCCAGGGCCGGCGCGCCTCAATGTCCACGCTGGCGCGCGAATCACGCTGGACAACGGAGCTCTGCCGCGCGCGGCGCTGGGCGTGGGACCGTTCGTGGCGGTGGCCCGAGGTGCGTTGGCGTTCGAGGCCCAAGGGACCGTCTACCAGGAGCAGTTCACCGTCAGCGGGCCTCGGGGCGGAAGCGCGGGCGCGTATGTGAGCCTGTCGACTGTCTCCGCGCACGCCTGCTTGCGGGCGTTGCCGCTCGCCATCGACGTTCGCACCTGTCTCGGGGGCGAGCTCGGCGTCGCGAGGACGAGCGGCGTGCGTCTCGAGCAGTCGGAGGAAGCGACCGGACTGTGGACGGCTGCGACGGCGACGTTGAGTGCGAGGGTGCTTCACGAGCGGATGGTCTCGCCCGTCGTCGGAGTCTCGTTCGTTCGCCCGCTCGGCGCGCCGACGGTGTACATCGAGCGCTTCGGGACCGTGTTCGAGCCGGCTCCCGTCGGGGTCCGAGGTTTTCTCGGACTCGACGTGCGTTTCTTTTGAGGACGTAGTGATGATTCTTTCGAGCGTCGACACTAACCCGAGTGCAGCGACCGTTCGTTCCGAGCGCTTCGCCGGCTGAACAGGCCGGACCGACACCCGAGGAGCGTCCGGTTTCCGTCGTGCAGTCGCGACCGACGTTCGACGAGGTTTACGAGAGATACCTGCCCTTCGTCTGGAGGGTGCTACGCACGCTCGAGCTTCCGACCTGGGCCATCGACGACGCCGTCCAGGAGGTCTTCGTCGTCGTTCATCGACGGCTCTCCGAATTCGAGGGGCGTAGCGACATTCGCACGTGGCTGTTTCGCGTCGCGACGTGGGTAGCCGCCAACGAGCGAAGGCGAGTGAAGGCAAATGCGCCGCACGAGCTCATCGACGAGGCCATTCCCGACAACGCCGACGGACCCTTCGAAGTCGTCGTACGCAGCGAGACGATCCGGACACTGGAGCGCGTCCTCGATCGAATGGATTCGGAGAAACGCATGGTGCTCGTGCTCATGGATATCGAAGAGATGAAGGCGACGGAGCTCGCCGAAATCTTCGGTATCAACGTCAATACCGTCTATTCACGACTCCGCCTCGCGCGAGAGCAATTCCGGCGACTGTTCGACGAGAACGCACCGCTCACGGAAGCAGGCGGGGCGTGAGCAAGCTCTCTCCGAAGGAACGCGCCCTCTTCGAGACGGCGCGCAAAGGCTGGGGACCAAGCACGAGCTCGGCAAACGCCGCGCGCGCGGGCATCGACGCGCGGCTTCGGCGCGATCCCGACGCGGGGCGCGAGGGCCCAGGGCCCAACGGCAACGCTTCATTCACGACGAGTCCGTCCCCTGGGCGTGCGTTCCTCCGGAGCCCGTGGGGCGTGGTCACGGGCCTCGCAGCCCTGAGCTTGTTCACTATCGCGGGCATCCGCTCGCTCACTTCGGCTCACGAAGCGCAGACGCCGAGCGCAGCGGTCGACCCGTCGACCGTCGTTCTCTCCGAACGCGAGAGTCCTCCATCCGCGCCCGCGAGCACCACGGTGTCGATTTCGGCGCTGCCAGATGCCTTCCCGGATGCACCGGCCGACCCGAAGAAGACGGCCAGCACGCGCACTACGAACTCTCCCTCGAGCGGAGCGGCGACCCGGCAGCCGGGGGGAATCGCCGAGGAGGTCGCTCTCGTTCGCGCGGCGCAAAAGTCCCTGCGCGACGGCTCGCCATCCGACGCACTCGTCACGCTCGACTCGCACGCGGAGCGCTTTCCTCGAGGCGCGCTCCGTGAAGAGCGCATGACGCTTCAGGTTCTCGCACTCTGTGCTCTCGGGGATCTTTCGAAAGCGCGCCGCGCGCGTGCGGAGCTCGAGAAGCTCGCGCCGGCCTCGTCTCACCTCCAACGCCTCGATTGTGCCGCACCATGAGAAACGGAAATAGATTCGGAGCGATTCTCAGCGCCTCCGTCGTCGCGATCGCCGTCTCGACGGCATGCTCGGAGAGGCTGCGCGCGGGCGTCGACGGCGCGTCCGAACCACCGGCTTTCACGAAGTCGGATGCGGGTACCGAAGGCGAGGCGCCGGTCGACGTCATGATGTGCAAGGCGTTCGATTGTCCTGCGCCGTTTGCCACCTGTTTGGACAAGTCGGGACTCTGCACCACGAATCTCGACAATGACGTGAATCATTGTGGCTCGTGCGACGAGCAGTGTCCGGCCGAGTCCGACGAGCTCAAGGCATTCTTCATCTGCGCAACGGGGCGCTGCCAGATGCTCTGTCGCAAGGACTTCGGCGATTGCGACAAGCTCATCGACAATGGTTGCGAGGCGCGGCTCGAATCCGATCCCCTCAACTGCGGTGCCTGTGGAAAGGCGTGTTCCCCGGGTGAGATTTGCTGGAAGGGCGCGTGTGGCTGTCCCTCCGGGAAGACGAACTGCAACGGCAAGTGCGTCGATCTTCGTGACGACGACGACAACTGTGGCGCTTGCGGCCGTGCGTGCGGGGCCGCTCCGACGGAGAGCATCGGTTGGAGCTGTGGCGAAGGCGTGATTCCGGACGGAGCCTCCGTCGCCTGCGTCGACTCGCAGTGCAAGACGACGTGCACCGCAGGACGCAGTGACTGCAACAAGGACTTTTGCCGCGACGGCTGCGAGGTCTTCACGAACGACGATACGAAGCACTGTGGAAGTTGCGGGACGACCTGCAAGGACGAGCAGATTTGCTCGGACGGCAAGTGCCTCTGCGACCCGGGGACCACGCGCTGCGATCACGCCTGCGTGGACCTACAGAGCGACGTGCGCAACTGCGGGGCATGCGGGAACGTGTGTCCCGGGCTGTCCAGCCTCGCGGGAAGTCCGGTCTGCAAGCAAGGTCGCTGCTCCTATGCGTGTGCCGTCGGTTATGCTGACTGCGACGGTCGACTCGAGAACGGCTGCGAGGTCGATACCACGCTGGATGCTTTGCATTGCGGTTCGTGCACGACTTCGTGTGACGTCGCTGCCGGCCAGCCTTGTGTTGCCGGCAAGTGCCTCACGCAGCCTTGCGATGCGGGAGCCCTCAATTGAAATCTCGTTGCATGATTCTTTCGATTCTGGCGAGCGCGCCGTTCGTGTGCGGCGTCACGAGTTGCGCGGCCGAGGACGGCTCGAATGTGTCGGCAAGCTCCGACCCACATGCCGACGGCGGCGCGCCTGACGCGAACACGGTCATCGCCGAACCGGACGCGGCAGCCCTCGAAGCCTGCACGGACGGTCGATGGTGCGCCGTTCGACTGTCGCTCGAAGGGCCGCAGTCGTTCAACGCCGTGTGGGGGTCCGGCCCGGATGATGTCTGGCTCGTGGGTAGTCCCGACATTGCCGTTCATTGGAATGGAACGAGATTCGATATTTCCAGGATGAATTCGAATCAGACGTTGTTCGGCGTGTGGGGCAGCGGACCGAAGGACATCTGGACCTTCAGCACCGGCGATGCCCTCTGGCATAACGTGACGGGCGAATCGAGCGCTTCCGCCTGGAGGCGCGGCGAGGTCATGTCGTCCGGCGGCCTGCCGCCGTGGACGGCGCCCGTCTATGGGATGGCCGGACGGAGCTCGACTGACGTATGGGCCGTCGGCCCCTTTCTCGAATCCCTCGCTCAGCCCACGGTATGGCATTGCGGCGGTTGGTCGTCCGGCGCGCCCGCGTGGGTGCCGAGCATCACGACGCCCGGTGCGAATCCCTGGGATCGCGAACCTTCGTTCAATGCCGTTCTCACGACGGCGAGCGGTGACGTATGGGTCGTTGGCGAAGGGGGCAAGACGCGGTGGTCTTCCGGCTGGCGTGGAGAAGCGACGTCGTGGAAGGTGGTGGACAGCCTCACGTCGCTACCGCTTCATGCGCTGTGGAGCGCACCGAACGGTGAGGTTTGGGCCGTGGGGGGCGGCGGCATCGTGCGTCGCTTCAGCCGGCAGGCCGACGGCACGATCTCCGTCACGCCCGTGCCGTTCCCGACGCTTGCGAGCTTGCGCGCAATCGCTGGCGCGTCAGCGACGGATCTCTGGGTCGCGGGCAACGACGGAACGCTCGCTCACTGGGATGGCTCCGTCTGGTCGCTCGTCGAGCTCGACCCGAAGACCAAGGTGACCGACCTCTTCGGTCTGTGGCTGTCCGGGCCGGACGACGTTTGGGCGGTCGGTCTCGACGCCGTCCTCCACAAGGGAACGAAGCTTTTGCCTGGAATGACACCATGAGAGTGCTTCTCTCTTCGAGCCTCGCGGGGCTTCTGGCGTTGGCTCTCGTCCATTGCTCGGCCGATGGAGCCGAGCCGTCGGAGACGCACGATTCGGGGACGCCTTCGTTCGTCGACGCGGCGGACGACGCCCGAGCCGTGTCGCCCGACGCTGCTCCCGACGTTTCGGATGCGGGTAGGGAAGACGTCGACGTGCCGGACGCGGGGAACTGCAGCGCCGATGGATGGTGCAGAACGCAGCTCCCGACCGATGGCGTCGACCTCACGGCCGTGTGGAGCTTCGCATCGAACGACGCGATTGCCGCGACCGCTTCGCAGCTGATTCACTGGGACGGTGCCGCATGGTCGGCGGTCGACGCACCCGACGCCGAGGGCCTGACGAGTCTATGGGCGACCACGCCGAATGATCTCTGGGGCGTCGCGCAATACGGCTATCGGCTCGTTCACGGGACGCGCGCCGCGATCGGTGAGCCTTTCGCCTGGTCGCGGATCGATTTCGATCCGGGGACGTCGCCGTCGCTGGAGGTCATCCGAGGAGATGGGCCGAACGACCTCTGGATCTACGGCACGCGCTTCGGTTCCCACTACCTACGCCACGGCGTCTTGTCGGTTCCCCCCGATGCGCCCGGTGCCGGGCCGACATTGAAGTGGACGACGATACCCATCAACGACTCGTCGTTCCGTATTCTGAATTCGTTCTGGCCAATGGCTGACAAGTCCGTCTGGATTGCGGGAATGATGTCGGGTGACCTGTTCGGTAGCGGTGTCGTCTTGCGAGGCGCGCCGACGGATATTGCGAACAAATATTCGTGGTCACAGCTGCTGACGACGGCAAATGCCGGTTCTGCTGCGCTCGACGCCGTGTGGCAAGCGAGCTCTGGCCCGATCTGGACGATCGGCGCCGGCGGCACGAACTTCCGCGGAGTGGCGGACACGGACGGCAGCGTCCAGTGGACCGAGGTTCCAAGCAACGCCACGACCTCGATGCGCGGTATCTGGGGAAGCAGCGAAAGCGACGTATGGGTCGTGGGCCGTGCAGGTGCGGTTCGACACTGGGACGGGACGTCCTGGAAGATTTCGCGTCTCGCGGTCGGAGACAAGCCGATGTGGCGAGATCTGAATGCCGTGCACGGCGGGCCGGCAGGAGACATTTGGGCCGTCGGAACGGGCGTGGCGCTTCATCGTGTCTCCTCGACGACGGGAGGTGCACCGTGAGGAAGCGCTTCCTTTGCTGTCTCGTGCTGGTCGCGGCGCTCGCGACGACCGCGTTCGCATGCTCGTCGGAAGAATCCGGCGATGGAGTGCCCGCTCGCGGCGTCGGCGATGCGGGCGTGGTCGATTCGAGCGGGGACGACGTCACGACGGGCGATGCTGCGACGGATGGTGATGCGCGCGAAGCGGACGATCCATTCGTCGTGCCGGACCTTGCAGTGGTGTGCGAGACGAACCCTTGCGTGACGTCGATCGCGGGCGGAAGCGATAGCTTCTGTGCCGTCTTCCAGGACGGACGTGTTGCGTGCTGGGGAGCGAACGACAGCGGCCAGCTCGGCGCCGACCCGATGAACGGCGTGGTCACGAGACCGCTCGTCGTCTCGGGGATCAGCGGCGTCACCCACGTCGGAATCACGAGCGACAATGCCTGCGCTCGGACGAGCGACGGCAGCGTGTACTGCTGGGGATCGGCGGATCTCGTCCGTGCCGGCGTCCTCCCCGACACCGCCGAAGGCTTGCCGCCGTTCGGCGCGGTTCCGTCTCCAACCAAGCAGGACGCGGTCCCGTCGTCGTCGACTCTCTCGCTCGGCTCGCGCTACGCGTGCGTCACCACGACCGACGGTTCGCTCAGTTGCTGGGGCACCAACGAGTACCGCGAGCTCGGGCGCGGGGCCTCCGAACCGTGGACCATGGCGGCGCCGGCCAAGGCTTCGCTTCTGGGACGCCCCGTGTCCTCCGTCGTCGCCGGGGTTGGGCGAACGTTCGCTCTCGATGCGAACGGGAACGTCATGTCTTGGGGGGCGAACACTGCCTTCGGCAGCGAGAACTTCATGCTCGGTCGCGATACGTCCGAGGACCCGAACGAAAAACCGATGCTCGTTCCATTGCTCTCCGGCGTTCGCAGTATCGCGACCACGTTCTGGCATTCGTGTGCCGTCGCGGGGCGATTCGTCGAATGCTGGGGAGCGAATTCCAATGGACAGCTCGGCCGCGGCTCCTTCGAAGATCTCGCGTATCTGCCGGGCAAGAGCATCGCTGGCGACGTGGCGGACGACGAAATGGACGCGTCGACGAGTGAGCACGACATTCCCGCCAGCATCGCGACCAGCCCCTTGAATACGTGCGCCGTCTTCGCGAGCGGGCGGGTGTACTGCTGGGGCAATACGGGCGTGACCGGAATCCTCGGTCCGAGCGTGAAACCGAATACGATTCGTCCGGTCCCAACGCGAATCGACGGTTTTGGTGGTGCGGTCGTCTCGCTTGCCGCGGGCTCCAATACGATGTGCGCATTGCTTCGGAGCGGTGCCGTCGAATGCTGGGGAACCAACGACCGCGGCCAGCTCGGCCTGGGCACGGCCGACAGCCAACCCCATCCGACTCCTTCGCGCGTGAGCTTCTCCCAATGACGACGAATCTCTGGAAAACCATGTCGGAGCAAAAGGGGATTCTGGTCGTCGCGATGGTGGCGGCAGCCAGCGCCTGGACGCTGCACTGCTCGCCCGTGCGCGACGGATTCGACGTGGCGAAAGACGAGCCTCCGCCCGTGAACTCGTTCGTCGACGCGTCGGCCGAAGCTGGTGACGATGGCGGCGCCGACAGGCTCGCGCCGCTCGTCGATTGTGCCGACGAAAACAAACTCATTTATGTCCTTTCCCAGAAGGGAAATGAGCTCTTTCGATTCGATCCCGTGTCGCTCGTGTTCACGAGCATCGGCCGGCTCGTGTGTCCGACGTCGGGTAATACGTTCTCGATGGCGGTGGATCGCCGCGGCACGGCGTGGATAGAGTACGACGACGGACGCATCTTCAAGGTCAGTACGAAGGACGCGAGCTGCGAGGCCACGGCGTATCGCCCCGGTCAGCACGGCTTTCTGACGTTCGGGATGGGATTCGCCAAGGACGACGCGGACGGCGGCGCGCCGCTCAGCGAGACGCTCTATCTGGCCGGCGACGCCCTCGGACGCCTCGATCTTTCGACCTTCGATGTCTCTGTGGTCGGCACGTCGAGTCCGGGTTTCGGTGAGCTCACGGGTACGGGAGCTGGCACGCTCTACGCGTTCGTGCAGACCGGCAATCGCATCGTTCGCCTGGACAAGGTGACAGGCGGCATCGTCGAGACCTACCGCCCGGACGCGGACATCGGAGCGGGCTGGGCCTTCGCCCAATGGGGCGGTGACTTCTGGCTCTTTACCGGCACGCACAACGGGCGCACGACCGTGACGCGCTATTCGCCGGCCACGGACACCTCGACTGTGATGATCGAGGACACGGGGATGCTCGTCGTCGGCGCAGGCTCGTCGACGTGTGCCCCGACCGAACCCCCGCGCTGACCGAGAGGCTGCCACCGCGCGGGCCAGGGGCTATAAGCTCCTGGCGTGACGCGGCGGTTCCGACGTGGCCTGATTCGACGCTCGCTCGAGGCGGCGCTCGGATTTTCGTGGCTGCTGCGCGTGTCTTTTGCGTTCGCGGACACGCCTGAATCGCCGGCGATCGAGCCCGTCCATCTCACCTACGAGCTCGAGCGCGGCCTTGCGTCGACCTGCCCTGGGCGCGAACGTTTCGTCGCCCTCGTGCGTGCGCAGCGGCCGAATTTCGTGGTGGCTCCGGAACAGGAGCCGGCCCGGACCTTCGACGTGCACATTCGTCGCGACGGAGCGCGACTCGCCGGCGAGCTATCGATCGTCGAGCGCGATGGGTCGACGAGTACCCGTGCCGTTCAGGCGCCGAATTGCTCGGCGCTCGTCTCGGCGCTCGCCGTGGTCACCGTCCTCGCCATCGACGAAGGACCGGTCGTTCACCAGGAAGAACGTGTGACGGAGCCCGCGCCGGCGCCCCCGACATCGAGCGAGGCGGCACCTCCGCCGACGCCCTCGATCGAGACCGGCACGCAGGTGGTACCCAGCGCGCGTCGCGCCCCATCGCCTGAACGAAGACCTGCGCCGGCTATCGCGATGCTCGGACTCGGCAGTGAGCTCGTGCTTGGACCGCTGCCTCGCTCGGCCGTCGGCTATCGCGGCTATTTCGAAATCGAGAAACGTGTGCACGAGCTCATGCTTGGCGGCCGCTTCTCGTTGGCCTTCGCGCATGCGCAGCTGCCGGACACCACCAAGCTGAACGTCTTCGTTCAGACCTGGACCGCTCGTCTCGAAGGATGCGGAGCGCGTGAGCTCGTCCGCACCGTGTGGCTACAGGCGTGCGTCGGGCCCACGATCGGCGTGTACCATTCGTACAGCACCCAAGTCGTCAACGCGGACGACCAGCTTCGCCCATGGTTCACGCTGAATGCCGGAGGCCGCGTCCGGTGGTTTCCAACCGGCCGGTCATTTTTCGCGGAGCTCTATGGGACGGCCGCTTACGCGGCGACGTCGTACAACACCGTCGCGAACGACGGGAGCGGGGCGGGACACCGGGTTCCGAGGCTGATCGGCGAGGTCGGGGCCGGTTTGGGGCACTCGTTCGACTTTCCGTGATCAGGCCGGAGGCGGCCGACATTCTTTGGGGTGGAATCGCTCGCCTCCGCGGTGGTCGTGGCTAGGCCAGGCCTGAACGGCCCCGGGGGTAATCCCCTCGAGGACGTCGGGACGGCCCGCGCACGGGCCCTGGACGTTGCTCCGGCCGACAAGGCCCGGCTTCGTGCATCCATCGGGCAGCACTACGAGTTCGTCTGGCGCATCTTGCGCCGGTTCGGTCTCTCGACCGACGAGGCCGACGACGTCACGCAAGAAGTCTTCACCGTCTTCGCCGCGCGCATCGCCGACGTCAACGCCGGGGCAGAGAAGACGTTTCTCTTCCAAACGGCGCGCAATCTCGCCGCGAACGCTCGACGGGCGCGTGCGCGATGGCCGGTCCAGGCCGCCGAGGGCGTGCTCGAAACCCATCCCGACCCCAACCCCACGCCCGAGTCGATGGCCGACGAGGGACAACGTCGCAAGCTCCTCGACGAGCTGCTCGAGAGGCTGCCCGACGATCTGCGGGCCGTCATCGTCCTCTGCGAGCTCGAGAGCACGACCTTCGCAGAGGCCGCCGTGATTCTCGATATCCCCTCCGGCACCGTCGCGTCGCGACTCCGTCGCGCGCGTGCCCAACTCGCCTCGTGGATCGCCGCCGCCCGTCGGCGCCCCTTCCGAAAGGAAACGCCGTGAGTCACGAAGACGATCTCGACGTCGACGACGGCGCACTCGATGCCCTGTTCGATGCGGGCCGCAAAGAGCCCGTGCCGAACGCCTTCGCCGGTCGTCGAAAGCTGTTTCACCGCTTTGCGCTCGGTGGAACGAGCGCGCTCACGTTCGTTCGCGCCACGCAGGCCTTCGCGGCGTTGCCGGGCGCTGCCCGCGGTGGCCTCGCAATTCTCGCGGTCGGCACTGCGGTGCTCTTCGCGTCGTCGCTCGTTCATCGCTCGCCGGCTCCCGACGTGGTGGTGAATGCTCCCGCGATTGGCGAGACTCCGGCCCCCCTCGCGAGCGAGAACACTACTTCGCCATCCGTCGAGACGCCGGTGCCCGTGTTCTCCGTCGACTCGCTTCCGACGGTGACCGCGCCGCCTCCGCGTCCGCGCGCGGAGTCTCCCGACGAGTCGCTCGCACGCGAGACGAGGAGCATCGCCGCGATTCGGAAGCTCGTCGCCTCGTCGGAGTGGGCGGGCGCGCTCACGGCCGTGGGCCGGCATCGTCAGGCGTTTCCGAACGGGGTGCTCGATCAGGAGGCGACGGTCCTCGAGATCGAAGCGCTCCAGGGGGCGCATGACCCACGCGGCTGCAAGTCCGGTCGCGCGTTTCTCGAAACGCATCCGGCCTCGGCCTACCGCACGCGCGTCACGAGCCTGCTCCGCGCGTGCGAGTAGCCGATTTCTCTCCCGCCCTGGCTTTCCCGAGGTTCTTGCATGATCGACCGACGTTCCATCGGCGCCGTAGTCGCCACGACGCTCGTCACACTGGCGGTGGCGTGCTCGAGCGAAACCATCGCCTTCACGCCTGCCGAGCCGCCGCCGCCTTCGGGGCAATTCACGCAGCCCGATGCCTCCTCGGAGGCTGGGCCCGACGCCCAGGTAATGGCCCATCTCTGTGCCTCGAACCAGTGTCCGGCGGGCCGTGCGACGTGTCCGTCATCCGTCTATCCGTGTGACATCGACACCGCGAACGATATCCAGAATTGCGGTGGCTGCGGGGTCGTCTGCCCTGGGGAATACCGCGCAGCGCGCTTTGCCTGCAAAGAGAGTAAGTGCGAGATCACCGCATGCGGAACCGACTTCTTCGGCGTCTATCCGTACGCCAATTGCAATCGGCTCCCCGACGATGGCTGTGAAGTCCTCCTCGGTAATGCCGACAATTGCAGTAAGTGCGGTGATAAATGTGCCGACGGAGAGCCGTGTGTGAGGACGGCCCCGTTTACGTTCCAGTGTGGATGTCCTGCCGGGACGACCAATTGTAACGGCAAATGCGTCGACACGAAGAAGGATGACCTGAACTGCGCCACTTGCGGCAACGCATGTGACGACACGGCGCCCGCTCCTCCGAATTCCTACGAGGGATGCGGTAAATCGAAGTGCGGCCAGCTCAAGTGTCTCCCGCCGCAACCCCCCGTCGAGCAGTGGGAGGATTGCGACGGAGACCTCTTCTCGGGACCCGGCTCGAACGGCTGCGAGATCAACCTCTACGCGTTGAACGACGACCACTGCGGTGGTTGCGACATCAAGTGCACGAACGGTCAGCACTGCTTTTACGACATGTCCATCCCGCGGTGCATGTGCCCTCAAGGCACGATGTATTGCGAGGGGGCCTGCATCGACATCATGGACGATCCGAACAATTGCGGCGGCTGCCAGCGTACCTGCCTCGCGGCTCTCGGAGTCGACCATTCGCAATCCGTCGGCGTCCATTCCACGCCGGCCTGCAACAACGGAGCGTGCTCGATCATCTGCGAGCCCGGCTTCGTCGACTGCAACAACGACATGTTCACCGACGGGTGTGAGGTCGACATCCGTTCTGACCCGAAGAACTGTGGTGGCTGCGGAAACCTCTGTAACGGCATCGCCGGCCAGCCCTGCGTCGGAGGGAACTGCGCGACCGAACCGTGTCCGGAACAGGGAGGCGTGCAGTGACTGGTCCGCGCGTGACCTTGCCGATTCTCTTGCTCTTCGCTGGGGTCGGAGCCGTTGCGGCCGGCGCTGCGTGTGCGTCGAACGAAAGTGCTTCGGCGAGTGAAAACGACGCGGGTGGGCTCGCTCCGGGCGACGTTCCGGACGGCGCAGCCGACGGGGGCTCGACGCAACCGGGACTCATTCTCGATGGCGCTACGGATTCGGGATGCGGCGCGGAATGCGAATGGTTCACCGCGCCCTGTTCGCCCACCTCGATGTGCGTGGTTCAAACGGGCATCGATCCGCTGTCGACGCTCTCGGGCGTAACGTGCGACGAGGCGGCGGTCTGGGCAGTCGGCGCGCAGGGGCTCATCGTGCACCATGACGGCCAAAGATGGTCACACACGCAGCTCTCTCCGCCGAATCCGCAGAGCACCGTGGTGGATTCGCTGACTAGCGTCATTCTTCGGCCCGGTGGCGAGCTATGGACGCTGGGGACGGTCATCACGATGTACGTCGGCCCTGGGGCCGCCGATGCGGGGCCGAGCGGTTTCGCTCCTCTATCGATGACCTACTGGGGAGTCTACAACTCGACCACCACCGGACTCTGGGCACACCCCGAATCCAATTCCGCGTGGGTAATTAGCGAATATCTGTATCGCGTCGACAAGGCGTCGGATGGCATGAACGCGACGCCGTACTTCGCGCTCCAGCCGGGTGCGCCGTACAATGGACCGCGCTACCAGATCAGCGCAGTCCACGGCGCGACCAAAGATGCCGTCTGGGCGGTGGGCCGAGCCGGCGTCTCGTATCGTATCCAGGATGTCGATGCCGATGTCCCCCTCATCGATGAGTTTAATACTCAGACGTACGACATTCTCAACGGCGTGTGGGAAGTCGCGCCGAATGACGTCTGGGCCGTAGGGGGCAATGGCACGATTCGCCACTACACCGGAAAAGGCCTCCTCTGGGACATCGTTCCGAGTCCCACCGGAAAGACCATCACGGCGATGTGGGGTTCGTCCGCGTCGAACCTCTGGGCGGTCGGCGAGGGGGGATTGGTTCTCCACTACGACGGAGCGGCATGGAAGCGGGTGCCCGTGTCGGGCCTCGGCGATCGAATCGTCGACTTCGTGAGCGTTTGGGGAGTCGGCGATGGGCGCGTTTTTGCCGTTGGGGGTGGCACGCTGATCGCGCTCGGAACCACGCTGGGAAATGTGGGAGGTGCGCAATGAGAGCAACGAGAGCAAGGAGCCTGTGCGTACCGGCGCTCGGTCTCGCCAGCCTCTTCGTCTACGTTGCATGTGCATCGAACGAAGAGTCGAACGGTGGGATCACCGAGTCGCAAGCCGACAGTGGAATCATCGTCTCCGATGGTGGGGGGCCTGCGTCGGACGCAGGGCCGGACGATAGCGCCTCACCCGATGCCGTCAGCGATGGCGCGGTGCCTCTTCGCTGCAGCGATGCCGACTGGTGCGAGACGCGCTACAGCCGAGGCATCGATAACCCCCGGATCGTCGACTTGTGGCCGCTCGGCCCGACCGCATTCGCGCTGGACGCACGGACCGGGATTCTCGAATACGACGGCACGGCCTGGCGGATCGCTTACCAAACTTCCACGATCCTGTCGTCCGTATGGGCGGCCTCGGCCGACGATGTGTGGGCGGGCGGCAACTACGGAAATCTCGTGCACGGTGTTCGCGTCGACGGCACCTGGACGTGGTCTACCGAACGCGTCGGTGCCGGTACCTACGAAGACGGGGTGGTCTCGCTCTGGGGCGCCAACAGCATGGACGTCTATTTCACGACGTATGCAAAGGTCTATCACCGCGTGCCGGAAGGCGCAGGCGACTACGTGTGGGGCGTCGAGTACGAGGACACCCAGCCGATACCTCTCTACAACGGCGGCATCTCAATCAGGCAAGTCACTGGCAGCGGGCCCGACGACGTGTGGGTCCTTGCGATGCGCGGCTTGTGGTGCGCGACCGTGCTGCACAAGACGCAAGGCGTGTATTCGAGAGTCGCGGATTGCAACGTCGAATGCTCGACGGATTTGTGTGTAGCCAACTCCATTCCATCGGCGGCAAACGTTTCGTACAGCGTCGGTCGCGCGGGCGTCGTGACGAGCCCCGGCTCACTCGTCACGACGACGGCTGGCGCGCCTTACGAATCGTCCTTCCTGCACGGCTTCAAGGTGCCAGTGACAGGACCTAACGAACATCTCGTCGTCCCAGCAAAAGGAGCGCAGGGCGAGTTCCTCTGGGGCCCGTCGGACACGGACCTCTACAACGGCGGATACGGCATGGTCGTGCACAATACGTCGGCGTTCAGCGATGCAGGAGCGTTCGCGATCAGCACGATTGCGCTGAACGGCGTGCCCCTCATCGAAACATTCAAGGTCCGCGGAACCAGCGCTTCGGACATCTGGGCTTTTGGAGGCAAGTATGCGCTGCATCGAACGAAGCCCTGACGTGAGGATTCGGACGGCGCAATGGCGGAGTCATCGTGCGCTCGCATTCATGTTTTGCGCGCTCTCATCGGCGGGAGGCATGGCCTCGTTCGTCGGATGTGCGTCGGACACGAACGGCACGGAGAGCACGGAGGGCACCGCTGACGGCGCGACGAACCACGTCGAAGCAAGCGATGGGCCGGAGTCGCCCGACGCGGCTGATGCTTCGAGCGACGTGGCGGACTCCGGAGGCTTCGCGGATGCCGGTTCGCCGCTCACCGTGAAATGTACCAAATCGCCGTGCCCAGTGTCGCTGTCGGCAGCTCGCGGCACGTATTGTGCGTTGCTGGATACCGGCCGCGTCGCCTGCTGGGGCGACAATTCGAGCTATCAACTCGGGCAGGGCGCCGACTCGGGAATTCAAGGCAGTGACGTTCCGCTCGAGGTGCCCGGCGTCGAAGGCGCCGTCGCCGTGCGAGGCACGTGTGCGGTTCTCGGCGACGGTGTTGTGAAGTGCTGGGGGCAGGGGAATTTCCTCCAAGCCAATGGCCCGCGGCCTCCTGCCACGACGAACGTCGCGCCGTCTCCGGTGACGTTGCCCATTCCGCCCGCAATGGGCATCAGCGTGACTTCCGACGTCCTCGACAACCTCGGCGGGTGTGCAGCCCTCGTCTCGGGCGAATTGCTCTGTTGGGGATATTTCGTCTGGTATTCAGTCGCATCGGGGCCGAAGTTCCTCGACGCTGGAGGCACGCCATATGCCGACTACTCGCCGACGATATCCATCTTGTCCGACGGACATGCAGCCGTCGACGTGATGGTCGGACCGACTTCGTTCGCACGCGACGAAAGAGGCGTCATCTGGAGTTGGGGGGCCCAGTCGTCGCTGGGGCGCGTCTCGTCGATGAACCTCGATCCTTACCCCATGCCCATTTCGATCGATGGCGTCACGTCGTTCGACGCTTCGGCGGCGAACGCATGCGCCGTCGCAAGGGGACAGGTGTACTGCTGGGGCGGCTACGACACGATCTTGTTCGCAACACCGACGCTCATCCCGTTCGACGTGGCGGTGGTCTCCGTCGCGACGGCGCCGACGCTGGTGTCCAAGGTGAATCCTCATGGTTTCGCGTGTGCGATCACTGCCAAGCACGACCTGTATTGCTGGGGAGACAACAGCAACGGCATGATCGGCAATGGCACGAGAACGACGCTCGAGCTGGTTCCCGTCAAGGTCGATCTTCCCGGGCCCGTCGCCACGGTTCGACCGACGTCGAACCAGGTCTGCGCTGTGCTCGAGAACGGTGAGCTTTATTGCTGGGGACTTGGGCGCAAGACCACTCCCGAGCGGGTCGTGTTCCAATGAAATCACGTTTCGACAAGGTCTGCGTGTTGGCAATGAGCGGCTCTCTCGCCACCTCGATCGGCGCCCTCTTGCTCATGCCCCTCGCTTCGTGTGGCGGCGGCTCGCGTGGCGACTTCCCCGAGGAGGTCGGCGCTGACTTCGGCGACGCCGCCAGCACGCCCGAGGTGGACACGAGCTGCGCGCGCCAGTGCTCGTTGGATTTTCGATCGGTGCTGAGTGCCTGCGACGGATCGGTCGTGGAGAGCTGTCCGCCGGATCTCGCGTGCGGTGGGGCGTCGTGTGTGTCGCCGTGCGAAGCAATGGCTGCCGCGCAGAGCTCGATCGGTTGCGAGTTTTACACGCAGCCTCCCGGCACCACGAACGCGGCCGGCAGCTGCTACGCCGCGTACGTAGTCAATTCCTGGAGCTCGCCCATCACCGTGGACGTCTCGCTCGGGAACGAAAAGCTCGATCTCTCGAATGCCGTCTTTCGGTTCAAGCCAGGAACTTCCGAGCTCGAATCGGCTCCCGGCGAGATTCCTCCGAACGAAGCCGTCATCGTCTTCCTCCTCGATGCGCCCAACACGTTCAGTCCGGAGGGCTATACGGCATGTCCCGCGGGAGTGACGCCCGCCACCAAGCGCTGGCTGTCACCTGCGCGTACGGGGCGCGGTACGTCGTTCCATCTCACGACGAGCGCTCCGTCGAGCGTGGCGACGATCTACCCGTTCGGTGGCGCCGCCAGCTTCTTTCCGACGGCCACCTTGCTGCTCCCCACGGCATCCTGGGACAAGCAGCACGTCCTCGTCGAACCCTGGCAGCGGTCGGCGGTCATCGCCAACGTGGGCGGCGTTCCGAACGTTCAGATCGTCGCGTCCGACGACGATACACAAGTAACGATTCTCCCGACCGCCGACATTTTGCCGGCCGATGGCGTCACGGGCGCACTCCGTGGTCGTGTTGCGACCTATACGCTCGGAAAAGGCGAGTTCCTGCAAATCGGGCAGAACGATGAGCTGTCGGGAAGCCTCATTGAAGCGAACAAGCCGGTTGCCACGTTCGGCGGCCACGGCTGCATGAACGTGCCTTCCAACATTCCCGCTTGCGATACCGAGCAAAAGCAGATTCCAGCGTTCACGCAGTGGGGACAGGAATACGTTGCCGTTCGCTATCGAGGACGCACCGGCGATAGCGAGTCTGCGCCCTACCGCATCGTCGCCGCCATCGATGGCACGGAGCTCTCGTATGACCCTGCGCCGCCGGTGGGAGCGCCCACGTCGATGAAGGCAGGGGAGGTCGCGACATTCTCCTCGGCCGCACCCTTCGTCGTGCGCAGTCAAGACGCGAACCATCCCATTTACGTCGCCGTATACATGACGGGCGGTGGCGGTGACGGATTCAACGCCGTCGGCGATCCCGAGGCCGTGAATCTCGTGCCAGCCGGACAATATCTCGATTCATATTCGTTCTTCGCAGACCCGACGTACGACGAAACGTCACTCGTCGTCGTTCGAGGCAAGAGCTCGAGTGGTGTCTTCGAAGACGTGACTCTCGAGTGCGCTGGCGGCGCATTGACCGATTGGCGGCCAGTGGGCAAGTCGGGGCAGTATGAATTCCGACGCGTCGACTTGAGTCGCGGCCGAGGACCCGGCGAGACGTTCCCCGGTGGAACGTGCACGAGCGGCCTTCACCGGATGAAGAGCAACGGCCCTTTCACCGCCACCATCTGGGGCTGGGGCCGCACAGCCAGTTATGCCTACCCAGGCGGCATGGCTCAACGCAAGCTCGTCACTACTGCCACGTTGAACGTCCACTAATGGTTCAGGGCTCTTTCCACACGGGCCGATACATCAACGCGATGCGGGCGGCGGCGCGGGCGACCTTGGGAATCGCGTGCTGGTAGGTACGCTGGCAGCTGCCGCCCATGACCACGAGATCGCCGTGGCCGAGCGGGAAGGCGATGGATGGACCGCCGCCCGTCTTGCGGAGCAGAAAGTTGCGTGGTGACCCGAGGGACACGGTGGCGACGAGCGCGCTCTCCATCTTCCGCGCGATGTAGTCACCGTGCCAGGCGACGCTGTCGTGGCCGTCTCGGTAGTATGCGAGGCTCGTGCGCGAGAACGACGTCTCGTATTTCCGTTCGAGGGCGCGCCGCATGGCTTCGACGATCGGCGGAACGTCGTCCTCCGGGCCGAGCGTGGCCACGAGACGAGGAACCTCGACCTTGCTGTCGTACATGACACGCTCTTCCGTGCGCCACGGCGCGCGCTGCGCGAAGTGATCGAAGAGTGTGGCGTGCCCGCTCAACCAACCTCGAGCGATGTCGACCCACGCGCCTTCTTCGAGGTTCGTGCGCTCGAGTGCCAAAAAGCGCTCGTCACACTGCGGCTCTTCGTGTCCGAGCAAACACAGCTGCTGTCCGCGTGAGGCCACCGCGGAACCCTAGCACTCGCGTTGGAAGCTCGCCGCGGACGAGTTGGACGAGACGACGGTCGAATCCATTCATTGCTGCGCTCATTCGGGCGCGTTCGTCGAGATCTTGCGCCGACCGACACCGAAACGTCGTTCTCGGCTGACGGCGCCGTCGTTCTCGAGCCATATACTCGGCGCGTGAAACACCCTTTGAATCGCATCGGTCTTCGTTCGACTTGCGTGGCGTTGCTCTTCGGCGCTCTGACGTTCGGTTGTGGAAAGGAGTCGACCTCGTCGGCGCCCGCAGCGTCGACGCCGGCGAGCGTTGTTTCTTCGAGCGCTCCGGCCAATCCGTCGGCTGCTCCGAGCGCCTCTGCGGCGGTCCCCGAATCGGTCCCGGAACAGGCGAAGGCGGGTGGCGTGTATACGAGCGAGCCTGCCGATCCGTCGATCTTCCTCGTGAAGCTCGAACGTCGGGCTTGCTACGGAGCGTGCCCGGTCTACGAGCTCCGCATCGACGGTGACGGGAAGGTCACGTTCGCGGGCAAGGACCACGTGAGAGCGAAGGGCGAGAAGACGAAGAAGCTCGATCGCGCCACCGTGGATGCCCTCGCCGCGAAGATCGACAGCTCCGGCTATTTCACGATGGCGTGGAAGGACCCTTGTGACCGCGTCGCCACCGACAATCCGACCGTCACGGTGGATATCACCGCCAAAGGCCACACGAGGAAGATCGTCGACTACCACGGCGACCGATGCATCCCGGACGCGCTGCGCGATCTCGAGAAAGAGATCGATCGGGTCGCCGGCGTCGATGCCTGGGTGAAGTGACGCTGGCAGTGCCGACGACGCTCTGACGCAGCGGCGTTCGTCCACTTCGCACGTGTGGACGCGGTCGGCCAGTCCCATCGGTCCGCGGCTTGCACCCTCATGGCGCCGCACGCGCATCGACGCCGCGTGGAAGGAGGGGGCACCCATGAGCACTCGACTGCCGCACGCCACGTTCGGTCGGAGAATCCTCCGCAGCCTCCGTCGCGACGCAAACCTTCCGCTCTCCGAGAAGTTGCGGAAAGGCTTTCGCTACGGCTGCTCGGCCGTCCTCGCGCCGCACCGTCTCCGCGCGTGCGATCGCATCGGGCCGTGCGCGCGCACAGTGGGGCGCCCCGTCGTCGACAATCTCGGCACAATCACGATTGGCCGAGGTTTCATCGTGACCTCGTCGTTCGTCCCGACGCGCTTGCGAACGACGCTCGGCGCCTTTCTCGAGGTCGGTGACGACGTCATTGCCAATTATGGAGTCACGATTTCGGCAAAGACGCGAATCACGGTCGGTGACCGCGCGCGCTTCGGCCAATTCGTGACGATTGCCGACCACGACGGCTATGACGACGAGCCACGGCCGGTCGTCATCGGCAACGACGTGTGGCTGGCGACGCGCGTCACAGTGAAGAAAGGCGCGACCATCGGCGATGGCACGGTCGTCATGGCTGGCAGTGTCGTGAGTGGAGATCTTCCGCCGGGGGTGATCGCCGGTGGAATTCCCGCACGTGTGATTCGCCAGCGTCCGGGGCACGTCGCCCGTCGGGTCGAGGTGAAGGCCCCGTCGGTGGAGCCCGCTCGGTCCGTAGCACCGCTTGCACGGGGGTTGCTCGTCGCGGATTTCAGCATTCAAGAGCTCGCAGGCCAACTTGGTCGCATCGATGCGCTCGGGTCGACGATCGAGGCGGAGGTCGCCCCCTTCGATCAAGTCGTGCAGACGCTGCTCGCGATGGGCGAAGGAGACCGTTCTCGACACGACTTCGTTCTCGCGTGGACGCGCGCCGAGTCGCTTGTGCCTTTCCGCGCCCTCTTGGCCGGCGAGAACGTTCCGTACGAAACCATCGAGGCCGAGGTCGACCGATTCGCGGAGTACGTGCGGCATGCGGCGAAGTCCGCTCCTCTCGTGCTCGTTCCCGCGTGGGTGATGCCGCCAGGGCATCGCGGATTCGGTATGCGCGACCTCGCGGCCGGCGGTGCTTCGCATGCCCTGATGCGAATGAACCTCCGGCTCGTGGCGGCGCTGACCGAAGTGCCCAACGCCATCGTGCTCGACACGGCCAAATGGATCGATTCGGTCGAGCGAACGGGCAAGCTCCAGAAGCTCTGGTATCTCGGAAAAGCACCCTATTCGTCGGACGTTCTGGAACAGGCGGCGCTCGACGTGAAGGCGGCCGTTCGCGGCGTTCGCGGCGCGGTCAAGAAGCTCGTGGTCGTCGATCTCGACGATACGCTCTGGGGCGGTGTCGTGGGCGACGTCGGATTCGAGCAGTTGAGGCTCGGCGGTCACGATCCGGTAGGAGAAGCATTCGCCGACTTCCAGCGGGAGCTGAAGGCGCTCGCTCGTCGCGGCATTGCCCTCGCCGTCGTCAGCAAGAACGAGGAGGCGGTGGCGCTCGAAGCCATCGAGCGACACCCGGAGATGGTGCTCGGCCTGTCCGATATCGTCGCGTACCGGATCAACTGGCGCGACAAGGCCGCAAACGTCGTGGAGATCACGCGGGAGCTGAATCTCGGCCTCGATTCGGTCGTGTTCATCGACGACAATCCCGTCGAGCGGGCCCGCGTTCGCGAAGCGCTCCCCGAGGTCTTCGTTCCGGACTGGCCGGCGGACCCGCTTCTCTCGGTGGCTATGCTTCGTTCCCTCCGCTGCTTCGACGCACCGTCGCTGAGCGAGGAGGACCGAGCGCGCACGGAGCAATACGCGACCGAACGCAAGCGGACCGAAGAGAGAGAGCTCGTGGGCTCGCTGGATGCGTGGCTCGAGGGCCTCGACATGCACGTGGTCTTCGCACCACTCGATGCGACGAGCCTTGCGCGGGCGACGCAGCTCCTGAACAAGACGAACCAGATGAACCTTCGCACGCGACGTCTCGGCGAAGCCGAGCTCGCGGCGTGGGCAGCCGATCCCAACCATGCGTCGTGGACGGTGAGTGTCTCCGACAAATTCGGAAATGCAGGGCTGACCGGGCTTCTCAGTCTATCGTTCGACGGCGAGCGCGCCTTCGTCGAGGATTTCGTCTTGAGCTGTCGTGTGATGGGGCGGCGCGTCGAGGAGACCATGGTTTGGGCCGCCTTGAACCTCGGCAGGCAGAGGCTCGTGCGCGAGGTAGTGGCGACGTTGGTCCCCACCCCCAAGAACGTGCCTTGCCACACGTTCTGGAAGACCACGCCCTTCGCGTACGACGAGCGCGACCACACGTTCCGCTGGTTGGCCGATGGGCAGTACACGGTGCCCCGATGCGTCCACGTGTCCGGGCTCGAGAGTGCAGGGGAGGAGGGCCGTCATGTGGCTTGAAGCAGATGGATCCGCACATGCTTGGGTTCGTGGCGCCATCGGCGCCGTCGAGCGCGTGCGCCTCGGTCGAGCGAAGCGAGTCTTGAAGGCGCAGCAGAGACTCGTGCTCGAAGGCGCGCCGTGGATCGAGAACCTCGGCACGATCGTGGTCGGTGACGACGCGATCATCGTCTCCAAGCCGGTGCAGTCTCACTTCGTGACCGGTCCGGGCGGTACGATCGTGATTGGGGCACGGTCGTCGATCGGGCCCGGCGCGGCCTTCGCGGCGCACGAGCGCATCGTGGTCGGTGAAGACGCCAAGGTCGGTGCGTTCGTCGTGGTGATGGACACGGATTTCCACACCGCGGCGGACATCGATGCGAGCTCGGCAACCTCACCGGTGAAGATCGGCGCCCGTGCCGTGATCGACGACCACGTGACGATTCTCAAAGGTGCGAGCATCGGGGAAGGCGCTCACGTCGGAGCAGGCAGCGTCGTCTCCGGGACCGTCCCCGCCGGCGCGTTCGTTCGAGGTGTTCCCGCGTCCGTCGTCGTTGTCGACGCTCCGGGGAAGGGGAGTTCATCGATCTCGCCCGATCGCGTGCCCGAGGTGGTGATGGCCACCGTCGAACGCACGTTCGCGGTGACGTCGGCGCAGCCAAACCAAGGTCCGAAGGACATCCCCGGATGGGACTCCCTCGGCGCCCTCCGCTTGCTCGTGGCGCTCGAGGAGGCCTGCGGGATTTCACTTCCCGAGGACTCTTTGCGAGACGTCGCCAGCATCGAAGAGCTCGTCGACGTGGTCCGTCGCGGCTTTGTATCGCCCTGAAGCAGCGCCCTGAACGCGACTGGACGAATGGCGGGGCCGCCTCCGGCGGGTTGCAGACCGCACGCGAGTACGCGTACGTTCGTCGATCATCGGAGGGAGGGGTCGATGAAATTGGACGTCTTCGCGATTTCGAACGTCGACGATGCGGTCATCTTTTGGCGCACGGACGATCGCATCAAAGGCTGCTGGGGCTACGCGATCGAGCGCGAGCGCCGCCTCGACGACGGCTCGATTCGCCGCGATATTCTCGAGAATCGGGCGGGTCTGCCGAAGGACGAGCCGCGACCGAATCAGCATCGTCCGTCGACCGAGTGGCCCTTCCAGCGATTCTCGTGGACGGACCACTCCGTCAACCAGGGGGACGTCGTCCGTTACCGCGTCGTCCCCATGCTCTTCTCGCAAGGCAAACTGTCGCAGGCGCTCGATATGCGCTCGAACTGGACGCCGTGGCTTACGCTCAGCGAAGAGGCCGGCGACAAGACGAACCTGCTCTTCAATCGCGGTCTCGTCATCTCGCAGTTCATGTCGCGCTACCTCGAGGACCTTCGCGTGAAGGAGGGTCTCGGAACCCTGGACGACGCGCTCGGCGCCTTCAAGAAGAGTCTCGACGATCACGAGTTGCCGATACGAAAGTTCCTGTCCGGCGAGCTTCGACGGAAGCTGCTCGAGCTCCTCCAAGCCGCGAAGAGCGAGAAACGCATCGTCTGGGCGGCGCTCTACGAGCTCGACGACGAGGAGCTCATCGCCGGCCTCGAGAAGCTCGGTTCACGCTGCCGCATCGTGCTCGCGAACGGCTCGATCCAACCTCAGAAGGGCGTTCCTGCTGCCGAGCTGCGCAAGAAGGACCAGAACAAGAAGGCGCGTGCGCGGCTCCTGAAGGCCGGCGCCGAAGTGCACGACCGCATGATTTCGCCGGGAGCCCTCGGTCACAACAAGTTCCTCGTCGTGACGGATGCGAAGCGCAAACCGCTCGCCGCGTGGACGGGCAGCACGAACTGGACGAAGACCGGGCTCTGTACACAGATCAACAACGGCTTCTACGTCGAGAATAGCGACTTCGCGCAGACCTATCTCGATCAGTGGGACCGCCTGAAAGACGCGAAGAGCGACTTCCCCGCCGATCTGGTCGAGGAGAACAGCGTCGCGAAGTCGATCAAGGTCGGCAAGAGCGACATGCGCATCTGGTTCACCCGTACGCGCGGCAAAGTCGATCTCGACGCGATCGAAGACGTCCTCGGGAAGGCCAAGGACGCCGTCCTCTTCCTCATGTTCCAGCCGGGAGGTTCGGGCCCGTTCGGGACCATCGAGAAGCTCGTCGGTCGAAAAGACCTCTACGTCAAAGGCGTGGTGAGCACCCTTCCTCCGAAGAAGAACGGCGCCGCCGACGACGAAGACACGGTGGAGGTCGTCACCGTGGGCGACGGCCAGAAGCGGCCACCGATGATGCTCGACATCGTCCAGCCCGAAGGCATCAAAACCCCGTTTGCGAGCTGGGCCGCCACGGTGACCCGCAAGGACTTCCTCTCGGGGAAGAACAAGGTCGGATTCGCCATCGTCCACTCGAAGGTGATCGTCGTCGATCCGTTCACGAAGCCCGTGGTCATCACGGGCAGCCACAACTTCTCGAGCTCGGCGAGTCAGAAGAACGACGAGAACTTCGTCATCGTTCGTGACAACCCCAAGCTCGCCATGCAGTACGCGGCGCACATTCTCTCGGTCTACCAGCACTATCGTTGGCTGAACGTCGTCTACGACAAGCAGCGTCGCAACAAGCTGCCGACCGTGCCGCTTGCGGAGGCCGACACCTGGCAGGATCGCCACCTCAAAGGTGCGTCGAAGCGCGAGATCGATTTCTGGGTGCGATGAACGTCGCACGAGCAAGCGCACGCGTTCGATGCGCGTGCGCTTCGCTCGCGAGAGAAGCCTACGCGTTCGTCGCGCGCTCCAAGAACTAAACGCCGGCGGTCGACGCGGTCACCTGCGAAGGGGCCGCCGGAAGACGCGCGCGGAAGAGGGCGCCCTTGCCGCCGGGGCCGGATTCCAGCGTGACGTCGCCACCGTGGACGCGCGCGATCTCACGAACGATGGCGAGGCCGAGCCCCGAGCCGTCGTCGCGCCTGCGTTCGGCATCGGCACGGAAGAACGGTTCGAAGACGCGCGCGCGATCTTCCTCGGGGATGCCGGGGCCATCGTCGCTCACGGTGAGGTGGACCGTGTCGCCTTCGCTCTTGGCGATGACCCGAACGCTCCCGCCTTCGGGACTGTGCCGAACGGCGTTGTCGAGGAGGTTCTTGAGCATGCGCTCGAGATCCATCGCATGACCGAGCACGCTCGATCCGTCGGTATCGACGTCGACGTTCACTTGGCGTCGTGACGTTTCGCGCTCCACCCACGCCGCGGCGTGGCGAGCGACGGCTTCGAGCGATACCGGGGTCTGCGAGGGCTCGCGGTCGGCGCCGAGCCTGGCGAGCGCCAGCAGGTCCTCCGCGAGTGCCTTGAGCCGGCGCGCCGAGTCGAGGGCCTCTTCGATCGCCTGTCGATACTCATCCGCGCTGCGCGATTTGCGGAGCGCGAGCTGCAACTCGCCGTAAAGCGTGGCGAGAGGCGAGCGGAGCTCGTGAGCGGCGTGGGCAACGAAGCGTTGCTGGCCCTCGACCAGGATCGCGAGGCGCCGGACCATCTCGTCGACGTCGTGTGCGAGCTGAACGACCTCGTCGTCTCCAGTGCGCAGCGCCACGCGCGCGCCGAGATCGCCGGCAGCCACCTGGCGAGCCGCAGTGGCGATCGCTTCGTGGCCACGCGTCAGCTGTCGGACGACGCGCCAAACGACGAGAACGGTGAGCCCGATCGAAATGAGGGCCGCCACGAGCATGACTTCCCGCAAGAAGCTCGTGTCGCGTTCCAGGTCGGAGAGTGGCGCCGCGAGGAGGAGGGTGACCTCCGGGTGCCCGGGAATGCCGACGAACATGCCCCGCAGCGCTTCGCTACCGTAGCGGAAGTCGAAGGCCGTCGCCCGCGGGTGACGGACCGTCTCGAGACGAGGAACGCCGTGCGTGAAGGTCGGCGTGTGATCGAGCATCTGCCCGTCTTCGCGGTAAATGACGGCGTACTTGGTGAGCCTCCCGATGTCGTCGGCCTCGGGGCCGCCGCGATCGCTGATGTGCAGGGCGTGTTTGCCGGACGCCGCAACCTCCGCCGCCTCCTGCCTGGCTTCCGCGCGAAGCGCCTCGTCGAGCTGTCGTTCTTCCGAACGCTCGACCACGTACGATGCCGCGCTGAACGCCGCGGTGACGGTCACGGCCGTCGCCATCGAGATCGTGAGCACGAGGCGCGTGCGGAACTTCATCCTGGCAGCGAATTACACTAGCGCGTCACCGGCGTGCTGGTGAGGCGATACCCCGCGCCACGGACCGTTTCGATCATCGAAGCCGAGTCGCCGAGCTTGTCGCGCAGGCGGCTCACGTGGACCTCGACCAGGTTGGAGCCCGGATCAAACGTTGTTCCCCAAACGCGCGCGAGAAGCTCGGCGCGCGTCACCACCTTTTCCGCGTGATGGACGAGGTCGACGAGGAGCGCGTACTCGCGGGTAGTCAGGTCGAGCGTTTGGCCGCGAAGCCGTACTTCACGGCCGAGGCGGTCGACCTCGAGTGGACCGACCGAGAGCTTCGCGAAGCCCGTGGCGCGGCGAACGAGCGACCGCATCCGCGCGACGAGCTCTTCCACCTCGAACGGCTTCACGAGGTAGTCGTCGGCGCCGGTCTCGAGCCCGAGCACGCGTTCGCGGACTTCACCGCGGGCGGTGAGCATGAGGATGGGGGTCGAGAGGCCGCCTTGCCTCAAGCGGCGGCAGACCGAAAGGCCGTCTACGTCCGGCAGCATCCAGTCGAGAATGATGAGGTCGTAGATGCCTGCGCTCGCCTGCGCGAACGCATCCGCTCCCGTTTCGCAGGAGTCTGCGGCGAACCCTTCTTCGACCAGAACGCGGACGAGGAAGCGCGACAGTTTCGCGTCGTCCTCGACGACCAGCACTTTCACGTCGCAAAGGCTAGCACCCGACCTCTCCGGAAGGTCTCGGTTACGGACATTTAATCTCAGCGTAATCCTGCGGACCTCTCGGCCTGCCAGCCTAGGCTACGCCCAATGACGAGCCGTCCTCCACGCGCCACTGCGTCGCCTCGACGCAGGCGGTTCGCGTCGCCAGCTGTTCTCCTCTTAATGTTGTCGCTCGTCGACCTTGGCTCTGCGCGCGCGGACGTGCCGGCGCCTTCTCCCGGAAATGCGCCTTCCGTTTCGCCCGCTCCCGCGCCGACCACGCCGCTGGGCGCGCCCCCGAATCCGACGGCGTTTCCCGGCAGCAGGTCGATCCTGAACGAGCAGGCGCCTATTCCGCCTGGCGCCCAGCATTTGCCCCTTTCGGAGGCCGTCAAGGTGGCGCGATCGCGCGCGTTCGACGTGCTCCTCGCCGCGACCGACGTGAAGGCGGCGGAGGGAGACGTCCGAGCTGCCGGGCCGCTCCCGAACCCCACCCTCAGTGCGTACGTGGGGCGCGTCTTCAACTATTCGCCCAACGTGCCCGGCTGCGAAGGCTGTTCGCATTACGCCTACTTCGCCGAGCTCTCGGATCAAGGCCTCATCGAAGGCGCCATCAGCCGCAAGCGCGCGCTCAGGAAGGAGGTCGCCAAGTACGCCCTCACTGCCGCTCGCCTCGGCAAGACCGACGCCGAGCGTATCGTCATCGCCCAGGCCAAGATCCAGTACATGCAGGCCGCGGCCGCGCAGGTTCAGGTGGAGTTCACGCGAGACGTGGCGGCCTCGCTCGAGCGATCCGTCGAGATCAATCGCGTGCGCTATCCTCGCGTGATCGACGAAGGCCAGCTCGCTCGCGTCGAGCAGGAGGCGATGCGCGCCGAGCAAGACGTGGAGCGCGCGCGTCGCGCGTACCGGCAAGAGCAGATCGATCTGGCCGTTCTTCTCGGTATGCAGGGCCCCGTTCCCGAGCTTGCTGTCGATCGCGACGTGCTGCGTTTCCGCGTCCCGGAGGTTCTGCAGTCGCCCGACAATGGCAACCTGCTCCAGATCGCCCTCGAAAACCGCCCCGACCGCAAGCAGGCGATCGCCCGTGAGTCGGGAGGGGAGGCGGCCGTGACGCTCGCGAAGCGTTCGCGCATCCCCGACATCTCGTTGCTGCTCCAGTACCAGCAGGCCGGCACCGGCCAGAGCGCCGTTCAGCCGCCCACGCTCTCCGTCGGCGCGGCCTTGCCCTTGCCTGTCTTCTACCAGCAGCAAGGCGAAATCGGGCGCGCCGAGGCCGAGCGCGAAGCGGCGAGCGTCGCGCGAAAGCGCGTGGAGACCACCGTGGCGGCGGAAATAGCCTCGGCGCACAACGCGTTCGTCACCGCACGCGCCATCGTGGAGCGCTACGAGTCGTCCCTTCTGGAGCGCGCGAAGCGTGCTCGCGAGATCACGCAGGTTCAATACAACGCCGGCTCCGCCACGTTGACCGACCTCCTCGATGCCCAGCGCAGCTGGGTGCAGGTCAACAGCGACTACAACGCCGAGCTCGTCAACTACTGGGCTGCCGTCTTCATGCTCGAGCAGGCCATCGGCAAGGAACTCACGCAATGATGGCGAAGTCGCCTGTCTCCAAACGAGCCGCCCTCGTTTTCTCGTGTTTCGTCGCGCTCGCCTTCGGCGATCTCGGTTGCAAGCGTCAGGGCCTCACGCCGGCGAGCACCGGGGCCGAGCCGCCGAACGGTGAAGTCTGGCTGACCGACGCTCAGATTGCCGAGGCAAAGGTCCAAGTCGAGCCTCTCGCCGAGCAAGACGTCGACGACGTGATCCTCACGAGCGGCAAGGTTCTTTTCAGCGACGCGCACGTCTCGCACGTGTTCTCCCCCGTGTCCGGGCGCGTGACGAAGATCGAAGCGCAGCTCGGTCAGCGCGTGAAGAAGGGCGACGTCCTCGCGTATCTCGAGTCGCCCGACATCGGTCTCGCCTCGGCCGATCTTCACAAAGCCGAAGCCGACCGCATCCAGGCCGAGCACGACCTCGAGCGTCAAAAGGAGCTCCTCGCGGCGCACGCCACGTCGCAGCGCGACTACGAGCAGGCCGAAGATGCCTATCGCAAGGCGAAGGCCGAGGTCGAGCGCGCCAAGCAGAAGACGTCGCTCTTCCGCGCCGGCGGCTCGCCCAGTGGCGTCACCCAGACCTATCCGCTTCGCGCGGAAATCGAAGGTGAGATCGTCGCGCGTCAGGTCACGCCCGGCGCCGAGGTTGCCGGCCAGTACAGCGGCGGAACCGCCGTCGAGCTCTTCACCATCGGCGAGCTCGATCGCCTGTGGGTCGTGGCGGACGTCTACGAGATGGACTCCACGCGCGTGAAGGTCGGCTCGCCGGTGAACATCAAGCTCTTCGCGCTGCCGAACCGCGTGTTCCCCGCGAAGATCGAGTGGGTGTCCGGCATTCTCGATCCGGCCACGCGCACGGCGAAGGTCCGCTGCGTGCTCGACAACGCGGACCGTGTTCTCAAGCCCGAGATGTACGCGACGCTCTACATCTCCGTCGAACAGCGGAGGGCGCTCGCCGTTCCGCGCGCGGCACTGCTGCGCCTCGGTGACCAGACCGCGGTCTTCGTGGAGAAGGGCCACGCGCCTGACGGCCGTCGCGCGTTCGCCCGCGTTCCGGTCGTCATCGACGAGAGCGAAGGTGGAAAGTGGGTGCCCGTGGCCCACGGCCTCGAGAAGGGCACGCCGATCGTGACGCACGGAGGGATCCTCCTCGCGGGATCCGACGCGAAATGATCGAACGTCTCGTCGCGTGGGCGCTCCGTGCGCCCATGATCGTGATGCTCCTCGCGCTCGGCCTCGTGGTGGCGGGCGCGTGGTCGTACAAAGAGCTCGATATCGAGGCGTACCCGAACCCGGTGCCGCCCCTCGTCGAAATCATCGCGCAGCCGGAAGGCATGAGCGCCGAAGACGTGGAGCGCTACGTCACGGTGCCGCTCGAAATCGGCCTGGCTGGTATGCCCGGCCTCGAGCACACGCGTTCCCAGTCGCTCTTCGGCCTCGCCGACGTGAAGTGCTACTTCAGCTGGGGCACGAGCTACGAAGCCGCGCGCCAGGAGGTCCTCAACCGCCTCAACATGATCCAGCTGCCCGACGGCGTTCAGGCCGGCGTCAGCCCGTGGAACGCGATCGGCGAGGTGTTCCGCTACGAGCTGAAGGGGAAGGGGTACAGCCTTCGCGATCTGAAGACCGCGCAGGACTGGATCCTCGAACGGCAGTTCAAACAGGTCCCGGGCGTCATCGACGTCGTTTCGTTCGGTGGTGAAACGAAGCAGTACCAGGTCAACGTCGATCCGTTCCGCCTGCGTGGCTACAACGTCAACCTCGACCAGCTCATCGACGCCATCCAGAGCTCGAACCAGAACGTCGGCGGTCAGCGCCTGACGGTCGGCGAGCAGGCGTACACGATCCGCGGCGTCGGTCTCGTGAAGAACGTCCACGACATCGAGGCGATCGTCGTCGCAGCACGCGGCGGCGTCCCCATCCGCGTGCGTGACGTGGCGACCGTCGAGCTGGGCTTCGCACCTCGCCTCGGTATCGTCGGTCACGACGACAACGACGACATCGTGCAGGGCACGGTGCTCATGCGCTACGGCGGCCAAACGCCGAAGACGCTCGAAGGGATCCACGCGCGCGTCGAGCACATTCGAAGCGCCCATCTCCTGCCGCCGGGCATGGAGATCGTGCCGTACTACGATCGAGGGAATCTCGTTGCCCTGACGACGCATACCGTTCTCGAGAACGTTGTCGTCGGCATGCTCCTCGTCACGGTGATCCTCGTGCTGTTCTTGGGGCACTGGCGCGCCGCGCTGGTCACCGCCCTCAACATTCCGCTCGCGCTCCTTTTTGCCTTCTGCGGAATGGTGGCCAGCGACACGCCGGCGAATCTCATCTCCATCGGAGCCGTCGACTTCGGCATCGTCGTCGACTCGACCGTCATCATGATGGAGAGCATCTTCCATTTCCTCGGCAAACACGGCGAAGGCACGATCCAGGACCGCATCCTCGCAGGGGCGAAGCAAGTCGCGAGACCGATGGCGTTCTCGACGATCATCATCGGTATCGCGTTCCTCCCTCTCTTCACGATGAAGGGAGTGTCGGGCGTCATCTTCTCGCCGATGGCGCACACGTACGCTTTCGCGATCGGCGGCGCGATCTTTCTCGCGCTAACGCTGACCCCCGCGCTCGCGTCTCGTGTGATCCCGCCCTCGACCGAGGACAAGGACAGCTGGGCGACGCGAGGGCTCAAGAAGCTGTACTGGCCGATCTTCCGATTCGCCGTCATGCGGCCGAAGACGGCCCTCGTCGTCAGCCTCTTGCCGGTACTGTTCTGCCTCTCCCTCTTCAATGCGCTCGGCGGCGAGTTCATGCCGAAGCTCGAGGAAGGAAATCTTTGGATCCGCGCGACGCTCCCGACGTCCGTCTCGCTCGAGCAGTCGGGCAAGTACGTCGGACGTATGCGCTCGATCCTCCGTGGTTGCCCGTCGGGTCCGCAGGAATGCACCGACAAGAATCGGAAGTACCCCGAGGTCCTCACGGTCATCTCTCAGCTCGGTCGACCCGACGACGGCACGGACGTCGCGGGCTTCCACAACATCGAGCTCTTCGCGCCGCTGAAGCCGACCAAAGAGTGGCGGAGCGGAATGACGAAGGCGAGGCTCACCGACGAGCTCTCTCGCGACCTCGCAGAGGCGTTCCCCGGTGCGGTGTTCAACTTCTCGCAGATGATCTCCGACAACGTCGAAGAGGCGATGAGCGGAGTGAAAGGCGAGAACTCGATCAAGGTCTTCGGGCCCGACGTCGCGGACAACGAGAAGATTGCCGACCAGATCGGCGGCGTCCTCGACAACGTGGTTGGCATTCGAGATCTCGGCATCGTCCGCTCGAGCGGGCAGCCGAGCGTCAAGATCGTTCCTGACCGTCAGACGTGTTCACGCTACGGCCTCAACACCGGCAACGTCGAAGCGGTGATCCAGGCGGCCATTGGCGGAAAGGCCGTCACGCGCGTCTACGAAGGCGACCGCACGTTCGACCTCACGGTTCGCTGGCTGCCGCCGTACCGTGAATCGCTCGAGGCGATCAAGGAGCTCATGATCTTCGCTCCGGATGGGACACCCGTTCCCCTCGCACAGATCGCTCAGGTGACGATCGAAGACAGTCCCTCTGTCATCTTCCGCGAAGATGGGTTGCGATACACGCCGCTCAAATTCTCCGTCCGCGGTCGCGACCTCGAGAGCACCGTCGCCGAAGCGCAGCAGCGGGTCGCCGCCACCGTGAAGACGGGCTACGACACCCATCTCGAGTGGAGCGGAGAGATCAACGAGCTGCGCGAAGCACAGGCGCGCTTGGCGCTCATCGTCCCCGCGACGCTCATCTTGATTGCCCTGCTCGTCTACGGCTCGGTCAGGAACTTCTGGGCGACGCTCATCGTCCTCTGCAATATCCCTGTCGCCTGCGCTGGCGGCATTCTTGCGCTGTTTCTCGCCCGGCTGAACTTCTCCGTCTCCGCGGCGATGGGGTTCATCTCGATCTTCGGCATCGCCATTCAGGACGCGATGCTCGTCGTCTCCTACTTCCTTCGCCTCCGCGCGGAAGGAGAGAGCATCCAATCGGCAGCGCTCGACGCGAGCATGTCGCGCCTCCGCGCCGTGCTCATGACCACGCTCGTGGCCATGTTCGGTCTGCTCCCGGCCGCGCTATCGCACGGCATCGGGTCGGAAACGCAGAAGCCTCTCGCGGTCGTGGTCATCGGCGGCGCCATGATGCTCGCGGTCGCGGCGCGCGTCGTCCAACCGCCGCTGCTCGTTCTCGTGCACGGCGCACTCGAGCGCTTCGAGCGACGACGTGAGGTTCGCCGCCAGAGCCGCGCTGCCCTGAACGAGAAGAGCTCGGACGACCCGCAGCAGGCCACCGGCTGAAGCGCGCCGAACCCCCAATCGAGGCTCGGCCACGTCCCTCTAGCCCCCGGGGCAGGGCCGGACGGCCGGGCCTCGATCAGGCTCATCCAGAAAAAGTCCTGGAGTTCGGCGAATTTTGGCCTAATGAGAGGCGCCTGGGAAACCGCGGCCCAGACGCCTCAGAACCGTTCTGAGTGGGTTGATCGGAGCCGCAGTGCGCGCTATGTTCGGCGCCCCAGTTGGTGGCTGTCGCTCTGCGGACCTGCGGACCCCAATTTTCGGGTTCGCTTTTTTTTGTCCTGAGATCCAAGAGACACGCCGACCGCCAAAGACTGGTTCACCGTTCTTCGTGTTCGCCACGCCCTCGCAAATGCAGCCGATTTCTTCCCATAACCCCGCCGCCCTTCAAGGTGTCGATCGCGAGCAGCTCCTCGCTGTGATCGAGCCGGTGGCGCGTGCCCATGGGGCAGAGGTCGTGGACGTCGAGCTGAAGAACGAAAATGGGTGGGTTTTGCGCGTCTTCGTGGAGCGGCTCGGGGCAAGCGCCGAGAAGCTGAGCACGAAGGACGCGGCGGTCGACCTGGAGCTTTGCGCCGGAATCGCCCGCGATTTGAGCCCCGCGCTCGACGTCGATGATCCGATCCCCGGCCGCTACAATTTGGAAGTCAGCTCCCCGGGCATCGAGCGGCCACTCAAGAAGGAGGCCGACTATGTCCGGTTTGCGGGAGAGAAGGCGAAGCTGAAGCTTCGCGAAGCTGTCGGGGGCCAAAAGGTTCTCGTCGGGCGCCTCGGCCCTGTTTCGGCAGGGAAGGTCGCGGTCGACGACGGTCGGAAGACCTACGACGTCCCGTTGGATGACATCGTCACGGCACGGCTCGTGTTCGAGTTCGGACCTGCTCCGAAACCGGGCACTTCGAAAGGTGGGAGCAGTAAGTCCGCCAAAAAGAAGAGGAAGCCGTGACACTCGCGCATGGCGACGCTCACGCGACGCGTGAATTGGTCTCGAAGAGGAAAAGCATGGCCACTCAGCAGCAAGCAGCCCCCGGCGACGTGAACCTGCTCCAGGCGATCGATTTGGTCGCGAAGGAGAAAGGCATCGAACGTTCGCGCCTGGTGAAGACCATCGAAGAGGCGATCCTCAAGGCCGCGCAGAGCGTCTTCGGACCGAACCGCGAGCTTCAGGCGACCTTCAACGAGGAGACCGGCCAGGTCGACCTCTTCCAGTTCATGACCGTCGTGGACGATGTGTCGGACGACGAGCGCGAAGTGAGCCTCGAGGACCTCGAGGAGTTCGACAAGAAGGCGAGGGCGGACGAGCGCATCAACGCCGAGATCGGCGAAGAGTGCGGCTTCCAGATTTTCTGGCATCCGAACGACGCGAAGAAGGCCGCCGAGCAGGACGAGAAGCTCGGTGACCTCCTCATGGTCAAGCAGGCGCGCTCGCAGTTCGGGCGTATCGCCGCGCAGACGGCCAAGCAGGTCCTCATCCAGCGCGTCCGCGACGAAGAGCGCGACCTCATCTTCAACGAGTTCAAGGACAAGAAGGGCGAGCTCATCAAGGGCGTCGTTCGTCGCTTCGAGAAGGGCAACAACCTCATCGTCGACCTCGGTCGTACGGAGGGCATCCTTCCGTTCCGCGAGCAGACCCCGCGCGAGACGTACCGCCCGGGCGACCGCATCGTCGCGCTCCTCAAGGACATCGATCGCGAGGCCCGCGGCCCACAGATCATCCTCTCGCGCGCGGACGGCAAGCTCGTCGAGAAGCTCTTCGAGAGCGAAGTTCCCGAGATTTACGAGGGCATCGTCAAGATCGTGGCCTGCGCACGTGAGCCGGGCGCCCGCTCGAAGATCGCCGTCATGAGCCGCGACGCGGACGTCGATCCGGTCGGCGCGTGCGTCGGTATGAAGGGCTCGCGCGTCCAGGCGGTCGTGCAGGAGCTCCGCGGCGAGAAGATCGACATCGTCCCGTGGGACCGCGATCCGGCGCGCTTCGTCTGCGCGGCGATCCAGCCCGCCGAGGTCAACAAGGTCATCGTCAACGAGGCGGACGGGCGCATGGAGCTCGTCGTCCCCGACGAGAAGCTCTCGCTCGCCATCGGCCGCAAAGGCCAGAACGTGCGCCTCGCCTGGCACCTCACCGGCTGGAAGCTCGACATCATCAGCGAGTCGAAGTTCAAGCAGATGGAAGAGGAAGCCATCAGCCAGCTCGGCCGCATCGACGGCGTGAGCGAGGCGGTGGCCCGCAACATGTACCGCATGGGTTTCCGCGCCCTCGAAGAGGTGGCGGAAGCGACCGAGCAGGAGCTCGCCGGAATCCAGGGCGTCGGCCAGGACAACGCCGGCAAGATCCGCGAGGCCGCCGAGTCGACGATGGAGCGTCTCCGCCTCGAGCGCATGCAGCAGGCGTCCAGCAAGACCGAGCCCCTCACGGAGAAGGAGAAGCTTCTCTTCGTCCGCGGCGTGGGCGAGCGCACCGTGCAGCTCCTCGAAGATGCGGGCTACCGCAACGTCGAGGACATCATGCGCGAAGACGAAGACAAGCTCGCGATCAAGACAGGGCTTGGGATCAAGAAGGCTCGCGCGCTCAAGCAGGGCGCCGAGTATTTCCTCCAGAACGAGTGGAAGCAGATCGACGCGGCTCGTAAGAGCGCGACGGTCCACACCGCCACGGTCTAACGACGGAGAACCGAAAAACGGATGATGATGGCCGAGACGAAGCAGCACAGCGAGCCGCGTGGAAGGGCGGGCGAGAAGCCCGAGCCCACACGTATGTGCGCGGGATGCGGAAAGCGCGTCCCGTCGAAGGAGCTCGTTCGTGTCGTGCTCGGTGAGGACGAAGCTGGGAACGCAGGAGACGAGGGCTCGACGCTCGCCGTCGACCTCGCCGATTCCCGCTTCGGCCGTGGTGCTCACGTTCATCCGTCCGCGGATTGCGTGACGAAGGCCTTCAAGGGTGGGTTCGCCCGCATCTTCAAGGCCAAGGTGAAGGGGTCCCCGGAGTCGCTCGGTGCTCAGCTCGTCGCTGCGGCCGATCGTCGTATCGAGGGGCTTCTCGCCGGGGCTCGGCGTGCCAAACATGCCGTGTCTGGTGTGGACATCGTGGGTGAGGCGCTTCGTGACGGAAGCGCAAAGCTTTTGATTGTTGCTTGTGACGCTGCCGCGGCAGCAAGGGTATCCGAAGTACAAGAAGCGGTAGGCCGGGGCATGGCCATCGCTTGGAGCAAGAAGGAAAGTCTCGGCGCGCTCTTTGGGCGCGACGAGGTCGCAGTATGTGCCGTGCTTCACCACGGCGTGGCGTCTGCAATCGCGAGTGCGTTCCGCATGTCGCGACCGTTCGCTTCCCATATCGCGGCGCCCGATGGGGCGAACGGGGCGAGGAGTGAAGCATGGTGGTCTCCGGAGGTTCGATGAGCAAGGTTCGGGTCTACGAAGTGGCGAAACAGCTGAACCTCGACCCAAAGGCGGTCGTTGGTCTGTTTCAGTCGATCGGTGTCACGGACGTTCGGAACCACATGAGCTCCGTCGATCCGGATGCCGTGGAGCGTCTCAAGCGCAACCTCGAGAAGAAGCAGACTCACGATGTCATCGAGGAGCGCATCCGCCGCGGCGCGGGTACGGTCCTCAAGCGCCGCGCGGTCGCCAAGACCACAGCGGAGCCGTCTTCGCCCTCGGTCGCCTCGATCCCCGCGCCGCAGCCGTCGTCGCCGAACCTCGACGACATTGCCTCGCGACGGGACGTCGCCCAGCTCGCGGAGCCTTCGGCGCCTCAGCTCGATGTCATCGCCGATCGTGAGAGCGCCCGCGTGCTCACGTTCCGCGATGTCCCTGAGGAGCGTCGCAGCACCAAGGACGTCGCCGCCGAAGCTCCGGCTCCGGTCGCGGATCGTCCCAGCGAGCGCAAGAGCACGCGCAACCTCCGCGAAGAGGTCTCCGTGCCGCCTGCGCCGGTCTCCGAAGCGAAGATCCCCGTGGCCGCTCCGTCCGCACCTGCGGTCGTCGTGACCCACGAACCCGTTCCGTCGGCGCCGCCCGCGCCGCCGTCTGTGCCCGCGGTTGTCGCTGCGCCGTCCGCTCCGGCGGTCGAAGCTGCGCCCGTGCCGCCGGCACCGGTCTCGGTCCCTGCCGCCCCGGTTCCTGCGGCTCCGCCGTCTGTGCCTGCGGCCGCGGCGTCGGTTCCCGCGCCCGCTCCGTCGGCTCCCGCTTCGGTCGCCGCTCCCTCGGTCGCCCCCGCGTCCGTCGCGGCTGCGCCTGTCGAGTCGATTCCCGCGCCCGCGTCGATCGCGGCTCCGGAGGAGGCCCGTCGTCCGGCGGCTGCCGCTTCCCAAGCGCCTGCGCCTGCACCGGCTCCTGCTCCTGCACCGGCCCCCCCGCCGGTCCGCGCGGCTCCCAAGACGGGCGTCGAGTACTGGGCCGGCCGACCGGGCGTTCCGATGCCCACGCCCATGAACGCTCCGCGCACCGGTATCGGTGGTGGTGCGGCCGGCGCGATGGCGCGTCGTACCGAGTTCAACCCGCGCGCCGGTGGCGGCCCACAGCGCCCCGGTATGCGCCCTGGTCAGCAGCGTGGTCCTGGGGGCCCGATGATGGGTCGTGGTGGTCCGGGCGGTCGTCCGGGTGGTCGCTTCCAGCCGGTCCGTCGTGGTCCGGTCAACGTCTCCACCAAGGAGATGAGCGAGCACAAGAAGGTCATCCGCATCGAGGAGAACATCACGCTCTCCGCGATGGCGGCGAAGCTGAGCCTCAAGGCCACGGAGCTCCTCATGAAGCTCCTCGGCATGGGCATGACCGGCGTGCACATCAACACCACGCTCGACGCCGACACGGCGAAGATCCTCGCCAGCGAGTTCGGCTGGGAAGTCGAGGACGTCGCGGTCAGCGAAGAAGGCGCGATCGCCGCGGCTCGTGGTGAAGCCGCGACCGAGGCCGGCCCCGCGGACGAGAACCTCGCCCCGCGTCCTCCGGTCGTCACGGTCATGGGTCACGTCGACCACGGCAAGACGAGCCTCCTCGACAAGATCCGAAAGGCCAACGTTGCGGGCGGCGAGGCGGGTGGCATCACCCAGCACATCGGCGCCTACAAGGTGAAGACCGACAACGGCACGATCGTATTCCTCGATACGCCGGGCCACGAAGCCTTCACCGCGATGCGCGCCCGTGGCGCGAGCGCGACGGACATCGTCGTTCTCGTGGTCGCGGCCGACGACGGCGTCATGCCGCAGACCAAGGAAGCCGTCGCTCATGCGAAGGCGGCCAAGGTTCCGATCATCGTCGCGGTCAACAAGATCGACAAGCCGTCGGCAGAGCCCGACCGCGTCAAGCGCGAGCTCGTCGACGTCGGCCTCCAGCCCGAAGAGTGGGGCGGCGACACGATCTTCACCAACGTCTCCGCGCTCACGGGCGAAGGCATTCCGCAGCTGCTCGAGCTGATCGGGCTCCAGGCGGAGGTCCTCGACCTCAAGGCCAACCCGAAGAAGCCGGCGTCCGGTGTCGTGCTCGAGGCTCTCCTCGATCGCGGTCGTGGTCCGGTGGCGCGCGTCCTCGTCCAGGAAGGCACGCTCAAGGTCGGTGACTTCGTCCTCGCGGGTCCGGGCTTCGGCAAGGTTCGCGCGATGACGAACGAGCACGGCAAGCAGGTCCACGAGGCCGGTCCGTCTACCCCGGTCGAGATCCTCGGCCTCTCCGACGTCCCCGGCGCAGGCGATCCGCTCCACGCCGTCAAGGACCCGAAGAAGGCGCAGGAGATTGCCGAGAGCCGCAAGGTCAAGCGCGACAAGAGCCTCATCAGCGATGATGCACGCATCTCGCTGGCCGGCCTCGTCGAGCGTATGCAGGCGGCCGATCAGCAGGAGCTCCGCGTCATCATCAAGGGTGACGTCCAGGGCTCCCTCGAAGCGCTCGCCAGCGCGTTCAACAAGCTCACGACGGACCGCGTGAAGCTCGCGATCATCAACGCCGGCGTCGGTGCCATCACCGAAGGCGACGTGAACCTCGCGATCGCTTCCAAGGCGATCATCATCGGCTTCAACGTCCGCCCGGCTGGCAAGTCGGCGGCGCTCGCCGAAGAGAACAAGGTCGAAATTCGCCTCTACTCGATCATCTACGACGCCGTGGATGACGTGAAGCGCGCGATGGAAGGCCTGCTCCCCACGACCAAGGTCGAGAAGACCACCGGTCGCGCCGAGATCCGCGCCATCTTCAAGATCCGCGGCGTCATCGTCGCCGGTTCGTACGTCACCCAGGGCAAGGTCGTTCGTGGCGGTCAGGTTCGCCTCATCCGCGACAACACCGTGATCTGGGACGGCAAGATGGCAGCCCTCAAGCGCTTCAAGGACGACGTGAAGGAAGTCTCCGAAGGCTTCGAGTGCGGTATCAGCCTCGACGGCTACAACGACGTCAAAGAGAAGGACATCGTCGAGTCGTACGAGATCGAAGAAGTGAAACAGAAGCTCTGATCGAGAGCGCTTTTCGCTGAGAGCCCGGGTCTGGTCGATGAGACCGCCCGGGCTCGTTACTTTCACGGACCAGGGCACGCGTTCATGTTCGTTGGTGTTCTCCGGCTCACATTCCACATCCCGCATGCGCGGTCCCTCAAGGACAAGCGCTCGGTGACGCGGAAATTCCGTGACCGGACGCGAGCGCGTTTCGACGTGTCAGTTGCCGAGGTCGACGCCCAGGACCTTCACCAGAAGGCCGTGTTTGGCGTGGCGGTGGTCTCGGGCGACGCCAGCCTATGCGACTCGGTGCTCGAGCAAGTGGCTCGCTCGGCCGAGCTGCAAGAAGAGGCGGTGCTCACGGACCGCGCGACGGAAATCATCACCGTGGGCGACGACCTGTACGGCGGCGCCAGCTACGAAGAGGAAGAGGACGACGATGGCGGGTGAAGATCGAAGCAACAGGCCCGCGCGCATGGCGGCGGAGATCCGTCAGGAGCTCGCGCGACTCATCGCTCGCGACTTGGGCGACCCCCGTCTCGAGGGGCTCATCATCGCGTCGGTGTCGATCACCAAGGACCTGCGCCTCGCCCGCGTCTACTGGCGCCTCGCCATCCTGGCCGGCCCGGGCGTGAACGTCGAAGCGCGCCGCAAGGAAGCCCAGCAAGCCCTCGAGCGCGCGACGGGCCGCCTGAAGAGCGCCATCACGAGCCGCCTGAAGATGCGCTTCGCTCCGGAGCTTCGCTTCGAGTACGACGCCGGCCAGGAAGCTCGCGACCGCATCGACGAGCTCCTCGAAGAAGTGAAACGCGACCGCAAGAGCGAATAGCTCGTCAGCTCACCGTTGCCGATGAAACCCGCCGCTTTGCCCACGCGGCGGCGGCGGCCGCGGGCCAGAGGTGCGTTGCCCAGTTGCGCAGCGTGATGCCCTCTTTCGTCTTCGGGACGAGGAGCGCGGCGGCGAGGGCGACGCCTTCCTGCTTGGGCATGACGAGCCGACGATGCTCGGCCTCGTAGCGGCGGAAGGCCATGATCGGATCGTCGGGCGTATCGGCGAGGGCGTTCGCGAGGCTGAACGCGCCGGACATCGCGAGTGACGAGCCTTCGCCGAAGAGGGAGACGCACGAGGCGGCATCACCGAGGAGCGCGACGCGACCCCGGGACCAGCTCGTCATCCTGACGCGGCTCACGGAATCGAAGTAGAGCTCGCTTGTCTCTCGGACGTACGACAGGAGCTCAGGCAAGCGCCACACGTCTCCGTCGTAGGCTTCGAGGAGCTTTCGCTTGTGCTGCTCGGTGTCTCGCGGATCGAAGCTCACCGTGCTCGCGTCGCGGAAGATGAACGCGACGAGCGCTTTGCCGCGAGACGGGTGAATGGACGTCAGGCGCCCCGGCATGTTGTGCATGAGGATCTCGTGGGCGCGCGTAGGCGCCCCGGGCATCGGCATGGTTGCGACCCAGATGCCCGTGGGCTCGACGAAGTCGGATTCGGGGCCGAACGCCAGGCGTCGAACGGTCGAGTGAAGTCCGTCGGCCCCGATGACGAGGTCGAAGCGACGAGACACGCCGTGCTCGAACGTGACGTTCACGCCATGAGCGTCCTGATTCAGCGTGGCGATCGAGTCGCCGAAGACGAACTCGGCGGAGTCGCGGCTTGCTTCGTAGAGGGCCGCGGCGAGATCGCCTCGAGGCAGCTCGACTTCGCGGCTGCCGCTCGCCTGCCTCAGGACACCCACGTCGACGCGGCCAACTCGTTCTCCACGCGGGTTCAGGAACACGAGATCGGTAACCGAGGTGGCGACCTCGCGTAGGCGCGGCATGACGTGCATTCGTTCCGCGACTTCGACCGCCGGCCCTCGAACGTCCACGGGGTTGCCGCTCGAGCGGACCGACCCCGAGCGCTCGACGACCGTAGGTCGATACCCGTGACGAGCCAGCCAGTACGCGAGCGTAGGCCCGGCGACGCCGGCTCCGGAGATCAGAACCGTACGAGTCCGAGCGCCCAGGTGGCCCGCCCGATGGGCCGGATGAGAGCGGTGCATGGAGCCGTCCTTTCGTCGCGCTGGTCGTCGTCCATGGGACGCAGCGTGCGGAGATGAGCGAGATGAGCGAGATGACTGGGATGGTGAGTGACCGATGGTCATTACTGACCGATGGTCAGTGTTGAATTCCATAGGTCTTGGTCACCGGTCAGTCAACCGCTAGGCTCGACGCGTGACCGAATCGTCGTCCACCCAAGCCTCCGCGACCCGCGCTCGCATTCTGCGTGCCGCGCTGAAGGAGTTCTCGACGCGGGGCTACCACGCAACGTCGGTGCGTACGATCGCCGAGAACGTGGGCATCTCGAAGGCGGCGGTCCTGTACCACTTTCCGGGCAAACCGGATCTCCTCGGTGCCCTCGCCGAACCGATGCTCGATGCCCTGGAAGCAACGATCGGTGCTGCCGACCTTGCCGATCCCGAAGACGTGAAGTGGACGCTCCTGGAAGGCATTCTCGACGTCTGGCTCGCGCATCGCTACCTCCTTCGAACGAACCTGCAAGACCTCGCGATGGTCGCTGCGAGCCCTATTTTCAAGCGATTCAGGCAGGCCATGCTGCGCGCGAACAACCTTGTCGCCGGGGCGGATGCGGACCTGGCCGATCGCGTCCGCGCGGCACAGGCGATCGGCATGCTCGCCGATCCCGTCGTCTTGTTCGTCGATGCAGACCCGGAGATACTCCGTACGACGATTCTCGACGGTGTTCACAAGCTCGTCGGCGGTCATCCGCGGCGTCGCTCGGGGCGCAACGTCCCTCCGCGGGCGACTTCGGCGCCAGCGCGTGCGCGTCGCCCTTCCGCCGGGCGGCCTCCGTCGCTGACCACGGCGATGATCGACGAGGCCAGGCGCCTCCACGCAGCAGGTCGTACGGCCGAAGACATCGCCCTCGAGCTCGGCGTTTCACGGGCGACGGTGTACCGTCACCTGGGGGCTCGATGAATAATATTGAGACAATTGTGAGATAGATTTCGAGACTCGCGTCGCGCGCTGCACGCCGGGGCCGCTGTTTCCCCGAGTCACGAGGTGGTGGACAGGCGGCGGGCTGCGCGAACGCGCTTCGCGCTCAGGTCCACGCCCACCGCATGGAATCCGAGATCGTTGGCGACGGCGAGCACCGTCCCTCGGCCACAAAAGGGGTCGACCACGATCCTCGTGCTCGTCTCGTCGCGCAAATAGGCGCAGGCGACGCGGCAAGCCTCGACGCCCATGGCTCGACTCCACGGCATGTGTCCTGCGTCGGGAAGGACGTCGGGGCCCGGTCTTCGTGCAGGCTCACGAAGCTTCTTCGAGACGCAGATCATGTGCGAGTAGCTCGGTCGCCCGAGGCTGGTCGTCCCTGGTGGCTTGCGACACACGATCTTGTGCCAGATCACGTGGGCGCGCTCCTCCTCGGCCGCGCGCATGATCAGGTAGCCCTTGTCGATCCATGCGCCCTGCACGCGGATGTCGCTCTGATAGAAGATCGACACGCCTTCGTCGGGCGTCCAACGAATCACGTGCCGTGCGGCCGACACGAACCACTGTCGCCAAGCCTCGAGGCTCGTGCCGCCGAGCTCCGACACGTCCGGAAGCGAGGTGACGACGCTCGAACCCGCCTCGGCTGCGTTGCCCTCCATCCAGGCCATCGCTTCGGCCTGGACGATGCGCCGGGTCGGTTGCGCGCTGGACGTCGCCGTCGTCGGGGACTCGGGTTGCTCGTCCAACGAACTACCGAAGGCGCGAGACGTACCAGTTGCCACGCCATGCGGTCATCTCCGCGATGAGGAGATGGTGCGTCTTGCCCTCGATGCTGAACGTGAGCTTCGAATGCTTCACGCGCCAGAGAGGCTTCTTGAAGTCCTTCTTCTTCGGCGTGGTCTGGCTGATCGTCTTGCCAAGCTCGAAGGAAACGAACTTCGCGTACGAGGCGCCCTTCGTTCGCGTGTGCGTGCGTTCGACGGAATGACGGAACGCCGACGCGACCTTCTTCTCCCACGCCTTGCCCGGATCGGGCGCGTCCTTGGCCGCGATGTACGCGTCACGCGGGAACATCGCGTCGCTCGCGAGGTCGGGGTTGTTCTGGGCGATGGCCTCGAGCAGATGGCGCATGCGCGACGCGAGCTCTTCACCGCTCGCCGGCGGCGCCGACATCTCGTCGACCTCGCCAGCGTCTGCAGCTTGAGCAACGCCGCCTTCCGGCCCACCATCCGCCGTCTTGGCGACCATCGCGGACTGACCCGCGTCGGCAGGGGCGTTCTTGGCGCTCGACTTGTCACCGCATCCGATGGCGAGGAGCGGAGCCAACCAGAGCAACCATCGCAGCCCGCGCATTGCCACGGCTCGCGTCAGGCCAGGTTCGGCAGCGTCACGATGTCGACGTGCAGGACCTCTTCGAAGGCCCGGATCTCGTGGAGGCACGCCTCGGTCGGACGCGACACGATGCGGAGCTTGGCGCAGGAGGCGCTGCCGCCGTCGAACACCGTGTTGGTGACTTCTTCGACGTTGATGCCGTGGCGCTTGATGACCGCGAGCACGTTCGCGAGCGTGCCGACCTTGTCGAGCATGCGGATGACCATTTGGAAGCGCGCCGTCGAGAGATTCGTCACGTTGACGACGTTCGGCACCGTTCCTTCGAGGAGGAACGAGCGAATCACGCGGACGGTCTCCGTCGCGATGGCGAGCTGCGCCTGATCGGTCGACGCCGCGATGTGCGGCGTGCCGTAGAGGAAGCCGCCCGTCGAGCTCGGCGTGCTCAGATTGTAGAGATCGGTCGTGATCTCCTTCTTGCCGCGTGGCTCGTTCGGAACGACGTCGATACCGACGCGGATGCCCTTGGTGACGATCGCGTCACGCATCGCATCGTTGTCGACGAGGTCCGGGCGCGCGCAATTGATGAAGATGCCGCGCTTCGGCATGACCTCGAAGATGCGCTTGCTGATGATGCCACGCGTGCGGTCGTTGAGACCGAGGTGGACCGTCAGGACGTCCGAGCGCGCGGCGAGCTCTTCGAGGCTCGAGGCGTGGCCGATACCGAGCTCCGCGGCGCGTGCCGGGCTCAAGCTCCGGCTCCAGCCGATCGGGTGCATGCCGAACGTCTTCGCGCGGCAGGCGACGTCGCGACCGATCGCGCCGAGGCCGGCGATGCCGATGGTCTTGCCGATGACGCCCTCGGCTTTCGCGTACTCGGTGCGCTCCCAGCGACCGGCGCGGAGCGAGGCGACCGCGTCGGGGATGCGGCGGTCGATGGAGACGATCAATCCGAACACGAGCTCGGCAACCGCCGACGCGTTCTTGCCCGGGCAGTTGGCGACGTAGATGCCACGCTCGCTCGCCGCCTTCACGTCGATGGTGGCGGTCTCCGCGCCAGCGCGGACGATGAGATTCAGCTGGCGTGCGCTCTCGAGGGCCTTGCGCGTGACCTCTTTGGAGCGGACGACGAGAATGCCGACATTGTGGAGGCTGGTCTCCAGCGTCTCCTTCGTGAGCTCCGGCTCGTAGATGACGTCGACGGGAAGGGTCCGAAGCTCTTCGACCGCACGGGGGTGCAGCTTGTCGGCAATGAGGAGGCGCATGGCGGCGCGCACTCTAGCCGAAACCAGGAGAAACTGTAGGGCAATAGCCTGGAAAGAGGCCGAATTCTTGACCGTCTTTCACCCCTGAATTTGCGCTGAAATCGCGTGCGGCCGTGCGCTGTCGGAGTGGGGCGTTGAAGCACGACTTGCGCCGGCTCTCCGCCTCAGTCGCGCCTCAGTCGGACGAGGGCTCGGCCTCTTCTTCCATCATGAGCCGGAACGCCTTCGAGACCAGGGCCGGGAGGTTCTTCGTTCCCGACTTCTGGAGCATGCTCTGGACGTGGGTTTTCATCGTCGTGTCGGCGATGCCCGTCTTGGCCAGGTAGGCCGTTCGCGTTCGTCCGGAGACGAGCCAGGCGAGGATCTCGTGCTGACGGGGCGAGAGCGACCACTCCCGTGCCACCGCGTCGAGTCGGGAGGCGACCTGCGGCCGGAATTCGTGCTCGCGGGCCACCACACGCTGGAAGAAGGGCAGAAGCTCCTGCATCCCGAACGGCTTGGCGAGCACGAAGGCGCCCTTGGTTGCCGAGCGATTGACCACGTCGCGCTCGATGGCCCCGGTCATGATGCCGATGGGAACCGCCGGGAACTTCGACGACGCGAGCTCGAGGAGACCGAGACCGCCGCGGGCGTCCTCCCCGATCATGACGTCGAACAGGAAGCCGCACCACGAGCTACGGTTCTCGAGCTCGGCCCGAGCCTCCTCGACGGACGCACAAAACAGGGTGGGTCGAAGACGCTGCACTAGCCGTCCCACCGTCTTACGAGCGAGCTCGTCGTCGTCCACGATGAGGACGTACTCGGAACGTCCCGACATTGTTGGCAAGGCTAGCATGCGAGCACGGCCGTAGACACCCTCCAGAGGGGCCAGCTGTCCGTTTTGAGCTAAGGGACTTTACGTAGATTTCTAGGAAAGGCGAGGCGTTGTCCCGATCGCCGGTCTTGATTAACCGGCTCGACTGACGGTCTCGATGAGCCGTGCCGACGACCAGGCCCGTTTGTGGGCCCAATCACCAGTCACCAGTCACCAGCCGCCGGCAGGGGAGGGCTTGGGGCGCGCCACGTAGCGGATGACCCGCAGACGCTTGCCACCAGGCCAGGGCTCGACCGAGAGCTGGTCGGAGAATCGGGCGACGGCTCCGAGACCTGCCCCGATTCCTCGGCGCCGGAGCACCGTTGCGGGATCGAGCTTGCCGGTCGCGTCGTGGCCGTCGAGCAGGGCGATGGAGAGGTCGAAGGCGGGCGTCTCGTCTTGCGCCACGATCAGGATTCCGAGGCCGAGCCTCAAGTCCTCGATTTGCGCGAGCTCCAGCGTCCCCTGGATACCGTACTTGCGGATGTTCGACGCGAGCTCCGAGACGACGATGACCAGTTCTTCGACGGCGCGATCCGAGAAGCCGAGGGCGCGAGCGAAGGCGCGAGTCCCTTGGCGGATGCCGTGAATGAGCCCTTCGTCACTCGTGACGCGGAACGTGCGCGGCGCGGGGCCGACCGTGCCGAGACTCGCCGGAACCTTGCTAGGTCGAACCATGCCCGGTGCGAGCAAGGTACCTCGTGAGCGCGTTTCGCAAGCTTCGGTGCGTCACGACCTCGGAGAGCTCGACGCCCATGTGGACGATCGTCTGCGCGATGTTGGGGTGAACACCCGTGAGCATGCACTCGGAGCCGAGAAGCTTGACCGACTTCGCCATGCGGAGGAAGTGATCGGCCGTCGCCGTGTCCATTACCTGGATGCCGGTGATGTCGATGATGGCGCACGAGGCCTTCTTCTCGACGATGGCGGTGAGAAGCGCTTCGGTCATCTCCGCGCTACGGGTGCTGTCGAGGACGCCGACGACGGGCAGGCAGAGAACGCCTTGCCACACCTCGATGATCGGTGTCGAGAGCTCGCGGATCGCTGCCGCCTGCGTCTCGATCATCGCGATCTTGTCTTCGAGCTCCACGCGGTAGACGGCGGATTTCTCCTGCTCCGCAGCGAGCGACTCGATCATCTCGTTGACGCCCATCGCGAGCGCACCGAGCGGGTGATCTTCGGAGTGACCGGTCGCCACGCGTGGCGAGTAGTCTCCGCGTGCGACGTCAGCCAGCGCCCGCATCACACGGTCGATGTGGTCCATGACGCCTTCACCCTCGCGGGTCTCCGCCAGGTCGCCCATTCCCTAGCTCAGGACGCGACTCCGCTACGACGCAGGTAGTGGGTGAGCGCGTTGCGGAGGTTGCGGTGCGTGACGACCTCGCTGAGATCCACGCCCATGTGGACGATGGTCTGAGCGATGTTGGGGTGAACGCCGGTGAGCATGCACTCGGAGCCGAGGAGCTTGACCGACTTCGCCATGCGGAGGAAGTGATCGGCCGTTGCCGTGTCCATCACCTGGATGCCGGTGATGTCGATGATCGAGCAACGCGCCTTCTTCTCGACGATGGCGGTGAGAAGCGCTTCGGTCATCTCCGCGCTGCGTGTGCTGTCGAGAACACCGACGACGGGCAAGCACAGGATGCCTTCCCAGACCTCGATGATCGGCGTCGACAGCTCGCGGATGGCGGCCCGCTGCGTCTCGATCATCGCGAGCTTCTCTTCGAGCTGCGAACGATACGACGCCGACTTCTGCTGCTCGGCGGCCAGCGAGGAGATCATCTCGTTGATGCCCGCCGTCAGCGTGAAGAGCGGATGTCCCTCCGGCAGCGTGTTCTTGACGCGCGCGCTGTAGTCACCGGCTCCAACATCCGCGAGAACGATGAGGACGTCGGCGACGTGTTCGAGGAGGGCGGACTCGAGCTCCTCTCGTTTGATGAGATCGGACATCAATCAACCCGCGCTGACCGCTCCGCCGAGTAGCTCGGCGACGGACTTGGTGGTTTCCTTCTTCAGCTTACCGATGCCGAGCGACGCGAACGCTTCTTCGAGCGTCAGGGACGTCTGCACACCGGCCATGTCGATTCCCATCGTCTGGAGCGTGATCGCGATTTCCGCGCTCATGCCGCACATGATGCTTCGCGCACCCATGAGGCGAGCCGAGGCCGCCATCTTGGAGAGCACCGAGCAAAGGTGCGAGTCGACCATCCAAACGCCGGTCAGATCGATGATGAGGCCCTCGGCGTCGGACGCGAGGATCGCTTCGAGCACCTGCTCGAGCAGTCGCTCCGCAACGGCGTCGGTGATCTGTCCCTGGAGGGGGACGAGGATCTGGTTCCAGAGTTTGATAATGGGAAGACGATCAATTGCTTCGGACATAGTGCGCCTTCGTTCGACTCGGTTGTGTCGTCATCCCCCCAGATCCGCCATAAGCAGCGTCGCGTCGTCGTGCGAGCGTCGATGCTGCGTGAAGATCGCACGACACGCCTCTCCGGTCGAGAGCTTCGACGTCTCCCGGAGGTCGAACCGGCTGGAGATGCCGTCCGAGAAAATGACCAGGCGGTCGTCTTTGAGCGCAGCCGTGCGGAAGATCCGGGGACGAAGCATCCGCTGGCCCAGAACTCCAGGGGTGAGGACGAACGGCGGCCTCGCTTTGAGCCACCGCATCTCCACATTCCCGACACTACACACTTCCATCGTCAGGCTGCTGATGACGCAGAGCAGCGCACACGCCCCTCTCGTTCCACGCAGCGCCGCGTGCAGTCCTTCCATCAACGGCTCGACGCCGTTTTGGAGGACAGCACCTTCCAGCCAGGCAGCCGCCGCGGTGGCGACGTCGCCAGCCTTCACGCCGTGACCGAGTGCATCGACGACCGCGAGCAGGGTGACATCTCCTTCGGTACGCACGACGACCGTGTCACCGCAGGCGGACTCGCCGTCGCGGGGTAGGACGCGGTGAACGACCGAAGTAATCACGCAGGCAGCTTACTCGCTCCATCGCGCTCACTTGGGCAAAAGCACGCGCTGATTTTCGTATTCCTCATCCTCCCTACGGAGGATGGTCGTGCGTTTTTCGACGGTCGTATCCTCCCTGGGGAGGAGGCTCGTTCCGTGTGCGTCGCCCGATGTCGGTGTGGAGGACGCGCGCGCACCTTCACGCGCGCGCCTTCGCTCGCGACGTACACAGGGATGAACGTGCGAGCGCGGCGCCTCTCGCCTCCAGAGAATCGCCGAACGTGCCCCTGCTGGGTTTGCAACGGCTGCGTTCGCATGATTATTCTCCTCTTCGATGCAGGCCGACGAGAGCTCGCCCACCAGCGGGACCGCCAGTAGTTCCGCGATTGGAAACGCGATGGGGGATCGAGAGCTCGCCGAAGGTGATCACGGCGCCGACCATGCGCACGACGCGAGCGAGGTCGACGACGACGATGCCGTCTTCGAGCTTCGCTTCACGCCGAGTGTCGCACTCGTGGCGACGGTGCGCCGGTTCGTGAGTGACTTCTACGCGCAGATGCTCGGCGACGACGATCTCTCCGGGCGTCTCGCGATGGCCACGCACGAAATGCTCGAGAACACCGTCCACTATTCGTCGGACGGCAAAGGCTCGCTCGAGATCTTCATGAAGCGTCGTCCACAGCGCGTCGACGTTTGCATCAAGACGCGCAACCGCGCCGAGGCCGAAGTCCTCGCCCGAGCCAAAGAGGCACTCGACGGCGTCGTCGGCGCCGAAGACCCCAATGCGCATTACCTCGCTCTCTGCCGGCGAGCCGCCAAGCGATCCGATGGTGGGTCGGGCCTCGGCCTCGGTCGTATCCGGGCCGAAGCCGATCTCGGCGTCTCCTATTCGATCGGAGGCGAGCAGCTGACCATTCGCGTCGAAGGAAGCTTCGACGTCGGTAACCCTCCGCCCCCAACGCTCGCATGACCGAAACCCACTCCTCCGCCCACATCGAAACCGAAGAGCTCCGCGTCGCCGTGGGGCCCGAGGAGCCGCTCACGCTCCGTTTCGCCGGCAGCGCGGACACGCGCGCACTCGGCGCGATCGAGAAGGTGCTTTCGGTCTTCCACGACCGTGCGCTGGTCGAGACGCGGAAGGAGGTATTCGTCGACTTCCGCGACCTCTATTTCATCAACTCGTCCTGCTTCAAGGCGTTCGTCGTCTGGCTCGGACGCGTTCAGGATCTCGAAGACGGCCGCCAGTACCGCATCCGCTTCATCTCCGACGACGACAAGCCGTGGCAACGGCGCAGCCTCGGAGCACTTCAGTGCTTCGCGGTCGATCTCGTGCAGATCGAGACGCAGGCGCCCGGTGTTGGAAGTTGAGGAAGTTCCGAAGCAGCTCGTAGCCCGCTTCCGGGCCGTCTCGCTCGAACGCATCGACCGTATCGAGTCCACGTGGCTCGGTCTCATCGAGCAGACGACCACCGCGGAGGCCGAGGCGGAGCTGTACCAAGACCTGCACACGCTGAAGGGCGATGCGCGGGTCGTTGGCTTCGCCGACGTGTCGCTCCTCGCGGAGCGTCTCGAAGAGCTCGTCTTCGCCGCGCGCCGCCGGCGCTATCGCATCCACGAAGACGTCGACGTCGTCGTGACGATGGCGTTCCAGTTCCTGAAGATGCTCCTCCGCAAGAAGGCGGGGCAGTCGCAGGGCGGCATCGACCTTGGCGGCTTCTTGAAGCACATCGACGAGGTCCTCGCCGAGTGGCCTCGGACCACGCAGCCTCCAACCACGGGCGCGTTCCGACCTTCGAGCCGCGCGGTCGAGAGCGTGCGCATCCCGCAGGCCGTTCGTCAGCGGCTCGGCGCGGTCACCGCGCAGGTCTTCGTCGAGGCGCTCGCCTCGAAGCCGAACTCGATCTCGCGCACGCGTCTGGTGGGCGTGTGGCAAGAGCTCGCGCGCCAGCTCTCGGAGCTCGATGCAGTCTCGCTCGCGCCGCTCCTTCGAGGGCATGCGCTATCCGTGCGCGAGCTTGCGGGAGAGCTCGGCAAGGAAGTCGACGTGGTGGTCGACGCCGACGAGGCGCGCGTGGGCCTCGAGGTGCTCGATGCTCTCAACGCTGCGCTCGTGCACGCGCTTCGCAATGCGCTCGATCATGGCATCGAATCACCCGATGCGCGTCTCGCGGCAGGCAAGCCGCGACGAGGCACGCTTCGCATCCGTGTGACGGCCGCGCAGGAGGCGATCGAGCTCGTCATCGCCGACGATGGCCGCGGCGTCGACATGGATGGCGTGAAGCGTCGCGCCGTCGCGTCGGGGCTGATGACGGCCGCTCAGGTCGCGGGGGCGTCCGAAACCGAGCTGCTCGAGCTGCTGTTCAAGCCGGGATTTTCGCTGCGCGAGAACGTCAGCTCGATTTCCGGTCGAGGCGTGGGGATGGACGCCGTGCAAGCTGCCGTTCAAGGGGTAAAGGGCCGCGTCACCATGACGTCGGTTCCGGGCCGCGGCGCCACGTTGTCGATCTTGGTGCCCCAGGCATCCTGCACGATGGAGGTGGCTTGCCTTCCGTCGACTGCGGGCGGCATCTCGCTCGTGATCTCGTCGGCGTGGATGCCGAAGGTCGTTCCCTCGGTGCCATCGCACCTTGCCGCCGTGGATCCACTCCCGTGGCTCGGCATCACGCCCACGGTGACCACGCCCACGTTCGTCGTGCTCCACCGCGATCGTGACGAGCACTGCCTGGCCGTCGCTGGCTCTCCGACGCTCGCGCGCGCCACGCGCATCTGCCCCACGTCGCCGTCCGAGCCGCTCGAAGTGGTGCAGGTGGGCGACGAGCCGGTGCTCATGATTCGCCCCGAGCTCCTGCTTCCGCTCGTGTTGATGGGCCGCGTTTAGCCTTGTGGGGCCGAAGGCCCCCTCGAGACCTCACGGTCTCGAGCCTCCCCCCGGTTGCCCGCGGCGGGTCGCCTTCGGCGCGTCGCGCGAAGCGCGCGACGAAGAACCCGCCGCTCGCGGTGTGACGACCTGCAGGCGTCTTCGTCTCTCAACGATAAGCCGACACGTGAGACAGAGACAGTTGCTCCCCTCGGCGGAGGCGTTCGCCTTTCGGCGGTCGCGATGCGTGCGATTTCGGCGGTCGCGATGCGCGATTTCGGCGGGAGGTTCAGTTCGTGTTGTGCTCGAGGATGCGCACGCCGACGAGGGAGACGTCGTCGGCGAGGCCGCGCGTACCCACGAAGGACATGACCGCCTCGCGAACCTTCGCTGCCGGGCTCTCTCCGGCAACGTGGGCATCGCGCACGAGCGCGTAGAGGCGGTCTTCGCCGAAGAAGTCGCCGTTCGGCGCCCGCGCATCGGCGATGCCGTCGGTAAAGAGGTAGATGCCTTCGCCGGGGCCGAGCGTCGTGCTCACGTTCTCGTAGCGCATGCCGGCGCGAACGCCCATGAGGGCGCCTTTGCCTTCGAGGAGCGAGAATCCGTTGTCGCGAACGACGCATGCCGGCGGATGACCGGCGCACGCGAGGACGATACGTCCTTCTTTCGGATAGACGTCGACGCACGACGCCGAGAACAGCATCTCGCTCGAACGGTACGTGCCCGCGATGCTCTCGTTCAGAGCCTGCAGCAGTGCGCCGGGATCGGCCGCGCGCTTCAGCGACTCGTAACCGCTCTTGATGAACATCGTCGTGAGCGAGGCGCGCACGCCGTGTCCGGTGGCGTCGGCGATGAAGATGCGGAGCCGATCTTCGAGCGCCGAGACCGTATAGACGTCACCGCCGACGAGGCCGAACGGTTCGTAGAGCCCTTCGAGCTTCACGCCCTTCGCGTTCGGCAGACTCATCATGAGCTGCTGGAATTCGCGTGCGCGCTCCAGATCTTCGCGGGTGGTCGCGTCGCGTTCTTCGACTTCGCGGAGAAGGCCGACGAGCTCGCGCTCCTGGACTTCGAGCATCGCCAGCTCCTCGGCGCGCGATCGCGCACGGAGCGTGGCGGCGATGGCCGAGCTCAGCTCGGCAGAAGCTTCCTCGAGGCGCTGGGCCTGCTGGAGATTGCCGCCGACCACCAGCAATCCGACGAGCTCTCCGGAGTCGTGCAGGCCGGCGATGGTGAGGCGCCCGTCACCCATCGCCTTCGCGAGCGGCTTCATCGATTCGAGGGGCGTCTCGTCCGAGTGGACGAGGAGTCGCTCGGAGAGAAGCCGTTCGTAGAGCGATCCGTCGCGTTCGACGCTGATCGAACCGGCGCCGTTCAACTCGTTCGGCAGTCCGGCGGCGGCCTGGATGGTGAAGGCCGAGCGAACCGGGTCGTCGAGGAGCAGCGCGCAGGGAACTCGATCGAGCTCCGCATTGGCGAACGCAACACCACGCTCGGCGACGTCGTCGACGGTTTCGCAACCACGCAGAGCCCTACGCAGCGCGTCGACGCGCTCACGTTCCTGCAAGCGGAGACGAAGCTCTTCGTTCTCCCGCTTCAGGACCTCGATTTGCTCGAGGAGAGCGGACATCTCACTTCACGTATTTTCGAAGAAGGATGGTGGTTCCGCGATCGGGGCCCGAGTCGACTTCGAAGTGATCGACGAGCCGTCGTGCACCGAGAATGCCTTTTCCCATGCCCGTGCGCGAACGATAGGTTCCGCTGAGAACGAGTTTGACGTCGGGAATTCCGGGGCCCTTGTCGCGCGCGACGATTTCGATTCCAGGCCGCGGCTGGCCGAGCTTCTTCAGGAGAATTTCGCCTTTGCCTGCGTATTGGAAGATGTTGCGCGCGAGCTCGGATATCGCGGTCGCGACCTTGACTTGATTGATTTCCGTCAACCCGAGCGAACGGCAAAGCTCGCGACCACGCGAGCGCGCACGGACGATGTCGTCCTCCGCGAGGATGGGAATTTCGGTCTCTTCGACCGCCTGGCTCGTAACGTTCACCATGTCAGAGATCCGATGGGTGTCGCGGATGAGTGGCGCGATTGTGCACGACGTTTCTCGTTCTTGCGAAAAGAAACCGCACGCAATACGCAGGATGACGATAAGTTGAGGATGTGCGCTCCCTACGGATTCTCCTCGTCGACGACAGCGAATTCGTGCAGGCCCTCGTCTCGGCGGTCATCGAGGAACGTGGGCACACTGCCGTTGTTGCGACCGGTCCGCTTGAGATTGCCAATTTGGTCGCTGGCGCTCCGCCCGATGTTGCATTGGTCGACGTCGGATTTCCCGGCATCGACCCCGATCGCCTGGCGACCATCTTGAAGGCGGACCTCGCACCCGTTCCGTACTTCGTCTTCTCCGATCGCAAGGAGGCCGACTTGATCGCCCTCGTGGAGAAGCTCGGCGCGCGGGGATTCCTGCCCAAGAAGGCAGGCTCGTCGCTGGTCGACAGCATCGAAGCGGCGTGCGCCGGGGACGGCTGAGTGAAGAACGCTCCCATCACCATCACCCGTTGAACTTCAACTCGGAAGGCGGCGCGGTGGTCTTTGCGCTGCGGACGGTGAGCGTTCCGAGCAAGTAGTCGGCGATGAGCTCAGCCGAGAGCGGGCGCACGACGGCGTCGCGCTTCATGGCCGCGCGAGGCATCTCGTTGGGGATCGCGGTCTCCACGCGCTCGGCGATGGTGAGGCATCCGGCAGCGCGCATGGCGAGGAGGCCCGAGGCGCCGTCTTCTCCGCTGCCCGACATCACGACGCCGATCGCGCGCGAGCCGTGGGAGGCCGCGAGGTCGGTGAGGAGGATGTCGGCTGACGTCTTGCCGTTCGGCGACGGATCGCCGACGAGCTCACCCCGCTTCGGGACACGAGGTTGGATGCTGCCGTCGCAGACGTAGATCTCGCCGGGGACCATGGGCTGCGAGCCCTTGGCCACGATGCTGACGGGCACGGCGGTGAGCCCGCGCAAGAAACGCGCGAAGCCGTCGGCGAAGCGAGGCGGCATGTGCTGGACGATGACGACGGAGGACGGAAAGTCCTTCGGCAGCCGCTTGATGACTTCGGAGAGCGCGCGTGGCCCTCCGATGCCTGCTGCGATGGCGACGACCTCGGCGTTGGAGACGAGCGACTCGGGCGACGCCGGCGCGCGCTCAGTGAGGCGCGTTCCGAGGTCCATCGGCGGGGGCTGCGTGGGGCGCGCCTGAATCGGCACGCGAGCAAGCGTGCGCGCCAGGTTGCGGAGACGCACGGTCGCCTCGGTGTCGGTCACCGCGGGCTTGGGCGAGAAGTCGAGCGCGCCGCGCTGAATGGCCTGGAAACCCAGTGCCGAAGGCCCACCGAGCCGCTCGCTCGTGATGACGAGGATCGGGACGGGGCACTTCTGCATCAGCCACTCGATGGCCTCGAGCCCGCTCGGTCCGGGCATGTCGATGTCCATCGTGACGAGGTCGGGCTTGAGTGCGTCGACGACGCCGATCGCGTCGTAGGCGTTCTGCGCCTCGCCGACGACTTCCATGTCGTCGTCGCCCTCGAGGATCTCGCGGAGAATCGCGCGAGCGAGGACCGAGTCGTCGACCATGACCACGCGCTTCTTGCTCATGTGACTGCTCCCGGCACGTCTTCCGCGAAAATGGCCACCTCGAGCTGATCGAGGGCGTGGCGGAGAACGCGGCGATCGTTGCGATGTGCGGCGTCTTCGGCGATGCGCGAGAGCGTGGCGATGTCGGCCGAACCGACGAGCGCCGCTTCTCCGCCGAGCGTGTGCAGCTCGGAGGCCACGTTGTCGAGCGGCGCCTGGTCTCCGGCTCCCGAAAGAAGGCTCGCCGCGCGCTCGTAGCGCTTGGTGGCCGACTGGGCGAACTGCGCGCGGAACTTCTCGCGGAGGGCGCTGGCCTTGGCCGACGGTTGCGCAGGTTGTTCGGCGGCGCGAATCGCGGCTTCGAGTCGGCCGATGGCGACGAGTAGCTTCGCCTTCCACTCGTGCATCGTGGCTTCGTCTTGCCGCGACGTTCGCGCGGCGTGCTCGGCCTCGCGCGCGAACGTGATGATGTCGCGGAGACCGAGGAGCTCGGCCTCGTCGCCCAGCGAATGGAGCTCCCGAACGACGATCTCCTCCGGCGGGGCCGCGGGAGGTCCGAGGTTCTTCTGCGCGCGATCGAGCCGTTCGCGCGCGAGTGCGGCGAACTGGCCGAAGTACTTCTTGCTCTTGTCCTCGGTCATGACGTCTCCGCGAGCAGACTCTTGATGCGGGCCACGAGTGCCTCGACGCCGGCACCCTTCGATACCCAGGCGGCCGCGTTGGCGTTCTTCGCGCGCTCGGCGAGCTCCTCGTCTGCCACGGTCGAGAAGAGAACGACGGGCGCCGTGACCCCGTAGGTGTCGTGAAGCATTGCGGCGAGGTCGTCGCCGAAGGCCTCGGGCATCTGCACGTCGAAGACGATGAGTACGTGCTTCGACCCGATGAGGAACTTCTCGAGCGCGGTCAGATCGATCGCGCAGTCCACTCCAAAACCTTCTTCGACGAGGGCGCTCTCGACCATCTCGAGGGCAAGAGGGCTGTCGTCGACGACGAGGATTCGCCTCGTTTCGTTCGATTCAGGCAGCGCCGGCATCGCTCGTGCTCCGTGCCATGAGGAACTCCAGCGTGCGGAACAGGTCCCGCAACACGATGGGCTTGGCGAGGAAGAGATCCGCGCCGGCGTCGAGCATGGCCCGCCGCGCGCGGTCTCCTCCGACGCTCACGCCGATGGTGGTCGTCTTCGCAAAGCGCGTGTTCGCGCGCAGCTTGGCGATGAGCGCCGCGCCCGACGGCTCGGGGAGGAAGTGATCGACGATGGCGACGTCGAACTCGCCGCCCTGCAGATGCTGCCAACCGGCATCGGCATCCTCGGCTTGGGTGAGCTCGACGCGGCCCTCGCGACGCTCGAAATACTTGGTGACGGCGTATGCGAACATGTCGCGGATGAGCCGGCCATCCTCGACGAGCAGGAGTCGGACGCGCGGCGCTGCGCCGCGGTTCGCGATTCGCGGGCTCGCCAGGCTGATGTTGTTGAGCAAGGAGAGGAGGCGCGTCTCGGAGACGGCATCCGGAATCTCGAACTTGCAGACGTATCCGCTCGGTCGTCCCGGCCCGCTCATGTGGACCTGCGACACCGAACCGCGAAGTTCGATCGGGGAGAAGACGTAAGGGAAGGAGAGGCGCACGTTCATGCGCGCGCCAATCGCGGGGAGATCGTCCGAGATGAGGAAGACGGACTGCTCCGTCAACTCGACCGCCGCGCATACGTCGACGCGATCGCCGTGGGCGATCTCGGCACGCAGGATCCCTGTGTTCGACGACTCCGCGATCACGTACCCCCCATGATCGTCCAAGCGTTCGCGGATGCTGATCGGTCGTCGGTTCGGTGGAGCCCGCGTGGGGGGAACTCGCGTCGGTGCATTCGCCTCCCTAGACCAAGCAGCATAACGGGGAAGCGACGCGCGGCGTATCCTCCCCGCGGAGGATATGCCGCAGTTAGGGCGCACACGCGGAGAGCCTTGCAGGGTCGTCCGCTCGGTTGTGGCTCATGTGGGGAGTTTCGTCTGGCCGCGTCGCGTCTTCACGATGACGCCGTCGTTCGCCTCTTCGAGGAACGGAGCGAGCTGGGTCTGGGCGAGCCGGGTGAGTTTGGCGTCGTACGGACCGCCCTTCGCGTCCTTCTTCACGACGAGATAGAGCTCCCCGCGATCGTTGGCGCGGAGCGTCGAGGGATCGAGGGGCTCGCGCGTCTCGTCGCTCAAGACGAGGACCGCGTCTCCCTCCTCGTCGTGGATGGCCCGGACGAAGAACGGGACGTCCTCGACCACGAAGTACGTCCAGTCGTAGCCGTTCGTGAGGATGTACCGCCCGTCGTCGGGGTGCCGGCCAATCCACGTGTGGAGTGCGGCCGCGAGCTTGGGGTGCTCGACGGGGGCCTCGTCGTGGAAGAAGTAGCCCTCCCGGTCCAGCCGGATGGTGCTCTCGCGCGAGCGGCCTTCGGGCGCGGGGAAACGGAAGAAGTCGGGGTGATCGCCGGGCTTCATCGGCTGGCAATGTAAGGCCGTTCGGAGGATCCGTCGTCGTGTGCCTTGCGCGGCGCGGAACTCGGCGGAAATACTCGCTCCGCAAACTGATCGGTGCGCTCGAACGCTGTCTTGACGCCCGGTCATGGAGCCCTATACAGAGGTTTCAAAAGTTTTTGAAACTTCAGAGACCGGGAGATCTGGCGCTATGGCGTACGACGGATTGCGCGCGTTCGTTCGCGTTTTGGAGCGCGAGGGAGAGCTCGTGCGCATCCAGCGCGAGGTCGATCCGCACCTCGAGCTGGCGGAGATCGCCGATCGGACGATGAAGGGGGGCGGCCCTGCGCTGCTCTTCGAGAACGTCAAAGGCTCCCGCTTCCCCCTCCTTATTAACGCGTACGGCTCACGCCGTCGGATGTCGCTCGCCCTCGGCGTGGCCGATCTCGAGCAGCATGCCCGTGCGATCGAAGAGCTCGTCCATACCCGCGCCCCGAAGAGCGCCCGCGAGCTCGCCGACATGGCGACCCGCCTGCCGGCCCTCGCTTCGGCGGTCCCGCGCAAGGCCTCGAGCGCTCCTTGTCAGGAGGTGGTGCTCACGGGCGACGACGTCGACCTCGACGCATTGCCGGTCATGACGACCTGGCCGAAGGACGGCGGCCCGTTCTTCACGCTGCCGAACGTCATCACCAAGGACCCGGACACGGGCATCCGCAACATCGGGATGTACCGCATGCAGCGCATCGACCGTCGGACGACGGCGATGCACTGGCAGATCCACAAGACCGGTGCGCGTCACTTCCGTCGCGCGAAGGAGCTCGGCAAGCGTCTCGAAGTGGCCGTCGCGTTCGGCGGCGATCCCGCCCTCACGTATGCGGCCACCGCGCCGCTGCCCGATGGCATCGATGAGTGGATGTTCGCAGGCTTCCTGCGCGGCCAGTCCGTCGAGTACGTCCGCGCCAAGACGGTCGACCTCGAGGTCCCCGCGGGCGCCGACTTCGTGCTCGAAGGTTACGTCGATCCGAGCGAGATCCCGTTCGACGAGGGGCCCTTCGGCGATCACACCGGCTACTACACGCCGGTCGAGCCGTTCCCGCGCTTCCATGTGACGGCCATCACGCACCGTCGCGACGCGGTTTATCCGTCCACGCTCGTCGGCCCGCCTCCGATGGAAGACGCGTGGCTCGGCAAGGCCACCGAACGCCTGTTTTTGCCGCTCCTCCGGATGATTTTCCCGGAGGTCGTGGACATGAACCTGCCCATCGAGGGCGCGTTCCACAACCTCGTCCTCGTCTCGATCAAGAAGCAGTACCCGTTCCACGCCTCGCGCATCGCGCACGGCATGTGGGGCTCGGGTCAAATGTCCTTCTCCAAGGTCATCTGCGTCGTCGACGACGACGTCGACGTACAGAACATCCCCGAGATCGCGTGGCGCCTTCTCGCGAACCTCGATCCCAAGCGCGACGTCTCCTTCGTCGATGGCCCCGTCGATCAGCTCGATCACGGTGCAAACCAGGCCTTGTGGGGAGGGAAGATGTGCATCGACGGCACGCGGAAGTGGCCCGAGGAGGGCTACAAGCGCGAGTGGCCGGACGTCTGCACGCAGAGTGACGCCGTGAAGGCGCACGTGGACGGGATCTGGGCCTCGCTCGGCATCCCTTTGACCGCCCCGGGAGCATCAGGAGCCATGGGCAAAGACCGCCTCGTCGCCGAGCTGTCGGCGCGCAAGGATGCGCCCGCCTCCCACGCGAACGCGAATCGCGCCATGTTCGACCGCATCGCACCGACCTACGACCTCTTGAACCGTCTGATGTCGCTCGGCATCGACAAGCGATGGCGCAACAAGGCCGTCGCGCGCATCGCTTCGTTCTTGAAGCACGACGGCTCGGCGGTGCTCGACCTTTGCGCCGGCACGCTCGATCTGTCGGTGCTCCTCGAGAAAGCTCTCCCCGATTCGCGCATCGTGGCGTGTGACTTCTCCGAGCAGATGCTCGCCCTCGGGCAGAGCAAGATCACGCGAACGGAGACCGTCGTCGGCGACGCGCTCGACCTGCCCTTCGAAGACGGTACGTTCGGCGCGGTCGTCTGCGGTTTCGGGATGCGGAATCTCTCGGATCTCCGCAAGGGCGTCCGCGAGGTGAAGCGTGTCCTCCGCCCCGGCGGCCTCTTCATCACCCTCGAGCTCTTCCAGCCGAAGCTCCTTCGAACGCGTGCGCTGCATCGTGCGGCGCTCGACGCGGCGTTGCCCGTCCTCGGCTCGGTCATCGCGAAGGATCGCGACGCCTACGCGTACCTCTCCGAGAGCATGCAGGGCTTCGTCACGAAGGCGGAGTACGAAGAGCTCCTTCGCAGCGAAGGCTTCGGCAACGTCGGCGCATCGGAGCTCACCCTCGGCGTGGCCTCGCTCGTCGAAGGTACGTCGCCTCTCGTGAGGTCGAGCGTCAACGGCGTTCACGAGGCGCGGGCATGAAGAAGCGCAAGATCGTCGTCGGCATCACGGGGGCGAGCGGCGCGCCCTACGCCAAGCGCCTCCTCGAGGTGCTCCGCACCCGTGAAGACGTGGAGCTCGGCGTGTGCCTCTCGGCGACCGCCCCCGAAGTCTGGGCGCTCGAATGTGGCGGCAACCTCCGTGAAGAGATCGCGCCGCTGCCGATCTGGGGGATGCGCGATTACAACGCGCCTTTCGCGAGCGGCAGTGCGGGCTGGCACGCGATGGCCATCCTTCCGTGCTCGATGGGAACGTGCGCACGCGTCGCCCACGGCATCTCCGATACGCTGCTGACGCGCGCGGCCGACGTGATGATCAAGGAGCGCCGGCCCCTCGTCATCGTTCCGCGCGAGACACCGCTCTCGGTAATTCACCTCGAGAACCTGACCACGCTGGCGCGCGCCGGCGCGACCATCATGCCGGCAATGCCGTCCTTCTACGGCAAGACCAAGACCCTCGAGCAGGCCATCGACACCATCGTCGGTCGCGTGCTCGATCACCTCGGTGTGGAGCACGACCTGCTCCGTCGCTGGGGCGATCCCGATCTGCGTGTGAGCAAGGAGGAGCGATCGTGACGCGTTTCGTGGAAGAGGCAATCGCGCGCGCCGGGCTCTTGCCCGTGCTGACGGCGCGTCGGGGCGGCGAGATGGATGTGGTTCGCGGAGCGATCGCTTCGTGGCGTTCGGCGGATCTCCTCGCGCTCGGCGCGGTGGCCGATCTGGTGCGCGCCGAAGACGAAGGCACCGAGGTGCGCATCCACGAAGGCAACGACGACTCGGTGCTGTGGGTCGACGGTGCTCCCAGCGAGCTCGACGTGCTTCGCGAAGTGGCCGTTGCGCGTATCTCCTCGGCGCCCGGAACCAAGGTCGGCATCGATTGGGGCAAGTGGGGGCTCGAGCTCGCACAAGTGGCCCTGGGCTTCGGCGCGACCGACCTGCGCGGTCCGATCACGCGCAAGAGCGGCCTGCCGATCCTCGAAGACGAGACGAAGAAGGTCAAAGGGCAGGGCATGGTCGATCTGCGCTCGCTCATGAAGCGCGAGCTCGCGGACCTCGTACGGTATGCGGGCCGCTTGCCGGTGTTCATCGGCGAGCAGGGCAAGAGGAGCGACGCGTCTTCGTCCACGCAGGAGGTGGCCGGTGCTTGATACGATTCGACAGAAGGTTCGCGCCGGCGAGCGATTGACGTTCGACGACGGCATGGCGCTCTTCCTCGAGCCGGATTTGCTCGCCGTCGGCCAGCTCGCCAACGAAGTGCGCGAGAAGAAGCACGGCGACCGCACGTACTTCAATCGCAACATGCGCGTCGAAGTCACGAACGTGTGCGTGGCCTCGTGCCTCTTCTGCTCGTTCGCGAAGCTCGAAGCGCACATGCCGGGCGCTCACACGATGACGCTCGAAGAGGCGTGGCACGAACTCGAGGTGCGGATGGATGATCCGCCCACCGAGGTGCACGTGGTCAACGGCCTGCATCCGGGGCTGCCGTTCTCGTACTACGAGGACCTGCTCAAGGGCTTCAAGCGCATCAAGCCCGACGTCCACTTGAAGTGCTTCACGGGCGTCGAGATCCACTTCTTCGCCCAGCACTACGGCATGTCGTACCGCGAGGTGCTCGAGCGCCTTCGCGCAGCCGGCCTCGATAGCCTTCCGGGCGGCGGCGCCGAGATCTTCGACGAAGACGTTCGCTCGCGCATCAGCGCCGACAAGGCGACGGCGAAGGAGTACCTCGAAGTGCACCGCGTCGCGCACGCGATGGGCATGCGCACGAACATCACGATGCTCTACGGACACATCGAGACGTTCGCGCACCGTGTCGATCACATCCTGCGCGTGCGCGAGCTGCAGGACGAGACGAACGGCCTCCAGGCGTTCATCCCGCTCGCGTTCCACCCCGATGGAAACGGCATGAAGAACCTGCCGGCGCCCACCGCCGTCGACGACCTGCGCACGCTCGCCGTGAGCCGGCTCATGCTCGACAACGTCGATCACATCAAGGCGTACTGGGTGAGCCTCACCCCCGACGTCGCGCAGATCGCGCTTCGTTTCGGCGCCGACGACATCGACGGCACGATCGTGCACGAGACCATCTACAAGGCTGCCGGCACGCGTTCGCCGGGCGCGCTCGGCTACAACGAGCTCGTGCGCCTCATTCGTGAAGCGGGGCGCATCCCGGTCGAGCGTGACACGCTCTACAACGTCGTTCGCGAGCATCCGCGTGCCGAGGCGCCGGAAGCGGCCATGAAGGTGAAGGAACGCAACAAGCGACTGGCCGTCGTGCAGCCCGCGCGTGGATCGAAGGAGGTCTCGTCGTGACCACTGCTGGCAACGTGGTGAAGGTCGAGGAGGCGGACCGCCTGCGCGTCTACGCGGTCGAGTATCTCAACGCGCGCCCGCTCTGGGAAACGCTTCGCGACGGTCCGGCCGCGAAGATCGTCGACCTGCAGCTTGCGCGGCCGAGCGAGCTTGCACGTGCGCTCGCCGAGAAAGAAGCCGACGTGGGCCTGTTGCCCGTCGCGGCGGCGGCGACCATCGGCGACCTTCGCCTGATTCGTGGCATGGCCATCGCGTGCCGTACGAAGGTGCGCAGCGTCTCGATCGTATCGGAGCGACCGATCCACGAGCTCACCTCGATCGGCCTCGATCTGTCGTCGCGCACCAGCGTCGTGCTCGGTCGCTTGCTCCTCCAGCGTCGCAAGCTCACGCCGCATCTCTTCGGCGCTGAGCCGCAAGCGGCAATCGAGGCCGTGAAGGATCGCACTGGCGCGCTGATCATCGGCGATGCCGCGCTCGACGTGGAGAACCGGTTCCCGTACCGCCTCGACCTCGCCGAGGATTGGATCGACTGGACGGGCCTGCCCTTCGTGTTCGCGGCCTGGTTCGCGCGGCCCGGCGCCGTTCGTGCCGAGCACGAAGAGCTGCTTCGTGCGGCGAAACGTGAAGGTCTTCTGCGTCGCGACGCGATCGCGAAGGAGCACGCGGCGCGCACGGGCCTCGCCGAGGCCTCGCTGCAGTCGTACCTCCGCGATTCGCTCTGCCACGATCTCGGCGACAACGAGCTTCGCGGGATGGAGCGCTTCTGGATCGAAGCGGCGCGTGCGCACCTGCTTCCGTCGTGCTCGGCGGTGTTCAGCGCGGCGGGTGATGCGGAGCCGGTATCGTCGGTGCGTCGTCCAATCAGCGCGCCGCCGCCGTCGCGCACCAGCTTCGGGACACGTGCACGTCCCTCGCTCGATGCGCTCCTCTCCCGCGCCGCCGATGGAGAGCGTCTCTCGCTTGCCGAAGGAACGCGTCTGCTTCGTGAAGGTACGTTCTTCGAGCTCGGTCTCGCGGCAGACGCCGTGCGTCGTCGCAAGCACCCGAAGGGCGTCGTCACCTATATCGTCGATCGCAACGTCAACTACACGAACGTCTGCACCACGAGCTGCCGCTTCTGCGCCTTCTACAGGCCGGTCGGGCATCCCGAAGGGTACGTTCTCTCGCGCGAGGTCCTCGGCAAGAAGCTGCAGGAAGTGGTCGACGCGGGCGGCGTGCAGATCCTCCTCCAGGGCGGTCTCAACCCCGAGCTGCCGCTGACCTGGTACGAAGATCTCTTCCGCTGGATGAAGAGCGAGTACAAGCTCGGTCTCCACGCGCTCTCGCCCGAGGAGATCATCCACCTCTCGAACCTCGAGAAGCTCCCGGTCCGCACGATCCTCGAGCGACTCCACGCCGCTGGCCTCGACTCGGTGCCAGGTGGCGGCGCCGAGATTCTCGTCGATCGCGTTCGCCGCAAGATCGCCAAGACGAAGTGCACGAGCGCCGAATGGCTCGGCGTCATGCGCACCGCGCATCAGATGGGGCTCCGCTCGAGCGCCACGATGATGTACGGCACGATCGACACGCCCGAAGAGCGCGTGCAGCACCTCCTGAAGGTCCGCGATCTCCAAGACGAGACCGGCGGCTTCACGGCCTTCTTCTGCTGGGACTTCCAGTTCGAGAAGGGCGTGCACATCCTCCCGGGCGAGCACGGTACGCACCTCTACCTGCGCACGCAGGCGGTCGCGCGGCTCATGCTCGACAACGTCGATCACGTCGGCGCCTCGTGGGTCACGCAGGGCCCGGCCGTTGGTCAGGTCGCGCTCCGCTTCGGCGCCGACGACTTCGGCAGCGTCATGTTCGAAGAGAACGTCGTCTCGAGCGCCGGCACCACCTTCGGCATCAACGCGGACAAGATCGAGGGGCGCATCAAGGAAGCGGGCTTCCGCTCCGTTCGTCGCAACGTTCGTTACGACTGGCTGACCGAACCGGTCTGAACGCCATGAGCGTCCGCCTCTTCCACGCCGATCACGTTCTCCCGGGCGACGGACCGTCCATCGCCGACGGTGCGGTCGTCGTCGCCGCGCGAGGCCACGAGCTTCCGGAAGGAAGCGTGGTCGACGTGGGGCGCGCGACGGAGGTGGTGCCTCGCCATTCCGGCGCCGACGTCGTGCGTGCGAAGGGCGTGGTTTTCCCTGGCCTCGTCAACGCGCACACGCATCTCGAGCTCTCGTCGATGCGCGGCCGGGTGCCCGGTGGTCGAGGCTTCGTAGCCTGGGTCACCGGGCTCATCGGCACACGACGCGAGATGGCGCCCGAGGAAGATGCCGAGGGCGTCGCCCTAGCCATGGACGAGCTCGTGCAGTCGGCAACGGTCGCCGTGGGCGACGTGACCAACACGCTTGCCGCCGTCACCTCGCTCGCGCGCCGCGGCATCGGCGGCGCCGTGTTCCATGAGGTGTTCGGACACGACCGCGCGAGCGTCCTTCGTCGTGTGGAGGGGCTCCGCGTCGAGCGCGAAGAGCGCGTTTCGCAGTGGCCCACCAGTGACCTGACGTACGCGCCGGCGCCTCACACGCTCTACACCACGCATCCCGATGCCGTTCGCGCGCTCCTCGACGGGGCGCGCGCGCGCGGGGTCAAGACGAGCCTGCACATGGCGGAGCACGCGAGCGAGCGTCGCGCCATCGAGCACGACGACGGACCTGTGCCGGAGTGGCTCCTGGGGATGACCAAGCACCGTCCCGCGTTCCCGAAGAAGCCGCTCTTCGACTACGCCGACGAGCTCGGGGCGCTCTCGCCCGACGTGCTTCTCGTGCACCTCACCGATGCGCGCCTCGAGGAGCTCGTGCGCGTGCGGGAGAAGGGCGCACCGGTGGTGCTATGCCCGCGCTCGAATCTCACGATCGAATCGCGCCTTCCGCCGCTCCTCGCCGTGCGTGAAGCGGGGATCGCGCCGGCGCTCGGAACCGATTCGCTGGCGTCTTCGCCGTCGCTCGACGTGCTCGGCGAGGCCAAGGCTCTCGCGGATCGCTTTCCCAGCGTGCCCGCGTGGGAGCTGTTCCAGATGGCCTCGTGGAATGGGGCGCGCGCACTCGGGCGCGCCGATCTGGGGCGCTTCGCAAAAGGGACGCGCCCGGGTGTCTTCGTGGTCGACGCCTCGATTCAGGGCGACCCCGCTGCCTTCATGCTCGCGAATCTTCGGCTGCCACGCCGTCAGCTCGCTTCACGTTTTTCGGAGTCTCAAGGATGATCGCGCGTCTTCGGAAGTGGGCCGAGCTCGTTACGTTCTCGCACACGATCTTCATGATGCCGTTCGCAGCGGCGGCCGTCGTCTTGGCGATGGCCGTCCCGCACGAGAAGCTCACGCCGCTTCGGCTGGGGGCCATCGTGCTCTGCATGGTCTGCGCGCGCACGAGCGCCATGGCGTTCAATCGCTGGGCCGATCGCGACATCGACGCGAAGAACGACCGCACGAAGGGCCGCCCCGTCGCTTCCGGGCGCATCGCTCCGCGTGAAGCGCTGATCCTGACGGTCGTGTCGGGCCTCGCGTTCTGCGGGTTCGCGAGCCTCCTCGGTCGCTGGCCCGCGCTTTTGTCCTTTCCGGTTCTCCTCGTTCTCCTCGGCTACTCGCTGGCCAAGCGCTTCACGTGGGCCGCGCATGCGTGGCTCGGCTTCGCGCTCGCGCTCGCGCCGGGCGGCGCATGGGTCGGCATGGGCGCCACGCCGAACTCCGGCATCCTCGCCTTGATGGTGGCGGTGCTCACTTGGCTTCTCGGCTTCGACGTCCTCTATGCGCTCCAAGACGAGAAGTTCGATCGCGCGCACGGCCTCTTCTCGATTCCGTCGCGCTTCGGCACGCGCGGCGCGATGCGCATCGCCGCGGTCTCGCACGTGGTGACGGTGGCCATGCTCGCCGCAACGGGGTACTTCCTCCAGCGCGGCATCGTGTTCTTCCTCGGTGTGATCGCCGTCGCGGTCGTGCTCGTCATCGAGCATCGTCTCGTGCGCCCGCGTGACGCGAGCCAAGGCGAGGTCGATCTCTCGCAGATCGGCAAAGCCTTCTTCGACTGCAACGCCTACGTGAGCCTCGGCTTCTTCGCGACGACCTTGGTCGACGGCCTCCTCCGCTGAGCGTGAGTCACGAGACATAGCTCGTCGTGATGCATTGCCGCGCGGGCGTTGCGCGATGTCTGCGCTACGCTTCTCAGGGCGATGCATGCCGTCGTGATTGGGGCCGGGATCGGGGGAACGGCGGCGACGCTGCTCCTCGCCGACGCCGGTATTTCCGTTACGCTCGTCGAGAAGAACCGACGCGTCGGGGGCTCGTGCTCGGGCTACGACAAGCAAGGTTTCCACGTCGACATCGGGACGCACATGTTCTGCCGCGGCAACCGCGGTCCGCTCGGTGACGTTCTTCGCCGCGTTGGCTCGGATGGTGCGATTCGGTTCGTTCGCACGAAGGACATCGCCGAGCTTCGCTTCCTCGCCGAGCGGCCTCGAGGCTTTCGAAGCCCACTGCGAGTCTTGAAGAAGGCGGGATTCGGTCTCGAGCAGGATGGTGTTCGGCGTGTGCCCGTGCCGGCCGACGTGATGCGCATGCCTCGCTTCGCACTCGAGCTCGCGATGGCGCTCGACATGTCGCCCACGGAGGCTCTTCGTGCAGCACGCCTCTTCGCGCATATCCTCACGATGAGCGACGACGACGTCGAAGCCCTCGACGGCATGACCATCGAAGACTTCGTCGCGCCGTTCACCGATCACGGCCCGACCATCGGCGTGTTCGGCTTCTTGCTCGGCCTCTACTTCATCCTGCCGTTCTGGGAGGTCTCCGCAGGCGAGGCGCTCTATTGCTTCCGCAAGATGGCGGCCGACAACGCGCTCAGCTATCCGCGCGGCGGCTCGATTGCGATCCCGGAGACGTACGTTCGTCTCGCGCGGTCGCGTGGTGCCGACGTTCGACTGGGAGTCGGCGTTCGTCGGGTGGTCGTTCACGAGGGGCACGTTTCCGGTGTCGAGCTCAGCGATGGCACGGTGATTCCCGCGAACATCGTGGTCTCCACGTCGAGCCTTCGCACCACGGTGAACACGCTCGTCGGCAAAGAGCACTTCCCTCACGCCTACGTCGATCGCGTGTCGAAGATTCGAAGCTCGTACATCGCAGTGCAGGCGAAGATCGGGCTGCGCAAAAAGCTCGTCGACGCCGGCTGCATCGTCGGTGGAGTCGGGGAGGGGATCGACCTCGCCACCGCCTCCGCCAGCGACATGAAGTCGATGTTCGCCCACGTGCTTCGCGGTGAAGTCCCGCCGATCGTCCCGTTCTATTGCCCCATTCCGACGAACTTCGATGCGTCGCTCGCTCCGCCCGGCCATCAGCTGCTCACGCTCTGTGCGGTGGCTCCGACCAGCGACGTGCCGCTCGTGTCGACGCCCGCCTCATGGGAAGAGGCGATGCTGCGCGCGATCCGCCGGGTCGTGCCCGGGCTCGACGATCATGCTCTCTTCATCGACACCTTCGGCGTCGAGTTCATCGAGAACTGGATCGGCAAGGAGTTCGGCCCTGCCGTCTCGACGGGGCAGACGCCCGATCAAGTCGGGAGGAATCGCCCGCCCGTGCACACGCCGGTGCGGGGGCTCTATCTCGCGGGGTGCAATGCCGGTGCGCGGGCGTGGGAACGGAGCTGGCGGCGGCCAGTGCGATGGAGTGCACCGATCGCATCCTGGCCGACCTCGGTCAGCAGGCCCGACCTCGCCCCGGGGCGCGCTCGAGGGCCGAAGAAGCGGCCCGTCTCGTCGTTCGTGCTGCGGCGCGCCCGGTTGCCTGGGCTACGCGCGCGTAAGGTTCAACGTGCCGGAGCGCACTGCTTCGTGGTGCCGAACCTCTGCGAGGTGACGGCGATGCACTTGTTGCCGGTCGGACAACCGCTGTCGTCGGTGCACGCTGCGCCGCAGGTTTTGCCCGACGGCATGGCGATGCAGAGCGAATCGTCACCCCGGCAGTCCGAGTTGTACGTGCACGCGTGTCCGATCCACGACGGGTCCGCGAGCATCGACATGCGCGGATTGTCCTCGAGGCCGTGCACCCCGTAGATCGACGTCCAGGGGCCGAGCTGGGTCTTGTTCAGGCCGGAGATGACGTCGTCCCACGAGCGGGGAATCCACTTCTCGCCGGTCTTGTCGATGACGCTGTGGAGGAACGACCGAACGGCCTCGCCGCGGTAGAGCGCGCTCGCGAAGCTGACCGACGTGATGACATCGGCGTTCTTCTCGTCCTTCTTGGGGTGTTCGTAGATCTGATCGGCGTAGCCCGTGTACGTCTCGCAGCCGTCGAAGAAGAAGAGCTGGTACTTGCTCGGCAGATCGAGGTTGCGGAACTCGGTCGCCGGAATCGAGACGCGGGGGTTGTAGTGGGCGACGACGCCGCTGTAATCGAGCTGCGTGCCCGCGTGCCCGCGGTAGATGACCACGTCGGCCGTCTTCACGTGGGTCTTGAACGCATCGAGCAGCGTATCGAGCTTGTCGGCCGGCGCCATGTCGGCCCAAACGAGCGATGCGCGCACTTCGACCGCCTTGCCGGCGACGGTCATCGACCCCTTCAACGGAGGCGAGTCGATCTTCAGATCTTCGAAGCGACCCACGGGGGACCGGAGGCCGAGGCTGGTCGTGAGCTCCGTGTAGATGGCCTTGGCCTCGTCGAGATCGTGCCTCGGCGTGAGGTGATCGCCGCCGACGTGGACGTAGACGTCGAGTCCGTCCTCGAACATGTCCGCGTAGAGCGGATACGAGTTCGCTGTCTGCGTGGCGGGCGACCAGCTCAGGGTGAGGGGCTCCTTGTGGATGCCGAACTCGAGTGCGAGCGAGCGCTTCACTCCGTCGCGTGCGAGAGGCAACGTCTCGAGGAGCGCGTTCGGGCCGGCCACCTGCGCGTGGTAGGTGAAGACGTAGCCGCCGTCGGCTTCGCGAAGCTCGCCGCCACTGGGCGTCGACATGCGAATCATGGCGATGACGTTCTTCTCCTTGCTGCGCTTCTCTTCCGGCCAGATCTCGAAGAGCTTCTTGTCGAGGGCTTCCGTGATGTCGGTGATCTTGTCCTTCGCGATGCTGCTCGCGCGCGTCGTGCGCGCGTCACCGGTCAGGTTCACGTCGAGGCCGACCATCGGAACCGAGACTTCGCCGACCACGTCGAACTCGCGACCGACGTCGCTGCGATAGTTGAGCTCCGCCTCGTCACCGGCGACGTCCTCGGAGGGAGCCGACGAGCAAGCGGCCGCGAGGCTCAGAACAACAGGCGCAAGGAACGCGAAACGACGCATGGCAACGGCGTGTGCACGTTGGGTACCACAATGTGTGCCTAGTGATTCCAGCGGGTTGTCGTCCGCTGCACAGGGGGGGCCGGTTCATCCAGGATCCAGGTTTCTGATCCTCCGGTTCGTGTAGATCCTCGATCGGTGTTCGGCCCTCGGCCTCGACGAATCGCGTTCGGCGCACTGCTGCCTCTCGGCCTTCTCGTCGTGCTCCCATCCTGCCGACGTCATGAACCGGCGACGGACGCTGCGAAGGACGCGGCCATCCCGGTGGCGCCTGCATCGGCGCCCTCGTCACCAATCGCGGATGCGGCATCACCCGATGCGGTCGTCGATGCATCGGCGGACGCGGAGACCAAGGCGGCGGCGCGGCCCGCGGAGGACGGCGGAGCGTCGGCGTGTCGGCTTCTCTACGGCCCGGCCGAGCAATCGTTCCGTGGTCCTGCGGCCCTCGTTGCGGCGTCTCACGAGCTGAAGCTCGTCACCAACGACGGCGGTCGTCCGCGCATTTCGTCCGTCCCGATCACCCGTCCGCAAGCTGCCAATGCGCCGGGGGTGGTTCCTCCGAAGCCGTCGTCGTTCGTCGGTGTTCGCTGGCCGCCATGCGTGGTCGCCGATCGGTTCGTGTACTGTTCGGCGCCGGGGGGCATCGTCAATCGGACGACGCTCGGTGCGACCGACACGAAGCCCGTCGCGAAAGCTCGGCCGGGCGCACGTATCGCGGCAGCATCGCTCGGTGACGGGCACGCCGTCGTTGCCACGCTCGACACGCGGCAGACGTCGGAAGGGCAGATGCTCCACGCCTTCGTCACACTCGACGACGGCGAAACGCAGCGTCTCTCGGACGAAGGGGCGGGGGCCACCACGTTGCAGCTCGTCCCTCGTGGCGACGGCGTCGTGGCCGTCTATCTCGATACCCGCACCGCCATGGTCCCCGTTCACGCGCGGCTCTTGTCGATGCGCAACAAGGAGCTCGCGCTCGGAAGCGACACCGTCATCTTCGTCGGTGGTCCACCCGAGCGCGGTGTCGACTTTGCTCTCGGCTCGTCGCCGGGCACGGGCTTGTTCGCGTTCTTGCCGCTTCCGTACGAGACGAGCGACTTCGGCATGGCCGCGGTTCCCGTGCAGGATCCGCCCAAGGACGACGTGCCTGCGGTTTGGTCGCTCTATCCGAACGGCCTCGATCCCGCGCCGATCGGCACCACGATGCGCAGCGCTGGCGACGTCATCTGGGTCGCCCGCGTGCGCCCCGAAACCCGCGAACCGGGCTCGCCGCGTGTCCTCGAGCTCGGACGTGTCGACAAACGCGGCACCTTTTCGTCGATGGGTGTCATCGCCGATGGTCGCCGGGTGACCGACATTGCCATGGCCGTCGACTCGTTTGGTGCCGTCTGGATTCTCTACGGAGACACCACCGTCACGTGGCTCGAGCGACGACTCTGCCCAGGATGACCTTCCAGTCTTCGCGCCACCTCGTCCTCGTGTAGGATCGAGCGCGGGGCGGGAACGTGCTCCCATGTCGACGCCTCCCGAAACGAGCTGGACGAGCTGGAAGAGCTTCTCGTTGAGCGATCACGATCCGCTGGCCGGTCTGCCCGCTGATCTCCTGAGCGCCATGGACGCGCCGGAGGAGCCCGGGACGATCTTCCATATCGGGGAGGTCCTCGCGGACACCTACGAGATTCGCGGCGTCCTCGGCCACGGAGGCATGGGCCAGGTCTTCGACGCGTACGATCGCCACCTCGCGCGTCGTGTGGCGATCAAAGCGAACTTCCCCGACATGGCGTATTCGGTTCGTGCCGAGGCCCAAGCACTCGCTGCGCTCCGCCATCCTGGCGTCGTGGGTGTGTATGCGTTCGGCAAGCACGCACGCCGTCTGTCGGTTGCGCCGCTCGGCGGCCCGCCGCAGGTTCAGTCCGTCGAGTACATGGTGATGGAGCACGTCTCCGGCGTGACGCTCGCGCAGCATCTCGAGCGTCTCGAGTCGACTGGCCTGCCGATCTCCGAGCGGCTCGACGTTCTCGTCGCCATCGCCGATGGCCTGGCAGCGATCCATCGCGCCGGCATCTCCCACGGTGACGTGAAGCCGGAGAACGTTCTGCTCTCGGCCAACGGTCGCGTGGTCCTCACCGACCTCGGGCTCGTGCGCGCGGAATACGAGCCGGACGGCGGGCTCGTTGCCGGAACGCCCTCCTTCATGGCACCGGAGATCGTCTCCCAGAAGGTCGCGCACGCCGGCTGGAACCTCGTCGACGCCTACGCCTTCGGCATTCTCGCCTTCCGCGTCTTGTCCGGACGGTTCCCGTACGAGGCCGACAACGATCTCGACCTGGTTCTCATGCACGCGCAGGCCGACGTGCCGGTCCTCGCCAGCGTGGCGGATGTCCCGCGAAAGTTGAGCGAGCTCGTCGGCCAGTTGATGGCCAAGGATCCGACCGATCGCCCCTCGTCGATGGATGCCGTCGTGTGGCAGCTGCGCGCGGCGAAAGACGCGATTCGTCGAAGCGAGCTCGGCGCGAGAGGGGCCGGGCGCTCGTCTCGTGAAGGCGATTCCTCGCTCACCGTCCTCATCGTCGACGACGACAAGGACATCGGACGCCTCGTCGGTATGTACGTGAAGCAGGCGGCGCCGGGAGCCGACGTGGTGGTGACCACGGATGCCCAGCAGGCGCTCGAAGCGTTCCGCAAGAAGCCTCCGCGCCTCGTCTTCCTCGACCTGATGATGCCGAAGATGAGCGGCTTCGAGCTCTTCACGTACCTCCGCGGTGTGCACTTGGTGGACGCCTCCACGGTGGTCGCCATGAGCGCCGGTGGCTCCGCGATGGACGTGCAGTTGATGTTGGAGCTCGGCGCCCACGACTTCATCCCGAAGGGGCCCGAGCTTCGCGAGCGCGTGACGCGCGTGGTCGGAATGCTCACGAAGGCCTAGAAATAAGGGCGATCGCTCGAGGCGATGGCGTGCCGGCGAGCGTTCGAGAGCGTTTCGAGAGCGCTCGAGAGCGTTCGAGAGGTAGGGCGCTCTCGTTCATGTGCGCATCCCAAGCGCCTCACTTCGAAGCGGTCGATCGGTCGACCACTCTCATCGTGCCACCGTCATGCTATTTTTGCATCGATGGTGGACGCGATCGCCTTCGCGAAGGTCGGATCACCAAACGAAGATCCGTTCGACCTCGAGGGCGATCTTCTCGACCAACACATTCGTGTCGAGAAGCTGATCGGCGAAGGCGACCTCACGGTCGTGTATCGCGGGTTCCACAAGGCGCTCAATGCGCCGGTCGCCATCAAGTGCCTGAACTTGCCGGAGACGCTCGCGCCGGAGCTCGTCGAGCCCATCGCCGAGAGCTTCCGCGAGGGCGTGCGCGTGCACTATCGCCTCGCGCAGGGCCACCTGCACGTGGTGCAACCGCTTGCGTTCGGCACCACGCTCGCTCCACGCACGGGCGCGACCATTCCGTACTTCGTTCGCGAGTGGCTCGAGGGGCGATCGCTCGCGGCCGACTTCGCCACGCGCGCTCGTACCAAGACGCGCCCGCGGAGCGCCGCGCAGGCAGTCGAGTTGCTCGAGACGGCCGCCGATGCTCTCGCGCACGCGCACGCCGAAGGCGTGGCTCATCACTCGCTCGGTCCGACGAACCTCTTTCTCTCGAAGGTTCACGAGAAAGAGGTGCTGAAGGTTCTCGACTTCGGCATGGCGCGAAACCCCGAGGTGTCGCACGCCGCTGCCGGACTCCGCCTCCTGTTCTCGTCGTACGCGGCGCCGGAGCAGCTCAATCGAAAGCTCGGCATGCCCTGCGCGGCAACCGACGTGTTCGCGTTCGCGCTCGTGCTTTTCGAGGCGATGGCGGGACGTCCGTATTTCGCGCCGGGTACGCACCCGTCCGAGATGCTCCACGTCATCGAGGGCCGGGAGCCGCCTTCACGTCGCGCACAAGGAATCTCCATTCCTCGGGATCTCGAGTCGGTCCTCGCACGCGCACTGGCGCCGGCTCCGAGCGAGCGTCACGCAAATCTGCGTGCCTTCTGGGACGACGTCAAACGCGTCGTTCAACGCGCGGCTCCGCTCCAGGCGGCGCCGAAGCCTCTCTCGACGACGTCGACCTTCGTCAGTCGGCCGCCACCTTCGATACCGAAGTTGCTGGCGCCGGTGCAAACGACGGTCTCCGTTCTGCCCGTGAAGATGCCCGCTTCCACCGTCGCGTCCGCGCCTTCCGCCTCGCGAGCGCCCTCGGTGGTGCCGCCCGCGCCGGTGGTCACGGCAGCTCCTGCGACGCGAGAGCCGTCGGTGGTGCCGCCTGCGCCTACGCCTGCAGTTCCCGCCACGCCCGCGCCTACGCCTGCAGTTCCCGCCGCGCGAGCGCCATCGGTTCCGCCCGCGCCGCCGGTTGGGTGTGAGACGCCGCTCGTGCCACCGCCTTCGGTTACGACCGAGCCTGCCGTGCGTTCGATGGCTGCTCTCGCGCCGGCGCCGATCGTCTTGGTTCCTCCGCTCCGTCCCTTGCCGGACCTCGCGCCACCTCCGCCGCCTGCGAGTTCATGCACCGGCGAAGTGGCTCCCCCCGTCGTGACCTCGGCCGTCTTCCCGGTCGCTCCCGACGTGACGACGCAGCCCGAGGAGGGACTGCGCGGACCGGACACTGTGCCTGCGCCGCCAATGTTCGCCGACGAAGCGGCCGTTGCCTCGCGCGAGTCGCGCGCGACGCTCGACGACCCCCTGGCCAACCACGCTTCGCGATGGACCATGGCGGAAGCGCCGGCACCGCCGGTGGCGAGCAAGACGACGCCGCGTCTTCGATATGCCGCCTTGGCGGCTTCGTTGCTCGTCGGGCTCGTGGGCGTTGGGCTCATCGCCATCGTCGCGACCACGCACGGTCGAACGAGCGCTCGCGGAAACGTGGCGAACGCGCCGGATGCGCGAAGGATGCGCGGCGTCGAGCGCGACCCGAACGCGCTCGTTCTCTCCGACGCACATGCCATCGCTCCGGCGCCGGCACGCGCCTTCGATCAAGCAGCCGTCGTCCAGGCTTTCGACGAGACCGCGGCCAATCTCGGCTCGTGCCTTCGCAAGGGCAGCCCGCGCGGTCCCGGGAGCATTCGTGTGCTTGTCCAACCGAATGGGAAGATCTCGCGTCTCCACATCGGCCCGCCCTACGCGCGCACGGGAACAGGCTCCTGTATCTCCGAACGATTCTCCGCCACGCCGCTGGCGCCATTCGTGGGGTCGCCGCGTGCCGTGAACTACGTCTTCACCACGATCGGATTCGAGTGACCTTCTTCATGCGCTTCTCACCTTTCGGGAGAAAGACGCCTACGGAAGGCAAGTCGCAAGAGGGCCCGGAGGCGTTTTTCTGAGCGGATCACGTCCGCCGTCCGTGGAAACGTGCCGCTGCGTGCGATCTCTCGAAGGAAGTGGTCGACAACGAGATAGCTTGTGCGCATGAATCAGCTCGCTATCGCTCCGAGCCAGCCGCTCGCCAACGATCCCTTCTCGCATTCGAGCTATCTCGTTCAGCGGCCGTTCTGGACGCTCCTCGGCCGCACCTTCAAGGTGTTCGCGCCCGATGGCTCGCTCTGTCTCTTCGTTCGTCACAAGCTGATGACGTTCAAGGACGAGTGGAACGTCTTCGCCGACGAGAGCGAGCGCGTTCCGCTTCTGCGCATCAAGGCGCGTCAGGCGATCGGCCTCAACATCATCACGGACGTCTTCGACGCGCAGACGGGGGCGCTCCTCGGCACGGTGAGGCACCGTGGTCTCAAGTCGCTCGTCGGCGACGCGTGGGACGTACTCGGCAATGGCGAAGCGGTCGTCGGCGAGCTCCTCGAAGACTCCAACGGTCTCCTGCGCCGCATGCTCCCGACCTTCTTCGGCATGCCGCTCATCCCCGGCCGCTGGCACCTGAGCCTCGGAGGAGGGCAGGCCGCGTCGATCGAAGAGCGCCGCAAGTTCTTCGTCAAAGAGTTCGAGCTGAAGCTCGATGGCTCGAAGGTCAACCCGCGCTTCGCCATCGCGACCGCGCTGCTTGCGCTCATGCGCGAACTGATGCGCGAACGCGGCTGATACGCGCGGCCCAACGGGGAACGGGGAACGCCCTCTCACGTCGTGGGGCGTTCCCGGTTGCGAACCGCGGTCAGCGAATGCCGTACTTTTTCAGCTTGTCGTAGAGCGTACGCAATCCGATGCCGAGCTTCGTGGCGGCGGCTTTGCGGTTCCCGGAGACTTCGCGGAGCGTTTGCTCGATCGTCTGCTTCTCGAGATCGGCGAGCGAGCCTGTCGCGGTGTTCGTCGTGTTCAATGTGGCCTTCGATGCGCTTTCGACCGGCTCGGACGTCTCCGAAGGTTCGAGCCAGAGATGCTCGGGGCGAAGCACGTCGCCGTCGGAGAGGATCATTGCGCGTTCGAGCGCGTTGCGAAGCTCGCGCACGTTGCCCGGCCAGTTCTCTTCGCGCAGGCGTGTGGCGAGCTGGGGGTCCAGAACGGGTTTCTTGCGTCCGGCGGCGCGCGCGAGCTCGCCGATTAGCGCCTCGGCGAGCGGGACGATGTCTTCGCGTCGTTCGCGGAGAGGCGGCAGCCGGATCGGGAACACAGCGAGGCGGTGATAGAGGTCTTCGCGGAAGGTGCCCTCACGGACCATCTGGCGCAGATCGCGGTGCGTGGCAGCAACCCAGCGAACGTCGACCTCGATGAGCTGCGAACCTCCGAGGCGCTCGAAGTTGCGTTCCTCGAGAACGCGCAGCAGCTTGGCTTGCAGCGACGGTTTGAGCTCTCCGACCTCGTCGAGGAAGAAGGTGCCGCCGTCGGCGAGCTCGATGCGGCCGCGCCTCTGGGCATGCGCGCCCGTGAAGGCGCCCTTTTCGTGACCAAAGAGCTCGCTCTCGAGAAGGCTCTCGGTGAGCACCGCGCAGTTGATGGCGACGAACGGTTTGTCGGCGCGTGGACTCGTCTCGTGCAGCGTGCGCGCGGCCACTTCTTTTCCCGTGCCGCTCTCGCCTTGGAGAAGGACCGTCGCGCCACTCTTGGCGACCTTCTGCAACGCCGCGACGACGGGAACCATGCTCGGCGCGCCGAACGTCAGCGTGGATTCGGGCGCCGGCGGGCTCGGAGCGACGTCGAGCTGCGCGCGTCTTGCGAGGGCCGATCGCACGAGCTCGCGAACCGCCGAAGGGCTCGCTACGGGCTTTTGCAAGTAGTCGAAGACGCCGAGCTTCATCGCTTCGACGGCGGTACCCACGTCGCCGAAGGCGGTGAGCACGATGAGCTCGACGTTCGGCTGCTCGGTTCGGAGCGTGCGAACGAGGCTCATGCCGTCAAGCTTCGGCATCTTGAGGTCGGTGAGGATGACGTCGAACGGCTCCTCGCGCGCTGCGGCCAGGGCCGCTGCGCCGTCTTCGGCCTGCTCGATCTCGTGCCCGTCGCGCTCGAGCGACTCGGCGAGGAACGTACGGAGCCCTTCCTCGTCGTCGGCGACGAGAATGCGTCCGCGGATCTTTTCTTTCGGCTGCGTCATGTGCGTACGGTGAGCGTGAAGACGGCTCCGCCCGAAGGGTGGTTTTCGGCCGTGAGCGTACCATCATGTTGCTCGGCCACCCGGCGCGCCACGGCCAAGCCGAGACCCGTGCCTCGTGTTCGCGTGGTCACGAAGGGCTCGAAGATCTGCGTCTCGGTGCCGGGCTCGATGCCGGGGCCGTGGTCGCGCACGACGAAACGCACGCCCGAGCCCGAAGGCGTGACGCGAAGCTCGACCGTTCTGTCCGCGGCGGCTTGAAGTGCGTTGTCGACCAGGTTGTGGAGGGCGCGTGCGAGTCGGTTCGGATCGACGGAGACGGAGCCCACCGCGGGATTGATGGCCACGTCCACGCGATCCGCGGCGAGGTCGGTCAGCGCGAGGTCGACCAGCTCTCGTGCCTTCATGGTTCGACGCTCGAGCGGGCCGTCCCGCACGAAGTCCAAGAGAGACGTGGTGAGGAGCTCGAGGCGCTCGGCTTCACGCACCACGCGTTCGGCCTTCTTTCGCGACTTCTCGTTCGGTGCATCTTCGAGGTCTTCGACGAGGAGCTGCGCGTGTCCCTTGAGCGAAGCGAGCGGATTGCGAAGCTCGTGGGCCATCACCGACGACATGCCGCCGAGCGCCACGAGTCGTTGCTCGCGTGCCGCGCGAGCTTCCAGCTCGGCGAGACGACGCGCGCTTCGCGACCAGCCGATCGCGAACGTGAGGAGAACTGCGCTCGCCACGGCGGCGACCACCGCGATCTGCGCCAGATCTCTCCGCAGCGTTTCGATCATGGGAGGCTCGAGCTCGGCGACGAGAAGCGAAGCCCCCGGCGGCCTGGGCCCTACGTGCGGCGCGAAGCCTGGCATGCGCCTCGGCGGAAAGAGAAGGCCGCCCACGCGCGCGCGACGCCCTTCGATCGTCGTAACGCCGAGCTTCGCGGGCGCGTTCGTGAGCTTGGCCTCGCCGGCTTCGGCAAAGGGATGGCCTTCACGATCGACGATGGCCACGTAACGAAGGCCCTCGGCTCGATGGGCATTGAGCGCTCGTTCGAGCGCATTCGACGAGACCGGCTCTGCGTCGTCGGCGAGATCCGAGACGAGGTTCGCGAGGAGAAGATCGCCTTCACCACGAATCACGACGTCCGACGCATCCGACAGAGCGCGCTCGGACACCGCCACTGTGGCACCGAGGGAGAGAACGGCGAGGGCGGCCATGGCGATGCTTCCACCGCGTGCCCATGCCGACCACGAGCGACGACGAGAGGTGTCCATGGGGGGCGGGATTGCGCCTTCCAAAGTCGTGCCACCCTACGCGGGCGCGCAGGACTCGACAACGGCAGGACCCCGCACTCGCTGGAGTGCAGAATTCGCACTCCAGCGTCTGCGGTTTCCGCAGTCCGCATCTCGCAGCGTGGAGGTAGGAGATCTGCGCTATGGCGAATAGCCATGAAAAATGGGCCGAACGATGTGCGGAGAGGGTTGGCAGGGCGCTTGCTCTAGTGCCAGTCATGCTCCGAACGACGGAGCGACTTCAGGAGAAGCCCGCCATGATGACCATCCGTTCGCTGACCCTTCCGCTCTTTGCTCTCGTCGCCGTGCTCGCCGGTTGCAGCGCGGAAGCAGGTACGTCGGCGGGTCCTGAAACGGCCTCCAGCACCGAGTCGACCCTCGTTGCCGATCAGGGCGCTGCCCCCAGCGCGATGAAGCCGAACTTCCGCGGTCACCGCGGTCACTTCGGTCCCGAGCGTCCCGACTTCCTCGTTCACGCAGCCCTCCGCGCGCCCATCAACCTGACGGCCGAGCAGCGCGCCACGATCGAAGGTCTCGTGAAGAAGCTCGAGGCGCCGAAGCCCGAAGCCGATGGGGCTGGCCCGGCGAAGCTCGCGGCGGCGATTCGTAGCAACTCGTTCGATTCGCTTCCGCGTCCCACGTTCGACAAGGCGAAGTTCGAGGCGCACGCGGCGGAGTCGGCCAAGGCGCTCACCACGCTCCACGACACGCTGACTGCGGAGCAGCGCACCGCGCTCGTCGACAGCCTCGCGCAACACGGCGAGCACGGCCCGCGCGGTGATTTCCAGGGCAAGACCGCAAGCACCGGAGAAGGCCGCGAAGGTCGTCAGCATGGCCCGCGTGGCGAGGGAATGGTGGGGCACTTCGAGGGAGGCCCGATGATGCACATGCTGGGAGACCTCAACCTCACGCAGGAGCAGAAGGATGCGATCGAGGCGAAGTTCGAAGCCGAACACCCGGCGAAGCCGAGCGACGCGGATCGCGAACAGATGAAGGCGCGCTTCGAGGCGATCCGCACCGAGATGAAGGCGAAGCTCGAGACGTTCAAGAGCGATAAATTCGATGCCACCGCGTTCGTCACGCCGAACGCCAAGTTCGCGCCGCCGTCGGCCGACAAGGCGCCCCACACGAACCCGATGGCAATCATCAGCTCGGTGCTCACCGCCGAGCAGCGTGAACAGCTCGCGACGAAGATCGAGCAGGGCCCGAAGTTCAGGGCCAACGCCGACGTGAAGGTCCAGGCGAAGGAGGTGAAGTGACGCTCGACCTTCGCTGACTGCCCAGCACCGAGCTCCGTGTGTCTGCAAACCCTCCGCGCTCGGTGCTGCTTTGCTTGCTTGAACTTTGGCTTGCTCGAGGGACGTCCAGAACGGGCGCTCCCTCGAGGTGTTTAAAAGGAGGAGGGGGAGTCGGCTCGAGCGGATTTTTCCGAGCGCTTCGGGTCGAGCTTGGGCCCGCGCGCCGACGGGAACGACGAAAAGTCCGAAATCAGTGCTAAACGGGTCGTCCGACGATGGAGACCTCCTCCCACAGCGCTCTCGACGAGACACGCGCGTACTACGACGAGTTCAGCAAGAGCTACGAACGCCACCGACGCCCGAATGACGCCGACGGCTATCACGCGCTCCTCGACGACCTAGAGGTCGAGCTCTGCGAGCGTTATGCGCGCGGCAAGGACATCCTCGAGTGTGGCTGTGGAACGGGGCTCATCCTCGAGCGCCTCTCGCGTTTCGCGAACCGCGCCGCGGGCATCGACCTGTCGCCGGGCATGCTGGAGCTGGCGCGCGAACGTGGGCTCGAGGTCCAGGAAGGGAGCGTCACGGCGCTTCCGTTCGAGGACGCGTCGTTCGACGTCACCTGTTCCTTCAAGGTGCTGGCGCACGTTCCGGACATCGGTCGCGCCCTCAAAGAAATGGCGCGCGTCACCCGACCGGGTGGCGTGATCCTGGCCGAGTTCTACAACCCGCTCAGCTTCCGCGGCCTCGCCAAGCGCCTCGGGCCCGCTGGAAAAATCAGCGAGCGTACACGTGAGAGTGCTGTCTACACGCGTTTCGACGCGCCCTGGACGTTGCCGAAGATTCTCCCGCCGGGCTGCCTTGTCGAGACCGCGCGCGGCGTTCGAATCGTGACCCCCGCGGCGGCGGTCATGCGGGTCCCCGGGCTCCGGGGAATGCTTCGCCGTGCGGAGCGGTTCCTCTGTGACTCACCCGCGGCCGTTCTCGGCGGATTCTACATCGCTGTCATCCGCAAAAGCTCGGGCTGACGCGCCCCGTATCAATCGTGAAGCGCGCGATTCCTGAAACCCCAGGGAGCGTCTGCGCGTCTATACTTCCGAACACCCCATGCGTCTTCTCGCACGCGCGCTCAAATTCCTCGCGCTCTTCGCTGCCTTCGGCATCGCCACCTGGCTCGCACTCCGCCTTCACGTGGGCGGTTTGTGGGACGGACTCGCCCCGGCGAGCGCGGCCAACAGCGCACCGTCGTCACGGGGACCGGCAAACTACGACCTGACGCAGCTCAAGGTCGTGAACGAAGTCCTCAAGAACGTCCGCGACAAGTACGTGGACCCGAAGCGCGTGAAGCCGAGGGACATGCTCCTGTCGGCGCTCAACTTCGTCCAGCGAGACGTCGCGCAGGTCATCGTTCTCCACGAAGAGAACCAGCCGACCGTGAAGGTCCGTGTCGACACGCAGGAGCGTGAGTTCCGCGTCGACAACGTGCTCGGCCTCTGGGACGTCTCGGCGCGCCTCCGCGAGATTCTCGGCTTCGTGCAGGAGAACCTCAAGGGCACGGAAGTCGACCTGCGTGACGTCGAATACGCCGCGTGCAACGGCATGCTCCACACGCTCGACCCGCACAGCGTGCTCCTGTCGCCCGAGGCGTACAAGGAGATGAACCTGTCGACGAGCGGTCAGTTCGGCGGTCTCGGCATCGTCATCTCGATCCGCGACCAGCAGCTGACGGTCATCAACCCGATGCCCAGTACGCCGGCCGCTCGTGCGGGCGTCAAGAAGCTCGATCGCATCGTCAAGATCGGCAACGAGTCGACCCTCAACATGGGCCTCAACGAGGCCGTGCAGCACCTCCGCGGTGCGCCGGGCACGAAGGTAACCGTGTGGCTCCGCCGCGACGGGCCCGACGGCTGGCAGAACCCGAAGCCGTTCGAGCTCACGCGCGAGGTCATCAAGGTCGCGAGCGTCGAGCACCGTCAGCTCGAGGGCAACGTCGGCTACGTTCGCATCAAGCAGTTCCAGGCGAACACCGCCAAGGACCTCGACGACGCGCTCCTCGACCTGAAGAAGAACGGCGAGCTCAAGGGCCTCGTGCTCGACCTCCGTGGCAACCCCGGTGGTCTGCTCGAGCAGGCGGCGCGCGTCGCCGACAAGTTCCTCGTCAACGGTCCCATCGTCGCCACCGTCGGTAACCCCGGCGCCGGCGAAGACCGCGAAGAGAAGGTCGCGCACCCCGAAGGCACCGAGCCGAACTATCCGATCGCGCTCCTCGTCAACGGCTCGAGCGCCAGCGCGAGCGAGATCGTCGCGGGTGCGCTCAAGAACCACGACCGCGCCGTCGTCATCGGCGAGACCACGTTCGGCAAGGGCTCCGTCCAGCTCGTCTTCACCGAGCTCCCGGACCGCGCCGCGCTCAAGCTGACGATCGCGCAGTACCTCACCGAGCCGGGCGACATCTCCATCCAGGGCACGGGCGTCACGCCCGACATCGAGCTCGATCCGATGACGGCCGACGCTCAGGAAATGGACCTGACCGTCGACACCGGCATGATGCTCAAGGAGCGCGACCTCGCGAAGAGCCTGCAGAATGCACGCATTCGCGAAGGCCAGAAGCCGCAGGAGGTCGTCCGCTACAACCTGCCCGAGACGCTCCGTCGTGAGCTTCGCGAGCGTGGTGGCGACCCCGACGAGCAGATGGGCCCCGACTTCCCGAACAAGGACTTCCCCGTGAAGTTCGCGCGCGACGTCGTGGCGAAGCTCCCGCAGGGCAAGCGCCTCGAGCAGCTCAAGGCCGCGAAGGACACGATCAACGCCGCGCGCGTTGCGGAGCTCCAGAAGGCTTCGCAGGATCTCGCGCAGATTGGCATCGACTGGAGCGACGCTCCGGCGGACGTGCAGCAGGTCGCGCAGAACGCGCCGCCGCCGCCCGTCGACGTGAAGGTCGAGACGGACCGCGCGAACAACGAAGTCAACGCGGGTGATCCGATGCAGCTCAAGCTGACGGTCACGAACAAGGGCACCGTTCCGCTTCACCGCCTCGCGGCGCTCACCAAGAGCGACAACGGCCTCTACGACAACAAGGAGCTCGTCATCGGCAAGCTCGATGCGGGCAAGACCAAATCGGTCAGCATTCCGCTCGGCTGGTGCGAGGTCGAGGGCCGCAAGCCCGGCTCGACAGCGCCGCTCCCGCAGAACGCGCCCCGTACGTGCCGCATCCCGCGTGACACGCTCTCCCGTCAGGACGGCATCTCCGTTCGCTTCGACGAAGCGCGTGGTCGTGCGCCTGCGCAGCAGCAGCTCCGCGTCGCCGTGAAGGCGCTCGAGCGGCCCGTGTTCGCCTACGACTACCAGATCGCCGATGGCCGCAAGGGCAACGGCGACGGCAAGGTTCAGAAGGGCGAACACCTCACGATGTACGTGTCGGTGAAGAACGTCGGCAAGGGCAAGAGCTACGAGACGCAGGCCAACCTGCGCAACCTCTCGGGCGACGGCCTCCTCCTCCACGAGGGCCGCTTCGACATCTCGAACATGCAGCCCGGCGAGATGCGCAAGGTGGCCTTCACCTTCGACGTCGAGTCCGCGCTCGCCGATCCCGAAGCCAAGGTGGAGCTCTCCATCGCCGACCGCGATCTCCGCGAAACGGTGGTCGAGAAGGTCCGCATGCCGATTGCCGTCCCGACGTCGCTCGCTGCGGCGAGCGGCACGATGAAGGCGAAGGCCGGCGGCGCCACGCTGCTCGAGTCGACCGACGCCGGCTCGCGCAGCTTCGGCCGCCTCAACGCCGGTCAGGGCGTCAACGTGCTCGCCAACGCCGGCGACATGGTGAAGGTCTCCCTCGGCGATAGCCGCTTCGGCTTCGTGAAGGCGAGCGAGCTCGAGCCGGGCGGCTCGGCCTCGGGCAACATCGCCTTCGAAGAGACGATGCGCCGTTTCCCGCCCTCGATCGAGCTGTCGCCCATGGTCCTCGCGACCAAGGACGGCACCACGACCATCAAGGGCACGACCAGCGACGGTGACCGTCTTCTCGACGCCTACGTGTTCGTCGGCAACAAGAAGATCTTCTACCGTTCGAACCGCAACGGTCAGGACGCCAAGCACATGCCCTTCGAGGCGCAGGTGCCGCTCCGCCCGGGCGTCAACGTCATCACGGTGTTCGCGCGCGAGAACCCGGACACGATCGGTCGCAAGACCATCATCGTCCGCAAGGACGGCCCGAATGGCGAGCTGCTCACCACGCCGAAGACCGAAGAGGATCTCGAGGCGGCGGGCACGCTCGACGACTGATTCGAGCGTGATTCGCTGACGCACGAACGCCCGCGGCCTTTCGAGGTCACGGGCGTTCGGCGTTTGTCGGTACCCGGCGGAGGGGCGTGCGCTCAGCGGTGCGCGACCTTGGCACCGTACTCGTACTTGAACTGCGTCTGGCCGCGCATGTTCACTTGCAAGCTTCGCTTCGCGCCCTTGAACGTGAGCTGACCGGTCTCGTTCAGCGTGGCGTCGTGAGCGAGCATCGTCGAGGGCTCGACCACGAGCGTGGCGGTCATGCTCGACGACGCGTTCTCGGCGTGGACCTTCTGTTTGCCCTGAGCGCCCATCTCCTCGCGGTAGTCCTTGATGAGCTCGTTGCCGAGATCGTTGAGGGCTTGCGGGTCGACTTTGATGTCCTCGCGCAGCCGAGCACACTGGGCCGAACCGCACGTCTCCATCGCTTCGACGGTGATGGTGCGTGAGAGGATTCCGCTGCCTGGGCGGCCCTGGATGGTCCACGTGGTGCCTTGCGTGGCGGGATGGCCGACGAGGTCGCCGGTCAGCGCCTGGAAGCGCATCGAGACCATGTCTTTGAGCCCCTCGGGCGAGATCATCTGGGCGTCTTCTTTGTCGAGGTTCGGGCCCGCCACGCTGCGGAGCGTCGCGGACGTGTCCTTCAGGCCGCGCACGTCGACCAAGTTGCCGGCGTGGTCGACGACGAGCTGAGCCGAAATCGCGCCGGGTTTGAGGTCGCCGTCGGCCACGGTCTTGTCGTCGTGCTTCACCGTCAGATGCTCGAGCTCTTGGTCGATGAGGAACTCGTCGCCCGAGCGCGTGGTCGACACGCGCCAGCGGAGCTCGGACTCCTCGCGCCGGCTGACAGGCGTGCCTGCCACGGACACCTCGTAGGTGCGGTGCTCCGTGCGGACGAACGTGGTGCCGTCCGGGGGCGCGAAGGTGAAGGTGCCCATGGCCTCGCTGGCCGGCGTCTTCGTGCTTCCGCCTTTTTCCTTCTCCGTGCACGCGGGCGCGAAGGCCACGAGCGCGAGCGCGATGCAGCACGACCCCACGAGGTGTTTGCGTTCCATGTTCGAGCTCCTCTTTTCGTTCGGCGTTCGGCGCGCGGCGCGCGTCAGCCGATCTCAGGAAGCGGGATCCGGACCAGGCGTGGCTCGAGCTCGTTCGAGTCGCCAACGGCCGTGTTGCACTTCGAGCCGTGGCGGCGGCTCGGGGCGCGGCCATCGGACATTTGCCCGAGCGCTGCCAGCCGCGCACTTGTGCTACGGTCCTTCGGAAAAATGCGCCTGCACATCAACATCGATCACGTTGCAACGCTTCGGAACGCGCGCGGTACCACGTACCCCGATCCGGTGGAGGCAGCGCGTCAGTGTCTCGAGGCGGGCGCTCACGGCATCACCGCGCACCTGCGCGAAGATCGTCGCCACATTCGCGACGAAGACGTCGACCGCCTGCGCTCCTCGTTGAAGACCACCTTCAACCTCGAGATGGCCGCGACCGACGAGATGGTCGCGATTGCGTGTAGAGTGCAGCCCGACGTCGTGACGCTCGTTCCCGAGCGCCGCGAGGAGCGCACCACCGAGGGCGGCCTCGAAGTCGCCAACGCCGGTCCCGCGCTGAAGAAGCACGTCGAGGCGCTTCGTGCCGCGAACATCAAGGTGAGCCTCTTCATCGCGGCCGACGTCGCGCAGGTCGAAGCGTCGCGTGCGCTCGGGGTCCAGCAGATCGAGCTCCACACCGGTGAATACGCGCATGCCTTCGGTACCGACGCGGCGAAGTCCGAGCTCGCGCGGCTCGCGGCGGCGGCCAAGCAGGGCCAAGCGCTCGGCCTCGAGATTGCGGCGGGCCACGGGCTCACCACCAAGAACGTGCCTGCGCTGGTGACGATCCCCGAGATCGTCGAGCTCAACATCGGCCACGCCGTCATCGCAGACTCCGTGTTCTTGGGCCTGACGGGAGCAGTTCGAGCGATGCTCTCGGCGGTGTCGGCGCCGCGATGATCGTCGGCCTCGGGATCGACGTTTGCTCCATCGAGCGCATGCGTCGGGCGCTCGAGCGACATGGCGATCGGTTCTTCACGCGCATCTGCACGGAGAACGAGCGGGGGGACATCGGCGCGGGTGATCTTGCCACGGGGCTGGCGGGGCGCTTTGCCGTCAAAGAAGCGTTCGCGAAGGCGCTCGACGGAGCTCGCGGCGTCGGCTGGCACGAGGTCGAGGTCCGCAAGGCGAAGAGCGGCCGCCCCATTCTGGAGCTTCGTGGCAACGCGCTCGCGATGGCCGAGTCGTTCGGTGCCGACGCCTGGCACGTCACGATCACCCACGACGCGGGCATTGCCGCCGCCGTCGTGATTCTCGAGAAAACCGGCTTTCCCCGCGAAGGCGCAGCCAAGAAGGAGAACGGCCAATGATCCCCGTTGTGTCGCGCGTCGAGATGCGCGCGTTCGACGCTCATGCCATCGGCGCTTGCAAAGTGCCGAGCCTCGTCTTGATGGAGAACGCCGGCCGTGGAGCGGCCGAAGTCATCGAGCGTGAGGCGCTCGGCGGCCGCCCGCGCGGAAAGCGCGTCGTCGTCGTGTGCGGGACGGGCAACAACGGCGGCGACGGCTTCGTCGTGGCTCGCCGTCTCGCCTCGCGCGGTGCCATCGTCGAGGCATGGCTCGTCGGCGAAGCGCCAAAGACCCAGGATTGCCAGCTCAACATGGACGCCTTCGCCGGCATCGGTGGGCGCGTGGGGCGCGTGGACCTCGACGGATCGCTAGGCGGTCGTCGCGCCGTGCTCGGCAAGGCGGACGTGATCGTCGATGCCATCTTCGGCACCGGACTCGATCGCGCCATCGAGGGCCCGCTCGCGAGGCTCATCGAGGTCATCAACGAGATGGCGGCCGTCAAGGTTGCCCTCGACGTGCCCTCGGGAATGAACGCGGATACCGGCGCGACGATGGGCACGGCGGTCATCGCGGACATGACGGTGAGCTTCGCGCACCCGAAGCTCGGACACGTCACGCCTCATGGCGCGCGTCTCTCCGGCCACGTCCACGTGGTGGACATCGGCGTACCCGCGTCGCTCTGGACGGCACGCTCCGCCGACTTGCTCGAGGCTCGTGACGTTCGCGCGGTGCTTCTTCCCAGGCCGATCGACGCGCACAAGTATCGCGCTGGTCACGTGGCGGTCCTGGCCGGCTCGCCCGGCAAGGTCGGTGCTGCGCTGCTTTGCGCGCACGGTGCTCTGCGCGGCGGGGCAGGGGCCGCCACCATCGTGACCTGGCCCGAGTCGGCGACGGCGCTCGAGTCGCGCGTCGTCGAGATCATGACGGCTCGCATCCACGAAGGCAGCGAGCTCACCGACCAGATCGACGCGGCACTCGTCCACAAGCGCGCTGTGGTCATGGGCCCGGGGTTCGGAACCGGCGACGGTGCACGCGCCGCCGTGAACCACGTCCTGTCGACGTTCCCGGGAACGATCGTCGCCGACGCCGACGCCCTTTCGCTCCACGCGCGCGCCATCGAGGAGTTCTCCGCGGCCGGTGGGCGAGCCATCCTCACCCCGCACGCAGGCGAGCTCGGACGGCTGCTCGGCATGACGAGTGAGGAGATCGAGGCCGATCGCTTCACGGCGGCTCGCACCGCCGCCGCCAGGGCCCATGCCGTCGTCATCCTCAAGGGCGCGCACACGGTCATCGCGGCGCCGGATGGCCGGGTCGTCGTCAATTCGACGGGCAACGCAGCCCTGGCCACCGCCGGCGCCGGCGACGTGCTGGCCGGACTGACGGGCGCCCTCGCCTGCACGCTGACCCCGTTCGAGGCCGCGTGGGCCGCTGTCTACCTGCACGGAGCTTCGGGGGACGCCTGGAAAGAGGCCAATGCCGACCGAGGGATGACCGCCAGCGACATCGCCGACGGCCTCCCCGGGGTCTACGCCTCGCTGCTCAATGTCGGTCACGCCCGGGGCGAGCGGGCCTGAGCAGGCTGCGTGGCTGCGGCCACGCACGCGTTTTCCCGGAGACACACATGGCTGTGCTCCGGCTGGAAAAATCCCGTAATTTCGCGGGGTAGGTGCGTGGCACCGGCATTGCGATGGCGGGGTGTCGGAGGAACACGATGCCCACCGCAGCAGCCCACACGTCCAGCACCTCGGCCCGCAACACCGTCATCGCCCACGACCTCGCGAGCTTCAAACGGGGCCTCGGCGAACTGGTGCCGGAGCTCCGTGGACGTGCCTGCCGCCTCGCCGGCGACCCCATCGTCGCCGACGACATCGTCCAGGACGCCATCGAGCGCGCCCTCCGCTTCTCGGCTCAGTACGAGCGCGGCACGAACCTCCGCGCGTGGCTCTATCAGATTCTCTTCAGCGTCTTCATCACGCGCTACCGCCGTTCGCGCCGCGAGCGCAACGCCCTCCGCGTTCTCGCGTCCGACCCGTGCGCCTGGACCACGCCCGACCGCTTCGCGCCCCCCGAGTCCGGCACGAGCCTCACGCCCTCCGCGCGGGGCAAGTTCGACGCGCTCCCCGAGACCTTCCGGCTCGTCCTTCAGCTCGTCGACCTCGACGAACTCACCTACCGCGAAGCGGCGACCGAGCTCGGCGTCCCGGTCGGTACGGTCATGAGCCGCCTCCACCGCGGCCGCAAGATGCTCGCCTCGCAGCTGCAGGAAGCGGCCTGAGCCGCATGTCTCGTTCGCCTCGTCGGATGACCCCGTCCCTCAGCGCTTGCGAGGGATCCAGGGCACGTCGTCGACGCCCGCTTCCTTGTTGGCACGTCGTGCGAGCGTGAAGAGCAGGTCGCTGAGCCTGTTCAGGTAAATCACGACTTCGTTCCGCGCCGGCGCATCGTCTCGTTCGATCGACAGCACCTCTCGCTCCGCGCGTCGACACACCGTCCGCGCCAGATGCAGCGCCGCTGCCTGCGGGCTCCCACCGGGGAGCACGAAGTGCTTGAGCGGCGCGAGGCCGACTTCCGCCTCGTCGATCGCCTTCTCGAGTCTCGCCGCATCGGTCTCGTCGAGCAGCGTCATCCCGAGCTTGTCCTCTTTGCCGGGCACACACGCGAGCTCTGCTCCGAGCGTGAACAGGTCGACCTGCACGTGGGACAGCACCTCTTCGCTGAGGCTATCGAGCTTCGTGGCCCGCGCGATGCCGACGACCGCATTGAGCTCGTCGACTGTCCCGTACGCCGAAACGCGACCCGACGCCTTCTTCACGCGGGCTCCCCCGTAAAGCCCCGTCGTCCCGTCGTCTCCGGTTTTTGTATAGATTTTCATGATTTAGACCGCCGTTGCGCGCCCCCCGTTCGTGGGAGCTAAGCCTGGGAGCTGAGCCTCTGTCCAGGAATCTGCAGGGGCGCGTTTTTTCTTCGCAACGATTCGCTCGCGCGGGCCGAGGGGAGGGGTGTTCCAGCCCAGGAGACCGCGATGAACGCGACGAAGACTAGCGAGCAGATCGAGTCAATCAAAGAGGCTTTGGCCAACTCGCGCGAGCAACGCGCCAACCTCGAGCGACTCGCTGAATCGCTCGAGGGAGTTGAGTTCCAGATCCCGGACGAGCAGCTCGACGCTTACGACGTTCTGCTTCGCGAGGAGTTCGACGTCGAAGAGCCGCAGCGCATCGAAGTGCCCTTGTTCGCCATCCCCGCGTGACGCTCCGTCACGCTCAGCCACTCATCAAGAAAGAAGAGAAGACATCATGACTATCGACGCCATCGCCCTCAAGAACCAGACGCCCACCCTGTTCGAGTCCGAGGCGCTCAAGCAGTTGCAGACAAAGTACGCCGGGCTGCTTCAGATCAAAAGGCCGGACGGTCCCTATCAAGGCACCGGGGCGTGGAGCGGAAACCTCATCCTCGCGATCGCCGCCGCTCGCGCGAAGTACATCGAAGGGCGCATGCAGCGCGGGTTGGATCAGATCGATCGAACGCAGAAGCTCACGGATGGCATGAACAACGCGCTCGAGGTGCTCGCGCCGTTTGCGAAAGGCTACAGCGACTCTGGCGCCAACGACGGGAACATTCGCGCCGCGCTCGAGGCCGCGATTCAGGAGCTTCCTGAGGGAGACCCGCTTCGCAAGAAGATCCAAGACTTCATGGACACGAGCTGCAACGGCAAGCCTGGCGCCGGCTGGGACGGCGCGATGAACGAGCAGGAAGTGAGCGGTATCAACCTGATCTTGCAGGACGCCGTGAAGGAGTTCGACCGCGACTCGAGCAAGAAGAACCTCGAGCTCCAGAAGATGTCCAACGATCTGGCGCAGGTTTGGCAGCAGGGCGCTTCGCTCATGAAGGAACTGCAGGACACGGCGATGGCCTGCATCCGTGGATGAATGCCATGAACCTCGCATCTGCTCTTCCGGTTCAGTCCAGCAACATCGACACAGCCGAAGCTCTCGAAGGGATCTATGCCGTCGGCTTCGATCTCATCGAACGAGAAAACTGGAAAGACGCGTCGGACGTGTTCCGCGCCATGCTCCTCCTTGCGCCGCGTGACGAGCGTGCCTGGATCGCACTCGGCCAGTGTCACGAGCGCCAGGGGCAGGAGCATGTCGCCGTCGAGCTCTACTCGATGGGCATCTTGGCGATTCCGAGCGCGGTTCGTTGCCGGATCGCACTCGCCCGCGCACTCGAGGCTCGCGGTGACTCGATGAATGCGGACAGCGTCCTCGACGCTGCCGAGAACATCGCCTCGGAAAGTAGTGAAGATGAACTCGTCGACTTGGTTCGACGCGAACGTGGAGGTCGGTCGTGACGGCTACGAGCTCAGTCAATAGAACTTCGGGACCTTCGTACGGGTACTCGTCGCCGAGTGCCTCGACGTCCGGCGGGGGCGACAGCCTTCTCGAGGCTCCGAGCGGCGGTGTTCGTGACCACGGTCGGGTGCTCCTGGCAGTGCAGGCTCTCCTCCTTCAGTCCCGCGACAACGCGATCAGGTCCGCGGAGAACCGCACCGACATCCACGCGTCGCTTCGAGAGAAGGCCATTCAGGAGGAGCACGACGCGCGCCTCGAAGAGGCGAAGGAGCGCAGCAAAGACGGCGGTTTCTTCAGTGGCATTGCCACTGCCTTCGAAGCGCTCACCGTCGATGTTCTCAAGGGAAAGTCGATCGAAGACTGTCTCGACAAGGCCGGCGACGCGACCATCAACTCGCGTCAGTTCTGGGCAGATCTCGAGAAGGGGGCGCTCGAAGTCGGGAAGTGGGCGGCGGTTGCAGGTTCTGTTGCGCTTGCGGTCGTGTCGCTCGGATCTGCGGCACCTGTCGCGGCACTCGCTATCGCTGGTGCGGTGCTCTCCTGCGCGTCGACGGCCGATTCGGAATTCGGAATCATGGAGAAGATGGGAGTCGACAAGGAGACGGCAGGCTGGATCGACGTCGGCATGGCCATCGGCGGCGCTCTCTGCGGTGGCGCAGCGGGGCTTGCGGGCGGCGCAAAGGCGGCGACCTCGCTGGGACAAGCTGCGAAGATCGGCGGTCTTGCCAGCGAAGTCGTCGGAGCTGGATCGTCCTTTGCGGGAGCCGGCGCGAAGATCGGCGTCGCGACGTTCGAGCGCAGGGCAAAGCTCGCGGCTGCGGACGCCGAGGACGCGACGAATACGAAAAAGCAAATCGAGAAACGCATGGACGCGCTTACAGATTCGCTCAAGGACACGATGCTCTCGCAAGAGCGTGGTCTGCAGCGGGTGAGTGAGGCGTTGGCGAACTACGGTCAGTCAACCTTGGCGACGGTGAGGGCGTGATGGGATCGATCAATCGTACGGATGGTTCTGGTGGTCCGGCATCTCTTCCGGGGCTCGACGAACTTGGTGGGACGAAGTCGGGGCGTGCGAGCACCTCCGAATCAGAGTCGCTTCTTCTGCCTCCCTCGACGTCCGTTGGCGGAAGCACGCTGATGCGAGCAATGCTGATGGTGGAGGACAACCTCTTCAACCAGCAGAAGTCAGCCGACGCTCGGCGCGAGGCTGCGGACAAGGCCGAGATGGAGGCGGCTAAGAAGGCCGTCGACTCCATGCGAGAGGAGGCGAACGACACACTGAAACAGGCGATCGTCAGTGGTTCGATCCAGATGGCCGCCTCCGCTGCCCAAGGTGTTTCGGCGGGCCTTAGCATCCGGGCGAATGACCTGAACAGCGGCGCTAAAGCGTTCGAGAAGAGCGCGAACGATGCGCTCCAGAAGAGTAGCGGCGAAGCCCTCAAGCAAAGCGAACAGTTTGCTCGCAACGCGGCAGAGATGTCCTCCAAGGCGCAACTCATGGAGCACTGGGCACAAGGCATCAAGGCGAGTGCCGATTTCGTGGCGACAACGGGAGGGGCGCTGAGCAAGGGATTCGACTACGAACTCAAACAAGACCAGGCGGACAAGGCCCAGCACGACCTCGACGCCAAGGCCGCGAACCAGCGCTCTCAGGCCTACGCAGACTTCTCGCGCGACGCGCATGACCTCGCGACGCGCACGCTGCAGAAGCTCGACGAGATCCTCCAGGCACGCAATCAGACGGCGCTCGCCATCATCCGAGCCTGATGCGGGCCAGGCGTTCGAAGACGCTCCTCAATCCTCCGTAGGAATCGCGGCGGAGGTCGAGGAGCGTTCTGTATTGGGCGTGCGCAGCAGGATCGGGCTCGTGGCGAATCACTTCGCCGCGCCAGGGGCGAGCCTCGGTGGCGGAGGTGAAGATGCCCGCGCCGAGGGCTGCGAGGATGGCGGCGCCGGCGACCGTGCCGCCGGACTTGGGCGTGTAGGAGAGGGGAACGCCGAGAGCGTCGCAGAGGATCTGGCGGAAGAGGGCGCTCTTGCCGCCACCGTTGGCGGCGACGACTTCGCGGAGCTTGGCGCCGCTCTCTTCGACCACCGCCTGGCAGTCGACGAAACTCAAAGCGATGCCCTCGAGCAACGAGCGCCACAGGTGACCGCGGGCGTGGTGGAGGCCGAGGCCGATGTACGAGCCTCGGGCGTCGACGTCCCAGATGGGCGTGCGTTCGCCTTGGAGGTACGGCAGGAAGAGCAAGCCTTCGCTGCCGGCGGGAACGCGTGAGGCTTCGGCGTCGAGCACTTCGAAGGTCGGGAGCGAGCCACGAACGGCCGTATCGTCGCCGTTCATGCCGCGCGAGATGGCGTAGCGAAGCCATTCTTGCGCGCCGCCAGAGAGCGTGCCCCCGAGCGAGAGCCAGCGATCGGTGCCGACGTGATGCGCGTTGATGAGGCGCGCGTCTTTGCCCGGAGCGCGAAGCGGCAGCAGCAGGTTGCCCGCGGTGCCGAGCATCAAGCAGGCTTCACCTTCTTCGACGACGCCAGCGCCGAGGGTCGCGGCCGCGAAGTCACCGCCGCCCACGACGACCTTGGTCCCCGCGCGAAGCCCCGTCGCTGCCGCGGCCTCCTGCGTGATTGTGCCGAGGACATCGTGTGCGCGTCGAATCGCAGGCAGCTGCGACGACGTCACGCCTACGCGCGAACATGCATCATGCACCCATGCGCCGCCGCTCGAATCGAACAGCGGTAGGCAGAGCGCAGCGGTCGAAGGATCGGTCGCCGCTTCGCCGGTGAGACGCATGGCGATGAACGCGTGCGACTGAAGCACGTGGCGCGTGCGAGCGAGGGACTCCGGCTCTTTGCGCGACAGCCACAGGAGCTTCGGCCCGAGGTAATAGGCGTTGGTTCCGAGCTCGCGCGCCTCCGCTTCGGCGCGTGTATCGAGCCATAGAATCGCAGGGCGTACGGACTGTCCGGCATCGTCGACGAGCACCGCGGTCGGCGCCTGACCCACGACGGCGACGGCCTGCACCTCGTCGAACGAGACACTCTTCGAGAGCTCGCCGAGGACGCGGACGACCGCGCGCCACCACACCTCGGGATCGGCCTCGGCCCATCCGGGTTCGGGCGCATCCGGGGAACACGAGACGTGCGCGTCGGCAACGAGCCGTCCGTTCGGCTCGAAGATCGCGGCGCGCACGCCGGTCGTCCCAATGTCGATCCCGAGGAGCCCCACCATTCGGCGAGGCTACCTTCGGAGATTGCGAATGTCGCGCGCCATCACGGCGCGTTCAGCGCAAACGCGCGGCGCCGCGAGGCGAGCGGAAAACACCGATCAGGCGCGGAACATGTCGTCGACCTTGGCCTGCAGTTCAGCCTCGGTCATGGCCTTCGCGGCGGCGAGCTCCTTCATGAGGAGGCTCTTCGCCTGGTCGAGCAGGCGGCGCTCACCGAACGAAAGGTCCTTGTCGAACTTGAGGCGGTACATGTCGCGGAGGACCTTCGCCACCTCGTGGGGGGCACCGCTCTTGATCATCTCGGTGTACGCGCGGAAGCGGCGGCTCCAGGGCTGGAGGTCGACGGCAACCTCGCGCGCGCGCATCGTGTCGAGCACGAGATCGGCTTCCTTCGCGCTCATGACGGGGCGGATGCCGGCCGTGCCGCCCGACATGCGCGGGACCATGACGCGCATTCCGTTGTCGAGAATGCGAAGGATGTAGAATTCACCCTTCACGCTGCCGATCTCGCGGTGCTCGATCGCCGTCACTTCGGCAAGGCCGTGCGACGGGTGAACGGCCTTGTCGCCGACGGCGAGCTGGAAGTTGCTCGGCGGCGGAGGCGGCTTCGGGATGTTGACGAGGGGAACGTAGCCCTTCGCCACGACTGTGGTGACGACCTTCTCGGGCGCGGGCGGCGTCGTAGCGGCGGCGGGCGCGGCCGCCTTGGTGACCGCTCCGTTCTTCGCTTCGGCCTTCGCGGCTTCGGGCTTGGCGGCCGCGGTCTTGCTCGACGACTTGGTCGTCTTGCTTGCAGGGCGCGCGACGGTGCGGAGGGAGGGAGACGAGGGCTTGGGCTTCGTGACCTTGGGCGTCGCCGCAGGGCGAGCAGGCGTCTTTCGGGGCTTGGCCGCCGGCGCGGACGATGACGATGCGCGGGCGAGGGAAGAAGTGCCAGAAGAACGGGGGGTGCGGGCGGTCGACTGAGCCATTCCGTCCGCGCGCGTACCATTGCTAAGAATCCGGCGTCAACGGGGCGAATTCTCGCGACATCTAGGTGCTTGAAATAATGACGGTTTGCGGCAATTTCGTAACCGTCGGACCCCTCCACGGAGGGACCTTTGTCCGCCGTCCGCGGGCTCGTCAAGAGGGAGGTTAAGCGCCCTTCACCTACCCATGATTTCCGTAACTTCCGCGTCGAGCGCGTCGTGAAGACCGCGGGCCAACGCCATGCCGTCGATGGTTGCGTCGAGGATCAAGGCGTCGTCGGTGGCTTTCACCGACGGTGCGGTCACTGGACGATGCAGGCCAAAGAGCTGGCCGAGACCACTCTCGGACACCACGTGAATCGCAGCCGCGAGTCGTTCGGCAGCGCTCGAAGCGTCGCTTCCCCACGCACCGACCAGCACGAGGCGCACGTTGATCTTCGACGGTGCTCCACCGAACGAAGCCGAAGTCGCCACGGCCGTGCTTGCTCGCAGCAGCCCGCCGAGTCCCTTGCCGGTGTCGCCCTCGAAGGGCCCGGGAAAGAAGACGCGCACCGGAGCGTTCCCGAGAACTTCGGCGGCGCGGCCGAGCGCAGCGCCGCGGAGGGCAGGCTGCGCGCGCTTGAGTTTGCCGAACGCGAACGCCTCGGCGGCGTGGAAGAGGGCAGGGGAGCCCTCGCTCGATACGACGAGCTCGCGACCGAAGAGCCCGAGCTCGCGACGCTCACCATCGAGCGAACCGGCAAGCCGCACGACCAGCGGATCCTGCGAGGTGATGGTTCGTTCGACGTTGTTCGAGCTGCGTTCGCCGAACGCTTTTTCGAGGCGCGCCGGGTCGATGGGCCCGTGCACGATCGACAGCGTGGAGCTCTTTTCCGCGCCTCCACGTCGATAGCGCGCGACGCAGAGATCGTCGGCGCGTCGCAGATCGATGCCGCCATGTGCGGCCGCGAACGACGCGAAGCGTTCTTCGGGAACGACGCGTGCGATGGTCGGAATGAGATCCGGCACGTCGGCGATGGCGCGCGGCGTGACTGCGACGATCCATTCGAGTCCTGCTGCGGGGGCGAGATCGCACGCCGGCGCGAGGTGCAGCGGTGTCGGCGGAGGCTTCACAGGGGCAGGCGTACTGCCCCCGCACGCAAGGTTCGTGGTCGCGACGGACGCGAAGAGGCCGACCATCGCGCCTCGCGCGAAGAGCCCCTGCGCCCGCGCGAGCGCACGTTTCACGGGGCAACCACGACGTACACGAAGCGACGGTTCTTCGAGCCCACGCGCAGCAAGTACTTCTTCCCGCGTTCGAGTTGGAAGTTGCCGTCCGTGATGCGGACCTTGTCGACTTCGACGCCGCCCTGCTCGACGAGGCGCTTGCCTTCGCCCGTCGACTTCACGAGTCCCGTCGCGCTGAGCGCCTTGGCGATCCAGAGCGTGGGGCCGTCGGTCGTGAGCGTCTTCTCCTCGACGTTGTCGGGGATCGCATCGGCGCTGTAGATCTTCTTGAACTCTTCTTCCGCCGCGAGGGCCGCCTGCGCGTCATGGAAACGCGTGACGATCTCTTTGCCGAAGAGCGCCTTGATCTCGCGCGGATCGCGCCCGCCCGCCTTGTCGGCCTTGAGCTTGGCGATCGCTTCGTTCGAGAGCGAGGAGAGCAGCTCGAAGTAGCGGAAGATGACCTCGTCGTCGATCTGCATCACCTTGCGGAACATGGTGAGCGGCGACTCGGTCAGGCCGATGTAGTTGTCGGCGCTCTTCGACATCTTGGCGCCGACGACCACGCCGTTTTCCACCTTCGCGTCGATGCCTTCGAGCAGCGGCGTGGTGAGCACCATCTGCGGGCGCTGACCGTACTTGCTCATCAGGTCGCGACCGACGAGGAGGTTGAAGAGCTGGTCGGTTCCACCGAGCTCGATGTCGTTGCCGAGCGCCACCGAGTCGTAGCCCTGGAGAAGGGGGTAGAGGAACTCGTGCTGGTAGATCGGACGACCCGCCTCGAAGCGCTGGCTGAAGTCGTTGCGCTCCAGCATGCGCGAGACCGTCATCTTCGCCATCAACTCGACGATGTCCGTCGGCGTGAGCTTGTCGAGCCACTCGGAGTTCGACCGAATGATCGTCTTGTTGCGGTCGAGGATCTTGAAGGCCTGCTCGGTGTACGACTTGGCCGACTCCTGCACTTCCGCGCGCGAGAGGCGAGGACGCGCGTCGTTCTTGCCCGTCGGGTCACCGACCATGGCCGTGAACTCGCCGACGAGCAGAATCGCCTCGTGCCCGAGATCCTGGAATTGCCGCATCTTCGAGAGAAGCACGGCATGACCAAGATGGAGATCAGGGCGCGTGGGATCGAAGCCCGCCTTCACGCGCAGCGGTTTGCCCGTCTTGCGTGACTCTTCGAGCCGCGCTTCCAGCTCGGCTTTGACGTGGAGATCGACCGCGCCGCGCGTGAGAAGCGCGATTTGTTCGGAGACGGGAGGAAACATGGGCGCCTCCGCTTATACCCGAACTCGGCGAGCGTCGTTCGCCAGCGAGGGGGAGCGAAGGCCGAGCGACCGATCAGTCGTCGTCTTTGTCGTCGCCGCCGGTGATGGTGGCGTGCGTGAGTCGGCTGTTGTTGACGAGCTCCTTGAGCTCCTTGCCGACCTTGAAGAAGGGCAGGCGCTTCGGCGGCACCGGCACGGGCGCGCCCGTGCGCGGGTTACGGCCCGAGTACGCCTTGTAAGGGCGCACCGTGAAGCTGCCGAAGCCGCGGATTTCGATGCCCTCTCCCCGCTGTAGCGCTTCGGTCATCGCCTCGAAGACGCAGTTGACCACCAGCTCTGCACGCGCCTTCGTCAGCTGACTGCGCGCGGCCATCGCATCGATGAGTTCACTCTTCGTCATTCGTCGACTCCCAGAACTTCCTCGTCAAAGGACCGAGGCCCCACCCTTCGCAGCGGCTAGCCGCCGCGAGTCAGCGCACCAAGACGCCAACCCGGTTATGGAAGCCACGTTTCGGTAAATCGTCAACAAGATCCCAAGATTAGGGCGGGGCCTTGTCGACCGATTAGCCGAGACGCGCCAAGCAAAGTACGTGCCGAAAGGCCGAGCTTATCGCTTCGTCGGAATCTTCCGCAGCGTGATTTTGTCCACGGCGACAGGGCCACCCGTGGCCTCGATCACGACGGTCGCAGATGGCGGCGCGAGATCGACCTCGATAGCCTGCAGATCAAGGCAGCCGTGGTTCGCCACGTTCCAGGACCAAACCGCAGGCTTTCCAGCATTTGCGGGACTGGCATGGGCACCGACCTCGAAGCGGAGCCCTCCTTTAATATGCCCCTGACCCCGCGGCTCGGTGTGGGGGACGTGGGCCCCATGCACGATACGAGGCACGACCGAGTAGCGACCAGCCTCCGGAACCGGGACCGATACGGTCGCGCTCGCCGTCCCATCGGCGGTCGACGGAGTGACCACCAGCGCGCGCGTCTGCGAGGCGCACCCTTCCGTGAAGGCGGGGGCGGCGAACCCCCCGGACTGCGCGAGGGGAGGCCACTCGGCCTCCGTTTCGAAGCGCATGCTGTCCGTGAACGCGGGCGGCGCCCACGGCGCCACGCTTGCTGTCGTCTCGGAAGGCGGTGACGGCGGTGCGTCCGCAGGCGCTGCGGGCTTCGGCGTCTCGAATTTGTAGAGGTACGTGGGCGGGTGGTCGAGCTTGTCGAAGAGAAGCCGATCGCGATCGTCGTTTCGCAGACGAGCGACGAGGACGTTCTTCTTCACGTTCGCTTCGGGATCGTGCGCGAGCGAAAAGCCGTGATCGGTGTCGACGAACACGAGGCCCGCGGCGACGTTGGCGCGCGTGAGGACGTCCGGCTCGAACATGGGGCGGCCGCCGTCACGGTCGGCGAGCTGCTCGTGATCGAACGAAAGGTGGATGGCGAATCCGGCCAAAGCAACGCCCAGCGTGGCGAAGGCGGCGTGTTGGAAACGTCGTGACGCGAGCGTGGCGATGGCGAGCGCGAGGAGCGCGTGCTCGACGGGGAGCACGTCGGCGAAGAAGCGCGCACCGCCGCCGGGGTAGTTGCCGTCGAAGTAGAACGGCGCGTAGGCGAGCACCTGCAGGCCGACGAGCACGAGCGCCATGACGACCGCCTTGCTTCGTCGCGGCTTCCCCGCGCTGCCCTCCGCTCGCCATGGACGGAGGAGAGGCACGAACACGAGGAGCGCGAGCGGCTCGAAGTTCGCGATGTCCGTCAGGTGCATGCGCAGCCGACGGAGCGTGGTGCCGGCTGCCGCGAGTACGCCGTAGCCGTGCGGCAAGCGCGCTTCGACGAACTCTCCGTGTTCGTTCACGCACCCGGTGCCCACCCCGAAGCCGAAGCGGAAACAGCCGGGCGGTCCGTCGCTGAGTGTATAATACAAGCGTTGCGAGGACTCGAGCCAATGGCCCGTCACCGCCTTCTGCGATGCGAGCAAGAGGACGACCCCCGGCAACAGTCCCAGCAGGGCGCGCACGCCGACGTCGCGTCGCGGGGCGGCGGACGTCAGCAAGATCACTGTGCAGACGATTCCGATCGGAAGCGCGGACACCGGACGCGTCGCGAGCACGGCACCGACCGCAAGCCCGGCGAGGCCGGGGCGGCGCTCGAGTGCGAAGCTCAGGGCAAGCGCAATCCCCAGCGCGGTGGCGCCGTGGGACATCGTGTCGGCCGTGTGATAGCGAAGCGTGGCCGAGACCATCGAGAAGAGCGCCGCGGTGCGTGCGATCGGCTCGGCGAGCTCCGTTGCCCCCGACTGCTCCGCGAACCTGCGTGCGAGGCGGTAGGTGGCGAGCACGATGCCCGCCGCGAGCAGCGGGCCGACGATCATCGGTGCGCCGATCGTGAAGCCCGCCGCGAGCAGGAGAGGGAACCCGGGCGGGAAGATGCCGCCCATCACACCGTCGCGATAGATGAGGAAGCGACCGCGGAAGCTCGCGGACGGCTCGAGCACGGGCCACGCGAAGTCCCCATGGGAAAGGGCGCGCCCTTGGAGGAAGTACGTGGTCGCGTCGACGATGCGCGGACCACCGCGCAGGTAGAACGCGATCCAGAAGAGCGAGAGGAGCGCGGTGACGAACGCGGTGAGCGCCAGAAAGAGGCGGCGCGGGAGGACGTGTTCGCCGATGCCGAGGATCGAGCGCCCTCGCCCGAAAAGTGCGGCTAGGGCGAGGACGGCGGCCATGCCGAGCGCGACCTTCGCGGGCACGTCGGGGGGCTTGCCCCAGGTTCCGAGGACGGCGGTGATCTTCGCGAGAGTCGGATTGGTCACTGCGTCAGCCAGTCGTGGAAGTCGACGAAGTCTCCAGGCCCTTCGTTGACGAGCTCGATTCGCATGGAGGGTTTCACTTGCTCGGCGGGCAGGGCGAAGACCGATTCGACCCATCCCCCCGTTCGCACCAGATCGATGACCCCCACGTCGACACCCGAGATCCTCACACGCACGCGCGTTGCCTTCTCCGGTGCCGTTCGCACGACGAGATGTGCAGGCTGGCCGGCCGTGAGGCCGTTGCCGATGAAGCTCTCGCTCTTGCCCACGGCGATGCGGCGGCCGGCGTCGAACATGTCGCGCGCCGCGTTGGCGGGATCGGGAAGGATGCGCATGTCCACCCATCCGTTCGACGGCTTGTCGAAGACGTACCCGTTCGCCTTCTCGCTCACGAGGTCGGCCACGTCGATCTCCGCTTTGATGGCCGTGTCTCCGGCGGGCATGGTGCGCAGTCGATCGCCCGTGCCGAGCAGGTGCCAGTCAGCTTTGTAGGCGATGTGCTCGTAGCCACCGCAGATCACGTTGCCTTCGACGGGGAACCGACGCAGCTCTTCACCTCCGAACCAGGTCGGAAGCACGCCCCACCAGGTCGGGAAGATGGCGAGGATCTCGGGACGATCCGCGGGAGCGATGCGCTCGATGAGCTCGAGGGTTGCCGGAAGGCCGTGAACACCGGCGCGCGCGAAGGGAAGGCCGCGGTAACCGCCGAGGCCGATGATGTCGAGGCCGGGGCGATTCGACTCGTAGAGAATCGCGCCCGCGTCACCGACGAGCACGCGATTCGGCTTCAACTCGGCGAGGTACTTGCCGAGCGTGATGTGCTGATCGCGGATGTTGCGTGACGCGCGGCCGAAGAACCACTTCTGGTCGCGCATCTTCGGGATCTGGTGGTCGTACGCGAAGAGCACCGCCAGCACGACGATGGGCATACGCACCGCCCAGTAGCGGAGAGCCAGCGCGAAAATCGCGCCGCCGCCGAGCGCCAAGAGCCAAGGGAGTCTGAACTCCGGAGGAGAGCCGGCCGGACGCGTCAGCACGCCGATGGTCTGCACGACGAGCGCTCCGAGCACGACGAGCGTGGCGAACGACGGCCTCGCGAGCGCGCCACGCCCGAGCGGCTGGGAGCGTGTTCGCAGTGCGACGGAGACACCGAGTGCGACGAGCACGAGGAGCCAGCCGACGGCGGGCATCACGTAGCGTTCGTTCTGCCAGCGCACCTGGCCGTTGAAGGCGACGACGACGACCCACGCGACGAGCTGCAACCAGACGATGACCGCGATGCGCCTCGTTCGCGCGAAGGCGAGGGGCAACATGCCGAGCGCCAGCGGAATCACGCCGGCCCACCAGGCTTGGCGCGCGACGATGTTCCAAGCCGCACCGAGGAACGGCGGGTTGAACTCGCCCATGTGTTCGCCCTCGATGTGGGCGAAGTGGTAGTCGAGGTTGCGCAGCGCCGCGTACTTCACGTTGAACACGTAGTCGGCCAGCTTGTCGTCCGGCGTCATGTACGGGTTGTTCAACGCGAGCTTCACGACGGCGCCGTTGGCGCTCCACTCGCCCGTGAATGCCTTGTTCGCGAACGACTGCAGAGCGAGCGCGATCGCGGCGGGAACGCCGGCGCGCACCAGGATGCCGAGCGCGTGAAGGTTGCCCGAGCGGCGATGCGAGAGCGCAGCCGCGGCTCCGAAGATGGCGATGGTGAAGGCAGCTTCGGGGCGCGTCGTGACGAGAAGTGCGCCTGCAAGTCCGAGCCACCACGCGTGCGTGCCACTCGTCTTCCGAGCGTCCGGCAAGAGCGCGTCGCGTTCGAGCCTCGACCACGCCACGAGGGTGATCGCCCACGTGGCCATGAAGACGGCGACCTCCATCCCGCTCCACAGCGACCAGACGTGGGCTCCGACTCCGAGGAAGACGGGCGGGAGGAGATACGAAGAGATGCGGCCCCAGTCGTCGCGTTCACTCTCGATGAACAAGCGACGCGTCGCGAGGAGGAAGCCGAACACGCAGACGGCGGCCACGATCGCGGCCCACACCATCAGCTCACGGCCCTTGAAGCCGGCGAGCCATCCCGCCGCGAGGACGAACGGGTACGTGAGGCTCGTATTGCCCGACGAATAACCGTTGCCGACGGTCCACTCGAAGGGATGCCCGAGCGCCGTGGCGCGCGCGTAGTCGAAGTGGATGAAGACGTCGTCGAGCGGCGCACTCCACTCGCCGCCCGTCTGCTTCAGCATGTAGCCGTAGAACGACCGCGCCGATGCGAGAGTTTGGAAACCTGCCCATAGCGTGTACGCCGCGGGGTCGGCACGTCGAAGGAGCGGAGCGATGTTGCGAAACACGGCGGGCAGGGGAAGAGCGAGAGCAGGTACGGGGCGGGTTCGTGGAGCGAATTCGGGGACTGTGCGGACTGCGAGACGCTGCGTGGCGGGGCGGTGACTCGGCGTCAAGCGGTGTGAGCGGGGACGGGCGGCGCTTTGCGTGTTCGCCCGGTCACGCGAGGAATCCGCCAATTTGTCGGGCCAAGCGGCGACTTTCTACCACGTCGTTCTCATCGCGAGTGTGTTAGCGTGGCCGCGCTCATCGACATGGGACCCGTACTCGGTTTGGAGGAGCGCGAAGCCCGGCGGGCCGCTGGCGACCAGGCGGATGCGCCGGGTTGCGTCGGACGTCGCGTTTGGCTTGGAGCGTTGGCGGCGTGTGCGCGCGCATCGCGGCTCGTGTCCGTGGCATCGGCTGCGTCCGTTGCGTTCGTGACCGCGAGCGTCGTTTTTTCCGGCAATGCGTATGCGCAGCCGTCCGGAAACGTGACGACCGAGCCGAAGGACGAGGCTCCGCCGCCCCCGCCTGCCGCGCCGGTCGTCACCCCGCCTTCGCTCGTGAAGGACGAAGGCGCCGCTTACCCCGAGCAAGCGGTCAAAGACAAAGTCCGCGAGAACGTCACGGTCGTGCTCGTGCTCGAGCTCGATGCGAGCGGAGCCGTGAAGAACGCGACCGTGGAGAGTCCCGCGGGGCACGGGTTCGACGAGGCGGCCCTCGAAGCCGCGAAGAAGCTCCAGTTCGAGCCGGCCAAGAAGAACGGCCAGCCCATCGCCGTCAAGATTCGGCACAAGTACGAGTTCGCCCCTCCGGTGTCGCGGCTCGTCGGTCGCGTGACCACGCAGCTGCGCGACGCGGCCCTCGGCGGCGCCACGGTCACGGTCGCTCCCGCGAACGGTGGCGAGGGCCAGACTTACAAGACCACAGCCACGCTCGAGGGCTTCTGGCGCATCGAGGGTGTCCCCGCCGGTACCTACAAAGTCACGGTCGAAGCACCGGGCTACGGCGCGCAGGTCTACGAGCAACCGCTCGATCCTGGTGAGGAGGCCACGATCGACGTGCGCCTCTCGCGTGAAGCGCCGCCTCCGCCGCCCCGGTGGAGGGAGAAGAGATCGAAGAAGTCGAAGTGCGTGGCGTGCGTCCTCCGCGTGAGGTCACCAAGCGCACGCTCGAACAACGCGAGCTCGCGCGCATCCCCGGTACGAACGGCGACGCGCTGCGCGGCATCCAGAACCTTCCTGGCGTCGCACGTCCTCCCGGCCTGGCGGGCTTGCTCATCGTTCGCGGTGCTTCGCCGAACGAAACGAACATCTACGTCGACGGCACGCTCGTGCCGATCGTCTACCACTTCGGTGGTCTCTCGAGCGTCATCCCCACGGAGATGCTCGACAAGATCGACTTCTACCCCGGCAACTTCAGCACCCAGTACGGTCGCGTCACGGGCGCCATCGTCGATGTCGGCGTGCACGATCCGGTGGTGAAGAAGGACAAGAAGATCCACGGCCTCGCGCAGGCGGATCTCATCGACGCGCGCGTTCTCGCGCAGGGACCGATCGGCAACACCGGCTGGAACTTCGCCGTCGCCGGCCGCCGCTCCTATGTCGACGTCTGGCTGAAGCCGGCGCTCGAGGCCGGCGGTGCGGGCGTGTCGACCGCGCCCGTCTATTACGACTACCAAGCCATGCTCCAGCGCGAATGGGGCAACGGCAAACACAACGTCCGCTTCTTCTTCTTCGGGTCCGACGACCGCCTCTCGGTCCTCGTGAAGAGCGTGAATGGCTCGAACCCGGGTGTCGGCGGCAACGTCACGCTCGGCACGGCGTTCTACCGATTCCAGGCTCGCTACGTCGGCAAGCTCTCGCCGGACACCGAGCTCCGCGTCACCGCAGCGGTCGGCAAAGACGCGCTCGACTTCTCGCTCGGCGACAACTTCTTCGTCCTGACGTCGTATCCGATCAACCCGCGTGCCGAGCTCACGCAGAAGATCACGCAGGGCGTCCGGAACAACTTCGGTCTCGACATGCTCTACACGCCGTACTCGGTGGACGTGCGCTTGCCGCCTCCGCCGCGTCCGGGTGAGCCGCCTGCTGGTCCGTTCGGTGCGCGCCCGCCGCTCCAAGAGCAAAGCACCGACACCATCTACCGTCCCGGGATCTACGATGAGCTCGAGCTCACGCCGTTCAAGGGAACGCGCATCATTCCTGGCGTCCGCCTCGACTACACGAAGGACACCAAGAGCTGGGACGTCCAGCCCCGCGTGACCGCGCGCCAGGAGCTCCACAGCGAGTTCCCCAAGACGACGCTCAAGGGAGGCATCGGCCGCTTCGCGCAGCCGCCGCAGCCGCAGGAGACGAACCGCGTCTTCGGCATTCCCGGCCTGACCTCGAACATCGCGAACCACTACGGTCTCGGCATCGAGCAAGAGATCACGCGGCAGATCGAGTTCTCGACCGAAGGCTACTATCGCCAGTACGACCAGCTCGTCGTTCCGCGCGTCGGCAACGTCGGCGAAGGTCACGCGATGGGCCTCGAGACGCTCCTTCGCTACAAGCCCGACGCGCGCTTCTTCGGCTTCATCGCCTACACGCTCTCGCGCAGCGTGCGTCGCGACGGGCCCGACCAGCCGGAGCGACTCTTCGCCTTCGACCAGACGCACATCCTCACGGCCGTCGGTAGCTACCGGCTCGGTAACGGCTGGGAGATCGGCGGCCGCTACCGCGTCGTATCGGGCAGCATGGTCACGCCGCAGGCGTACGGCTTCTACGACGCCACATCGGGCGCCTACGTCCCGCTTACGTCGTTCCCTCCGAACAGCGAGCGCAACCCGGTATTTCACCAGCTCGACGTGCGCATCGACAAGGCGTGGGTCTACAGCTGGGGCCGCCTCAGCATGTACCTCGACATCTACAACGTCTACAACGCGGGCAACGTCGAGGGCGTGAGCTACAACTACAACTCGACGCTCCGGACGAACGCGACCGGCCTTCCGATCCTGCCGAGCTTCGGTATGCGGGTGGATCTCTAGCCATGAAGCGCTCGCATCTTCACTTCCTCGCTGGAACGCTCGCGGCAGGCGTCGCGGGCATCACGGGACTGCTCGCGTGCGGCGGTCAGGGCTTCGATCCGCAGAGCAAGGTCGACAGCGTTCGTCTCCTCGCGGTCAAGGCAGACAAGCCGTACGTCACGCCGGGCGACACCGTCACGCTCGAGGCGCTCTACACCGATCAACGGCAGACGAAGCCGCGTCCGCTCCAGAATTACTGGATCCCGCTCATCTGTCTGAACCCTCGCGACGACCTCTACTATCTCTGCTTCCTCCCGAGCGGCGACGGCGGGCCGGGAAGCGGTCAGCTCATTCCGGTTGGGCCGCTCGCCGGCACGGCCGATGGCGGTGGAGCTCCTCAAACGCCGCTCGATGCGGGCACCAATCCCTTCTCGCAGCTCCCGGCCGGCGTCGACATCACGCCGTTTCTGCAGACCGGCCCGACGTTCTCGTTCCAGATGCCGGCGGACGCGATTCAGCCGCGCGAAGGTGATCAGATCTACGGGCTCGCGATCATCTTCAACGTGACGTGCGCAGGGCACGTCGAGATCGCGGGGCTCGATCCGAACGGGGGCCCGCAGCAGGTGCCCGTCATCTGCGCGGACGAGAACGGCAACAAGCTTCCCCCGAGCGACTACGTGATCGGGATCTCGCGCGTCTATTCGTATCCGAACCAGACGAATGCGAATCCGATCATCGACAAGGTCACGCTCGATGGCGTCGACGTCGACCCGGTTGCAGGCATCACGGTCGATCGCTGCCCGCCAGACAAGAAGAGCGAGGACTGCCCGTCGGTCGACATCAACGTCGTCGTTCCCGAGTCGAGCTGGGAGCTGAACCCGAGCAGCGGTAGCGAGAATCTGCACGAGCAGATCTGGGTCGACTACTACTCGAACCGCGGCGACCTCGCCAACGACGCGAGGCTGCTCTTCGATACCCGACAGGGCCGCGTGGACGACAGCGCCGTCAAGTTCCGAGCCTCCAAGGACCCTGGGGACGGCTTGCTGTGGATGGTCGTCCACGACAATCGGGCGGGCGCCGCTTGGATTGTCGTTCCCGTGCACGTGAAGTGAGGGAAGGAACCCGTTTCGGGGGCCGATCACTGGCGGCCAGCCCTCCTTCGCGGCATCATTCGTAGAGCTTCCGATGCTTCGCTTGCGTGCTGCACGCGCCGTGACCCGTACCGTGACCCGTACCGTGGTCTGCGCCGTGACGATCGCTGCTTCGTGCGCGCTGATCGCCGCGTGCGGTGACGACCCGGCGCCGACCGTCCTACAAGGGCTCGATACCCAGGAAGTCCAGGACGCGCCTGCGCCGTTCGATCGGAACAACGTCATCGACCTCGCGTCGTTCACCGACATCGACGGCGTCGACATCACGCTCATCCAGCAGTTTCTCCATCGCACGCCGTATCAGCGTCCGAGCTTTCTCGAGACCTACCAGTCGAACGGCGTGCGCGCTGTTGAGGCGATCGCGCGAGCCGCGCGTACGTACCGTATCAACCCGCTCGTGTTCCTCATGTACTCGCAGGCCGCGCAAGGCCTGATCGGCGCGCAGACGTATCCGTTTCCGCCGGAGCGCGTCGAATACGTCTTCGGGTGCGGTTGCTTGGAGGCCAGCAACTGTCTGCCCGCGCTCGCGGGCTATGATCGCCAGGTCGATTGTCTCGGTCGCGCCATCCGGGTTGCGCTCGATCAGGTCGCGGCGAATGGGGAGACCACGTCGGGTTGGGGCACCGACCAGACGAGCCTCACCCTCGATGGTCTCAAGGTAACGCCCGCGAATGCCTCGACCGCGGCCCTGTACGATCGCACGCCCGTCGTCGCGCCCGGCAAGGAGGGCGGAACGTGGCTGCTCTGGAATCTCTGGAATCTCTACGCGTCGACGATGTCGTACTCCGGCCCGATCGGTGGTGCCTCCGGAGGTGGCATCGGCGATGCGTGCGTGTCCGACGGTTCCTGCGGCTTCGAGGGCGCGACCTGCGCGAAGAACTATCCAGGCGGTCTGTGCACGGTCGACTGCACCGGTGACTGCCCCTCCGATCCGAGTCGGACGCAGGCCTACTGCGTCGCGTTCGACGACGGCGGATTCTGCTTCCCGATCTGCAATCCGGGCGCGCCCGCCTGCCGTGAGGGCTACACGTGCCAGCGCCTCGCGCGTTACGGGAGCGACACGGAGTCCGAGTTCGTCTGCTTCCGTGATCCCACGTCGCCCTGACGCTTCGATTCGACGGCGCGGGCCTTAATTCTTCGCCGGCACGGCCGTAAGTCGCCTGCGATGAGGTGCGGCAACTCCACGAAATCGTGTGGAGCGGACTCCTGCCCGTACACGCGGTCGATCACGAGTCGATTTCGCGATGACGAAATCCCCGGCGGCTGGCCACGAACGATCGAGCGCAGTGATACCTTCGAGAACGCACGCAGCCTTGCAGCACGGGGAGAGACGGATGCGTCACGCCACTAAGATCGGACTTTCGTGGTTGCTCGTAGCGGGGGCGTCTTGCGGAGGGCAGGCCGACGTCGGCGAGACGCCCGTGCAAGGTGCGCCGGCTACGTCCCTCGCCGTTTGTGACAACGACGCGTTGGGCAACGGCGGGTGCTACGCCGGAGCTTGCCGCCTCTATTCGTCGTCGCGCCCGCTCCCGCCCGGCTCCGTGGTCGGACTGACGGAGTCGCCGGTAACTGCGGAGCTCGCTCCGGACGCCGTCGGCAACACGCTCTGCACCGTCCAGTGGCCGACCGCCGATCGCCCCAAAGATCTGAACCTCTCGATCAAACTGGCCGACGCGGGCCCCGATACGATGCTCTTCGAGCACCGAGCCACGGGCGACGACGCGCTGCTCGACGTCTCCGGCCCGGGAGACGGCGCGGTCGTCGGTCTCCTGCGCGGTTCGGGAACGTTCGGCATCGCGAAGAAGCCAGGCGCGTGGACCATCGAGCGCTCGGTGGGCATGGAGGCGCTTCTCTCCTCCGACGGTCCGTCGTGGTTGCGCAACGTTGCGCACGAGTGGACGTATGGCGCCTTCTTCGACGGCACGCATCTGTTCGTCGCCAACGGTGCGCGCATCTTCGTCTACTCCGGCATTCCGACGAACCCGCTCGCGAAACCTGATCTCGTACTCGGTCAGCCTGATCTCGATTCGCTCGTCGGGGTCACATCGGGCGCGCTCTTCGGATCGGCGGCGGTCATCTCGCTGTGGTCGGACGGAACGCGCCTCGTCGCCGCCACCGGGCACCGCGTGCTCGTCTGGCAGAAGCTGCCGACCCAGAGCATGACGCCGGCGGATCTCGTTCTCGGTCAGCCCGACCTCAGCTCGAATCGCGTCAATGCCGGCGGCGTTGCGGGGCCTGGGACGCTCGCGTCACCCGTCGCGGTCACGTCGGACGGTACCCGTCTCTATGTCGCCGACTCCCTGAATGATCGCGTGCTCGGCTGGAGCACGTTCCCGACGGCACCGTCGACACCCGCCGACATCGTTCTCGGTCAACCCGACTTCGTCTCCACTGCGGCGTTTTCCGGCAACCTGCCGATGTACATTCCCGAAGGCGTGTCGGCGACGCCGAACGGCGTCTACGTGAGCGGCATCGGCGGTCCCGGACTCTCCTTCGTGTCGAATCCGACCATCAACGCGCCGGCCTCGTACGACGTCTACAAGTGGCAGTTCTCGCTGCACCCCGGCGGCGGCGTCGCTCGACCAGCCGGTATCGCGCATCTCGCTGGCGGCGGTATCGCCATTCGCGACTTCGGCCTTATGCGGATCGCGTGCACGCGCAATCCCACGACCGGCCCTTCGACCGCGGACTTCCTGCTCGGCCAGCCCGACACAGAGCGTGTCGTCCCGATGCGTTTTGCCGACGGCGCGTACATCAATCCGGCACGCGTCGATGCGTCGAACATTTCGCTCAACATCGGTCTCGCGTCGACCCCGAGCGGTTCGCTGCTCGTTCCCGATGCGCGGCGCCTGCTCGTCTTCGATTCACCGCCCAGCTACAACTACGAGCCCGCGAGCCGCGTCATCGGCCAAGCGGGCTTCACGGTCAACGAGCGCGCCGACTACCGCGCCGTGTCGGGGGCAACGCTCGCGGATCCCGCGGGAGTGAGCGTGAAAAACGGCATGGTGGCCGTCGCCGACAAGAGCAACAACCGCGTTCTGCTCTGGAAGGCGGCGGATCTCGGGTCGACCGTGCAGTCTGCATCCATCGTGGTCGGACAGCCCGATGCGAGCTCGTTCATCGCCAACGGCGACATCGTCTCGGCCTCCTCATCTACGCTCTCCGGGCCCGAGGGCGTGGTCCTCGACGGCACGCATCTCGTCGTCGCAGACACGCAGAATCATCGCGTGCTCGTCTGGAACGGCGTCCCCCAGGCCAGCGGTCGGCCCGCGGACGTCGTGCTCGGGCAAGCGGACTTCGGTGGACGACGACCGAATCACGGGCGGCTCGACGTCTCTCCGGTCGACGGGTTCTCCGACGCCGCTGCGGACGGCTTTTTCTATCCGACCGACGTCGCGAGCGACGGCACGCACCTCTTCGTCGCCGACCGTCTGAACCATCGCGTGCTCGTGTGGGATTCTTTCCCGACCAAGAACGGGCAGCCCGCCGATCGCGTGATCGGGCAGCCGAGCATGTCGTCCGTCCGCGCGAACTACGGCGGCGGCGCATTCGCAGTGGACCCCGCTGGTCTCAATTTGCCGTCGGGTCTCTCGCTCGACGGCACCACCTTGTGGGTCGCGGACACGGAGAACAGCCGCGTGGTTCGCTGGGAGAACGCAACCAGCGCGGGCACTACCCCCACGGCTTGGATCGGTCAGCCCGACGGCTCGACGATCTCGACGTCACCCTACGAGCGCGACGGTTACTGGGCAGGCTCCGATGTCCAGACGCCCGTTGCCACGACGGCGTCGACCGTTCTTCGTCCACGCAAGGTCGTCGCCGCGGGCGGAAAACTCTTCGTCTCCGAGCTCGACTCGAACCGCGTCCACATCTTCGATGGGGCGTCGCTTGCGTCGATCGGAGCTCTCGGTCAGCCGAATCTCACGTCAGCTAACCCGAACGCGACGGGCATCGGCGCATCGTCGCTTGCCGAGCCGATGGGCGTTGCGTCGGATGGCACCGACCTCTGGGTGGCCGACGCGCGCAATCATCGCGTCCTCGGGTATTCGCTGGCGACGGTTGCAACCGGCATTGCGGCCTCGAAGGTCCTCGGACAGGCGAACGTGCTCGGCGTCGGCTTCAACCGCTCGAGTGTCGCGGCCGCCGGTGCGACGTCCCAACCGCGCGCGATTGCCGTGTCGGGTGACCAGGCGTTCGTCGCCGACACTGGCAACAGTCGCATTCTCCAACAGCGCATCGCGGGGGACACGTGGACGGTCGAGCGCGTCTTCGGTCAGCCGAACGACTCGCTCGCGTTGGCGAACGCGGGTGGCGCACCGTCGGCCTCTTCGATGAGCCGTCCGCGAGGCGTCTGGAGCGATGCCTCGCACCTCGTCGTGGCCGACACCGACAACCATCGCGTGTTGATCTTCGACCGGTCTGCGCCGGATTCGGCGGCGCGCGTCGTGCTCGGACAGAGCTCGTTCACCTCCGTGACGCCCAATGCAGGTGGAGCGAACGCGTCCAGCATGAATCTGCCGAGCGGCGTCTGCTCGGACGGCATCAAGCTTGCCGTCGTCGACACGGGCAATCATCGCGTGCTCGTCTGGAATGCACTTCCGACCGCGGCAGGTGCAACAGCCGACGTCGTTCTCGGTCAGTCGAGCGCGAGCGATGTGGCTCCGAATCATGGGTCGAGCGTCGCGTCGGGCTCCAGCATGGCGTATCCGTCGGCGTGTGTCGTACGCGGAAACGACCTCTTCGTCGCGGATACGGGCAACAACCGTGTGCTGCGCTTTGCGCTGGCCGGGCTTACGAGCGGCGTGGCGGCGTCGGGCGTCCTCGGCCAGCCGGATGACGTCTCGCGTGCTCCGGCGGCTACCGTGCTCGATACGGATCACCTGGCTGGACCGGCGGGCCTCTCGTTCGATGCGAGCAACCTCTACGTCGCCGAACGCGACCTCGGCCGCGTGGTCGTGTTCGGACCCCAAGGCAAGGTCAAGGAGTTCCTCGGAGGGCTCGGCTCGTCGTCGCTTCTTCGCGCGGGGGACGGGGTCGCGGCCGTAGCGACCGGCCTCTTCACGACTCGGCTCTACGTCAGCGAAACCGGCTCGGACCGCGTGAGCATCCTCGGCTCGGTGAGCCGTCTGCAGTCACGCTGACACGTCGAGCTCACCCAATCCTAAGGCGCCGCTCTGCGCCGGTGCGCCGCATGCATCCTTGTACTGTGCAATCAAGCACGGGTGTTCAAGGAGTCCAGCATGGCAAGCAGCGCCGTCGCCGAAACCAGCGCCTTCGTCGGAACGGAGGTCGAGGATCGTCGCCGCCACGAACACGAGGCCGAAGGGGGCATTGCCGGAGCTCTCGTCGGTGTGGCGGCGGGGGCGATCGCAGGGCCGCCTGGGATGATCGCCGGCGCGATCATCGGCGCGATCGTCGGTGCGCTCGCAGCGATGGCCCTCGAGACCGAGACCGTGCTCCGCGCGGAGCGGGAGCGGGAGCTCGATGACACCATCGGTGTCACCGAAGGGGACATCGGCGCTCCGAACCTCGAGCATCCGCCGCCGACCTCAGGCATGTATTCCCCCTCGTCGTGCGGAGTCGATACGTGGGTCGGCGGCGTCGTCGCGGAAGGCCCGTTCCAGCCGCCGCCCTAGCGCTGAGCGTTGTGCGCTGAGAACGTCAGGCCATGGGTGGAGGCGGCGGCTCGGTTCGCCTGCGCACGAACGGCGCGAGCACAGGAACCGCGTCGAGGCCGACCTGGCCGCTCGTGAGGATGCCTTCGTCGGTGGGCTTCTTCGCGAGGTGATCGCCGATGCGCACGTACGATTCGATGTACACGCGCTCGCGGCCGAGCCCGGCGCTCGTGCCGTCGCCACCTCGGTAGGCGCGCTCAGCCACGACGATGGCCTCGCGTGGTGCGAGCCCATGCTCTTTGACCAACGCGGTGACGGCGTCGTGGAAGCGCGCCCCACCGTCCATCGCTTCCACGGCGAGGTGGCGCGCGGCGAGCTCGCGTTTGCGACGCGGCGTGAGAAATCCGTGTCGATCCTCGAGGACCAACGCGAGGCCTTCTTGATCGTCGATGCCGCGCGCTGTGCCGATTTGGAAGATGGCGAGGCGCGCTTGCATCGATCGCGTACGAGGAATCGCGTGCGCTTCCACCTCGTGCATCACGGTTCGCTCGACGTCTTCCTTCGTGACGCGACGCCCCGAGGCGATCAGAATGTGTCGTTCGCCCGTGGCCGCGAGCGCCGTGAGGGAAGGTTGCACGACGACGGAGAAGGGAAGGCCGAGACGGCTTACTTCTTCGCGCATCCGTGTCAGGAGCGAGCCTTGGACGGGTGCGTCACACTCGATTTCCTCTTCGGGCGCCTTGGCCTTCGCGAGTGCCTCGCGTCCTTCTTCAATCCATTTGCGGGCGAGAATGGTCGCCTGACCGGCGGCTTCCTGGTTCGTCGTCCGGAAACGAGCGCGGGCGAGCGCGCCGAGGACCGCCGTTCCCGCCTCGCTGGCGAGCGCCGCTTCGAGCTCGAGCTCGCGGGCGCGTGCGGCGTAGAGCTGGGCGATCGGATGGGGTTCGGCGCCAAGCCGGTACGCGGCCCGCTCGAGGGCCTTCCGAAGCATCGCGTGGTCCGTCCGAGCGTAGGACCAGCGGGGCATGACCGTTCCGCCGTTTCCCAGCGCTTCGAGCAGTCTTACGCGCTCTTGGGCTGCATTTCGCGGCACGACCGAGCCGAGCAGGCGTATCGACCGGGCCGCCTCGACGAGGAGCCGTTCGGCTCGAACGAGCCACGTCGGTAGGTCGGCCTCCCCCGTCTTTCGAATCGCCGGCCGGTGGATGCGGTCGATCATAGGCTGGTGGAGGATAGACGACCTCCCCGGCAGACGCCTCTTTTCCTTGCAAGGGAAAGCCCGTGAGGGTACGCCGAAACCCTGGAAACCGAGCGTATGAAGAAGAACTACGTCCTCGACACGAACATCCTTCTCCACGACCCGTACGCGATCTTCCGGTTCGACGACAACAACGTCATCATCCCGATCTACGTCATCGAGGAAGTCGACCAGTTCAAGCGCGAAGGCTCGGAGCGGGGCCGTAACGCGCGACAGGTCGTTCGCTTGCTCGACGAGCTCCGCGAGAAGGGCGGATCGCTCTCCAAGGGCGTGACGCTCGAGTCAGGCGGTTTCCTCAAGGTCGCCGTCCCGGCGAGCCGACCGGAGCTGCCGAGCGCCATCGACAAGACGGCGATGGACGCGGCGATCCTCCAGACGGCGTTCGAGGTCCGCGAGGCCGACGGCGGGCGACCCACCGTGTTCGTCACGATGGACACGAACCTCCGGATCCGCGCCGATGCGCTCGGGATGGTCGCGGAGACCTACGAGAACCAGCGCGTCGAACCGCAGCGTCTCGACTCGGGCGTCACCGAGCTCGAAGTCTCGGCCGACGACATCGACACGTTCTTCCAGGAAGGCCGCTTCGCGCCTCTCGCGCAGTTCATCGCGCCCGAGAAGGGCGAGAAGATCGAGCGTCCGAGCACGGCGTCTCTCGCCGTCGGCGAGGCCTCGCCGCGCAACGGCTTCCTCATCGCGAACATGTCGGTGCTCCTTCGCGATCGCGCGAATGCTTCGCACACGGCGCTTGGTCGTTACGATGCGACCCGTCGCGAGATCGTGAGCCTGCGCACGCCGCGTGAAGGCGTGCTCGGCGTTCGTCCGCGCAACAAAGAGCAGAGCCACGCGCTCGACCTCCTGCTCGACGAGAACATCCGCCTCGTCACGCTCGTCGGCAAAGCCGGCACGGGCAAGACGCTCCTCGCGCTCGCCGCAGGACTCAAGCGCACCGTCGAAGACGGCGTGTACACGCGCATGCTCGTCTCGCGTCCGGTCATGCCGCTCGGCCGTGACATCGGCTTCTTGCCGGGTGACGTGGGCGAGAAGCTCAACCCTTGGATGCAGCCGATCTTCGACAACCTCGAATTTCTCTTCTCCAGCGGTACGAAGAAGGGACCGCGAGCGTACGCAGAGCTCCTCGAGAGCGGCCAGCTGCAGGTCGAACCGCTAACCTACATTCGTGGTCGCTCGTTGCCCGCGCAGTACATCATCGTCGACGAAGCGCAGAACCTCACGCCTCACGAGGTCAAAACGATCATCACGCGCTCCGGTGACGGAACGAAGATCGTCCTCACCGGCGATCCTGAGCAGATCGACAACCCGTACGTCGACAGTGCGTCGAACGGTCTCTCCGTCGCCGCCGATCGATTCCGTGGCGAGAAGGTCGCAGCTCACATCGTTCTCACGCGCGGTGAGCGCAGCGAGCTCGCCGAGCTCGCGGCCAACGTGCTCTGACGATCGCGCGCGAAGCCGCCACCTCGGAAACGTAGAAACGCGAAGTGCAAGGACGCTCCCGCTTTCGCATTGCGAGAGCGGGAGGGCGATTCCATGATTCCGTCGATGGCATCAGTAACGGCCTCGACGACGCTGGCGATTGCGGCGCTCATGATCGGCGGATGTTCGTCCGTCGGCGGTAGCGCGGTACGGACCGGATCCGTTCAACTGCCGGCGTACGCTGGTCCTGTCGCGATTTACGCGGCGAACAAGCCGCCAGCGAATGCCGTCGATCTCGGCATCGTCGAAGTCCACGCGACGCAACAGGAGGCGACGGTCGACACGCTGTTGCCCCAGTTCGTGCGCAAGGTTGCGGAGATCGGCGGCAACGTGGCGGTCGTCGATGGCGTGCGTGCACGCTTCGAGCTCGTCGGACGCACGCAGGTCGAGACCTTCTATTACACGTGCGGCCTCGGCGCGACGTGCGCAGGTCAGCGCGTGTACGCCGCGAACGACGAGTTGATGCTCGTCTCGATGTTCGGCCACGCGTTCACGACGCGCGTGGAGGCCGCGGTGCCGCCTTCTTCGGCTCCGCTCATGCCTCCCGAAGAGTCGCAGGAATCGCCTGCGGTGGAGTCGCCGTCCGAGTCGGGGGGGATGTGATGAGCGCCGTTTCACGTTGGGGAATGTTCGTCGCGCTCGCGACGATGGGCATCGGGGCGATCGGTTGCGGTCACACCGAGACGCACGCAGCCATGCTGCGCGAGCCGCAGGCGCGCACGTCGGGCGTCGAGCTCTACTTGTCCGATCAGCCTCAGCCGGAGCGGCCGTACTCGGAGATCGCCTTCGTGCAGGCCGTTGGTTTCGGCACTGAGGCAACGCCCGAAGACGTGGCCAAGGCCCTCACGACGCGCGCATCGATGTTGGGCTGCGACGCTGTGGTGCGCGCGTTTCTCGACGTCGGCTATTCGCGTGCCCACGCCGCGGGCGTGTGCGTGAAGTACGTCGGAGAGGGCCCCGCCGTCGCGCAATCGAAGCTTCCGACGGCTCGGGACGGCAATCCCCCGCCGCCCGCGATTCGTTCGTCACCGACGCCGAAGCTCGAGCCGCTCCCGTCGGCCCCGCACCAGGGTCGCTGATCGCCCGGAGGCGCGAGGCCTCTCATCGCTCCAGAGGCGCGGGCCTCTCATCGCTCCAGAGGCGCGAGGCCTCTCGGGTGTCCCGCGGACCCGCGGGCATGGCATGATGAGCGGCGCATGAGCCGCGGACGCGCCCTCGAACACCGCAAGGCGATCGCCCTCGCGATCGCCCTCGCCGGAGTTGGGGGGGGCTTGCCGTTGTCGTTTGCCTCGGGGCAAGAGCCCCCAGCGCCGCCGGCGGCTCCTCCAACGTCGGTCAAGCCCGCCGCGGAGCCCGCCCCGGCGAATGCTGCCGCGGGCGAAGCCGACGGCGACGACGAGCACGCGCCGCCCGAGAAGACCACGCCTGCGCCCGCGCCGAAGGCACCCGCGGGGGCGCTGAAGCCCTTCGTCACCAAAGACGGAATGGTCCACGTTCCAGGCGGCCGTTTCACCATGGGCTCCTCCGAGAAGGCCGCGCCGCCGAACGAACGCCCGGCTCGCCAGGTGACCACGGGGCCGTTCTGGATCGACCGCACGGAGGTCACCGTCGGCGCGTATCGCTCGTGCGTCGAACGCGGCCTCTGCCAGCGCCCGCCGCGAACGAGTGCACAGTGCACGTACGACCTCGGCGACCCGCAATTGCCGGTCTCCTGCATCCCCTGGTCGTCGGCTCAGGCGTACTGCCTCGCGATCGGAAAGCGCCTGCCGCGCGAAGTCGAATGGGAGCTTGCTGCCCGCGGAACGAACCCGGTTCGCTATCCATGGGGAACGTCGGGGATCGGTTGCGGCCTCGCCACGACGCTCGTACGCGACAACTCCCAGCGTAGCTGCAGTGCGAAGCATCCCTCGCGCGTAGCGACACATCTCGGCGGCGCGAGCCCTCACGGTGCGCTCGACATGAGCGGCAACGTCGAGGAGTGGGTGGCGGATTGGTACGCCGAGAGCATGTCCGAGCTTTCGCCACGTGCCGGAGCGAGCCACGTGTTGCGCGGCGGAGGATGGCTGACCTGGCCGTCGCTCGCGCGGACGACGAGTCGCAACTGGGGCTCGGTGCGCGAGGCGGGCCCGAACGTCGGCTTCCGCTGCGCCCGCGACGACTGATCGCGTTTCTTCCGGGCGCGCCGCGATGCATCTTCGGAGATGGATGGCGGTCACCGAGCCGAGATCGACGGCCATCGTCTTACTCCTCCTCGGCGCGCTTCTCGTCACGAGCGCGCTGTTGAGTCGAGTCTCCGCGCGCTCGGGCGTTCCGTTGGTTCTGGGGTTCGTGGGGCTCGGTCTGCTCCTCGGCGAGGAGGGCGTCGGCCACATCGGCTTCCGGAGCTACACGCAGAGCTTTCGCCTCGGCACGACGGCGCTCGTCCTCATTCTCTTCGATGCCGGGCTCCACACGCCGAAGACCACCTTCCGCCGATATCTCGCGCCCGCCGGTGCGCTCGCGACCGTCGGCGTTGCGGTGACCGCTGGCCTCGTGGCATTCGCCGCCCACCTTTTCGGCTTCGCGTGGTCCATTGCGTTCTTGCTCGGCGCGATCGTTTCCTCGACCGACGCCGCTGCCGTCTTCTCCGTGCTCCGTGCGGGCGGCGTCGAACTGCACGAACGAGTGGGCGCAACGGTGGAGGTCGAATCCGGCCTGAACGATCCGATGGCCGTGATTCTGACGCTCGGCATCACCGAGTCGATCGCGAGCGGCCAGCCGATGCGGTTTACCGCGCTGCTGTTCGTGGTCCGCGAGCTCGTCGTCGGATCACTCGTCGGCGGTGCGATCGGGGCGCTCGCAGGAACGTCGCTCAAACGCCTACAGCTCTCGGTCACGGGTCTCTATCCGGTTCTCACCATCGGCCTCGCCTTCGTGACGTTCGGCGCCGCGTCGCTCGCGCACGGCAGCGGGTTTCTCGCCGTCTACCTCGCCGGCATCTTCCTCGGCAACGCGAAGCTCCCCTACAAGGCGGCCCTCGAGCGCGTGCACGACTTCGTGGCGTGGATCGGACAGGTCGGCATGTTCGTCGTGCTCGGCCTGCTCGCGCGGCCTTCGAACATCGTTGCTGTCGCGGCTCCGGGCATCGGACTCGCAGCGTTCGGCGCCCTCGTCGCGCGGCCGCTCGCGGTCACCGTGTGCCTCGTGCCCTTTCGCTATCGGATCAAGGAAATCGCGTTCGTCGCGTGGGTGGGGCTCAAAGGAGCCGTTCCCATCGTGCTCGCGTGCATCCCGGTCATGGCGCACGTGCCGGCGGCATTCGAGGTCTTCGACGTCGTGTTCTTCGTCGTCGTCTTCGGTGCGGCGCTGCAAGGAAGCACGGTGCGCGCGCTGACCAAAAAGCTCAAGCTCGGTCGCGGGCTCCCTCGTGCTCGCCGTGCCGCGCTCGAGATCACGGCAGCACGGCCGCTCTCCCACGAGCTCGTGGTCTTCGAGATCGGCGAAGCCTCGGCGGTGTGCGGTGTCGAGGTCGCCGACGTTCCGTTCCCGCCCGACGCCGCGGCCATGCTTCTCGTCCGCGGCGACGACCTTCTCGCACCCCGTGGCTCGACGGTTCTGCAGCCCGGCGACGTGGTTCACGTGTTTTGCCGCCAAGAGGATCGCCCGATGTTGGAGCTCCTCTTCGGACCCTCCGGCGAGGGCTGACGAGGGCCCGCTTTTCGCACTTCCTCCGGTGCCGCGACCGGGCCCGGCACCGTTTGGCGCGGTGGAGAAGGGAAGCGATGAGCCGTCATGCGACCCACACCGATGTGTCGTCTTCGAAGAAGGGACGACGGCACGGGTTCATCGATCCCTATTCCGAGGACCGGCTTCGTTCCCTTCTCGAAGGGCTGCGTTCGGCGCGTCGTGGCGATTTTTCCGTTCGACTTCCGGCAAGTGAAGCGCACGAAGGATTGCTCGACGAGATCGCGCTCGCCTTCAACGCGCTCGTCGAACAGAACCAAGCGTTCGTCTCGGAGCTGGACCGTATCGAGCGCAGCGTCGGCGTGGGCGGCAGGACCGACGACCGTGCGTCATTCGGTCCCGCTTCCGGTTCGTGGGACGTTGCGACCCGCTCGGTCAACTCGCTCATCACGAAGATGGCGTGGCCCGTCACCGAGGCTACCTCGGTCCTACAGAGCGTCGCCGAGGGAGACCTCTCTCGGGACATGTCGCTCCACATGGACGGAACGCCTCTTTCAGGCGCGTTCGGAGAGCTCGGCCGATCCGTCCGCGATGTCGTCGGGCGACTCCGGATCGTGTCCTCGAGCGTCTCGCAGGTCGTGCGAGAGATCGGCGTCGACGGCAAGCTCGGAACGCAGGCCTCGGTCGAAGGCCTCTCCGGGACGTGGCGCGTCCTCGTCGACGACGTGAACGTTCTCGCCAGCACGCTCAGCGGACAGGTTCGCAACATCGCGTTCGTCGCGACGGCGATCTCGAACGGCGACCTCTCGCAGAAGATCACCGTCGAAACGCGCGGCGAGATCCTCGAGCTGAAGAAGGCCATCAACGCCACGGTCGATCAGCTGCGTTCCTTCGCCTCCGAAGTCATCCGCGTCGCGCGCGAGGTCGGCACCGAGGGCAAGCTCGGCGCGCAGGCCGACGTCCGCGGCGTCTCGGGTATCTGGCAAGAGCTGACCGACGACGTCAACGGATTGGCGAGCAACCTCACCTCGCAGGTCCGCAACATCGCGCAGATCGCGACGGCAATCGCCAAGGGTGACCTCTCCCAGAAGATCACCGTCGAGGCGAAGGGCGAGATCCTCGAGCTGAAGAACACCATCAACGCGATGGTCGATCAGCTGCGCACGTTCGCCGGTGAAGTCACGCGCGTGGCCGGCGACGTCGGCAAGGAAGGAAAGCTCGGCGCGCAGGCCGACGTGCGCGACGTCTCCGGCACGTGGAAAGACCTCACCGACACGGTCAACATGCTCGCCGGCAACCTGACCGATCAGGTGCGCAACATCGCGCTCGTCTCGACGGCGATCGCGAACGGTGACCTCTCGAAGAAGATCACCGTCGAGGCGAAGGGCGAGATCCTCGAGCTGAAGAACACCATCAACGGCATGGTCGATCGCCTGCAAACCTTCTCGGCGGAGGTCACGCGCGTCGCCCGCGAAGTCGGCACCGAAGGTCGCCTTGGCGGGCAGGCCCAAGTTCCGGGGCTGACCGGCACGTGGAAAGACCTCACCGAGAACGTCAACGTGATGGCGTCGAACCTGACGAACCAGGTACGCGGCATCGCCAAGGTCGTGACCGCCGTCGCCGATGGCGACCTCTCGCAGCGATTCGTCGTCGAGGCGAAGGGCGAGATTGCCGCCGTCGCCGACACCATCAACAGCATGACCGCATCGCTGCGCACGTTCGCGCGCGAAGTCACGCGTGTTGCTCGCGAGGTCGGTACGGAAGGTCGTCTCGGTGGTCAGGCGAGCGTGCCGGGCGTCGCCGGTACGTGGCAGGAGCTCACCGAGAGCGTCAACGTCATGGCCTCGAACCTCACGAGCCAGGTTCGTGGCATCGCCAAGGTCGTCACGGCCGTTGCCGGGGGCGATCTCGGCCAACGTCTCGTTCTCGAAGCGCGCGGCGAAATCGCGGCGCTGTCCGACACGATCAACGACATGACCGACACGCTGCGCACGTTCACCGATCAGGTCACGACGGTGGCGCGCGAAGTCGGCATCGAAGGCAAGCTCGGCGGCCAAGCGCGCGTTCCTGGTGCCTCCGGGACGTGGAAGGACCTCACCGACAGCGTCAACATGCTCGCCGGCAATCTGACCAACCAGGTGCGCAACATCGCGCTGGTCACGACGGCGGTCGCGAACGGCGACCTCTCCAGGAAGATCACGGTCGAGGCGAACGGCGAGATCCTCGAACTGAAAGACACCGTCAACGCGATGGTCGACCAGCTTCGAACGTTCGCCGCCGAAGTCACGCGCGTCGCACGCGAAGTCGGTACCGACGGCCAGCTCGGCGGACAAGCGCGCGTGCCCGGCGTCTCCGGCACGTGGAAAGACCTTACCGACAACGTCAACATCATGGCCTCGAACCTCACCGACCAAGTTCGAGGCATCGGTCAGGTCGTCACCGCGGTCGCCGAGGGGGATCTGAGCAAGAAACTCGTGCTCGTCGCAAAGGGAGAGATCGCGACCCTCGCCGACACCATCAACGACATGACGGAAACGCTGCGGACGTTCTCCGACCAGGTCTCGACGGTCGCGCGCGAAGTCGGTATCGAAGGCAAGCTCGGAGGGCAGGCGAAGGTGCCCGGTGCGACCGGCACGTGGCGCGACCTCACCGACAACGTCAATCAGCTCGCCGCGAACCTCACCACGCAGGTGCGCGCGATCTCCGAAGTCGCCACCGCCGTCATCCAGGGCGACCTCACGCGCAACATCACCGTCGAGGCGAGCGGCGAAGTTCTCGGCCTGAAGGACACGATCAACCAGATGATCGAGAACCTGCGCGACACGACGCGCACGAACGAGGAGCAGGACTGGCTCAAGACGAACCTCGCGAAGTTCTTCGGCGTCATGCAGGGGCAGCGTCGCCTGCAATCGCTCACCGAGCAGATCATGTTCGAGCTGACGCCCGTGGTCGGCGCCCAGCAAGGCGCGTTCTACCTCGCGGAGCGCGAAGACGACCGAAGCATCTTGCGGCTCACGAGTACGTACGCGCACACGTCGCGAAAACATCTGGCCAACGAGTTTGCGCTCGGCGAAGGGCTGGTCGGCCAGTGTGCGCTCGAGCGCAAGCCGATCGTCGTCACCGAAGTGCCGGCCGACTACGTGGAGATCGCGTCGGGGCTAGGCAAGGCGTCACCGCGGAGCCTCGTCGTCTATCCGGTTCTCTTCGAGGACCGGGTTCAGGCCGTCATCGAGCTCGCCTCGTTCCACGAGTTTTCGGCGATTCAGCTGAACTTCCTCGAGCAGCTCACGTTGAGCATCGGCCTTGCGATCAACCTGATCGGAACCAGCATGCGCACCGAGCAGCTGCTCTTGCAGCTCCAGGGGTCGAACGTCGAGCTCGACAGGCGCAGCAAGGAGCTCGAAGACCGCGCGCTGCTCCTCGAAGCGCGCAACCAGGAGATCGCGCTCGCCAGTCGCTCGCTCGAGGCGAAGTCCGAGGAGCTCGCGCGCGTCTCCCAGTACAAGTCGCAGTTCCTCACGAACATGTCCCACGAGGTTCGCACACCTCTGAACAGCATGATGATCCTCGCGCAGATGCTGGCCTCGAACGAGGGCGGCACGTTGACCGAGAAGCAGCAGGAGTGGGCGGCGACGATTCATTCGGCAGGGCGCGACCTGCTCGCACTCATCAACCAGATCCTCGATCTCTCGAAGGTGGAGGCGGGGCGCATCGAGACGAACGTCGAGGCTTATCTGCTCTCGTCGGTGCGGGACTTCGCGGAGCGTACGTTCCGTCCGGTGGCCTTGCAGCGTGGCCTCGACTTCAACGTCAGCATCGCCGCCGGAACGCCCGCGGCGGTGCTCGTCGACAGGCAGTTGCTCGAGCAGATCCTGAAGAACCTGCTCGCCAACGCGTTCAAGTTCACCGAACACGGGCGTGTCGAGCTGCGCGTGGAGAGGAAAGGAGACTCGCTCGCGTTCGTGGTGGAAGACTCGGGGATCGGGATTGGTCCGGAACAGCAGGCGAAGATCTTCGAGGCGTTCCAGCAGGCCGACTCGTCGATCACGAGGCGCTACGGTGGTACGGGGCTCGGTTTGACCATCAGCCGCGAGTACGCGCACGTGCTCGGCGGCGAGATCACCGTGTCGAGCACGCCGGGCTCGGGCAGTACCTTCTCTCTGTCTCTGCCGCTTCCCGAAGAGGGAGTGAGACGCGTCTTGCCCGAGGGGGCGAGCACGAGCGAACCGACGGTGACGGATGGAGCGCAAGCGCCTCACGAGCTCGTGAAGGCGCCGAGCGCAGAAATGGCGGAGGTCCTCGCCGGGAAGAAAGTGCTCGTGGTCGAAGACGACGCGCGCAACCTCTACGCCATCACGAGTCTGCTCGAGTCTCAGAACGTGACGGTGATCGCCGCGTCGAATGCGCGGGAAGCGTTCGTCGCGCTCGAAGCTCACCCGGATACGGATCTGGTGCTCATGGATGTGATGATGCCAGAGGTCGACGGACTCGAAGCGACGCGGCAGATTCGGTCGATGAAAGCGTTCTCCACGATCCCCATCGTGGCGCTCACGGCGAAGGCCAGCGCGGCCGATCGTGCCGAGTGCATGGACGCGGGCTGCAACGACTACGTCGTGAAGCCCGTGGAGTTGCGCCCGCTCGTTTCGGTCATGGCTCGCCAGCTCGGGCGCGGGGGACGTGAAGACCGAGGCATTTCATGATCGAAGACCCCATCACCAACGCCACGCTCGCTCCCGTCAACGTTCTCGTCGTCGATGACCACGCCGAAAGTCGCTCCACGCTTCGCGCCATCCTCGGCGGACCCACCTATCGCGTCGTGGAGGCGTCGTCGGGCTCCGAGGCGTTGCGACGCCTCCTCGCCGAGGAGTTCGCCGTTCTTCTGATCGACGTCACGATGCCCGACATGAGCGGTTTCGAGCTGGCGAGCGCGATCCGCGAACGCGAGAAGACGGCGTCCGTGCCGATCCTCTTCATGACCGGACTGGCGCGCGACATGGATCTCGTGTTCCAGGGGCATCGCGCGGGGACCGTCGACTACGTGACCACGCCTCTCTCGCCGGAGACGGTGCGTGCCAAGGTGGCCGTGTTCGCGCAGCTCGCGCGCCAGCGGGCTCGGATCGAGTTTCAGGCGGCGCAGCTCGCTTCGGCCTCGGAGAAGGAGAGCGAGCTGCGTCTCGTCGAGCTGCGTCTCGCGAGCGAACGTCGCTATCGCAAGCTCGCCGACGCCGTTCCCGAGATCATCTGGACGGCGCGCGCCGACGGGTATGCCGACTACTTCAACCGGCGCTGGTTCGAGTACACGGGGATTTATACCGCCGACGCATCGGAGCGCTGGCTTTCGGTGGTTCATCCGGAAGACATCGAGCGCATTCGTCAGGGCTGGGTAGTCGCCGTGCGTACGGGAGAGATGTTCGAGCAAGAATGCCGCCTGCGTCGCGCGGACGGAACCTATCGCTGGCACCTTTGCCGGGCGATCCCCGAGAAGTCTGCGAGTGAAGTGTCGTGGCTCGGAACCTTCACCGACATCGACGATCAAAAACGCGCCTCCCAGCTCCTCGCCGACTTCAAGGGCACACTCGATGCCGTCCTCGACGCCGTTCTCATCTTCGACGTGAAGACGTGGCGCATCTCGTACGCGAACGAAGGCGCGGCGCTCCTCCTCGGTTACGAGACCGACGAGCTCGCCAAGATGCACGCCTCCGAGTTCATGACGGAGTACGAGGAGACGCGGCTACGCGAGCTGGCGGCGAAGCTCGAACACGAGGACAAGAGCAGCGTGGCACTGGAGACCATCTGCAGCACGAAGGACGGGCGCGAGATCCCCGTCGAGTTCTCGTTCCAGCTCGTTCACATCGATCGTGGTCATGTCGTCTCGATCGCCCGCGACATCACGGCGCGCAAGCTCGCCGAGGTGGAACGCGAGCAGCTCTATGGTGAGGCGCTCTCGGCGATCAACGCGCGCGACGACTTTCTCTCCATCGCGTCGCACGAACTACGGAGCCCGCTCTCCTCGTTACAGCTCCTCATCGAGACACTCATGCGTGCGCCAGGCGACTCGGCCTCGCGCGGTACGGACAAGCTCGGCCTTGCGGCGCGCCAAGTGGAGAAGCTCTCACGGCTCATCTCGGAGCTCATGGACGTCTCGCGCATTTCGGCTGGGCGGCTCCATCTCGAGCTCGAGGATGACGTGGACCTCGGCGCCTTGGTCCGCGACGTCGTCACCCGTTTCCGCGAGGACGCCAAGAAGGCGGCCTGCCCGGTCACCCTCGAGGTCGACGAGACGGCCATTGGACGCTGGGACCGCCTGCGCATGGAGCAGGTCGCCACGAACCTGCTGACGAACGCCTTGAAGTACGGCGCGGGCAAGCCCGTCCGTGTGGTGGTGCGACGGGACCGGGAGGGGGACTCGGTCCACCTCGAGGTTCGCGACGGTGGCATGGGCATCGCTCCGGAAGATGCCGAAAGGATCTTCGAGCGTTACGAACGGACGAGCTCGGCCAAGAAGCACTCGGGCCTCGGCCTGGGCCTCTATATTTTGCGGCAGATCGTCGATGCCCATGGGGGCACCGTCCACGTGGAGAGCGAGCCGGGCAAGGGCTCGACCTTCATCGTGGATCTCCCGCTGGAGGCCAAGGTTCAGAGGAGCGGGCCTGCTTCCCAGGTCGAGCCCGTCAGTGGTCCGCGAAGCCCGCGGGGGCAGGGCGTATCCCACTCCGGTTGACCGGCCCTGGTGTTTCGACTAATCCCCCGTCTCCGCGCGGCCTTCCGCATTTTTCCAGTGGTCCGATGAGGACCACGAATTTTCGTCGGGTCCGTGTACCCCGGGAGCACCATGTCCCTCTCCTTCTTCCAGAACGTTCAGCCCAAGGCAGGCACTCCTGGCGTGGCGGAGCCGTCCGGCCCCGCTCAGGGAGGGCAGGCGCCCGCGCCCGCCGGCAGCATGTTCACCATGCTGCTGCCGATCCTCATCCTTGTGCCCTTCCTCTTCCTGAATTTCCGCAGGCAGAAGAAGGAGCAGCAGCTGCGCGCATCGCTCAAGAAGGGCGATCGGGTCGTGAGCCAGTCCGGCCTCATCGGGGAGCTCATCGAGCACGACGACCGCATCGCCAAGGTGAAGATCGCACCGGGCACCAACGTGCAGGTCCTCACGTCGACGCTCTCGCCGTTCGACGCCTCGCCCGGCAAGTCCGACAAGGACCTCGCCGACCTCAAAGAAGCCAAGGCGACGGCAGACAAGAAATGATCCGCGCGGTCCGCCCGTTCTGGTCGCGGCGCTCAGGCCTCTCACCCCGACATCCATGAGCTCGTCCCGTCGCAACACGCTGATCCTCGCCCTCGCTTGCGCGATTGGCGCTTACCTCTCCTACCGCGCCGACAACTTCTGGGGCCTCGTCATCCTGGGCCTCGGCGTTGTCTGGGCGCTCATCGGCGCATTGCCGATCATGGATGGCGCGTGGCGCTCCAAGGTCGGTTTCGTCGCCGCGGTCTTCTTCGGATCGCTGATCGTCCTGTGGCCCACGTTCGAGGGGATGTCCCACGGAGCCATCAAGGCACCGGCGTACGTGAAGGAGCACATCGACTTCGGCGTCGTGAAGGGCCTCGACCTGCAGGGCGGTCTTCGCCTCGTCTACACGGTCGAAGTCGAAGAAGCGATTCGCGACAAGCGGGACAAGTTCGCCGACCAGATGCGCCAGGAGCTCGCCGTCGCGTACGGCATCCACACCGGCGAAGGGCTCTTGAAGCGCGACGAGCTGCAGAAGCTCGAGGAGAAGGTGCACGTCTCGGCGCCCGAGTCCGCGATGCTTCGCATCAAGTTCAAGGACCCGGCGGACGTCAAGTACATCGACGATCGCTTCGCCAAGAAGTTCAGCGCCGAGCTCGCGCAGCTGAAGGGTGGTGAGGGCGAGGTCGTCTTCAAGATCCGCTCCGAGATCGAGACGCAGATCCGCGACAAGGCCGTCGCCCAGGCGAAGGACACCGTCAACCGCCGCGTCGACGAGCTCGGTCTCCGTGAGGCGAGCGTCACCACGCGTGACGAAGACATCATCGTCGAGGTCCCCGGCCAGGACGAGCGCGCGTTCAACGAGATCAAGGAGATCATCCGCCGTACCGCGCGTCTCGAGTTCAAGATGCTCGACGACGAAGCGGACTTCTTCGGCAAGATTCCGGAGAGCGAAGTCCCCGCCTCGGAGGGCATCGAGATCCGCTGGGAGAACGCGCCTGCGGGCCCCGGCAAGAACGTGAAGACCTACTTCGCGCGCATCAACAAGCGCGAAAACGAGTCCATGAACGAGACGCTCGAGCGTTTCAAGAAGTGGACGTCGACGCTCAACGTTCCCGACGACCACGTCATCGGCTTCGAGAAGATCGAAGACATGGACGAGGAGACGGGCAAGTTCGTCGAGAAGGGCTGGCGCACCTTCTACCTGTACTCGCGTGCGGAAGTGACCGGTGAGTACATCACCGATGCACAGCGCGCGGTGAACACGCAGAGCGGCATGCCCGAGGTCTACGTCGCCATCACCTTCAGCCCTGCCGGCGCGGACCGCTTCGAAGAGGTCACGGGCGCGAACGTGCAGCGTCGCTTCGCGATCATCCTCGACGACATCGTCAACTCGGCGCCGGTCATCAAGACGAAGATCGGCGGCGGACACGCCAGCATCACGATGGGTTCGGGCGATCCCGACACCCAGCTGAAGAACGCCGAAAAGCTCGAGATGGTGCTTCGCTCCGGCGCGCTCCCCGCGCCGATCACGCCGTCGAACGAGTCGCTCATCGGCCCCACGCTCGGCGAAGACGCGATCACGAAGGGTGCGCTCGGCGCCGCGGCTGGCGCGGGCCTCGTCCTCCTCTTCATGCTGTTCTACTACCGCAAGTCAGGCGTCGTCGCCGACCTGGCGGTTCTCTTCAACCTGCTGCTGCAGCTCGCGATCCTCGCGTCCTTCAGCGGCACGCTCACGCTGCCCGGCATCGCCGGTCTCGCCCTCTCGATCGGTATCGCCGTCGACGCCAACGTGCTCATCAACGAGCGTATCCGCGAAGAGCTTCGCGCAGGCCGAACGGTCCGCGCGGCGGTCGAAGCCGGCTACGACAAGGCGTTCTCGGCCATCGTCGACGGTCACGTCACGATCTTCATCTCGGGCCTGATTCTCGCGCAGTACGGCACCGGCCCGGTCAAGGGCTTCGCCGTCACGCTCATCATCGGCATCGTGGCCAGCCTCTTCACGGGCGTCTTCTGCACGCGCCTCGTGTTCGACTGGTGGGCGCGTGGGGCAAAGGTCAAGCGACTCAGCGTTGGCGCGGAGTTCTGAGGAAAGACGACGATGGAGCTCTTCAAGCCAGGCAAAGTCTACGACTTCATGAGGGTCCGGAGATTCTGGATCACCCTCAGTCTCAGTCTCGCGTTCGCTTCGCTCATCTCGCTCTTCTGGCCCGGCCCGAACTACGGAACGGACTTCCGCGGCGGTACGGAAATCGAGGTCGCGTTCAAGAAGAAGATCGACAGCTCGGCGGTTCGCCATGCGGTCGTCGCGAGCGGCCAGTTCTCCGAGCCGGACGTCATCGAGGTCCAGGACCCGTCGCATCCCGCACGCTTCCTCATCCGCGTGCAGGAGATCAGCACCGTCGACGAGCAGACGAAGGAAGCCCTCAAGAAGGCCCTTTGCCTCGGCTTCGAAGGCGCGGCTGACGACGCGAACTGCCCCGTCAGCGCGCGTGCGACCGAGGTCAAGTTCAGCGCCGGTGGCGACAAGCTCGGTGTTCGCTACGACGTCGAGCCCGATCTCGCGAAGATCAAGGGGCAGGTCACGTCGATCCCGGGCGTGAAGCTCCGCGCAGGCGGCAGCGACAACCCGCAGGTCGTCAACCCGCGCGACCACCGCGTCGAGATCCAGCTGCAGAGCAAGGGCGACCAGCTGATGGACGTCCTCAAGCAGCAGCTCGGGCCGGAGGTCGCGCCGGACAGCGCGCTCCGCGTCGAATGGGTGGGTCCCCGCGCCGGTAAGCAGCTGCGCGACAGCGCACGTAACTCGGTCGCTCTCGCGATCGTGTTCATCATGCTCTACCTCGCGTTCCGCTTCGACCTGCGCTTCGCACCGGGCGTCGTCATCGCCTGCGTGCACGACGCGCTCGTCGTGCTCGGCGCGTTCGTCCTCTTCAAGAAAGAGGTCACGCTCTCGACCATCGCCGCCGTCCTCACCATCGTCGGTTACTCGATGAACGACACCGTCGTCGTCTACGACCGTATCCGTGAGAACCTCGGCAAGCACCGCGGCAAGTCCTTCGGCGACATCATCAACCTGAGCGTCTCCGAAACCCTCTCGCGCACGATTCTCACCAGCGGCGCGACGATGCTCTCCGTTCTCGCCTTCTTCATCTGGGGCACGGGCGTCATCAAGGACTTCGCCTTCGCGATGGTCGTCGGCATCGTCGCCGGCACCTACTCGAGCATCTACGTGGCCGCCCCGCTCACCGAGTGGATCGACCGCCGGATGTCCCGCGGCGGCGGAACCACCGCCGTGAAGAAGCGCCTCCGCGCCGCGAAGGCCTGAACAGCAAGCAGGGCAAGAGCTAGCTGGCCAAGAGCTTGCTGGCCAGGTAGCCCGACCCTCAACCCCAACCCTTCTCCCTAAGGGAGAAGGGGGAAGAGGCCCCTCATCCCCAAACCCCTTCTCCCAACGGGAGAAGGGGTTTGCTGCTGTGGCGCTCGTCACACCAACCTTCGCTGGGTGCATTCTGCATTTATCCGCGGATGCACGCATGAGCTTCCCCCTTCTCCCGGGGGAGAAGGGGGAAGGGGGATGAGGGCGCGCGGTCTGGCCGCCAAACGCAGAGCTCTTCCGCCCTTCTCCCTTAGGGAGAAGGGCTGGGGATGAGGGTCGGATCAATTTCTTGAAGCCGCGCGTGGTAACGTGCGGGGCATGGCGAGCTCCGAGCCGTTGATTCGCTTCAAAGGCGTCAACAAGGCGTTCGGGCCGAAGACCATCTACCAGGGTCTGTCGCTCGACATCATGCGCGGGGAGACCATCACCATCCTCGGCGCGTCGGGTAGCGGCAAGAGCGTCATGCTCAAGATGCTCATCGGGCTCATCGAGGCCGATGGGGGCGAGATCCTCTTCGATGGCAAAGACATCGCGAAGATGGAGGATCAGGGCCTCTACGAGGTGCGTCGGCGTATTGCCTACTTGTTCCAGGGCGCCGCGCTCTTCGACTCGCTGACGGTCGGCGAGAACGTCGCGTACGGTCTGCGTGAGCAGAACTGGAATACGATGTCGGACCAGGAGATCCGCGGGCGTGTCGCGCAGTCTCTCGAGATGGTCGGCTTGCCGGGCATCGAGGAGATGCGACCGAGCGACCTCTCGGGCGGTATGAAGAAGCGCGTGGGCCTGGCGCGCACCCTGGCGCTACAGCCGGAGGTGATTCTCTATGACGAGCCGACGACGGGTCTCGATCCGATCAACACGGCGCGCATCAATCACCTCATCGTCGGCATCAAACGTTCACTCGGTCTGACGAGCCTGGTCGTCACCCATGACATGGGAACGGCCTTTACCGTGTCGGACCGCCTTGTCATGGTCGGGAAACACCGAGTTCTCATGAAGGGCACACCGGACGACTTCCGGCGTACCGAAAACACCTACGTTCGCGACTTCATCGACGGCAAGGCGCCGGAAGTCGAGGACGTCAACGTGCTACTGTCAACGTCGTGAGCGCCAAAGCTCGTTCTCTTAAAGTCGGTGTCTTCGTCCTGGTGGGCTTGGTGCTCGCCACGGCCTCGGTCTTCGTCATCGGCGAGAACCGCCGCGTCTGGGATCGCAAGGTCACGTATCACGCCACCTGGCAGGACGTGTCCGGCCTCAAAGCCGGCTCGGCCATTCGCATGGGCGGTATCGACGTCGGCTCCGTCTCCGACGTGAAGCACTCGGACGACCCGAAGGACTCGAGCGTCTACGTCACCCTCGCGGTCGCGCGCAACGAGGCTGGCCGCGTTCGCAAAGACTCCACGGTGACGATCGCGGGCAAGGGGCTGCTCGGCGACAAGATGATCGAGCTCACGGTCGGCAGTCCGGATCAGGAGGCGATCCCCGAGGGGGGCACGATCAAGTCGGTCCCCTCGTCCGACCTCGGCCAGATCGTCAGCGACGCTCAAGACGTCGCGCGTCAGGCCAAGCTCGCGCTGCAGAACGTCCAGAAGATCACCGAGCAGATCGCCGATCCTCAGTTCACGAGCGATCTGCGTGGCACGGTGAAGTCGCTGCACGACATCCTCGACGGCGTCGCTCACAAGGACGGCGTCGCGCATCGCATGATCTTCGACCCCGAGGAGGCGCGTCGCGTCGACCATATCCTCGCGAATCTCGACTCGGCGACGGCCAATATGAACGCCATCTCGTCGGACGCGCGCGAAATCACCTCGCGGGCGAAGTCGGGCCCGGGCCTCGTGCACACGCTCGTCTACGACGATCAGCTCGCGCAGGGCACGGCCGGCACGATGGTGGAGCTCAACAAGAGCCTCCAGGCGCTTCGCACCGGCAACGGACTCGGCCACGCGATCGTCTACGGCGACGATTCCACCCAGCACGTCATGGGCAACGTCAGCGCCATGAGCGACGACATGCGTGAGATCGTCGCCAACGTGAAGGCCGGCCGCGGCACCATCGGCGCACTGCTCGTCGACCCCAGCGTCTACGAGGACATCAAGTCGATCGTCGGCAACGTGGAGCGAAATCAGGTACTCCGCGCGCTCGTTCGCTACTCGATCAAGCAGAACGAAGACCAGAAGCCGCACGCCGAAGTCAAAGACGCGAAGCCCCAGCCTCAAGGCTCGAACCGGTAGTCTGGTGGGGACCTGTCCGGTCCCCCTCGAAACCTCCGGTTTCGAGCCTCCCCGGAACGCCTTCGGCGCGTCGTGCTTCGCACGACCTTGGGAGCGCCTTCGCCTAGGGCTCTCCGGACCGTAGGACCATCGCGCTCGCTGCCGCCTCGGAGAGTTAGAACTCGATGTCGGTCACGCCGATGCGCTCGTGGACGACGCGCTCGGCGAGCGCGCGCACGGTGAGCGGTGACGAGCCTTCGGCCTTGTTGTTGACGAGCACGTAGACGTCTTCGCATCCGCGCTCGATGGCTTCCTCGAGCAACTTGATCACGTCGTCGCGCATCTCGGGCTGTGGGGCGACGACCTTGTCGAAGGGGGCGAACTCTGCCTTCTTCGTCTCGTAGCGCGTGTACGGCGGCAGCATGAGGCGCGTGATGACGAACCTCGCTCCGATCGAGCGAGGATGCGCGAGCTGCGCACGAATGGCCGGCATGGCCGTCCAGTAGGTGAAGACGTGCGCGACGCCGTTGGCGGCGAGCATGTCGAACCATCGCTGGCCGAGTAGCTCTTCGTTGCGAAGCTCGAAGGCCCACTGGAAGCCGGTTGGGAGCTTTCCCAGGAACGCGTCGATGCGAGCCACCAGCGTGCGCTCGTCGATGGCGCCGCGGGGCATCGGCGTGAGCTCGAAGACGAAGGGGCCGACGTAGGGCAAGAACGCGCGGCGATACGGTTCGAGCACCTCGCTCAGGAAACGCGAGGCGTCGAGGAACGTCGGATTCTTCGTTCCGGCGCGCGCACCGTACCGAAGGTGGCTGGGGAACACGGCGGTCGTGATCTCCTCCCAGACCTTGGAGACCATGCGAAACGGCGGGAGGTCCTGGCCGCTCTTGGCCGTGATCTCCTTCGCGCGATCGAGCTGGGCGGCGTACTGCGCGAGCTCGTCTTCGCGGAGTGGGCCGTAGTAGCTGCGATCGAGACCTACGGTACGCAAGAGTGGATTCTGCGCGTAGGCCGTCAGGCCGCGTCGTGCGAGCGCGTCTTGCGTGGGCTTGCCCGCGAAGACGATGCCGCCCCAACCGGGAAACGACCAACTGCTCGTGCCGAAGCGGATGCGCCGTGGCAGATGCGTTGCCAGCTCGCGCGCGCTGGGATCGACATGAGGCGCGACGTCGGGCTCGTGCTGACCCGCGTCGCCGAAGAGCGAGAGCTGTGTGCGCGGGGGCTTGTCTGTCACCGCGAGAGATCGGTTTCCGAAGGCGGCAACCGCGAGCCGCCGGCGGGCGAGGGGTTCTCCCACCATTTGTCGGTCGGGCCCTGACGCATGACGGTCAGCCGGAGGAAGTCGATTTCGAGAAGCGCCATCGCACCGCGCGCGAAGGGCTCGCCGGAGATGCTCCAGATGTCGCCGCCGACGCCGAGCTGGAGACCCCACGGAGCACCGAGGATCGCCATGCCGTGGAGGGGGAACTTGCCGTAGTCGCCGCTTCGCCACGTGCGCCAGCTCGGACCAAGGTCGATCGCGAAGCCCCACTGGCCTCGCGCGAAGCCGCCGCTCGCGAAGCGAGCCGAGAGATTCAAATCGGTGCCGAGCCCGAAGTACGTCGTGCTGCGCACGAGACCGCCGACGACCACACCGGCGTTCGGAGTGCTACCCACGCCGAGGGCGAAGCTCATCGCGCCGGCGCTGTCGGTCTTGCCGCGAACGTCGTCGTGCTGGAAGGTGTAGCCGCCGCCTGCGGAGAGCCAGGAGCTCGTGTCCGCGTGAGCGCTCGAAGCGTGCATGATGCATGCGATGGCCGCTCCGGCCGACGCGAGCCAGCGCCACGAGCACCGAGCCACGTTCCGCGCCACGTTCCGGACAGGAGCGGCGGCGAAGGATGCGCAGGCGGGGCGATGTCCTACATGCATGAGGCCTGAGGGCGTACCAATCGTGGCTGCCGTCCGCAAGGTGCTAAGCTCCGGCCGATGCGCGCGGCGGCTTTTCTCGCAGTGACCGTCGTGCTTGCGGGAAGTGTGCTCTTCGGCGGCAGCGCCGTTCTCGCTTCGCAATCTTCCGGCGCGACGCCCGAGCCCCGCATGATTCACAGCCTCGAGGGAGGCGTCCGATCGCTCGTGACGAGCAGCGGAGTATCGACCGCCGCGCACGTCGAGAGCGCCTGGGCAACGGGGCTTCCCGAGCTCCACGTGCGATGCCGGAACACGGGGGCGCACGGCAGAGTCCGTCTCTACGACGCACGCGGAGAGCTCGACGACGCTGCCGCTCTGCAATTCATGCAGATTGCATCGACCGCGCGAGAGGATACGACCGAGCCCGAGATCCTCGACCCTCGGCTCGTTCAGCTCGTGGCTCGCGCGGCGTACCACTTCAAGAACGCGCCGATCGCGATCGTGAGCGCCACGCGCAAAGGAGCGCGAGGCAAGCACGGAACCGGCGAAGCGCTCGACTTCGCACTCGAGGGCGTGCGCGCGTCCGTTCTCGCGTCCTACCTTCGTGGCTATCCGCGGGCTGGCGTCGGCATCTACACGCACCCCAAGACGCAGTACGTGCATCTCGACGTGCGCGACGAGAGCTACCACTGGCTCGACGCTTCGCCTCCGCACGTGACTTGGCGCGAGCGGCGCATCGGTGATCCCAAACGCGCGGCGCGCGACGACGCGTACCTGCCGGCGATGGACCTACCCGAGACCGCCTCGTCGACCGGATCCGGCTCGCGCTACTGAGCGCTCAGAGCTTCTTCGCGGCGTCGTCGCGCTGGAGCTTGCGCACGCGTTCGGTCACGTGCCCGATCGACTCCGGGTCGAAGAGCAACGTGTTGTGCCCACGGCCCGGCAGAACGTGCACGTCGCCCCGCGGGAACACGGCGCTCTCGTTGGGGACGATCATCGCGTCGGCGTCGCCCACGATCGACGTGTGAGGGACGGCGTGTTCGTGCGCGCGAGCACGAAGGCGCGAGAGGAGGGGGCTCGTTCGGCAAAGATCGGCGCCGACGAGGAAGGGGAAGGGGCGCGCGCGCTCGGTGCCGCCGAAGGGGCTGCCGAGCGAAACGGTCTGCGCGATGCGTTCGTGCCCGCCGAGCTCCTGGACGTACCAGCGCGCGACGAGGCCGCCGAGGCTGTGGCCCACGAGGTGGATCCGGCAGCCGTGAGGGATGCGGTCGATCAGGCGCGCAAGACTTTTCGCAATGCGTTCGACACCCGCGCCAGGCGCATGCGTGAAACTCGCCACCTTGGCGCCCGTCGCCTGGACGAGCCGCTCTTTCATCGGGCGGAAAACGCCAGCGCTGGCGAAGAACCCGTGGACGAGCACGACCACGTCGTCGTTCGGGACCATCGCCTGCGGGACGACCGGGATGAGGTCGAGCGGCATGAGCACGACCTCGCGGAGCGTGGCGATCGTCTCGGTCACGTGCACACGCAACGTGGGGGCGTACGCGCCGAAAAGCGGCGGGATCGCGTCGTGCCTGGTGAGGGACTTGAACGTATCGTCGAGCGCCATTCGGGTTGCCTGAGGGTGTCGGCGCGGATGTTCGGACGAGGTCCCCCGAAGCCCTCGAACCGGTCCGTTGCACTCAAACAAGCACGATCCGTGCGAGGGTCACCAGTTTGTTGCTAGGGTGCCATCGCCCGCATGATCGCCTCCCCCACGGACGAGCCCACGGACCCCAAGGCCGTGTTCACCCTTCCCATGACCGTCGGTGACGAGGCTATCGATCAGTTAGGCCACGCCAGCAATATCAGCTACTTGCAATGGGTTCAGGATGTGGCGCTGGCCCATTCCGAGGCGGTCGGGCTCGACGTCGAGGCGTACCGCAAGCTTGGTGGGGTCTTCGTCGTTCGGCGGCACGAGATCGAGTACCTGCGTCCGGTCTTACGCGGTGAGCGGCTCGAACTGCGAACGTGGATCGACAGTGTGTTCGCTGCCAAGTGTCGGCGAGCCACCGACATCGTTCGGCTCGGCGACGACGGCAAGGAGACGATCGTCGCCAAGGCAATGACGACGTGGGGCTTCATCGAGTTCGCCACCGGCCGACCGACGCGCATCCCCGACGGTATCCGCCTCGCCTTCGGTCAAGCGCTTCGCAAGCGCTCGGACGAAGCAAGCGCCTCCTGAGCGCCGAGTCGAGCTCGCTACTTCGCGAACTCGTCGTAGCAGTCGATGCGCTCGGGGCAGGTCGACGTCGCTTCCTTGCACTGGATGAAGGTCTGGAGCACGTCTTCCGGTTTGGTATCGCAGAGCGTCCGGCAGTTGGCGTGCTCGGCGGCGCTGATGCACCCGAAGAACTTGATGTCGTCGCACGCGTATTTGCACGTCGCCGAGCTCCCCGAGCTACCGCTGTCCGGAGGGGCGAACACGGGGAAGCTAGGACCGCACGCCAGGAGCGTCTGGCACGTGCTTGCCGCGATGCAGTCGAGAAACGACCGCGGGGTCACGGCGCACTCCGCGTTGCACTTCGTCATGGCGGACGCATCGGTGTAGCCACACGCGAGGAGCTTTTGGCAGATGGCGGCGCATGAAGAGTCTGCAGCCGACGCATCGGTCGGGCCCGCCTCGCTCGGATTGCTTTCGTCGGGCCCGACGCCGTCAGTCGCGGCCTTCGTTCCGTCACCGTCGCTCTCGCGATCGTGGCCGACGTCGAGCCTGCGTTCGCATGCGAGCGACGTCATTGTCAGGCTCGCCGCGAGGATGACGAGGATGACGACGGGAACGCGGGGGACAAGCGCCGTCGCACTCTGATTTCGCGAACGACGACGTGAACCCATTCGGCGCGACTCTAGCAGCTTCGCGGCGGGCGTCCCGTCGTGGCCCAACTTCTTCGTGGCATCGCGCGCGCGAACCGTCAAACTGGGCCCGTGCGTCCGTCCGCCATCAGCCTGATCGTCCTCGGAGTTCTCGCCTCCGCGACCGTCACGGCCACGGCTCACGCCGAGGCCCGCGCCCGCGCGCGCGCCCGCGCCCGCTTCGCGTATTCGACCGATCCGACGTCGCTGAGGTGCCCGAGCGAGAGCGAAATGCGGGACGTTCTGAGTGCGCGCCTTGGCTACGATCCGTTCGCGCCGGACGCCGAGCAGGTCGTCCACGTGCGCTTCGAGCGAAGAGGCGTACGTGGTCTTGCTGGATCGTTCGATATCCAGGGGCCGAAGCCCGGTCATCACGAGATCGCGTCGGCCAACAACGACTGTCGCGAGCTCGCGGATGCGTTGGCAACGGCGATCGCCATTCGCCTCGACCCCGCGAGCCTCGGCGGACAGGAGGAGCCTCCGCCGCTTCCCGCACCATCTTTGCCGGCGGAGAGCCATCCGGTCGACGAGGTGGCGGTGCCCTCTGCGTCGCCGACTCCTCCTCCAGATCGATCCGACCGCGACGTGACTCCGTCGTCACGTCCGAGCTTCCACGTTGGCATTTCCGGCACCGGACTCGCCGGTGAGCTTCCGTCGTTTACGGGGGCCGTCGACCTCGGCGCCGGGATCCGCTCGGGCCTCATGAGTGCTTCCGTCGAAGCCGAGGCCACGCTGCCCGCATCACGCGACGCTGGGGCTCCGACGCGGGAGGTGTCCGCCTCACTCTTGTCGGCCGCACTCGTTCCCTGCGTGCATGCGGAGATGTTCTTCGGATGTGTCGTCGGACGGCTCGGCGCGTTTCGCGGCGAGGGCACGGGCGTCGACGTTCCGTCGACGGCGTCGGCGCTCTATGTCTCCGCCGGTGTCCGCGCAGGAGTCGAGATGCGGGTCAGCGAGCCGCTGGCGCTCGTCCTGAGCCTCGAAGCCGTCGCGCCGCTCTCGAAGATGGCGCTGCAGCTCTCCGGCACGGAGGTCTGGTCCTCGCCCTCCGTCGCTGGTCGCGCTGCGCTCGGTGCGAGGATGCGGTTTTGACATGACGGCGGTGGCCGACCCTCGCGCGGCGGCGCACGAAGAGAGGCCTGCGAGCGCCATCTCGTTCGACGAGGTCTATCGCTCCGAGCTCAGCTACGTCCTCCACTCGCTCCGACGACTCGGCGTCTCGGATGCGGAGCTCGAAGATGTCGCTCACGACGTCTTCGTGAGTATCCATCGTCACCTCGGCGAGTTCGATCGAACGCGTCCCCTTCGGCCGTGGGTGTTCGCGTTCGTTTATCGCATCGCTCGCGATCACCGGCGCCTCGCACGGCATCAGAAGGAAGTCGGCGGTTCGGAGGAGCAGGCCGCGGCTCTGGCGCCGATGCCGGACGAGGCCCTCGATGACGAGCGCTTGCGTCGTATTCTCGTGGAGGCGCTCGACTCCCTCGACATCGAAAAGAGGCGCCTCATCGTGATGCACGACATCGACGGGACGCCCGTCACCGAGATCGCCAAGGTGCTCGATGTTCCGCTCAACACCGCGTACTCGCGGTTGCGGCTCGCGCGTGCCGCTCTGGAGAAGGCGCTCGAGAACGCGAGGAGCAAGCCATGAGCGACGAGCTCGAGCAATTGAGTGATCTCGCCTCGCGCGCGCTCGCTGCCGAAACGCGACGTCCCGACGTCTCGGACGAGCTCGCCGTGCGACTCATGGCGCGTGTCACGTCGACCGTCGCCACGGGCGCCGCCGCTACGGCAGCAAAGAGTGGAGCCGCGGCGAAGGTCGCCACCTCGGCCAAGGCCGCGCAGCTCGGACTCACGGCGAAGGCCGCTCCGTGGATCGGGCTCGCGTTTCTCGCCGGAGGCGGCACTGGCGCGGCGGTCCACGCGGCGCTGACGGTACCGGCTCCTCGGGTCGTCGAGAGCAGCGCGGCTTCTCCTTCGGCGTCGGTCGACCGCCCCGTCCCACCGGTCGTTTCCGCGCCGCCCGTGGAGTCTGCGGTCGCCACGCGCTCGTCCGTCGATGCGCCGGCGAACGTGGCTCCCTTGCGGACGGCCGCTGCCGTGACCGCGTCCAGTACGGCGTACGAGCCCGACGTGTCGCTTGCGGCGGAGCGTGCGCTCGTCGAACGGGCGCGCACGGCGCTCGGCCGTGGTGATCTCGAAGGTGCCCTCGAGGCCGCCGACGTCCATGCCGCTCGCTATCCGAAGGGACGGCTCCAAGAGGAGCGTGAGGCGATCGCGATCCAGGCCCTAGCCAAGCTCCATCGAACGGCGGACGCCGAGCGACGCGCGCAGGCATTTCGCAAGGCGCATGCGAACAGCGTGTTCTTGCCGACGATCGATCTCGTCGTGCCCTGAGCGAGAAAACGACGAGCGCGAAGTGACGGAAGTCATACCGGCCTCCAAATAGGCTGACATGACGCACTTCCGCCGCTCTTGCGTGTCCTTCCTCGTCGTCGTCTCTTGCCTCTTCGCCTCGGCCGCGTGCTCGTCGAGCTCGGACGGCTCTTCGGGTTCCAATGGCTCTTCGGGTTCCAATGGCTCTTCGGGATCTGGCTCGAAAACCGTCTCGAGCTCCGACTGCGTGAGCCGATGCGCCGCCAAGATCGTCCCGTGCGGCGCCACGCAGGACGGGGCGAAGGCGGATTGCTCCAATGTCGTGTGCAACACGAGCGTGACCAGCGATCAGCTCACGTGCTTCGAGAACAAATCGTGTGACGACATCGCGAACGCCAAAGACTTCGCGTCGCTCTGCCCCGGCAGTGGAGGGGGGAGCCAACCCACGAAGCCCACCGCAGCGACGTGCAACTCGAAGACCTGCGCGGAGGGCCAATACTGCGCGATGGCTTACGATTCGGCATCCGACAGCTGGAAGGAGGGGAGCTGCCAGACCCTCCCGTCCGACTGCGCGACCGCGTCCGTCCAGGATCTCTGCCCGTGCATGAAAGAGCACCACTGCCCCAGCGGGAGCTATTCGCTCAAGTGCAGTCAGGCGGACAGCGCGCTGTATTTCGGCTGCGAATAGCGGCGCGGACGAGAAAATCACGACGGCGGTCGATTTCGTGCGACCGACCGTAGGTGGTCCTGTCGTAGCGGCGCACACGACGGAGCCTCGCTCTCGTCCGTATCGGAGCCGCCATGAAAAAGACCCATCTGCTCGTTCTCGCCACGATGACGTCCTTGCTCGGAGCGCTCGCTCAAGGGTGCGCCGCCCCCGATGAGGGGGATGGAGCCGACGCCTTCAGCTCCGATTCGGATCTCACGAAGCGCACGAAGCCGAAGGCGGGCATGGGCGCCGTCTACCTCGAACAGCCGGCGTGGCTCGACGACGGCTTCAAGGGCCAGGTGGTGGTTCGTTCCGGCACCACGACCGCGGCGACCCTCACGCCGGGCGCTCGCGCCGACCTGGTCCCCGGCAACTATGCCGTGGACTTCAGGCCGCTCGGCCTCTCCGGGGCGTTCCAAGCAGGGCTCCAGAGCTACGGTGTCTACGGTCACCTCTGGAGACAGAGCGGAATTCTCGAGGCTGGAAAGGTCTGGACGGTGAAGCCGGCAGGGCTCCGCATCGAGCTCGATCGGCCTCTCGTCTGGTCGAAGAACGTCACGCTCGCGACGGTCTCGGTACCCGCGCCCGCCGTGGTGACGCTCGGGACCAGCTCCGGGCTCACGACGCAGACGCCCAGCCTCTCGTCGTTCGACTTCGATCAGTTCGCGTTGAGCGCGAGTGAGATCGCCGCCGGAGCGACGCACCTCGACCGCATCCTGCCTGCCGAGACGTATTCGATTTCGCTCGGGGACGGAAAGAAGCCCGTCACGCTGTCCGAAGGAAATCTGACGAAGCTCACGCAGAAGACCGTCACCTTCGCCGTCGATCTCGACCCGATCGATCCGGCGTTCCCGAACACGACGCCCGAGTGCGTGACCATGGAAGCCGACTCCGTGAAGGAGCCTGTTCGCACGCTCGATCGTTTCAACACCGCGGTTCTCCCCGAAACGTATCCGGTCGTCGTGAAGGCCTACGGGTTGAACGTTCAAAGCAAGGTCGCCGGCGGTGTGAAGCACTTCCCACTCAATCGCCTCGAGCTCGACGACGTCGAGGTCTCCGGGACGGGAGGCACGACCACGAAGGTGAGGGGCACCGCCCTGGTGCAGGTGAAGACGAACACCAGCTGGACGTCGCTGGGCTGCACGAGCAGTTTCAAGACGGGGACCGGCATCGACCTGCCCGACGGCACGTACCGCATCATCTCGACCGCGACGGGACCGTCCGGGCAAGTCTCGAACACGGAAGAAGTCACGTTCCCCTAAGCGCTACGCGGAGCGCGGTCGCGCGCCGATCCGGTACGTAACGCCCGACCGTCGCCCCTCCGACTCGAGCGCGAGCTCGGCCTCGTGCTCGCGACGTCGCCCGATGCTTGCCGCGAGGGCGTTCGTAGGATCGGAGAGCACATTGTCGGTGGCGTGCGCCGGTGAGCTCGATGACCGACGAACGCCAAGTCCGCGAAGTGCGGTAAACTCCGGCCATGGCCGATGCGAAGCAGTCGACGGCGTCCGTTGCGCTGTCTGCCGAGAAAGCGCGCGACCACCGACGTGAGCGGCTGCGAATGTCGCTCGAGGTGAGGCTCGACAATCCGCTCATGGTGCTCGACTGGCTTCTCGCGGAGCTCTCGGCCGGGGACTCCCTCGCAGAGCTCTGGGAGAAGTTCCACGTCAACGCGGTGCGTGACGGTCGGGAGAAGGAGGTCGCGGACGGCTATCGCCACACGGTGGCCGGACCTCGGATGCGCAGGCTGCCGCCGAGGCAGCAGGCCGAGGTGCTCATGCATGCGGTGGACTTCACGTCGGGAGTCCTCGGCGACGCCGAAGGGGCAACCGCGCTCCTCGAGCGCGTGATCGAGCTCGTGCCCGACCACGAAGACGCATTCGGTCGCCTCGAGCGGCGCCTCGAGAAGTCGATGGCCTCGCGACGGCTCGTCGAGCTCTACGCGCGCGTGGCGGCGACGCCCCCGAAGCCGCCTCAGGTCTTGGCCACGCAGGCTCTGCATCGCCTCGTGACGATCGTACCTAGCGACATGGTCTCGGACGACGGTTGCCGAAAGCTCGTCACGCTCGTTCCGGTCAACGCGAAGCTCCTCGACGCGATCGAAGCTCATTGTCGAGCGACGAAACGCGCTGCGCTTGCCGCCGAAGTGCTCGAGGCTGCACTCGGCATCGATGTCGCCTCGGACGAAGCCGTGAAGAAGTCGCGCCGGCGTCGTCTCATCGAGCTCTACACGGGCGAGCTCGCCAAGCCGTCGCCTGCCATCGATCACGTGGAGCGGGTGCTCGAGCGCGATCCTCACGATTCGGTCGCCCTCAAGGCCGCCGATCGTCTGATGTCCCAACGCGAGGTCGGTTCTCGCGCTGCCGCTGCGCTGCAGGCTGCCCGCCGCGCACGCGCGTCCTGAACGGACGCTGCGCATTCGCGGTCACGCGGGCGAGCAGGTCGTTCTGCCCGAATGGTGTTGGAGCATTGATGGCGACGAGCCTGCGAATTCGGTTGGGGTGACGCGCAGCGAGTCCCATCCCGACGGGCCCGCCAAAGTCATGCATGACCAGCGTGATGTCGTTCAGATCGAGCGATAGGACGAAGCGCTCGAGATTGTCGATGTGGTCCTGCAACCAATAGCTGCGGTCTTGCGGCGTCGCGCTCTTGCCGAAGCCCATATGGTCGGGGACGACGTCGACGTAGTGCATACGGAAGCCCGGCGCCTCGGTGAAGTGTCGCTTCGGAAGGACCTGCCCGCCACTCGACGAGTGATCGAAACCGATTCCGTCGTCGTGCGTACTCCCGACACCGACATGAAGAAAACCTCGTACCTTTTCGCGGGCGCGGCAGGGCTGGGAGTTGCCGCCATTTTCTTCGTCACCGGTTCGTTCGCGTCCGAGCGGGCAATTCATGGAGGTTCGGGAGTCCAACCAGTCGCTGCCGATGTCCCCGTTCTGGTCGAGCTCTTCACGTCGGAGGGCTGCTCGAGCTGTCCGCCCGCCGACGACGTCGTCGCGAAACTCGCGCGAGAGCAACCCGTCCGCGGCGCGCGCATCGTCACGCTCGCGCATCACGTCGATTACTGGGACGAGCTCGGTTGGCCCGATCCGTTCGCCAGTGCGCGAGGCACTTCTCGCCAGCAGACTTATTCCGTTTTGCGCGAAGGCGCATATACGCCGCAGGCCGTCGTCGACGGACGTACCGAGACGACCGGCAGCCGACGTTCGGCCATCGAAAGCGCAGTCGAGGCCTCCGCGAAGCAACCTCACGCGACGATTGCGCTCGACGCGGCGTCTTCAGCGAATGGTGCGTTCGACGTCACGGCAACGGTGAGTCCGCTTCCTCGGGGTGCGGATGCGGATGCGGAACTGCTGGTCGCCGTCGTTCAGGATCGAGGGCGGGTCGCGGTTCCGCGCGGCGAAAATGGCGGCCGAACGCTCGACCACACCAGCATCGTGCGCAGTCTCGCGACCGTCACGACCGTCGCCGCGAAGGGCGGGACGATCCGCACGACCATCGTTCCTCCGTCCCCCGTCGCGGCTCCCGACGGCTCCACGTTCTCGGTCGTCGCGTTCGTGCAGGAGCGGGCGAGTCGACGCGTCCTCGCTGCTGCGACCGCACCCCTCGCGCGCCGATGATGGGTAGAGGAGGCGTTACGCCATCCTCAGGGACTCTCGATCCATACGTGGAAGTCTCGGAACGCCGCGCCGACGGCATGAAGCTCGACGCGCTCGTTCTCGACGAGGTCCACGACGGCCGTCGCCGAGCGCCATGCGCCACTACGCGGTTCGCCGAGCACGAGCTCCGTGTCACTCGCACGGGTGTGGACGCGGATTCGCTTCGCCTCGTCGTCCGTGCGCACGACCAGCTTGGCGCGGCCACCGGGGGGAACGTGCCTCACGACGAACGATTCCGCGGCGCCCTCGGGAATGATGCGCCCGCCGTCGAACTTCCGGGCGCCGTGGTCGTCGAGAACGTCCATCGCCGTCCAGCCACCTCGAGGGGCAGGGGAGACGTAGGCGTGCTCCGCTTCGCTCAAGACATCCGCGACGTCGATCTCGTCGACGACGTTCGGTGCTTGCGCATGGGGCGTTTCGAGCGGGCTCCAGTCGGCGCGGTAGATCGCTTTGACGGGGCCACCGCAGATGACGTTGTTCGCGATCGTCACACGATCGATCTCGGTGCCAAAGCGTGCCGTGATGGCCTGGAACCAGTTCGGATAGAGCGCGAGGTGAGTTGGCCGCTCGCGTGGATCGAGGCGCTCGATGAGCTCGACGGTCGCCGCTTCCCCGAAGACAGCGGCGCGCGCGAAGGGCATGTGCTGGTAGCCGCCGAGGCCGAGTGCATCGATGGCGGTGCGGCCCGAGACGAAGGGGATGGCGCCCGCATCTCCGAGCAGGACGCGTGCGGAATCGGGTGTGAGTTTGGCGAGGCGCTCACCCGTCTCGACCTGCTGATCGCGCACGTTGGCGACGGCGTTTCGGTAGTACCGCAGCTGCGCGGGGAAGCGCGTGGAGCCAAGGCCCAACGTTGCCATCAAGGCGACCGCGGCGAATGCTCGGCCGCGTCGAGCACGGGCGATCGTCGCTATCCCGATGGTGGTCGCGACGAGAACCATCACCAGCGCCGGCACGTAGTAGCGGAAGTTGTGGAACGGGGAATTGCCGTTCCAAGAGACGAGGAGCGACCACGCGACGGCGCCGAGCAAGCAGGCGACCGTCACGTGACGCTTGCTTCGTGAGGCGAGTCCGACGAGCGCGAGTCCGGGAACGAGGAGCGAACCCGCGCGGACGCTTGCCAGCTCGGAGCGCACACCTTTGACGAAGAACGTGACGAGGTTCTCGACGAACGCTCGCGCACGGTCGTCCTCGGAGAGGTACGGATTCGACGAAAGAAGCTTCAACTGCGCACCGGCCGACTGCGTCTCCCCCGTCGCCAGGCGGTTTGCGCCAAGCACGAACGCCGTCGCGAGCGCTCCGGGGATGGCAACGCGAAGCACGGCCGCGATCCCCGAACGACGGGACACGCCGCGCGCTGCGATCACCGCGAGCAGCGCCACCAGGACCCCCGACTCAGGACGCAGCAGACACAGGATCGCGCCCCAGAGTCCGAGGCGCAGCTGGGCACGCTCGCGCGTCATGCCTCCCCGCGCCTGATGCGGAGCACGCGTTCGGTCGAGGGCCACCAGTGCGCCGGAGAGGGCACCGGCGAAGGGGGCCGCTTCCATCCCGCTGAAGAAGGACCAGTCGACGAGACCCACCGAGAACGGAACGAGCGCGGCGCCCCATGCGAGCCAGGGAGGGCAGGGACGCACGAGCGACTGCACCGATCGCACGAGCAGTGCGAGAGAGGCCACGGCGAGAATCGCCGCCCAGAGGCCCAGCAGGGGCCCACGGAAACCGATGAGGTAGCCCAGCGCCAGCAGGACCGCATACAGCGGCGATGTCTCCCCTGAGGAGTAGCCCTGACCGGGGATCCACTCGAAGGGATGACCTTGGGCGAGCGACCGCGCGAAGTCGAAGTGGATGTAGACGTCGTCGAGCGGTGCCGGAAAGAAGCCGTGTGCGGCCGGGAGGCTCGGAAGCCAGAAGAGCGCACCGATCGCGAGCGGAATCAGTGCGGCAAACGCACCTGATCCGGACCATTGCGCGGTCCTATGGGCGGTCCTTGGCGACGGCATTTGCGCGTTCCCGGCGCGGCATGCTAGCCCGCTTCGGCATGGACCGGGACGCTGCTCACTGGGATGCCGTCGAAGAAGCCACCGACCTCCTCCATGAGGAGCGCTACCGGGAGGCGCTCGAGGTCCTGAGGGACATCCTCGCGGCCGACGCGCAGAACCCCTACGCGTATTTCTTCCTAGGCCAGGCGTTCTACGAGGTCGGCGAGCTCGAGCCTTCGCGCGACGCGTACCGCGCGTGTTTGCTCATCGCGCCCAAGCACCTCGGCGCGCGCATCGCGCTCTGCCACGTGCTGCGCAAGCTCGGTGACGTTCGTGGCGCCATCAAAGAAGGCATGCAAGCGCTCGAGCAAGCCCCGGCCGACGGCGATGCGCTCTATGCCGTTGGCCTTGCGTACGCCGCACGCGGCGACGATCCGGCCGCGCGACGCTATCTCGAGGCGTTCCTCAAGACGAAGCCCGAGCTCGAGGTGCGCCTCGAAGTGGAGGCGCTCCTCGAGTCGATGAAGCCCTGACGGGCTCGGGCGTTACTGTCCGCAGTTCTCGAAACGGAACTGCGTGGTCGTCTTGCACGTACGCTGCAGGCTCGGAGCCGCAGCAGAGTCGCAGGTCACGACGGCCCAAACGCGGCCTGCCGCGACGGTCTGCAGCGGCTCGGTGAAGCTCGCCGTGCAGTTCTTTTGCGCATACGTCGTCCCGAGGTGCGAGAGCGAGATGTCGATGTTCGAGTTGTCCTGCGCAGGCTTGAAGAAGCCTTCGACTCGAAACGCTCCGCCCGTGGCACCGGAGAGGCTCGTCGTCGCCTTGACGGTGAAGCCGTCGTTGGTCGGAACGACCGAGCAGGTCACGCTGACCACGCCCTGCTGATCGGTCGCACCGTCGTCGATCGGGTTCACCTGCTCCGCCGGCGTGGCGGCCGGGTTGCCGAAGCTGCCGATCGTGAGGAACGCCGGGTTGCTGTCCGGACACTCCGCGGTGGTGAAGTTGCCCTTCGCAACGTCCGCGGAGAGCGTGACGCGCGGTGTGGCCGGCGTGTCGTCCGAGCAGCCCGGCGCGGCGATGGCGAGAGCGGTCGTGCCCGCGAGCGTGAGAACAGCGAGGACGTGCCGTTCGGAGCGGTTGAAGCGTCGGATGAGCATCGATGATCTCCCAGAGAGAAGAAAGCCGGGTTGGGCCGAGGGCCCTCGCCGCGTTCCCGTCATTCTAACATTACTCCTGGGCTCACCCGCCAGCGCGCGGATCCCGAGCTGCCTTGAAGCCGCGCTCGAGGTCGTCTTTCAGATCGTCGAGATCTTCCACACCCACACTCAGGCGGATCAGCCCGTCGCCGATGCCTATGGCCCGCCGCGCTTCCGCCGGCACGCTGGCGTGGGTCATGATCGCCGGGTGCTCGGCGAGCGATTCGACGCCGCCAAGGCTCTCTGCGCACGCAAAAATGCGGAGGTTCTTGAGGAAGGCAGTCGCCGCGTCGAGGCCGCCGGCGAGCTCGAAGCTGATCATGCCGCCGAAGCCCTTCATCTGCTTCGCCGCGATTTCGTGGCCCTTGTGGGAGGCAAGGCCCGGGTAGAAGACCCGCTCGACCTGCGGATGACGTGCGAGATGGTCGGCAAGGACCTGCGCGCTCTTGACGTGCTGCTTCATGCGGACCCCGAGCGTCTTCAGGCCGCGGAGCACCATGTAGCAATCGAACGGACTCGGGACACCACCAACGGACTTTTGCAGGAAATGGAGCTTCTCCGCGAGTCCCTCATCGCTCGTGATGACCGCGCCACCGACCACGTCGGAGTGGCCGTTGAGGTACTTCGTCGTGGAGTGGACGACCATCGACGCGCCGAGGTCGAGCGGTCGCTGGAGCATCGGCGTGGCGAACGTGTTGTCGACGGCCAGGGGCACGCCGGCCTGCTTGGCGACATCGGCGATCGCGGCGATGTCGAAGATCTTGAGCATCGGGTTCGAGGGCGTCTCGAGCCAGACGAGGCGCGTGTTCGGGCGAACCGCTTCGCGGACCTTCGCCGGATCGCTCATGTCGAGGAACGTCGCCTCGAGGCCCCACTGCTTGAGGACCTTGTCGAAGATGCGGAAGGTGCCGCCGTAGACGTCGTCGCAGACGAGCACGTGGTCGCCCGCCTTGAGCGAAAGCAGAACGGCCGTGGTGGCCGCGCAGCCGCTGCCGAACGCAACGCCGTGCTTGCCGCCCTCGAGCGCTGCGAGACAACCTTCGAGCGCCGTGCGCGTCGGGTTGCCCGCGCGCGAATAGTCGTAGCCCTTGTGTGCGCCAGGGCCGTCCTGCACGAACGTGCTCGCGAGTACGATCGGCGTCATGACGGCGCCCGAAACGGGATCGGGTTCCTGGCCGGCGTGGATGCAGAGCGTGTCGAGGCGAGGCCCTTCGTCGTGCATGGGCCCTTCCCTAGCACGCGGTCCAGGGAAAAAGGCCCTCAGGCGAGCGCGAGCACGACGTCGCGCGCGGATGCAGGCCGAGCCTCGGCGTCGTGCGCGAGGCAGGCGACGATCGCGGCGTGGCCAGGGCCGCGTTCGGCGATCTTCCGGAGCTCGGGAGAGAGAATCGGCACCTCGGCGGCGTTCAGCAGCAGGGCCGCGGCGGTGGTGCCGCGCCTGGAAATGGCGAAGGTCACCCCGTGAAGGAGGGTGGCGGCGAGGGCGAAGAGATCACTTCGTACGGTCGGGGGCTCGCCGCGGGCGACCTCCGGCGCGGCGTAGGCGAGCGTTCCGCGGAAGGCGCCGTCACGTCGTGGTGCGTCACGAAACGTTGCGAGGCCCAGGTCGAGCAGAGTGGCGGTGCGGCCTTCGTCGTCGATGGCGAGGTTCGCCGGGCTGACGTCGCCGTGAACGACGGCGAGGCCTCCACGCGCGTCCGTGGCTTCGTGCAACGTGGCGAGCGCTGCGAAAGAGGCTCGCGTCGCGCGTTCGAGCCACGACGATTCGAGCGGGCCCGAAGCGCTCTCGAGTCGTTGGGCGAGGGTCGGGAAGGGGACGCGCGCCATGCGCAGCCAGGGGCCGCGGGCGTCTTCGCCGCTCGCGAGCAACGTAGGCGTGCTGCGACCGCCGAGTGCCGTGAGCAAGAAGGCTTCGTGACGAATCGCGGTCCAAGCCTCCGGCTCGGCGAGCTCTCGCGAGGAGAGTCGCTTTTCCAGCACTCCAGGGGCTACCTCGCTGACAAGCATTGGCGAATTTGAGACTGGCCCGATCTTCGACGCCGGTACATGGTAGGGCCGTGCAAACGCGTAGTCAGCGGTCACCTCGCTTTTCTTCAGTCTTGTCGTTGTCTCGAGAGTCGAGTGTTGGTGAGGCGGAGGGCGAGTCGGCGCCGGAGGCGCGCGTGACGCGCAAGTCGTGGGCGTGGGTTCTTGCCTCGGTGCTCGTTGTCGGTGCGGCCCTCGGCGTGGCCGCTTGCAACACGGCCGAGCTGAAGCAGCCCGGCGGTACGAGCGGAGTCGGTGCGAGCAGCGGCGATCCCACGACCGGCGACGAGGGCGATGTGCCCGGCGAGGGCGGCAGCTCGGGGACGGTCGACGCCCCGCCCGTGCCGCGCAGCTCGAACGTCACGATCCAGGTGCAGCCTTCGGACTCGGCCGCGGCGATCATCTCCGCGATTCAGGGCGCGAAGAAGAGCGTGCACATGACGATGTACCTCCTCACGAACACCACCGTGCAGGATGCGCTCATCGCGTTGCACAAGGCCGGCAAGGACGTGAAGGTCGTCCTCAACAAGAACTTCCCGCCGAACGGTGGCGACAACACCACCTCGTTCAACAAGCTGAAGGCGGCGGGCGTGGACGTCGTCTATGCACCGGGCGCATACACGTTCACGCACGAAAAAGCGGTCATCATCGACGGTGCGAAGGTTCTCATCATGACGATGAACCTGACCGGCACGAGCGCGAGGGACAATCGCGAATTCATCGCGACGGACTCCGATCCGCAGGACGTGGCGGACGCGGAAACGATCTTCAACGCGGACTACACGAGCACGACGGTCTCGCTCAACGGCAAGCTCGTGGTCTCTCCGTCGGAGGCCCAGCCGGTGGATCCGCGCGGTCGTCTCACGGCGCTCATCGCGAGCGCGAAGAAGACGCTCGACGTCGAGATTCAGTCGCTGAGCGACAGCGCACTCACGGACGCCATCATCGCCGCCCAAGACGCAGGCGTGAAGGTTCGCATCGTCACCACGGCTCCCGGCGACAACGAGGAAACGCCCGCGGAGCTCCAGATGCTCACCAAGATGAAGGCCAAGAGCATTCCTATCGTGGGGCTCTCCAAGCCTTACATCCACGCGAAGGCGATTGTCGTCGACGGAGCGCTTGCGTTCGTTGGCTCGCAGAACTTCACGCCGACCGCGCTCTTCCAGAATCGTGAGCTCGGTGTCGTGACCGACGCGACCACCGAAGTCGCGAAGGTTCAGACGGTCATCGCGCAAGACTTCGCGGCCGGCACGCCGCGCTAACGCATTCGAGCGCGGCACGCACACGCGCTCGTGATGCTTCGAACCTCCGGGTCAGCCACCCGGAGGTTTTTCGTTTTGTCCGAGGCTCTCAGGAAATGCGACCGGTCACTTGGGACGAAAGGCAGTTCCGGAAACGGAAACGATGGTGCGTCCGCTGAGGTCCCAAGCGGCGTGCGAAGCGACGTCTTCGATCATGACGAACGAAGCACCTTTGGCGTGGGCCTGGTTGCGTAGTGCGTTGAAGGCCTGTCGAAAGGTTTCCCCCACCTCGCGTCCGATGACCTGGGTACTGACCTCACCGGCGGGCTCGTAAACCTCGAGGTTCGGCGGATCGCTGAGCATCTCGACGTTCTGCGCCTCCGGCGACAGAGCCACCTTGTCAGGCAACGAAGCCTGGCATCCCGTCACCGCCAGCAATGCCACGAACGCCCCGATACGAGCCCACATGCCAGGATGTTGGCTCTATCCCGCCCCGGCGTAAAGCTCCGAGGCCCGTCGGCCATTGGCCACGCTCGAGTCCCAAGAGGCCGATCCCACGAATCGCGAACTTACGGGCAGGAGAGACTCGTCGACCTGCCGCGAGGTCCACTCGACCGCGAAGCATCGGCCCCGCGACATTCGCGGGGGAAAACTCGAGGCCGGCAGCTTTCACGCGTTGCGCAGAAACCGACCGATACTGCAGCAGGGGCCAACCCCACCGCACCATCGGCTACCGCAGCATCAGCCGATCGACCTGCTGCGAGCGCTTTCGGTTCCGTCCAAGCGCGAAGGATCGGCCCCCACAATGCCTTAGCGTGGGGAAGTCGACACCGGCGGCTCTACCTGCGAGCTGCGCCTAGCGCGGCATCGGCAACCGCAGGATCGGCCGATTGGCCCACTGCGAGCGCTTTCGCTGCTATCCGAGCGCGAAGCATCGGCCCCCCGCAAATGCTCCGCGTGGGGGGAGCTCGAGGGGGGGGGCAGCGCAGCTCCCCCCCTCGAACGTGACTCAACGTGACTTTGGGTGACCGACGGGGATTGAACCCGCGACAGCTGGAGCCACAATCCAGCGCTCTACCAACTGAGCTACGGCCACCGTGACGAACCGCGGTCACCTTACTTACGGGCCGCTGAGTTGCAAGTGTGTTGTGCGGGTGGCCTGCCGAAATCGCCCAGGTTTTCGAGCGCGACCGGAGAGAATCGCGGAATTCGAGGGTCAGCCCTGGTCGACGCCTCTCCAGGTCTGCTTGGCGATGGCGCTGGCCCGAGCGAGGTCGTCGTGGTCAGGAGACCTCGGAATTTCCAGGGCCGTGGCCTCGATCATGCCGCGTGTGGCGGCGAGGAGGCCGGCCTCGAGCGCCACGAGGTCGTAGCCGCCTTCGAGGACGAGGGCCATCCGTCCGGCCGCGGTTCGGTCGGCGACGCGGCGGAGGGCGCGGGCCATCCAACCGAACGCTTCGGCGGACAGGTTCATCTCGGCGAGCGGATCGCGGGCCGAAGCGTCGAAGCCTGCGCTGACGAGGATCATCTCGGGCGCGTACTCCTCGAGGGCAGGGAGAATGATGCGCTCGAAGGCCGAGCGGTAGATGCCGTCACCCGCGCCTGCGCCGAGCGGCACGTTGAGCGTGTAGCCCTTGCCGTCCTTCTCGCCGACCTCGGGCGCAGCGCCGGTGCCTGGGTAGAAGGGGAACTGGTGCGTCGAGATATAGAGAACGCTCGGGTCGTCGTAGAAGGCGTCTTGCGTGCCGTTCCCGTGGTGGACGTCCCAGTCGACAATGGCCACGCGGGACAAACCGCGAGCGCGGGCCTTGGCGGCGGCGATGGCCACGTTGTTGAGCAGGCAGAAACCCATCGCGTGGTCGGGTCGCGCGTGGTGACCGGGAGGTCGAACGAGTGCGACGCCCCGCGGCACGGGGCCGTCGATCATCGCGTCGACCATGGCGACGGTACCTCCAGCAGCGAGCTCGGCGATCGCGATGCTCTCGGGGCCGACGTAGGTATCGGCGTCGATGTAGCCCTGATCGCCACGTAGCGTGCGCAACCAGCTGAGGAACTCAGGCCGATGAACGCGTGCGATGTCCTCTTCGGTCGCGGCGCGCGGCTCGATCGGTGCGAAGGCGAGGCCCGAGCCACGTTGCGCGCGCTCGATCGCAGCACGTGCTGCGTCGAGTCGTTCGGGGCGCTCGGGATGGTACCCCCCGGAGCGGTGGCGGAAGAACCGCGGATCGGAGAGTAGAAGCGCGTCAGTCATGGGTTGCCGCAGTCGAGCTGCCGATGATAGCGTCCCTTAGCTGTTCCAAGAAACGTTCCGAGGGCGGAATGCGAAACAAGATCATCGCTGTCAACGCCGTGATCATGCTCATCATCGGACTTCTCGCCTTTGCGATTGTCCGAACGCAGTTGGTGGACGCAACGAGCAGCGTGGGGCAGCTCAAGACGAGCGCTCAGCGCGACGTCTCGGGCGCCGCCGCTCAGCTCCAGCTCGATGGACTTCGAGCGGAGCGCTGGCTCGCCATGAAATCTGCCGAGCCCGCGACACGTGCGGTGCTTGGTCGAGCCACACCGGACGCGCGAGGAGATGCTGCGCGCCAGCTTTGCGATCAGATCGCGAGCGCGGCGCAAGGCTCGTTGGGCTCGAAGCCCTCCATCGTGGCGGTGGTCGACGCGTCAGGAAAGATCGTCGGTCGTAACGGATCGGATTTGAATCGCGGCGACGACATCGGTGCGTCGTATCCCGCGTTCAAGGACGCGATTCAGAAGAGCTACCCCGGTTCGGACATCTGGACCGACAAGGCTCGCGCCGATCAGTACATCGCGTCGTACGCGCCGGTGCGCGACGAAGCAGGGCGTTCGGCAGGCATGCTCGTTCTCGGCACGCCGCTGAACGACGCGCTCGCTCGCGTCGGTGACGTGGCCACGGGACGAGGTCTGCTCCTCGTCACGTCGAGTGGCGACATCGTCGCGAGCTCGCACGCGGGCGACGACGTGAAGAAGGCGGTCACCGAAGGCGTCGGCGACGTGAAGAACGCGCTGGCGAACGGCAACGTCGTGGCGAGCGCTTCGCACGACGTCATCTTCGCGACCGCACCGCTTTCGGGCTTCGGCGACGGTAAGCGCACGGCGGTCGTCGCGGCGGCGCCGGCTTCGCTGCTTCCGTCGGCGTCGACGATTCCGCTGTCGATTCTGGGCGCCACGGCGCTCGGTCTCATCCTGGTGTTCGCGGGCGGCTGGTTCCTCGGGAACTACATCTCGCGTCCGATCGCGGCGCTCGAGGAAGGCCTCCTCGGCATCCTCAACGGCCAGTCGGACAAGCGCTTCGAGCTCGATCATGCCGAGCTCGGGGGCCTCGCGTTCCGCATCGATCAGCTCCTCAACCAGCTGATGGGCGTCGAGGAAGACAACACCGACGACGAGGGCCGCGTCTCCAAGGCACCCACCGCGGCGAACTTCGGCGATGCGCTCTCCGTCGACCGCAGCCAGGGCGGTGGAGGGGGCGGAGCCGCGTCGTCGGCGGGTGACGTCGACGCTGGGCGTCTCGCGGCAGAGCCGGCGGACGCCTACTACGCGCGCCTTTACCGCGAGTACATCAACGCCAAGCGCTCGCTCGGCGAGCAGGTCGACCACATCACGGATCAGGCCTTCCGTTCCCGCATTCAGGGGATGGAGCAGGATGCGAGCTCGAAGCACGGGCGTCCCGTGCGTTACCAGGTGCAGTCGAACGGCCGGGAAGTCGTGCTTCTCGCCGTGCCGCTCGGCTGAGCCGCGGCGATCGGAGGGCCGTCGAGTGCACGCGACAAGCTCGCGAAAGCTCGACGGCGCCACCCCGCGCCCCCCTCGCGCGCAAACGCGACGATTCTTGCGTGCATGCGGCCCAGGGTCGACTTAGGTTGGGCACCCCGATGGGCCTCTTCGATCTCTTCAAAACCAAGAGCAAAGGCAGCACGAGCAGTGGCGAAAGGAAGTCCGCCTCGGCCGCTGCGAAATACGCGGAAACTGCCGGTAGCAAGCGCGCGCAAGCGTATGACCGCCAGGAGGCCATCGCCGAGCTGTGCAAGCTCAAGTCGGCGGACGCGGTCGAGGGCCTGCTGAAGCGTTTCACGTTCGCCACCGACCCCTCGATCACGGATCAGGAGGAGAAGGACGCTGCGTTCGAAGGCATCGTCGCGGCGGGCCAGGAAGCGATCGAGCCGATTCGCGCGTTCGCTGCCAAGGCGGAGAGCCTCTCCTATCCGCTCCGCATCCTCAAGGAGCTGATGACCGAGGAGGACCTCGTCGAGGAGCTCGTTGCCTGGCTTTCGCGCTGGAACACGGACTACGCGAAGTTCATCGATCCGAAGCTCCAGATCCTCGCGGCGCTCGAGGACTACGTGCACCCGCAGATTCGCTCTGCCGTCGAGCCGTTCCTCCAGGACTTCAACGAGCCGGCGCGCTTCCACGCCGTCGTCGCCACGCTCGCGCAGCGTGATCCGGAAGCCGTGCCGGCCCTCGTCGACGCGTTCCTCGAGGAGGAGAGCGTTCGCATTCGTACGCGCACGGCGGACGGCTTCGCGGCCCTCGGCTGGGAGATCCCGGAGGAGCAGCGCGATGCGGTTCGCAAGGCGCTGCCGCCCCAGTTCAGCGTGAACGGCTCGGGCGTCGTCACGAAGCGCTGAACCAACCGAACAACGCAAACAGCCGCGTGTTGGCTTTCGGGCCTCACGCGGCTTCTTCGTGTCCGTTCACGACGAGGCGCGCGCCGATCGTGGGACCCAGCATCGGCAGGCGTCGTCACCCGAGCCCGAAATGCACGAACGCCAGCGTCTCGTGAGAGACACTGGCGTTCTGCCGTTACGAACTGGGAGAGGCGAGGAGCCTTCTCAGTCGCTGACCTTCGGCGACGTCGGGAGGTAGAAGCCCGCCGCGACGAAGACCATCTGGTTGAACTTGAACGTGCGGTCCTCGGAGTTGATCTGGTTGTCCGGGAACGACGCGTCCGGGCCAGCACCGCGGGTGTCGAAGCCGCCGCGGTTCCACGAGAACGGGAAGGCGCGGTACTCGACGTTGATGCTGACGAAGTTCGTCGCGTAAAGCGTGAGGCCGAGGCCGAACGTCGGCGCGATGGCCGTGCGCGTGTTGGTGGCGAAGGCGTTCGGGTTGGTCGCCTGCGTGCACTTGCCCACGCCGCAGTCTCCACGCTCCTCGACACCCACGAAGGCGGCGCCCGCGTGGAGATAGAGGTCGGTGTCGACGAACAGCTTCTGGAAGAGCGCGAGCTTTCCGCGGAAGGGGCTGAACGTCACCTGCGGTGCCGCCATCCACTTCAACTTGCCGGTCTGATCGGCGTAGTCGCCGTTGCTCGGCAAGTTCACCGCGGTGCGCGAGTTGCGCGTCGCCGTCGAGTTGATCTTGTCCGTCAGGTCGGTGCTGATGTTCGCAGCGCCGAAGCCGCCGAACACGCCAACGCCGAGCCAGTCGAAGATGTTGTACTGCAGACGACCGGCAACGAAGATCGTGCGCTGGTACTCATCGAGAAGGGTAAAGCCCGGTCCGAGCGCGAGCTCGAAGCGTCCTTCGCGGTAGTTACGCAGCCTGTGAACCGAAGGGGCTCCGGCGAGCGGACCCGTCAGCTGAATTTCCTGCGCGGAAGCAGGGCTCGAGACTGCAAGCGTGCCCACAAGGGCAGCGGCAGCAGCCAGGCCAGCGCACAGGGAGCGCCGAATCGACTTCGAAGTGCCCGACAAGCGTCGTTTCATGACCTTCCTCGTTCGGGGAATCACTTGGGAAGCCTGTATTCCCAGCTGAACGGCAAGAACACGCTGATGCCGATCTGGGCCTGGACGTTGTTGGTGAGCTGGCTGTCGCCGAACCAGGTGCTCGAATCACGTTGACCCTGCGGGGTCGCCGCGATGGTCGTGTTCTCGAGCTGCTCCGAATAGATGTAGTCGCGGATTTCACCGGTGACGGCGATCCAGCGGTTCAGGAAGACGCGGAGACCGATGCCGATCGAGAAGGCGAGGCGCCAGTCGTAATCGAACTTACGGTTGTCCGGGTCGATGACGGCGATCGGGCGGGTACGCATCGTACCAACGCCGCCCGTGATGAAGCCGTCATAGTGGAAGATGAACTTGTTGAACCCGCTGAACTTTCCGTACATCGGGACGTACGTGAAGTTCGCGGTCGCGCCCATCTGGTACTCGTTCAGCGGAACAGCCAAACGGGTGGCGCGACGGTTCTGGAAGTTGAAATCCGAGTCGCTGTTGAACGGCTGGTAGAACGTTCCGTTCAGACCGATCGCGAGCACGTTCGTCAGGTAGTAGTTCACTCCGAGGCCGGGACCCGGGTGTCCGACGAACTGGTCGTTGAGCGAGAAGCTCCAATACGGGAGCAACTCGACACGACCACGACGCAGCGCGTAGATCTGCTGCACCGCGTAAACGTCTGCTTTGACGTCACGCGCCGACAGCGTCTTGATGTCCGCTGCTTTCGGACATGCACTCGGGTCGATCTCGCAGATGCCACCACCGGCCGCGCCGGCTGCAGCGCCCGCCGAGCCCGTTCCCGCGGCACCTGCACCCTGCGCATCGGCAGGGGGCGCGGTGGTATCCGCGGGCTTCGGCTCATCGAGCTCGATCTCTCCTCCAGCACCGCCCGTTGCTGGGGCCCCCTGCGCCGGCGCCGGTGCAGGCGCGGGTGCTGAGGGCTTACCACCGGGCTTCTTCGGCTGCGCAAGGGCTGCCTGTGGCAGCAAAAGTGCTGCTGCCAAGAGGAGCCAACATCGAGCCTGCTTCATCTCGAACCCCTTCCGCTTCGACGTGCGCGGGTGTGCGTAACGCGTGAGAAAAATTGGGGATTCAGGCAAATGGCCAAACCGCGCGGCACGATATCACGATTTTTTTCGGCCGAGCAATCTCTAAAAGGGTCTCGCGCGTCGCAGAATGCAGAGTGCATTTGCGACGTCAATGCCACTTGACTATCGCGACGAGAAATAAGTTCCAAGTTCACGCGGCCTCTGCCTCGCCATCGTCCTTGCCAAACAGCGCTTCGACGAAATCGGCTGCCACGAACTCGCGCAAATCTTCTGCGCGCTCTCCGAGGCCGATGTAGCGAACGGGCACTTTGAGCTCGTCGCAGACACCGAGGACGACACCGCCTTTGGCAGTGCCATCCAGCTTCGTGAGGATGAGACCATTGAGTTCAAGCGCCTCTTTGAAGAGAGCCGCTTGAGTAAGCGCGTTCTGACCCGTGGTGGCGTCGAGAACGAGAAGTGTTTCGTGCGGAGCGCCGTCCATCGCCTTCGCGATGGTGCGCTTCACTTTCTTGATCTCCTCCATCAGGTTCACCTTCGTGTGAAGGCGACCTGCGGTGTCGACCAGGAGGACATCGGCGCCAGCTTCGTTGGCTTTCTTCGTGGCCTCGAAGGCGACGGCGCCCGGATCGGCGCCCTCTTTGCCCTTCACGACCTCCGCGCCAACGCGCTTGCCCCAAACTTCGAGCTGCTGAACAGCGGCCGCGCGGAACGTGTCTCCGGCGGCGAGGACGACCTTCTTGCCGTCCGCGCTCCACTTCGTGGCGAGCTTGCCGATCGTCGTGGTCTTGCCCACGCCGTTCACGCCGACCATCAGCACGACGAGCGGCTTCTCTTTGGCCGGACGAGGCCCGCCGATCGACAGGATGCGCGTGGCTTCCGCGCGAAGCGCCGCCCACACCGCATCGGCATCGCTGAGCTCGTTCTTCGCCATGCCCTCACGGAGGCGCTCGAGAATGGCTTGGGTCGTCTTCACGCCGACGTCGCTCGTGAGCATGACCTCTTCCATCTGCTCGAGGATGGCCGGGTCGATCTCCTTCTTGCCGGTGAAGATGGCTTTGAGACGCGCCATGAACCCGCCGCGCGTCGCGGCGAGGCCCTTGCGAAGACCCGCAACGTCCTTCTTCGAGACGACCGGGGGCGGGGGAGCGGCGGGCTCAACGGCCGCGCGAGGCTCGGAGGGAACTCTCGCGGCGCCCGGGGCGGGCGTAGGCTCAGCGAGCGGCCTGCTCGGCTTCGCCGGGATGATCTCAGGCGCAGCGCCCTCTTCGGCCTCCGCAGCCTTCGGCTTCGGGGCCGCTTTTTCAGGCACCGGCGGCTTCGGACGCTCAGCACGTTCCTCGGCCTTGCCTGCGGGCGGCAGCTCCTTCTTCCGGAAGAAGAGGAAGTAGACCGCCAGCGCGGCGAGGACCGCAACGACGATCAGGACGAGCGGCTGGTTGTCCATCGGGGGCGCATCCTTATAAAGACGCGCGCCTTCAGCCGTCAACGACGCTTAATCGTCATCCTGCCCGTCGGTCGTCTGAGGGGCAGGGGCAGCAGGCTTCGGAGGCCCTTTCTGAGGGGCTAGAGCGTCGATTTCTGCCTCGGTGGCGGCGTCGATGGTGGATCCCGCATAAGCCGCCCGCTCGACGGCCTCGGCCCATCGGGCCGTCTGGAGGTCGTCGCTCGCAGCCTGTTTGACGTGCCCGGGGGTGGCCTCGGGCCGGATGTCGAAGGGGGGACCGACGCGTTTCGCCCAGGCGACGAGGCGTGCGAGAAGGGCACGACGGCGGAGGACGAGGGCGATTGCGAGCTCTCCAGGCGCCGGAAGGCCTTGTGTCAGCCGCGCGTGAAGCGGTGCTTCGGCGACGATGCGTTCGCCTCCGACGTGCGGTCCGTCGAGCTGGAACTCGAACGCGCCTTCGGCGTTGCTCATGGTGGAAGCGAGCGTGGTGGTGCCTTCGAAGGTGCCACGCTCGATCCAGATCGTCGCGTTGGGCACGACGAACCCTTCGTGCGCGTCGACGACTTTTCCTCGCCATCCGGTCTCGCCGCGCGCCGCCGCGCGAACGACCTCGATGTGCGGTTTGGCTTCGACGATCTCGCCCTCCCGCGCGCGCTCGGCACGAGGCGTGGGCTTTCCGGACTTCGACGCCACGCGCCCGACGAGGAAGAACGCGAGGACGGCGAGGCCGGCGAGAAACAGAGGCGCCTTCGCGACGATGCTTTGTGCGCGGATCGGCAGACGAAGCGTGGCGTCGCCGGCGGACGCGAACCACGGCGCGGAAGGGACGTACTTCAAGCGAACGAGCGCTTCGTTCCCCTGCGCGGCGAACGTGAGCACGAGGCGCGCGACGCCTCGCTCGACCGGCGCGGCACCGACGACGACGTCGCCGACGCGCGCCTCCACGGCGCCCGACGAGATGGGCCCGATCGCCGACGTGGTTTCGACGACGATCGGAATGCCGTCGTCGGGAACGCGTGGCGTGAGCTCGCCACGCTCGGCGGTCGGCACGTGCATGCTCACGTTCACGCGTCGCTCGATGTCTGCAGCCTCGGTCGCGAACGCGGTGGGCGTATCTCCCGCGAACGATACACGCAGCTCTCCGAGGCCAGGCGGTCCTAGCTTCGTCGCGTCGATGGTGAAGCGGGCGCGGCCGGTGGCGTCCGTCGCACTCACGCCAAGCTTCTCTCCGAGCTCGTTCGCGAGCGTGAGGTCGATGCCGGATTTCGCGCGCAACGCTCCGTTGTCTTCGACCTGTGCGGAGACCTCGAAGACGTTCTGCGGAAGGTCGAGCGAGACGAGGTGGGGTTTCGGATCGAAGCGAAGGACCAGCGCTTCGCGTGACAGGTCGAACGAGAGCTCCGCGTTCGCGCCTTCGACGAGTTTCGCGCCCTTCCACGCAAGGTGTGCACGGTGCCGGTCTTGTGGGAGCTTCGCGCGAAAGCAGAAACGGCCACCTTCGTCGGTGACGACGGTGACGTCAGGACTGTCGGTCGGTCCGCCCAGGCGGATTCCGTGTGTACCTGGCGTCCGTTCGGCGGTTCTCTCACACCCTCGCGCAGCTCTCAGTCCTTCCGCGACCGCCGGGTCATGTGGGTCGGACTCTCGCGAGATCTGGATCTGCACCTGTTCGTTCGGCAGCGGCTCACCGGCATCGTCGACGAGCGAGCCACTGAAGACGAGATCGCCTTGATCGCGCGCCGCATGCGCCGTCAGTCGGCCGCTTCCGTGAACGTGGATGCGAACGCCATCGGCTCCGGCGGCCCGTTGCCACGTCACGCCGGTCAGCGCCGTGCCGAGAAAGAGGAGGAACGCGAAGAACCTGACGAATGGCGCGGCGTGGCGTCGACCGGATCCGATCGGTGTCAACGTGTGCGCACGCCTTTCTGCACGAGCTCTGCGAGGAACCTGCGCGCCGGCGCCCGACACATGTAGAGTGATCGTCGGGTGGGTGATGCGTTTGCGCCACGCAAATGCACGCCTCGCACCCCGGTCACCCCGAGTGGGATCCGTGGCGGACGTGATTGTTACGATTGCTGAAGGCGGAGTGAACATTTGATGATTCACGTCGTCGATCCGCGAGGCGCTCCACATGCGAACACGGCATCCCCGGAGCGCACCGACGAGCGACTTCCAACTCGAGTGACGTGACGAGCCATTGCGTTGCTCACTCACATCGACCCCGACGAAACCAACCAACCAATCGCCGCACGACAAGCGAGCGAACCGACAACGAGCAAGCTGCGACCGCCGCCACCACAGCCAATCCGTAGAGCAAACGAGCAAGCAAGTCGACCCGAGGCGTAAACCCCGCCGAAGGCGATAGGCGACCGAGCGATCAAGCGACTAGCGCCAGCCGACCAGGCAAGGCCAAGGCCAGCCGAACCCAGCCGAACCGCGCACTAGCCCGAAAGGCCTAGTCGGCCAAAAGGCCCCGTCGGCCAAAAGGCCCCGTCGGCCGAATCGCCCAGTCACCCATCCGTCGTCCCGAAGGAACGAGCGAACGAGCGAAGCGAGTGAGCGAGCACAAGGCAAGGAAGCGAGCGCAGCGAGCGGCCGAAAGGGAGTGCGAAGAGCGTGGCAAAGGGTGATATTCTTCGACAGTCCATGCGCGGGCGGGTCCTAGGGGTGGGGCTTCTAGCGGGTGTGCTGAGTCTGTTCGGACCGCACGGCGGCGAACCGGCGTACGCCGACGAGGCCCGCGTGAAGTTTCTCGCCGACAAGCTGAAGTCCGACGACTTCCGTGTCCGAACCAACGCGGCGCTCGCTTTGGGCGCCAGCAACGAGGACGGCGCTGTCACGCCGCTCTGCGGGGCATTGGCGGACTCCAGCGAGGTCGTTCGTCAGGCCTCAGCCGTGGCCCTCAAGCGCCTCAGTCGTTCCTCCGCGCTCTCGTGTCTCCGCGGCCGCGAGTCGAGCGAGTCGAACGACGGCGTGAAGGTCCAGATCACACGTGCCATCGAGGCGATCGTGGCCAACGGCGGGGGAGACGCCCCCGCCAACGACGACAAGGTCAAAGAGAACCCGAACGCGAAGTACTACGTCTCGATCTCGACGATCGCCAACTCCACCGGTCGCGCTCAACCCGAGGTGGAAGCCATCGTTCTGCGAGCCATCAAGCAAAAGCTCGAAGGCTCGGGTGACATCCAGATTGCGCCCTCCAAGGAGACGCCGGATGCCGCCAAAGGCACCATGCAGAAGCGGAAGATGAAGGGCTTCTACCTGGCCGTCGCCGTCGACCGCTTCGACTACTCGAACGGAAACCTCCGCGTGAAGGTGAAGATCGGCGTCTTCACCTATCCGGGCAAGTCGCTGCTCGGAAATGTCGACCGCACGCTGACCAAGGAAGGCGTGTCGGGATCCGACAAGTCTTCGGAAGACGACCTGATGGCCATGGCCGCGGGAATCGCCACCGAGCAGTTCACCCAGAATGCGAGTGCGTTCCTCTGAACCGCGGCCGTGAGCTCCGAGCGTGAACGGATGAAGAACGTGACGAAAACGAGGATTGCGAACGTGCTCCGTGTACGCTTGTCAGAGAGGACCCGATGACCACCTCTGTCCAGCCGGCTCCGGCTCAGAAGTACAAGCGAAGCATCAAGAACTACCTGCTCGACGCCCGCTTCCAACTGAAGTGGACGGGCATGATCATCGGCGTTGCCCTCTTCATCAGTGCCAGCATGGGCAGTGTGCTCTATCGCACGAGCACCGAGGTGACGGAGCAAAGCCAGCACGTCATCGCGCAGGGCCAGAAGTTCGTCGAAGAGAGTCGCAAGAACAGCGACCTCGTGAAGATGACGATGAAGAAGGAGTACGCGGACGCTCCCGAGCTCGCGAACTCCTTCAATCAGAGCGCCGAGGAGCTAGACAACGGACTCCTCGAGAAGCAGAACGCGCTGCTCGCCGAGCAGAAGCACACGATCGATCAGCAGCGTTCGATGCTGACCACGCTCGTCTTCGGCCTCGCGCTATTCGTGCTGCTCATCGGTATCTTGGGCATCTACTTCACGCACAAGGTCGTGGGGCCCATCTACAAGATGAAGATGCTCCTTCGGCAGGTCGGTGACGGAAAGCTCAATTTCCAGGGCCGCCTTCGCAAGGGAGACGAGCTTCAGGACTTCTTCGAGGTCTTCGCCGGGATGGTCGACAAGCTGAAAGAGCGCCAGCGACGTGAGGTCGACGAGCTCTCTTCGGCGATGGATGAAGCGAAGCGTTCTGGCGCGAGCGACGAGGCGATCGGCAGGCTTCGCCACGTTCGCGACGAGATGAAAGCCTCTCTCGATCTCTGAGTGAACGGGCCGCCCAGGCGCGCCTGTCACAACCGAAGGTCACAAAGTAAGAAAGGGCGCGGTCACTCGGTGATCGCGCCCTTCGTGCATTCTAAACTCGTCGCACGCCCTCTGGCGCCGTTCGTCGGGGAGGGAGCGCGAACGCACCGTCCACTCACTCGGTGATCGCGCCGGCAATCCACTCGATCGACGGCGCGTCGTCGTCCCCGAACGTCACCGCGGCGACGTCGATGCGTACGCGCGCGACATCTGGCATCTTCGCGAGGCGACCACGCCAAAGGCCACGCGCGCCGCGCAAGAGCAGGCGCTGCTTCGCCGGCGAGATGCTGCCCAGGGCAGACTCGAACGAGCCCCGCCCGCGCGTGCGCACCTCGACGATCACGACCAGATCGTCCTTCTTCGCGACGATGTCGAGCTCGAGCGCGCCAATGCGAAGGTTCCGCCAAAGAACGCGGAACCCTCGCTGGAGAAGCCACTCGGCGGCTGCTTGTTCAGCAGCGCGCCCGCGCGCATGAGACGCGGGTAGGGGAGACAAACGGTTTGACGGCGTCGCCCCGACCGATGGTCGTGATTCGGGCGACGCCGTCGACGGAGCTACACGCGCACGCGGCGCGCGGTCAGTCGCACTTCTTCGTGGTCGGGTCGCACTCACCCTGGTTGCACGCCGTGTTGACGTCGTACTGCGTACCGGTCTTGATGCAGTAAGAGCCGGTGAGGCCCTCGTTGCCCTGACCGATCGAGGTGACGAGCGGCGTACACGCGAAGCCGTCGGGGCAATCGCAGAACGTCTGGTCGCCGGGCTTGTTGCCGTTGATGTCGGCACAGCGGCACGAACAGTAAACCGCCTTGTCCGCAGTGCGGTCGACGCACTGAGCCGGAACGGCGGAAGCCTTGATGGGGTCTTTGGGGTTGCCCTGCGGATCCAGGGGGCCCGTGATCTTCGTGTCGGTACCAGGGACCGAGCACGCCGCCGCGCCGGTTGGCGCATCGCCCTTGGCGTTCTGGCCGTAGGGGCAGGACACGCGACCTCGGAAGTGATTCACGAGGCACACGCGCGTACGGCACTGGAAGCTCTTCGACTCGACGTTGACTTCTTTTTCGTCGAAGCCGTTGAACGTCGCGTCGTACTCTTGCTCCGGAGTACAGGGGTCGCCAACGCCTTGCTCAGAGCAGCCGGGGCTAGCTGCGAGAAGGCCAGAACCGAGAAGGATCGCGATCACGAACGTCCGCGTCATCGTGGAGCGGGACGGTACCTTTCTGCGCATCAGAGCGTCAAGCATGTTCACTCTCCGTTGCGCGATCTGCCGTCGCGCGCTGTCGTTCTTCAACGAGGACGGAGCGAGTTGCGGGCTCCGTGCCTCCAAGGAATGTGTCGGGGCGGTCCTCACCGAGCGACGATCGACGCGCGTCGCGTTGGCGACTCGTCGTCCGCTCGCGCTCGGCTTGCCTCAAGCGAGCTGAGCGAGGCCACGACGGGGACGCCAAAGGAAGGGAAGGACAATCCCTGATGGCCGTCATGGGGTCGTTCCGTCTCCACGCCGTGGCATCGACGTCTCGTTCGCGTCCCGCCCGCACGTCTTCCGCCGCGCCGGCCAGTCTTGGATAACTTGCGTTCAGCACCGTTGACCTCAGCGGTGGGGTTCGTGAAGCGAGGGAGGGCGTTCAGCGAGAGGAGTGATGTCGAGTCGAGTCGTTCACGCAGTCGGGGGTCGAACCCGCACCCAAGGTCCTCGCGCTCGGGCGGGTCTGTCGGTGGGGCTCGTGACAGGGGGATGGGAGGTAACCCTTCGACATCGGGATTCTCCATCTCCCACCCTTACTCCGGGTGCAGTGTAAGCAGGCACGGGTAGGGGCAAAACGCCTTGACAAACGCGGATTTTCCTCCGTACCATTCCGCCGCTCGCCGGGATTATCTTTGTAAAAACACTGAACTTTTTCGACTTCGCCTACTCGGTCTCGCCTCGCTCTCACCTCGATTTCGCGTCGGTTACCACGCAGTCACCGCGCATCTCACCCTGACTCCACGCGCTCCTGGCATGGCTTTGGGCGCATCGCGCGGTGCGGGTTCTTTGAGGCGATCTCTTATTCTCCGCTCTCCGCTCTCGACTCTTCCCGCCCCGGCACGCTTCATCACTTCTTCTTTTGCAGCAACCCGCAGTACCCCGCGTCACCCCCAGGCGCGTCGCTCACCAACGATTTTCGAGCGGCCGCTTCTCACCTCACCAAGGCGAGGAATAATCGGATGCGTCACTCTCTCCTGCGCAAGCTCTTCATTGCGTCCGCTACTACCGCTCTGGCGCTTGCAGTTGCGAGCAGCCCCGCGCTCGCCCAGAAGCGCGGCGGTGGCAAGGCCCCGGCCGGCGCGACCCAAAAGGGCGGCGGCAAAGGCGGCAACAAAGGCGGAGCGCAGCAGGGCGGCGCCGCTCATGGTGGCGACCAGGCAATCGAGCTCGATGACGCTCAGCCCGCGCAGGGCGGTGCGACGCACGCCGCGGACTCCGGTCCCCCGCCCGTCGCCGGTCAGATGACGGAGCAGGCCGCGCAGGCCAAGCGCCTCTTCGACGGCGAGAAGTGGGGCGACGCCGCGCTTGCTCTCTACCGCGTCTACAAGGGCGAAACGGGCGACGACGAAGGCAACAAGCAGCTCGCGCAGTACCACCTCGCGATCTCGCTCTACCGCCTCAAGTTCTACCAAGGCGCCTACGGCATCTTCAGCGAGATCGCCGACAAGCCGAACCACCTCAAGTTCAACGAAACGCTCCTCTGGCTCGCGAAGCTCGCGACCGACCTCCCGGAGCCCGCCGACATCGTCGAGCGCGTCGGTAAGTACAACGACGAGCAGATCTCGAAGTTCAACAACCAGAACCAGCGCGAGCTCTTCTGGCAGCTGAACTACCTGCTCGGCCGCTACAAGTACCGCAACCGCCAGTACGAAGACGCGCTCCGCCTCTTCGGCAAGGTCGACCGCCAGTCGAAGTACTACATCAAGGGTCAGTTCTTCTCCGGCATCTCGAACGTCCAGCTCCGCAAATCCGTTCCCGCGGTGAAGTCGTTCCAGCGTGTCGTCGGCGCGATCGACGAAGGCGGCGTGGAGATCGAGGACGAGGATCGTATGCGCGACCTCGCCTTCATCTCGATGGCGCGCACGTACTACTCGGCGTCGGTCCGCCTCGACGAGAACAACGCCCCGACGATCCAGTCGGACAAGCTCTCGGCCGCCGTCAAGTACTGGAACAAGGTCGACCAGGGCAGCGAGTACTGGCTCGACTCGCTCTTCGAGGAGTCGTGGGCCTACTTCATGGCCGGCGACTACGCCCACGCGCTCGGCAACATCCACACGATCGACTCGCCGTACTTCCCGAACTCGTACTACCCCGAAGGCGAGATTCTGAAGGCGGTCATCTACTTCTCGAACTGCCAGTACGACGACGCGGAAACGATCGTCGCCAAGTTCCAGGCGAAGTACCAGCCGATCTACGACGACCTCAACAAGGTCCTCAATCGCTTCAAGGGCGACGAAGCCGACGAGCCCTTCTACAAGTTCCTCAAGGACGTTCGTGACGGCAAGGCGGACCTTCCGCCGCGCATCAAGAAGGTCGTCGAGAACGCCCTCAGCGATCGCCAGCTGCTCCGCCACCTGCAATACGTGCAGGTTCTCGACGACGAGCAGAAGCGCTTTACGAAGGCGCCGGCGAGCTTCCGTGAATCGGCGCTCGGCAACGACACGAAGGACGCGATGCAGCTCGCTCGCGACATCGCTGTTCGTAACGCCGGCCAGCTCGCCCGTGAGCGCTACCAGCGCAACCTCGACGAGCTCAACGAGCACCTCCGTGACAGCGCGAAGATCATCATCGACGTCACGGCGGCGAAGCGCGGTCAGCTCGAGCAGAGCATCGCGGGTTCTCAGGTCTCGCGCTCGGAGTCGGAGCGCAACATTGTCAAGCCTGACGAGGAGCACGTCATCTGGCCGTTCGACGGCGAGTACTGGCGCGATGAGCTCGGGTTCTACAGGCAGACCATCACCTCGAAGTGCGGGAGGTAGTTCGGATGAGTGGATCGAAGAAGACCGGGCGTGAGTCCGCGCGACTCATGATGCGCGGGCTTGTCATGCGCCGGCGAACGACGCGACTTTTGCAAGGGCTCGTGCTCACGGCGGGTGTCTCCGCCGCGGGCGTCGCATCTGCGCAGGGTGTCTGCATCGATGACAAAGCGAAGCAGACCCTCAGCGCTTGCGGCGGCAACGGCCCCAAGGAATTCGATGTTGGCAAGCACGGCAAAGCGCCGGTCGTGAACTTCCACTCAGCTCCGCCCCCGGCGGACCTGAAGAAGCGCGATCAGCAGACGAAGCCGAACATGCCGACGATGACGGATGCTCCGCGCGACGAGCGCAAGAGCCGTCTCCAGGCACGTCAGCGCGCTCTGCTCGTGACCGAGATCCAGCAGACCGAACGACTCTTCGAAACGACGAAGAAGAACGCGCCCGACCGTCCCCAGCTCGCTCGCCGCCTCGCGGAAGAGTACGTCGAGCTCGAGGCCGCGGCCTTCCGTGACAAGACGGAAGCCGAGATCAAGCGCGACGAGGCCAAGAAGAAGGATCCGAAGGCGGCCGGTCAGTTCCAGACGAACGCGAACCAGGCCGAAGCGGTCCTCAAGGCTGCTCGTAAGAAGGCGATCGACTACTACAGCACGATCGTCACGGACTACCCGACGTACCAGGCCCTCGACGAGGTCCTGTACTACCTCGCGTACGAGTACGAGCAGGCGAGCGATCTCAAGAACGCGCGCAGCGTCTACTACGACCTCATCAAGAAGCGCCCGGACTCGAAGTACATCCCGAACGCGTACCTCGCGTTCGGCGAGCTCTTCTTCAACGAGGCGCAGGGCGATCCGTCCAAGTGGGACCTCGCCGCGCAGGCCTACGCGGAAGTCATCAAGTACCCGCCGCCGAACAACAAGGTCTACGGCTACGCCTGGTACAAGCTCGCGTACGTCTACTGGAACAAGGGCGAGCTCGATAAGGCGCTCAACGGTTTCAAGAAGACCATCGAGTTCGGCACCGTTCACACGCAGCTTCCTGGAGCGTCGAAGCTCGCGGACAGCGCGCGTCGTGACGTGATCCCGGTCTACGCGCTCAAGGGCGACCCGGCTCAGGCCTACAACTTCTTGCACAACATCTCGGGCGACGCTGCGGGGTCGAACGACAAGACGTTCAAGATGATGGACGATCTGGGTAACAACTACCTGGATACGGGCCACTACCCCGAGGCGATCCAGCTCTTCCGCGACCTCATCGTTCGCGACAAGTCGGGCCGCCACTGCGTGTACCAGGCGCACATCACCGAAGCGACCATGGCGATGAAGGGCGGCAACAAGGACGCCATCGTCAAGGAAGTCGACAACCAGGTGAAGGTCGCCAACGAGTTCAAGAACGGCTCGTTCTCGGCGGAGCAGAAGCAGGAGTGCGCGAACAAGAGCGCCGCTCTCGCGACTGAAACGGCGATGGCGTGGCACCTCGAAGCCGTTGGCTCGTCGGGCCAGCGCGGTACGGGCGACCTCAAGACGATGGCGCTCGCCGCCACGCTCTACAAGAAGGTCGTCGACACCTGGAACGCGCAGGAATTCTCGACGTTCCAGTTCCCCCGCGTCGTGAAGGAAGACTGGCCGACGATCTACAAGATCAAGTACGCGATGGCCGACCTTCTGTACTTCCAGAAGGACTGGGCGAAGTGCGGTCCGGCGTTCGACTCCGTCGTCGCCGAGAACCCGCAGGCCGCCGAGGCCGCGGAAGCCGCGTACGCGTCGGTGCTCTGCTACCAGAACATCTACGACGAGACGCACAAGGACGGCTCCGCGAAGAAGGGCGCCGGCAACCTTCCTGGCCAGAAGAAGGACGACAAGTCCGCCAAGAAGGGCGCTGCCGACGACACCGAGAAGCTCAAGCCGAAGGAGATGTCCGAGAACCAGAAGGGCATGGTTCAGGCCTTCAATCGGTACATCTGCTACATCAAGCCTGGCGCGAACGACACCGCGGGCCAGGAGCAGCTCGTCGAAGTGAAGTACGCCCGCGCGCGTACCTACTTCGAGTCGCAGCACTGGGAAGAGGCGGCGGTCGGGTTCCGCGACATCGCGATGAACAACTCCGATCGCGACGTCGGTATCTACGCCGCGCAGCTCTACCTCGAGAGCGTCAACGTTCTCGGGTCGAACTTCCAGAAGACCTCCTGCTTCGACGACATGGGGCAGGACGTTCCGGAGTTCATCAAGCTCTACTGCCAGGGCGACAAGGCGACGAAGAACGCCGAGCAGTGCACCACGCTCAACAAGATCCAGGTCGACATCCTTCGCTTGAAGGCGCAGAAGCTCGTCGAGCGCGCGGACAAGGAAGGCGGCAAGGAAGGCCTCGCTCTCTACGAGTCGGGCGGCGCGGCGTACTTCGAGATGTTCCGCAAGTACTGCCAGGATCCGGTCGCGAACAAGCAGGCCCCCAGGCCGAGCGTTGCGACGAAATCGCGTACAACGCGGCCCGCGCCTTCCAGGCGGCCCGCCTCGTCGCGAAGGCGATCACGGTTCGCCGTTCGCTCCTCGCGTTCGACGCCGACCAGAAGCTGAACTCGCCGCTCGCCAAGAAGGCGACCTACGAGATCGGCGGTAACTACCAGGCGATCGCGGTCTACGACCTCGCCGCTGACTGGTACGAGCGTTACCAGAAGGCCGACCCCAAGGCCGAAAAGGCCGACCAGGCCCTCTCGGACGCCGTCATTCTCCGCCTCGGCCTCGGCCAGGAGGAGCAGGCGATCGAAGACGCGCGCGTCTTCACGAAGAGCTACGGCACGAGCAAGCCGGCGCAGACTGCGTCGATCGCCTTCGCCGTCGGCGCGCACTACGCGGACAAGGAAGACTGGGAGAAGGCCAAGACGGCGCTCGTCGGCTCGATGCACGTCATCGACCGCGCGGCTCCGGACGTTCAGGTCCAGGCCCACGCGACCCTCGCCCGCGTCTACACGAAGATGAAGAACAGCGACAACCTCGCGAAGGCCGAGTACGCGCGTGTTCGTGGCTTCTGGAACGACCCGGCGGCTGCCGAGGCGAAGATCAAGGGCGCGTACCCGGGCGAGGATGCCGGCGCGACGGATCGCCGTCTCGCGAAGGCTCTCAACGCCGTCGGCGAAGCGTTCTTCTACGCGGCCGAGGAGAAGCGCAAGGCCGAGGTCGAGCCGGTGCGATTCCCGGCGTACACCGGACCGGGCGACAAGGACACCGTCCTCAAGCACATCAACGGTCGGGTCAAGGATTGGTACACGAAGAAGAAGGCCGCGATCGAGAAGGTCGAGCCCGAGTACATCAAGATCCTCGATCTGAAGCCCGTCCCCCCGCCGAAGTGGGTCATCGCCGCCGGTTCGCGCAGCGGTCTCATGTGGGGTGACCTCGTCGACGACTTCCGCCGCGCTCCGATCCCGGAGGCCTGGAAGAAGGACGCGGAGCTCCGCGGCGTGTACTACGACGCTCTCGACCGCGCGAGCGAGCCCTTCAAGGTCAGCAACGCAAAGCCGGCTCTCAAGAAGTGCCTCGACCTGTCGGTCAAGTACCAGTACTTCGACGAGTACTCGCGTAACTGCGAGGTCTGGCTCGCGAAGAACTACAAATCCGAATACCACGTCGTCGACGAGCTCCGTGGAGCGCCCACGCTCTCCAACAGCGGTCTCGACGAGAAGGCGCCCCCGATCCTCACGGACGGCACGTTCTGGCACCCGCCGGCAGCGGCCCCCGAGAAGACCGTCGTGTCGAGCGACGAATCGTCGAGCGGCAAGAAGGACGACTCGGCCAAGCCCGCGGGCAAGGCTGCGGGTAACGGTGGTGGCGCTGCCAAGGGTGGTGGCAAGCCGCTCCCCGGGAAGAAGAAGTGAGGGAGGACAGAACCATGAAGCGCATCACAGGACTTCTCGTTGCTGGTCTCCTCGCGACCGTCACCGCTGCTTGCGGCGGTGGCGGCGGTGAGACGGCCCCTGCGAAGACGCCCGCTGCCGCTGGTAAGGGCGGCGGGGACGGCCTCGCGACCCAACCGACGGACGTGAAGAAGGACGCGCAAGCGAAGTTCAACGCGGCCATCGACTCCTTCGTCGAGCACGACAAGGCGAACGACTGGAACGACGCGAACTGCGCAGCGGTCGCGAAGCTCTTCGAAGACGCCGTCTCGTCTCAAGGCGGCAAGTTCGCCCAGGCGACGTTCAACGCTGGTCTCTCGTTCCAGCGTTGCAACGACGACAAGAACGCCAAGGCTCGCTTCGAGCAGGCGCTCAAGGACGACCCCAAGTTCCACAACGCTCGCGCCCAGCTTGCGCTCTACCAGTACAAGCAGGACTCGAACGAGGACGCGGCGATCGGCGCCATGCAGCAGGCCGTCATCGACGCGCAGTTCCAGAACGTTCCCGCCCTCGTCAACCTGGCGATGTTCCAGATGCAGCGCGACAGCGATGCGTCCGGTCAGGGCTGCAAGAACGACATGGACTGCGCGAAGCTGAACCTCCAGCGTGCGCTCGCCATCGACGACGCCTACATGCCGGCGTTCAACCAGCTCGCCCTCTACTACTTCCAGCTCGCGAAGAAGCGCGCGGGTGCGGTGAAGTCGACGGCGAAGGGCTCGCGTGGTCGCCAGATCACGACGAACGCGGCGATGGCCAAGCGCGCCGACGGTCAGCAGCTCGAGCTTGCGGCCCTCGTCTGCTCGCAGGCGATCCGCAAGAACCCGAACTACGCCCCGATCCACAACACCTCCGGTCTCATCCAGAATGAGCTCGGTCAGGTGAACGGCGCGGTCAGCTCGTTCGCGACGGCTGCGAAGCTCGATCCGAAGTTCTTCGAGGCGCAGATGAACTACGCCGCGGTCAACCTCGGATTCCGCGGCTTCGAGCAGGCGCAGGGCGCGTACACCAAGGCGCTGCAGATGCGCCCGAACGACTACGACGCTCACCTCGGTATGGCGCTCGCGCTCCGCGGCCCGATCACCGGCTCCGAAGCCGACTACGACGCACGCGTCTCGGCCGTCCAGGCCGAGCTCGATGCGGCGAAGAAGATCGACGCGAACCGCCCGGACGCCTACTACAACGAAGGCATTCTCACGATGGAGTTCAAGGCGAAGGCCGGTGGACCCAAGGAGAAGACCATCGCATCGCTCCAGTCTGCCAAGTCGATCTTCCAGGCGTTCCTGGACAAGGCCGCAGGCAAGCCCGAGTACGACGGCGCCGTTCGTCGTGTGAAGGGTGACGGTACGGACAAGGATCGCGGTCGCCTCGGCGACATCGACGACACCATCCAGTTCCTCAATCTGTGAGCCAGGAGGCCCCGGGCGCCGCGTGCGTCCGGGGCTTTTCCTTTTTCGTTGGCGCTCGTTGGCGCTCCTCGGATTTCCAAGGGTTCAAGAAAATCTCCGAATTCTCGCGCGGGCCGGGAACCTCGAGCCCCGAGACGTTGTCAGGACACAAGAACCCGATGTGCCGGGCTAAACAGCCGGCCAATGTTTCTCATGACCCGCCGCGATCGTTGCGATCTCCGCAGCTCGTTTCGTGTGGGCGGTTTTGGATCGTGAAAGGGCGGGTTTGACCGCGAATTGAGAGGGGAGGGAACGAAAGCCAAAATTCCGCGTCTCACCTGACCGGACCGGCTCGTTCGCCTTGCTGTTCGAGCCCGAGGGCAGTACAATGATACTGTAATTCGGGCGCAAAATTCTTGGGAAATTGGAATAGTTACAGTTAGCGACCCTTCATCAGCTAACGTCCCCCCACCAAAGAACGAAAGAGCGCGCGCGAGACACGCGGGAAGGCCCGCGAAACAGCGCGAACTCGAAGCGAATCTCGAATACGGAGCGGATCATGAAGACGAAGCGGGTTCTGTTCGGGTTGATCGCGGCAGCGTTTGTTCTCTCGGCAACTTCTTCTGTCTTCGCTCAGGGCGCCGGCGGCGCAGCGGGCGCGAAGCCCGCAGCGGGCGGCGGCAAGGACGAAGGTTACGGTTACGAATTCTCGGACGATCCGCTCGCGGCCGGTGGCTTCGGCCCCAGTGACGCCACGATCCGCGTCCGCCCCGGGCCGGTTCGCACGACCCTGATCCGTCCGCGCACGTCGTTCGTGCCCGAGATGCTCAAGTCGGTCGAGAACCTCTAGTTTCGGACGCCCGCTCGCTCGAGCGGGCTTCATCACCGAGTGTCCAAGCGCCCTCGGTCGCGTCTCCCGAGTTCTTCGAGATACGCATTCAGTTTCTGACGCGCGGCAAGCAGTACCCGTTTCGAAAGGTCTAGGCGATGGAAGGCAAGGCAAAGGTCGCGTTGACGTTCGCGCTCTACCAGGGCGAACAGCTCGTGCGTCGAGACACGATCGCTCAGGACATCGTGAAGGTCGGAAAGGATCCGCGGAGCCATCTCCGCGTCGACGACGACCTCGCGTCGCGCATGCACGCCGTCATCGAAGTGGCCGGCCCGAACGACATCACGCTGATCGACCTCGGAAACGAGCCGGGTACGCTCGTCAACGGCCAGCGCGTCAACAAGTGCAAGGTTCGCCCGGGCGATCAGATCCAGATCGGCTCGACGACCATTCACCTCGAGAGCGCCGAGCTCGCGGGTGCGGGCGCGCCGGCGGCTGCTTCGTCCGGTCGTGCGGACGACGCGCTCCTCGCTGACAACACCGCGGTCGGTGGGCAGGGCGCGGCCACCTCGCTCGGCCTCGGCCCGGCGGCTGCGGCGAACCCCTTCGCGCCCGCGGCGCCTCCGAGTGCTCCCCCCGCGGCGAACCCGTTTGCGGCGTCGCCCGCGGCGAACCCGTTTGCATCGGCGAACCCGTTCGCGCCGGCCAATCCCTTCGTCGCTTCGGCGGCCGATCAGGCCTACGGCGGCTACGGCATCAACGCGCCGGGCGGCAGCGATTTCGACCCGAACCAGCCCTACACCTTCTCGATGGTGAAGAGCGGCCCCGACGTCCACCCGGACGAGGTCGAAAGCCACGCTGCCGCCATCGAAGTGCTCGTGAAGTGGGACCAGAACACCCTTCACGTCTCGCACTCGAGCCCGCCGAAGAGCTTTTTCGTCGGTGAGGAGCAGGTCGGCTGCGATTACTTCGTGCCGAGCGAGGTCCTCGGTACCACGCGTGCGCCGGTCGTCGTTGCTCGCGGCGTCAGCGCGGCGCTCGTCATGTTCCCGCGCTCGACCGGCACGGTCGAGATCCCGGGTCAGGGCACCGTCACGTTCCAGGACCTCATCTCGTCGGGCCGCGCGCGTCCCTCGAGCGAGCTCTCGGGCGCCCACGAGTTCGAGCTCCCGAACGGCGCCAAGGCGCACATGGAGATCGAGGGCTCCGGCCTCGTCTTCGAGGTGAGCGCGGTCAACGCGGGCAAGGCTCCGCCGGTCGGTGCGTTCTCGAGCTTCGAGCCCGCCGCCTACGTGTTCATCGGCCTCTCGTTCCTCCTCCACATCGGCATCGTCGCCTCGATGGCGTTCTTCATGCCGAAGATGGACGGCGACGACAGCGAGGCGATCGACCGCGATCAGCTCCTTCTCATGCAGAAGATGCTGAACGCCGCCGCCGAGCGCGAGCAGGAAGAGAAGCCGACCGAGCAGGTTTCCGACGCGAACGCCGACCAGAAGGAAGGCGGCACGGGTACCCGCGCGAAGGGCGAAGAAGGCTCGATGGGTAACCCGAACACGAGCGCGACGAACAAGCGCTACGGCGTTCAGGGCCCGGCGGACAACCCCGACCCGCACCTCGCGCGTCAGGCTGCGCTCAAGGAAGCGCAGGAATTCGGCATGATCGGCCTCATCAACGTCGGCGCGGGCGGTGACCCGAACGCTCCGACGGCGCCCTGGGGTCGTGAGGAGTCGAGCGGTAACGACCCGCTCAGCGCCCGCGGCAACATGTGGGGCGACGCCATCGGCGACGCGTTCGGCGCCGGCGGTCTCGGTCTCTCGGGCGTTGGTGAAGGCGGTGGTGGTCGAGGCGAAGGCATCGGCCTCGGCAACATCGGTACGCTCGGCCACGGCGCCGGCACCGGTACGGGCCAAGGCTTCGGTAACGGCCACGGCCGCCTCGGTGGCGCCCACGCCACCAAGGCTCCTTCGATGCGCCAGGGCGCGACCCAGGTCAACGGTCGCCTCCCGCCGGAGGTCATCCAGCGTATCGTTCGCCAGAACTTCGGTCGTTTCCGTCTCTGCTACGAGAACGGCCTTCGCACGAACCCGAACCTCTCGGGCCGCGTCTCGGTGAAGTTCGTCATCGACCGCTCGGGCGCCGTCTCCACCGCACAGGACGGTGGCTCGGACCTCCCGGATCAGGGCGTCGTTTCGTGCGTCGTCCGCGGCTTCGGAAACCTCTCGTTCCCGCAGCCCGAAGGCGGCATCGTCACCGTCGTCTACCCCATCATCTTCAACCCCGGGGATTGAGGGACGATACCTCGCGTCTTCGGCGCCAGCTCGCCGCTCGCGTGTTCGCCGTACTTCAGTACGGCTGCGCGGGACGAGCGACGAGCGGACACCGAATCCGCTTCGGTCCCGCCCCTCAATCGGCGGGATCGCGATGAGAAGAAGGCCGTGCAGGTTTGCCTGTGCGGCCTTCGCGTTTAAGCGCGCGCGAACTGCCTCGGTCGCAGTGGACGTGTGGGCTTACGGTTGTCCGCCGGCGCGCGAACGATCCGCCGTCAGCGGTGGGTGTAGAGTGCATGTGACATGAACGGTGCCTATTTTCTAGGCACTTCGTCGTGCGCTCATGCTCGAGGCGCAGGGCTGCGCAGCGACAGACACGCGGTACCGAAGGGCGCGACCAAAATGTGCTCGAGCATGGCGGAGCGCTCGTCAGGATCGGATCGCGCTCGGTAGAACCTTCTCCATGCGAAGCAACGTTCTCACCTCGGTCCTTGCCCTCACGCTCTTCAGCGTCCTTGGGTGCAACGGTAACGAGGCCGCCGCTACCCCGAGTTCGAGCGCCCTGGCGACCGAGCCCGTGGGTGATCCGAACCAGCCTGCTCCGCCGGCGACGGGCGACGAGACCACCCCGCCAACCCGGAGACGACGCCTCCCGAGACCACGCCCGGCGATGGCGCCGACGGTGGCGTCGACAGCGGGACGGACGCCGACGGTGGTGACGGCACGGCGGACAACGATGCGGGGAAGACGCCGCCCGCCGACGACGGCGATGGCGCGGGCCCCGCTCCTTCGGGGACGTGCAGCATCTCCAAGGGCAGCGACGGCTTCTTCGTCCGCAATTCGGGCAAGGGCGAGTACGTCGCGTACGTGCCGGCGAGCTACGACCGGACCAAGCCGATGCGACTCGTCGTCGGTCTCCACGGTTGCGGCGACAGCGCGAAGAACTTCGCGACGTGGGGCGTGAATCCGTACGACGGTCGCGCCACGCAGCAGCACATCGGCATCTCGATCGACGGCGCGAGTGGTGGCAGCAGCTGCTGGAACATCGGTGGCGACGACGACAAGGTCCTCGCGGCCGTCGACGACATCTCCAAGTGCTTCTGGGTTCACCAGAAGAAGGTCACCGTCATCGGATACTCGTCGGGCGGCCAGCTTGCGTACCGCGTCGGTCTCAAGAACGCGTCGCGCTTTGCCGGAATCTTGATCGAGAACTCTGGCCTCTACGCCGCGGACAGCAATCCCGACTCGCTCCTCGCGAACGCGAGCAGGAAGATCCCGATCGCGCACCGCGCGCACCAGAACGACAGCGTCTTCGCTCTCTCGCGGGTGCAGGCGGACTGGAACAAGATCAAGGCCGCGGGCTTCCCTCTCACGAGCGACGTCGTCGCGGGTGACCACAGCGGAAGCAGCGCGGACTGGCTCTACCTCCTCCCGCTCTCCGCCGACTGGAAGGCTCCCTGACCAGAGACGGAAGGCTCGTCCTCGACGAGCAATGACCAGAGGTCGCTGGGCTTCGCTGGGCGGCTGAATTCGATGCGCCGGATGTGAGAGTCGCGAGCTCTCGCATCCGGCGTTCGTCTTGCTGAGGGCACCGCGCCCCGGAGTGCGATAAGCTCAACGAGCCGACTCGGCGATCGGAACCCTCCGTGGCGCGCCTCCTCCGCACGATACTCGTTGGCTTGGTACTGCCCGTCGTTGCGTCGTGCGCGGCGGTCATCGGGTTCGATACCGATCGCGCGCTGCGTGACGCAGGCACGAATGGGGACGAGCGCGATGACGTCATGGCCGAGGGCGGGACACCCGATGCCGAAGCGGACGCGGGCGGGGCACCGAGCGTCGATCGAAGGTGGTCTAGCTGGGGAATCAGCGGGGCGTCCTTTCCCTCCAACTACGCCGATTACGGCTCGGACGTGACCGACGCCATCTTCGATACCGAGACGGGGCTCGGTTGGCCGGTTGCCCCGGCGCCCGATCCCGTTGCATGGAGCGACGCTCCGCAGGTCTGCGTGGAGCTTCGAGCCGGTGGCTTCGCGGACTGGCGCTTGCCGACGCGCATCGAGCAGCTCTCGATCGTCCAGTACGGTCTCTACCCGACGGCGAGCGCTCGTTTCCAGACGCCCAGCGACGCTTTCTGGACGGCGTCGCCCTACGCGGACGACACGTCGAGCGCGTGGGCGGTCAACTTCGATATGGGCACGGTGCAGGAGCGCCCGAAGTTCGAGTTGCATCACGTGCGCTGCGTGCGCGGAGGACGAAACGATACGAACGGGCCGTCGGAACGTTTTTCGCGCGGAGTCGGAACGGTGTTCGACAGCGTGACGAACCTGATGTGGCAAGCCGATACTGTTTCGGCGCGCACGTTCCTCGATGCGCGGACCTACTGCTCGCGATTGCTCATCAACAACAAGAATGGGTTCCGGGTTCCTCTCATGCACGAGCTGCAGACGCTCGTCGACGAGCGCCGCGCATCGCCGGCCCTCACACCGCTTTTCGGCACGACCGGAGGCACCGAGATCTGGTCGATGACGAACATGAACAACGATCCCAGTACGATGTTGGTCATGAACTTCCAGGACGGCCGCAACGAGCTCGTCGCCCAGAGCAAGACCGCGTCCGTCCTCTGCGTTCAGTAGGCGAGCGTATCGACCTCGCGGCACGAACGGATGACTTCGAGAGTGCTCTGCGCCCGTTCGTCGCGGTGGACCTAGGTTCATGGGTGGAGTCCGCGCGGCTCGCATGGGAGACTCGCGCGCATGACCAGAATCCAAGTCCAGGCAAAAGACGGTCTCTGCCCCTGCTACGTGTACCGTCCAAGCGGTGCCGGACCTTGGCCCGCTGTCCTCGTCTTCATGGATGGTGTCGGCATTCGTCCTGCGATGCTCGAGGTCGGCGAGCGCCTCGCAACGTACGGCTACTTCGTGCTCCTCCCGGACTACTTCTATCGCTCGGGTCCCTACGAGCCGATGGACCCGCACACCGTCTTCGCCGATCCCGAGAAGCGCAAAGTGCTCATGGAGAAGTTCTTCGCGCGGGCGACGCCGGCGAACGTCATGGCGGACGTCGGTTACTTCCTCGATTGGCTCGCTGCGCAGCCGGACGTGAAGCCGGGGCGGATTGGAACGACCGGCTACTGCTTGGGGGGACTCATGTCACTGACGGCCGCGGGCACCTATCCGGATCGCATCGCGGCCACGGCCTCGTATCACGGAGGCCGCCTCGCCAGCGACGCGCCGGATAGTCCGCACCTCCTCGCGCCGAAGATGAAATCTCGCGTGTACGTCGCGGGCGCGATCGAAGACGGCTCTTTTCCCGACGAGATGAAGGCGCGCCTCGAGGACGCGCTCACCAAGGCGGGGGTCGAACACACGATCGAGACGTATCCGGCGAAGCACGGTTGGGTGTTCCGCGATGCGCCGGTCCACGACGAGGCCGCGACGGAGCGGCATTGGAAGACGCTCGTGTCTTTGCTCGACACGACGTTGAAGGGTTGAGAGGTCGGCGTCCTCGTAGCGCTCGTTCGCAATCGGTCTCCCTCCCGTTGGTTTCGCAGGAGGGAGCGCCGAGCTCAGTGGGTGATCTGGATGCAGCCGAGGACGACGTCGAGCTTCGCTTCGAGCGTGCCGGCACGAATGTCCTCGCAGGACGCGGGGCAGAGAACGATCCGTTGGGGGTTGGCCGGATCGTCGTAATAGAAGCCACCGGTCGTTGCCCCGCAGTCGTCCAAGCCGTCGACCCGTCGGAACGTCTGCGGCGGATCGTTGACGCCGGGGGTGAAGTCGATCGTGACCGAGTCGGGATCGAGCACGCCCTTCGAGGGTTGAACGCTCGGAAGCACGTATTCGCATCCCAACGCGTTGCTCCGAATCTTCTGGAGTGCGTCGAGCAGCTGCTGTTGCGCCGTGACGCCGGCGTCGGTCGCCACCGCACTCGCGTTGAACGCCGTCGCTGCTCCCTCACCCGCAACCGCGATCTTGTCGAGGTTCGTGAAGGTGGCGCCATCCATGCCTACGACGAACGTGCGGATCTTCGGGCTGCCTTTCGCGCCGGTTTGCGCAATCGTGGTCACGTTCGAGACCGTGTCGCCCGTGCACGCGCCAGGGTCGCCGTCGGTCACGAGGATGATCACGCCCTCCTCGTTCGCGTTCTGCGAGAGGTACGCCTTCATGGCGTCGATGCCGCCCTGAAGACCGCCGGACATCGGGGTCGAGCCGGTCGTGCTTCGCGCGAGGAGCGCATTCTTGATGGGTATGGCGTTGGCGGGGAGAGCCGCGATCGGGACGATGGGGGCATACGAGGACGGAAGGCACTGGTCGCCGGCATTCGGGTCGGGCGGGAAGACCGTCAGCCCGAGCTTCGTATCGCTCATGCCGGGCGTGTCCGCGAACGCGATCATCGCGCGGCGTGCTTGATCCCATTTGGTGTTGCCGGCCGGGGAGCTCATCGAGCCGGAACGATCCATCACGAGCAACATGGCGAGAGGCACGGCCTCCGCCGCGAGCGTCTCCGTCAAGCACGGCGACAAGGCATCCGTCAGGGGGGCGGCGTCGCCCGTCGTGAGGCTCGGCGGGGGAGCTTCCGCCTCGGGTGTGTCGTCGAACGTGACGCGTTCGTCGTCGCTGCTTCCGCAGGCGAGGATGGCCGCCGAGGTCGTCGCTCCGAGCGCGAGCAGGAAGAACGCCGTTCGAAACGTCCGTGACGAAGGCGCGATAACCGAACGGAGAATCTTCATGGCGTCACCGTCACGTTGAGACGCGCCACTCCGGCCGAGCCGTTGTAGCCGTCGACGAAGAGGTAATAGGGGGTTCCGGCTTTGACGCCGCTGATGCTGATGTCTCGCGATGTCGTCGAGGCGTTCGGTTGGTCGTCGTCGCAGGCCTTCTCCGTGGTCGGATCGTTGCAACCCGTGCGCACGTAGAGGACCGGTTGATCGGTGATGCCGGTGAGCTTGGCCGTCAGCTTGCCGTCGATCGGCGGTACGACGACGACGACTCCGTCCTTGCTGCTTCCTCCGCAGCTTCCGGCGTAGTTGGCGACGAGGCCCGACGTGTCGATCGTGAGGACGCCGACCCGCGGTTCGGTTCCCGTGCCCGTGAGCGACATCGTGTAGCCAGGACACGTGTCGATGCCTGCGAGCGTCTCGACCGTGCAGGTGGGCGAACAGCCATCGCCGGTGACAAGGTTCCCGTCGTCACAGGACTCGGTTCCGGAGAGGAGGCCGTCGCCGCAGCCCGGCGGGCGCACGCGAACGAGCATGGTGAAGGGGCCGAACTCCGTGGCTGTCGTGCCGTCGACGATGAGGTCGTAGGTCTGGCCGGCCACGACCGAGAAGCTGATTTCTTCCAGCCCGTCGTCCGAGCTTGCATTGGCGCAGACGAGCGGAGCGGTTCCCGTCGTGGAGGTCGGGCACGTGGCTGCCGTGCGCGCTCCGAGCGAGACGTTGAAGCCCGCGACCGGAACGCTCGCGGTGACGACGCCGTCGATCGGCGCGACGATCTGGTAGATGGCGTCGCGGCCTGCGCTCGCGCATCCCGTGAACGTCTGATCATGGGTGAGGTTCGTCGTGCCCGACACCACCGTTGCCGAATACGTGCCATCGCCGACGGCAGCCAAGGCGATCGCCTCGGCGTTCGCGCACGTGTCATGGCCTGTGACCGCTTCGAGCTGACACGCGGCGCTGCAGCCATCGCCGTCGGCTTGGTTGCCGTCGTCGCAGGTTTCTCCGCCTTCGAGCTCGCCGTTGCCACACGTGCCCGGCGCGACCGACAGCCGTAGCTCGAACACACCTGCTGCGGCGGTGGCCTCGCCATCGACGACCACGTACACGGGCGTGTTCGCGAGGATGGGCGCGGTCAGTGTCTCGGCACCGTTTCCGTCGATGCTGCCGGCGCATGCGAGGTCGGTGAACGCGGCGGCGTCTGCATCGCACGCCGTTCGCACGTACACCATCGAGTCGAACGAGCCGCTGACCGTTGCGGTGAGCTTCCCCGAGATAGGGGAGGTGACGACGTAGACCGCGTCCTTCGCGGTATTGGCCGTCGAGCATCCACCCTGCGCCGTCTTGGGTTTGAGGTCCGCAGCAAGATTTGCCGTCGAACCCGTGACCACACCCGAATAGGTTCCACCGACATCGGCCGCGAGGGGCAGGGCGGCACCGGGGCAGTTGTCGGTTCCCGGGGGGACCGGCTCGAGCTTGCAATCGGCGCCGCAGCCATCGCCGGCCGTCGTGTTTCCGTCGTCACATTGCTCGGCGCCGTCGAGAACTTTGTTCCCGCACGTGGCCGGTGTGAGGGTGACGTCGAGCGCGTAGGCCCCGTTGTACGTCGAGGACGAGGAGTCGACGACGACGTAATGAGGAAGACCGGCGACGGCGGGTACGGTGATCTCGAGGACCTGCAGCGGGTCGGTCGCCTCCTTGCAATCGAGCTGCGTATCGGCGACGTCGCATTCGGTGCGAATGTGGAGCGTCGCGTTGTCGTAGCTCGCGACGAGCTTCGCCGTCAGCGATCCGTTGACGTCGGGCGTGATCGAATAAATCGTGTTGTAGCCGGCCCCGGTGCACAGGAGCGGCGACACGGTGTTCGACTTCAGACCCGTCGTCGTCCCGGCGAAGCTGACCTTCCGAGGGGCGGTTCCGGTGCCGCTGATGACGAAGCCTTGCCCGGGGCAATCGTCGAGGATGCCGCCGGCCTCGAACGTGCAATCCGCGGCGCAGCCGTCACCGGCGAGCGTGTTTCCGTCGTCGCAAACCTCGGGAGCTTCGGCGATGCCGTTTCCGCAGAACGCCGTGTCGACCTGGATGTCGAGCGTGAAGTCGCCGCTCGAGGCCGCGTATCCGTCGACGAAGAGATAGACGGGCTGGTTCTGCGAGACGGCGATTTTGATTTGTTCGCCGCCCTGGTTGCCCGCCGTGTCGTTGCAGCTCGCTTCCGTTTTCGCGTCGTCGCAGGTTCGTCGTGCGTAGAGGAGCGAGTCGAACACGCTCGTGAGCTTCGCGGTGAGGAGCCCCGTGACGTCCGAGGTGACGACGTACACGGCCTCCTTGCCGTTCCCGCCGCCACACGTCCCGGAGTACTGGCCGTAGGTCATGGCGGTCGTTCCCGTCACGCTGCCCTTGCGCGGATCGGCGCCGGTGCCGCTCAGCGAGATCGCGGTGCCGGGGCAGAGATCTGCAGGACCGGCCGATTCGACGGTGCATGTCGCGGAGCACCCATCACCTGACGCGTTGTTGCCGTCGTCACACTGCTCGCCTTTTCCGACGTGACCATCGCCACATTGCTCGTCGTCCGGGACCGGTTGTCCCGCGTCGGCATCCGGCTTCTCTGGCGGAGAGGTCGGCGTCGTGCCCCCTGCATCCGGCGTCGCCAGGGGCGTGTCAGGCGTGCCTGCATCCGGCGACGGTTCATCGTCGACGTTCGTCTGATTCGCCGCGCAAGCGAGCACGATGGCCGATACGACGCCTGCCAAAGGTAAGAGCTTCTTCATTCCAACACTCCCCGGAGCGAGGACGTGCACGATCGTTCCGTCGACGACGGCTCGACCACGCCCTGCGCTCAACGACAATCGACATGCTGCGACGAGCCCTGTCGCCGACGTCACCTGACGCCGACGGCTCATTGCAGTTGCCTCCGCCGTCTTGTCGTCGTGGCGACGCAGACGGGTCACGCAAAAGTCGAAATGAGTGAGAGCTGTATGTCCGATGAGCGGTCCGTGAGAGCGAACGAAACCATGTGCTTCGTCGACGAGTGGTGGTCCAACGAGTCACGGGTGGGGCCCGCCGCGCGTGCCGTCACCCCGAGTCAGAAGAGGAGGCGATGCATCATGCGTGGTCTCACGATCGATGCATCCGCAGGCGCGTGATCATGATTACGACGTGAGCACGGAGAGCCGTGACGAGCGCAGTTCGACGAAGCGTGCATCGCGCACTGCGACTCTCTCTCGAGAACGCGACGCTCGAAGCCGAGCGACCCGCGCGTGCGTCCTCTCACGGATGCTCGACACGCGGGTCGCCGTGTCCGGTCGGCTCGCGTGCGACTCGGAGACACGGAGGCCGTCAAGCGACCTCGCTCGGCCGACCGTCGGAGGTGCTCGCCCGTGGGCGAACCCCACCTGTCCCGCACCCCAACCATTCGACGAGGAGGGGGATGGCGGGAGCATGGGGGAGCACGGAGATCGGTCGCCGAGCCGAATTTCCCGGGGCGCCGAGGGCGATTCGTCCAGCGTCATGCGCTCATCGCCGCTCCGACTGGATAGCCCGGACCGTGGGGCGGACCGTAGCCAGGGGGAGACCGGGAGCAGGGCGAGAGAGGAGGCGGTCGGAGGCGCTTCGAAGACTCGATGCCTCAGTCTTTCCGCTTTGTAGACCCGCTTCGTTCACTTACACTCCCCGGCCGCCATGAAGAAGATCTCGTTCTTCGGATCCATGAATGTTGGCAAGGTTGGCGCGGTCGCGCTCGCCACCTCGATGTTTGTGTCGGCGCTCACCGCCGGCTGCAGCCGCAACAACATCGAAGCCGTCAACCTCGCCATCGAGGCTGACAAGTCGAAGGCCACCGACATCGACGGCGCCATCTCGAAGTACGAGCAGGCGACCAACCTCGATCCGTCGAACCACAAGATCCTCTGGAAGCTCGCGCTCGCCTACACGAAGAAGGAAGCGTGGGACAAGGTCGCGACGACCTGCGCGCGCGCCGAGAAGATCGCGCCCACCTACGGCAACTACTTCTTCCAGCACGGCATGGCGCTCGCGCGTCAGGCGGCGAAGGGCCCCACCAGCTGGGCCGATGCGAAGCAGCCGCTCGAAGAGGCGATCAAACTCGATCCCAACCTCGCCGACGCTCACTTCGAGCTCGCCGAAGTTCTTCTCCATCTCGACGACGAGAAGGGGGCGCTCGAGGAGTACACCAAGGCGATCAACACGAAGCCGGACGAGATGGCCTTCTACGGTCCGCTCGCCGACCTCTACATCCGCCTCAACTACGTCGACATGGCCGAGCAGGTTCTCACGCAGGGCATCGGCTTCGCGAAGGAAGGCGACAAGGCGCTCTTCGCGGTGCACTCGATCCTCGGCGACATCTACGATCGCAAGCATGACCTCACGAAGGCCGTGAGCGAGTACGAGTCCGCGAAGAAGGCGTGCGGCAACTGCCAGGAAGCTGGCCAGCAGATCGCGTTCTTCAATCTCGGCGCCGCTTACGCGAGCCTCTCGCCTCCGAAGAAGAGCGAGGCGATGTCGCAGCTCCAGTCCTTCCAGAAGATGATCTGCAAGGGCGCCGCCGCGCAGCGCTACGTCGATCAGTGCACGCAGGCGCAGCAGCTCGCGACCAAGCTTGGCGGCACGCTTCAGTAAGCGTTCCTCGTCGCTTCGATAAGCTCGCTCTTCGAGCGATCGCGAAGCGACGGGTTGTTTCGACGTCTCGGCGCGAGGGCCATCCGCTCGCGCCACGAACCTCTCTCTCGACGTTTCGAACCAAGGCGACGAAAGACCCATTGTTCACGCACCCAGCGTTGGGGCAGCTCGAGTACGAATCAACGCTAGGCCTCCATCCAGGCCATCCTGGTCGGCGGAGAGGCCACGTCTCGGGCAGCCCCATTCGCGTTCGTGTGTGCGTGACGCTCGCGAGGTTCGTGACGATCCAGCGGCGCCCGCGAGACGTCCTTCGGGACGACTGCGCGGGCTTTCGCATGTCGAGTCTCTGGGCGTATCGTTGCTCGCACGCTTCATCACCGAGTTGCGTGATGAGACGCTCCGGAGGCGCTGGCGGCACGCGCGCGCGTGTTCGTCTGCGAACGTCAACTCGATGCACTCGACGTGATCAGGGCAGGGCTGATCGCGTCGCGCCTCAAACACGCGCGCCTCAAAGACGCGCACCTCAAGCACGGCTGTTCGCTCGTTTGCAGTACTCTCTTTCGCAGCCAACCGTGACTGCTGCTCGCGACCGCCTTCGCGTCCACGTTGGTACGCGTTCGCGTACGCGAGTCACCTACACGGAGTCCAGTCCCCGCGAGCTCGCGGAGGCTGGACGCGAAATCGGCTGCCGCCTGTTGATCAACTCCACCCAAATAGAACGCGCGCTCTGATAGCGTTGATCGCGCCGCTGGCCTTTTCCGGTTTGGGGATAACCGAGGGAATCTATGGACCTGCAGGAACGTCTCAAGCAGCTCGAAAACGTTCGCGACTGGCAGGGGCTCGTCGAAGAGCTCGAAAAAGGCATCCAGTCTGCTGGTGCGAACGAAGCGAAGGCGAGTTTCCACCTTCGACTCGGTCAAGTCCTCGAGCAGAAGTTCCTGTCGGGCGTCAAAGCGCTCAAGCACTTCCAGGACGCTTACAAGCTCAATCCTGCATTGAGCGAAAGCTTGGAAGCTGCACGCGGCGTCTATTGGTCGCTCGGCAAGTTGAACATGGTGCAAAAGCTGCTCGAACTCGAGCTGCGCACCATCAAGGATGGGCCGCAAGCGAGTGCGCTCCTCCTCGAGCTCGGAGACGTGCTCAGCGACCTCGGTGACTACGACAAGGCGACGAGCACCTACGCACGCGCGCTCGCGACGAGCGGCGGTCAGAGTGCCGATGCGCGCGGTTGCCTGGAAGACGTGCAGGCCGAGAGCGGCTCGTGGCAGACCCACGTGCAGCAGCTCGTTCGCGCGGCCTCGGAAGCCGAGAGCGGGGAAGGCCGGAGCCGGCTTTACCTGCGTGCTGCACGCATCGCGCGTCGCTTTGCGCCGGATGACGTCCAGGATCTTCTCGAGCGCGCGTACTCGGCGGACCCGTCGAACAAGCAGAACGCGGCGCTCTACGAAGGTGCGCTCGCCGAGCTCGGCAAGCTCGATCACCTCGAGGCGCTCCAGTCGCGTCTCCTCGAAGGCGAGGGAGACATCAAGGCTCGGGCGCGCCTCGCGCACACGTTCGGCGCGCGTTGGGCGTCGCGCCACCAGAACGTCGACATCGGCTCGAAGTTCCTCGAGGAGTCGATCCGCCTCGACCCTGAGAACGAAGGCGCGTTCCACTACCTGCGTGACGCGTACGGTCGCAAGGGTGGCGACTGGGATCGCGTTCTCACGCTCGCCGAAGAGGCGGTCACCAAGTCGGACGGCAACGGCAACGCCACGTTCCTCCTCGCGCAGGCAGGAACGATCGCGTGGCGGCAGCTCGGCAACCTGATTCGCGCGCGTACGGTCTTCGCGCGCCTCAGCCAGATCGATCCGGAGCATCCCCAGCTCCTCGCGTTCGAAGCGCAGATTGGCGAGTCGCTGTCGAACCCGCCCCCGGCGCTCCCCACCGCGCCGCCTCCCACGATCAACAACACCTCGCCGCCGCCGCGCGATTTCGATCCGCGTCGCGCGTCCGTGCCCGACACCGAGACCACGTCGCCGCCGCCCGCGGTGATGTCGGAAGAGCCGGCCACGCCTGTCGAGCCCGAGCCTGTCACCGCGCAGCGTCCCGCGTCGGCTCCGCCGCCGTCAGCGGCTGCGGCCGCTCCGGCTGCCGCTTCCTCGCCGAGCGCCTCGGACGAAGAAGGCGATCCGAGCAAGATCGCCGAGCTTCGCGCCCTCGCCGACAAGCAGGAGGCGAACAAGCGTTACAACGAGTACGTCAAGACGCTTCTCCAGCTCGCCGCGATCGTTCCCGACGCGGTGGAGAAGGTGGAGCTCTACACGAAGGCCGCCGAGCTCTACACGGGTAAGTTCGCGAACCAGGCCGAGGCCGTGAAGGCCTACGAGCAGGTCATCGCGATCGACCCCGAGAACCGCGGTGCGATCGACTACCTGCGCCAGATGTACGAGAAGCGCAGGGACTGGGAGAAGCTCCTCGGTCTCGAGCGCAAAGAGGCTGAGCGCCTCTACGGCGACGAGCGCGCGCGGAAGTTCCTCGAGATCGCGAAGCTCGCCACCGAGCGCGTCAAGAAGCCCGAAGTCTGTATCGAGCTCTGGGCGCAGGTTCTCGACAGCGACCCGTCGAACGCCGAAGCCCTCGGCGCCCTCGGAGGTCTCTACGAGCGCAGCAAGGAGTTCGACAAGCTCGTCGAAGTCCTCGAGAAGCAGGCGGAAGTCACCTACGACAACGCCGCGAAGATCCAGATCCTCACGAAGCTCGGCACGATCTACGGCGATCGTCTGAACAACGACGAGGGCGCGGTCAACGCGTGGCGCCAGCTCCTCGCCCTCGATCCGAACGATCGCAAGGCGCAGGAAGCGGTCAAGAAGAAGTACCTCGCCCTCGGTCGCTGGGACGACCTCGAGGTCTTCTACGCCGAGAGCGGCAAGTGGGACGAGTTCATTCGCGTCCTCGAGCAGCAGGAGGCGAAGGAGACTGCGGCCGACGCGAAGATCAGCCTTCTCTTCAAGATCGCCGAGCTCTGGGCGGACAAGAAGCAGAAGAATGATCGCGCGGCGCGCGCCTACGAGAAGGTCCTCGAGCTCGAGGCGACCAGCCTCCGCGCGGCCGAAGCCCTCATCCCGATCTACTCGGCGGCGGGCAACTCGAAGGCCCTCGCCAACGCGATCGAGGTCAAGCTCGGTCACGAAGAAGACGCGTACGCGAAGCTCGCTCTCCTGCGCGAAGTCGCGGCGCTCTACGAAGGCAAGGTCAAGGAGCCGCAGAAGGCGTTCGCTCGCTATCTCTCGGCTTTCTCGTTGGCACCGTCCGACGAGCAGACCACGATCGACGTCGAGCGCGCCGCCAAGGCGACCGGCGAGTGGGCCCAGGTCGAAGCGGCCTACAAAAACGCGGTCGAGCAGGCGACCGACGCGGGTGACGCGTCGCTAGCCATCACGCTCCGCCTCAAGCTTGGTCGTGTCCTCGTCGAGGAGATGAACCAGGTCGACGAGGCCCTTGCCGTCTACCGCGCCGTTTACGACGCGGACAGCGAGAACGCCGACGCGCTCGCCGCCCTCGAGCGTCTCTACCGCGCCACGTCGCGTTATGCCGACCTTCTCGGCATCTACGAGAAGCGCCGCGAGCTCTCGCCGGATCAGGGCGAGAAGAAGCAGATTAGCTACGAGATCGCGAAGCTCTACGAAACGGAGCTCAAGGATCTCGATCGCGCGATCGACACCTACAACGGCGTGCTCGAAGACGAGCCGACGGACAGCCGTGCGCTCGCCGCGCTCGACGTTCTCTACCGTCAGCTCGAGCGCTGGGAGCCGTACGTCGACACCCTCCGCCGCCGCATCGAGCTCGATGCGACGGAGCAGGAGCTCATCGACCTCAAGTTCCGCCTCGGTCAGACCCTCGAGAAGCACACCGGCGACGCGGCCGGCGCGCTCGAGAACTACCGCGAGATCCTCTTCCTCAACGCCCAGCACGACGGAGCTCGCGAGGCTCTCGAAGCGCTCCTCGCCAACGAGAGCCTTCGCGGCGAGGCGGCGGCCATCCTCGAGAACATCTACGAGGAACGCGGTGACTGGTCGAAGCTCCTCACGGCGCTCGACATCCTCAGCGAGGCGGAAGGCGATTCGGACAAGCGCGTCGCGCTGCTCCGCAAGATCGCGCGCTTCTCGAGCGAGATGCTCAACGACCACGCGCGCGCCTTCAAGGCCCTCGCGTCGGCTCTCCGCGAGCAGCCGCATCACGAGCAGACCCGCGCGGAGATCGAGCGCATCGCCGAGATCTCCACGACGTGGAAGGCGCTCACCGAGCTCTACGAGCAGATCGCCGAAGGCCTGACCGACGCGCAGCTCGCGCGCTCGTTCTGGATGCGCTCGGCGATGATCGAGGACCAGCAGCTCGGTCTCGTCGACGAGGCGGCGAGCGGCTACGTCCACGTGCTCTCGCTCGACCCGGCGGACTCCGAGGCGCTCGACGCCCTCGAGGCCCTCTTCGTTCGCACGCAGCGCTGGACGGACCTCATCGGGGTCACCGAGCGCCGCATCGAGCAGACCGCGGATCCGGAGCGCCGCGAGGCCCTCTACGTCCAGATGGCGCGCATCTACGACGAGCAGCTCGCTCGTCCGGACGATGCGGTTGCATCCTACAAGCGTGTCCTCGAGCTCGACCCCGCGAGCCAGACCGCGCTCTCCGCGCTCGACGCGCTCTTCACGCGTCAGCGTATGTGGAGCGACCTCGCCGAGAACCTCGAGGCGCAGCTCGCGCTCGCCACCGAGGACGAGGCGCAGATCGCCCTGATGCTCCGTCTCGCCGCTCTCCGCGAGAGCGAGATGAACCAGATCGAGCAGGCCATCGACGGCTACCGCTCGGTGCTCGAGCGCGACGTGTCGAACGCCCAGGCCCTCGCGGCTCTCGAACGTCTCGGCCGCGACGCCGCCTACGAGCTCGTCATCGCCGACCTCCTCGAGCCGCTGTACCGCCAGATCGGCGACTACCAGAAGCTCATCGGCGCGCACGAAGTCCAGGTTCGCCGTGCGGACGATGCGGCTCGTCGCGTCGACCTTCTTCACCAGATCGCCCAGCTCCACGAGGACGCCGCCGCGGATCTCAACAGCGCTTTCGCGACCCTCGCGCGCGCGCTGAAGGAAGATCCGGCGAACGACGTCACGCAGCAGCAGATCGATCGCGTGGCCCGCGCCACGAGCCGCTTCGACGACCTCGCGCAGGTCTATCGTCAGCTCGCCAGCGAGATCGAAGACGCGCAGCTCGCCAGCTCGCTCTTCATGATCAGCGCGCGCGTCTACGAAGCCGACATCGGCGACGTCGACACGGCCATCGCGCTCTATCGCCGCGTCCTCGAGATCGATGCGACGCTCCTTGCGGCCGCCACGTCGCTCGAGCGCCTCTTCCGTCAGACCGAGCGCTACCAGGACCTTTCGCAGATCCTGCAGCGCAAGGCCGAGATCCTCGACGAGCCGGGCGACAAGAAGGACGCCCTCTTCCAGGCTGCGGCCATCGAAGAGGACGTCCTCGAGAAGCCGGAGGCCGCGATCGCGGTCTACAAGAAGGTCCTCGAGATCGACGAAGACGAGCTTCGCGCGCTCGACGCTCTCATCAAGCGTTACCTCGGGCTCTCGCGCTGGGCGGACCTCCTCGCGGTCTACTCGAAGAAGGCCGATCTCGTCGCCGATCCCGACGAGAAGAAGCGCATCTACTACCAGGTCGGCGCCGTCTTCGAGCGTGAGCTCGGCGACGTCACGTCGGCGATCGACACCTACCAGAAGATCCTCGAGCTCGATCCCGACGACCTCCAGGCGCTCTCGCGTCTCGACGTCCTCTACGAGCAGGCTCAGAACTGGCAGGAGCTCCTCGGCGTCCTCACCCGCGAAAGCGAGATGTGCGACGACCCGAACGAGTCGATCAGCTTCCAGTACCGAATCGCGGAGCTCTACGAGAGGCGCCTCGACGACGTCACGCGCGCCATCGAGCTCTATCGCGAGATCCTCCAGCGTCAGGTCGATCACGAGCCGACCCTCACGGCCCTCGAAGGCCTGAAGAGCGGTGAGAAGGATCCCCTCGGCGCGGCCGCCGTCCTCGAGCCGGTGTACGAAGCTGCCAGCGACTGGCCGCGACTCATCAGCGTCCACGAGGTCCAGGTTCGCCACGCGAGCGACCCGTTCCAGCAGGTCGACTTGCTCCACCGCATCGCGCGCCTCTACGAAGATGCGCTCGAGAGCCATGGCAACGCGTTCGACACGTACGCGCGTGCGCTCACCCTCGACAACGGCAACGAAGCGACGCTCCAGAACCTCGAGCGCCTCGCGATGGTCGTCAACCGTTGGCCGCAGGTCGCGTCGCTCTACGACGTCGAGCTCGACAAGCTCACGGAGACGCCGGATCGCTTCGTCGAGCTCGGACTCCGCCTCGCGCAGATCTTCGAGGTGCAGCTCGAAGACGTCGACAACGCGATCATCCGCCACCGCAAGGTGACGGAGGTCGAGCCCGAGAACCAGAACGCGGTTCGCTCGCTCGATCGCCTCTACCTGCAGACCGAGCGCTGGCCGGAGCTCGCCGCCATCCTCGAGCGCGAAGCCGAAATCGGCCAGACGCCCGACGAGATCCTCGAGTTCAAGTACCGCCTCGGTGAGGTGCAGCAGCACCGCTTGAACAACCTCGATGCGGCCATCGCGGCTTACCGCGACGTCCTCAACGCGGCGCCCGAGCACCGCTCGACGCTCGAGGCTCTCGAAGGCCTCTTCGCGGCGGGCACCAAGCAGGTCGAGATCGCCGAGATCCTCGAGCCGCTCTACCGCGCAGCGGGCGAGTGGGAGAAGCTCGCCGGCGTCTACGAAGCGCAGCTCGCGCACACGCAGGGCCAGGAAGAGCGCCTCCAGGCGTACTACCGCATCGCGGAGCTCTTCGAAGAGAAGCTCATCGATCCGGTGCAGACGCTCAACGTCTACATCCGGGCGCTCAAGGAGTTCCCGCTCGACGAAAAGGCTGCCGAAGAGGCACCGCGTCTGGCGAGCGGCATCGACGGTGGTTGGGAGACCCTCGCCAACGCCTACGCCGACATCCTGAGCCTCCACCAGGACGCGAACGTCCAGCGCGTCATCGGTCGTCGCCTCGCGAAGACCTTCGAAGACGAGCTCGGCGATATCGACAAGGCGGTCGAGACGTACCGCTACGTCCTCTCGGTCGAAGCGCTTGATCCCGAAGCTCTCGCGAATCTCGACCGGATTTACCTGTCGATCGAAGCGTGGGCGGATCTCGCGGGCGTCCTCGAGATGCGGGTCAAGGCGCCGACCGACGACCTCGAGCTCGTGGAGCTCTACGCGCGCCTCGGTGAAGTCTACGAGACCCGTCTCGGCGACATCCCGAACGCGACGATCGCGTTCCGCAAGATCTTCGACGGCCTCGACAAGACGCACGATGGCGCGGTCCAGGCGCTCGCCCGCATCTACGCAGGGCAGGGCGCGTGGGTCGAGCTCAACACGGTCTACGAGCGCGAGCTCGAGAACGCGTCGGGCGACGTCGCCGAAGCCGAAATCCGCGCCCGCATCGCGAACCTCGCGTCGGAGCGGCTCAACGATCCCATCCGCGCGATCGACACCTGGAAGGTCGTCCTCGATCTCCGCGGTGAAGATCCCGAGGCTCTCGCTGCGCTCTCGAACCTCTACGAGTCGCAGCAGGCGTGGCGCGAGCTCGTCGACATCCTCGAGCGTCAGTTCGACATCGCAGGCAGCGACGACGACCGCGTGAACATCCTCACGCGTCGCGCGCGCACCTTCGAGTCGCGCCTGCAGCGCGATGACCTCGCGCTCGACGACTGGAACCGCGTCCTCGACATCGACTACGCGAACCTCGCTGCTCTCCGCGCGATCGCCGCCATCCGGCGCCGTCAGCAGGAGCCTCAGGAGCTCGTCTCGGCCCTCCACCAGATGGTGGACCGCGCCGCGGCGATGTTCGACCCCGAGGAGCTCAAGGAGATCTTCCGCGAGCTCGGCAAGGTCTACGGCAGCGAACTCCAGCAGCCGTACGACGCCGCGGACGCGTGGCGCAAGCTCCTCGAAGTCGGCCCCGACTTCGAAGCGATGGATGCCCTCGAAGGCATCTACCGCGCGCAGGAGCAGTGGACGGACGTCATCGACGTCAAGATGCAGCGCGCCGCGGCCCTCGAGGACTCGGCGACGAAGATCGAGGAGTATCGTCAGGTCGCCGAACTCTGGCGCGAGACGGTCCAGGATCCGGACAAGGCGACCCCCGCCTGGCAGCGGATCCTCGAGGCCGATGTCGCGCACGACGAAGCGTTCCACCAGCTCGAGAAGCTCCACACCGCGGCCTCGCGCTGGGAGCCGGTCGTCGAGCTGTATCTCGGTCGCCTCGACACGCGCGAGGAGACGGCAGAGAAGACGGACCTCCTCCGCCGCATCGCCCGCGTCTTCGAAGAGAAGCTCGAAGACAAGAACCAGGCCCTCGACGCGCTCATCAACGCGCTCGGCGAGGACTTCCACGACCGCGACACGGCCAAGTACCTCGAGCGCATGGCTCAGGCGACGGGCCGCTGGGGCGAGGTCATTCAGACCGCGAACAATTGGCTCCAGCAGCAGACCGAGGCGCACCAGAAGATCCGCCTCTGCCTGCACCTCGCCAAGTGGTACGGCGACGACCTCGGTCACCCCGAGTACGCGCAGCCCTACTACGCGCAGATCGTCTCGCTCGATCCGAACAACGTCGGTGCGCTGCGCCAGATGGGGCAGCTCTATCGAAAGAACGGCAACTGGCAGCAGCTCGGTGCGACGCTCACGCGCGCTCTCGACGTCGCCGTCGCCGACGTGGATCGCAAGGAGATCCAGACGGAGCTCGGCGAGCTGCTCGACAGCCAGATGAACCAGACCGACCAGGCGATCTCGTACTTCCAGCGAGCGCTCGAGGTCGACCCGCTGTTCATCCCGGCCATCGAGAACCTCGAGCGCATCTACGCGTCGCGTGGTCAGAACAAGGAACTCGTCGACATCCTCGGTCGCAAGGTTCCGGCGCTCACCGAGCCGTCCGACATCGCCGCCACCAAGCTGCGAATCGGCGCGCTCAACGAGCAGATGTCGGATCCGCAGCGCGCTGCTCAGACGTACCGCGAGGTCGTCGAGATCGAGCCGCAGAACATCCAGGGTCTGCGCGGCCTCGCCCGCGTGTACCAGCAGCTCGAACAGTGGCCGGAGCTCGTTCGCGTGCTCGAAGCGCAGCTCGACGTGGTCACCACGGAGCGTGAGCGCATCGACATCCTGATGCAGCTCGCGAACATCCACGAGGAGCACTTCCGCAAGCCGGACATCGCGGCGGCTCGTCTCGAGCAGGTTCTCGAGATCGATCCGAACCACGAAGAGGCGTACTTCGCCCTCGAGCGTTGCTATCGCAAGCTGCGCCAGTGGCCGGAGCTCATCAACGTCTACGAGCGCCACATCTCGGCCACGCTCGATCGCAAGACCAAGACGGAGCTCTACGGAGCGATCGCCCAGGTCTACGCCGACGAGATCGAAGACACCGAGCGCGCCATCGACGCGTACAGGAACATCGTCGACCTCGACGACACGAACCTGCCCGCCCTCGAAGCGCTCTCGAAGCTCTACGACAAGGTCAACGACGCGTCGCAGTCGATTGACTACATGACGCGCGTTGCCGAGCTGACGCAGGACACGAAGCAGCGCGTCGAGTCCTTCTACAAGATCGGTAAGGCCCTCGACGAGAAGCTCGGTGATCGCGTCGCCGCGCAGGATCGCTACGAGATGGCGCTCGACCTCGATCCGTCGCACCTCGCGACCCTCGGGGCCCTCCGCCAGATCGCGATCGACAACGCGGACTACGACAAGGCCGCCCGCTACATCGATCAGGAGCAGAGCTACACGCCGGCGCCGCGTCAGCGCGCGCGCCTCCTCGTGGAGCTCGGTCGCCTGCGCGAGGAGATGCTCGGCGATCACGACAGCGCAGTGCTGGCGTGGGAAGCCGCGCACGAGGCGGATCCCGAGAACGAAGACGCCGCGATGCCGCTCGTCGACGAGTACATCGTGAAGGAAGCGTGGGAGCGCGGCGAGCCGCTGCTCGACATGCTCACGCGCAAGGCCGGCAAGCGTGACCGGGGCGAGCAGCACACGCTCTGGAACAAGCTCGGTATGGTCACCGCGAAGCTCGCCAAGGACGACAAGTCGTTCAAGGCGTACAGCGCGGCTCACCAGCTGGACCTCACCGACCAGACGACCATCCGCGGACTCGCGGAGGTGTGCTTCCGCCTCAAGGACTGGGGCGCGGCGCTCACCAACTTCCAGAAGGTCCTCACCTCGCTCGGCGAGGACGAGAACGCAGAGCGCGCCGAGGTTTACTTCAAGCTCGGTTGCATCAAGCGTGAGCAGGGCCAGGCGAAGCAGGCGATCAACAACTTCGAGAAGGCCCTCGGCGTCGACAACACGCACCGGCCCACGCTCGAAGCGCTCGTCGGCATCTACTCCGACCTGAAGGACTGGAAGCAGGTCGTCGCGTACAAGCGTCAGATCCTCGACAACGTCTTCGACGGCGAAGAGCGCTTCAAGGTGCTCCTCGAGATCGGCGACATCTGGAACGACCAGGACAAGAGCCCTGCTCGCGCCATCGAGGCTCTCGAGGAGGCGAAGGAGCTGCAGCCGGACAACCGCCCGCTGCTCCACAAGATGCTTTCTCTCTACGAAACGGTGCGCACCTGGGATCGCGTCGTCGAGACCATCCAGGCCATCGCGGACATGGAGAAGGAGCCTCTCCGCAAGTACAAGTTCATCTACGCGATGGCGCAGATCTATCGCGACCCGGACAAGTTGAACGACGTCGACCGCGCAGTCGAACTGTTCAACGAAGCCCTCGACCTGAACCCGACGTATCTCGAGGCGTTCGAACGCATCAACAAGATCCTCACGGCGCAGAAGGACTGGAAGGCGCTCGAACGCGCGTTCCGCAAGATGCTCCGCAGGCTCTCGACTGCGAACGCCGAGAACAAGGACCTCGAGTTCAACCTCTGGCACAACCTCGGCCTCATCTATCGTGACCGCCTCGGCGACGTGAACAGCGCCATCGAAGCGTTCAAGATGGCGACCCGCTACAAGCCGGACGAGCCGGTCGAGCGCCAGATCCTCGCGGAGCTGTACGAGAACACCGAGCAGCTCGAGGCCGCCATCGGCGAGCACTCGATCGTCCTCCAGAAGGACCCGCTGCGCGTCGACCCGTACCGCTCGCTCTACAAGCTCGCGCTGAAGATGCACGACTATGACCGTGCATGGTGCATGTGCTCGGCGCTCGCGTTCCTGCACAAGGCGGACGAGGAGGAGCAGCGCTTCTTCGAGGACTACCGCCCGCGCGGGATGATCCAGGTCAAGAGCCGGCTCGACAACGAGCAGTGGGTGAAGAACCTCTTCCACAAGGACGAGAACATCTTCATCGGCAAGATCTTCGAGATGGTGACCCCCGCGGCCATCGTTGCGAAGACGCAGGCTCTCGCGAAGGCGAAGCAGCTGCCCGCCCTCGATCGCCGCTTCAAGCAGGAGCCGGCGACGTCGACGGTCACGTTCGCGAAGACCTTCGGCTGGGCGGCGCAGGTCCTCGGCATCCAGTTGCCGGAGCTCTACGTCCGCAACGACGTCCCCGGTGCGCTCGTCGCGGTGCCTTCGCGCCCGCCGGCAAGCGTCGCGGGTCAGAGCGTGCTCACGGGGTACACGCCCCAGGAGCTCACCTTCATCGTCGGCAAGCACCTCTCGTATTACCGAGGTGAGCACTACATCAAGAACCTCTTCCCGACGCTCGGCGAGCTGAAGGTCGTGTTCTTCTCGGCCATCAAGATCATCCAGCCGGACTTCAACGTCCCGCCGGAGATGGCGCAGGCCGTGAACATGACCGCCGAAGAGTTCAAGAAGTACATGCAGCCGGTCGAGCGCGACTCGCTCCGCCTCGTCGTCCAGAAGTTCATCGAGGACGGCGCCAAGGCAGATCTGAAGCGCTGGATGCAGGCGGTGGACGTCTCGGCGGCACGCGCCGGTCTCCTCCTCTGCGCAGACCTCGAGATCGCGAAGAAGATCATCGCGGCCGAGCCGCAGCTCCCCGGCGACCTCTCGCCGCCGGAGAAGCTGAAGGAGCTCATCGTGTTCAGCGTCAGCGAGCAGTACCTCGCGCTGCGTAAGGCGCTCGGTATCGCGATCGGCTGAGTGCTCTGACCGCGTAACCCACGGAAGGCTCGGGACAGGTTCCCGGGCCTTTCTTGTTTTGTGGGCGTCGACGCTCCGGAGTCCATCGTCGTGGACACTGCGGGCGTGCGCAGTGTCGCCCTGTTTTCACGGGATTTGGTGCGGTGGGCGCCGCAACTCTCGGGACGCCTCGGTCGAGTGGCGCGTTGTCGACGTGATGTCGTGCGAGGCGTCGCGCGCGGAGGGTTTCATGCGCCAGAGGAATCTCGAGGAGTTGTTCAGTCCGAGCAACGGGCCTGCCAACGAAGTTCGCCCGAACGAAGTTCGTCCTAACGAGGAGGATCGACCGTCGACGGCGACGTCGCAGACGCTCGAGATCGCGATCGTGCCGCGAACGGGCGGCTGGGCGCTCGAGATCCAGGACGCTGCTGGAGGGCGCCGCGTCGTTCTCGGGCGTACGCCCGTCGTCGTCGGATCGAGCGCGCGCGCGGGCATCGTGATTGAAGACGCCACGGTCAGCGCGCGGCATTGCGAGATCGCCGTGCACGGAGCGTGGATCCTCGTTCGCGATCTCGGGTCGACGAACGGCACCTACGTCGGTGGCGCGAGGATCCACGAGGCGTGGGGGACGGAAGGAACGACGATCGCGGTCGGTCAGAGCACGCTCGTGTGTGTGGCCCACGAAGAGAACGACGACGACGGCGAAGAAGACGAGCCGCTGCCCGGCGTGGCGGGCGAGTCGCGCCCGATGCGGATCCTCGCGGGACAGGTGCGCCGGCTCGCGAAGCTCAGCGCTCCGGTGCTCGTGAATGGAGAGACAGGCGTTGGAAAGGAGCTCATCGTGCGCGCCTTGCACGCCGAAGGACCTCGCGCGGGTGGACCGTTCGTGGCGATGAACGTCTCGGCGCTGCCGCGGGAGCTCGTGGAGAGCGAGCTCTTCGGCCACGAGCGTGGGGCGTTCACGGGCGCGGTGAATCGTCGCGCGGGAGCGTTTGCGGAGGCGGAGGGCGGAACGCTCTTTCTCGACGAGATCGGTGAGCTGCCGATCGATGCGCAGCCGAAGCTCCTTCGCGCGCTCGACGGCTACGAGGTCAGGCGCATCGGCGCCGCCGGTTCGGGAAGAAAGGCCAACGCGCGGGTCGTCACGGCCACGCACGTCAGGCTCTCAGACAGCGTCGAGCGCGGCGCATTCCGGCGTGACTTGTTTCATCGACTCGAGGTGTTCGTCGTCGAGATCCCTCCGCTGCGCGAGCGTCAGGGGGACATCGTTCCCATTGCGCGCGCGATCCTCGCCCAAATGGAGCCGGACTTCGGGCTTCTCGAGATGACCCCCGCTGCCATCGGTCAGCTCACGGCGCATGATTGGCCTGGAAACGTGCGCGAGCTGCGCGCCGTCTTGCAACGCGCGGCCGACTACGCACGCGGCCGATCGCGCTTGGAGGCGGCGCTCATCGAACGTGCCCTTCGTAAGACGAGGCGCACGCCGGTGGCTTACGACGCCGAGGCGGCGCGGCAATGCCTCGAACGGCACGGAGGCAACGTGAGCGCAGCGGCGAGGGCCGCGAACGTGCCTCGCACGACGTTCCGGAAGCTTCTCACCGAAGGTGCAGGCCCGAAGAAGGCCTAGACGCGAGAGAACGCGTGCGCGTCAGATCTCGTGCTTGCGGATCAGACGATAGATGTACGTGCGGTGAATTTCGGCGGCGCGCGCGGCGGCCGAAACGTTGCGCTCGTGACGAGCGAGCAGGCGCTGGACGTACTCACGCTCGCCGAGGTCGAGCCATGCGTCGCGGAAGTCACGATACTTTTGGTCGAAGACCTTCTCGTCCGCCGTGACGAGCTTCGACGGCGTGGTGCCAGACGTCGGCTCGCTGGCGGCGACTGCATCCACCGGCGGTCGTTGGCGCGTCGGCTCGGACATCGCCAAGGCTTGGTCGGCGCCGAGTGCACGCGCGCGTTCGACGAAGTTACGGAGCTCGCGGACGTTGCCGCGCCACGGACGACCGAGCAGCTCGCGAAGGAGCTCGGGATCGGCCGACCCGGGGCTCTTCGACTGCTCGAGGAAGTGATTCACGAGCAGCTCGATGTCTTCGCGGCGATCGCGCAGCGCGGGCACCGAGATCGGAAGCGCCGCGAGGCGGAAGTAGAGATCCTCACGGAACTCGCCCGCGCTCACCATCGTGAGCAGGTCGCGGTGCGTCGAGGAAATGAAGCGCACGTCGGCCTGGCGCTGGGTGGTCTCGCCCAGTCGCCTCACGGTCTTCGACTCGAGCACGCGAAGCAGCTTCGGTTGCATCGAGATCGGCAGCTCGCCGATCTCGTCGAGGAAGACGGTTCCTCCGTCCGCAAGCTCGACCGCCCCGGCGCGGGCGGTGGTGGCGCCGCTGAAAGCTCCTTGAGCATGACCGAAGAGCTCGGCATCGAGAAGGTTCTCCGGGAGCGCCGCACAATCGACGACGACGAACGGCTTACCGGCGCGCGTCGAGGCGTCGTGAATGGCCTGCGCCACGAGCTCCTTGCCGGTACCCGTTTCGCCCTGGATGAGAACGGGCGCGTCGAGCGGCGAGATGCGGGCGAGCGCGGCAAAGAGTTCGCGCATCGCGAGGCTGGTTCCGACCAGACGCCCAAACCGCGCTTCGCGCCAGACAGGGACGGCCTTGCGTGGCTCGGCCTCGTAGTCGACCACGAGCTCGACGGCACCAAGCCGGACCTTGCCGTGGTCGGGAACGCGCGCTCCGGAGACCTGCAGGCCCTCGACGTAAGTGCCGTTACGGCTGCCGAGGTCGCGCACCCAGAGGCCGTCACGACGGGCTTCGAATTCCGCGTGGAGGCGCGAGACCGTGCCGTCCTGGATGACGATGCCCGAGCGCGCGGCAGAGCCGACGAGCTGGCGACCGTCGATGACGGTGGTGTGTTCTCCGGTGTCGTCCGTCCACACGATACGCGGCTGGCTTCGATAACGAACCCCCAGCGCAACCTCTTGCCTCAGCGTCTCCTCGCCCGGCGGATCCGTGTTGGTCATGAGCGCGCTTCCTCTATACCAACGAGGTTCGCAGATGGGCGACACAAGCACGAGCGCGGCGCGTTTCGTGATGGCCGCGGTGCAGGGACGATGTAAGCGCAACAGGCACCGCTCGAGCTGGGCTGTGAGTCGGAGGGAGAGCGAGGACGACAACCTGCTTCGGAGGGCGCGAGGAGCGGGGTTCTCATGCTGTCGCCATTCTCTACGGTTTCTCCCTCGTCGAACTGGACGCTGAGCGGGGCCTAAGAGATGATCGTGCAGGGGAATGCGTGCGCGGGCGCACCGCGCGAGAAGAGGTGTCCTTCTCGATGTCCGACGTGATCTGGGTTCTCTCGTGTCTTGTCTCGCTGGTGCTGGCCATTGCGATTGGCCGGCTCTGGTCGGGCGGGGGTGAAGAATCCGAGGACGCCACGCCGGCGCCGACGCCGAAGGCACGCAGTCTTCGCCCCTCGTCCGAGGCGGACCGCTCCGAACGGATCACCGTGCCCGTGCCGCAGGCGAACACAGACTCACACGAAGCGGACACGCCGCAGGCTCCGGTTGCCGAGGCGCTTCCTCGCATCGATTTCGAAGACGACGAAGAAGTGGAGCCCACGCTCGTCGGCAAGAAGCCGGAGCAGCGTCTCGTCATTCAGCCTCCCGCCTTCAAGATCCTCTACGACGTCGACGCTGCGGATGACGAGCCTACGCAGGCCAAGGCGCTCATCTTCGTCTCGGCGCGCGCCCAGACGGACCGAGGCCTCAAGCGCAAACGCAACGAGGACAGCCTCCTCGTGCGTGACGACGAAGGCCTGTACGTCGTGGCCGACGGCATGGGTGGCTACAATGGCGGTGAGATCGCCAGCGGTCTGGCGGTGAAGACCATCGACGACGCCTTCACCGAGAGCCGCTTCGAAGGTGTTCCCCACGCCACGATCCCGCCACGGGCCTCGGAGCTCGCGCGCGCGATCCAGATGGCCAACGTCGCCATCCAGTCGCGCGCGGAGTCCGAGCGCGAGCTCACCGGCATGGGCACGACGATCTGCGCCGCTCGCTTTCTCGCGCGCAAGCAGCGCCTGTACGTCGGGCACGTGGGCGATAGCCGACTCTACCGGCTCCGCAACAACGAGCTTTCACAGATGACGTCCGATCACACGATGCGCGACTACGGCGTGACCGGCGCCGACGCGGCCCACTTGAGCCGCGCAGTCGGCGTGTGGCCGACCGTTCCCATCGATGTCATCGTCGGAAAGCCGGAGCCCGGGGATCTCTACCTCGTTTGCTCCGACGGTTTGACGAAGATGCTCGACGACGATCGCATTCGCGAGACGTTGCTCGGCTCGACCGACCCCAAACGTATGGTCGACGCGCTCATCAAGGCCGCGAACGACAGCGGTGGCAAAGACAACGTCACCGTCATCGTCGTGCGCGTCGACCCCCCCGCCGAAGCGCCCGAACGCGCGGCCTGACGCGTTACTGCCAACGCGTCATTCGCACGTGCGCTGCCACACGCACTTGGTGCCTTGCTTCATGCACTCGAGACCGCCGGAGCCGCCGTCCGCGCAGATGACGCCGATGGCAGGCTGAGGGCCGCAACCGTCGGCATCGGGGCAAGGCGTGGTGCTGGGCGGCGGGACGCACGCCGAGGTCCACGTGCACGCGCCCTCGTTTTCACTCCCGCACTGCGCGCCTTTGAAGGTGGTGCCGGATGGGCACACGCTCGCGTCGGGCTTCGTTCCACATTCCGAATCTGCGCACGGGCGGTAGGAGACGGTGCCGTTCGGATCGGTATCGCTCCAGCTGCACGAGCCGGACACCGCTTTGGCGCAGGTAGGCTTCGTCGACTTCGACGAACTGGGGACCTCACCGCATGCGGACGCCGCGCAGGGCGCGACGAACTTCAGCGCCTCGCGTGTCGTCGCGGTGTTGCCGTCGTTTTGCGAGGGGTCGGGGTTGCCGCCGGTGGAATCATTGTCGCTGTTGGAGCAGGCGGCGGCGAAGGCGAAAGCAAAGAGAGATGCAGCGAGCATCGTCGTACGAATCGTCATGACAAGTCCTCGAACGCGAGACGAAAGAATGCCCTGCTGCACGACGCTCGCGTCGTCGTGCAGTGGTCGTCGATGAGTGGTGAAGGGAAGGGATTGGGGAGCGGCTGCGCCTGGGGAGTGGCTGCGCCCAGCCGTCAGTCACATGTGCGCTGCCACGAGCAGCCGGACTCGAGCTGCATGCACTCGAGACCGCCCGAGCCGCCGTCGGTGCAGATGACGCCGATGGCCGGTTGCGGGCCGCAACCTTCGGTCGTCGGGCAAGGCGTGGTGCTGCGAGGCGGCATGCAGGCGGTGCTCCAGAGGCATGCGCCTTCGTTCTCGCTTCCGCACGCGTTGCCCTTGAACGTGGTGTTGGCCGGGCAAACTTCGGCGCCCGGTGCTGGACCGCATTCGCCCGCGTCGCACGGCCGGTAGCTCACGGAAGTGTCGTCGGTCCACGAGCAGTCGTTCGGAAGCGGCTTGCAGCGCGGAGTTGCGAGCGAGGAGGGCGCGTCGCCACACGACGTTGCCGTGCAGGGCGCCGTGAAGCTCACGGGGCGTCGATTGGGCTGCGGCTGCGGATGAATCCCCTGCGTGCCGAGGCCAGGGTCGGAGCTCTCGCAGGCGATGGCGAGGGCGCCGATACCCAGCGCACCGAGGAGGAAACAAAGGAGGCCGCGTCGCATGCTGACCAGCTAAGCACCAATCAGGCCAAGCGTAAAACTCGGCAAATTCGGCTGGCGAGCCTCGAAGTGTCTCACGAGTGACTCATTGATGTATCGGCTTGGCTCAGTTGATACACTCGTGGCGTGTTACCCGGCACACGCATCGCGAATCGGTACGTGGTGCGAGGGCCGCTCGGGAAGGGCGGTCTCGCGACGGCCTTTCGCGTCCGCGATCTCGCGCTCGACACAGACGTCGCGCTCAAGCTCGTCGGCACCGATCCGGTTGCGCTCGATGTGTTGCGCCGTGAGTTTCTCGCCCTGCGGGCCGGGCATCACGCGCACCTCGTTCGCGTCTTCGACTTCGGATGGCTTCGTGAGGGCGGAGCGGCGCGCGGCTTCTACACGTCGGCACTCGTCGAAGGTGTGGACCTCGCTGCGTATGCTCGAGGTCGGTCGTGGCAGGAGCTCGTCGACCCGATCGCCGACGTCGTGTCGGCCCTCGGAGCTCTGCATGCCCGAGGCGTGCTCCATGGCGACGTTCATCCGGGCAATGCCCTCGTCGATGCGCACGGGCGTGCAGTCCTCATCGACCTCAGTTGTTCGCGCCCTCTCGACGTCGTCTCCGTGCGCGACGTCTCGGGCACACCAGGCTTCGTGGCGCCGGAGCTCCTCCGCGGGATGCTGCACCGTACGGCGGACTTCTTCGCGCTCGGCGTGACGTTGCGCGCCCTCGGCGACGCGCTGCCGGCGCGCATTCGCAAGGTCGTCACGCGAATGACCGCCGAACAGCCTCAGGACCGGCCACAGAGTGCCGAAGAGCTTGCGGAGCTGCTTGGCGTGCCGTGGATCAAGCCGCTCGCGTCCGACCTTCTCGGCACGATGCTGGTCGGTCGCGATGACGCTCTTCGTTCCGCGCGATCCCTCCTCGACGCGGTTTCCCAAGGAAAACCCAGACCGCGTGTCCTCGCGTGGGTCGGTGACGACGGGAGTGGGCGCACGCGCATCCTCGAGGAGATCAAGGCGGAAGCGCAGCTTCGGATAGACGCTATCGCCGTATCGGCCGTCCGACCACGCGCCATGTCGACCATGCTCGGAATGGCGCTCGGTGAGGAGCTCGCGTCGGCCACACCGGCGAAGGTCGCCTCCGCCGTCGACCGTCTCTCTGCACGAAATGAGCCGCTCGTGCTGATCCTCGATGACGCCGATGCGCTCGACACCCAAGAAGGCGAAGCACTCTCGGCGCTCGTTCGTTCGCTCCCCGAGGACGGCAAGCTCGGTCTGTTCGTCACGTCGCGAACGAGGCTCGCGGCGGTTCCTGAATCAGCTACGTTGCCTCTCCGGCCACTCGAAGAACTCGAGATCGCCGAATGGCTTCGCTCGCGGATCCCCGCGGCATCACTCGGCGCGATTGCACGAGAGACGGCGGGGTACCCGAAGGAGATCGCCGCGGTCCTCGCCCAGCTCGATGCAGGCGAGTGGGACTCGCGAGCCCTGTCGCGCGCCGTTCGTGCTTCGGGAACCCAGCGTGGGGCCCTCGACCTCGGCACGCTCGACGACGAGGCCCGCGTGATCGTGGCACTCGTGGTCGCTGCGGGGACTCGTGTGCTCCCGCCCTCGCACGCGCTCGACGGTCTCGTGCGCCGCGGGCTCGTCGTCGCCGAGCCCGACGGTGTCCGCCTCCACCGGCGCTCGGATGCCGTGCGCCTGGCCGAGGCGCTCGGCAGGGCGGACATGCACGCGGCCCATCGCTTGCTGGCGAGCGAAGCGGAGGCGCAGCTCGTGGCGAATCCCGATCGCGATGATCTCCGTGCAACGTCGATTGTCCACCTCGCAGCGTTCGAGCCGAAGCGAGCCTCGCGGGTGCTCATCGACGCGGCTCGTCGCACCCCCGCGTTTCGTCACGCGGTGGACGCGGTCCTCGAAGCGACGCCGCGGCCGTCCGGCGAATTGGTGCATTGTGCGGCCGAGATCTATGCAGAGTCGGGCGAACCGGCGCGAGCCCTCGCGCTGATCGTCGCGCGACTTCGCAAGCGACCTCACGAGGACGAGCGCGTACGGCTTCGGACGATCGCCGGCCAGTGCCATGCCCAGATGGGCGATAGTCGTCGCGCCGCATCGATTCTCGGTCGTGTGCTTCCCCATGTCATCGGCGCGGAAAGAGCTCGCGTTGCCGCTGCATTGTCGCTGGCGCTTCTCAAGCGGGGTGACGACGTCACTGCGGCAGCGGTCGCTCGCTCCGGTCTTCACGAAGAACCGCCTCCCGAGATCCGCCTCGATCTCCTGCTGAACGCGGCATTCGCCACCAGTCGTATGGGGACCAGCGCCGATGCTCGGCATCTCCTCGGTCAGGCGCGTGAAGTTCCCACCCTGGCGCCGCGAGGGCGCTTTCGCGTGGCGAGCGCCACGGCGTTCTTGGAGTACGTCGCCGGCGAGACGCCCGCGGCCGTCCGCGCCTATGCCGAGGCACTCGACGTCGCCGAGCGCGAAGGACTCGACGACCTCGTCGCCTCGGCCGCTCTCAATTACGGCAGTGCATGTCACGAGCTCGGTGACCTGGGCCGCGCCCTGGACGCGTATCGGCGTGGTCATCGTCTGGCCGTCGCGCTCGGGATGCCGACGACGCGCGTGACGCTCGATTTCGACCTCGCGAAGGTCCATGCCGACATCGGCGCGTGGGACGCCGCCGCTCGTCATGCCGTCGTGGCTCGCGAAGGGGCGAAACGCGAAGACATGGCGCTTCTCGCGGCGGGGGCCGAGGCCGTCCTCGCTGACGTCGCCACGGCTTCGGGCGATCACGCGGCGAGTGTCAGGCATCTCGACGAAGCCGGCCGGTTGCTCGCCGGCGCGAGCGATCGCGAGCTCGTGGCCATCGCGCTGCAGCGTGCGCGAGCATGCGTCCTCGCATCGGAACTCCCGGCTGCCGCTCGGGCCGTCGAGTCCTCCGCCGCCAAAGTGAGGGCGCTCGCAATGGCGGACGTCGAGGCGTCGTGGTTGGTCGTTCGCGGTCTTGTCGCAATCGCCGCAGGGCGTGCGAAGGATGCCGTTCCGGATCTCGAGCGCGCGTCCGAGCGAGCAGCGGCCACCGGTCAGAGCGGATTGATCGCCGATGTCGAAGCGCGCCTCGCGGATGCCTACGCGGCCGTGGGCAGCTCGTTTCTGGCCGCGCGCCATCTCGCGCGTGCACGAGAGCTCTGGGAGAAGGTCGCCGCCTCGCTTCCGCCGGAGCTCCACGAAGCGTTTCGCCGCCACCCATCGAGGGCCAACGCCTTCGCGCCCGAGCCCACGCGCGCACCGGCCGAGGCGTCTTCGTCGATCGACGTGCGGCGCATCCTCGAGATCAACCGGCGCCTCAACTCCGCGTCGTCCACGAATGCGGTTCTCGAGGAGACGCTCGACGCCGCAGTCGGTCTCACGAACGCCGAGCGAGGGTTCCTGCTCGTCGACACGCCGCGCGCAAGCGGCGAGGCGCGCGGCGCCTTGAAAGTGGCCATCGCACGGAACATCGACCGCGAGACGATTCGTCAGGGCAACCTCAAATTCAGCCGAACCGTCGCCGAGCGCGTGGTGCGCACGGGCGAGCCGGTCATCGCGGTCGACGCCGGGTTCGACCCGCGCTTCACGAAGGCCCGAAGCGTGCACGCGATGGGCTTGAAGTCTCTGCTCTGCGTTCCGATTCGATCACCGGACGGAATTCTCGGCGCGATCTACGTCGATCATCGGTTCTCGTCAGGCAGCTTTCGCAGCGAGCTCGTCGACGTGCTCCTGGCGCTCGGCGATCAGGCTGCACTGGCGCTCGTCAAGTCGCGGCTCGTCGAGGAGCTGCGCATCAAGACCCGCGAGCTCGAGGAGCGCAACGCGGAAGTCGAGCATCTCGCGCGCGGACAGGCACTCGAGATCGCCCGCTTGAAGCGGACCATCGAAGACGACGAACGGCGCACTCCACCGGCCGCGAAACGTCGCTTCGACTACGGCACGATGGTGACCTCGAGCCTGCCGATGCAGCGCGTTCTCGGCGTTCTCGAGCGCGTGATCGATACCGACATCACCGTGCTCGTGCGAGGCGAAAGCGGAACGGGCAAGGAGCGCGTGGCACGCGTGATCCACGCGAACAGTGCGCGCGCGAACGCCGCCTTCGTGGCCATCAACTGCGGTGCGCTCCCCGAGAGTCTGCTCGAGGCCGAGCTCTTCGGCTACAAGCGCGGAGCCTTCAGCGGCGCCACACGGGATCAACCCGGCCTCTTCGTGGCTGCGCGCGGGGGAACGCTCTTTCTCGACGAGCTCGGCGAGATGCCGCCGTCGATGCAGGTGAAGCTCCTGCGCGTCCTGCAGGAGCGCGAGGTACGCCCGCTCGGTGCGACCGAGTCCGTGCCGGTCGACGTGCGTCTCGTGTGCGCGACGAATCGCGTTCTTGCCGAAGAGGTGAGGGCAGGGCGCTTTCGCGAAGATCTCTATTATCGCGTTGCCGTCGTAGACATCGAGCTGCCGCCGCTTCGCGATCGCATCGAAGACGTTCTTCCGCTCGCCGAATCGACGCTTGCCCGTCTGGCGACCGAGCTCGGTCGACCGCGTGCAGCCCTCGATCGGAGCGCCGAACGCGCGCTCCTCGCTCACGCATGGCCGGGCAACGTTCGCGAGCTCGAGAACGTGCTGACCAAGGCGGTTCTCCTCGCGAAGCGCACCGAGCTCGGAGAAAGCGATCTCGCGCTCGGCGAAGTTTCGTCGCCGTCGCCGCGTGGGCCCAGCGCAGCGCTACGTGCGCGCATCGTCGCCACCTTGGAGGAGACGGATTGGAACGTGGTCGTCGCCTCGAAGATCCTCGGCGTTCCGCGCGCGACGCTCTACCGGAAGATGCGGCGCTTCGGGATTCTGCGGCCGGACCGTTGAGTGTGTCAGTCGGTCGAGGCGTCTTTGGGGCCGACCTGGGGCGCCTGCGGAGCGAGCGTTGCCGGCTCGACAGCCGGCGGAGGCGCCGCCGCATGACTCTGCGGATCGGGCAAGATCGCTGCGCCTCGCGACGACGGCGAGGTTCCCTGCATGCTGACGAGCGCAAGAACCGCGGCGATCGTCATCGCAGCCGTCGCCACGCCGAGCGAGAAGCGACGTCGCTTGCGCGGCTGAACCACCACGACGGGGCTCGTGCGGTCCGCCTCGATGGGCGGCGCCGGCACGCTCGGCTCCTTTGCTTCGATGGCGGCGCGGCGCGAAGGTAGCTCCACGGCGCGTGGCGTGAGGCGCGAGTCTGGCTGCGAACGCACGAGGCGCTGGCGCGTGGTGTTCGTGATGTCGAGCTCCGCGAGCTGCGCTTCGATGAGACGTCGAAGCTCGAGCTTCTTGTCCATGAAGAGCATGGCCATCGACGTGGCGAGCTTGCTGCGCGTGACCGCCAGGTTGCCCGTCTCGTCGAGAAAGCGCTCGATGTCGGCGCGGAAGTCTTCGGCCGTCTCGTAACGTTCGTTCTCGCGAACCGCGAGGGCCTTGTTGCAGATGGCGTCGATGGCGCGTGGCACGGTCGGATCGATGACGCGTGGCGACGGTGGAAGTGAGCCCGAGGCGAGGGCCTGGACGATCTCGAGATCGTCGAGCTCGTCCCACATGCGTTTGCCCGTGGCGATCTCCCAGAGGATGATCCCCATCGAGAAGATGTCCGCGCGGCGCGTGATGACGGCGCCGATGGCCTGCTCGGGAGCCATATAACGGACCTTGCCGGTCACGCTGCCCCGCCGCGTCTCGAGCGTGCGCCCTACGGCCTTGGCCACGCCGAAGTCGAGGATCTTCACGTGTCCGTCGTAGGTGACGAACATGTTGTGCGGGGTCATGTCGCGATGAACGAGGTTCAGCGACGTGCCCTCGAAGTCGACGAGCTCGTGCGCGTGGTGGAGGCCCGCGAGAGCATCCATCACGATGAGGTATTGCTGCTCGCGCGTGAGCGGCATCACCGCGCCGGCCTTGCGCGTCTTCGCGGCTTGCTGCTGCAAGCGATGCAGCGGTTGGCCCTCGAGGTACTCCATGGCGATGAAGAACTCGCCGTCGACCTCGCCGATCTCGTGCGTCTGGACGACGTTGACGTGATTGAGGAGCGCCGCGATGCGCGCCTCGTCGACCAGGATCTCGACGCACTCCGGCTGGTCCGCCAGATCCGGACGCAGCCGCTTGAGCACCATCAGCTTCGCGAACCCCGAGCCCTCGGGGCCCTGACGGACCGCGAGGTAGACGTTCGCCATGCCGCCCCGACCGAGCTCCGCGATCAGTCTGTAGGCGCCGAACGTTCTATCGCTCATTGTGGGGCAATCTGAGGTCTCGAACCCGCAACATCATCTTTCCCCGGGTGACACGTGGTGTCCTCTCTTATTTGCAAGGCAGAGGCAGAACGCTCGCACCTCGTCCCCATCCGGCCGACGCATCGTTCGAGCCAAGTCCGAGGCTGCCGCCAGCGGGGCCGTATTCGAGTCGGGCGTGGCACGGCGAGACCCCGTCGGCGCCCGTTCAAGATTGAAACGTGATTTCATGGATGAAATCAATGCATGCAGTTGCATGCAACGGAGCCCCAGCGAGCGCCCCCAACCTTCCAAGATCGCAATGTGCTCCGCCTCCCGAACTTGACCCTCGCCGGGCTCACCGAGAAGAGTGGCGGACATGAAGCCGCGGTGCGTCAGTAGGGACACCCACCCACGTGACGAGGGCTCTGTTCGTCGGGTCGGTCGTTCTTCTCGCGCCGGGTGCCCTCGGCTGCTCGTGTTCGAAGCGCTCCGAGCAGGGCGCCGACGCGAGCAGCGAGGTCGCGCCGTCATCGTCGACGGAAGCTCCTCGCGCAGGCAGCTTCGACCCGTATCGGTACTCGGCGCCCATCGCTGCGAGTCGTCTGTCGAACGGTGAGGTCCTCGTCGCCGGCCTCGACGTCGCGGCCAAGGCGATTCGCCTCCAGCGGATCTCTGCGAAAGACGAGATCGTCGCCGACAAGACCGTCCTCGACGGCATCAGGTGGTCGCCCGAAGTGGATCTGAAGGTGGCACCCGTCGGTCCCGGCGTTGCGCTCACCTGGCGCGGCAAACGCAACGACAAGCTCGTTCGTCAGATGCTGCTCGTCGGACAAGATCTCGCGCCCGCTTCGGAGGTCGCCGACGTCGCGGCTGGCTCGTGCACGACACGCGATGCGGTTTGGTTCACCGATGGACGCAAGGTTTCGTCGAAGCCCTGGAGCGGGCCCGTGCACCGGGTGACGCTCGTGAAAGACGACGATGCCACGCTGGTCTGCGGCAATCATCGGGCGTTCGCTCTTCTCGACGAAGACGAGGGCATCGCGCTGTGGACGCTCGGAGGCGAGGCGTCGACGGACGCGGGGGCTCCGGAAACGGGCAAAGACGCGGGCACGCACGGCCCGCGACTCGGAGCGCACGGCCCGCTTCCTCTTCTGCCAGACAAGGACTTCGGCGACGACGAGCTGCGCGAGCGAGCCGAATACACCGTTGGTGACGATCTCGGCGTGGTCCGCGTGGCCTCTTCGGGGGCCGTGGCCATTCGTGAGGTGAAAGACGGTTCGCCGGGGGCGCTGAGGCGCCTCGAAACGAAGATCCCGCACGACGACGACGTCGTTGCCGTCGATGCTTCGCCGCGCGCCGTGGTCATCGTCTTCACGGAGGACGCGAGCGAGGGCTGTGGTGCCGACGGCGGAGCGCCGACCGCGCGAACCAAGGTGATGGCGATGCGCGTCGATCGCACGCAAGGCAAACCGGACGAGGTCGTCGAGCTATCGCCCGGCACCTGCGGGCGAGAGGTCGGGCCCTTCTTCACCGGCGTGCTCGGTGACGACGTGTCGGTGGCGTGGGTCGAACGCGTCTCGGCGATCGGCAAGGCGCGCGCTCCGATCGCGGGCCTGGCGCATCGCGTGGTCACGCCGGAAGGTGCGCTGCCTGCGCTGGGAATGGCCGATCAGCCGGCCGATGCGCTCGTCGATGCAGGGTGCGATTCGTCGAAGTGCTTCGCCGTCGCGCTCGCGCGCAAGCCCGGCGAAGGCAACATGGTGCCGGGCTACGCGCGCGTGATTCGCTATCCGTGACGACGATCAGAAGCTGCCGAACACGGTGAGCCCGCCCTGACCGGCGCCGCCGTACGGCGTGACCTGCACGGTGGGCCGCATGGCCGTTGCGGGGGCCGCGCCCTCCGTTTTCGGCTCGCCCTTCTTCGGCGCGAAGAGGTACCAGCCGGCGGCGGTGAGGAGACCTGCACCCATCACGACGAGCGAGACGTTCGCGATGATCGTGTTGGTGTCGACCTTGTCGTTGTTGTCGCGAAGCGTTGCACATGCTCCGCCGAAGCGTGTCTGCTGCCGGGGGTCGTTGCAGAGTCCCCCCGGATCGAGGTTCGAGGCTTTCGCCGCCGAGCGAATCTGGTCGGCCACGGTGTCAGCTTTGGTCTGAGCGTCTGCGCGGAACGCGGCGAACACGATCGCGCTGACGAGGCCCACGCCTCCGACGCCGAGGCCCACGTAAACCGGTGTCATGTTCTTGGGCGGAGCGAGCAGGTTCGTGTGCTTCGCCGTGCTTTCGCTCACGATCGGCTGCTCCGCAGGCTGAGGAGCCGCTGCGGGTTCGGGCGTGGGCTCGGTGGGAGGCGTGGGGACAGGCGTGACGGCGGCTACCGTCGTGCCCCCGCCGAACCTGGCCTGCACCTTCTGACCTGCGGTGGCCGTCACGCGGATCGTCTCGGTCGACGACTTGAGCGTGTGCGGACCGGGCTCGACGTCGATCGGCTCGCTGATGGGCGACGTGCCCAAGCGATCCTTGTCGTCGAGGGTGATGTCCGTTCCCGCGGGCGCGACGATCTCGATGCGACCGATCTTCTTTTGCACCTCGGCGAGGCCGCTCTCGGCGTCGGCGCGCTGCGCGGGCGTCGCGGTGGTGGCTTCCTTCAAGTACTGCTGGAAGTACTTCGATGCTTCGAGCGGATGACCCGACTTCGCGCTGCTCTGCGCGAGATTGAGGAGCACCGCGGGGTGTTTCTTGAGCATGTAGGCCTGCAAGAACGCGAGACGCGCGTTCTCGAATTGGCCCTTGTCATAGAAGTCGACGCCTTCTTTGAAGCGCGCGCGAGCCTGCGTCGTGACCGGATCATCTTCGGCGTGCGCGACGTGCGGCACGGTCGAAGAAAGAAATGCAACTAGGACACCCGTGGCGATGAGGCTCGTCTTCATGGTGGTAATCGCAGGCGGCGCGGAAACGCTAAAACGCGGAAACGCTGAAACGCTAAAAAGCGGAAAGCGGAAAGCGGAAAACTCGAAACGTCGAAACACGTCGAAACACGTCGAGCGCGCGTCGGCTGCGGGTCTACGTCTCGAGCACCGCGCGCGCCACTCCGTCGAGCGATGCTCAGAACGGATTGTCGCGAACGATACCGCCGGAAGCCCCTTTCTGGGGAGTCTTCGATGCAGGCGGCAAGGGCGCAGGAGCAGCAGCGACCTTCGGCTGCGACTTCGGTTCGGGGCGCGGAGCAGGAGCCGCGGTCACGCGGGCGGGCTCCGGAGATTTCGGCGCCGTAACACTCTCTCGATGATCCGCCGGAATCGCGGCGGCCGTCGTCGCGGCGGGCTTCGAGGGGGCTTCCGCTTTTGCAGGCGTCGCCGCCGGCGCGACCTGCGTTACCTGCGGCGTGCCACTCGGCTCGTCTTTTTCGGCCGGCGGCGGAATATCGTTCGTCGGCGCGGGAGCGATAACGCGCGCGGTGGCCTCGGGCGCCGGCTTCGGCGTCTCCGAGGAGCCCGAACGCATGGCAAGGCCGATGACCACCGCGGCGGCGACGACGACGCCACCGATGATGAACCCCTTGTTCGAGCGCCTCGGCACGAGCGCCTGAAGCTCGGTCGTCGCAAGCGCGGAAATTGGCTTTGCGCGGAACGGGTCGGCCTGCTCGGCAACGGGGCGCGTCGAGTTCGGTTTGGACGCGTCGGCTTGGGCCGCCGTCACCTTGCCGTTCTCCTTCTTCGGCGCGTCCTTTTTCGGCGCGTCTTTCTTCGGCGTCGCCTCGGTTTTGGCAGCAGCCTTGGGAGCGGGCGGGGGCGTCGACGTGCTCTTCTGCGCAGGAAGCTTGAGGGTCTTGTCTGCCGAATCGGGCGGCAGTGCAGCCACCGCTTCGAGGATGTTCGCCGCGTCGATCTCCTGCGTCGCGTTTGCCGTCACGGCCGGTGCGGGCGACGAGTCCACGAGGAGATTCGCGGGCGGCGGCGCGATGCCGATCACCGTTTGATTGGCCGAAATTTTCCGCTTCGACGAAAGAAGGCCGGGAGAGCCGGATACGGCGCCCGCAACACCTGCCGTCGCAGGTTTGGGATCGGCAGGAGCGGCAGCGGCAGGGCCAGCGGGAGCAGCAGGGGCCGCAGGCGCATCAGGCGCGACGACGGCCGGGCCAGTGGAGACAGCGGGGGCCGGCGGCAGATCGTCGTCTCCCCCCACGTCCCACGCGGGTCGGAACGATGCCGCGAGCTGGTCGGCCTGGTCGTCCGAAAGTGAAGAGACAGCCGAGCCAGCCGAGTCCTTACCACCCTGCTGCAAAGTCATCGTGTCGGACACCGTAGCATCGGACCCTAGGGGTCACAACGCAGCGGCCCGTCTCTTTTAGGCATTTTGCCGGGAAAAAACGTCTCACTGGGCGAGCGCGTGATGAGCGCTCGCCCGCGCGATGAGGCCTCTCGACCTCGATCAGCCGAATTCGCGTTTCAGTGCATCGTCCCAGTCGTCGGCGACGCGACCGACGGTATCGAGCAAGTCTTCGAACTCCTCGTAGTCGAGTCCGGAGAGTCGCCGCAGGGCGCGGACGAAGACCTCGTCTTTCGCGGAGTCGATCGCGAACGCCGCGTCGGCCGTGGTGAGGAACGAGAGTTCGAGGATGCGACGGTAGAAGGCTTCGCGGCCCACCTTCGGCACGGGCATCACAGGGGCGATCAGGAGGAGGACGCCGTGATCGTCGAGGACGTTCACGCCGATCGTCGCCGACCCTTTGCGCATCTGCGTATAGCCGTGCTCGTCGAGCGGGGTCAGCGGCAAGCCCGCGCGCTCTTCGAAGCGCGTGAGGTAGGTGTTGACCATGGCGAAGGCATCGGGGAAGACCTGGCCAGAGGTCCGGTCGACGTAGGTGGGAGCGTCGTGGTTGCGGGACATCGCGGTCGCGATGATACCCTCTGGCGCGGTGCGGAACAGGGGCACAGTCATCCTTCTCGTGTTGTCGGCGATGTCGTCCGTGATTTTGGGCGGTTCGCTGGGCCTGCTGGTGACTGCTTGTTCCGGGGGAAAAGCGAAGCCGGCCGCGTCACTCGACGCGGGGACGGGCGACGACGCGTCCCGGGCGAAGGCCATGCTGGCGCATGACCAGATGCTCCCCTCGCGGCCGGAAGTGATCGCGCTCGCGCAATCGGTCGAGGGCCTCGCGCTCAAGGAAGGGGCGGGGGCGCGTGCTGTCGAGCTTCATGCTTTGGCCGCGAGCCTCGAGGAGCGCATTTGGCGCGTCGAGCATCGCGAGCAAGATGCCAAGGAAGCGGTCGACCTCTACCGCGCGGCGAGCCGCGATCTCCTTCTTCGCGGCGCCTGTGATGCGGCCGTGAAGGGGGCGCTGCTGGCCGGCGATCTCGCGAAGGACGCGCAGACCACGTATGCCGAGCTCTATCGCGTGCAGAGGCGCTCCTCGTCGTCGGCCGACGCCGGTGCGCCGACCACGCCGCAGGCGGGAGGGCCGTGCGGCACGATTGTCAGCGAGCCGCTCGCGCGTGTGGCGGCGTTTCGTCCGCCTCCGCAGGTTCTCGACGCCATCGATCAGGGCCTTGCAGGAGAGGGCGCGATCGCCATCGCGCTTTCGGATGCAGGAGCTCCTCGGCCGGTCGTCGTTCCGCGCATCACGCGCGTCGAGCAATGGAATGGGCCGGAGGCCGCGCGTGTCGTCGTCCACCTCGATCGCCCGGCGCACTTCCGCGTGGGTGACGTCGCGAGCGAGAAGAATCGTGGCGCACGAACCTACGTCGAGCTCGACGGAGTGGAGCTCGGGGCCGCCGCGCGTGAGACGCCGCTCGCGGGGATCGTCTCGCGCATCGTCGCCGAAGGATCCAGCACGGGATCACGCATCGCGCTCGATTTGAACGGCCCGGCGTACCGCCGCGTCTTCCACCTGCTCGAGCCGTATCGCGTGGTCATCGACATCGCGCGCCAGCCTCCAGGTTCGAAGCGTGGGAGTAGCCGCGCTGTCTCGCGGGTCGTTCTCGATCCGGGGCATGGCGGCAACGATCCCGGTGCTTCGGGGCCTACGGGCTTGAAAGAGAAAGACGTCACGCTCGCCATCGCGCAGAAGATTGCGCCGATGCTCGCGCGCCTCGGCATCGACGTGTCGTTCACGCGCGAAGACGATCGCTACGTCACGCTCGAGGAGCGCACCGCGCGCGCGAATGCGGCGGGCGCCGACCTCTTCGTCTCGATTCACTGCAACGCGGCGGAGAAGGCGGGCCGTCGCGGCGTCGAGACGTACGTGCTCGACACCACCACGAGCGACATGGCCGGGCGCGTGGCCGCGCGCGAAAACGCGACGAGCCAGGCGGCGTCGAACGAGGTCGCGCGGCTGCTCGCGTCGATGCGTCTCGCCGATCAATCCACGCGCTCCACGCGTCTCGCCGAGCTCCTGCAGCGCGCGGGCGTCGCATCCTTGCAGCCGATCTATCCCGATGTCGTCGACGGCGGCGTGCACCGCGCAGGCTTCTACGTTCTCGTCGGTGCGCGCATGCCCGCGGTTCTCTTCGAGACGAGCTACATCTCCAACACGGCCGAAGAACAGCGCCTCGGTTCGGCCGAATACCAGCAGCGCCTCGCCGACGGCGTGGTCAACGCCATCAAGGCGTATCGCGAAGGCCGCTGAGATCTATCGGCAGTAGTAGTTGAGGCCTTTTCCGAGGCTGCTATCGCGATAGGTGAGCGTGTGCGTGGTGCCGCCGCTTTTCATCGTCGGCGTCGCGTTGTTGGCGAGCATCGGCGACGGGAAGACGATGTCGGAGACCGCGCCGTCGATGTCGACCATCAACCAAATCGACGAGCCTCGCGACATGTTCATGATGACGCGCTCGACCATGTTGTCGGGCGTGCCGTAGAAGAAGCGGGGATCCTTCTCCGCCCAGTCGACGTCGGGCCGCATCAGCACGAGGTGATGTCCGTCGTCGGTCGTCGCGTCGACTTCGACGACCACGTTCGGTGCCAGGTTGTGCACCGCGAGGGACGCGTAAGCGCTCGGATCGACGAGCGTGAGCGTTTCGCCGGCGGTGTTGGCGTCGATGTCCTTCGACGTGAGCTTCCCTTCGAGCAGCCCCATGCGCGTGGCTGTGCCGCCCGGGCTCGCGACGACGAGGTTGAAGTCCTTGGGTCCGTCGGAGATCGAGGCAACGAGCCAGCCTAGTCCCTCGCCGCTGCCGGCGACCTTCTTGCGCTGGAGAGTGGAACCATCGGAGACGAAGGCCCGATAGTCGTTTGCACGATCGATCACGTAAATCGTTCCATCGGTCGAGCGACCGGCGGCGAAGACGTTCGAGAGGGCAATTGGGGTGTCTTCACCCACGAGCGGCGAACACGCTTGCAGGGCCGTCGAGCCGTTCGACGTGGTCGTTCCGCTCGAACACGCAACGAGCGTTGCGGTTGCACCGATCACGCAAGCAAGTCGAACAAGTCGAACAGAGCCGCTCATGGTCCCCTCTCGGTAGGCGCTCCTCGCGCGAGGCGCCCGCGAAGCAGTTTACATTCCATTCGAAGCGCACGTGAGTGATCGCTCGCGGCGTCGAGACGACGTGCCATTCCGTGTCCGCCCTGATCGGCGTGGCATCGTGAGCTGGACCATTCGGCCCCGCAACTGACGCGCCGCGGCGTGCGTGCTAGAGGGGAAGCGTGGATTTCGACATGAATCGGACGGCGGTGACGCCGAAGGATGCGGCGACGGTCGTCCTCGTTCGTGACGGAGCGAATGGCGTCGAGATCTTCTGCGTCGAACGCAACAAGCAGAGTCGCTTCATGGGCGGCGCCATCGTGTTTCCCGGCGGGAAGCTCGATGCCGCCGATTCGTCACCCGCGTGGCTTGCGCGCACGACGTCGCCGCGCACGCCGCAGCTCTCCAAGGAGCCGTTCGCGAACGACGAGGTGCATCTTCGTGCTCTCGCCATCGCGGCAGCGCGCGAGACACTCGAAGAGGCCGCGCTGCTCCACACCACGGGGCTGGGCGTGTCGAACGACGACGTGACGATGCTCCGCGAGCGCCTCACGACGGATGCGAGTGCGCTCGAGGCGTTCCTGAGCGAGCGAGGCGTGCTCCTCGATCTCGCCGTGCTTCGTCCGCTCGCGCGTTGGATCACGCCGATCGCGGAGTCTCGGCGGTTCGATGCGCGCTTCTTCGTGGCGAAGGCGCCCGAAGGACAGAATGGTGCGCACGACGAGCGCGAGACAATGGCGAGCTTCTGGGCGACGCCCGCGGAGATCTTGCGACGCGGCGAGGTCGGCGAGGTCACGCTCATGGCCCCCACGCATCGGACGATCGCCGTGCTCGCGACTTGCAAGACCACCGAAGACGTGTTCGAACTCGCGGCGAAGAGCTCACTCGATCCGATCTGTCCTCGGCTCGTGAAGCAGAAGACGGACGACGGAGAGACGCTCGCGCTCGTCTTGCCGGGTGATCCCGAGCACGACGTCGCCGAGGTTCGCGTGCCTGGGCCTTCACGCTACGTGCTGCGCGGCAAGCGATGGTGCTCCGAAAACGCTCCGCGCTGAAGGCCGCGTCGCCAGAGCCGCGCCGTCCGGCCTTCTACACGGCGCAGGACTTCGCGCGCTTTTGCGAGGTGGATCTCAAGACGGTCCACCACTGGGCCGATCGCGGGAAGGTGGTCCATCACCGAACCGATGGGCGGCATCTGCGGTTTCGTCGCAACGACGTCGTCCGCTTCTTGCGCGTTCATGGGTATCCACTTCCGCCCGACGTGGTGAGCGCACGCTGTCTCGTGGCGTTGACCCTTCCGGCCGTCACCGACCCGCGTGATCAGATCCTCGAGACCGACGAAGTGGCTCGAAAGCTCCAGACGCGTTTCGAGATCGCTCGTTTTCCGTCGGCGATTTCGGGGGTCGCGCACTTGCTCGACACCCATCCCGACGCGCTCGTCGTCTCTCTGGCCGACACCACGATCACGCTGCAAGCCATTGCGGCGTTGAAGGCCGATCCGAAGACGTCGTGGGTTCTCGTCGTCGCGATCGGCGCTTCTCACGCCCTCGAAGCGGCGCGTGAAGCCGGTGCCGAGCTCGCGCTTCCAGGTAGCGAGCTTCCCAAGCTCGGTGTCGAGTTGACGCGCGCGCTCGGCAACGTGCGCTGAATCGGACTTTGGCGTAACGGGAGGCGCTTGGTGCCGTCCCACGTGAGCTCGAGTTGTCGCTTGCCGGATCCGAGCCGATCGAAGGCACGAGGCCGGAGACTTGCACGGCTTGGAGGCATGAACGTCGGGACCTTCTCGGTGTCCGAAGCGTTTCGCTTCGGATGGGACACCTTCAAGCGCCACCTCGGCCTATCCATCGCGGTGGTCGTTGCCGGCATCGTACCGCTGATGTTGCTCAACGGGATGGCGAGCGCGGCCGAGAACTCTTCGCGCTTCTTGAGCGTGGTCCTCGGGTTGGTCGCGGCGCTCGTGCGCGTCTTGTGGGGGTTCGTCTTGCTGAGGCTCGGGCTAGCGCTCTACGACGGGCGCGCGGTCACCGGGCAGACGGTACGTGAGCTTCTCCCCGACGGGCCCACGTTCCTGACGTACCTCGCTGTGTCGATCCTCTACAGCCTTCTCGTGGCTGCCGGGTTGATCCTGCTCGTCATCCCCGGCATCTACCTGGCCGTGCGCTACGGCTTCTGTGAGTTCTTCGTCGCCGACCGACGAACCGCAAGTGTGGGCGAAGCGTTTCGCAGGAGCTCCGACATCACGCGCGGCGAGCGCTGGCGTCTGTTCGTGCTCGAGCTCGCGCTTGTCGTGCTCAACGTGCTGGGCGCCATGTTCTTTGGTTTCGGTCTGCTCGTGACCGTCCCGCTCTCGATCTTCGCGATGGTGATGGTCTATCGGCGCCTGGCCGCGAGGACGGCAGGTGAAGAGATCCTCGTGCACGAACCGACGCTCGCGCCGGCGTGACCGCGTGATCAAGCCGCGTTGGCCTGGCTGCCGTAGAACTTCTTGGCGTGTCCGAGCAGCCAGCCGACGGGCGCGGCCGCGAGCACGGAGTCGCATACGGTGGTGTCGAGACGGCTCTGGCCGAGCACGATCTTCTGCATGCGCTGGGCGCTCTGCTGGACGCCGGCCGCGCGAGCAAGCACGTCGACGTTGTCGTCGGCGAGGGCGGCGGCGATGGGCTTGCCCGACGTGAGGTGGGCGGCGAGCGATTCGGCGGAGAGCATCGCGAACGAGCTTCTCATGCCCGAGAGGAACGTGGGACAGGCGGCGGCGTCGCCGAGGAGTGCGACGCGGCCGGCGATGACTCGCGGAAGGCGAATCATCGTGATCGTATCGACGAACACGAAGCTCCCGGTGTCGATGGCCGAGAAGAGCGAGCGCACCGTCGGGTGGAAATGGGCGTACTCGCGCGCGAAGAAATCGCGGGCGCGTGAGGGCGAGTCGAGCCGGCAGCGGAGGTCGTACGGAACCGGACGATAACCGCGCAAGCAGGAATTCACCGTCGGTCGGCCGGTGAGACCTCACTGTCGGTCGAATCTCGAAATCCTGTCTGAAATCGCCCAGTACGCGGACCGAGAGCTCACTGTCGGTTGGGGCGAGACTTCACTGTCGGTCGGATCCGAGGTTCGGTCGGGGCGAGACTTCACTGTCGGTCGGGGCGAGACTTCACTGTCGGTCGGATCTGAAAATCCGGTTTGATGTTCGCTAGAAGGCGTAGAGGAGGGCTGCGCTGGCGAGGCCGGCGAGGGGGGCGGATTCGTAGACGTGGGAGCCGCCGGCGTCGACGACGAAGGGGGCGACCGTGCCGAGGGCTTCGGCGCTCAAACGGAGTGCGACATCGCTCGCCAGGGGGACGTCCGCGCCGAGCCTTGCGCCGACGGCGACGTGCACGAAGTTTTCGCTCGCTCCCCGCGGAACGTCGGTCGTTTCGGCGTGCATACGCGCGAGCAAGGCCACGGCGCAGGCGGACGCCCACCCGACGCGTGCACACGGGACGACCGCCGCACCGACGAGCGTGGTCCGCAGGCGCCCGCCTCCTTCGAGGTCCGTGCTCGACGGCAACGAGCCCCGCACCTCGACGCCCAGCGACGCTCGCGCGAACGCAATCTCGCCCGACACTTTGGCCCCCGCCGTCGCAGCGGGACCCTCGCCCAACGAGCCGTACGCGCCGAACCCCAACACGACCCACGAGCTCGCCCGCGCTCGCGGCGCAACGTTCTCCTTCGGCGGCGCCTCGGCGACGACCACCGCTGCCGGAGGAGCAGGAAGAGGAGCGGGCGCTCCCTCTTCGGCCGGCGGCTCGGCCTCGAGTGCAGGAGCCTCTGGCGCGGGGCCGAACGCGCTCCGCGGATCGATCGCGATGCTCATCGAGAGGGCCATGCTCGACGTGAGCTCGCTGCAGTCTTCGCTTCGGCTCTCGAGCGTACGCGCGCCGCGCTCGACACCGGCCTGATCGACGATCTTGATGCTGCCGACGTAACGGTCGCTCTCTTTGCGTACGTCGGCGTAGAGCGTGTTGTCGGCGAAGGGCCGAAAGGGATCGTAGCCGAGGTGCGCAGCGACGTCCTGCTTCAACGCGGCCTCGTCGGGGCACGACTCGCCGCCTTCGCCGCGCACGTAGACGAGCCTCGCGGTGGGACTGGCCAAGGCTTGCCGCGCCGCAAAAAGCACGACGAGCAGCACGAATGCGTTCGCCACGCGATGTCGGAGGGCAGCCACGGGCGACACTCTACCGTGCAACGCGCGGCGTCGCTGCACATGCAACGAGCAGCGAGGCCATCACAAGGCCCATCACGTCGGGACGCGCCGCGACTTCGAAGACGCCGTGCATCACGAGCGCTGCGCCGACCGCCCAAAGGCGCGTTCGCCCGAATAGCAGACCTAACCCGATGCCGAGCTCTGCCGACACCGCGGACCAGGCCACGCCGATGCGAAGCCAAGGATGCTCGACGAGGAGACGCGCCGGGCGGGACAACAGCAGGCGATCTTCGGCAAGAAACAAAAGCACCCGCCCATCGAGCCACTCGGCGTGCATCTTCGCGATCGCCGCCCACACGTAAATCGACGCCACGACGATACGCACCAGCGCGAGGCTCGAACGAGCATCGAGCGGTGGATCGGGCCGTAGCGCGAGCATGCTCGTCGCGTCGGTGTTGGCGAGCACGATCGTCCCGAGGAAGAGCGTGTAGAGCGTGAAGATGAAGCCGAGCGGATCTTGCGACATCGCAAGCAGGCCGAGCGCCCCCGCGATCGTCCCGGCGAGACGCGCGCGAACGCCGACGAGGAAGCAGCCCGCGGCAACCGTACGAACGATGGCGGCCGCTCGCTCGACGCCGTCCGGAACGACGCAATCCGCCCAGGCCATGGGCCACGTATCGGTTGGCCAGCCGTACAGGGGACCGTTGACGTGTGCGAGCGGAATGGGGAGCAGGTTCGAAAGCGCGGTCGTGCGAATGACGAGCACTGTCCCGAGCGCGAGGCGTGCGGCACCGAGCAGGTGTTCTCGCGATGCGGTCACGGCGCGCATGTCGCTTGGCCCTTGGATTCGACGACGCCCTTGGCCGTGCGCTCGGTGAGGGCCACGTCGAACTCGGCGAACCCGGGATGTTCGCGGCAGGCAACCTTCGCGACGTCGTCGAGGTGGCGGCGCAAGACGGCGACGTCCGTGCTCCGGCGGAACACTTCGGTACCCATGAGCAGCGCGCGACCGCTCGGAGGAAACGCATGCGCCAGCGAGATGGGAGGAACCGTGAATCGTCCTCCGTTCGCCGTTCGTCCGACGATGGCGACACGAAACTCGACCGACGACGCGTACATCGTGAACGCCGGGCCCACCAGGGGCAGCGCTGCGAACACGGCGGCCATCACCAGGTGTCTACGCAGCATGGCCATCCGGAAAAGACGCGACCGACGACGATCCCATGACAACTTCCCGCTCGACGACCCAGGAGCGAGCTGTGAGAAACACGAGCTCCCGGGAGGACGACATGAAGTTCGGATTCGAACGCGCGGAATCGGCGAAGGGTGGACACGTCGCGCGGTGGGCTATCGCGGGTGCTCTTGCTCTCGTCGTGGCCTGCGGGAGCTCGTCGACCGGCACGGGACAAAGCCCCCTGGAATCTGCGGATGGAGGAAGCGACGGCGGCGGCTCGGACGCGGCCGCGGGCGACGGCGGCGTCACCACCGGGCTGCCGGACGGCGGCGGCAGCGTGGACACGCCCATCCCGACCTGCGGACAGTGCGTACCGCGCGCACCCGAATGCGTCGACGCCGACACGCTCCGCTGGTTCCAGGTGAAATGCGATACGGGCGCCTGCGAGTACATCCCCCAGGACGTGACGTGTGACCGTTCTGCCGATCCGCCGAGCTGCCAGGATGGTCGGTGCCGCATTATCTACGTGCGCTGAACCTGCCGAAGCCGAAGCCGAAACGGCGACCTCAGTGGACGGGGTCGCCGATGAAGCGTTGACCTTCGAGGCGAGCGAGCCGCAAGAGTCGCCCGTCGCCTCGGAGCGTCACGGTCTCCGGGCAGCGGCTCGCCTCGACCTCGAGCGTGATTGTGTTCAGTGCCGTGAAATGGAGATCGATGCGCGCGGGCATGTTCTCGGGGCGCGGATCGAAGATGTCGTAATCGGCTTGATAGGCCGCTTCGGTTCCGCGGACGGCGATGCCGTTCGAATCGAAGCGGAGGAAGAAGACCCGGCAGCCAGGGACGAACTCCATGCCGACGGCGTCGTCGGGGCCGAGGTGATCTCCGCAGAACACCCATCGCCCGGCCGTTGCGGCCATGACCGAAGCCTTGGTGTCGAGCGGGTACGTGCCCGTCGGGTAGCTATCACAATAGCCCTCACAGCTGCCGGCGCGTAGCGCCTTCAGCTCCGCGTCGATCCAATCTCCGCAGCCATAGGCGGCGACGAGCGATGCATCGGGCACCGTGCGAAGCTCCGCACGGCCCTCGTTGCCGGTTGGCCCCAGATCGATGTGACGCGTTTCGCAGGCGCTCGCCACGGCACCCACGACACCTGCGCAGAGAAGCACGGCGAAGGCTCTCATCGTTCTCCCTCGGTCGACGCCAGGACGGCGGGCAGGAGAATGCTCTTCGGATAGCTCTGACGGAAGCGATTCGCGCGTGCGCGAGCTTCGTCGACCCGCTGACTCTGGACGAGCGCTTGGATGGCAATGGCCTCGCGCTCCTCGGCGAGCTCCCCCTTCGGAAACTGCCGCGCGTGCTCGTCGCATGACGCCATCGCATCCGCGCCGTTCGAGCGTCCGAGCGCGGTTCGAGCAACGGCAAGGAGGCGTCGCTCGGCGGCGAGGTTTCCGCTCGATTTCTCGGCCATCACCGCATTCGTCGCGGCCCGAGCGACCACCGTAGACGGTGCAGGCGAGGGCAAGGCGGCGATGGCGCCGACGGTCACGGTCGCGCTCTGGATCTCGCTCGGAGCAGGCGCTTCCGGCGCGACCGCGGGCAGCTGTACGTCACTTCGAATTTCGACCGGTACCGTTTGCACGATGGTCTTCGGCGCCGGCGCTGTGAGTCTCCCGGCTCCCACGCCTACGATCAGCGCGGCGGCCACCGCCCACCACGGTGCCCTGCTCCACGAGGCGAGCGTGGCGACCTGCGAAGGCGCCGAGACACTGCCTCCTCCTCCCGGCGGGACCACGGGCGGCACGAGGCGCGCACGCAGGCGCGCGGCCGCATCGGAAGGCGGCGCTTCGAGCGCGCGAACACTCGCGAGGAGGTCCACGACGTCGTCCGGCATGGGCGGAACCTTGTCGTCGACGTTCATGGCATCTCCCTTCCTTGTCGCGTCAGGCGCCGGACGGCCGCCACGAATTCCTCGCGCGCCACGCGCAGGCGCGAATAGCCCGTATGGAGCGGGATCCCGAGAGCCGCCGTGATCTCGCTCATCGGCACCTCGTCGAGCTCGTGCAGAACGAAGACGGCGCGTCGATCCACCTCGATGCCCTCCAGCGCATGGAGCACGAGGCGCTCGCGTTCGACCGCAGCGAGGGCGCCTTCGGGCGAGGAGGTCGTCGCGACAGGCTCGTCGTCGCCGAGGAGGTCCGTCTTATGCCGGGCGAGGCGCCGGTAGTCGGCGGCGAAGCGCACCGCGAACGCGAAGAGCCACGGCCGAATCGGTTGCGACGTGTCGCACTCCGACAGCCGCTTGAGCACCTGCAAGAAGAGCTCGTGGGCCACGTCTTCGAGGTCCCGAGGGGCCACCCCGAGGCGCTTGAGCGACGTCCAGACGTACGGAAGCTGCGCTTCGAAGATCGCCTCGAAGCGGACAGCGACGTCTTGATCGCGATCGTGGGACGTAGCGGCGGCAGTCATGACCCTGCGACCGTTACCTGGGCTCAGGTCGGCCGAATTGTCGAGAAAACTAGCCGACCGCCGCCGAAACGCACGTTGCCTTGGAAAAATGGCCCGACGGCGGCGCTTCCACGGAACGCTCCCTGCCGGTCAGGGCAGCTGGAAATCCCGAACGACGGCCATGTGATCCATCCCGGTGGCCGCACTGTCGCTCGCCAGGACGGGCGCCACTTCGGAGAGCGGTCTGTACACGCGACTATCGAACACCAGGCCGTTCGGATACGAGCTTGCGCCGAGGACGGTGGTGACGCGTTTGGCCGCCAAGGTCGAGTCGACGTACACGGCGTCATACGGCTTCGTTCGACTCGCATTCGTGCCGGCGCTGGCGTTCTGATCGGCCGGGTGGGGCCCTGAGGTGACGACGAGCTGGCCGAGCGTCGTCAGGCACGCCTCGGAGCGACTGTCCGTGTTGAAGTCACCGCCGATGACCACGTAGTCGCCGGCGCCGATCACGCTCCGGAGGCTCGTCACGAGCGCGCTCGCTTCGGTGTTTCGCACGCCCGAGCTGCTGGTGAGCAGGTGCACACTCACCGCCCACAAGGGATGGTCGCCCGGCACGGCGATCTTCGCGTAGACGAAGCTTCGGTTCGATACCTGCGGATCAGTCCACTTGCCCGAGGCGAGGATCGGATAACGCGAGACGACGCCGTTCGGAATCTGGGCCGCGGGTTCGGCGTAGTAATTGTAATCTGCACCGAACGCGGTGGTGACGAACGACCGGAGATCGACGTCCGAGTTCGATTTGTAATTGAAGTTCTGGACGAGCGCGATGTCGGGATGAAGGCCCTGGAAGATGCGGATGCCTTCGCCCGGGTCATAGGACTGGGCATTGCCCGTCGTCAGATTGCCCGCGAGGATACGGATGGTTTTGGGGCCCGCGTCGGCGTCCGCACCGGCATCCGCGTCGGCGTCCGCACCGGCATCCGCGTCGGCGTCCGCACCGGCATCCGCGTCGGCGTCCGCACCGGCATCCGCATCCGCGTCCGCACCGGCATCCACATCCGTATCCGCGTCTGCATCCGTTTCTGGCTCCGCGTCCGCGTCCGCGTCGGGGCGATCGGTGGGCGTGGCGTCGTGTTCGGACGGGCTCGCGTCGTTCGACGTCGGGATGGAGGCGTCGGGCCCCGGAGCAACGTTCGAGGAGTCGCCGCAGGCGAGGAAGGTGTTGAGGGCGAGGAGCGGGAGGAGCGGGAAGAGACGCCGATACTTCGAGGGCACCACGACCCGCGCTTTAGCCCACCCGAGCGGTCGAATCGATCGACTCGCGCACGCTCGGAGCGATTCGAGACGAGGAAGTGCGAGCGTTCACGCGCTGCGAAACGCGATGGCCGAGCTTCAGCCGTGGTGCTGCGAGCGGCGCGCGCTTCGTCGGCGTTCGCCGGCGAACTTCTCGATGCGACGCTGGCTCTCGGGATCTTCGACGAGGGCGAGGGCGTCGTGGACGTCGTCGCGCGCGAGATCGAGCAAGATTTCCGTGGCGCGATCGACGTCGAAGGTTCCGTCGCCGCGACCGGGCAGCTCGACCACGGCCTTCTTGACCGACAGACCGGCGAGCGTGTCGAGGACGCGTTCGAGCACGCGCCGGAACACGGCTTCATCGAAGCTCGCACGCACGCCGAGCCCCGCGACCAGGACCTTGTCGAACGGCAGGCGTGGGCGCGCGGGAACGGCGAGGACCTCGCCCACGTCACCCACGAGAAAGCCATCGCGCGCGAGGCGGCTCAGGCGGCCAGACAAGCGCCAGTCGAGCAGGCCGGAGAGGCCGCCGAGCGGGCGCTCGTCTTTGTAGATGCAGCCGACGACCACCTCGGCGCTCACCTCGTCGAGGCGCCGCAAATCGGGCGCGACGAAGCGAAGGTCGAGCATCAGCGCGCGTCCGTGCGTCCGAGATCGCTCGCGATGCGGTCGAGCACACCGTTGACGAATCCGCTCGATTCGTCGGTGCCGAACGACTTCGCGAGCTCCACGGCTTCGTCGATGATGACGGCGCGCGGAACGTCCTTCTTGAACATCAGCTCCCACGTGCCGAGACGAAGGAGGTTGCGGTCGACGCGCGACATGCGCTCGAGGCGCCAGTTCTGCGAGGCCGAGGTGATCTTCTTGTCGATCTCGGGGAGGTGATCGGCCACGCCGTGCACGATGGCATCGGCGTAGGCGCGGCCTTCCGGATCGGCGTCTTCGAAGGTGCGCCAGAAGAGCGACACGGTCTGGTCGGCGCTGACCGCCGAGGCCTCGAGCTGGAAGAGCATCTGCAGGGCGGCTTCACGCCCTGAACGACGAGCGCCCATCAGAAGCCTGCGCCTTCGAACGCGCGTTCGAGCGACACCATCTCGATGGCGCCGATCGTCGCGTCCCAACCTTTGTTGCCCGCCTTGGTGCCGGCGCGTTCGACGGCCTGCTCGATGGTGTCCGTGGTGAGGACGCCGAACGAGATCGGCAGCGAGTGCGCGAGCGAGATCGTGGCGATGCCCTTCGAGACTTCGCCGGCGACGTAGTCGAAGTGCGGGGTGGAGCCACGGATGACCGCGGCGAGCGCGATGATGGCGTCGACCTTGCGCGACTTGGCGAGGCGCTGGACGGCGACGGGGATCTCCCAGGCACCGGGCACGCGCACGATGGTGACGTTCGCGTCTTCGGCGCCGTGGCGCGCGAGAGCATCGATCGCGCCTTCGACGAGGCGATCGACGATGAAGTGATTGAAGCGGCTAGCGACGATGCCGAACTTCGCCCCCTTGGGGACGATGAGGTTTCCTTCGACAGCGCGGGGCGTAAAGGCCATGTCGTTCTCCTGACGGTCTAGATCAATCGGCCTTTTTGCCGAGGGGGAGGCTGCCTACCACGGAGAGACCGAAGCCCGACAGGCCGGCGATCTTGCGCGGGCTGTTCGTGAGCAGGCGGATTTCGTGCAGGCCGAGGTCCGCGAGGATCTGTGCGCCGATGCCGAACTCGCGCAGCGGGCTGTCGGCGCTCTCGTTGTTGGGCGGCGTGAGCGAGATGCCGTCGGCGATGAAACCGAGCTCGTTCAGCTCGATGGAGGGCGTCTTGCGGGGCGGCAGATACACGATGACGCCGCGGCCCGCGGCCTCGATCTGACGGATCGCCTCGCGCAGGTTGCGGCCGCCTTCACGCGGGGTGGAGGCGAACACGTCGCCGAAGGTCGAACCCGAGTGCATGCGGCAGAGGACGGGCTCCTTGCCCCGTGCCTCGAGATCGCCCTTGGTGAGGGCGATGAACTGACGCGCGTCGGTGGACGTCTCGTAGACGGTGGCGCTCCACTCCGACGAGGTCTCGTCGAGCTTCACGATGCCTTGCGAGACGCGGCGAACGAGGCCCTCGGTCTGCAGGCGGTACTGGATCAGGTCGGCGATGGTGACGATGCGAAGGCCATGCTTCTTGCCGAAGACCTCGAGGTCCGGCATGCGGGCCATCGAGCCATCGTCGTTCATGATCTCGCAGATGACGCCGGCCGGCTCGAGCCCGGCGAGGCGCGCGAGGTCGACGGAGCCTTCCGTCTGACCCGTGCGAACGAGGACGCCGCCCTTGCGTGCGCGGAGCGGGAAGACGTGGCCCGGCGTGACGAGCTCCTCCGGCTTGCAGCTCGGGTTGGCTGCCACGCGGATCGTGTGCGCGCGGTCCGCGGCGCTGATGCCGGTGGTGACGCCGTGACGTGCCTCGATGCTCACCGTGAAGGCCGTTCCGAGCGAAGGACCCGACCGGCCCGGCGCTGCCATCATCGGCAGGTTGAGCTGGTGGATCTGCTCTTCGGTCATCGTGAGACAGATGAGGCCGCGACCGTGCGTGGCCATGAAGTTGATGGCCTCCGGCGTGACGAACTGGGCGGCCATGGTGAGGTCGCCTTCGTTCTCCCGGTCCTCGTCGTCGACGAGGATGACCATTTTGCCCGCACGGATGTCGGCGATAGCGCCGTTCACGCGCTCGAGAAGCTTCGGTTCGATGTTGAGAGCAGGGGACATGCGTGAATCGCCAAAAAAAGTGTAGGTTACATGTAGCCGGAGCGCTTCAGGCGATCGAGCCACGCCGCGTCGGACGCTGCGTGATCGTTCCCCCCACCTGCCTGTCCAGTTGTCTGGAGAATGCGCGCCACGTAGCGAGCGAGCAGATCGACTTCGAGATTCACCTTCGCGCCCACCGACAGCACGTCGAGCGAGGTTTTCTCGCGCGTGTGTGGGATGATCATGACGTCGAATCCGTCGCTCGAGACGCCATTGACCGTGAGGCTCACGCCGTTCACGCAGATCGAGCCCTTCGGCGCGATGTATCGCATGAGCTCGGGCGGAGGTTGAAAGGTGACTTTTACGGCCGCGCCGTCGGGGGCCTTGGCGGCGATGCGCCCGACGCCGTCGACGTGGCCACTGACGATGTGGCCGCCCATGCGCCCACCGAGCGGGACCGCACGCTCGAGGTTGACGGTGGCCCCGGTCGAGAGCTCTCCGAGGGTGGTCTTCGCCAACGTCTCGGCCGAGGCATCGGCCTCGAATACGCTCGGGGTGCCGGGACCGCCTGGGGTCACGATCGACGCGACGGTCAGGCACACGCCATCGACCGCGATCGATTCGCCGAGCACGAGGGGCTCATGACCGATGGTCGGGGTGGCCGTCAGGCCGAAATCCCCCTCGACAACGAGACGGGCGTCGCGGGTGTTTCCTGTCCCACCCGATCGGCGGACAAGCTTTCCCTTGGATTCGACCAAACCCGTGAACATGCCACGCTCTAGGTAGTGAAGGATCGCCGCAGCGTCAAAGGCAAGCCTCGGGGAGGCCAATTCCGCCCCTTCAGCAGGTTCGGCGATGCGGAGCTGAACGGCCGCCCGACCAGCTTGGACCGGCCTCAAGTAGGGCCTTTCACGGGCGAAGCCATCCGGGCATGATGAAGATGTCCATGGTGGACTACCCGTCGAGGCCGAGTCAGAAGGGGCGGGGTCGCGGTCGCCGGGCCTGGCTGACGGGCTTACTTTCGGGCGGGCTCGTCGGCTTCGGCGTCACCCTGGCAGCCGGCCTCGTCGCCACGCTCGGAGCCTGCGGTCCGAGTTTCCAGGCCATCTACGAGGGCAACGCGCGTTTCGAGCATTGCTACGCGCTCGAAGAGAATCCGCAGGTCCTCATGCACGACAAGGCCGAGTGCTGGCGGGATTGGTCCGAGCACTACACCTACGGTCAAACGCGCGACCGCGTGCAGTACGCCATCGCCCGCTACGTGGCCCTCTCGCAGGCGCCGAACGTTCCGACCGACGAGGCCATGATGATGGCCGCCCCCGGCGTCACCCCGCGTTTGACCACGATCACCGCGCCGGCTCCGACCAACGCGTTTGCGCCGCCTCCCAAGACGCTCGGCGAGATGCTCCCCGACGCGGGCTCGCCCATGCGACCGAACGAAACGCCCACGATCGTCTACGGCAGCCCGCACAACTTCGATCCCGACGCTTCGACCACGCCGCTGCCCTCGGGCCGCTGCACCGACCAGTGCGGTGACGAATATCGCGCCTGCGGACGTCAGTGCGTGAAGAGCGATGCGGGCGTGCGCGCCGTGGGCACGCCCTGCACGTCTTGCGAGACTACCTACAACGCGTGCATGCGCGCGTGCTTCAAGTAGTCGGGGCTTCGTGCGCCGCCGGGACCACCGCGCGCTTCGGTAGAATCACGTCGCGATAACAGGTCAGGCTCGCGCGGATCACCTTCGCGGCCTCCCAGGGGCCGAGCAGCTCGTCGACCTCGACCTGCTTGTGCTCGAGTGTCTTGTAATCCTCGAAGAAGCGGCGAAGCTCGAGGAGCGTGTGCTGCGGCACCTCGCGGATGTGCGTGTACTGGTTGTACGCGGGGTCATCGAGGTGCACGGCGATGATCTTGTCGTCGAGCCCTTTTTCGTCGCGCATCTGCATGAGGCCGATGGCGCGCGCGCGCATGATGCACATCGGCACGACGGGCTCCTGGCAGAGCACGAGGATGTCGAGCGGATCGCCGTCGTCGCAATAGGTGCGAGGGATGAAGCCGTAGTTCGCCGGGTAATGGACCGCGCTGAAGAGGATGCGGTCGACCTTGAGAAGCCCGGTGTCCTTGTCGAGCTCGTACTTGACCTTCGAGCCCTTCGGGATCTCGATGAAGGCCGTGATGCTCTCGTCGATGGGCTCGTCGCAGGCGATGTCGTGCCAGGGATGTGTCATCGGAACTGCTCCACTTCAGCCGTGCTCAAATCCCATCATCGGCATCGGCGTCCGATGCGTCGACGGCATTGTCGTCCGCCCCCGAGTCTGCAAGGCCCATGTTGGTGACCGAGTCGGTTGCGCTCGTGGTCGAGGCATCGCCGTTGGGTACTGGCGCGGTCGGAACCGGCGCAGCTTGCACCACCACGCGAAGGAAGTAGTCGGCGCAGGTGCCGTTCTTCACGGTGAGCACTCCATTGGTCGCGCCGGAGAGCTCGGTGAGGTTACCGCCACCGATCGTGAAGTTGCCGAATTCGTGAAGCGGATCCGACTGAGCGCTCAGATACGGGAGGATGATCTGAGGGGGCCGATTGCCGAGCGCGCGCAGGTCGAACTGATACATGCGCTGCTTGGGGAACGGGAGCCACGGACCATCGATGGGGTTCGACTCCCACGTGTCCACATTGAGCAGATGGCCCTGCCCCGCAACGGCGCCGTACTGCACGATCTCGCCGTCGCAATTGTGGCCGTAGCAGCCCGGCGCGAGGGCGGCACCGGCGCTCACCGCCAGCCAGAAAAACGCCAGCGTCAGTACGCGCTTGCGCGTTGTCCGCCCCGTTCGGCTCGCGGGCTCTCGTTCGGTCGTGGTCACTCCATCACCCGAGCAGCTCGGCCGCTTCCAGTGCGTGGTACGTCAGGATGAAGTCTGCGCCCGCACGGCGGATCGAGGTGAGCACCTCCATCATCGCGCGCTTGTAATCGATCATTCCGCGCTCGGCCGCGGCGTGAAGCATCGCGTACTCGCCCGACACGTTGTACGCGCCGAGCGGCAGGTTCGAAGCCTTGCGAACGTCGCGAATGACGTCGAGGTAGCTGAGGGCAGGCTTCACCATCAGCATGTCGGCGCCTTCCGCCTCGTCGAGCGCCGCTTCGCGGAGCGCCTCGCGCGCGTTGCCCGGATCCATCTGGTAGCCGGCGCGATCGCCGAACTTCGGCGCGCAGTCGGCGGCCTCGCGGAAGGGGCCGTAGAAGCCGCTCGCGTACTTGACCGCGTAGCTGAGGAGCGTGGTGTTCGTGAACCCTTCGCTGTCGAGCGCCGTGCGAATCGCGGCGACGCGACCGTCCATCATGTCGCTCGGCGCGACGACGTCGGCACCGGCCTTGGCGAACAGGACGCTCATCTTGGAGAGCTGCTCGAGCGTGGCGTCGTTGTCGACCTCCCACTCGCCGTCGCGACGCTGGCGGAGGATCCCGCAGTGGCCGTGGTCGGTGTATTCGTCGACGCAAACGTCGGCCATGACGACGAGGTCAGGCACGGCGGCCTTCATCTCGGCAATGGCGCGCGGAACGGGCCCGTCGGGATCGAGGCCGGAGTTGCCGCGCTCGTCTTTCGTCTTCGGCAGACCGAAGAGAATGACCGACGAGACGCCGCGCTCCTTGATCGACTTGGCGAGCTCGCGTGCCGCGCTGAGCGGCTGCTGGCTCACGCCGGGCATCGTGGAGATGGGGCGTGGCGCGTCGAGCGCCGCGTTGAAGAACATCGGGTAGACGAAGTCCTTCGGCGACAGCGTGGTCTCGCGAACGAGGGCGCGCAGTTCGGGGGTGGCACGGAGACGGCGGGGGCGGATGGTCGGGAAACCCATCGGCGCGCACTGTAGCAGAGAGTCGGAGCGCTAGCGCGATGCGGTGGTCGATTCGTTCGAAGCCTGCATGAGCTCGAGAATCCTGGTCATTCGTGTTGGCGCAGACTCGAGCTCGAGGGGCGTCGGCACGTCGTAACGGGCGAGCTCGTGAACGTTGCGAGGGACATAGAGCCGAGCCGGATCGCCCGTGACCACGCGTACGCCGCTCGCCACCACGTTGCTCAGCCATGCGGCAAAGCGCTCCGAGGCGGCGCGCTCGTACCAGACGTCACCGGCGAGCAAGACGTCGATGCCTTCGAGCGACGTTCCGACGACGTCGGTGCACGCGGCCTCGAACGCGACGCGGTTCGCTTCGGCGTTGAGACGACACGCGGCCTCGGCGAGGGGATCGACGTCCACCGCGCGCACCGTGCTCGCCCCCGCGCGAACGGCGGCGATGGCGACGAGGCCGCTGCCGCTTCCGAAGTCGAGCACGCGCTTGCCCCTCACGGCCTCGGGATGATCGAGCACCCAGCGAGCGAGGCCTTGCCCGCCTGCCCAGGGCACGCTCCAGAAGGGAACGTCGAGGCCGCGCGCACCGAGCCACTCGCCGGTGGCCTGCCACAGCGGCGTCACCTCGGTGGCCGTGAAGATCGAGAGCTCGGGGACGAAGGGGACGGCGGCGAGCGCCGTATTCGCGCGAACGAAGGCGAGGCGCTGGTCGAGGGGGACGGAAAACGTCAACGCGGCGCGAGTCTAGCCCCGACCCGTGGCGACGTCAGGGCGGGACCCGTTAATAATCGCACACGGCTCGGGCAGCGCTGGTTCCGCGAGCAGGCCGGAAAAAGTCGACGGAAGTGCGTTTGAGACGGCGCCTTCGGCCTTGAGATCGGGCGCTAGGCGCGTCACCCTAGGGGACCGATGAAACGCCGCGTTGCAAGCCGTTTGGTACCTGTTCGGCGCGCGGCGTTCTTGTTGCTGCTCGTCGCGTGCGGAAGTCGAACCGGGCTCTTCGTCGACGGCAGCGGTGAAGAGGACAACTTGCCCGGGGTCGACGCCGGTCGTGACGGCAACGTCGTTCCCCCGAAGGACGCCGGACGCGACTCGCACATCGAGCCCGACGCGCTTCCGCCGATCGACGCCACGCCCCCGCGCGATGCCAACCGGACGGACTGCCCCGACGCCGAGGCCACGCTCGTCTACCTCATCACCTCGGCCAACGAGCTCTACAGCTTCGATCCCGGCAGCGTGGCGATGAAGAAGATCGGCAACATCGCTTGCCCGGCGAACCCCGGCGCGACGCCCTTTTCGATGGCCGTCGATCGCAAGGGCATCGCCTATATCTTGTTCTCCGATCGCGGCGCGGGCGTCGACGACGGCCGGCTCTTCCGCGTGAGCACCGCCAACGCGGCGTGCATCTCGACGTCGTTCGTTCCGAACCAGCATGGCTTCCTGCGCTTCGGTATGGGCTTCGCGGCGAACACGGTGGGCCCCACCGAAACGCTCTACGTTGCCGGGTCCGAGCAAGACAACGGCGCCACCGGCCTCGCGCGCATCGATATCCCGTCGTTCAAGCTCTCCAAGGTCGGCAACTTCCGCCCCGACATCGGCAATGCCGAGCTCACCGGCACGGGCGACGGCCGCCTCTACGGCTTCTACGCCGACAACACGTCCTCGCCTGCCTTCATCGGCGAGATCGATACGCAGACCGGTCACATCGTCGGCCAGACGCAGATGAAGACGGTCACGCTCGGCAACGGCTGGGCCTTCGCCTTCTGGGGCGGCGACTTCTACATGTTCACGTCGCCTGGCGGCGGTTTCTCGACGATCACGCGCTACCGGCCGAGCGACAACACCGAGGCGGTCGTCGGCTCGGTTCCGACCGTCGTGGTGGGTGCGGGCGTTTCGACGTGCGCTCCCGCCCAATGAGCGGTTGAATCGCGCGTGCGATGAAGGGAAAGGTCACGTTCGTTGGAGCAGGCTGCGGAGATCCGCGCCTTCTCACGTTGCGCGCTGCCGAGGTTCTCGCCGAGGCGGACTTCGTGCTCTTCGATGCCGACGTGCATCCCGACATCCTCGGGCGTCTTCCGGAGGGCACCACGCGCCTGCCGATCACGCCGGCGATGACGCTCGAGCGCATCTCCACCATGCTCGTCGCCGAGGCGCGGGCCGAGCGTCGTGCGGTGCGTCTCGCCTGGGGTGACGCGCTGCTCTTCGGCCATGGCGATGTCGAGGTCGCGTCGGTCGCGCGCCACGGCATTCCTGTCGAGGTGGTTCCGGGCATCGGTCCCTTCGTAGCCGTGAGCGCATTTTCGGGCACGCCCCTCACGCGCTCGACCGATGCCTCGCCGAGCTTCGCCGCCGTGAGCGTCACGCGCGGCCACGAGTCGTTCCACGACTGGCAAAAGCTCGCCACGGCGACCGACACGCTGGCCATCCTCTGCGACGCCGCGAGTCTCGCCGAGACGTCACGATCTCTCGCATTTTACGGGCGATCACCGTCCGATCGCGTGACGGTCATCGAGGGCGTTTCGCTGCCTTCCCAGCGCGTGACCGAGACGGCGCTCGGTGACGTGCCGCTCTTGCCGACTCCGCGCACGGCGCGCGTCATCCTGGTCGTGGGGGAGGGCGCGGCGCGCATGCCCGACCTCGCGTGGTTCGAGAAGCTCTCGCTCTTCGGTAAACGCATCCTGGTGACACGAGCGAGGGAGCAGGCGGGCGCGGCGGCGGCGCTCTTGCGTGAGCGCGGTGCCGATCCGGTGGTGATGCCCACCATCGAGATCCATCCGCCGAGCGATCCGGCCCCCATGATCGAAGCGGCGGCGACGCTCGGCGAGCGCAACGGCTGGGTCGTCTTCACGAGCGCGAATGGCGTCGAGCGGATGGTTGCCGAGCTCCGCCGTCAGGGCAAAGACGCGCGCGCGTTCGGTCGAGCGAAGATCGCCGCCGTCGGTCCGGGCACGGCGGCTGCGCTCGATCGGGCGGGGCTCCTTGCCGATCTGATTGCCAAAGACCATCGAGGCGAGGGCCTCGCCGATGAGCTTCTCGCGGCGCTCGGCGCAGGAGCCGGAGCCGGAGACGCTCGCCCCCGCATCCTCGTCGCTCGCGCGGAGGTCGCTCGAGACGTCCTGCCCGACGCCCTTCGCGCGGCCGGCTACGAGGTCGACGTCGTTTCGGTCTACAAAACCAGGTCCCCGCCGCGTGCGCTGCTCGATGGACTCGCGGCGCTGCTCGAGGCGGGCGAGGTCGACGCGGTCACGTTCACGTCGTCGAGCACCGTCACCCACCTCTGTGACGCCCTCGAAGGCCGCGCTGTCGAGCTTCTGGCAAAGACCACCGTGGCCAGCATCGGCCCTATCACGACCGACACAGCACGGGCGCGCGGACTCCGGGTGGATGTGGTCGCCGCCCAGTCCACGATCCCAGGGCTCGTCGCCGCTCTCGAAGAGCATTTCGCGAAGAACTCATCGAAGTCCTCGTAAACCCGAGTAACCCGACATTTGACTATCCGGGCAGGCCTTGCGACGCTACTCGCGCGGGCACGCCATGCATCTGAGTTCCCTCATCGTCCAGCGCGAGATCGCGTCGATCCGCGAGGTCGAAGAGGCGCTCGCCCGCCAGGTCCTCTACGGCGGCGACCTCGTCACCAACTTGCTCGAGGTCGCCGAGGTGCGGGAGGCCGCGCTCATGCCCGTCGTGGCGGAGGTTCTCGGACTTCCGCCGGCGCCGACGGGCGAGCTGCCCAAGGCGGCCGAGGAGGCGCAGCGTCTCATCGCGGCAGAAGTCGCCGGCGGTCACAACCTCGCACCGCTCTCGGTCGATCGGCACGGGCTCGTCATCGCCGTCGCGGAACCGCTCTCGGCCGAAGCCGAGCAGGAGCTCGCGTTCGCGCTCGCCTTGCCGATCACGCAGCGGGTCGCTCCGCTCGTGCGCATTCGGCAGGCGCTCCAGCGTGATTACGGCATTCCGCTCGATCGCCGCTTCCATCGTTTGCTTTCGCGTCTCCTGGGGGAGGGCGGGGCAGTGCGACATGGTTCGTTTGCTCCTCCGCCTCTTGGTCCAACGCCCGACGTGAAGCTCTCTCCTCGTCCGCCGAGCAACGTGCCCGCCGCCCCGCCGTCGAAGATCTCCGAACCCGTGCGCCCTGCTTCGTTTGCCGATGGAGGGCCGAAGACGCTCGTTCGCGAGGCCGAAGCTCCGCCCGCGCGTCCCCTCAAGCGACGTCGTGGTCCGCTCACCTCCGAGGTGGCCTTCGCCGAGCTCGACGAGGCGATCGAGCGCGACACCATCTTCGATCTCGTCTTCGAGTTCGCGCGCCAGTACTTCGATTACACGGTTCTCTTTACCGTCCACGGAGATATCGCCGAAGGTCGCGATGCGTGGGGTGCGGGCGCCTCGCGCGATCGCGTCGCGCGCATCGGCGTGCCGCTCGATCTGCCCGGCATTCTCGCGATGACGCGCGAGCAGAAGCTGCCGATCACGAAGCGTCCTGCGCCCGACGGGCTCGATTCCGTCCTCATGAACGATCTGGCGCGCCCCGGCGAAACCGAGTGCCTGGTCGTGCCGGTCATCGTGCGCACGCGCATCGTCGCGCTCGTCTTTGGAGACGGCGGCGCCGACGGCGTCGATCCCACGAGCGCCATCGCCATCCGCAAGGTGGTCGACAAGGCCGCCTCGGCCTTCGAACGCGTCATCGTTCGCAGGAAGCTGAAAGGCGGCGCGGCGCAAGGCGGCATGAGCGGTCGCCCGGCCGCAATCTCGCAGGCGCCGCCCACCGACACCACGCCCTCGGCTGCGCCGCCCGGGAAGTTCCCGCCCAAAGAGCGTCCCTCGGTCGAAGAGCTCGCCGCGCCCGTGCGCGAGCTGATGAACGATCCGTTGCTCGGCCAAGCCATCTCGATGGAAGAGGCGGCCGCGCGTGATGCCGCCGCGCGCGCGGTGACGGTTCCGCCGGAGTCGCCTCGGGTGGACCTCATGTTGCGCGGCAAGACGGACAATCCGCCGCCGCCCGAGAACATCCTCGCCGTTCGCCGTCCTTCGGGGCGGCCCATTCCGCGCGAAGAGCCGGAGTCGCACGCGAACATGGCGGCGGTGAAGCCGCCGTATCAGCGCACGAAGACGGGCTCGATGCAGCGTCAGGCAGCGCCTCCGCTCGAGTTCGCCGTCGGTCGCCCGCGCGTTCCTTCGTTCGGTGGTGATGCTTTCGGCGTCGACGGCACCGAGGCGGCGCTCTTCGCGGAGATCCAGGGCGCTCCGCCCACGCAGGTCGATCCGCTCGTGCCGCCTTCGCCGGCGCCCACGGCGGTGATTCGTGCCGATGCCGTTCGACCCGCACCGCTCGACACGGCGAGCCCGTCGTATGGAGCCGTCTTCGATCCCGACGCGACTCCCATCGCGCCGCCCGTCGTCGATCCGGATCAGACTCCGATCGCCGGCTCGGTGCTTCCTCTCGGCGAGCCGCCGGTCTCCGTCCCGACGGACCGCACGTTCCCCTCGTGGCCGCTGTCTCGCACGCTCTCGTCGCCGAGCCCCGACTCGCGTGCGCCCACGCCCGTACCGGTGACTCAGCCCGAGCCTCCTGCGCCGGCTCCCGTCTCCGCTCCAGCGACGCCTCCTGCGCCGGTCGAAGCCGCGCCTGCGCCGGCGCCATCTTCGCGCTCGGTCAGTGACTCGGGCCGAGCGATGCCGCCTTCGGAGCAGCAGATCAGCGTGGCGGCGCATCGTCCGCCGTCGCCGCGCGGCGCGCTTCGTGCGCTTCCGTCGGTCATCGTCGACGTGGCAAGCGAGTATGTCGCCATCGTCGATCGCGTTCTGTCGGAGAACGACGACGAGGCCGAGGCGCAGCTCATGCGCGCCGGCAGCCATGCGATTCCGGCCATCATGGCGCGCTTCCCGGGCCCGCTGACGGTGGAGCCGGAGCGCCTCACCGAAGGTTCGCTTCCGCGCGTGAGCGAGTGCGGTCCGGTGCTTCGCCTCGTGGCCAGCCAGCGTCGTACGGCGCTTCCGTCGATTCTCGCGCTGGTCGAAGATCCCGACGTCGAGAAGCGCTTCTGGGCGACGTACATGCTGAGCGAGCTCGTCTACCCCGACTCGATCGACCCCGCGATTCATCGCGTCTTCGACGAGGAAGCGCGCATTCGCCGCGTCGCACGCGTGGCGTGCAAGGCTCTCGCCGAGACGCTGGCCGGCCCGGTGGTGGAGCGCCTCGAAGCGGCGGCTTCGCATGCGGGCGCTCCGCGTTCGCGACGTCTTCTGGCCATCGAAGCGCTCGGCGAAACGCGCGAGGTCTCGGCTGTGACGTCGCTCATGCCGCTCCTCGACGACGCGCAGACCGAAATCGCCCACGAGGCTCGCAAGGCTCTCGTGCTCATCACTCGCCAAGACTTCGGCGACAACGGTCCGAAGTGGGAAGCGTGGTGGGAGAAGAACAAAGACCGCGAACGTCTCGAGTGGCTCATCGACGCCCTCATGAACGATCAGGCGCTCCTGCGTGCCGCCGCGGGCGAAGAGCTCAAGACGATCACGAAGGAATACTTCGGCTACTACGACGACCTTCCCAAGCGCGAACGCGAGCGCGCCCAGGCTCGCTACCGCGAATGGTGGAACAACGTCGGTCGCGTCCGCTTCAGCCGCGGTACGCGTCGCGGCTGATCTCGGTGGAGCGGTAACGCTCTAGCGACCCGTCGAGAGGCGAACGCGCCAATCGGCGGGGAGATCGAGGAAGCCGTCGTTGTAGAGCATGTCGTAGACGGCGTCGCACACGACCTCGCAGACTTCGCTGAAGATGACCGGATCGGCGACGAAGCGGATGGTCTCGTCGCGGAACTGGCCGCGATCTTCGCGAACGCGCGCGAGCATGGCGTCTTCGACGAAGGGAACGAGGCGCTGCAGGAAGCGGCGCTCGAAGGCCTGGCGGAAGACGGCGAAGCTGCTCGCGCTGATCTTGTAGCCGGCGCCTTCGCGAGCGTCGGCGAGGCGCGCTTCCTTCACCACTTCCCACGAGAGCTCACCGAGCTCGGGCGGCAGCTCCTCGGTGAAGAACGCGGTCAGGACCTCGTTCAAGATCTTCACGAGCACGTTGAGCTCGGGAGTCGTGCGCGCGAGGAAGTTGTTCTGCAGCTCCTTGACCATCCAGTCGAAGCGTTCGCGGGCGCGCGTGCGAATGACGTCGTTCGTGTACTGGTAGGAATCGAGCTGCGCGATGATCTGCTCCTGCGAGCGAAGCAGCGCGTGGTAGACGGCCTGCTCGGCGAAGCGCATCGCCTTGGCTTCGTTTTGCGAGCCGCGGATCTTGTCGTGCAGCTCGCTCTCGAAGAACACGCGCGCGAAGCGCTTGCTCACTTCGCCGAGCTTTCGCTCGATGAGCGTGGCGAGCTTGCCCTTGCGGAAGACGCGCCCGAGCATCTCTTTGAGGCTTTGAATCAGCTCGATTTCGAGCTGCGAGCGATCTCCCGTGGGCGGCGGACGGCTGCCGGGCCCACGCGCGCGCGCCGCGGCCTGGAGGTCCTGCAGCTCGCGAACGACTTGCGCGGTGACGGCGTCGAGCTCGGGGCTCGTCTCGAGTTCCGCCTTGTAGTGGACGACCTTCGCTTGCAGCTGCTCGTCGCGTAGCGCGAGCGCGATGTCGGCGAGGGTCATCTTCGCGGCGGTGGACATGAAGCCGTCGGCGGTGGGCATGGGCCCACTCGACGCACTGCGATGCGAGCCGCTGCGCGGTTGCTCGACGCTCGGCGGGCGCGGAACGCTAGGCGGAACGGGCGGCGGCACTGCACGCGAGCTCGGCGGCGGCGGAGGCACGGCCGCTTGCGAGCTCGGCGGCGGAGGGAACATGCCACGAGAGCTCAGGGGAGGCGGAGCACTGCGCGGCGGGAGCGGAGGCGGAGTGGCGCGCGAGCTCGGCGGCGGAGGCACGTTGCTTCGCGAAGCGGGGCTCGAAGGAACCGGACGCGGAATGGACGGAGGGGCCGGAGGAGCCGCCGGGGGGCCGGCCGTGTGCGGAGCTCCCGCGCCCGTACGTGATGCCGGGTCGTTCGGATCGTTCGCCGCCATGATGCCAGATGATACTTGCATTCTGCCGGTTAGGCAGTCGATCTGGCGTCTCACTCACCTCGAGCACCGGGAGCCGGGCGATGCGGGCAACGTGCGCTCGCGCTGCGCTCACGGGCCGGGCGCGACGCGCGATGCCGCGCTTGCCGGCAGCGTCGTCGAGTCGTGCCCTTGCTCTTCTTTGTCGCCGTAGCGCACGCAGAAGCGAAGCTCGCGGGCGTACGGAAACAGGTCTTCCTGCACGCCTTCGCGGAGGCGGTGTTGCTGGGCCGCCCACGTGCTGGCGAGCGCGAGGTCGCCGTGCTCTTCGAGGAACATCTCGCGCAGCGGGCCGGCGGGAAAGAGAAAGGTCGGAAACTGCTCCGGGAACACGTCGCGTGGATCGACCGCGTACCACGGCTCGCTCGCCATCTCGTCGTCCTCGTTGCGAGGCTTGGGCAAGCTGCGGAAGCGGCAATCGGTGAGCGTGGTGAGCTCGTCGTAGTCGTAGAAGACGATGCGTCCGTAGCGCGTGACGCCGAAGTTCTTGAGCAGCAGATCGCCCGGAAAGATGTCTGCTCCCGCGAGATCTTTCAGCGCCGTGCCGTAATCGCGGATGGCGAGGCGCGTGTGGGCTTCGTCGGCGTCGCGCAAGTACACGTCGAGGGGCACGAGGCGCCGCTCCGTGTAGAGGTGCTCGATGATGATCTGATCGCCATCGCACTCGACCGACGAGGGCGCGAGCCGCTGCAGCTCTTCGATGAGCGCGGGATCGAAGCGCTCGCGAGGGAAGGCCACGTGCGCGTATTCGAGCGTGTCGGCCATGCGTCCCACGCGGTCGTGCCTTTTGACGTACAGATAGCGCTCTTCGACGGTCTTCCGATCAGTGTCCTTCGGCGGCGCGAACCAGTCGCGAATGACTTTGAAGACGTGCGGGAAGGAGGGCAGGGTGAAGACGAGCATCACCATTCCCTTGGTTCCCTGCGCGATCGCGAACTGGTCGGTGGAGTGTTTGAGATGGTGCTGCAGGTCGCGAAAGAAGATGGTCTTGCCCTGCTTTTGCAGGCCCACCATCGTGTAGAGCTCGTGCTTCGGTTTGTTCGGAAGCAGCGTCTGCAAGAATGCGACGAAGGCCGAGGGCACTTCCATGTCGACCATGAAGTACGCGCGGCCGAGGCTGAAGATGCGCCCGATGTCGCTCGTCTCGAAGAGCAGTGTGTCGACGTAGACCTGCCCGATGTCGTCTTTGAGCAAAGGCACGACGAACGGCACGAGCTGCGTTCCATTCACCACGCGCCCCACCACGTAGGCCGCCTTGTTTCGAAAGAAGAGCGAGCGCAAGACCTGCAATTGGTAATTGGGCCTGCGCTCCCATCCCTGCGGATACCGCTCGGCGATGGCCTGCAGGATTCGCTCGATGTCGCGCGGCAAATCCTGGAATGGGTTCTTCAGATCGAAGCTGCGTAGAATCTCGAGGAACGTCTCGCGCAGCTCGTTGTCACGTGGGTAGTAACAGCGATAGGTGGGCTCGGTGCCGTCGAGATGTTCGGTGGATATCGCCGGCCGATCGAAGATGTATTCGTTTCGGTAATACTGCCGATCGAGCACGCGCCGCGCGACGGAGTTGAAGAACGTCTCGGCGCACTCGGGCTGTTTGTGTTCGTAGAGCAGGTCGATGTACGCGCGTTTGATCTTCGGCCAGAGCGTCTCTTCGCGCCCGGCGGTCGGAAAGCTCTCCTCGACGGCGGCCACGGCCTCCTCGACGCGCTCGTCGTACATGTCGATCCGCTCGAGCGACGCCGCCCTCGCGCCCGCCCAATCGGCGAGCTCGTAGCGCTCTTTGGCGGTCACGCTGGTCGCGCGGAACAAGCGGTAGTGCTTGTCGAAGCCGTCGAGGATCGTCTGCGCGATTTCAATGCTGAGCTTCATTCGCGTCCCCGAGGGGAAGGGGACAGGCGGAAGGTGGTGACGCGCCCGCTCGTCGTGCAAGGGTAAGGGGGGTGACGCAGCCCACTTCCTCTAGCGCTCCGCCTGCCGCTGCTCTCCAGCCCGGCAAATTCGTGGACTCCGATCACCCCGACGTGGTCGCGTTCGCCCGCCGCACGATCGAGGGCGCGACCACCGATCACGAGCGTGCTGCGCTCCTCTTCCGCGCGGTCCGCGAGCACCCGCGCTACGACCCGTACACGCTCTCGTCGAACCCCGACGACTACCGGGCGAGCGCGGTCCTCGAGCGCGAGAGCGCCTACTGCATCCCCAAGGCCGTGCTCCTCTGCGCGGCCTCACGCGCGGTGGGCATTCCCGCGCGCCTAGGCTTCGCCGACGTGAAGAACCACCTCGCGAGCCCCAAGCTCCTCGCCATGCTCGGCAGCGACCTCTTCATCTTCCACGGCTATGTCGAGATGTGGCTCGACGGCGGGCCCATCAAAGTGACGCCCGCCTTCAACGCCGCCCTCTGCGCTCGCTTTGGCGTCCCTCCGCTCGAGCTCCTGCCCGGCCAAGACGCTCTCCTCCAGGCCTTCGACGGCCAGGGCCGCCTCCACATGGAGTACGTCCGCCAGCGCGGTCTCTACGACGATCTCCCGCTCGACGAGATCCTCACCGAGTTCGAAGCCCTCTACGGCCCCGGCCGCATCCCGAAGGGCGCCGAAAACCTCCGCTCGATCCACGACGAAGCCTTCCATGGTCCTGAAGCGTCCTTGAAGCGCCCCTGAATGCGCCGATCGCGGCCTCTCCAAGAATCTGCGACTTCGGTCACTTAGGTGATTGACCTTCCTGAGGGAGGCGACTACTAACCGTCTCGTTCCGGTGACGGAAGGTGACGCGCGGTGGAGCAGCCTGGTAGCTCGTCGGGCTCATAACCCGAAGGTCGTAGGTTCAAATCCTACCCGCGCAACAAAGAGAAGCCTCGGCTCCAAGTGAGCTGGGGCTTCGTTGCTTTGTGCGCTTTATCTCGGCCGGACCACGAAACGCAGCACTGACGCCGTGGTTCTCTCTCAAGTGATTGACCTTCTTGAGAGAGCCGATTACTAAGCGTCTCGTTCCGGTGACGGAAGGTGACGCGCGGTGGAGCAGCCTGGTAGCTCGTCGGGCTCATAACCCGAAGGTCGTAGGTTCAAATCCTGCCCGCGCAACTAGAGAGGCCGCTGAATCGGAGATCCCGGTTCGGCGGCTTCGTCATTTCACGGTATCCAGCGCGCGTTGCGGGTGCGGACGACTCCGTGAGACGTGCTCAGAGCGCATCACGGACGACCGACTCTTCTACTGGATGGTGGGCGGAGTTCGATTCCGCTTAGGCGCGCGCATCAGAGGCGACCGGCAGGTGATGACCGCTGATCGGTGTTCGCCTTGCGGTGACGGCTGATGGCCGGCGTGAGAAGCCAAAGAACGCGGAACTTGTCGGCCGCGACCGTCGCGTTCGGAAAGAATCTCTCTCCCACGGTGATGCCGAACCTCGCACAGTCCCCCGTCGTCGTCTTCGTGGTCGGCGCCTATGCCATCAGCAGCGTCATCACCTTCGTCGCCTTCGGGGTCGACAAGCGGCGCGCCGCACGGAAGGGACGCCGCGTTCCCGAGCGGACTCTCCACCTCCTCACGTTCGCGTTCGGCTTTCCCGGTGCGCTCCTCGGGATGATCGCGTTTCGCCATAAAACGCGAAAGCCCGCGTTCATCGCGGTGACGGCGCTGCTAGTGGCGGTGCACGTCGTGCTCGCGAGCCTCGCGCTGAGGAAGGCCAGCGAGCGTTCGTCGAAGCGAGTCGATCCAGCTCGAGATCAACGACAAGAGCAGGTTACGCCACTGCTCCGCCTCGTTTGACCTCGCGTCGAGAGTGACGGACCATTCGATGAAGGTCCGATTGCCGTCCACGAGCGGGAGCAGGTGGATGGTGCCCTCGTAGCGAGCGGGAGCCGGCGTCACGTCCACGATGCCAGGCGGGAACGTGAATGGGTCCATGCCGACGTAAGTGAGTGAGCGTTGCTCGTCTGAATGCGCATCGAGCCGCTGTCGGATCCAGCTACCACCGTAGAAAAAGCGACGAACAGCGCCGATCTCGTCGCCGGCCTTCTCGTCTTCGATGACGCTCTCCGTCACCCCCTCGATGTAAGCAGGGTAGTTGTTGAAGTCACGAATGAGCGACCAGACCTCGGTGATGGGGTGCTCGAGGAGACTGCTGAAATAGGCGGTCGTCATTGGCGACAGCATCGGCCATCGCGCGCGCGTGCGAACTCCGAGTCTTGCGCTCGAATTCGCCGGCACCTGCTCCGAGCCGTCGCTGCGCATGCCATCCGCCTTGCTCGGCTCCACGACCTCTTGCTCGCGGACGGACACTGCACGGGCCTTCTGGAAGGGCTCCCGACTCGTGAGCAGAACGATGCGAAGATCCAGAGCCTCGTGGCCCGAACATTCAACAATAAGACAAATCGCGTCCGGGCGGGCGCCGATGGTCTGCGTTCAAGCGGCTTCGACGCGTTTGCAGTAGGCGTCGAACGTGCGCTTCCACGCGGGGCGATCCATACAGCGCGTCAGGTAGCTGCGAACGTGCGTGTAGGGCTCCAAGAGGGCCTGATCGGTGCTGCGTGCGCTCAGCACGTGGGTCATCAGGATGTCGGCGACCGTGAACTCGTCGGTCGCGACGAACGTGCGGTTCGCAAGCCATCCATCGAGCTGCTCCAGGCGCATGTCCGACCATTGCTGGAGTGCATCGTGCGGCTTCGTTCCTTTGCCGCCGCTGATGCCGACGAACCACATCGTCAACACGGGGACCTCGACCGAGCTCAGCGCGGCGATGCTCCAGCGCAGGACCTGCGCTTCCCCCGCGAGGTCGTGCGGCATCAGCTTGCCGCTCTTCCGCGCGAGGTAGAGCAGGATCGCTCCCGACTCTGTCACCACGACGCCGTCGTCATCGATCACCGGGAGCTGCCCGAACGGGTTCTTCGCGCGGAACTCGTCGCTATCGAGGTCGTGGTTCGGATGATCCATCCCGACGATCTCGTAGGGCAGCCCCATCTCTTCCAGGGCCCACAGCACGCGCAGGTCCCGCGTGTTGCCGCGCGCGAACTCGTTCACTCGGGAGAATCCGTAAACCTTCAGCATTGGTAGACCGTATCACCACGGCGCCATCGGCTCTCGCCCGCACACGTGTGTGCTCGTGCGCGCGCTCAGCACGCGGCAGCGTCATCCAAATGGTGGCTACACGAAAGGGCACGCAACGCCTTAGATCGTCAGCATGCGCCTTCTTTGCGGATCCCTTCTGATCGTCCTCGCCACCGCTTCTCTCTTCGCGTGCAACAACGACGATGACAGCGCGTCGTCGAGTACGGAGAACGGCAGTGGCGATCCGTCGAGCGGCGGCGCGAACGCCGGCACGTGCCTCGACCCGGCGAAGTTCGACTACGTGCTCCAGCCGCGCAAGGCGACGAGCGGCAGCTCGTTTCTCCTCTACCAAGCGACACCGAGTGCCGCAAATCAGATCTTCGGCTCGACGATCGACGAGGTCTTCCGCATCGACGTCGACGCGAAGACGGCGACGAGCGTCTACGCACCCGAGGGCGCGATCGCGCCGCGCCACTACCAGCACGGCAGCGACATCGTCGTGACCAGCGGCTCCAAAATCTGGACCGTGCCGAAGGCGGGCGGCAATGCGACGGAGAAGCCGAAGTGGACCCGCACCCCGCAGGGCTCGCTCGCGGGCACGCAGGAGGCTTATCTCGACGGCGAAACGTTCTACGCGCTCGACAACGGCCTGGGCGGCGTTGTCTTCAAGCACGACCTCGAGTCCGGTACGGAGACCGATCTCGGCGCAGAGCCGCGCTCGAACGCATCGAGCATCCGTCTCGGAGAGGATGCAATCTACAGCTATTACCCGAAGAGCGAGGCCAACCACGCGCCGACGGTGGTGTGGAAGCTCCCCAAGGCGGGCGGCACGACCAAGGAGCTCGCGTTCACCGGCGCGCCGAGCGAGGAGAACTATCCGTTCGGCGTCGTCGGCAACGACATCTATCTGCTCAGCGTCACGTCGGCCACGTTCGAGGCGCACATCCTTCGTGCGTCGCGCGAAGGCGGCGCGGTGACCGATCTCGGCAAGTTCATGTACGTCCTCTCGTTCAAGGGGCAGACGAACATCGTCTCGACGGCGAACGGTGTGTTCCTCCGCCTCCAGGACGACATGTTCTGGATCCCGAACGCCGCCTCGTCGTTCCAGAAGATCGCGTGCCTCGCCACGGGCAGCGGCTACGCCTTCTACGCGACGACGATCCTCGACAACAAAGTCTACGCAAGCGTCGTCAACACCGACGCGAAAACGGGCGGCGTGGTCGTGCTGCCGCTTCCCTGAAGGACTGCTTCACGCGTCGAGCACGGGCGGGAAGCCCCACGCCGCGAAGAGCTCCGGAAGCACGAACGTCGTGAGCTTGGCGACGCGACCTTCGAGCGATAGGACGGTAATGCCAACGGCGTTGTAGCGATTACGGCGCTCACGTTTCGCTCGGCTGAAATTTCGGAGAAGATAAATTACGTCACTCTGGGCCCGGCGTACCTTGCCAGTCAAACCGCGTTACCGTGTCCGTCTCGCTCGTGACGTTTCTCTATCGGCAAGCGAGAGGCGTAGTGACGCTAGTGCCTCCGCTGCACGAAATCGTGCCGCCGCTATATACGCCGTAGCAGGACAAGTAGTCAGTGCTCCCGCAGTGAGCATTCATTCCCGGCTCAATCTTGCGTCCGTCACCGGCAGGGCGATATCCCTCTGCGTTCGAACAGTTCGGATAGGCGCCACCACACACAGGATCGACCTTCGCGGTGGGCTCGAGCATCTCAATCCCATCGCAGTCGTAGTCGAACGAGCCTGCTTTCGTCGGCGTTGAGTGGAACTGCTTCGCGTCCGGGTTAACAAGTGGGTCCGTGTCGTCACAATCGCCTGACTTGGTCACCCACCCAGTTCCGGGCGTCTTGCACGCGACCTTGGTCTCAGGCCCGCCGAACCCGTCGCCATCGTTGTCTTTGAAGAAGGGAATAGGGACGTTGCAATCGTCGTCGCTCTGCCCAGCATCATCCGGAGCCGCATCAGTGGCGTGCTCGGTTGCACCGGAATCGTGGGGGGCAACGACGCATTCATTGTCGCGCTGAATTGTTCCGACTCCGCAAACGAGGCCAGGGGAACTCTCGCTGCTCGTGCACGCGAACGCGAACCCGATGAGGGCCGGAGCCAAGGTGAAAATGAGCGTGTGGCGCGGCATTGGAGTCGCTGTCATTCCTTGCAAGGAAGGGCCCCCGTCACATGGCTGTGCAGCTTGGGACTCTCTTGAGTTCCTACGTTGCCGAAAAGCGACGTTTGCAGCAAAGACGTTGTTCTGTCAACGGATGGCTCCGTGCCGAACGTGACGTTCTCGACTTCGTTGAGGACGACGATTCCGCACGATGGAGTCAACGCGAACAGCCATCGACAAAGGTCGCCGAGCGTAGGTACGACCCGAGGGTCATTTGCGACCTACGCAGTGAGCAGCAATGCCCGCGTCGCCAACTTGCGTCGCCGTAGCCGCGCGCACGTCCATCGAGTTCAGCATGCGTCCGTCTTTAGAATCTCTGATTCGGAAGCGCGCCTGGGCTACGCGTCGAGCACGGGCGGGAAGCCCCTCGCCGCGAAGAGCTCCGGAAGCACGAACGTCGTGAGCTCGGCGACGAGACTGTCGGCATCGAACGACAGGACGGTGAGGCAAACGGGGTGATAGCGCCCTGCGCGGCGCTCGCCGTCCCATGTGCCCGATGAGAGCATCGTCGCCACGACCGCATCCTTGCCGTCGAGCCAGTACTCCCACGGCGGCATGCTCATCACTGCGTCGGTCGCGAGCAGCTTCACGAAGTCGTCGAAGTCGCCGCTCTCCCACGCGTGCACGAACCGGTCGACGACCTCGGCGTGGCGCGGCGCGAGGGCAGGGGACTCCTCGCCCGGGCGCGCGATGGCGGCACGCGCACGCTGCAGCGCGCTGTTGATCGCCGCTTCGGTGGTCTCGAGGATGTCGGCGACCTCGGCGACGCTCCAGTCGAGCACGTCGTGGAGGAGCAGCGCGGCGCGCTGGCGTGGCGGCAGCACCTGCACGACGCGCACGAACGCGAGCCGGATGCCCTCCCGCAGCCGCGCGGCCTGCTCGGGCCCTGGGACCTCCGGCAAGAGCGCATCGGGGTAGGGCTCGAGCCACAGGACGTCGGAACGCGGCGGGGTCGTGGGCGGCCCCGGCTCCACCGGCGGGCAGACGTCTTGCTGCATCATGCGACGCGCCCGCGTCTTGAGCACGTCGAGGCAGCTATTGATGACGATCTTGTCGAGCTCGTCGAAACCATCGCCTCGCCGCGCGTCACCCACGTCCGCTACGCCGTGCGCAAGCCGTAGCGTCGTTCGGCGAGGCTGCCCAGATGTCGACGGCGTCGAGCGTCGGGGTGGTCGACCAGCTCACGCCGTCCCAGTGAACGACCGCGACTCCCGGCGCTATTGCCCAGACGTCGTTCGGACCGCTGCCACGAACCGGAGTCACCGAGATTCCTCCGGTCGCGACCTCCGACCAGGTGTCGCCATCCCAGTGGTGGAGCACGCCTGCGCGCGTGGCCGCCCAGAGGTCATCCAGCGAGCTCCCCCAAAGGCCGAAGGCATGGGAAGTGCCATGCACGCCGACGCCGCAAAATGGCATCCAATGCAGTTTGCACGACGTGCCAGTTTGCGCCAAACCTGACAGGCGGGTCCCGCTGCTTCCAGCGCCGACGACTGGAATCGCGCAGGCTTCGAGGAGGCGAAGGTGGAACGGTGAAGGGACGCCTCTCGTCAGAGTGTCCGCTCGGTCCACCTCCATCCACTCGAAGATCCGCGGCACGCTCCGCGCGGAAGAATGACGACTACGGCAGACGTGCGGTGCACCTGATCTCGGCGAAGAGGCCCGGCATCGCGAGGGCGGTGACACCGAGCGCCGTCCACGCCGGGTAGCGCTCGGCGTTCGTGACGTAGCGATCGCGTACTTGGATGAAGAGCCCGAGATCGCGCATGTCGGTGTGGTAGCTCACCATGTCGACGACGTCGTCCATGGTGGCGCCCGCCGCGGCGAGCACCTTCTTCAGGTTCTCGAAGGCCTGCGTGAACTGTGCTTCTTTGCCTTCGATGACGTTCAGGTCTTCGTCGCGACCCACCTGGCCTGCGAGGAACAGGAGGTCTCCCGATCTCACTGCCGGCGAGTAGCGGAACTTCTCGTGGAGATTCTTCATGCCTGCGGGAACGACGGACACTCGATTCTGCATGAGAGGTTCATCGCGCGCGCTGGTCGATTCGTCCAATCGATTGCTAGAATCGGATCGATTCGTATGGTGAATCTATCATCCGTCGATCTCAATCTCCTCGTCACGCTCGAGGCGCTCCTCGCCGAGGCTCACGTGGGGCGCGCGGCGCGTCGTATCGGGCGTTCGCAGCCGGCCGTCAGCCATTCGCTCCTGCGTCTGCGCGAGCTCTTGGGCGACGCGCTCCTCGTCCGCGTCGGCACGCGGATGGAGCTCACGCCGCGGGCGCTCCGCCTTCGCCAGTCGTTGCCCGAAGCGCTCGAGCGCGTTCGGACGCTGCTCGCGCCCGAGTCGTTCGTGCCGAAGACGAGCACGCGGCGATTCCAAGTCGTGATTCACGATCACCTCGCGGATCTCGTCGTGCCCGCCATCGTGCGGCGAATGAGCGTCGAAGCGCCGCGCGCGCGGCTCGAGGTGCTGCCGTGGGAGAGCCCGTTCGCGATGACCGCGGAGCGCTTGCGCTCGCTCGATCTCTTCACGTCGTGCGAGGCGGTCGATCTCCAGGGGTTCGAGCGCCAAGCTCTCTTCGGCGATCGCGACGTCCTGGTCGTTCGTCGCGATCATCCACGGCTGAAGCGGCTCGGAACGCTTCGCGCGTTCGCCGAGGCGCGCCACATCGCCGTGACGCGCGATCCTTTGGATACGTGGCTGGCGACGAAGGGCGTCGAGCGCCAAATCGGTCTTACCGTGCCGAGCTATTTGCAAGCACTGCATGCGGCGGCGGCGAGCGACCTCGTCGCGTTCGTGCCGCGGCGCCTCGCCGAGGCGTTGGCCGCGCCGCTCGCGCTCGTGACCGCGAAGCCGCCGCTCGATCAGGGGCCCTACGAGGAATTCTTGTTCTATCCGCGGCGGCGCGAAGACGACGAAGCCGCCCGATGGCTCCGGGAGATCGTCGTCGCGGTCGGGAAGGACGTTACGACACGATCTCGACGAAGCCCTCGGTGAGGCTGGCGAGGCCTCTCATCGCTCCAGAGGCGCGAGGCCTCACGGATCGACGAGGCTTCGCATTCGCGGGGTCACGGTGTGCGTCGGATAGCGCTCGACGAACTGAGCCGCGTGCGCCCGCGCCTCGTCGGGGTGACCGCTCTGCCGGAGCGCGTCGATCAGGATCGCTTCGCGCTCCGGATACAACCTACCGCGCGGAAACTCGGCGTGGCCCGCGCGCGCGAGCTCGACGGCGGCCGCGGCGTCGGTCACAGCGACGCGACGGAGCTCGACGAGCTGCATGACCTCGCGCTCGCTCACGCTGCGGGTCGGGCTCGGCGACGGCGTCGTGGCGCGCGCCACCGGGCGGGGCGGGGCGGTGACGCTGGAGCGCGCCACCGGCAAGGCGTCGACGGAGATCGCCGACGCGCCCTCGCTACGCGGCGCTTCGGGGGGTGGGATCGTCGGGGCGACCCGCGCGCCCTCGTGCGCGGATGGCGCCGTCATCGTGACGGGAGATGCGGGCGCCGGCGCCTCGCCGCCCCCGTGCGCGCGCCGCGCCTCGAAGGCGTAGAGCCCCGTTCCCGCTGCGGTCACGAGGACGGCCATCGGGATGAGCCTGATGAGCCGGCCGAGCGGCCACGTCGGGCGGGGCGTCGCCGCGACGGCCCGTTCGAAGCGGGCGAGACCGCGCGCGACGTCGAATGCCGCGGGGTCGTTCGCGCGCAGTCCGCGAACGACGTCACGGATCTCTTCGTCGACCGCGGAGGGCTCGTCATGAATGGGGTGATGCTCCGTCATGGAAGCTTCTCCTTCTTGAGCCGGTTGTAGGCGTTGATGAACTCGCGCCGTGCGAGCCGGAGGCGGGAGTGGACCGTCCCGATGGGGAGGTCGAAGGCCGCCGCGAGCGCGCCACAAGATTCGTTCTCGAGCTCGAAGAGGACGAAGAGCGCGCAGAGCTCTGGGGGAAGGCGTTGGAGCGCGCGCTCGGCGAGTCGGATCTTCTCCGTGAGCGCGGCCCGATCCTCGGGGTTTATCGTGGGGTCGACGATCTCGGTGAGGTCGTCGTTCACGTCGGTCTTGCGTCGCTTGAGAAGGCGTCGCCGGTCGCGCGCGAGCAAAAATGCGATCTGGGCGAGGTACGTGGTGGCCTTCGCCTCGCGCTCCTCGAAGCCACCGCGGCGGTGGACGATGAGGAAGACCTCCTGGACCATGTCCTCGATCTCGTCGCGCCCGATGCCAAGGCGACAGAGGAACCGCGCCACGAACGCGGCATGCGCGCGGAACAACGCGGCGGTGTCGTTCACCGCCGGCGCTGCGAATACCCCCCCGTGGCTCTTGGCTGTCATCATCATCGATGCTCGTCAGAAACGGAGGAGGGGCCCAGCGGACAAGAGCGCGCCGAGGGCCGGCGTCGTCGCGTGGAGGATCTCGGAGCGGTCGCGGATCTCGAGCGTCGGCCTCGTGAAGGGGACGAGCACGTCCGCCTCGACGTGGAGCGCGACGTGCCTCGACAGCGCGACCTCGGCGCGCGCCCCGACCTCGACAGCGAACCACGCTTGCGTCGCCTCCGAGTCCCTCCCGTAACCTCGACCGACCGCCCTCCATGATCCGCCGAGCACTCGGCTGCAGGCAGCCACGCGCAGTGGCCGCTCCTCGTACGGCGCGAAACACCCCCGAGCGCGACGACGAGGAGGCTCGCATCGACCTCGCCCGGCCCGAGATCGTAGGGTAACCCGACGAGCCAGTGGCCCGAGGCTCCGAAGGACCAGCGACGGCCGACGTAGAGCCCGACGTCGAGAGCCGCGCCCGCGCCAACTCCGGGGGTCACCCCGACGGCCGCCTCCGCAGCGGCCGCCACGAAGACGTCGAGCGCGGCCGATTCGCGGGGACCAGGGGCCTTCGTGCTTCGGGCCGGCGGCCGGTTCCCAAGCGGGGCCGTCGTACCCTCGGCTGGAGCGACGAGCGGCGCGCCGTCGAACGAGGCGGGGGGCGCCGCTTGGACGGCTTCATCGGCCTCGAGCAGGCGCTCGAGCGCCACGGCGATCGCGACGGCCACGAGACGGATGCGCTCGCCACAGTCGCTTGGGACGTCGTCGAACGAGCGGTCCCCTGCGAGCCGGCCGTCGCGGTAGACCTCGACCGTCACGTCGTGGCGGCCGTGCTGACCCTGCTGGCTCTCGCGGATGTCGAGCCGGAGGCGCCCGTCACCCGGCTGTGGGGGCCGCAGGCGTTCGAGCTCGAGCGCGACGGCCGCCGGCTTTAGACACTGCCCTGTCGAGGTGATGGCCACGACGGATCCGCCGGTCGAGGGCTCGCTGGCGTCGCTCACAGACGACCAGAGCACGGCGAAGGCCGAGGCCAACGCTCCTCGAAGACGCATCTCCTCCGAGACTAGCCGAGCATCGTGGGCGGCCGCCACTGGACACCACCCGCCCGATTCCGCGCATGCCGCTCGGAGACACGTCGACACACCACGTGAATGGAACGAGTGGGCTCGCCCAGCAAAAAAAATCACCTGGTGCCGAATACGCGAAGTTTGCCGGACGACGTTCCATACATGCTGCATGGTCGTTCGGCCGACGAAGCCCCCGCGCGGCTCGCGGGTTCAAGCGAACTCTGCGAAAATTGCGATTGCAAACCTCGCTGCTTGCGCGGCGTTCGGCGCCCTCGTCATCCTGCTGAGCTCGGCGAGCTCCGGATGTAGCTCGCAGCCGAACCTGGTCGGCGAGACCTTGAACGACGACGCGGGCCCGTCGTTCTCCGGCCAGGAGGGGGGATCCGACGCCGGCGAGATCGCGACCGAGTACTGCCCGACGAGCAAGTGCGCCGAGCCGTTCACCACGTGTCCGACGTCGACGTTCTCGTGCGACATCGACCTCTCGCGCGACCCGAATAACTGCGGGGCGTGCGGGCAAGCGTGCCCCGTGGTCGGTGATTCGTTCGGCGCGAAGTTCACCTGCAACCACGGCAAGTGCGTGATGACGTGCAACGCCCAGTTGAACGCCGACTGCGACGGCATCCCCGACAACGGGTGCGAGGTGCAGCTCGACACGCCCATGAACTGCGGCGGTTGCGGCATCCGCTGCGCCGACGGGGAGCCCTGCAAGGGCGGCAAGTGCGGGTGCCCCCCGCCACTCAAGAATTGCGGCGGCTCCTGCGTGGACACGACGAGCGATGACTACAACTGCGGGAAGTGCGGCGAGACCTGCACGCTCAGCGGGGGGCCGCCGGAGGCCTACTACGGATGTGTCAACAGTCAGTGTGATCAGATCAAGTGTCAGGCTCGCAAGCTGGATTGCGACCATGACCTGAAGTTGCCTGACTCGAACGGCTGCGAGATCTCGACGGACCATCCAGACGACGCGAACTGCGGTGGGTGCGGGATCGCCTGCCCTGCGGGAGTCCATTGCACTTTCCAGACGGCCGAGATGGCGTATTCCTGCGGCTGCCCCCCCGGAATGCAGGACTGCACGGGGACGTGCGTCGACGTCGCGAGCGAACTCGAGAATTGCGGCGCCTGCGGTCGCCAATGCGCGCCGCTCAATCTTCCTTTCACCGGTCAGATGTGCAACGGCGGTGAGTGTGACTTCTTCTGTCAAGACGGTCACGCCGACTGCAACGACAGCGCAGACGACGGATGCGAGACCTCGCTCCTCTCCGATCCTCGTAACTGCGGAGGCTGCGGCATCTCTTGCGATCTCGCTGTCGGGCAGGCTTGTGTCGGCGGGCACTGCGCCGTCGAGGCGTGTGGAGGGATCAAGTGAACCGTCGCAGTCTCGGCAGAGAAGTCATGGCGCTCTTCGTGCTCGTCCCGGTCGTCACGACCGCGTACCTCGTCGGGTGCAGCACGGGCGAGGCAGACCCGGACCCCGTCGTGAAGGACGCCGGCCCTGCGCTGTCCGCGGACGCCGAAGCGGACGCCGATGATGCCGCGGATGCCGCCGAAGCTGGGCCCTGCACCGATTGCGAGTTCTACCCAGCGGAGTGCGGCGAAGGTCTGTTCTGTACCGTCTCTGCTCCGCTCAAGACGGGGGCGCGGCTCCGGAGCATCGCCGGGACGTCGGCGTCGAGCGTCTGGGCCGTCGGGACGAAGGGCACCGTGCTCCACTTCGACGGCGCTTCGTGGCAGGAAGCGGCCCTGGGCGTCCTCGACACGTTCAGCAGCGTGATCGCGCTCTCGCCGGAAGAAGCGTGGACGGCTTCGACGTTCCGCTCGGTCTACGTGCACATGCCGGCGGGAGACGGCGGCGCCGAGGGCTGGCAGCCGCTCTCCACCACCGAGGTCGGAGGCGGGTGGCCCTTTTACCAAGGCGTCGTCGCGGGGGCGTACCCCACGGGCGGTCCGGCGTGGTTCGCAGTGCAAGACAGCCGGAGGAGTGTCGCGCTCACGCGGGCGCAGCGCACGGAGGACGGCATCGAGACGACGCTGATCGCGTCGGTCCCGGTCCTGAGCAGCGTCTTGGCGATCCACGCCGTGTCGAAGGACGAGGTCTGGGCGGTCGGCGGTGTCGGCAGAGCGATCCGCGTCAGCGACGGCTCCGGGGACGCGCCGGTGCTGCAATCCTTCAACACCCAGACGCTCGCGACGCTCCACGGCGTCTGGGCGAGCGGCTCTGACGACGTCTGGGCGGTCGGGAGCGAGGGGACCGTCCGTCGGTTCCGCGGCTCCGGCGTGCTCTTCGACTCCGCGCCCGACGTGCCTACGGACGTGACGCTCCGCGCGATCACCGGCACGGCTCCCGACGACGTCTGGGCAGTCGGCGACGGCGCCGTCGTCCTCCACTTCGACGGCGTGAAATGGACGCGAATCGCGATCGCCGGTCTCGGCGCGCGACGGCCCGATCTGCACGCCGTCTTCTGCGCAGAGCGAGGTCGAGTCTGGGTGGCCGGCGACGGCGTCCTTCTCTCGCTCGGAAAGACGATCTGAGGGGCTTCATGCGTTATCGAAGGCAACGAATCTTCATCGGCACGCTCCTCACCGCGGCCGCCGCGGCGGCGGGCGTGGCCGCATGTGCAAGCAACGAGGACGTCGATCCCGGGGCGGGCCCGCCGGACACCGGCAGCGACACCGACGCGAGCGTGCCGGGCTCGGACGCGGGGCGCGACTCGAGTGTCCTCGACTCCGGCGACGGCGCACTCCCGTGCAGCACGACCGGGTGGTGCACGACGCGCACCACGGACCCGGCGACGCGCTTCGACGATCTGTGGCCGCTCGAAGGCGCAGCGTTCGCGGCCGACCGCACGGCGGGCCTCCTCGCCTTCGAGGGCGAGCGATGGAGCTTCATCCACGAGGGGGTCTCTGGTCTCGGCGTCGTCTGGGCGGCGGGGCGAGACGAGGTCTGGGCGGGGGGTGAGCAGGGCCAAGTGGTCCACGGCACGAGGTCCGGTGGCGCGTGGAGCTTCACCACCGAGGCCGTGTCGAACGACGAGCCAATCCTCTCGATCTGGGGAGCAGGGGCAGATGTCTTCGCCGCTTCGGCGCATCGCATCCACCGACGCGCAGCCGGGGCCGCGGAATGGAAGACGCTGCACGAAGAGACCGATTGGTCCTCGCCGGAGTGTGGGGACAAGATCTTCTCCTTCACCACGATCGCCGGGACGAGCGGCGACGACGTTTGGTTCAGCGGCGTGCGAGGAGGCGACCAGACCTGGAGCCAGGATTCCTTCTGCGGGTACCTCGCCCGCCTCGTCGGCGATCGCTACGTCGTCCTCGCCGACTGCACGTTCGAGTACTCCGATAACGTCGGCATGTGCGTCAGCAGCCCGGGCGCGAACGCGACGCTCGCGTGGTTCGACCAAGCCTACGTGCTCGGCGAGGGCACGCTCGCCACCGCTTGGACCCGGGGCGGAACCTGGCTCGAAGCCTCGCACGACGGTGACGGCGGCGTCGCTCTCGGCGAGGTCCTCGAGGCCCGGGCGCTCATGGGCTCGCGGGTCTGGGGGCCTTCCCAGAACGAGATTTATGCCGTCCGAACGCAGTCGGGCGTCGAGGTCCTCTACCACAACGAGGACATTCGAAAAGACGGCGGCGCGTTCGCGATCGCGAGCATCGCGCTCCACGGTATTCCCCTCGTTGCCGACCTGAAGCTCCGCGGACGCTCGGCGACCGACATTTGGCTCTTCGGAGGATCGTATGCGCTCCACAAGATCGGTCCCTGACCGCGCCGTCCGCGTTGCCGCCGGCGTCGCTGCGCTGTTCGTCCTGCCGCCGCTGGTCGTTGCCGTTGCGAGCTGCACGTCGGTCGAGGTGTCCCACACGATTCCCGCCGAAGAAGAGGCCGCGGTGGACTCCGGCGCCGAGGTCGAGGCTTCGCCCGAAGCCGGCGCCAGCGACGCCGACGGCGACGCGAGGCCGGACCCGTACGCCGACGCCGGACCGCCGAGGCAGGTGCATTGTGCCGTGACCCCGTGCGCGGTCGCGCTGACATCGACCTCCGCGGCCGACGTCATCGGGAGCGAGACGGAGTGGTCGCCGGACCTCCTCTTCGACGTCCGTGCAAAGGCGTATTGCGTTCTCCTCGACAGCGGCCGCGTCGCCTGTTGGGGAACGAACGATCGCGGTGAGCTCGGTCGCGGCCAGGACGCCGGCGTCCGTCCGAGCGGCAAGGCCGACTTCGTCGTCGGCGTCGATGGGGCCAAGGAAATTACCGAGACGTGCGCAGTCCTCGGCGACGGTAGCGTCACGTGTTGGGGCTTCGGCGATCACCGCAGCGACGGCTCGAACGCACCGACGACGCTGCCGCTCCCGCCGGTCAAGACCGTGCGCGTCGGCCACCGCGTAGGCTCGGACTTCGGCTGCGCGATCCTCGCCAGCGACGAGCTCTCGTGTTGGGGATATGGCCTCGAGCCGCTCGGTCCACAGAGCGCGTACGTCGACGCCGGCGGGACACCCTACGCCGCCGTCGACGCCACCGTCGTCGCGCTGCCGGCCGGGCCGGCACCCTCCACGCTCGCCGTCGGCGACGCGACGTTCATCCTCCGCTCGGGCGGCGGCGTACTCAGCTGGGGCGATCAGCGGGTGCTCGGGCGCCCGTCGTCGCTCGCCCTCGATCCGTACCCGACGCCGCTTCGCCTCGACGGTGTCACCGCGATCGACGTCGCCGGGGCCAACGTCTGCGCCGTCGCGCGAGGCAGAGCCTACTGTTGGGGCTACTACCCCGACCCCGTGACCGACGACAGGATCCCTCCGCCGGTGCGCTCACTGCCGGAGATCGTCAGCGTCCCCGAGCCGGTGACGCAGATCTCGACGGCGCCCGAGGACTTCGCGAGCGACTACCAGCGTGGCTGCGCCGTCGTGGCGGGCGGTTTGGTCTATTGCTGGGGGAAGAACGAGCGCGGCCAGGTCGGCGACGGGACGCGGACCTTCGCGCAGGTGCCGGCCAAGGTCGCCGGTCTGCCGGCGCCGGCGGTGTCGGTGCGCGCGCTCGGAGAGAGCGCCTGCGCCCTGCTCGAAGACGGGAGCATCTATTGCTGGGGAGACGACACCGCCGGCACGCTGGGGCGTGGCGGCATCGGAACGTTCAGCACCAAACCGGAGCGGGTGACTCTTCCATGAGAGGCAGTGTTCCTTCCATGAAGGTATCTTCGAGGACGTTCCTCCGCGCTGTCGTGGTGCTCGGCGCCGTGGGCGTCGTGGGCGCGTGCGGCGACGGCAAGCGCGATGGTTTCGCGCCAGCGCCAGCGCCGGATTTCGGCGAGGCCGGCGCGCCTGAGAATTCTTGCCCGCTGCAGTGTTCGCTCGATCTCCGCTCCGTCATCCGCTCGTGCAACGGCGAGGTCGTCGACACCTGTCCGCCGGAGCTCGGCTGCGCCGACGGCCAGTGCGTCCCCGCCTGCCAGGCGACCGCTAACGCGCAGAGCTCGCTCGGTTGCGAGTTCTACATGCAGCCGCCGCCGGTTCATCCGGCGTGGGCGCGAAGCTGCTACGCGGCTTATGTCACCAACGTGTGGGGCGTGCCCGCCGAGATTGGCCTCGAGCTCGAGGGGCGCAAGCTCGATCTCACGGGGGCGATCTACAAGTTCACGCCTGGCACGTCGGAGTTGACGCGATCGTCGAACCCCGTGGTGGCCGGTGACTCGGTCGTGGTCTTCCTCGCGAGCGCGCCTCCGGGCAACCAGCAGGTGAACCACATCGGCTGTCCGGAAGGTGTGAAGCCGGCGCTCGAGGGCTGGACGGTCCCGGCGCGATCGGGCAGGTCGTCGTCGTTCCATCTCACGAGCGAGGTGCCGCTCAGCGTGGCGACGATTTACCCGTTCGGCGGCGCGGCCAGCTTCGTGCCGTCGGCGACGCTCCTCCTACCGGTCGTCTCTTGGGGGAAGCAGCACGTCCTCATCGAGCCGGCGCAGCGGAGGCTCACCAGCGATCGTGGGCTCCCGGGCGCGCAGATCGTCGCGGCGGAGGACGACACGGTCGTCACCGTCGTGCCGGCGAAGGACATCCAGGGCGGCCCGAACGTCGAGCCTGGCCTTCGCGGCACCAAGGTGACGTATACGCTTTCGAAGGGCGAGTTCCTCCAGCTCTCTCAGGACGAGGAGCTCTCGGGGAGCATCGTCGAGTCGACCCGGCCGACGTCGATCTTCGGCGGCCATTCGTGCATGCAAATCCCTGCGGGGATCTTGGCGTGCGATTCGGCGCAGCAAGAGCTCCCAGCCCTCTCCCAGTGGGGGAGCACCTACGCGGCGGTCCGCTACCGAGGCCGGGTCGACGATCAGGAGCCGGCGCTCCACCGCATCGTCGCGGCGTTCGACGGGACGACGCTGACCTACGATCCGGCGCGTCCGGACGGCGCGCCGCAGACGCTGAACGCAGGCGAGGTGATGAACTTCACCTCGCCCCAGCCCTTCGTCGTTCGGAGCCAGGACGCCGATCATCCCTTCTATCTCGCGGCGTACATGACGGGCGCGGAGAACCCGGAGTCGGGGCAGAAGGGCGATCCCGAGTTCGTCAACGTCGTCCCCGCTGGCCAGTACCTGAACAGCTATGCCTTCTACGCCGATCCGACGTACGACGACACGTCGCTCGTTCTCATTCGGCAACGCGACAAGGTCGGCTTCAAGGACGTCTGGCTCGAGTGCGCCGGTCAGAACCTCGACGGCTGGACGCCGATCGGCAACGGCGGAGAGTTCGAGTTCCGTCGCGTCGACCTCTCGCGTAACGGCGGTCCCGGCGAGACCTTCGGCGCAAACACCTGCACCTTCGGGCTGCATCGCGTGAAGAGCGACGGGGCGTTCTCGGCGACGCTCTGGGGCTGGGCTGCCTACGCGAGCTACGCGTATCCGGGTGGGATGGCGCAGCGAAACCTCGTGACCCGTCCGGTCATCATCCACTAGAGCGCCGCGCCATCAACGCGCCCGCATGTCAGCGCGCTCAGCGCGGCTTCTCGAGCTTGGCGAGAGACCCCGAAGACGAAGCCCAGTAGACGGAGTCGCCGTCCACGGCGATGCCTGTGGGGTAGTTCCGATCGGTCGCAAGAAGGGTGGGCGTCGAGCGGGCGCGGCGGTTCCGGTGCGCCGGCTTCGTCGAGCGCCGACGCTCGCGGTGCGATCGCGATGCTGGCGTCGCGACGAGAGGAGTCCACCGGCGGCGTCGTGCGAGGCGCCGGCGAACACGCCATGAGGCCCACGACCAAGGCCAGGGCGACGAGCGGATGTCGTCTGCGTTGCATGCGCTCGAATGCTAGCGCTCCGGTCAACCTCACGCCGCGATTCGTCTTTCGACGGTGCCGGCGTGGCCTCGCGTGGGCCGCGCGCTACTTCGCCTTCTGAATGCGGAGGCTCGTATCGCCCGTCTTCCCGTCGACCGAGCAACCGGCAGCGTTCGTCTTGCTCATGACGAGCAGGTACCGTCCGACGTCGAAGGTGTGTCGCAGGGTGAAGCACGCATCGCCGCTCCCGGGCACGCTTGTCGCCAAGAGCGTCGTGCGATCGTTCGAATAGATCCGCAGGCTCAGGTTCTCGAGGCAGCGACCACTCACGATGTCGTACGTCGTGGGTGCCTGAACATCGAACGTCAGAAAACTATCGCTGCACTGATAAGGCACGAACACCCCGTTCACGCATCCGGTGTCCGCCGGAAGGGCGACGGCGCTGCTGACGTCGGCACCAGCAGGATCGACGGGCGCTTCCGTCGTCCTCGCTACCGACGGCACGTCGTGGGCCGCCAAGCACTGAATCGTGGCGAGAAATGGCTTGAGCGTGTCGTAGTCGATCGTGGGCAAGGCCCCCGCGGCCGCAGGTACGTTGAATTCCTCTGCGCGGAAGGTGGCGACGCTGCCATCCTGGTCGGTCACGCGAACCTCTATGCTCGTCCCATCCGCCGGTCGCGGCACATCGCGCGGCTGGATCGTCCGGAGGCCTGCCACGGCGGTGAGCTGCTCGTCGGACATGTCCGCACGGTCCTTCGCGTAACCTGTCGCTCCCTCCCAGTAGCCGGAGCTCGAGATTGCGATCTGAACGCTGGTCTCCTTCCAAACCGGAACCTCGACAAAGGCGTCAGGCCCGGCGTCGACGGAGGCATCGGGAGCGCCGGGCGCCGGACCCTCTCCGGCGGAGACCGCTGTAGGCGCGGTGTCGTTCGAGGTCGAACAGCCCGCGAAGAGCGAGAGGGACAAGCACGCAGGAAGGAAGGCGGGTACGAGGAAACGTCGAATCATCGTTTTCTAGACAAGGCAAGGTACGTACCGAGGTGCGCGTTCGCACAGGAATCGTGTACGTCGTCTGCACGGCGCCGAACGCTCGCGTAGCTCGGTCGCGATCACTCGAAGGTCGCCCGCGGCTTGCACCGACGTGAGCGGTGCGGCGAGCTCACGATCCGGCTGGCCGGAGCGGCGAGGCGTGCTTGGGCTGATAGATCCCGAGCTTGCCTCCGCCCGGCAACGTCACGCGCGTAATCGACCCCCAGCGCTGCTCGTCGATCGGCGAGCAGGCGATCCCCTTGCCCTTCATCTGCTCGACGAGTGCGTGGACGTCGTCGCACATGAGATAGAGCTCGTGCGTGTCGTTCGCGTCCGACGGGTGCACCGCCACCTCCGCGGGCGGCAGCGCGAAGATCAGCCAGCCGTGGCCGGCGTCGGCGAACGGGTACGAGAGGACGTCGCGGAAGAAGGCGCGGTCGGCTTCCGCGTCCTTGCTGTAGAGAATGACGTGGGCGCCGTGGATCATGCGGCTCAGGGTAGGAGAGGGCGCCGCGCGAGCAAGGCGGATCGCGGACTTTCGTTGGCGAACGTAGAACGAATCATCTGCGACGTTCGGCAGTTGATGGCGGCGGCCGTTCCCCCGCCGGGGTCGGCCACGGCGTGACCTGCTCGAGGTAGTGTACGACGATCTTCGGCACGCCCTTCGTGTTTGACCAGAGGTTGTCGGCGTCGACGCGGCACGCTCCTGCAAGCTCGTACTCGTCGTCTGCGCCCTTCCTCCACGAAGCGCACTTCGCGTTCCACTCGCGGACGATCCATGCGACGGGTTGCCCTTGCAACCGCGAGCAGAGCGCGCTCCTCCACAATGAGGAGGCGTGCGCCTTCGAGGGGGAGGGCAGTTGGTTGCATTCCGCGCGATCCGAGGCGAGATCCTCGGGCGCGTCGAACGAGACGACACCTGCGTCGTCGACGCTACCTCGCAGCGTCGGCCCTGCCAGGACCCACGAGCTGACGTCGTCATCGTGCACATCGAGCGGCATCGCTTCGAGCGATACGCGCGCGCGACCGTTCTCGTCGAGCATGAGGCTCTGCGAGCCGGAGTCCCAACGTTTCCCAGGCTCCCATCGGGCCGAATCAGGGCGCCCGGATTGAACGCTCATGTGCTCGGGCAACCACGCGGGGCGACGCAGCGTGCGTGAGCCGAGGCAATCGAGGAGCGACGGCGTCGTCGCGCTTCCCATGCAGGTGTAGTCGAAACGTTCCGTGAAACTCACGCGGACCTGGCCGCCAACCATTTCGAGGCGAGGGGGCATGACGCTCGATTGTGGCCCTGACGAGCGCACGCTTCTCGCCGTCTTCCCGAGATGCAGGAGACGCCAGGTGGTCCGCTCGGGGCCGGCCTCGTAAGGCAGGCCTGCGATGCACGTGCGCTCATCGACGACGACGTCCCATGCTCCGTCGCGTGTCTCGAGGCACGCGCTTGTGTCGGGCGCGCAGTCCGACATGCACCTCGCATCCTGAACCTTCCCATCGTATCCGGGGTCGCGGGAGATCGCGTCTGCACGTTTCGCGCACGCGGCCCGGCGAACGTCACGAAGCGTGTCGCACGCGGATGCGCCGCTCGCGTGACGCGGACCGCGGCACCCCTGAACGACGATGAACGCCACGGTGCAGACCAAAGTCCCGAGCGTGACGGAAGCCAGACGGTGCTTTTGGTTCCCCATGACGTTCGGCCCATCACTATGCCACGCGTCGTTCGAGCACGACGGAAACCGCGGCACACCGCGCGCCTATCGCCCCGCGCGAAAAGGGTAGCCGCATCGGCTCCAAGTGAGCTGCTTCTCGGCGCTGGACACGATGTTGGCGCGATCAGCAAACTTTCGTTGGCGAAAGTAGACCCCTTCGCTCGGGTGGGGCCTCCGCGGTACGCGACTAGGTACGTCTGCGACGCTTCAGGTGGTCGCGGTGGCGGGACGCTCTGCGGGGCCGTGCACGTGACCGAGGAGATCGCCGAGGGCCTCGTCGAGGTCCGGGAAACGGAAGCGGAAGCCCGTCGCGAGCGCTAGCCGCGGCACCGCACGGTGGCTTTGGAGGAACAGCTCCGCCCGCTCGCCCAAGAAGAGGCGCATGATCGGCGCCGGCATGGGCCCAAGGCGCGGCCGGTGAACGGCGCGGGCGAAGCTCCTCGCGAAGGTGCGGTTGGTCACCGGGTTCGGGCTGGCGCTGACGAGTGGACCGCGGATGCGAGGGTCGTCAATCGCGTGCACGATGAGACGGGCTGCGTCCTCGACGTGGATCCACGACATCCACTGCTGGCCCGGGCCGAGCGTCCCGCCGAACCCGCGGCGGTAGATGGGCAGCAGTGCCGCGATGGTGCCGCCCTCGCGGCCGAGCACGAGGCTCTGGCGAAGGAGGACGAGCCGGGCGCCAGTGTCCACGGCGCGCCGAGCCTCCGTCTCCCACATGGCTGCGAGCTCGGCCGTGAAGCCCTTCCCGAGCGAGGCAGTCTCGTCCACGAGCGCGTCGCCCGTGTCGCCCGCGTACTCGATCGCGCTCGAGGACACGAAGGTGCGGCCCTCGCCGCCCGCCTTGCGTAGACCCTCGACGAGGGATCTTGTCGCCGCTCGGCGCGTCTCCGCCAGCTCTTCCTTGCGCGCTGCAGTCCAGGTTTTCGCAAAGATGGGGTTGCCGACGAGGTTCACGATCGCGTCGGCGCCGCCGACGGGAGCCACAGGGTCGCGCGCCTGCCACTGGCGCAGGTCGACGTCCGGCGGAAACGGATGTGATCCT